>CAWJMR010000022.1:0-15270 GCA_963843965.1 uncultured Gemmatimonadaceae bacterium
TTGGTGAACGTGGCATCCATCAGCACCAACAGGTTCGGATCCAGGCGTACGCTGTCTGGGGCCGTGGGGGTGCTGATGGTGAAGGTGTTGGATCTCGCCGCTACCCGCACCCGCTCGATCGTCGGTACCGGCTGCCCCTTGGTATACACGCCGATCTCGATCGGCATGGTGAACAGACTGCCGTCGTTCTGCACCTGATCAAGCGCAACGCGGACTTGGCCGGCAGCGGCATCGTAGGTCCAGGTACCGGCGATCTTGAGCGAGCCGGGCTTGTACAGCCACTGTTCGAAGAACCAGCCGAGCTCCTGTCCCGACGCCTCCTCCATGGCGCGGCGGAAGTCAGCGGTGGTGGCGTTCCCGTTGAAGTGCTGCGCGTAGTACGCGCGAATGCCCCGCTGAAACGCGTCCTCGCCCATCACGCCGCGCAGCATGTGCAACGTCCAGCTCCCCTTCTGGTACGTGTGGGAACTGGTCACATCCTCCATGCGGCTCAGGTTCTTGTGGATGATGGTATACGCCGGATTCTTCGCCGCGAAGCTCATGACCGCGCTGCGGCTTGACTGCAGCCCGCGCACGAATTCGTCACGGCCATAGGCGTGCTCGATGTACAGCAGCGTGAAGTACGTCGCGAAGCCTTCACTGAGCCACACCTCGTCCCAGTCCGCCTCGGTGACCGCGTTGCCGAACCACTGATGGGCGATCTCGTGAATCACCACGTTGCGCCAGCGCACACTGCCGGTGCCGGTCACCGAACTCTCGCTGTACAGAATGGCGGATGCCGCCTCCATGCCACCACTCACACTGTTCGACTGGATATTCGCCAGCCGTTCATAGGCGAAGGGCCCCACGTAGTCGCTGTAGTAGGCCAGCACGTCTTTGGTGGGGGTCGCGAAGTCGGCAAACCCGGCGTCACGATCCTGCGCATAGACCCACGTCTCGATCGCCTTCCCCTCGAACGTCCCCACCCGTTGCACGGCAAAGCGCGCCGCGCCCAGTACGTACAGCCACGGCGCGATCGGCACCGAGTTCTTCCAGTGCGTGCGGCGGCGTCCGCCGGGCACGTCACTGATCTCGACCTGCAGGCCATTCGACACGACCTGATAGTGACTGGGGGCCGTCACGATGAACTCGCTCGTGGCCTTGTCGTAGGGATGGTCGATCGTCGGCAACCAATGGCGGCCCTTGTCGGGCCAGTTGTCGCTGAAGAAGGTGCGATCGCCGTACTTGTTCTTGCCGATCTTGAGACCCGACGCCGGCGTGCCCCGATAGCGCACGACCAACCGGGCGCGCTGATTCACGGCCGGCGCCGATGCCAGCGGTACCAGCAACACATCGTCCACGTGCGTGTATGGCGTCGCGGCGCCGTTCATCGTCACGCCCAACACGCGCATCCCTTTGCCACCCTGCGCCGCACTCGCGCTGATGAGGTCGAGTCGCACGGCACGCACGCCCGGCCCCACGAAGCGAACGTCGAGTGCCATCTCGCCGACGATCAGGTCGGTCGTATCCGACAGCTCGATCGTGAACGCGTAATTGAGCGCGTCGATGTTCGGATTCTTGGGATACGTGTCCGTTCTCGTTGCTGGCGAGAGAAGCGCGCCCACGGCGGCCAGCGCGGTGGCGAAGTGATATCTCATTTGCGGAATTGGATCACGCCGGCTTCGCCGATCGTGCGTTGCACATCCGTGATACGCGACGGTACGAAACCACTCAGATTCTCCACGCCGTCGGCCGTGACCAGCGCCACGTCTTCGATCCGGATGTAGAGTTGCTCCTCGGGGATCCAGATCATCGGATCGATCGTGAACACCATACCGGCCTTGAGCGGCACGCCACGCACGCGCCCCACGTCGTGCACGGCCATGCCGACCGGATGCTGAAAATGACCGCGGAACACCGGCCCCTGCTGCACGGCTTTCAGATGCGCCGGCGACGCAAATGTTTTCCCCACCAGATACTGCGTCATGTCGGCGGCCGCGCGGTCGAGGACATCATCGGCGGTGACGCCCGGCTTGATGTACCGGAACAGCGCGTCACGATACGCCACGATGTACTCGTACAGCGCCGTTTGTGCCGCGGTGTACTTCCCGTTCACCGGCCAGATGCGCGTCACGTCGCTCGTGTAATAGCGATAGTCTGGCGCGTAGTCCATCAGCACCAGATCGCCGTCGCGCAGCACATCCGACTTGCGGAAGTAGTGCCCCAAGAACGCGTTCGTGCCGCCGCCGATGATCGACGCATAGCCATCGCCGCGTGCGCCACCCGCGTGAAACACATACTTGGCGGCAGCATCGAGCTGATACTCGTACACGCCGGGCATGGTGGAGCGCATCGCCTCCATGATGCCGAGTCCCGCCAATTGCGTCGCCTGGCGAATGAGCGCGATCTCCGCGGTGCTCTTGATCACGCGCATGGCATCGAGCGTCGGCGACAGATCGCGCACCTCGAACTGCGGGAAGCGTTCTTTCACGAGCCGCACGAAGTGCGCCTCTCTCGACGGACGGCCGTCCCACGGATCGCTCGCGGCGCGCGCCTGACCGGCCAGCAGTTCGTCGCGACTATCGTTGCCGGTCTCCATGGGACTGAGCGGCGTGTACAGCGCCAGCGCCGGTGGGCGTATCAGGTCGGCGCTCACGAGGTCGAGCGAGAGACTCTCCAGTCCCTTCACCTGATTGACCCCCGTGAGTCGGGCTACGAGCGCCGAATCCTCCGCCGAGAGAATCTTGCCCTCCGAGCGTTCCCGTCCTTCGTCGCGATGCGGCAGATACAGCGTGGCGGTGCGCGTCCGCCCGTTGAGCAACAGGTATGCGTGCGCCGATTCGAGCCCGCACAGGTAGTAGAAATCGTTCGACTGACGGAACACGCTGAAGCCGGGCACCCCGCTGGCCCCTTGCACGACAGCGATCCCCTGTGCGCCGATCGCGTCGTAGATCCGGGCGCGTCTGGCGGCGAACTCCGCGACGGTGAAGTCCGTCTGGAAAGCGTGCTTCTCCTGGGCGCGGCTCTCCCTCGGAACAGCGACCAGAAGGCACGCGATCAGATACCACGGACGCGTAGAGCGCATGAGGCGGCGGGATGGGGGTGGCTCCTGGATGACTACTTCAGCAGCGAGACGTCCTCGCCGTTCACCGCGCTCGCGGGCTCGGTGCCAGCGGTCGGTACCGTGCTCGGCGTCGTTTCCGGTGTCATCGTGCCGAGGAATGCCGGCAGCTCCACGCCGGCGACGGTGCGAAGCACGTCCATCATGGGCGGCATGCTCTTCGCCATGTTCTGGATGAAGCCTGCCGTGCCGCTCAAGCCGCCGTTCGCATTGCTGTTGCCCCCCTCCCACACGACGACCTTGTCGAACTTGATGTTCGAAATGGCCTTGGCCGCCGACTCGGCGAGCAGTGGGATCTGATCGACCATGAGCAACTGAAACGCTTCGCGCGCACCACCGGCCTTCTCCACGAGCTGTCCGAGCGCCTCGGCGCGCTTGGAGAGCACCTCGTACTCACCTCGGGCCTGTGCATCGAGCTTCGCGAAGATCGCGGCGGCTTCCGCAGTGGCGTGGATGCGCTGGCGCTCGGCATCGGCTTCGGCTTCGACGATCGTCCGCGCCTTCTCGGCCTTCGCCGGCGCTTCGAGCCGTGCACGCTGCTCGGCTTCCACGCGCTCCGCGTCAGCAAGCGCCGCACGCGTCTGCGCACGGTTCCCCGCTTCGACCACCGCCGCTTCCGCCTCGCGCTTCTTCGTCTCCACCATCTGATACGCTTCCGCCTGACGCACCGAGAGCTGTGCCTGCGTGGCCACGATCATCGCCTGCGACTCCGCTTCACCGGCGATGGCGCGGGCATCGGCATCGGCCACGGCGACACGCTTCTTCTGCTCGGCCTCCTTCACCATCGCGTCGCGCTCGAAGATCGCGGTCTGCTCGCCGATCTTCTGCTCCTTGTCGAACTGCGCAATGCGCACCGCCTGAAGCCGTTGCGCATCCTTCACCTGCGTGTCGCGCTCGAACACGGCCATCTGCTCGCCGACCTGACGCTCCTTGTCCAGCTCCGCGAGCCGTACGGCGCGCTCGCGGTCGGCCAGGGCGAGACCGATCTCCCGGTCCTTCGACGCATTGGCCACGAGCACCAGCTTCTCGCGTTCGGCTTCAGCCACGCGCACTTCACCCATGCGCTCCTGATCGGCCACGTCACCGCGCGCCTGCTGCACAGCGGTCGCCGCGGCCTTGCGGCCGATCGCCTCGATGTAGCCGCTCTCGTCGCGCAAGTCGTGAATGTTCACGTTGATGAGCACGAGGCCGATCTTCCGCAGTTCCGGCTCGAGGGAGAGCTGGATCTTATGCAGGAATCCATCACGGTCGCGGTTGATCTGATCGATCGTCATCGACGCGATCACCTGACGCAGCTGGCCGAAGATGATGTCCTGCGCGTCTTTCATGATCGCGTCCTGCAAGCGACCGAGCAGTCGCATCGCCGCGTTCTGTCGCACTTCGGATTCCGAACCGACGGCCACCGTGAACACGCTGGGGACCGCGACGCGGATATTCTCGAAGGAGAGCGCGTCCTTGAGCGGGATGTTGATCTGCATCGGCTCGAGCGACAGGTACGCGTACTCCTGAATCACCGGCCACACGAAGGCACCACCACCGGAGATGCATCGGGCGGCCTCGTTGCCACCAACGCGGCCGGAAATCACGAGCACGCGATTCGCCGGACAGCGCTTGTAGCGCGTGACGAACAGGAGGACGAGGCTGACAAACAGGATGAGCGCAAAGGCCGCTCCCACCAGCGCGATGGTGGTGCTGTTCAAGAGATCCACAGCGCTGGCCTGCAGCAGCGGGAGCATGACAAAGCGGTGCATTTACTGAACTCCGTCGACGGAAGAGAGAAGAAGCACTTCGAGAACGTCATCGTCGCGGATTCCCACGACGATCACGGGAGCACCGGTGGGAAGCACGCTTCCCTCCAGTGTGACCGCCTGGAACTCCACGGTGCGTCCCTGCAGGGCGAGCGTCACCTTGCCAACTCCGCCCAGTGCACCGGGCACCGGCAGATACACGGTGCCGACCTTGCCCATCGCGTTGCGGATGTCGAGCGTCGCATCGCGCTGCAGGCCGAGCATCGCCCGCATGCTGACGGCGACCCCGAACATCCCCATGGCACCGAGTAACACTGCGGCGATGACGGCAATCGGCGTGGCTACGCCCAACGAGCGCGCACCGAGTCCACCGATACCGAAGAATGCGACGGCGGCCGTGAGGGCACGAACGCTGAATAGCTGAAGACCGCCGCTGGCCTCGTGTACGCCGTGGTGCAGCGGCGTGAGCGCCCCATCGTGCGTGGACGCATCGTGTTCGGCGCCCAGCGAGCCGAAGACGAGTTGCGCGAGCAGCAGCACACCGCCGACGAGCGCGCAGGTCAAGAAGAAAGTGGTCACTGAGTTCAATACGGAGAATGGCGGGGGATGTTACAGCGCGGCCTCAGCGAAGGGACCAGACGCTGCGTAGTTCTCGAAGCCCTGGTTTCCCGCTAACGTTCCCCGTCATGAGAATCACACACGCTCTCACGCTCGCGTCGGTGGCCGTCGGTATGCTACTGACGCGGCCGTTGCACGCGCAAGACGCGCGCACCGTCGTGCTCCGCTTCCGGAAGGCCGGCGACACGGTCGCCATCCGCAACGCGCAGATCACCATCGATCACACCATCGACGCCGGAGTCACCGACTCGCTCGGCATGGTACGCGTCCCCGACCTGGAAGACGGCGGGCATATCGTCGAGGCCGTCGCGCGCGGCTATCAGGCGTACTTCGACAAGTTCACCAGCGGCCCTGGGGTTGCGATGCCGATCGACCTCGAGATTCTCGCGGTGGTGGCGGCTCCCAAGCCCAAGGGCGTGACGACCGCGCTCACCGTCGCCGGCTTCGACGCCCGTCGCGCCAAGGCGCAGGGGAAGTTCTTTACCCTCGCGCAGCTGAAGGCGGCCGACGGACGTCCGCTGGCCAACCTGCTCAAGGTGAACGCCGCTGCGGTCATCGGAACCGGGCCGAATGGCGAATCGTTCCTCGCGTCGCGCGGGAATGCGACCTGTTATGCGGCGGTGATTCGCGACGGACTGCGCGTGTATCCGTTCGAGAACGCGATGCCGCCCGATCTCGACAAGATCTTCACCGACGATCTGACGGCAGTGGAGCTGTACGCGACGACGCCTGCGGATCTGAAGGATGCGGGAAGTTGCGGCGCGCTGGTGCTCTGGAACCGGTAACGCAGCGCATCACTTCCGCGTGGCCAGCTGGATGCCAGACAGCACCGCGATCAGCGCGAGCCATTGCCGCATCGTGAACGGTTCGCCCAGTAACATCACGCCCAGCGCAATCGCGGTGATGGGATTGAGTGCTAGAAACACCGCCACGCGCGAGGGGGTGGAACGACGCAGGGCAAAGCCCCACAGCCCAAAGCCCACCGCCCCGCCCAGCGTGCCGAGAAACAGCACCGCCCCCCAGCCACTGGGGGTGATGGTGCGCGTGTGCATCAACAGCCCCTGCGCCAGCGCCAGCGGTGCCAGCGCGAGTGTGCCCGCCATCATCGCGTGCCCCGTCACCAGCGCCGACGGATATTTCATGAGCATAGGGCGGGACCACACGTTGTAGGTGGCACCACACAACACCGTCGTTGCCACCTCGGCGTAGCCGATCAAAACGCCAGCATCGGCCGACGAACCAGAGCGCAGGCCGAGCGGAGGGAGCGCCAGCACGATGCCCGCCAAGGCCAGCAGCTGGCCCGTGATGGCGCGTGCCGACAACCGCTCGGTGCCGCGCAGCGCCGAGAGCGCCAGCGTGACCAACGGATTGGTGGCCACCACCAAGGCCACCGTGGCCGCCGGCAAATGCGTGAGCGAGGCACTGAAGCTCCACGGAAACACCCCGAAGAACAGCACACCGAGCAGCGCCACCTGCCAGCGATCGCGCGTCTCCATGGGCACAAACGCCGACCGGCGCAGCAGCGCCAACATGCACACCGTGGCAATGACATAGCGCAGGAACGCCAGCACCACCGGCGTCGTTTGCGCCACCACGAACCGCGTGGCCACCACCGAGGCGCCGAAGCAGATGCAGGCGGCGGTGGCGGCAATGGCAGCACTGCGCGCATCGCGATGTGCCTTGCTGGATGTCCCTAGCTCCATCGCTTCCTGCGGGCGGTGTATCATGCCGGCAATAGTACGTCCAATGGACGTTGAGCGCCCAGATGTGACTGCGCGTCGCCGAGGACTCCTCGACGACGCGCATGACACCGTGTTACATCCCGCTCACTTCGCGATTACTTCGACGCCGTCGCGAGGCGCCGGATTTCACCGGCCATCGTCTTCACCCGCGCGCCGTCCTTGGCGCCGGCAACGTCCTTGTCCACCTGCAACGCCAGCGCGTTGAGCGCCGTCGCGCGGGCCAGTCCCGACTTCATCTCCGCTGCGTCGAGCGCCGCGTAAATCGCCGTCGTGCGGTCGGACGCGAGTCCGTTGCCACGCACCAACTGGTCGAGGTACGAGCGCACGACCACGAACGCCGGCGGCCACGTCATCTTCGGCTGGCTCTGCGGATTGTAGTCCGTGAACGTCACCAGCTTCGCTGCCGCGATTTCATTCGCCGACAACTGCGCACTCGGCGTGAGCTCGAGGATGTCCATACCGCGATCGAGTTCGGACGAGAAGATCAGGCCGTTCCAGTAGTACGCGCCCCACGAGCCACCAATCGTGTTGCTGCGCGGACGCGCGCCCGGCGCCGCAGCCGCGGCGGCCGCGGCGGGCACGTCCACCGGCTGCGGCGGATCGATCGAGCCGCGATCGAAGTAGCCGATTTCAAACGCCTTGTCGGGGTCGGTGAAGTCCATGATGTTCACGCCGCCCTGATACCAACCCTGCACGTACAGGTCGCGTCCCGGCACGGGGATGATGCCACCGTTGTGCGACACGCAGTTCTCTTCGGCGGTCTGGGCCGACGGCAGCTTGAAGTACGCGCGCTGCGCCTGCTTCTTCTTCGCGTCGAGCGAGATGACCGTGTTGCCGCCGAGCTCGATCATGCTCGACGCCTGACACATCGGGCCCGTGCCGCCGCCCCATTCGTCGGTCTGAATCAGCTTCTTGCCGTCGTTGCTGAACGCCGCGGTGTGCCGCCCCTGATAATTGTTCGTGTCGGCGAGCGCACTGATGCGGAACGGCTTCTCGGGGTTCGAAATGTCCACGAGAATGGAGTGCGTCGAGCAGGACGCCGCGAGCAGATTCAACGCCGGATACGCCGTCACGTCATGGCAGTTGCGCGGTCCGGTCGGCATGGCGGGATCGACCGGCGGGCGGGCACGCGCAGCCCCGGCGGCGGCACGACGAGCGTCGGCCGGTGCGCAGAACCGCATGCATTCGCTCGCACCGTCCAAGCCGGCGAAAACGCGCGCGCCGGGAATCACCTTGGCCTGCTCGGGACGATCGAGCTGCACCTTGATGATGTCGAGCTGGAAGAGCGAGTTCGTAGGGTCGGACGGATCCGTGCCGTTCTTGCAACCGGCAAGTTCCGTCTCGGGCCGTGCCGCCTGCTGTCCCGACACGTAGATGTAGATCGTGCGCGGATCGGTCGGGCTGGGCACGATCGTGTGCGTGTGCGAGCCTTTGCAGGTCTGCACGTTCTTCACGAGCTTCGGGGCCTTCGGATTCGACACGTCGAAGATGCGCACGCCGGCCATGTGATCCTTCGGATCCTGCACGCCACCGCTGCCGCAGTCGTTGCGGTTACCCGCACCCTCGGCGGAAATGAACAGCAGGTTGCCGTAGATCGACGGGTCACCCTGCGACGTGATGCACTGTACCACGGCCGTCATGGCCGGCTTGGCGGGATCGGTGATATCCCAGATCGAGAAGCCGGCAAAGTTCGCCTGGTAGACGTAGTGCGTGCCGAAGGCGAGGTCGGAATTGACGAACGTCAAGCCGCGGACCGTGTCGAATTGCGCCGGCTTCGGCGTGAACGACAAGAGCTTCATGTTGCTCGCCGCGACGCCCGCGTCCAATCGACCCGGCTTCAGGTTGTTCCGGGGATCTGACTTGCTCGGGTACGTCTGCGCCGACGCGAGCGCCGGGACGACGGCAGTCGCGAACAGCAGGATCAAGCCACGCATGACGCGCATCGGTTCACACTCCAGTGGGTGGGGATGGGCAGAACGGATCGCCGGTCGGCGCCGTCTGCCCGGTTTACTTCGGGGGGAGCTTGGCGAGCAGGCCGCGCATGATGCCGATCTCGGCCGTCTGCGCGGTCACGACATCGTTGGCAAAGATATTGGCGTCCACTTCCTGACCGGAGCCGGGCGACTTGAACAGATCGTCGACCATCTTGATCGCGCCCTCGTGGTGCTTGATCATGCCGACCAGAAACAGTCGGTCAAACTCGACGCCCTTCGAGGTGCTCAGCGCCTTGATCTCGTCATCCGACAGCATGCCATCCATGCGCATGGAGTGCCACGACGCGGTGTCCGGCGCGAACTGTTCGTGGCGGCGGAGCCACTGCTGCATGATGAGAATCTCGGGCACCTGCGACTGATCGATCTTGCGCGACAGCTTGAGCACCTGCGGGTTGGCACCGTTCGCTTCGGCAAGCTTTGACATCACGATGGCCTGAGCATGGTGGGCAATCATGCCCTGCATGAATTCGACGTCCGCCTTGGTATAGATCGCGCCCTTGGGGATGACGATCTCGGGACCCATGCGGTGCATGCTGTGGTCCATGCCCGCCATGCCGCTCTGCGCGGACGCAAGCGACGAGGCGCCGGTCAACAGGGCGATGACCGAGAGGGCGAGAATCGGACGACGGGCCGTCATGGCGTGTGTGCTCCGGAAGAGTGCCGCCCCCTCGCGGGAGTCGGCGGACGGGGGAACCGCGCGGTGCGTATCTAGGGACGATACGGCGTGTACTGCCGCGGCACTAGGCGTCACCCGTTCGGATCACGCCGCCGCTCCGTCAGGCGATGGCGCCGACCGCCGCGAGGAGTTCCGCCCGCAGCACGCTCGCGCGTACGCTCAGCTCCCGTTGACGGCGCTGATATTCGTCTCGCCCTGCTGAAGTTTCGACTTGCACCGGATCGAAGCCGATGGCCCGCAGGTCATACGGCCCGGCCTGCATGTCGAGGACCCGCAGCGACACGGCGAGTTCGAAGCAGCGCCAAAGCAGGTCGCTGCCGATCCACGGCATCGACGTGAAGGCCCAGCGGTACAGGTCCATGTTGGCGTGGATACAGCCCGGCTGCTCGGAGTCATGGCGGCTGGACCACTCCAGCGCGACGCGGTTCAGCGGCTTGGCGGCCGGCGCGAAAAACCGGAAGGCGTCGAAGTGGCTGCAAGCGACGGGACGGCTCTCGACAAACGCATCCACCTGGGCCTGCGGGAGCCGGAGCGGCGCGATCTCCGCGTGCCGCACGTCGTGACCGCCGTACACCATCGCCCACTCGTGCATGCCGTAGCAGCCGAAGTTCGCCGGACGCTCCTGGGTCGAACGAAGCACGTGTACGGCCTGACGGAGCGTCGCACGCCCCGCAGCGGAGAGGGCGCTGGCGTGGCGCCGAATCACTCCCTCAGTCGCGAGGTAAACGGGCCCCGTGAAGCGCTCGCGGGCCTCCGGGCTGTCGATCAGGAGCTCGTCGGGACTGGGGTGCCAGGTCTCCAGCCGCCCTGCGGGAAAGTGGTAGTACTGAAACAGGAAATCGTAGACCGGATGGACCTCGCCACGAGAACGCCGCTCACGTCGCGGCTGCGTGAACTGCTGCACCCGCTCGCGGTGCGCTGCAGCGCGAGCCTGCCACTCGGAGGTGGTCAACGCTGGCGCCGCGGGCTTGGGGAGCATGGGGGAGTCGAGCATCTCGTAGGGTACCACCACGCGGCGCGATTAGCTTTCCGGGAGACGTATTCCACCTGACGCCACCATCGCCGCGTGACTCTTCTTTCCTGCTCCAATATCGGTATCTCCTTCGGAGCCACCGAACTCCTCAAAGACATCACCTTCACCGTCGCCGAAGGCGAGCGGTGGGGGATCATCGGCCGCAATGGCGCCGGAAAGACGTCGATCTTCGGCGTCATTACGGGCGATATCCAGCCCACGGTCGGCGCCGTCGCCCGGAAGCCGGGACTCCGGCATGCCCTCCTCGATCAGCACCGGGCCTTCGAAGGGGCCACCACGGTCTGGCAGGCCGGTGCCGCCGCCTGGCGTGAGGTCATCGCGCTCGAACAGCGCATCGCCGACCAGGCGATGGCCCTCGGCGAAATGGGCGACAAGTGCACCGACGAGATGCTCGAAAAGTTCGGGCACGACCAGGAGCGCTTCGCGGACCTCGGCGGCTACATCTACCACGCCCGCGTGGACGCCGTACTGCAGGGTCTCGGCTTCGATGCCGAGGAGTCGAAGACGCGCCTCGTGTCCACGCTGTCGGGTGGTGAGCGCGGACGAGTAGGGCTGGCGGCGCAGCTGATCGCGCCGGCCGACCTACTGATGCTCGACGAACCGACCAATCACCTCGACCTCGACACCACCACCTGGTTGCAGGAGTGGCTCAAGGAGTGCGACGAGACCGTGCTGGTGGTGTCGCACGATCGTGCGTTCATGGATGCCGTGTGCACGAACATCCTGCACATCGAGGCGAAGACGAGCGAAGCGTACAAGGGGAACTACAGTCAGTTCGTGCCGCAGCGCGCCGAGCGTCGACTCACGCGCGAGCGCGAAGTGGAGAAGCAGCGCGCGTACGTGAAGAAGGAAGAGGAGTACATCCGACGGAATCTCGCCGGCGTCAATTCGTTTCAGGCGAAGGGCAAGCGCAAGCGCCTCGAACGGCTGCCTCGCCTGGCGCCGCCGGTGGGCGATCCGGCCGCGATGTCGCTCGAGTTCAAGATCGCGGAGCGCGGCGGCGACCAAGTCGTTTCCATCAATGAGTTGCGCGTCGAAGTGCCGGGCCGCGTGCTCGTGGACGACTTCACCGCGACGCTACGGCGCAACGACTTCATCGCGCTGGTCGGCCCCAATGGCGCGGGTAAGTCGACGTTTATTTCGACGATGCTGGGGGATCTGGAGCCCGCAAGCGGCGAGGCGCGCGTGGGCAGCTCGATCACGCCGGCGTGGTTCCGACAGGACCTCGCCGACCTACCGCTCAAGTTGTCGCTGTCGGACGCCATTCAGGCGCAGCGGCCGCTCTGGAGCCGTGGCAACATCCAGAACCATCTCGGCGCGTTCGGCTTCAGCGGCGACGAAGTGTTCCGCGAAATCCGCACCCTCAGTGGCGGTGAACGGGCCCGGATGGCGCTGGCGCTCATGACGCTGACGGGCGCCAATTTGCTGGTGCTCGACGAGCCCACCAACCACCTCGACGTCGAGAACATCGAAGTGCTCGAAGATGCGCTCGACGAGTTTGACGGCACCGTGCTGCTGGTGAGCCACGACCGCGCGTTCCTGCGTCAGGTGGCCACGCGCGTGTGGTGGTTCAATGGCACACGCCTGATGGACTTCGACGGACCGTTTGATGAATGGGAGGCCGATCGCGCGCGTCGGGCGTGATGGCCAACGCTGAATTCGGGAGGACCAGCGCATGGTGTTCCGGTATCGATTGAGGACGTATGCCGCGGCGATCACGTCCACCGCGCTCGCCACAACGGTGCTCGCCGCCACCGTGATCACCGCGAAGCCGCGCGCGCTCGCGGCGAGCGCGCGCTGCACGCTGATGCCGGGGCCCACCCATGCCCTGATGCGGGTGGAGCAGGACACCACGCTTCCGTACGGGCTGTCCGGGACGTCGTCGATGTCATACACGTCGGTCCCAGGAAGCGTCGCCGACACGTTCCGTGCGGTCGCCGGGACACCGATGCCTGCAGCGCGCGTGCGTCTGTTGGCGCTGGACTCAGCGACCCGCGCGCTGTTCGCGGCCAACGGCATCACGGACAGCCAACCCACCGCCTTCATTCGCGCAGCGCCGTACGGCGCCGACTGTGGCGTCCTGCGTTGGACCGACACGATCCCCTTCGCGATCCGCGGTGAAGTGGGGTACGTGCGCGCCACGCCGGCCCACCCCAGCCAGTGGATCGGGAACGTGCCGGTACTCGTCATTCCCGACGCCTGGAGCTATCCGTATCCGCGGCGCGGACGGCCCTATGACGTACCGGCGACTGCCACGCTCGCGTCTGCCGAGGCCATGTTCGGGCTGAATAGTCTCCTCAGCGTGTCACCGCCCGTCACCGCTTCGAACACCGAAGGTGCCACGGAGCGTGTCGCCGCCTGGGCGCGCACCCACGTGGCCGACGCGGAGTTGGAGCCCATCCGCACCACACTCCGGAACGCAGTCCTGGGCCCGGACTGGCAGGTGGCGCGACGCACGCCAAGTCGCCTGCGCGGTACCTATCGCGTGTCGCTCGACGTGGACGGCGCGCCGCACACGTGGTACTTCCGCACGCAGCCGCAACTCGCGTATCGCTGGCAAGCCGCCGAGTTGCGCCGCAGCACCGCGCAGCTGCTCGACTCGCCGCACGTCGCCGGCTACTCGCTGGTGGGAAACGCGGCGCCTTCGTTGGACAGCGTGGGCGCGGACCCGAGTGACAGGAGACTGCAGCGCCCGCTGGTGTGGCTGTACGCGAGCGATCGTCCCACCACCGCCGGCAACGACACCGTACGCGTGTTGCGCGGACAGCTTGAATTCATCCTTGGCGCGGCTCCCGAGGGCGCATGGCCGGCGCTGGAGCCGTTCGCGCCGGCACTCAGCGCGCCGGATAGTGTGATGCTCGCGCGCATGGGGCGCACCTTGGCACGCCGTGACAAGCAACCGCGATTGGCCTTAACGCTGCAGCTCGATGCCAGCGGAGCTGTTCGTGCCGACACGACGTTTGTGCGTGAGGGACACCGCCTTCGTGTGCGCCTCGTCCGTATCGATACGATCGCGTCTCGCCGGCTGTTCTGAGCCCACACCGACGCTTCGCTACTTCAGCGTCGCGGCGCGCGCTTCGAGCTGCGTAGCCAGTGCCGCCCGGTTCGAGGCCCGCAGCAACACCGCATAGTCGCGCAGCGTTTCCGCGAGGTCGGCCGAACCGTTACCGATCTCGCGAATGGCGAGCGCCCGCTTGTAGAGCGCTTCCGCCTCGGCCTCACGCTTGCTGTCGCGCAGTACGCCGGCCAGGCCGTTCAGCGACACCGCGATCGACGAATGCTCAGGCGTGTACAACCGCTCCTTGGCCGCCAGCGCTTGCCGGAATAGCGGCTCGGCCTCCGCATACCGCTTGAGCTTCCAGAGCACCTCAGCCTGATTGTTGATCACGCTCACGGTGAGCGGATGCTCCACACCGTATGCGCGCTCCAGAATAGGTCGCGCGCGCCCGTAGTACGCATCGGCCTCGGCGTACTTGCCGTCGGAGTACGCGATGGCGCCGATGTTGTTCAGCGTGCTGCCGACGTCGGGGTGTTCACTGCCCAGCGACTGTTCCTGGCGCTGTAGCGTGACCTTCCACAACGAATCCGCCTGCGCATTGCGCTTCTGCGCACGATACACCGCCGCCAGACCGCGCATGTCGCGCAGCGTGCGTGCATCGTCAGGCGCTCGCGCGACGGCATCGATCGCCAACACCCGCTGATACAACGATTCGGCCTCGGCCAGACGCGCTTGCCGCATGCGCAAGGCCGCCATCATCGAAAGCGTCGTGGCCAGATCCGCATGCAGCGGTCCAAGCGCGCGCTCGCGGATGCGTTGGGCGCGCGTGAGATAGCCATCAGCGACCTCGAGTTCGCCACGATCGCGTGTGAGCTCGCCGAGCGACGTGAGCGTTTCGCCCAGCAGCGCGTCGTCGGGACCGAGCAGGCGTTCACGTGTGCGCAGCACATCCTCCAGCAGCACGCGCGCCTCGACGTACTTACCGAGTGAGGTTTGCACTGTGCCCATGGTCTGCATGAGCCGCGCCTGAAGCAGGGGCTGCGACGCGAGGTCGGTGGACACGCGACGGATGCCCTGTTCGAGCAGCGCCTGCGCCGTCATGTTCTGACGCCGCTGCACGTTGGGGTCGGACTGCCGGAACAGATTCACCATGAAGTCGGCCACTTCTTTCGCCGCTTCCGCTTCCCGCGCGGCCAGCTGCTCGGCACGACGGGCGCGTACGAGACCGACAGCCGCCATCACGCTGCTCGATACCACCAACAACGAGGCCACGCCCGCCGTGATGACGCCCACGCGATGCCGCCGCACGAACTTCTCGACGCGGTAACGGGTGCTCGGTGGACGCGCGGTGACCGGCTCGT
>CAWJMR010000023.1:0-18419 GCA_963843965.1 uncultured Gemmatimonadaceae bacterium
TAGCGACGTCGTGGTGAGTACGGCCCGGAGTGCCGAGGTGCTCGTGGAGCTCACTCCGGTCGCCACGGAGCTGGCGGCCGTGACGGTGGCCCCCACGTACTTCCCGCCGCTGCCGCCGGCGTCGTTCCCCGTGTCCACACAACGTTTCGGCGCTGAAGAGGTACGACGTGCGCCGGGTGTTCAGGAAGACGTGGTACGCGCCGTGAGCGTACTGCCAGGCGTGGGCGTCACGAGCGCCGGCCGGAACGACTTGGTGGTCCGCGGTGGCGCACCGTTCGAGAATCTGTTCACGGTGGATGGCATCGAAGTGCCGAATATCAATCACTTCGGCACCCAGGGCTCCACCGGCGGACCGCTGTCGCTGATCAACGTGGCCTTTGTCGAAGACGCGGCGTTGTCGGCCGGCGGATTCGGCGTGCGGTACGGCGACCGCACCGCCAGTGTCACGTCGATCCGCCTGCGTGAAGGCTCGCGCGATCGCGTCAGTGGCTCGGTGAACATCTCGGCCACCGGCGGCGGTGCCTACGTGGAAGGACCGCTCGGCGAGCGCGGGTCATTCCTGCTCGGCGTACGCCGCAGCTATCTCGATTTCATCTTCAAGGCCGCCGGTTTCGGCTTCATTCCGAGCTACCGTGATCTCACGGGCAAGGCCGTGTGGCGCCCATCGTCGCGCGATCAACTGTCGGCAGTGCTCATCGGCGCGCAGGGCACGGTCACGTTCAACAATGACACCGACGAGAACCGCTTCGAGAACTCGCGCGTGGTGGCGCCGCAGCAGGATCAGTACTTCTCCGGACTGATCTGGCAGCGCACGCTCTCGAAGGGACTGCTCACCACCACGCTCGGCCGCACGTTTACCCGATACACCACCACGCAGAACGATTCGGGCGGCCCCGGCCGCGAACCGAGCGTGGTGTTTGCTGCCAACACCACGGAAGGCGAACAGTCGCTGCGCACCGATCTGCAGTGGCAGCTCTCACCGCGCGTTGACGTGGAAACAGGCGTCGTGGCGAAGTATGGCTCCGACCTGCGCTACGATCTCACCGTGCCCGGCGCATTCCGACGTGATGCCGCGTTCGTGGAGCAGCCGCTTCGGCGCGACACGTCGTTCACCGCTACGCGCGGTGCTGTGTATTCCCAGGCGACGACCCGCGTTGGCGATCGGTTGCGCCTCACCCTCGGTGTGCGAGGCGACTGGTACGGCTATCTGGACAACGCGGTGCGCACGGCGCCGCGGGCGAGCGCGGTGTGGCAGCACGGCGCCCGTACCACGGCCTCGGTATCGGTGGGTCGCTACTGGCAGCCGCCGCAGCTCATCTGGCTGGTAGGTGATACGTCGAATGCATCACTCAAGCCGTTCGCAGCCGATCAGCTGATTGCCGGTATCACACGCACGCTGCGCGATGATGTGAAGCTGCAGGTCGAGGTGTACGGCAAGCGCTATCGACAGTATCCGGCGCGACGCTTCCGCCCGCAGGCGGTGCTGCAGCCCTCGGGATTCGACGACGCCACGAACGACATTCCCTTCGGGCTCGAGCCGCTGGCCAACCTTGGGCGTGGCACGGTGATCGGCGCCGAGCTGTTGCTGCAGAAGAAGCTCTCGCAGGTGCCGGTGTATGGCTTGCTCACCATCAGCGCCAACCGCACGCGCTTCGCCGCGATCGATGGCGTCGAGCGCCCCGGCGCCTTCGACGCCCCGGTGGTCGCCAACGCCCTGCTCGGCTGGCGCCCCAACGCCAAGTGGGAGCTGTCGACGCGCATGCGCACGGCGACGGGCTTGCCGACCACGCCGTTCGTGGCCAGCGGCGTGCGACAGGGCACGTTGGATTTCACGCGCTACAACGCCGGCGCGCGACTGCCGCAGTTCTTCTCGCTCGACGCGCGCGTGGATCGTCGCTGGCAGATCGGCACGTCGCAGCTCATTACGTACCTCGACGTGCAGAACGCCACCGCGCGGCAGAACGTGAGCGCGATCGCGTGGAGTGCGCGGCTGCGCGCACCGGAGCGCCAGACCTCCATCGGCGTGCTGCCAAGCATCGGGATCGATTGGACGTTCTAGATTCGCTGCGTTGAGTCGGGATTGTCGAACTGATCACGCGGAGTACGCAGAGAGCGCAGAGGCGCAGAGCAAAAAAGCATTTTATTGCTATTCTCTGCGTGCCCTGCGCTCTCTGCTTCTCTGCGTGATATTTTCAGCAATCTTGCCGCCAGCAACCAACCCTACATCGTCGTCACTTTCGGCTTCGCCCCCGCATTCTTCACGTACTTGTCCAGCCACGCCACCCAACGCGCCCACTGATCGAGCACGGTTTCGCGGGCCACGGGGCCGTGGTCTTCGTACGGGTACATGTACAGCGATGCCGTCTTGCCGAGTCCCTGCAGGGCGTGGAACATCTTGATCGAGTTGATCGGGTCGGTGCCCACGTTCTGGTCTTCGGTGCTGTGATACATCAGCAGCGCGCCGTTCAGTTGGTCGGCGTACAGGAACGGTGACATCTCGAGATACGTCTGACGGCCCTGCCACAGGTCGCGGCGTTCGCTCTGGAAGCCGTTCGGCGTGAGCGTGCGGTTGTACGCGCCGTCGCCGGCGATGCCGGCCTTGAAGAACGGCGTATGCACCATCGCGTTCACCGTGCTGAACGCGCCGTAGCTGTGGCCACCGATACCTAAGCGCTGACGGTCCACGATGGCGAGTGTGTCGAGCGCGTCGATGACGGCTGCGAGATTGTTGCGCAGGTCTACCACGTAGTTGTCGTTCGGCAGCTGTCCTTCGCTGGCGAAGATCGGAGCGTCGGGCTCGATCAGCGCGTAGCCTTGCGTCACGATGAAGGCCAGCGAGCGCGGGCCGTACGTGGGGAAGCGATTGGCTGCGCCGGCGCCCTGCGTGAGACTGCGGTTGTACGCGTCCTGATTGTCGTACTCCCGCGGATAGAACCAGAACATCGCGGGAAGCCGCGTGCCGTCCTTGTAGTCGGCCGGCAGCGTCACCTTCACGTTGAACGAATAGCCGTCGGCGCGACGCGCCACGATCGTTTTGCGCACCGCCTTCGTGATCTCGGGCATGAGATCCACGTTGTTCGTGAGCTGCTTCACGTCGCGTGAGGCCAACGTGAGCACGTACGACTGCGGCACTACCGTAGGCGACTCGCGCTGAATCACCGCGCGCGTGAAATCATCGTCGAGCGGCGCGTTGATCGTTTCGAACACGTCGGCCGCGCTCTCGTAGATGCGGCTGCGCGTGCCCGTGCGGATCTCGATCTTCTCCACGAACGCGCGCGGCGTCTTGCCCACGCTGTCGGGTGTCGTGCCCTGCGTGAACACGTACTTGCCGTCGGTGGAGACCACGACCACTGGCGTGCCACGATGACCGGGGCGCGTGACCAGCTCCGACGTGCGCGCACCGCGACCACCGGGGCCGCCAGCGGGCGGGGCCGCGGGCCGTGCGGTGCTGTCCGTACCGCGGCCACGCGCACGCGGCGCGATCACGGTGAACTTGGCGTTGTTCTCGTCGAGAAAGATGGCGTGTTCGAACGTGCCGCCGGTGCCCGTCTCACTCACGAACATGATCTTGCCGTTGTCGCTGAACTGCACGCTGGCAATGCGATTGGCCGTTTCATACAGCTTCGTGCCGCCGGTCGAATCGAACGGTGCCTTCCAGTGCATGAGGCGATCGGCGCGTCGCGCTGCCGTCGCGGCGGTAGCGGCGGAATCCGCACGCGCCGCACCAGCAGGCGCCGGCGCGATCTGCGCGTACAACAACCCGCCGGCGAACGGATGCCACGCGATGTTGCGCTTGCCCGTGTCCACCGGCGCGGCGCGTCCGGCGGCACCTGCACCCGCCGGTGCGGCCGCGCGCGGCTGCGGATCGGTGGGGTCGGCCGGCTCTTCGCCTTCGCGCAACGGGCGCTTCACCAGTTCACGCAGCACCGTACCGGCGCCGTCGATCACCACGTCACGCGTGCCGTAGCTCGCGACCGGCAGCAGATACGAGAACGGCTTCTCCACGTACGTGACGCGGAAATACTGTCCGTCGGGCGACGGATCGATGCTGCGGACCAGCCCCGGCGCACCGACCTTCTTCACCGCGCGCGTCTTCACGTTCACCACGGCCAGCTGACCCGTGGTGTGGTACTCCAGCAGAGCCTTCTCGTAGGGCGACGACAGCAGATCGGGATACGTGCGCGTCTTGAGCTTGTTGTTCTCATTCAGGCGCACCATCGGACCCGTCGCCAGCTTGGGCTCCTTGGGCTCGGGGCCGCGCGCGTCGGGCACGAGCACCGTCACGATCGTCGATCCGTCGGCCGTCCACTCGGGCGCGGTGACGCTGGTCGACAACGTGGACCGCGTGGTCACGGCGCGTGACTTTCCGGTCGTAGCGTCGGCCACGTAGATCTGCGTGCCGTCTTCGAACAGCGCGAGAAAGGCGAACTGCGTGCCGTCGGGCGACCACACCGGGGTGCTCACGCGGGCGCCGGCGGGAACGGCCACCGGAATCTTGCGGCCGCTGGCCCACTCGGTGATTTCGAAGCCGGCGCTGCTGCGCATCGTGAGTGCGCGATCGCGGTTGCCGCGATAGTCCACCTGGAACCCGCCCAGGTTGTGGTGCTCCTTGCCCACATTCTGCAGCGACGGGAGCCCGTCACCGACGGTGCGCAAGAAGAACTGCCGACTGCCGGGATTCGGCGCCGTGAAGTTCACATTCTGTTCGCGCGGCGCCGCGACCAAGCGGGCGATCGAGGGCGGCGGCGTGACATAGCCTTCGTCGGCCAGCGGGTTGGGCTCCGACGGTTTTGCGTCGGCCGTCTTCGGCCCGCGGTTTTGCGCGGAGACCGCGGCGAGCGGCAGGAGCATCCCGGCCGTCAGGGTTCGTGCGAGAAACGCGGAGCGTCGCGCAAAAACAGTTGGTAAGCGCATTCGTAGGCTGCCTCGGGTGGGCGGTCAGATATCAAGCAGTGGGTCGCCACCACCTCGGCCGGGGCGACACCCCAGCCGATGCTACGCGACCCCCACCCCTAACGCAACGCACCGCCGAAACGCTCAGCCGGGTCGTTCGAGCGGATCGACCTAACGCGCCTTGCCCGTGTGGTTCAGCACGATCCAGAGCGTTCGGTTGTTCTCATTGGCGCGGGCTCGTGAGACGGGGATCCACTGCTGCAGCCAGAGCACGTCCAGCCGCTTCGTGGTAGACAGCGGCAGGCCCGCGCCGAAGGAGAAGCGGTTCTGATCCACGGCTACGCCGCGATCGGCGCGCGACAGGCCCACGAACAGCTCGTTCTGCACGATGCCGATCACCGGTTGCTTCCGCAGCGTGAGCCCGCCCAGCGGCCGCGATCCCCGCAGCATGTAGCGCGCGCGTTGCGCGAAGCGCGAGTCGCTGAGTGAATCGCTGCCGGCCGCGTTGGCGAGCACGTCGGCCAGCCACCGGTTCTCGAACCGATAACGGTGCATGACATCGGTGCCGCCGAGCTTCTGGTTGATCTGCGCGATGTAGAAGATTTGGCGATCGCGAAGCGGCCGGGCCGACGGGAGCTCGCCGTACGGCGCGGTCGCCACGTAGTTGAGACCGGCACCGAGCCGGAAGCCCGGCGTCACGCGATACGTGATCGATCCGCGCGTGAGCAGCTGTTGCGGCTTCTGACCGCCATCGGTGCGCCGCCACTGCACGTCGCCGAGAAAGGCCCAGCGCGCGGTGATCGGCTGGTCGATGAACGTGGCCAGCCAGAGGTGGTCCTGCCGGACTGTGCGCCACGGCGTCGTGGACTGCGACCGGGCGAGGGTCGGTGAGAGCGCGCACAGCGACGCCAGCAGGACGGCGCCGACGCGGGAGCGGAGTGGGGCGGGAGAATTGCGCATGAAGGAAGTATCGACGGCTGCGCAGACAGTCGCGATGATATCTTTCCTTCGTATCCCACAGAATCACTCGCGCCTCCGGGCGCGTTCGGAGGCTTGCATGACCGATTCGAATCCCGATTTCGCACCCGACCTGCCACCCTCGCACATCGAGGTCCCGGAGGCCACGGCCACCGATCTTCGTCGTCTCGATACGGTTCGGAACGACCTGCTGCGTGTACACCGGGGCCTGCTCGAAGCCGAGCGGAACCGGTACGAAAAGCAGCATGGGCGGATCGCCAACAACAGCGCCTTCCTCCAGCTCGTGATCAACGATCCCTGGTTCGATTGGCTGCGCCCGATGGGGCAGATGGTGCTCATGATCGACGAGCGCACCTCCGACAAGAAGCAGCCGCTGGGCAGTGTCGAGGCCAACGCCCTGTTCGAGCAGTCGCTCGAGCTGCTCAAGGCGGATGCCGAAGGCGACGCCTTCCAGCGGCTCTTCCTCCAGTCGATTCAGAGCTCGCCGGAGCTGGCCGTACTGGTGCGCCAGGTGGCCAAGGGCATCGCCGGGCTCTGAGTCGGGCGGGACGTTCCGATTTCAGGGACGAATGGCGCCAGCGGACTTTACCTCTGTCGGTCCGGACTCGATGTTATAGGGTATGAGACGCGCAGGGCACTGGAAAGTGTGGCTGGCGCTGGGCGCTGCCGCGTCGAGTGTGGCGTGTGTTGTCCCCTCGCTTCGCGCGAACAATGCGGAGCGGGTGTCGCCGAGACCGTCGCGCTCGTACGTGGAGCAGTTCGATACGCTGTGGACGCGATTCGACGAGGTCTATCCGTCGTTCGCGTACAAGCAGGTCGACTGGCGGGCTCAGCGCGCGACCTATCGCGCCCGGGCACAGCGGGCGCGCTCGCAGGATGAGCTGATCGCCGTGCTCGTCGATATGCTCACGCCGTTGCGCGACCTGCATGTCTGGCTGGTCGATCCGCGCGGGCAGGTGGTGCCGACGTTCCGCCCGGCCGTGGTGGCCAACTTCGAACGGCCACGATGGGAATCGGCGATGCGCGACGCCAGCTATCTCGCGCACAATCGCGATTTCGGCGAAGGCACGGTGGGTGGGTACGCCTATCTGTACATCGGATCGTGGAAGGAACCGGTCAATCAGGACGCGCTCGATCTGGCGCTCTCGCGCATGCGCGACGCCCCGGGCCTGATCATCGATGTGCGCAACAATGCGGGCGGCACCGATCAAACGGCCCTCGCCTTCGCCAGCCGTTTCACCACCCGTGCGTTCACGGCCTCGTACGTCGAGATCCGCATGGACTCGTTGGTGAAGAACATCGAGATGCCGTTGGCGCGCACGATCGGTCCTCGCGGAGGCTGGCAGTTCACACGACCCGTCGTGGTGCTGTCCGGACGCGGCGGGTTCAGCGCGACGGAAAGCTTTGTCGCCGCCATGCGCACTTTGCCCCAGGTTACCGTGGTGGGTGACACCACCGGCGGCGCCTCGGGTAATCCGGCCACCTTCGCCCTCGGCAACGGCTGGCGCTTCACCGTGCCGCGCTGGCTCGAATTCGGCCCGGATAAACGTCCCATCGAGGGAAGGGGCGTGGCGCCGCATCTGGCGATGACGTGGGATCCCGCCAGCTACGACAGCGCGCGTGATCCGCTGATCGATGCGGCCGTGGGATTGCTGGGAGAGCGCAACGGCGTGTACCGTATCGCTCCCGCGTCCTCGCACGAGCCCCGATCTGAAGCAAGAAATGACAACCGATAACCAGCCCGTCTGGGATGACGGCGCGTGGACCGCATTCCCGTCGTTGCAGGGAGAGATCACGACGGGCACGTGTGTGATCGGGCTGGGCGGTTCCGGTCTCACCGTCATCGAGGAGTTGCTGGCGCGCGGTGAGGCGGTGGTCGGCCTTGACGCGAGCGACGTGGCGGCCGGTGCCGCTGGCCGCAACGGCGGGTTCCTGCTGGCGGGCGCGTACGACTTCTACCACGACGCGGTGCGCAAGCATGGTCGCGATCGCGCGCTCGCGATCTATCTGGCGACGCTGGCGGAGATGCGGCGCATCGCCGACGCGGCGCCGGGCACGGTGCGGTTCGTGGGCTCGCGCCGCATCGCCGCCGACGAATGGGAGATTGACGACTGTCGGGCGCAGATGGAGGCGATGCAGGCTGATGGACTGGCTTGCGAGTGGTACGAAGCGGCCGATGGGGTGGGACTCACGTTCCCAAGCGACGCGTCGTTCAATCCGCTGGCACGTTGTCGCATCCTGGCGCGTCATGCGGCGCACGCGGGTGCGCGGTTGTTCGCGCGATCACCGGTCACCGCGGTGCAGGGCACGCGCGTGGACACCGCGGCGGGGACCGTGCACTGCCAGCGGGTGATCGTGGCGGTGGATGGCCGACTCGAGGTGATCCTGCCCGAACTCGCGGGACGCGTGCGTACGGCGCGTCTGCAGATGCTGGCTACCGCGCCGACCACGGAGATCACCGTCCCGTGCCCGATGTACTACCGCGAGGGCTACGAGTACTGGCAGCAGTTGCCCAACGGGTCGATCACGATCGGCGGGTTCCGCGATCAGGCGGGACCGAGCGAATGGAGTCTCGATGCGACACCCACGGCGCCGGTGCAGGAGCTGCTGGAAGCGTTCGTGCGCACGCATCTGGGCGTGACCGCGCCGATCACGCACCGCTGGGCGGCATGCGCGGGCTACACCGAGAGCGGTTTGCCGGTCTTGGAGCAGGTCCGTGAGGGCGTGTGGGCGCTGGGAGGCTACTCGGGTACCGGCAACGTGATTGGAGCGCTCAGCGGTCGTGCGGTGGTCGCGGCGGCGCTGGATGGTGATCCGGCGCCGGCGCGGGTGCTACATGGCGAGCGGTGGTCGCCCGACGTCCGCGATCACGATTTCCGCTCCCGCTCAGCACCTACATTTGCATGATGAAACCGCAGATATCTCATGAGATGGACACGGAAAGCGACCTTGCGCTTCCGTCGCTGGGCCGCACGCTCACACTGTTCGGTCGTGCCTTCACGCTGCGGTGCCCGAACTGTGGGAAGGGTCCGGTGCTGCACCATCCGCTCAAGCTGCGGGTCAAGTGCGGCACGTGCAGCATGCGCATGCAGCGCGGCGAGCACGACTCGTTTCTCGGCGCGATTTTCATACTCTTCACGATGGTCGGCCTCGCGAACTATGCGCTGCTGCTGCTGACCGCTGCGGTGACGGACGAAACGCCCTGGGACGTGCTCGAGTGGAGTATGCCGCTGGTCACGCTGCTGCTCCTCTTTCTGTTGTACCCGTTCGCGAAGCTCGGCTGGCTGGCCTTCGATCTGATGCTTCGGCCTATGACGCCCGCCGAACTCGAATGGCATCGCGAGTCGGATGTGGAGTTCGAGGTGGACCTCGACACGTAGTCGATTGGACTGCTTTGCGTCATGTCGTGCAGCAGACTGAAGCGCGTACGGCATCCATGCGCGGTACGCGGCACTCCCGTAGCGCCGGGCGCGCTACCGCAACGTCGGCAATTCAAGCCGGCTGCCCGCGGTGCCGCCCACCCACACCCGATGTCGCGCCGCCTTGAAGTCCGCGGCCCGTGCCTCGTAGATGTTCGGCACGAAGCGCTGCGGATTGCGATCGAGAAGCGGAAACCAGCTGCCCTGTACCTGCAGCATCAGACGATGACCGGCGCGAAAAGTGTGGTACACATCGGGCAGTTCGATGGTCACCTCGGTCGGCTGGCCCGGCACCATTGGCGACGGCACGGCGGTTGAGCGACGCCAGCGTGCGCGCAGCACACCGGCCCGCACGAGCTGGTGGTAGCCGGCCAGGTGCACCGTGCTGTCGCGGCGGAACGGATGGTCGGGCTCGTCGCCCGGATACACATCCACCAGCTTCACCACCACGTCCGCGTCGGAGCCCGTCGTGCTCACCGTGAGGCGCGCCACCACCGGACCGGCCACGGTAAGGTCGGCGGCGAGTGCCTCCGTTTGAAACGCGGCCACGTCGGATCGTCCCTCGAGACAACGCTGGTCGCCGCTCATGTACAGAAACGGCGACCCGTCCTCGGCCGTCGGTCCACCGCAGCGCGAGGGCACCGGCGTGCGCGGGTCGCTCGCGAACTCCACGAAGCGCCGCGGTGCCGCTGCGCTCCCGCGCGACTCGGCGAACGCGAGCGTGCGCGCGGCGCCGAGCCATAGGTCGCGCCGCACCACCGTACTCGAGGGCCAACGGTAGAACGTCGTCCACTGCTTGCGGCCGGTATCGAACAGGCGAGCGCCGGCGGCCAGCGGCGCGCCGCCTTTGAGGTGCGCGCGGAAGAACGCGGCTTGCACGTCGCGCTGCAGTGCGGTCTCGAGCGAGTCGCCGAAGTACAGGTCGCCGTGCACCGTGTGCGCGACGTCGCGCGCCAGCCATCCGCGGTGGCCGAACGGTCCCATCGCGAGCGTCACGTTCCCTCGCTCACGGAGCGCACGATACGCTGCCAGCGTGCCGTACAAGTTCTCGGAGTCGTACCAGCCACCGACCACCAGCACCGGGTGCGACACCGCGGCGAGACGCGGCGCAATCGCGCGGGCACGCCAGAACGCGTCGTAGTTCGGGTGCGCGACCGTGGCGCGCCACCACGCATCATCCGGCAACAGTCGCGCGCCGACGTCGCGCAGCGGGCCCAACGCGAGCTGCGACGCGTAGTCGTCACTGGTGAGCGTGTGCTCGGCCACGCGGGCGAAGGCCGGCACCCACCAGTTGTCCTTGGTCGGCACCGGGCGCGGCGTGCCGAAGACGGGGAACCCGTGCAGCACGGCCTGCGTGAGCAGACCTTGGTGATGAAAGTCCTCGCGCCACGCGTCGAGCAGGGGCGCTTCGAGGGCGGTGGCCACGATGGCGGGATGTCGCGAGAGCGCGGCGGCGGCCGCATAGAAGCCGCCGTAGCTCACACCGTATAGTCCCACGCGTCCGTCGTTTCCCTCGAGGTGAACCAGGAGCCAGGCAATGGTGTCGAACGCGTCGGTGGCCTCGTCGACCGCCGCGCGACTCTGCGGCGCGCGCAACGGTCGCATGTTCTCGAACGCCCCCTCCGATCGGTAACGTCCGCGCACCTCCTGCGCTACAAAGATGTAGCCGTCCCGGAGCATGAACGCGTCGGGCGCGAACGTGGGAGCGATGCTCGTGGAATCGTGCGGACCGACGCTGAAGGGTGTGCGCTGCAGCACGATCGGGTAGCGACGCGTCGGCGACGCATCTCGCGGTACATAGGCGACGGTCATCAAGCGCGCGCCGTCGCGCATCGGCGCCAGCATGACCCGCTTCACGTAGCGCGCCCGCGCGTACGTGGAGTCAGCGACCGGTGCGGCAACGCCTTGGGCCGTCAGCTGGGCAGCCGGTACGAGCCACGTCCACGCGGCACACGTCAGGACGCGGCGAAACACACGGCGCATCAGCGTCTCGGGGCAGGAGTAGGGGGGAGGCAGGGAACCTTGTTCAGCCGTCAGGAAGTGTACGACGAATGGCAAAGGTGGCTAGATTCCCCTCGTGATTCTGACTCTCCAGCCTGCCGTCATGACTTCCGCTGCTCGTCGATTCGTTGAAGCGCTTGCCCTGAGCGCCGCGTGTGCCGCTGTCTCCGTGCTTCCCGCGCAGGCGACTGGCGGCGCGACTGGCGGCGCGACTGGCGGTGCGAGCGGTGGTGCCAAGCCGAAAGCCGCCACGGCGCCCAAGCTGCCGGCGCAGAAGCTGCCGGACTTCACCAAAGTGCCCACCACTTTCGAAGGGCTATTCGCCGAGCGGGAGTCGCGAGCGGTCGACGTGATCGGCTATTTGCGTTGTCTCGAGGCCACCGTGAACGCGCTGCGTGCGGGCGCGCTGGGCGGCGTGGAGCGCGGTTGGTCGCTCACGTGCATCAAGCAGAACAACGAATGGCGCGGCATTTTCGGCGAACTCATCGACACGCCGCCGGGTATGCGGGTGAAAGTGCAGTTCGCGCTGCGCAACCCGGGTCCCACGCCCGACTCGCGCAGCGGCATGGTGGTGCGTGACCCCGTGGATACGGTGCTGGCCAGTGGCACCGCGCGCGCGTTGTTGCGTGGGCTCGCCGCCACGGCGCCGGGCAATGGGCTGGGCCAGTTCGTGCCGGTGACGCTCGCGCAGAAGAATTTCACCGAAGTGTGGTTCGTGCCGTCGGCGAACCGACCCGAGCGCGCCGTCGTCGGCGGCGATTCGCTGATTCAGATGTCGAGCGATGGCATGCGCGAATTGGGACACGCGTCCAGCGCGCCCAAGATGCGGGTTGTTTCCATTCCGGTGGGCGGCTCGACATATACGCTGGAGAGCAGCGAAGAACGGATCCCACTGCTCACGGAGCTGATGCTGGCGCGACTCGCGATCGATGTGTTGCCGGAGGTGCGGGTGCGGACACGTGAGTACGATGCGATCCTCACGCGTTCCACCAAGAAGTGGACCTTCGTGAAACGATGACCCGCACGGTGATCATGGCCTCGCTCGCAACGCTGTACTGGCATCCGCCCCTGCAGGTCGGCACCGACAACGTGCTGCCCCCCTGTCCCGACACGCCGAATTGCGTGTCCACCGAAGCCACCCGCAGCTCGCAGCGCGTGCCAACCGTCGCGTTTACCGACACGCCAGCGGCCGCACTGGCCCGGGCCAAGGCGGCGTTGCTGGCGGAGCCTCGCACGAAGGTGACGGCGGAACGCGAGGGCTATCTGCACGCCGAGTGCAAGAGCTTGGTGTTTCGCTTTGTCGATGATGTCGACATCGTGGTCGATCCGGTTGCGCACGTGTATCGCTTCCGCTCGGCGTCGCGACTCGGTCGCAGTGATCTTGGCGTCAATCGCAAGCGCATCGCGCGGATCTCGGAGCGTCTCGCGCTCCCGGCCACCACGTCCAAGTAGCGGAGCCCGCCTGATGTCGTTGGTACTGCGGCCCGCGATGCGGGCAGACGTTCCCGTGATCCGGGAGCTCATCGAAGGGTTGGCCGACTACGAGAAGTTGCGCCACGAGTGCATTGCCACCGACGCGCTGCTCGATGCCGCGCTCTTCGGTGCGCGACCGTACGCGGAAGTGGTGATCGCCGAATGGGACGGGGCATCGGCCGGCTTCGCGCTCTTCTTTCACAACTTCTCGACGTTTCTCGCGCGCCCCGGGATCTACCTCGAGGACCT
Organism: uncultured Gemmatimonadaceae bacterium; assembly: GCA_963843965.1. Taxonomy (GTDB): domain Bacteria; phylum Gemmatimonadota; class Gemmatimonadetes; order Gemmatimonadales; family Gemmatimonadaceae; genus Gemmatimonas. The sequence continues at coordinate 13,014 of CAWJMR010000023.1, forward strand.
GTTCGTGCGGCCGGCGTTTCGCGGACATGGCATCGGCAAGGCGCTGCTGCAGTATCTCGCGCAGCAGGCCGTGGCACGCGATTGCGGGCGCCTCGAATGGTCGGTGCTCGACTGGAATGTGGACGCCATCGGTTTCTACGAGAAGCTCGGCGCGCGCCCGCAGGATGAATGGACTGTGTACCGCGTCACGGGAGACACCCTGACGCATCTCGCCAACGGAGCTCTCTGATCATGGACCTGTCCTCCTTCAGCCGGTCGGCGCTCTCGCGTCGCGAGGTGCTTCAACTGCTCGCCGCCGGCGTGGCCGGCAGCGCGCTGACACCGGCGTTGGCGCGTGCCGCATCGGGCGACGATGCCGCCGGTCGCCGCATTGGACGCATCGGACTGCAGCTGTACACGGTGCGCAGTGCGCTGTCGAAGGACGTCGAGGGCACGATCGCGGCGGTGGCCGCCGCCGGAATCACCGAGCTCGAGTTCGCCGGCTACTACAATAAATCGCCGGCATGGTGGTCGGAGCTGCTGAAGCAGCACAAGCTCACCGCCCCCGCCACGCACGAAGCGCTGCCTGCCACTGATGACGGCTGGCCGGCGATCTTCGATCGCGCGAAGGGGATGGGCCACGAGATCGTGATCGTGCCGTTCGTGGGCAACAACTATCGCGGCGCGCGCGACAACTGGCTCAAGTTGTCGGAGCGGCTCAACACCGGCGCGCAGAAGGCCAAGGCGGTCGGACTGCAGTTCGCGTATCACAATCACGACTTCGAGTTTGCGCCCGTTGGCGACACGACCGGCTACGAGATTCTCACGTCGAACACCGACGCGTCGCTCGTGAAGCTCGAGCTCGACATGTACTGGGCGGTGAAGGCCGGTCGTGACCCGCTCGACATCATGACCACGCACAAAGGTCGAGTGATCTGCTGTCATGTGAAGGATGCCAGCGCCGCCCCGGAGCGGAGGATGCTCGATGTGGGCGCCGGCACGATCGACTTCAAGATGCTGCTCGACAAGGGGCGCAAGCTCGGACTGAAGCACTGGTTCATCGAGCATGATCAGCCGGCTGATGCGCTGGCGTCGATCCAGGCGAGTGCCGCGGCCATGCTCAAGTACTGAACGATGCCTCGATCGATGATGCGTCTTCGTGCCGCCGCGCTCGCCGCCGCTGCTGCGGTGGCAGCAGCGCCGCTGATGGCGCAGCGGGCCCCCGTCGGACCGGCCACGCGTTCGTACGTGAAGGTCGACACGAACGTGCTGGCGCTGACGAACGTGCGCGTGATCGATGGCACCGGTGCGGCCGCACGTGATGGGCAGACGATCATCGTGCGCGATGGACGCATCGCCGCGGTGGGTGCTGCGGCCAGCGTGGCCGTGCCAGCCGGTGCACAGGTCATGGATCTCGCCGGCAAGAGCGTGATCCCCGGTCTCGTGATGGTGCACGAGCATCTGTACTACCCGGTGGGTGCGGGCACCTACGGCAATCTCACCGAGAGCTTTTCTCGGCTGTATCTCGCCGGCGGTGTGACCAGCATGCGCACCGGCGGGAACATGAATGGCTTCGCCGAGCTGTTGATTGCAAAGGCGATCGCGCGAGGCGAGAAGCCCGGGCCATGGATCGACGCCACGGCGCCGTATCTCGAAGGGCCGGGGATGGGCTTCAATCAGGTCACGATCCTGCGTGACTCGAGTGAAGCGCGGAAGCTGGTGGAGTACTGGGCCGATCAGGGCGCGACGTCGTTCAAGGCGTACATGAACATCACGCGCGACGAGTTGAAGGCGGCGGCCGATGCGGCGCACAAACGTGGACTCAAGATCACCGGCCATCTCTGCTCGGTGACGTATCGCGAAGCAGCCGACGCCGGCATCGATGATCTCGAGCATGGCTTCTTCGCCATGAACGACTTCGTGCCGGGGAAGAAGCTCGACACCTGCAGCGGGCGCGGTGGCGCGGCCCAGAGCATGCTCGCGCAGGCCGATCCGGAAAGCGCCGAGGTGCAGGCGCTGTTCAAGTATCTTATCGACAAGAAGATCGCGGTGACGAGCACGCTCACGATCTTCGAGACGTTCACACCGGGTCGGCCGATGCCGCCGGGCACCGACGTACTCATCGAACCGCTGCGAGAGCAGTTCGCGCAGCGCTACGCATCCACGCAGCGCAACACGCAGTCGGTGTACGCGAAGGCGTTTCCCAAGGGCATGGCGATGGAGCGCGCCTTCGCCAAGGCCGGTGGCACGCTCATCGTCGGTACCGATCCCACCGGTGGCGGTGGCGTGATTGCGGGGTACTCGAATCAGCGCGCGCTCGAACTGCTGGTGGAAGCCGGGTTCTCGCCCCTCGAGGCGATCCGCATCGGCACCCTCAATGGCGCGACCTACCTGGGGCGTGGCGCCCTGACTGGCTCGATCGTGGCCGGCAAGCTGGCCGATCTCGTGGTCATCGATGGCAATCCCGCCGCCAACATCGGCGACATCCGGAAGGTGCAGCTCGTGTTTCGTCAGGGCGTGGGCTACGACCCGGCGGTGCTGATCGAATCGGTGAAGGGGAAGGTCGGCTTGTGGTAGCAGCCTGAGGCTGTAGCTTCGCCACACGCACCTCCGTCCCCCCGCCTGCCGGAGCCGTTCATGGGTGAAGCCAAGATCCTTCGCAGTCCGCATCCGGACGTCGACATCCCCGACACGCCGCTAGTGCCCTTCGTGCTCGGGCGCGTGTCGGAGTTCCCCGATCATCTCGCCATCATCTGCGGCGTTACGGGCAAGTCGTATACGTATGCGCAGCTGGCCGATGCGGTGCGGCATGTCGCCGCCGGTTTGCATGCGCACGGCATCAAGAAAGGGGATGTCGTCGGGATCGTCAGTCCCAATCTGCCCGACTTCCCCGTGGTGTTCTACGCGGTGGTGTCGCTCGGGGCGATCTGCTCTACGGTCAATCCGATCGCGACCGCCGAAGAAATCGGCGCGCAGTTCGCCGACAGCGAAGCAATGTTGATCGTCACGATTCCCGAGCTGTTCGAGAAGTGTTCGGCCGCCGCGCGGCTCGCCAGTACGGTGCGTGAAATCGTCGTGTTCGGTGTAGCCGACGGCGCGACGCCATACCGCGCGCTGTTCGAGCATGGTGATACGCCACCAGAGGTGGATATCGACCCCGCGACGGATGTGGCCGCGCTGCCGTACTCCAGCGGCACGTCGGGCATACCCAAGGGCGTGATGCTCACGCATCGCAATCTCGTGGCGAATCTGCAGCAGATGCAGGCCGTCACCGAGGTGATCGACAGTACGAGTCGCGTACTTGGCGTACTGCCGTTCTTCCACATTTACGGCATGGTCGTGGTGATGGGCGGCGCGCTGCGGCAGGGCGCGTGTATCGTGTCACTCCCGCGCTTCGACCTCGAGCAGGTGCTGCGGGTGCTGCAGGATCACAAGATCCGCATGGCCAACATCGTGCCGCCGATCCTGCTGGCCTTGGCGAAGCATCCGGTGGTGGCCAACTACGATCTGTCGCAGCTCAAGTATCTCTTCAGCGGGGCCGCACCGCTCGGTGCGGAACTCGCGTCGGCCTGTCAGGAGCGACTCGGTCTCACCGTGCGGCAGGGCTACGGGCTTACTGAGACGAGCCCCGTGACGCACTTCCATCCCATGGACGACAGCCGCGTCGTGCTCGATTCCGTGGGTCCCTCGGCGCCGAACACCGAGTGCCGGCTGGTGGACCCGGCCACCGGCCTGGATTGCGCACCGGGGGAACGCGGCGAGCTGTGGATGCGTGGTCCGCAGGTGATGAAGGGCTACTTCAACAAGCCCGAGGCGACCGCCGCCTGCATGACCGACGACGGCTGGTTCAAGACGGGCGACGTCGCCGTCGTCGATGAATTGGGCTGGTACAAGATCGTCGATCGCGTGAAGGAGCTCATCAAGTACAAGGGGCTGCAGGTGGCGCCGGCTGAGCTGGAAGCGCTGCTGCTGGGGCACCCCGCCATCGCCGATGCGGCCGTGATTCCCGTGCCCGATCCGGACGCCGGAGAGATCCCGAAGGCGTTTGTCGTGCTGCGGGCGCCGCTCACCGCCGAGCAGGTCATGGCGTTCATCGCCGAGCGTGTGTCGTCGTACAAGAAAGTGCGCCAGGTCGAGTTCGTGGACGCGATTCCCAAGTCGCCATCGGGTAAGATTCTACGCCGGGTGCTCGTCGAACAGGAACGACGGCGCGTCTCCTCCTCCTAACTCTCAACATCCTCGCTCAACGTCATGTCTTCTCCTCGTCTCGGCATCGGTTTCATCGGATCCGGCTTCAACGCGCGCTTCCACATGCAGGGCTTTCGGCAGGTGCGTGATGCCGACGTGCTCGGCGTGTGGAGCCCGAATGCGAAGAACGCCGCCTCGGCCGCGAAATACGCCCGCGAACTCGATATCGGTGAATGCAAGGCGTACAAGTCGATCACCGAGATGGTGTGCGATCCCAAGATCGACGCGATCTGGTTGAACGGACCGAATCACGCGCGCATCGAGAACGTGGAAGAGATCTGTGCGGCCGTGACGTCGGGCAAGGCGACGCTCAAAGGCATCGCCTGCGAGAAGCCGCTCGGCCGCACGGTCGCCGAAGCGAAGCACATTCTCAAGCTCGTCGAGAAAGCCGGGATCATGCACGGTTATCTCGAGAATCAGTACTTCTCGCCCCAGGTGAGCGTTGGTCACAACCTGATCTGGAAGCGTGGCGCCGCGAACACCGGTCGTCCGTATCTCGCACGCGCGGCCGAAGAGCACAGCGGCCCGCATGGCCCGTGGTTCTGGAGCGGCGAGCAGCAGGGCGGTGGCGTGCTGAACGACATGATGTGCCACTCGGTGCTGGTGGTGCGCCAGCTGCTCACGCCGCCGGGCGAATCGCTCACGACGCTCGTGCCCAAGCGTGTGACGGGCCACATCGCTTCACTCAAGTGGTCGCGCAAGGAGTACGCCGCGCAGCTCAAGAAGACGATGGGCGTGGACTATCTCAAGAAGCCGTCGGAAGACTTTGCCAGCGTCACGATCGAGTTCGAAACGCCCGATGGCGGCATGGCCATCGGCGAAGCGACCACGAGCTGGAGCTTTGTCGGACCCGGTCTGCGCCTCAGCGCGGAATTGCTTGGCCCCGAGTACTCGATGAAGTGGAACTCGCTCGAGTCGGGCCTCGATCTGTTCTTCTCGCGCGCCGTGAAGGGCAAGACGGGCGAAGACATCGTCGAGAAGCAGATGGCCGAAACGGGACAGATGCCCGTGGTCGTGAACGAAGCCATCGCCTACGGTTACGAGGCGGAAGACCGCCATTTCGTGCGTGCCTTCCTCGGCAAGGAGAAGCCGGCGCTCACGTGGCATGACGGACTCGATGTCGTGAAGCTGCTCATGACCGCGTACATGAGCGCGGAGCAGGGCAAGACCATCGAGTTC
>CAWJMR010000024.1:0-127691 GCA_963843965.1 uncultured Gemmatimonadaceae bacterium
ACGGGCACGGTGCGAGTCACCATCCACACGAATCACCATGGGTGGTAACGGTTCCGTTAATCCTGCTGGCAATTCCATCGGTATTGATTGGTTTTTTTACGATCGATTTCATGCTGTTTGGCGAGTTTTTCAATGGAGCTATCTTTGTAAATGCAGAAAGCCATCCAACGATGACGGAACTGGCGCACGCATTTCAAGGCCCTTGGCAAATGGCGCTTCATTCTTTGACGACATTGCCCTTGTGGTTGGCTGTAGGTGGTGTGGTGTCGGCGTACTACATGTACATGGTCAACCCAGCTTTACCGACAGCCATCAAGCGAGCCTGTATGCCAATTTTTACGCTGCTCGAGAACAAGTATTACTTGGATTGGATCAACGAAAACATTCTCGCAAGGGGCGCGCGTGCACTGGGAGGGGGCTTGTGGAAGGTGGGTGATCAAAAGTTAATCGATGGCCTCTTAGTTAATGGGTCCTGGAAATTGGTTGGGGCTGTGTCTAATGCTGTACGTCGATTGCAGTCGGGTTATTTGTACCACTATGCCTTGGTCATGATTCTGGGTATTTTTGTGCTGATGACGTATTTTGTCTGGCTCAAGTAGGAGAATAATAATATGGGATTGTTGAGCCTTGCGATATGGATGCCGATAGCCGTTGGCGTCATTTTGATTGCGTTGGGGCGCGATGAGCATGCGCGTACTGTTCGTTGGGTCGCCTTGGTTGGGGCTATCGCCAGTTTTCTTGTCACATTGCCGCTCTATAGTGGATTTGACAGCAGCACGGCTGCGATGCAGTTCGTGGAGAGAACATCGTGGATACAACGTTTTAATGTGAATTACCACTTAGGTGTGGACGGTATATCGCTTTGGTTTGTGCTGCTTACTGCATTTATCAACGTCATTGTGATTATTGCCAGCTGGGAGTCGATTACTGTCAAAGTCAACCAGTACATGGGCGCGTTTCTCATCCTCAGTGGTTTGATGATTGGGGTATTTTGCGCTTTGGACGGCTTGTTGTTTTATGTGTTTTTTGAGGCAACCCTGATACCGATGTACCTGATCATCGGCATTTGGGGGGGGCCAAACAAGATCTATGCTGCGTTCAAATTCTTTTTGTACACCTTGCTTGGGTCTTTGTTGATGCTTATTGCATTGGTCTATTTGTATACCCAGTCTGGTGGTAGTTTTGACCTAGCTGTATGGCACGCCATGCCGTTGGGAGAGATGCAACAAACGCTCTTGTTCTTTGCGTTTTTTGCAGCCTTCGCGGTCAAGGTTCCGATGTGGCCCGTACATACATGGTTGCCGGATGTACACGTTGAGGCACCAACAGGTGGTTCTGCGGTCCTTGCCGCCATCATGCTGAAGCTGGGTGCCTATGGATTCTTGCGTTTTTCTTTGCCGATCGCGCCTGACGCCGCCCATGAATGGGCGTGGCTCATGATCACGCTGTCATTGACAGCCGTGGTGTACGTCGGGCTCGTCGCGATGGTTCAGCAAGATATGAAGAAGTTGGTGGCGTACTCGTCTGTGGCACACATGGGCTTTGTCACGCTGGGCTTTTTTATATTCAATGAGCTCGGTGTATCCGGTGGTTTGGTGCAAATGATTGCCCACGGTTTTGTTTCCGGTGCTATGTTTTTGTCCATTGGTGTTTTGTACGATCGGGTGCACTCACGGGAAATTGCGAGTTACGGTGGCGTGGTGAACACCATGCCGCGCTTTGCTGCCTTTTCACTGTTTTTTGCAATGGCCAATTGCGGGTTACCAGGGACCGCTGGGTTTGTCGGCGAGTGGATGGTGATCTTGGGCGCCGTTAAGTTCAATTTCTGGATTGGTTTGGCCGCGGCCAGCGCTTTGATTTTTGGCGCCGCCTACACGCTTTGGATGTTCAAGCGTGTATATCTGGGCCCGATTGCCAATGAAGACGTCAAGGCACTGTCAGATATCAACGGGCGTGAGTTTTTGATGTTGGCGTTGCTGGCGGCGGCTGTTTTGTGGATGGGCGTATATCCCAAACCCTTTACCGATGTCATGGATGTGTCCGTTACCCAACTGCTGCAGCATGTTGCGGTTTCTAAACTGCACTGATCACACTGAATTGAGAGAAGAAAGATGATAGACAAAATCAGTTTGATCACAGCGTACCCAGAAATGGTACTGCTGGTGATGGCATGTGTGATTGCCCTGTTGGATTTGAGTGTTAAGAGCCGCGAGCGCGGACTTACTTACGCCTTGACGCTGCTGACGCTTGGGGGCGTGGCCTACATGCAGGCCGATTTGGCTATTAATGGTACTACCTTGTACGGTTTTGGTCACATGGTGGTCAGCGATTCGATGGGCAACTGGCTCAAGTGTTTTTCTACGATCGCTGTGATGACGACGCTGGTTTATGGTCGTCCCTATGCAGCCCACCGCGGCATGCTGCATGGCGGTGAGTTTTTCACCCTCAGTATGTTTGCGCTGTTAGGCATGTGCGTCATGATCTCGGGAAACAATTTCCTCGTGATATATATGGGCTTGGAGTTGTTGACTCTCTCGAGCTATGCGTTGGTTGCCTTGCGTCGGGACAATGCGACGGCTACTGAGGCTGCCATGAAGTACTTTGTTCTTGGGGCGATGGCATCGGGATTCCTACTCTACGGAATGTCTATGCTTTACGGCGCGACTGGTTCGCTGGGTGTCACAGCTGTTTTTGATGCAATCCAGTCCGGCCAATTCCGCCACCAAGTTCTTGTTTTTGGCCTGGTGTTTGTCGTCGCTGGTCTCGCGTTTAAGCTGGGTGTGGTTCCGTTCCACATGTGGGTTCCGGACGTTTACCAGGGCGCGCCAACGGCGGTGACGCTGATGATTGCAGGGGCCCCGAAGCTGGCCGCTTTTGCAGTCACTATGCGGCTATTGGTGGAGGGAATGCTGCCCTTGGCGAAAGATTGGCAACAAATGCTGATTGTGTTGGCGGTGGGATCTTTGCTGATTGGAAACTTGGCTGCAATCGCGCAGACCAATGTCAAGCGGATGTTGGCGTATTCAACCATTTCACAAATGGGTTTTGTTTTGCTCGGCTTGGTGTCCGGCGTGGTGAATGGCGATGCACTGAATTTTGCAGCCAACGCCTACAGCTCGGCGATGTTTTATGTAATTAGCTATGTGCTGACCACTTTGGCTAGTTTTGGTGTTTTGTTGTTGCTGTCACAAGAGGGTTTTGAGAGCGAAGAAATTTCGGACTTGGCTGGTCTCAATCAAAGGAGTCCACTGTACGCGGCGGTCATGGCCGTATGCTTATTGTCCTTAGCTGGCATTCCGCCTATGGTCGGGTTTTACGCCAAATTTTCAGTGTTGCAAGCGCTGTTGGCCTCTGGGCAAGCTGCGTCGCTGGGGTTGGCTGTGTTTGCGGTTGTGATGTCGTTGATAGGCGCGTTCTATTATCTCCGTGTCATCAAAGTAATGTACTTTGACGAGCCTATTACTGCCAGTACGGTCGTTGGCCCTTTGGATGTACGCCTGGTTTTGTGCATCAATGGCGCCTTGGTCTTGCTACTCGGACTGTTTCCCAATGACCTGCTGGCGCTGTGTGGGGCAGCCATTCGCCAAATGCTGGGTACCTGACGTTTCGGTGTGTGTAGCCCCTTGATTCATGAGTGATTCGCATCTGGTCGAAACACGGCTATCTAGCCAAGAGATCTTCAAGGGGCATTTCTTACACGCATTTCGGGACGTCGTGGTTTTGCCGGACGGCCAATCGACTGTGCGAGAGTACCTGCGCCACCCGGGGGCAGCCATGGTGATTCCCCTCCTTGAGGATTCTGATGGGCGCGTTCGTGTCGTATTAGAGCGGCAGTTTCGCTACCCCGTTGAGCAAGTAATGCTTGAGTTTCCCGCCGGAAAGCTGGATGCCGGAGAATCGGGGTTTCATTGCGCGCAGCGCGAGCTACTGGAAGAAACCGGCTATTCGGCACGCGAGTGGGCCTACGCAGGGGTATTGCATCCTGTCATCGCCTATTCAACTGAGCAGATTGAGATTTGGTTTGCGCGGGGTTTGACCTTGGGCGAGCGACATCTTGATCAAGGTGAGTTTTTGGATGTGGTCACTGCCTCACCGGATGAGCTTTTGCAGTTCTGCATGTGCGGAGAAGTCACCGATGCAAAAACCCTTGTCGGAGCACTGTGGTTGCAAAATGTGCTCAATGGTTCATGGTCCCTGGATTGGGGCATCGGGCGCCCAGACTAGTTACGCGTTAAATTGCAGTGCTGCCAAGCCTGCGTAGACTCCACCGTGGCTCAGCAATTCGCTATGGGTGCCTTGCTCTACTAGCTTCCCGTGGTCGAGTACAACGATCAAATCCGCTTTCTGAACGGTGGCCAACCGGTGTGCGATGACCAGTGTGGTGCGGCCTTGCATGGCTGACTCCAACGCTGCCTGGACCATGCGTTCGCTTTCCGCGTCCAATGCGCTGGTTGCCTCATCTAACAACAGCAACGGCGGGTTCTTGAGCATGGCGCGTGCAATGGCAATCCGTTGGCGCTGACCACCCGAAAGGCGCACCCCGCGTTCGCCGAGAAAGGTGTCGTATCCTTCGGGCAGCATCATCAGGAACTCGTGCGCGAAGGCTGCCTGTGCCGCAGCGATGACCTCCGCGTTGGTCGCAGATGGCTTTCCGTATCGTATATTTTCCAAGGCAGAACTGGAAAAAATGACGGCTTCTTGTGGCACGATTCCAATGCGTTGGCGCAAGTCAGTCAATGCCATGTCACGGGTGCTGACGCCGTCCAAGACGATGCGTCCCGCTGATGGGTCATAGAAACGCAGCAGCAGTTGGAAGACGGTGCTTTTTCCGGCGCCGCTCGGCCCGACGATGGCGACCGTCTGGCCGGGGTGAATTGACAGGGAAAAGTCTTTCAGTGCAGCCTGTAAAGGTCGCGAGGGGTAGTGGAATTGAATTGCTTCAAAAACAATAGCGCTTCCCGCAATAGGCAAGAGGGCTACAGCTGGATTTGATGGTGAAACGATGGGCGACTGGGTGCCCAGTAACTCCATCAAACGCTCCGTCGCTCCTGCGGCGCGTAGTAAATCGCCGTAGACCTCGCCCAAAATGGCAAACGCACTAGCCAAAATGATGACATACACGACGGTTTGGCCGAGATGGCCTGCGGTAATACGCCCCGCAATCACGGCTTGGGTGCCTTGAAAGAGACCCCATAACAACGCCGCAGATGTGGTGATGATGATAAATGCCACCAGTACTGAGCGCGCCCTCGACCGCCGAACAGCGGTGTCAAACGCATTGTTGGTGGAGTCGGTAAATCGTTGGGTTTCGCGCGTTTCTGCTGTGTAGCTTTGGACCACGGATATCGCATTCAAAATCTCCGCAGCGATAGAACTGGAATCTGCAATGCGGTCTTGGCTTGCGCGTGAAAGCTTGCGCACCCGGCGTCCAAACCACAAACTGGGCATCACAATCAACACCAACACGCCTAACACTTGGAACATGACGTAAGGGTTGGTCCAAATTAAAATGCCAAGTGCACCGGTGCCCATGACCAGGTTTCGCAGCCCCATACTCAACGAAGATCCCACAACGGTTTGGACCAAGGTTGTATCTGCAGTCAGGCGTGACAGAACCTCGCCCGTTTGGGTATGTTCAAAAAACTCAGGGCTTTGTGATAACACGTGGCTGTAGACCGCGTTGCGCAAATCGGCGGTGACCCGTTCGCCGAGCCAACTGACCATATAAAAACGCCCGGCGGAAAATAGGCCCAGCGCCACCGCGACGGCAAATAAGGTTGCGAAGTGCTCCCGTAGGGCCATCATCTGATCGCCCTTATCCGCCTTGATCAGTCCGCCATCGATCAAACTGCGCAAAGCCAACGGAAATGCCAGTGTCGTTACCGCGGCCATGACCAGGAAAACGCCTGCAAGCCATATGCGAAACCTGTAAGGTCGCAAAAAGGGGATTAGGCCGGAAAGTGATTTGGGGCTTTTAGATTGGATGGGATCTTTGCGCATTGTTCGGCATGATACTGCCAATAATCCTTTTAAAGATTGCGTTTGTTGCTATGCTAGTGATAGCAATTTCGGGTTGAGTGTATTAAATATGCGTGTTTTTTTTGGCGGTCGCGGTTCGACTTTTAAACTTCTGCGTGCAGGTGGGGCGTCGATGCATAGTGGGGTATTTATAGGCCACGAAGACAATTTTTTCTGTTATTCTGTAGCCCGTATGGTCAACCCAGACCAGCAGTGATACGTTGAACACCCGAGACTTTTGAGTCAGTGTCCTTCTTGAACAACTTGATAGGAATTCAAATGAAACAAATTTTGTTGGCTTCGTTGGCTGTTGCGGCTACTTTTGCTGTGACGACCCCTGCATTTGCGGATTTGGCTTTGGCAACCTCCAAGAATTGCATGGCATGTCACGCCATCGACAAAAAAGTAGTTGGTCCTGCTTATAAGGACGTTGCTAAAAAATACGCAGGAGATGCCAAGGCAGTGGATATGCTGGCTTCGAAAATCATGAAGGGTGGCTCAGGGAGCTGGGGTCCAGTTCCTATGCCGGCGAATGCACAGGTGAATGATGCCGACGCCAAGAAGTTGGCAGCGTGGGTACTCTCGCTGAAATAATTCAGGTTATTTGATTCTTAAAACCCGCCCAAGGCGGGTTTTTTTATTGCGCGCTCGAGACGGGCTTCTGCTGGTTGAAGCCGCTTTCGCAAATGGTGCGTGGTAGCCCTTGGTGTTGTTGGGTCATGCTGCAAGACGATTAGGTTTTCTATCGGGCAGGTGATTACAATCTAAGGCGTCGCTGGCCATCTAAAACGCCTCGTTTTTGGTGCCTTGTTCTTCAATTTGAATTCTCACAAATCCCCATGCTGATTGCCCATCGTTTGGCTTGTGTGCGTGGTGATCGCCATTTGTTTTCGGCGCTTAACCTGTCCGTCTCCGCGGGGGAGTGGTTGCATGTTCGCGGGGCGAATGGCGCGGGTAAGACGAGCTTGCTACGGTTGTTGGCTGGCTTGGCACAACCCGCAGAGGGAGATGTGCTTTGGGATGGGCAATCCATACGAACCGATGATGGCGTGTACCGGCGAAGTTTTCTCTTTTTAGGGCATCAGGGTGCTTTGAAAGAGGATCTAACTGCGCATGAGAGCTTACACTTTTCCGCTGCGATTGACGGTATCGATTTGACACACGATGCCGTGGCCCACGCGTTGTGCAAAGTTGGACTCAGGGGGAGCGAAGATTTGCCAGTGCGATGTCTCTCAGCCGGCCAAAAGCGGCGTGTCATGTTGGCTCGGTTGGTTTCTCGTGCTGCGAAATTGTGGATTCTGGACGAACCATTTACGGCATTGGATGTTAAAGCCGTTGAAATGCTAGAGGGGCTGGTCTGCGACCATGTGAACGCGGGCGGTATGGCCGTGATGACCAGTCACCAGGCCGTAGCCATACCGGGTGGGCGGGTGTTTCAACTATGAATGCAACGCTGGCTCTCATTCGTCGGGAATTGCTCTTGGTCATGCGGCGCAAGGGCGAAGTGCTGACCGCCTTGTTTTTCTTTGTCATTGTCAGTAGCCTTTTCCCATTAGGAATTGGACCTGAACCCATTTTGTTGCGCAAAGTGGCGCCGGGTGTGCTCTGGGTTGGTGCCCTCTTGGCTTCCATGTTGGGTTTGCAGCGCATGTTTGCCCCGGACCATGCAGACGGGACCCTGGAGCAGATGGTGATTTCGCCAACACCATTGACGGCGTTGGTCGCTGGGAAAATTGCGGCCCACTGGCTGGTGTCGGGATTGCCGCTGGTGTTGATGGCGCCGGTTATTGGCCTGCAATTCGATTTGGATACGGGTGCCTTGGCTGTTTTGATCTTCACGCCGCCGGCGCAACTCGGACTATCGGGCGACGCCATGCCGCCATCCCGCCCGTTGCCGCCGATGCGGTACCGGGCGGCGTCGCGTGCACGCGTGGCAAGCGGATCGTAAACGTGGCCCCGTGCTCCACCGACGAAACCACGCTGATGGCGCCTCCGGCCTGCCGGACAATGCCGTCAACCGTGGCCAGACCAAGTCCTGGTCCCTTCGCCGATCGGCTTGGTGGAGAAGAACGGTTGAACACATGCGGCAAGGCGTCGGGGGCAATGCCGTGGCCTTCGTCCTGCACCACCAGGGTGATGACATCGCCCGATGCCATTCCCAGCTCGGCGGCTTGTGCGTCATCCACCGTGTCCTTCGAGACCTGCAGACGCAGTGCGCCGCCGTCGGGCATGGCATCGCGCGCATTCACCGACAAGTTCACCACTACCTGATCGAGTTGCGACGGATCGATCCACACCGAGAGTCGATCGGCCGCGACGTCCACCTTGAGCGCGATGTCGGCACCGAGCAATCGCTCCAGCATGGACGCCATCTGCCGAACGTGGTGTCCAAGGTCGAGCTGCTGCGGCTCGATCGTCTGACGGCGCGCGTAGGCCAGCAGTTGCCGCGTGAGGCCCACCGCGCGCTGGGCGGCCGCACTGGCTTCATCCACGTCCGCGCGCTTGCGGTCGTTCGGCGGAATGCTCTCCTTCAGCAACGTGAGGTTGCCGAGGATCACCATCATGATGTTGTTGAAGTCGTGGGCGATGCCGCCGGCCAGTCGACCCACGGTCGCGAGTCGCTGACTGCGTTCTTCTGCGGCGATTTCGCTGCGCAGGTCGGTGAGATTCTCGGCGCTGGCCGATGCGCCGATGATCGCCTCGCTCGCGTCGCGCAACGGCAGCAGGGTGACGGCGTATTCCTGATCCGGCTCCAACCCCATGGTCTCGGTGAAGCTCTCGCCGCTCAACGCGCGCTGCCAACTCTGCGCGTCGGCGTGCTGCAATTGGGCCACCAACTGCGATGCGGTAGGCGACGCGGCCACCAACGTGCCGCTGGCGTCGACCACCGCGACCGCGTCACGCGCAACGGCGAAGTGTGCCTCGAGCCGCGCCGATGACGTGCGCACGGCCTCGAGAATGCGCGCGCGCTCTTCGGCGTCCGCGCGGCGCTGTCCCACCGCGACGGCCAGCAGGATGTGCGAGATACCCACGACGAAGGCGTAGGCCTGGGCCCACGCGATCTGATAAAACGTTTCATTCGAGAGGCCGACAAAGGGGCCGCGGCCGTTCAGCGTGGCAAGGACGCCAGGCGCCCGCCACGGCGATCGTGCCCCACAACGTCGTGCCAACACCCAAGCGAAACGCCGACCAGATGAGCAACGGACTGACGACGACGCCAAGTGGCGGCTGAAACGCCGAGGCACTCGTGTACGAGAATGCGACCAGCAAGGACAGGGCGAGGGCTTCGAAGAAGAGCAGCCGTTCGAGCACCTGCTGCCGCGTGGTCAATTCCGTGGTGGACACCTGCTGGCGTCGCAGGTGCATGAGCGCCGGCACCAGCAGCAGCACCCACGTAATCTCCGACACCCACCACTGAAAGCCTTCCATCGGTACGGTGCCGCGGCCCATCGCCGAATAGCCGATGCCTCCGAGTAGCGCGGCCAACGGGATCGTGCCCACCGACGCGATGAGGCCGAAGCAGGCCGAATCGCCCGGTTGCTCGAAGTCGGGCGGACGACGGAGGACGCGCTCGGTCAGCTCGGTGGTGCCCCACTGACCACGATGCGCGCACTGATCAGGAGCAGCTGCACCGGCAGGGAGCCAGCCACGAACAGTTCCAGCGCGCACCAGTTCATCACGGCGAGCGCAGCGACCATGACGGGACGCAGCGCGCGCGGCGTGAGGAACGGCGTGAAGATGCCGACCGCGGTGGCCGGCCAGACGCCGAAATTCGACCCGAACCGGAACGACGCGGCGAGGGGGGCGGCGACGGCGAGGAAATAGAGGATCGCGGCCACGATCGCCGACGGACCGAAGCGCGCGAAGGCGAGCGCCCCGAGCGATTCACCGCGTCGCGTCGGTGCCGTGAGCGGCATCGAGCTGGTCATCCCGGGAATGTTCCAGCCGGCGCGGCCGGATCGCAAGCAGTCAGCACGCGTGGTTTTATTCGGAGGCGATCGTTTCCAGCTCTTCCCAGCGGGCCATCATGGCCGGGATCGCCGACTCGAGTTCGGCCACACGGCTACGGACGGCAGCGAGGGCAGCCGGGTCACGAACCACCACCGGGTCGGCCAGCGAGACATAACCCTGCTCCAGTTCCTGCTCACTGGCACTGATGCGATCGGGGAGCGCCGCCAGTTCCTGCGTTTCCTTGTACGACAACTTGCGCTTCTTCGGCTTCGTGGCGCTGGACACCTCGACGCGCTTCGGCGGCGCGGCGGTGACCACCACCGGTGCCGGTCGCTGACGGAGCCAGTCGGTGTAGCCGCCGACGTACTCGCGCACCACGCCATCGCCTTCGAACACCAGCGTGCTCGTGACCACGTTGTCGAGGAAGGCGCGATCGTGACTCACCACCAGCAGCGTGCCGGTGAACTCGGTCAGCAGCTCCTCGAGCAGATCCAGCGTTTCGATGTCGAGATCGTTGGTCGGTTCGTCGAGCACGAGCAGGTTGAACGAGCGGGTAAACAGGCGCGCGAGCAGCAGGCGATTGCGTTCGCCGCCGGAGAGCGCGCGCACCGGCGTGCGGGCACGATCGGGCGAAAACAGGAAGTCCTGCAGGTAGCCGAGCACGTGCCGCTGCTGGCCGCCCACGGTGATGAAGTCGGTGCCGTCGGCGATGCTGTCGAACACACTCCGCTCGGGATCGAGCTGCTCGCGCAGCTGGTCGAAGTAGGCGATCTCGAGGTTGGTGCCGTGACGGATCGATCCGCTCTGCGGCGCGAGCTCGCCCAGCAGGAGCTGGATGAGCGTCGTCTTGCCGCAGCCGTTCGGCCCGATCAGGCCGACGCGATCGCCGCGCATGATGGTGGTCGTGAGGTCGCGCACGATCGGCTTCGTGCCGTGCGCGAAGCTGATCGCCGTGCGCCTCGATCACCATCCGTCCGGAACGCTCGGCCTCCTGCGCCTGCGCACGCGTGGTACCGACGCGCTCGCGGCGCTGCGATCGCTCCACGCGCAGCGCTTCGAGCCCGCGCACGCGTCCTTCGTTGCGCGTGCGCCGCGCCTGGATGCCGGTGCGGATCCACACCTCTTCCTTCGCCAGCCGCTTGTCGAACTCTTCCCAACTCTTCGCTTCCGACGCCAGCATGGCGTCCTTGCGTTCGAGGTAGGTGTCGTAGTCGGTGCCGAAGTCCACCAACCGGCCGCGATCGAGTTCCACGATGCGCGTCGCCACGCGACGCAGGAACGCACGATCGTGCGTCACGAAGATCAGCGTGAGGCCGCGCGAGGTGAGGTACTCTTCCATCCACTCGATCGCTTCGATGTCGAGATGGTTCGTGGGCTCGTCGAGCAGAATAAGGTCGGGCTCGCACACGAGCGCGCGGGCCAGCAACGCCTGACGTGTGCGCCCGCCCGAGGCCTGCTCGATGCGCGCTTCGGGGTCGAGCCCGAGATGCTCGAGCACCGTCTCCACACGGATGTGCAGCTGCCACGCATCGGCCGAATCGAGGGCGCGATGCAGGCGGTCCAGTTCGCGCAGCGCCGCGTCGGAGTGATCGACGCTCACGCGAATCGAAGCCGCGTGATACTCCGTGAGCAGGCGGCCTCGATCGCCCAGTCCCTCGGCTACCACCTCGAACATCGACCCGGTCAGGGCCAGCGGCATCTCCTGATCGAGCCGCGCCATCGTCACGCCGCCCAGCTTCACGACAGCCCCGCTATCGGGCGTCTGCGTACCGTCGAGCACCTTCATGAACGTGCTCTTGCCGGCCCCGTTCCGGCCCAGCAGACAGACCCGCTCTCCCCGCTCGATGGCGAAATCGGCGTGGTTGAGCACGGGGGGACCCCCGAAGGCGACACTGACGTCCTGCAACGATACGAGCGACATGCCGCACATTAGCTTGCAGGCATGGCCAATGCGACGGACACGCCGCGATCGGATCTCCCTTCGGATTCCCGGTCGGTGCTCCTGTACGACGGGGACTGCGGTTTCTGTGCCGGTAGCGTGCAGTTCGTGCTGCGCCACGAGCCGGCGTCGGCGCGCGCGCGCCTGGCCTTCGCGCCGCTGCAGGGCGCCTTCGGCACCCGCGTGCGTGAGCAGTTTCCAGAGTTGGTTGGCGTGGATTCGGTGGTGTGGTACGACCCCGTGGGTCCTGCCGTACGCGTGCGCAGCGCGGCGGCATTGGCCGCCACGGCGCATCTGGGTGGCATCTGGGCCGTCGTGGCTCTCCTGGGTCGCCTGGTGCCCAGAGCGCTGCGGGACGCGGTCTACGACCAGATCGCCCGACGTCGCTTCGAGATCGCCGCGCCAGCCTGCCTGCTGCCCACCCCTGAAGAACGGGCTCGCTTCCTTCCGTAGCGTTCCGGAGAGACCGTAGTTTCCCGCATGTCTCTTCCCCTCCCCGAGTACGATGGGCTCGATGGACTCGCCATCGCCGATCTGGTGCGCCGTCGTGAGCTGAGCCCGGCCGATGTGACCGAAGCGGCATTGGCCCGCATGGCCGCCCGCAATCCGCGGCTCAACGCGGTGGTCCGGCCGCTCGACGCCATGGCCCGCTCGATGGCCGCCAAGGTCGACCTCGACGCGCCCTTTGCCGGCGTGCCGATGCTGATCAAGGACCTCATGACGGGTATCGCCGGCGTGCCAACCAGCGACGGTACCCGGGTGATGCAGGCCATCGTGCGTGAGCACGACAGCGAACTCGTGGCCCGCTATCGCGGCGCCGGCGCCGTGTTCATCGGCAAGGCCAACACCCCCGAACTCGGGCTGACCCCGTACACCGAGAGCGAAGCCCTGGGCCCGGCGCGCAATCCATGGGATCCCACCAAGACCACCGGCGGTTCGAGCGGTGGGTCCGGCGCAGCGGTGGCGGCGCGCATCGTACCGATCGCCCACGGCGGCGACGGCGGCGGATCGCTTCGCATTCCGGCATCATGCAATGGCGTGTTCGCCATCAAGCCCACGCGCGGTCGCATGCCCACCGGCCCCGACATCGGCGACGCCTGGCGCGGCTTCGTGCAGGAGCATGTGATCACGCGCAGCGTGCGCGATTCCGCCGCGATGCTCGATGCCACCGCCGGTGAAGACACCGGCACACCGGTCGCCTGTCCACCACAGGAGCGTCCGTATCTCGAGGAAGTCACGCGCGAGCCCGGTCGCTTGCGTATCGCCGTGACCACGACGCCGTTCTTCGGCAGCACGGTGCATCCCGACTGCGTGGCGGCCCTCGAAGACGCGGCCGCCCTGCTCGAGTCGCTAGGGCACGACGTGATTCGCGCCGAACCGGTGGTCGATGGTGAACTGCTGGCGCAGGCGTTTCTCACCGTGGTGGCCGCCGAAGCGCGCGCGGACATCGAGTGGATCGGTGCGCAGCTCAAGCGCGCGCCGCGCAGCGACGACGTGGAGCTCACCACCTGGGCGCTCGGCCTCGTGGGCAAAGCGGCCAGCGCCGCCGACTACGCCACGTCGGTGCGCACCCTGCAAGTGGCGGGACGCGCGGTGGGCCGGTTCTTCACCACCGTCGACGTACTGGTTACGCCCACCCTCGGCGCGCCACCGTTCACCATCGGCACGCTACAGCCCTCGGCGGCCGAACGCGCCATGCTGCGCGTAGTAGCGGGACTGGGCCTTGGCGGTGTGCTCAAGGCGGCGGGCTTGCTCAATGAGACCGCGAAGAAGGTGTACGGCTTCATTCCCTACACCCCGCTGTTCAATGTGACCGGACAGCCCGCTATGTCGGTGCCGTTGCACTGGAACGCCGCGGGGCTGCCGATCGGCACGCAACTCGTATCGCGCTTCGGCGACGAAGCCACACTCTTTCGCGTGGCCGGTCAGCTGGAACGCGCCCGCCCGTGGGCGGGGCGCATCCCTCCGCTGATCTAATTACATCTTGCTTGCGGGCTTCAACGTGGCGCCGGCCAACCGGCCTACGCCGCCAAGCGTGGTCTGCGCGGCGTTGAGTCCGAGGCGGAAGTCCTTGTCGGTGTACGTGGACCACACGTCGGTGGGCTGGTGCCAGTGCGGATTCCAGCCGTTGCCCGTTTGCGTGCCGCGCTCGTTCTCGCGCAAGCTGATTGCGGGAATGAGGTCCTGGAACGGACCGGAGTCGGTGTTGGTCATGTGTGGACCCACCTGCGCCGGATAGTCGGTGGCGTACTTCGTGTTGGACTGGTGCAGCGCCCACGCCAGCTCCGACGATGCCTTCCACATCTTCGAATTGATCTGGAACTCGATGTTCACGTCCGCTTCCGGCCGCTGCTCCTTGGCGATCGTGCCGTCCGCCTTCGGCATGCCGTGATCCCACATCATCATGTCATGCTGGATCATGCCGAGCCACTTGGGTTCCGGATACTTGCCCGACCCCTTCGGCTCTTCGATGCCCTGCAACTTTGCGCGCTGTTCGATGTACGCGCGCGCGCCGTTCAGACCGGACTCTTCGTTGTTCCACAACACGAAGCGAATGGAGCGCTCGGTCTGCACGTCGGGATTGCTGAACACGCGCGCCAACTCCATCACCAGCGCCGTACCCGAGCCGTCATCGTTCACGGCCTCGCCCCAGCCGATGCCGTCCATGTGCGCCCCCACGATGTACATCTCTTCCGGGTGCGTGGTGCCGATCTTGGTGCAATACACTTCCTGACGCTCGCCCGGTGTGCTCGGTTCAGAGTTCAACGCGCGCAGTTTCGGATCGGGCTGCAACAGGGAGTCGTTGTTCACGCCGGTGCGCGTGCGAATGCCACGATTGCGTCCACCGCCCGAGGCCTGCGTGGGCGGCGGACCGACTCGTCGCAGTGGTGGCTGACCCGCGACAGGCGGCGCGGCGGCAGGCGGTGAAGCCGGGCGCTCGGCCAACGTGGGCGGCTCGTAGCGATAGATGATGCGCTCTGTGTTCGAGCAACCGTAGCTCTTGAGCTGCGCCTCGATCCAATCCACCGCATCACGGTTGCGCTTGGTGCCCTGCTTCCGGTCGCCGAACTGCGTGAGTCCCTTCAGCGTGGTCTTGTACTTCTCGAGATCGAGGCGCGCGACCATCAGCGCGACCGGATCAGCGGAGTCGATCGGGGCAATCGCCGTCGGCAGCACCTGCTTCTGGGCGAGAGCGGGCGACGCCGTCAGGACGGCCACGACGGCCGAGACGGACAGGGAGGTGAGCGTGCGCATCGTACGCATGGTGGGGCGAGTGGAAAGGAAAACGTGGCGAAAACGTGGCGGGACCTTCAAACCATTCTGACGGACCGGGGCATCCAAGCGTTGAGGTCATTTCTCAATACTTCTCCAAGAGCCCCATGCTTATCGCCTCTTCAAGCTCCGTCCGGCCGGCGTCGCGCGCAACCGCTTTCGGCCGGCGCCTGTCGGTCTCACTCACCGCGGCGCTGCTCGTCCCCGTCGCGCTGACCGCACAGACCGAACGTCGCACGCTCAGCGGGTCGCAGGTGGCGCTGTACAATGTGGCCGGGGAGGTCCGCATCGTGCGCGGCGACCGTCGCGACGTGGAGTTCGAGATCACCATGCGGGGACGGGACGCGAACCGCCTGCGCATCGAGTCGGGCACCGTGCGCGGACTGCCGACCCTGCGCGTGATCTATCCCGATGACGAGGTGGTGTATCGCGGTGGCCCCGAGCGCCGGTGGGGCGGCAGCACCGAAACGCGTATCCGAGACGACGGCACCTGGGGCGGCGACGGCTGGCGCGATCGTGACGGTCAGCGCGTGCGCGTGAAGAGCTCAGGCGGTGGACTCGAGGCCTGGGCGGACATCCGCGTGCTGGTGCCGAACGGCACGGCGCTCGACAGTTATCTCCTGGTGGGCGAAATGAGCGCGACCGACGTAGACGCCGACTTGCGACTCGACGTGGGCTCAGCGCGCGTCGCCGCCACCGATACCCGCGGCACCTTGATCATCGATGCCGGTTCCGGTGGCGTCTCGCTGCGTGGCACACGCGGCCGTCGACTGGATGTCGACAATGGATCGGGCGGCGTCTCGCTGGATCGTGTGTCGAGCGACGAATGCACCGTCGATACGGGATCCGGCGGCGTCACGGCCACCGAGTTGTCGTGCAAGCGCCTCTCGGTGGATGTGGGCTCTGGCAGTGTGCGTCTCGGGAGTGTGTTGGCGAGTGACGTGTCGGTCGATGCCGGCAGCGGTGGCGTCTCGATCGACATGGTGTCATCGCCATCGTCAGTGAGTGTCGACGCCGGATCCGGTGGCGTGACGCTGGCGCTGCCCGACAACTTCGGTGCGGAAGTGGATATCGAAACCGGAAGCGGCAGCATCACCACCGATTTCGCCGTGCGTACGCGCACCCTGGAACGTCGGCACCTGCGCGGGACGATCGGCAACGGCGCGGGACGTGTGGTGGTGGAAACCGGATCCGGATCCGTCCGCTTGCGCCGATCGACGATGTAGTTGAGCGTTCGCGCCATGCACGACATGGCGCAGGACCACGACACGCGGTCGTGGGGGCAGGCAGTGCGCGGCGCACTGCGCGGCACGAAGCACGATTATACGACCGGTCCGATCGGGCGCTCCATTTTCCTCCTCGCCATTCCGATGGTGCTGGAGATGATCATGGAGAGCCTGTTCGCGCTTTCCGATGTGTTTTTCGTGGCGCGACTCGGCGCGAGCGCGGTGGCCACCGTGGGACTCACCGAGTCGATGATGATCGTGGTGTACACGATCGCCATGGGGCTGGCGATTGCCGGCACGGCGGTGGTAGCGCGACGCGTGGGCGAACGTGATGCCGACGGTGCCGCCCGTGCCGCGGTGCAGATGATCACGCTTGGGGTGATCGCGTCGGTGGCGATCGGTGTGGTCGGCGCGCTGGCGGCCCCCGCGCTGCTGCGTGCCATGGGCGCGACCGATGACGTGCTGACCACGGGTACGATGTTCACCCGCGTGTTGCTGGGCGGCAGCGGCACGGCGTTTCTGCTGTTCGTGATCAACGCGGCGTTTCGTGGGGCCGGCGACGCGGCGGTGTCCATGCGCGTGTTGTGGCTGGCCAACGCCATCAACATCGTGCTTGGCCCGATGCTGATCTTTGGCGTGGGACCGTTTCCCGAACTCGGTGTGACTGGAGCGGCCATCGCGACCACGATCGGCCGCGGCACCGGCGTGTCTTACGCGCTGTGGCGACTCACGCGTGGCTCCGGGCACCTGCGCGTGACACGCGACCATCTGGTGTTCGAGTGGGACACCATGCGCTCCATGCTTCGCTTGTCGGTGAACGCCACCTTTCAGGTGCTGGTGGGCAGTCTGAGCTGGATGGTGCTCATTCGCCTCATGGCCTCGTTCGGCAGCGCGGCGATGGCCGGCTACACGATTGCCGTGCGCATGATCATGTTCGCCATGCTGCCCGCATGGGGACTCGGCAATGCCGCCGCCACGATGGTGGGTCAGGCGCTTGGCGCGCGGAATCCCGATCGCGCCAACGCTGCCGTCTGGACGGCGGCGCGCTACAACGTGGCGTTTCTCGGACTCATGGGCGCGATCTTCGTGATCTTCGCGCGGCCGATCGTGGCCGGCTTTACCAGCGATCCCGCCGTAACCGACGTAGCCGTGTTCGGCCTGCGCATGATGGCGGCGGGCTTCCCGTTCTTCGCCTTCGGCATGGTGCTCACGCAGGCGTTCAACGGCGCCGGTGATACGCGGACACCCACCAACATCAACATCGCGGTGTTCTGGGCCTTCGAACTGCCGTTGGCGTGGCTGCTTACCACGCAAACGTCGATGGGCTATCACGCGGTGTTCGTATCAGTGTTGGCCGCCTACACACTGCTGGCAGCGGTCAGCGCGGTGATGTTCCGCAAGGGGGCGTGGCGCACCCAGCGGGTGTAACGGGAGGAGTGTTGGGTACACCATCTGGCGAGAGCGCCGCGCGAAGATTCTCCAGCAGCGATCCACGATTGCCGAAGTCCCAGCCGGCGCCGTAGCGCAGATCGGCGATCACGAACTGCGGGCTTTTCGGCTTCGCATTCGCCCTCGGCACGATTACCAGGGTGTCCGTCCACTTCACCGTGGGTGGCTGCATGGCGTTGGTGAATGCCATCACGGCGAACGTGGTGTCGCCGCGCTTGACGAGAGTACGAATGCCGAACGACGTGTTGCCTTCGAACAGACTGCCGAACAGGTCGCCTTCCACGAACGGCGGCTTCTCGCCAGGCGCGCGACGTGCCGCGTCATCGCGGGCATGGCGCGCCTCAACGAGCAATCGCACCAGTGTGGAATCGAGGTAGGGCTGCACGGCATCGAGTGCGAGCGAATCGGGCACGCCGTCCACGCCGAGTCCGTCCAGCAGTGTGTAGAACTGCGCCGCCGTCTCCGACGGCGACGAGGGCGCCGAAGGCCGGCAGCCGGCCGCGACCGAGCACGCCACGATGAGCGCGACCGACATGACCTTCCAACGCGATTCCATCATACCGCCAACCGTCATACCGCCAACCGGGCCGTAGCCATCTTCAACTCCTTGCGCTGCAACTCGCCTCGCAACAACCACAGCGTAAAGACCGCCTGCAGCGTCATCGTGACCACGGACAGATACCACACCTGCTTGATCTGAAAGCCGGGGCGGTGCGACAACCACCACACCGGTACGGCGAATGTGATCAGGCGCGTGGCGCTGGCAATCAGCGACGGCACGGTGTTGCCGAGTGCCTGGAACATGCCGCCACAGGTGAAGCCCAAACCGGAGGCCACGAAGTTCCACGAGATCGTGCCCAGAAACTGCGACGCCACAGCGATCACTGCCGCTTCCTTGGTGAATCCTTGCACCAGCAGCTCGGGACGCCACTGACAGAACAGCGTGAGCAAGGCCATGGGGATGCTGCCCATGATCGCCGCCCACTTGAACGTGTCGCGCACGCGATCGAGGTGTCCGGCGCCCATGTTCTGCCCGGCCATCGGCGCCGCCGAGAAGGCGACCGCCATCGCCGGCAGGAACATCGACTGCATGAGCCGTGATCCGATGCCGTAGCCGGCCTGCGCCTCCGCGCCGAACTGCTTGATGGCGGTATAGATCACCGCCGTGAACACGAACATCAGCGCGAACTCGGCGCCGGGTGGCACGCCGATCTTCAGCATGCGCGTGAGTACGTCGGTGCGCACCGACAGCAGCTCGCGCTTGAACGTGACGTAGTGTTCGAGGCGCACGAAATACACCGCCGTGGCAATCACACCGATGGCGATGGCCAGCGAACTCGCCAGGCCTGCGCCCGCCACACCGAGCGGCCGGCCGGTGCCCCATCCGGCAATGAAGATCGGCGCAAAGACGATGTTGAGCACGACCGTAAGCATCTGCACGAGCATACCGGGCTTCACGATGCCCGTGCCGCGCAACGCGCTTCCCATCGACACCAGCGCGAACTGCAGCGCAAGGCCGGGAATGTACCAGCGCAAATACGACGTGCCCGCCGCGATCGTCTCGGCGTTCGAGCCCAGCGCGCTCATGTAGCGTCCGCACAGCGCATAACCGAACACCAGCGTCCCGATGCCGCACACGAACGCCCAGAGCACGCTCTGATTGAACACCAGATTGGCGTCGGGCTGGTCCTTGCGACCCACCGCGTGCGCGATGAGCGCCATGGTACTCACGCCCAGAATCTGCGTGAACGACATGATGATGAACTGCACGTTGCCGGCCGCGCTGACGCCGGCCACCGCGGCGTCGCCTAAGCGCGCCACGAAGAACAGGTCGACGAGGAAGTACAGCGTCTGAAAGATCATCCCCAACGCCATCGGCACGGCGAGGCGCACGATGTGACGTGGGATGGAACCGGTGGTGAGGTCGTTCACTTGGCGAGCCACTCCCAGATGATACGTGAGCAGTCTGCCGTGAGGGCATCGGCCACCGCGGGATCGGCAATGTTGCGCGTAAGAATGGCGATGGCATACGGCGCCTTCCCCGGCGGATAGACCAACCCGGCATCGTGGCGCGTCGCGGTGATGCTGCCGGTTTTGTGCGCCACGCGCGTGCCCGGTGGCAATCCAGCGGGGATCTGCGTATTGAAGGCCTGCTGCTCGAGAATACCAAGCATGTCGGCCGTGGCCGTGCTGTCACCCACCCGCCGCGACTGCAGCGCGATGAACAGCATCACCAGATCGCTGGCGGTGGTCACGTTGTTCATGCCCTTCCGGAAGGCCGGCGTGTCCTCCACGCCGCGCAACACCACGGTGTTCCGGGCGCCGAGCTCGCGCGCAAGCGCCGTGATCTTCGCGGGCTCGAGCAGCGTGATCAGCGTGTTCGTCGCCAGGTTGCTGGAGTGCGTGATCATGCGCTCGGCCAGCCAGCGTAGCGACACATCCTGTCCCACCCGCGCGTACACCGTACTGTCGCTGTCGTCGGCCGCGTCGAGCACGTAGGTGGACGAGTCGGCGATCGACCGGAACTGATTCGCGAGACGGATCGACTGGTCGGGGCGCAGCCGCCCCTTGGCGAAGGCGTCGTACAGCGCGAAGAGCACCGGCACTTTCATCATGCTGGCGGCATGATACACGGTGTCGGCGTACAGATCGAAAGCCAGACCGCGCTCGAAGTCGCGCATCGAGATGGAGACCTGTGCCCCCGGCACCTGGGCCACGCGGGCCCAGAGCTGCTGCCGCACCGATAACGGGGTGCGGGGGCCGGACAGCCGACATCCACTTCCACCAACGACGGTCAGCCCCAGCGCCAGGGCGATCAGCAATCGAACGGACGAGAGTGCCATGGTGCGAAGCCTGCCACCCGCACGGGCGCTCCGCAATCGTCCGTCGCAATCACCCGTGGCCTCTCTTGCCCAATTCGCGATTGCGTGCTGATTTCCTCCCCTATGCGCACTCACGCCCTGCCCCGCCGGTCCGCCCATCGTCTCGCCTCGCTGGCGCTCCCCGTCATTCTGGCCTGCTCGCCCAAAGCAGACGACAAGCCGGTGATCGGCCTGATCACCAAGACCGAGTCCAACCCGTTCTTCGTGAAGATGAAGGAGGGGGCCGAACAGGCGGCCGCCGCGCAGGGGGTGACGCTGATTGCTGCGGCGGGTCGCTCCGATGGAGACAACGCCGGTCAGGTGACGGCCATCGAGAATCTCATGGCCGCCGGTGCCAAGGCCATTCTCATTTCCGCCAGTGACTCGAAGGCCATCGTGCCCGCCATCAAGAAAGCGCGGGACGCCGGCATTCTGGTGATCGCGCTCGATAGCCCGACCGATCCGGTAGAGGCCACCGATGCGCTGTTCGCGACCGACAACTACAAGGCCGGCCAGCTCATCGGCCAATATGCCAAAGCGCGCCTTGGGGCGACCCCGGCCAAGATCGCCACGCTCGACCTCATTCCCGGCCACCCCACCAGTGCGCAGCGCCACAATGGCTTCCTGAGGGGCTTCGGGCTTCCGTCGTA
This sequence comes from uncultured Gemmatimonadaceae bacterium, assembly GCA_963843965.1. Classification (GTDB taxonomy): domain Bacteria; phylum Gemmatimonadota; class Gemmatimonadetes; order Gemmatimonadales; family Gemmatimonadaceae; genus Gemmatimonas. The sequence goes on from CAWJMR010000024.1 coordinate 21,368, forward strand.
CGAGAAGGCGCGCAACGAACTCGCCCAGCCGCCCGAAGTGGTGTGCATGACCGATGCGATGGGTGATCAGGCCAAGGGGCAGACGGCCATGGAGAACTGCCTGCAGGCGCACCCCGACATCAATGTCGTGTACACGGTCAATGAGCCGTCGGCCGCCGGCGCGTTTACGGCATTGCAGAAGGCCGGCAAGGAGAAGGGTGTACTGATCGTGTCCGTCGACGGCGGCTGCCGTGGCGTGCAGAACGTGCTCGACGGCGCGCTCACGGCCACGGCCCAGCAGTATCCCCTGCGCATGGCCGAACTGGGCGTGGAAGCGGCGATGGCCTTCATCAAGACCGGCACGAAGGCGAGCGGCTACGTGGACACCGGCGTGCAACTCATCGCCAAGGACAGCGTGGCCGGCGTGCCCAGTCTCAGTGCAGAAAAAGCGCTCGGACTCTGTTGGGGCGATAAGTGATCGCACGACGGCTGGCCTTTGCCGGTCCGCTCGTTGCGTTGCTGCTGGCCTGTGCGTTCTTCGCGCTGCAATCGCCGCGCTTCCTGACCGGCGCCAATCTGTCACTGGTGCTGAGTCAGGTGATGGTGGTGGGCGTGCTGGCGATCGGACAGACGCTGGTGATTCTCACCGGTGGCATCGACCTGGCCTGCGGCATGATCATGGCGTTGGGATCGATCGTCATGAGCATGCTGGCAGTGAGGCACGGTTGGCATCCCGCCGCCGCTATCGCCGGAGGCATGGGCGTGACCACCATCGCCGGCATGATCAACGGGTTGCTGGTCACGCGCATCAAATTGCCGCCATTCATTGTCACGCTGGGCACGATGAACATCGCCTTCGCGATCACGCAGCTCGTGTCGCGGGCGCAGACGTTCACCGACCTGCCACCGCTGCTCACGTGGCTCGGGAACAGCGTGCGCGTGGGCAACACGCCGATCGCCTACGGCGCCCTCGCCATGCTGCTGCTGTATGCCCTCGCGTTCGTGGTGCTGCGCGGAACGGCTGCAGGGCGCCATGTGTATGCGGTGGGCAACAACCTCGAAGCGGCACGCCTGGCTGGGATCAGCACCAACCGTGTGCTACTCAGCGTGTACGCGCTGTCCGGCTTGTGCGCCGGCGCGGCGGCGTTGCTCTCCATCGCGCGCACCGGCGTCGGTGATCCGCAAAGCGGGCAGACCGAGAATCTCGACACCGTGACCGCCGTGGTGCTGGGTGGCACGAGCCTGTTCGGCGGACGTGGGATCGTGCTCGGGTCGCTCGTCGGCGCGCTGATCGTGGGCGTGTTCCGCAACGGCCTTACGCTGATGGGCGTGTCGTCGGTGTACCAGATTCTCGTGACCGGCGTGTTGGTGATCCTGGCCGTGGCCACCGATCAGTGGTCGCGAAAGTCATGAGGGCGGTGGCATGAGCGACCACACATCGCCGATGGTGCTCGAGGCGCGTGGCCTCGTGAAAGGCTATGGGCACGTGACCGCGCTCGATGGCGCCGACTTCGAGGTGCGCGCGGGCGAGATCATGGCCGTCATCGGCGACAACGGCGCGGGCAAGTCGTCGCTCATCAAGGCGTTGTCGGGGGCCATGATTCCCGACAGCGGCGAGATCTGGCTGGATGGCGCGCGCGTGCATTTCGGCGGTCCGATCGACGCGCGCCGCGCCGGCATCGAGACCGTGTATCAAGATCTCGCGTTGGCGCCGGCCATGTCGATCGCCGAGAACTTGTTTCTGGGGCGCGAACATCGCAGGGCGGGCGTCGCGGGATCGCTGCTGCGGCTGATCGATCGCCCACGCATGCAACGCGAGGCGGCCGAACATCTGCGTGAGCTCGGCATCGGCATCCGATCGATCACGCAGGCCGTGGAGACACTCTCCGGTGGTCAGCGCCAAGGCATCGCCGTGGCGCGCAGCGCGGCGTTCGCGCGGCACGTCGTGATACTGGATGAACCCACCGCCGCGCTCGGCGTGAAGGAGAGCAGCATGGTGCTCGATCTCATCACGCGCGTGCGCGACCGCGGATTGAGTGTGATTCTGATCAGTCACAACATGCCGCACGTGTTTCAGTTGGCCGATCGAATTCACATTCAGCGGCTGGGGAGAAGAGCGGCTCTGGTGAACACGCGCGACATTTCGATGGCGGATGCGGTGGCCGTGATGACGGGCGCAACCGAATGGCCGGCGGCTCTCTTGGCGAAATCCGATTAGGCCACGATGCCTGCCGCCTGACGGCGGCCGATGTCACGCGACAATCTCGGCACCGGTTGTGCACTGTACGCTGCGTCGGCGGCGATGCGAACTACGCGTCACACGAGCCCGGCATCGAACAGCGTACTCGACTTCACGGCGGAGATCACCATGGCGCGCACGAACGACGACTCGGGGAAGGGCAAAGGACACGCGAAGGAACGGCAGGGCATGTCGGGCGGGCGCGGCGGACCCGGTAAGACGGGCAGCACCAAGTCGCAACACGCGAAGAAGGAAGGCAACGGGTATGGCTCTACCGGTTCAAAGAGTTCCGGTGGCAGCGGGTCATCCGAGTCGTCCGGTGGCGGGCACGGCGGCACGCACGGCTGAGAGGGTCAGACACCCCCGACCTCAGCCCGTATGATAAGGCATCCGAGTTACGGCCGGTTCTCATACCATTTGAGATTGGCCGTCGCACTCCCGATGCAGATCACGTCAGGTCGCGTATCGCCGTTCAGGTCCGCGACCGCACAGCCAGCTGCAGCCATTCCACCAGCATCGAGCGGCGTCTTCGACCACGAGTCGGTGACGTCGTTCTCGAGCCGGTACAGGTACACGCTCCGCTTTCCACCACGCTCGCCTACGATGATGTCGTCGCGACCAGTGCGCGAAAAATCGCCCACCGCGATCGCGTGACCGTCGACGATGGTCGAATCAATCACATGAGGCTCCCACGCGCCGTCGTGGTGCCGATACACGACGACCTGATGGCCGTGCCACGGCTCGATGGTGGCGATGAATCGCTCGGCTCCGACGCGGCCCACCGCGACGTCGCTCGAACCACTCTTGGGCCACGCTGAGGGCTCACCAGCGACCAGACGCGTCCGCGTCCACCCACCGTTGTTGTAACGATGCGCAAACACACCCAGGAAGCTGGCGGTGAGCACCGATTCGCTCGGACCAGCATCCCACGCGAACGGCAGTAGTCCGTGCACCACGCCTTCGTCTCCGTCGCCAATGCGCTCGCGCTGCCAACTGCCCGGGCGATACATCAACAGCGGCACGTGATCCCGATAGTCGGGCGCGACAGCCATGGCGCCGATGAGTGGCGCGTTCACCAAGACCCTGCGACCGGTGCCGTCGATATCCACAAAGCGCAAACGGTGCGACGTGGGCACGTGATCGATGTCGCGCCGCGTCCACGGCGCGGTCTGGTCGCTCGCGTGAGTCAACAGGGAGACCGTGCCACGACTCTCCTGGTACACGTCCGAGAAGTCATGCGCGAGCGCGATTTCGGGAATACTATCGCCGTCGACGTCATAGACCGCCGCGTTGATGGGCTCCGTGATTCCGCCGACGACAAGGTGTGGCTGCCATCCGGGATTCTCGTACCACCGCACCTCCGACAGCCCGCTCGCGACGGCGAGAATGTCGGGTCGGCCGTCGTGGTTCATATCAGCAATGACCACCTGATATCCACCCGTCAACGTCGTATCGATGACGTGCACCTGAAACGTCGCCGCGTGGCGCGGGGTCGCCGATGCAATCGCAGCGCTCACCGCCACGACCGAGACACCGACAAGCGCGAGAAGCGCACGCGTACGGATAGACTTCATGAGGGTCGTGATCGCGCTACTTCGCCGCTGCCGGAAACGCCGGCAGCTTGCTCACATCCCGCTGATCATGCTGAATGATCACCGTCGCCTTGAGATTCTTCGCGATCCGCTTGAAGCGATCGATACTCGCCAGCGACGCCGCGCGATCGGTATTGAAGGTCGGCACCCCGTCGCTCTCGTAGTTCTCGCGGAAGTGCGACAGGTCGCCGGTGATGAGGACCGGCCCCATGTCGCGCAGCCTCACGAGCAGACTGTGATGACCGGGCGTGTGCCCCGGCATGTTCAGGATCATCACCGATCCGTCGCCAAACACGTCCTTGTCGGCCGCGAGCGGCTCGACCTTGGCTCCGCCGCTGATCCACGGCGCGAAGTTCGCAGGATTCGTGGCCGCCGCGAGCTTCGGATCGTTGAGCGCATCCCAGTCGCCTTTGCCGATCAGCAGCGTGGCCTGCGGGAAGAGCTTGGCCTGCCCCGTGTGATCGCCGTGATAGTGACTGATGCCGACGTACTTCACACTCGACGTCGGGAGCTTGAGTTCACCCAGCATGTCCACCAGGCTCTGCTTCGGCGCGGTGGCGCCGGGCCCCATCGCGAAGCCGGTATCCCAGATCAGGTAGTCGTCGTTGTGTCGCACGAGGTAGCAGCTGTAGGTGAGCTGCACCATGAGTCCGCTGAAGGCGTACGTGTCGGAGAAGCGGAGCCCCACGTCGGTCGGGGGCGCGTTCGTGCCGCACGACATGCGGGTGAGCGTCACGATTGGAGCAGCCTGGGCGGACGCGTGCGCCGTTGGAGTAGCGAGGGCAGCTACGAGACAGGCTACGCCCGATACCAGAGCAGGACGCAGTCGTGCGGTGACGGTGCGGAGGGAATGAGTCATGCGAGCATCTTGGGCATGGCCATAAGCTGCGATCCTCGGCGCGGGGTTGGCAAGTACGCGTCATCTGGCGTGCCCCACACTACACCTGCAACTTACACGAGCCTGACGGCACGCCCGGATTCACGACGCCGTCCGCCCTACCTCCCGCCCCTGCCCTCATGCGCCGTCTCGCCCTCCTGCTCGCGCTCGCCTCGTCGAGCGCCTGCATGCACGTTCCCGCGCCGCTCTCCGCACAGTCGTCCGCCACGATGCCGGCGGTCAACGACCTCCCGAATCCGTATCGCACGGTGACCGGCTGGGCCAAGATGCCCGAGGGGCGCACGTGGGGCTCCACCAGTGCCGTGGCCATCGACAAGGACGGCAAAAGCATCTGGGTGGCTGAACGGTGCGGCGTGAACAACTGCGCCGGTTCCTCGCTGCCGTCAGTGCTCAAGTTCGACGACAAAGGCAACCTCGTTACCGCGTTCGGTGCCGGCATGGTACTGTCGCCGCACGGCATTCACGTGGACAAGGACGGCAACGTGTGGGTGGTCGATTGCGCCTGCACACTCGGCGCCGCTGCCACTGCTCCGGCCAACGCGGGCAAGGGACACCAGATCTACAAGTTTTCGCCCAAGGGCGAGTTGCTCATGACGCTCGGCACGCCCGGCGGCGGACTGCGCGACACGTCGTACTTCTGGCAGCCCAACGCCGTGATCACCGCCCCGAACGGCGACATCTTCGTGGCCGAGGGACACTCGTCGCGCAACACGTCGAACGCGCGCGTGTTCAAGTTCGACAAGAGCGGCAAGCTGCTGAAGACGTGGGGCTCCTGGGGCAAAGGCCCCACCGAACTCGATCAGCCGCACGCCCTCGCGTTCGATTCGAAGGGGCGGCTGTTCGTCGGTGATCGTGGCAACGACCGCATCATCATCGTCGATCAGGACTTCAAGGTGCTCGACACGTGGTACCAGTTCAGCCGCCCCAGCGGCATCTACATCGACAAGAACGATGTGATCTACGTGGCCGACTCGGAGTCGGGCTCGGTGAACCCGCCGCACGTGGCGTGGAAGCGCGGCATGCGCATCGGCAGCGCGCGCGACGGCAAGGTCACCGCGTTCATTCCCGACCCCGACGACAAAGCCCCCAGCACGAGTTCGGCTGAGGGCGTTGCGGTCGACGCCGCAGGAAACATCTACGGCGCCGAAGTGGGTCAAAAGGCGTTGAAGCGCTACGAGAAGAAGTAGAAAGACGTCGAGGCTACTTCTTCACCGGCAGCGCCAACGCGGTCAGCTGCGTTTCGTTCTCCGCGCCACTGGCGAACACGATGTACTGTCGGCCTTTGTGCAGGAACGTCATCGGCACCGCCGTCGTCTTTGACGCGATCTCCACGGCACCCACCTGCTTGCCGGTCGCCTTGTCGAGCGCGTACAGCTTGGGCGCTTCACCCGGCGCGCCACCACTGCGGCCGGTGCCGTAAATCAGCAGCGTCTTGGTGGTGATCGCCTGCGCTTGTCCACGTCCGCCTTGCGGCGGCAGCGTGACACCGGCGAACAGCGGATCGCGGCTCGTGACTTTCAGCATGCCGGCATTCGGCGCCCACCACGACTTGTCGCCGCTCTTCATGTTGTACGCCGTGATGCCGCCGAACTCCTTCGGCTTCACGATCGACACGCCACCGATGATCGACCCACCGGCGCGCGCCGCGAAGTCGCCACCGCGCTCGCGCACGGGGCCTTCGTAGCCCGGCGGTGCCGGCAGTGCGCCGAGCAAGCCGCAGCTGTTGCGCGGGGAGCTGTAGTCGAACTCCGAGCACGGATCCTTCTGCAGCTGCGCCGTGCTCATGCCCGTGATCGACGCCACGTACAGCATACCGGTTTCCACGTCCACCGTGGCGCCACCGTCGATGTTCACGCCGCCGCTCGCACCCGGCGCATACCACGAGCACTTGAGTCCCGTGCTGCCCTTGCCGTCGGCCGCAGCCGGCGGAATGAAGTACGGGCCCATGCGGCAACGCTTGGCCATCTTGAGCGCCGAGTCCTTGATGGCCGGCGTGTAGTCAATGAGGTCGGCCTCCACGAGTCCCTGCTGCGAGTACGGCGCGGGCTTGCTGGGAATCGGCTGCGTCGGCGACGACACTTCACCCGGCACATCGCTCTTCATCACCGGCGTTTCCACGATCGGCCAGATCGGTTCACCGGTGGCGCGATCGAACGTATACACCCACCCCTGCTTGGTGGTCTGCGCGATCACCTTGCGCGGCTTGCCGTCCACCGTGATGTCCATCAGGTTCGGCGCCATCGGCGTGTCGTAATCCCAGATGTCGTGGTGCACCATCTGGAAGTGCCACTTGCGCAGACCGGTCTTCGCGTCGAGCGCGACGAGCGAGTTGCCGTACAGGTTGTTGCCCGGGCGATGTCCGCCGTATTCATCCATCAAAGGCATACCCACCGGGATGTACACGAGGCCAAGCTGTTCGTCGGCGGCGTACGGCGCCCACGCGTCGTTCTTGCCGACGCCCTTGGTGCCGTTCTTCGAACCGTTCTTCCACGTGTCGGCGCCGAACTCACCCGGCTGCGGCACGAGATTGAACTTCCACGCCTGACGACCGGTGCGGATGTCGAAGCCACGCACGGTGCCCGTGACGTTGTGTGTGCGAATCGGGTAGTAGCCGTGAATCGACGAGTTGCCGACCACGAGCATGTTGCCGACCACCATCGGCGGTGAACTTGCGGCGATCTGTCCGGCGGCGGGGTCGAGACCCACGGTGCCGTCGGCACCGATCTTCTTCACGGGGTCCCACGTTTCGCCGGGCTTCGCTTTGCGCATCGGCGCGGCATCGGAGATGATGAGCGGACCCGAGTCATCGACGGCCAGCGGCACCATGGGGTAGCCCAAGCCGTCCATCAGATCGACTACACCATTCTTGCCGAACAGCGGATCGGGCTTGCCCGTTTTCGCGTCAAGCGAGATCAGGTGATAGCCCGGCGTCACCAACAGTACGCGCTCGATGCGGCCGTCGGTCCAGTACGACAGGCCACGACCGGCGAACTGACGCGGCGCCTTCTGCCAGCGAATTCCTTCGTCCAGGCGATACATCCACAACGTCTCGCCCGTTTCCGGATCGAGCGCGGTGGCCACGCGACGCGTGCTGGCCACGGTAAACAGTCGACCATTCGCGAAGATCGGCGTGGTGCGATAGTACTCGTCCTTGCCGAACGCGCTGGCCTTCCACTCCCACGCCACCTGCAGCGAATCGAAGTTGCTGGCATTCACCTGTTCGAGCGGCGAGTATCGCGTGCTCCATTGGTCTGCTCCCCAATGCCGCCATTCGCCATACGCGTTGCCGCGCACGAGTGGCTTGCCCTGTTGCGCCACCGTGGGAGCGACACGCGTGAACGTGGCGCCGACAACCGCGGCGCCCGCGACAAGCGCAAATCCGGCGAGCCGTCTGGTCCTGCGTTGCATCATCTGATCTCCGTCAAAACTGCGGGACGAGTCTGAACCTGCGTACTTCCCAACGATCTTCCAACGGCGATGGCGCGTGATCCGGCGCGTTGTTCGGCACCGGCTCAATGCGCACCGCCTTCAACCAATCCGGCTCGGCGTTCAACTCCACCTTCCCTGCCGGCATGCCGTTCAACTTCAGGATGTACGCGGTCACCCACACGTACTCCTCTTCGGTAAGCGTGCCCGGTGCCGACTTCGGCATCAGGTTGCTGAGATAGCCGTACAGGTCCCACAACGGTCGCCCGAACCACTTCAGCTCGAACGCGGGCCCCATGTGTGTCGCCGTGGTGTGACAGCCGAGGCAAGACCCGTTGAACACGTTCTTTCCCTTGGTCGCCTGCGCCAACGTGTACACACCCTGCGTGGTCGACTTGGGCCCCTGCGCGCTGCTGGAACGCGGCGCGAAGAGCGCGGCCGCGCACAGCAGCAGCAGTCCGGTCGCTGCCGTCTTCGACACGACGCGCGCACCGGACAGTCGTCGCATCACACCCGAAATCCCCCACGCCACCCCGATCACGATCAACACACCCATCACTCCCCGCAGGACATCCGCCAGAAACAGCGCATCGAGCACCGGTGGCGTGAACCGGTACGTGCGCAACGTGGCCGCGCGCTCGAGCAGCCAGTGCCACGCCTCGTGCGTAATGAACGCCGACGCGATGATCACGCCCATGCGCTCGGGCACCGCGCGCGCGAATACCCAGCGCAGCACCGGCACGGTCACGGCCAACACCGCCAGCTGCGCGAGTTCGACCCCCACGTTGAAGGCAGCGAGCGACGTGAGCAGATGCGAGCCGGCAAACTGCAGCTGATCGCGCAGCGCCGTGGAGAATCCGAAGCCGTGCACCAGGCCGAACGCAAACGCGATCATCCAACGCTGCTGCACGCGCGCGCCCACGATATTCTCGAGCGCCATGTACACGATGGAGCCGGCAATCAATACTTCCACCAACGGCGGAAACCACAACGCCGTGGGTGCGAAACCCATCGCCGACGCCACCAGGGTGATGGAGTGCGCAATCGTGAACGCGGTGACCACACCCACCAGCGGCCGCATGGCACGAATGGGCAGCACCAGGCAGAGCACGAACAGCAGATGATCGATGCCGCTGAACATGTGCGCCATGCCGGTAAGCACGAACCGCCACGCGGCGTGCCACCAGCGCGGATCGAGTCGTACCTCACCCGGATCGCCGTCGAAGGTGATCACGCGCTCGGCCCCGCTGCTCAGCAGCAGCGTGACCACCGTGGTCGTGCGCAGCCCGAGATGCGCCCACTTGGGCTCGAGCACCAAGTCGGCATCGTCGCCTACGATCGCACCGTCCGTTGGCACATCGAGCAGCACGTCGAGCATCACCTGCCCCACCGGAATATCCGTGCTCACCGGCAAGGGCAACGTCTGCACAGCGCGCAGCGCGCTCCCGTACGCGTCGAACGCGCGATCACTGGGCAGCGCGGCACGGACCGCCACCACCTGCGGTGCGCCGAGCGCCCGATCGCCCACCCGAAGGCGCAGGCCATCGGCGATCCACAGCTGGGCCGCATCGCGCAACGTGGGTTCTGCCCGCGCCACATCGAGCAACCCCGCACCACGCGTGGGGAACGACACGTCACGCATGCTTTCCAGCGGTACGCGCACGAGCAGGCGCACGCGTGCGCCGTCGGGCTTCACGAAGGTGCGCACGACCACCGTGGCCGGGATTTCATGCGCGTACGCACGATGTCCCGGGACGACGATCAGCAGCAGAGCGAGCAGGGATAAGAGAAAGGGCATCGCGACGCGGGCGGCGATTCTCTGGACAGGCGGGAGGAGGTGCGTTACTAAGGAGGGATTCGCGGCACAGCCGCAATCGCACGAACATACCATCCCGCCCCGGAATCCACACGGGGTCCTACCCCTGATGGAGATGCTGATGACGAGGAAGCGCAATACGCTGCGCTGGACGGCTCTGACCCTGACCGTCGGTGCCCTGGGTGTCGCGCAAGCGTCGCTCCGCGCCACCGACCGGCAGACGGTTCAGGCCCCGCGGTTCGAGGTCGATCCCGTGTGGCCCAAGCCCATGCCGAACCACTGGATTCTGGGCTCGGTGATCGGCGTCGGTATCGACAGTCGCGACCACGTGTTCATCATCCACCGCGGTGACTCCACGCTGAATCAGCGCACCGAAGCGGGACTGAACGCCAAGCCGCCTATCGGCGAGTGCTGCGCGTCGGCCCCGCCGATTCTCGAGTTCGACCCGGATGGCAACCTGGTGAAGGGCTGGGGCGGACCGGGCGAGGGCTACGAGTGGCCCGGCTCCAATCACGGCATCGCGGTGGACGACAAGGACAACATCTGGATCGGCGGCAACGGCCCCACCGACTCGCACATTCTCAAGTTCTCGCATGAGGGCAAGTTCCTGCAGCAGATCGGCACGCCCGGACAGGGTTCGGCCAGCAACGACAGCATGGACACTTCGGCCGCGTGGCCAAGATCTCCTTCGACACCAAGGCCAACGAGGCCTACGTGGCCGACGGCTACTGCAACAAGCGCGTCGCCGTGCTCGACATGAACAGCGGGAAGCTCAAGCGCTTCTGGGGCGCCTACGGCAACAAGCCGGACGACGCGCGTCTGCCGCCGTACGATCCGTCGGCGCCGCTGGCGCAGCAGTTCCGCAACCCGGTGCACTGCGCCGAGCCGTCGAACGACGGCATGGTCTACGTGTGCGACCGTCCCAACGATCGCATCCAGGTGTTCCAGAAGAACGGCAAGTTCGTGAAGGAGGACCGCATCGCGCCGAACACCCGCGGCGACGGCTCGGTGTGGGACATCGCCTTCTCGAAGGATCCGGCGCAGAAGTACATGTACCTCGCCGACGGCAAGAACGAGCACGTGTACGTGATCGACCGGCAGTCGCTGGAGATCCTCACCAGCTTCGGCGACGGCGGCCGTCAGCCCGGACAGTTCTTCGCCGTGCACAGCATCGCGACCGACTCCAAGGGCAACATCTACACGACCGAAACCTACGAGGGCAAGCGCCTGCAGAAGTTCCGCTACAAGGGCATCGGTCAGGTGAAGCGCGGCAACCAGGGCGTGGTCTGGCCGACGGGGAAGTAACCGAGGGTCTCCTGCTCCACGAACAAGAAAGGCCAGCGCGTTGTTTGCGCTGGCCTTTCCGTTTTGCCAAGAATCAACAACCAACTGTTCTCACGAACTCAGGGAATCATACCCGCACATTCGATTTCGACCTTGGCGCCCGGCGACACCAGCGCGGCGACCACCACGGTCGAGCGGGCCGGCGGGGCCACCGGGAAGAATTCGCGATACACCGAATTCATGCCGCCGAAATCCTTCACGTCGGTGAGGAACACGGTACACTTCGTGGCGTTGGCCAGCGTCGTGCCGGCGGCCTCGAACACTTTCTTGGTGTTCTCCAGCGCCAGGCGCGTCTGTCCCTGAATCGTGGTGTCCGGCGCGGTGCGGCTCATGCCGAGCTGCCCCGACGCGAACAGCATGTTGCCTACGCGGATACCCGGCGTGAGCGTGGGCGACGCACTCTGCCCGGCCGGAATCACCTGTTGACGGGTGGCGGCGGCTTGCGCCAGCGCCGTGCTGGCCAGCAGCGTAGTAGAGAGCGACGCCGCGATGGCGGCAGTGGTAGCGAAAACGAACGAACGACGCATCAGCAATCCTCCAGGAAGACGGGAGCGGTAATCATATGCCCATGTTCGACTTTGTGTGCACGGCCTGTCAACAGAGCTTCGAAGCGTTGGTGCGTGGAAGCACGCCGCCCGCCTGCCCGGCCTGTGGAAGCACGGCGCTGGAAAAGCAGATGGCCCTGCCCTCGATCAAGACCTCGTCCACGCACGGTCAGGCCATGCATGCCGCCAAGAAGCGTGACGCGGCGCAAGGCAAGGACCGCATGCACGAGCAGCGCAAATACGAACTGAGCCACGACGACTGAGGGCGCAGGGCCCGGTCGGCGTGGCTCAGCAAAATGCCGAGTCCGGGCCCTAGTGGACTAGCAGGACTTGCACTTGTTGCTGTTCTTCGCGCCCATCTTGACCAGCAGGTCCACGGTCTCGAGGAAGGGCGGAATGCGCTGCACCGGACCATTCGCCATATCGACGGTGGTCTGACCACGACGGCTGATCGCCATGATGTCCCCGCCCTTGCTGGCGAGATACTTGATCAGTTCGTTGTCGCCGCGGGCGGCCGCATGGTGTACGGCGTTGTAGCCGTTATGGTCGCGCATGTTCACGTCGACCTTGAGCTCCTCGATCAGATACTTGGCCGACGCCATCCACGCGTCCGGCGCATGCCGGTGCGAGTTGGCCGCGAAGCCTTCACCGTAGCCAACACCCGTAGCCGCGTGAATCGGATACACGCCAGGACCGCCATCAGGAATCGGCGGGAGCCCCGACGGATCCTTCCCACCAGCCGCTGCGTCGTCGCCACCTGAATCGTCGCCGGGCAAGCGGCCCGTCGGCTTGATCGTCGGGATGGTGATATCGGCACCGTACTTCACGAGCAGCTTCATGGCCGGCACATCGGTGCCGTACGCGGCACGCCAGAACGCCGTGGCGCCCACCGTGTTCACGCCCAGCAGGTCGAAGTTGTACGACATGAACCACAGGTGCTTCTTGAGGCGCACGTTCACGTCGGCGCCGGCCTTCAGGAAGGACTCCATCAGGTCGAGGTACGACGTGGTCTGCTGCAGCTGCGCGGTGGGCTGCGGGTAGAGCGACTTGGCGGCCCACTGCACGTTGATCGTGGCATACAGCGGCGTCGCGCCGGCGTCGCTCTGCAGCTTCACATCAGCGCCCTTCTCGAGCAGCATCTTGGCCATGTCGAAGCGGCCGTTGATCGTCGCCATGAGCAGCGGGCTGGTATGATCGCCCTCGCTCACGTGATTGATCTTCGCACCGGCTTCGAGCAACCGCGCCACGCACTCGTCGCTGCCATCGCGCACGGCGAACAGCAGCGCCGTGAGTCCGCCCTTGTTGCCGATCAAATCGCCGTACGTCGGGCCACGATTGTTGAAGCCCGTCTGCGGCGGCGGTGTGGCCGCTGAATCACGCTTGACCGGTGCACCGGGCGCCGCAGCCTTCTTGTCATCGCCCTTCTTCTCGACCGGCTTCGCGTCGGCTGCCTTCGCGTCGGCCGCCGGTGACGGCGCCGCCACGGCCACCGCCACGCGCGGCGTAGCCGGCGCACCAGCCGCACCGGCCGGACCCGCACCCGGAGCGCCACCAGGACCCGCCGCCGCTACCGTCGGCGCCGCATCGGCCGCCTTCATGGCGGCCACCCGACGACCACGCTGCACCAGCATCGCGCGCTCGGCCTTTTCCTTGGCCGAAATATCTTCGATCTTCGACGCGAGCTCGAGATTCGCGCCACGCTTGATCAGAATATCGAGCGCGGCCAGACGATTGGCCGAGGCCGCCCACATGAGCGGCGTCTGTCCCCACGCGCCTTCACGCGTATCCACCGGCGCGCCCTTGTCGAGCAGCGCCGTCACCGTGGCCGGATCGCCGTTCGACGCCGCGAAATGCAGCGCCGTGACGGCGCCCGTCGTCGTGACGGCATTCACGTCGGCGCCAGCCGCCAGCAACGCCTTCACCGCCGCCGCGCGTCCATTGCGCGCCGCGAGATGCAACGGCGTGTAGTTGCCATTGCGCGTGACCGCATCCACCCGTGCACCGGCGTACATCAGCATCTGCGCACCCGTGGCATCGCCGCGCTGCGCCGCCCAATGCAACGCGGTCATGCCGTCGGGCTGCGCCGCGTTCACATCGAGTCCCTGCTTGATCAGCACGCGCACGCGAGCGCTGTCGCCACGCATCACGGCATCCGCCACCGGCGACTCGTCGGTCGGCGTCCGCGCCGCGCTCAGTGCGAGCGAGACACCGAACACCGACGCGATCACCGCCAGGCGATAGCCGGCCCGCGATCCGAACGGCGATCCGTACTTAGGCATAGGAGTTCAGGTTGAGGGCACCCGTCGCGTCACCGAACTTCGTCTGATCGTTCAGGCCAAGCGTGTGCATCATGCTGAGCATCGCGTTCGCCATCGGCGTGCCGTCCGGCGCCTTGATATGCAGGTTGCCGGCGAGCTGACCTTCGGCCTTGCCCAGCAGGATGAGCGGGCAGCGACGATGGTTGTGCAGGTTCGAGTCACCCATCGGCGACCCGTAAATGATCATCGTCTTGTCGAGCATGTTGCCATCGCTCTCCTGGATGCTCTTCAGCTTGTCCAGGAAGTACGGCAGCATCGAGACGTGATACTTGTTGATCATGTTGAAGTCCTTCACGCCGCGCTCGGTGCCGCCATGGTGCGACGCCGGGTGGAACGGCTTGTCCGTGCCGCTCTCCGGGTACGTCCGGCTGGAGCCGTCGCGACCCATCTTGAACGAGAAGACGCGCGTGATATCCGCCGCGAACGCCAGCGCCTGGATGTCGAACATCAGCTTGACATGCTCGGCGAACGAATCGGGCACGCCGGCCGGCGCTTCCGGCAGCTCGCGCGGATCGCCGCTCTGGTTGCGCGCTTCCACGCGCTGAATGCGACGCTCGACCTCGCGGATGTCCTCGAGATACTTGTCGAGACGCTGACGGTCATCGGGACCGAGGTTCACCTTGAGCGATGACATCTCCCCCGACACGAAGTCGAGGATGCTGCGACGCGTGCGGCGACGCTCGGCGCGCTCGGCGCTCGTGCCACCGACACCGAACAACTTCTCGAACGCCACGCGCGGGTCGCGAATGACGGGCAGCGGCTCCGTGGGCGACGACCAGCTGATGGAGTCGGTGTACACGCACGCATAACCGTAGGCACACCCGCCGGCCTGGTCGACGTTCTCGATGCACAGCTGCATGGAGGGAATCGGCGTGTCCTGGCCGAAACGCTTCGCATACAACTGGTCGAGCGACGTGCCGACCTTCACGTCCGAGCCTTCCGTCTGCTTGGCGTGCGCCTGCGTGAGGAACGTGGCGCTGGAACGGAAATGGTCACCGCCGATCTCATTCGGCGATGACGGCTCCGCTTCACGCACGTCGGTGTTGCTGATGATCGTCAGGTAGTCGCGATAGTTCTCGAGCGACGACATGGCCGTCGGCGAGAGATCGAACTGCTTGCCGGCCGCTGCCGGCGACCAGAGGTTGAGCTTCGAGCCGAGTTCGTTGCAGCCAGCCGCGCCGTGCACCATTTCGATGGCCACGAGGCGAGGTGCCTTATTGGCCAGGATGCGCGAGCCACGTCCGGTCGGGATCATCGCATCCAGATACGGCAATGCGATCGTGGCACTGAGGTTCTGCAGGAACTGCCGGCGGGGCATCGCCTTGCCGCTGAGAAAATACATGGTGTGGCGTCTCCGGTATCGTGAACGAGTGTGCTAATCGAGTTCGAAAAGTTCTACGAATGAGTTCAGCGAACGCCGGGCGCGGTGGCGCCCTTGGTTCCCGAGTCAGCCTGCTCCATCACTTTCTTCAGCCGGAACGCGTCGCTCTTCACGACACCGACAATGAAGTCCTGCATGCGATAGTTGTTCGCCTTCACCTGCGCTTCGATCTTCCGCACGGCGGGATGATCGTAGTACTCCACACGACGGCCCAAGGCATAGGCCATCAGGTTCTGCGTGAAGTTGCGCACCAGCGGCGTGGGCCGCTTCAGCAGCGCCTTCTGCAGTTCGAGCGTGTTGGTGATCTTCGTGCCGTCGTAGAAGTCGCCACGGGTGTCGAGCGGCGTGCCGTTCTCACGGATGCGCCACTGTCCGTTCACGTCGAAGTTGTCCATGGCCAGGCCGATGGGATCGATGAACTGGTGGCACGAGCGGCAACTCGGATTGGCGCGATGCTCTTCCATGCGCTCACGCGTGGTCAGCATGCGGCCTTCCTTGCTCTCGCCCGTCTTCTCGAGGTCAGGCACGTTCGGCGGCGGCGCGGGAGGCGGCGTGCCCATGAGCACTTCCATCACCCACTTGCCACGCAACACCGGCGACGTGCGATTCGCATGCGAGGTGAGCGTGAGCACACTGCCGTGCCCGAAGATGCCCACGCGGCCTGAGTTGGCCGGATACTCGACGCGACGGAAGTCGGTACCAACCACACCCGGGATGCCGTAGTGCTTGGCGAGGTCCTCGTTCACGTACGTCCAGTTGGCCGTGTACAGATCGAGGAAGCTGCGGTTTTCGCGCACGAGATGATCGAAGAACATCTCGGTTTCCTGCACCATGTCCGACGCGATCTGCTCGCGGAAGTCAGGATACTGCAGCGCGTCCGGGTGCACCTTCTCGATGTCCGACAACCGCAGCCACTGCGCCGCGAAGCGCGTCGACAACGCACTGCTGCGCTTGTCGGCGAGCATGCGCTTGGTCTGCGCAATCAGTACGGTCGTGTCGGTCAGGAGACCGCGACGGCCGAGCGACACGAGCTGCGAGTCGGGCGGAGCGCCCCACAGGAAGAACGACAGACGCGACGCGAGGTCGAGACCATTGACTGCCACGCGCGAGCCTGGCTTGGTCACCGCCGGCATCTCTTCCACACGGAAGATGAAGTGCGGGCTGGCCAGCAGCGCTTCGACCGCGGTGCGGATACCGAGTTCGAAGCCGCCGTCCTTGGCACCGGCGTCATAGAACGTGAGCAGGCCCTTCAGATCGTTCGGCGCCAGCGGGCGACGGTACGCCTGCGCGCCCAAGCGCGTCATGATCTTCTCAGCGCACGGACGCGCCTCCGACGGCGTGAGCGGGCGGCAGCTGAAGATGCGACGACGGCTCGGCGTATCCGACACACCGGTCGGGTTGTACGGGCCCGTCACGGCGAACATCTGCACATGCGACTGCGTGGTAATGCCGGCCTGCGAGCCGATCTGCGTGTCGGCAATGCTATGCCCGATCGGCGCGATGTTGTCGTTGACCGGACCTTCGAAGGTGCGGATGAACGCGGCCGTGATGCGCTGCGGACCGGCGCGCACCGAAATCGGCTTGGTGCGGATCTCCATACCGTTCGGGTCGGCCTGCGACATGCCGCGGTCGACATCGAGCACCGCCATACGCTCACCGTTCACCGAGATTTCGATCTTCTCGTCGAACGGCGCGGCGGAGCCGAACAGCTGCCCCGTGGGGATCGCGTGCAGCGTGATCGTGAACACGTACTCGCCATCGGCCGGGAACGTGTGCGTCACCGAGGTGCCGCCGCGCGTGCCGGCCGGTGCGCCTTCCACCGGATCGACCTGCGACGCCAGGCGGGCAATCTTGTAGCTCGACGTGGAGACGCTCGCCTTCGGGTCGCCCACCGCGAGACGGCTGATCTCGCTGGCCGCGTCGAGGTAGGAATCGAGGAGCGTGGCCGACGGCATCTGCACGTCGGCGATGTTGTCGAAGTTGGCGCTCTTGGTGTCGAGCGGCAGCCATGATTCGGCCTTGATGTCGACGCCGAGGAGGTCCTTCACGGACCGCTCGTACTCGGCGCGATTCAGGCGCTGGAAGGTGCGCGTGCCGGGGTTCGGATTGAGCGCATAGCGCGCATCCATCATCCGTTCGAGTGTACCGGCGAGCACGTCGAGCGTATCACCGCCCGGCTTCGGACGACCCGGCGGCGGCATCATGCCCGCGCGCAGCTTGCCGATCATCTTTTCGGCGAGCTCAGGGCTGCCGTTGATGTTGGCCATGTCGAAGCCCTGCAGCGACAGGTTGCCCTGTTTGCGCTGCTCGCTGTGACAACCGGCGCAGGTCTTCTTGACCACATCGGTAAGCGCCGAAGGCGCGATCGCGGTGGGGGCGGGAGACAGCACCGGATGTCCCAGACCGCGCCGCGTCGGCGCAGCCGACCGCACGGGAGGATCCGACAGCGGGGCGTCGAATGAAGCAGACGTGGCGAGCGGCGATGTCAGCGTCGGGGTCGCAGCGGGATCAGGTCGATCAATGATCGCGACAGCGAGGAGCGACAGGCCACCAACCGAAGCGGCAACCAAGGATTTCATCCTCGGAACTCCGGGCTCAGGCGGGAACAGGCAGGATACGGCAACGTGCGTGGATGTTGACTAACGCACGCGAAGTGGAAAGTGCTGAGATATGTCCGAAAGCTATCGAGTTTCTGCCGGAAATGCGCTTATGGGGTACCGATTCTCAACACTCTTGCCCCGAATCTCGTTGGGGGGCATATACGCGGTACCCGGGGGCATCCCTGCCCCTTTCCCACCTGGAGGACTCTCCGTGCGCCCCTGCTGGATGCTGTCGGCCGCTGCTGTGGCCGTCTCTCTGAGCGCTGTCTCCCCCCTGCACGCTCAGACGCGCCTGAATCCCGTGATCGACCTGATTGCCAAGAAGCAGCCAGTGTTCGGTCTGTATGGCCCCGCCAACCGCCGTGCCCGTCCTGGCCAGCCTGCCCCGTCGCCCGACTCGATCAAGTCGCCGGCGCAGCTCGCCACCGAGGCCCTCAGCTACAAGAAAGCCGATTACATCTTTGACGGCAGCATGGAAGGCGACTTCGACGCCGCCCTCCCGCAGTTCGCCGCGTTTGCGAAGGGCATGAGCGACCAGGGTGCCCTCCAGAAGGGCAAGGCCCCGCGCTTCACGCACCCGATCTTCGTGAAGACGCACGAAATCGCCCCCGACCCGGCACTTGCCGGCAAGCGCATCGGCCAGCAGCTCAACCTCGGCGTCACGGGCATCGTGTTCGTGGGCGTGGAGAGCCCGGAAGAGCTCAAGCAGGGCCTCGCCGCCATGCGCTTCAAATCCCAAGGCGGCACCCGCTCCGACGACGTGGGCGACGCCCCGGCCATGTGGGGCATGACGCCGGCCGAGTACAAGGCCAAGGCGGATCTGTGGCCGCTCAACGCCAAGGGCGAGCTCTACAACTTCACGATCGTGGAGAGCAAGGCCGGCTTGGCCAAGGTGCGCGAGATCGCGGCGGTGAAGGGCGTGGGCGTGCTCTTCCCGGGCGCCGGTACGCTGCGTGGCGTGTTCAGCACGACCGATGCGGCGGGCAAGCGCACGTTCGACGAGAAGGGCTGGGAAGCGGCGATTCAGCAGGTGCTCGCGGCGTGCAAGGAATTCAATGTGCCGTGCGGTTATCCGGCCGGCGCCGCCGATATCGAGATGCGCATGAAGCAGGGGTTCAGCGTGTTCGTGATCGGTTGGGGTGAGCCGGGCTTCAAGGCGGTTGAGATCGGCCGCGGAGTCGCGGGACGATAAGCGAGGCGAGTCACCCGAAAACGAAGAAGGCCGCCGAGGCACTCTGCATCGGCGGCCTTCTTCGTTGTTGCTAACCGAACCTTACGGGTTGCGATCGAGGCAGCCGTTGAACTTCGGGTTGTTCCGCTCGTTGAACGGGATCACGAGGTTCACGTCGCTGCCGTACGTCTGGCTCGCACGGTAGCGCAGCGTTCCCACCGGGAATACCGTGGCAGCCGTACGGGCGTACTGACGGATCAAGCGGCGCATGTCGCCCAGGCGATGGCCGGTCAGCCACAGCCAGTAGGCGCGCTCCTTGAAGAGCATGTCCACGGCCGCAGCCTGCGTGGTCGGCGACGCCGCCAGCGGAGCGATCGCCGTGCTGAGCCCAGTGGCGCGCAGTGCGTTCAGCTGTGCGAACACGGCATCACGATCGGCCTGCGTTCCACCCTGCAACCGCGCTTCGGCTTCGATGAGACGCGCTTCGATACCGTCGGCCAGCGTAAACGGCGCGGACTGCGACGTATACTTGAGCTGACGCGGCAGGTTGGCGCTGGTGCCGTCGAAGCCGAGATTGGAGGTCGCGACCCAAGGCACACGCGGATCAACCGGCGTTACGAGGTAGTCGAGACCGTTCGTCCCTTCGTTCGTACCCACCGTATAGCGCGAGCCGGCGTTGTACATGGCCGACCAGAGGCCGTTGGTCTGGCGACCCGTGGCGATGGAGTGGCTGAGCACGTACTTGTACGACGTGGCCACGCCGCTCACGGCCGCTGCAGCCTGGGCAAACTGCCCCTGGTTCAGCAACACGCGCGCCTTGCCGATCGCCGCGAGGCTCCGGTAGTTCGTGCCGGTGGCGTTGGCGAGCGCGGTATCCATCGACGCGGACGCGCGGGTCAGGACCTGCGCCGTCGTCTGCGGATCGCCGAACTCGAAGTCGCCATTCGCTCCGACTTTGCTGAACGGTACGCCGGAGCAGTAGCCCTCTCCGAACGCGGTCTCAGTGAAGCCGCGAATCGCGTACATCTCGCTGAGCGAGTCCTTCGCGGCCGTGGTGGTCGGCTTGACGGCCGTCCACTTCTCGATGGCGGATGTGAGACCGGCACGCGCCAGCTGGAGTTGGTTATACGTGGTGTTCACGGCACCACCGAGCACTTCGTTCGAGTTTCGCCCGTCAATGTTGTAACGATCGGCGAAGGTGTCGGTGGTCTGGATTTCGTCCCCGAGGTTGCCGGAGACGACGACGAATCCGTCCTGGGTGCCGGAGAACGCGACGATGAAGTCCTGCATGGACCCGTTACGCAGCGTGGTCACCCCGAGGGAGCCACCGATGGCCCCCTCGGAGATCACGTCAGGCGTTGGGACCGAGAGGATGTCCGTGCTGCACCCGGCCACCGCGAACGCGGCAGCCATGGTACCCACCGGACGGATCATCCGGCGTGCGGTATTGAAGAATCGCATGGATGTGGTTCGTCTCAGAAGGAGAAGTTCATGCGCAGCGTCATGATGCGCAGCGGCGGGGTCGAGAAGTACTCCTCGTTACCGCGGGCGTCGTTGTTGGACTGCGCGGCTTCGGGATCGACGCCGGTGTAGTCCGTGATGACACCGAGATTACGGCCGGTGACGATGACGCTCCAGCGGGACGCGCGAACCGCGTTGGCCCACTTGGTCGGCATTTCGTACGAGGCCGACAGTTCGCGGAAGCGCGTGAAGGCGCCGTTCTCGAACATGCCCGTGTACACCGCCTGCGACGTAGCCAGGGCATTGGCCTGTTCCTGCAGGGACGCGCTCTTGTCGTAGCGGCCGCGGCAGGTCACACCGTTCATGCACTGGTGACGAAGCGTGTTGTTGAACTTCTTGAAGCCCCACTTGCTGTCGATCTGGCCCGAGATCTTGAGCTTCTTGTTGAACAGCTCGAGCGTCGGCGAGAAGGCGATTTCGCGCGTCGGGAACGTGTTGCCCTGGTACACGGCGGTGTCGCTGAACGTGAGCTCGCTGATCGTCTTGTTCGAGTTGAACGTGATGATGCCGTCGCCGTTCTTGTCGTCGAAGCTGATCGTCTTGTCCCACAAGCCGAACAACGGATAACCCGGCAGGTTGCGCTGCGTGTTGCGGTTACCGGAGGCGATCGGCGAGACGCCTTCGCCCAGCTTCGTCATGCGGTTCTTGTTCGTCGAGCCTGTGAACGTGAACGACAGCGCCGCAGCCTGAGCATCGATCACGCGCTGGTTCCACGTGAGTTCGAGACCCTGGTTCTTGATGTTGCCGATGTTCACGAACTGCGTCGTGAGACCCGCGAGCGACGGCGCGATCTGCCGCTGAATGAGGGCGTCCGTCGTGCTCTTGTTGTACGACGTCACTTCGATGTTCGTGCGGCCGGAGAACATGGCCAGGTCGAAACCGAATTCCGTTTCGGCCGAGTATTCCGGCTCGAGGTTCGTGTTACCGAGCGATCCGAGCGACGCGGCCGGGGCATCGCCCGACGCCGTCGTGAGCGGGCCGGCCGAGTAGAAGCGCACGGCGTCGGTGGCACCCGGGATCTGACCCGACGCGCCGTACGTGCCGCGCAAGCGCAGCGAGTTCACGAAGTCCGGGAGATTGAGGAACGTCTCGTCGGAGAGCAACCACGAGGCACCAAGCTTCGGGTAGTACACGGCGCGCGTGTTGGCGCCGAAGGCGCTGGCAGCGTCACGACGCACGCCACCCGTAATGAACAGGCGATCGCGGAGGGCGATCTGCTGTTCCACGTAGTAACCGAGCGTGCGACGTTCGGTGATACCCTGCGTGCTGGAGCGCGTGGCGCCAGACGATACGGTCACACCGCCCGGCGGCAGGCCGATCGCCGTACCCTGCGTGAAGCCGACCGCATTGCGGATGTACTGCATACCGACGCTCGTCGTCGACTTCATCCAATCGGTCAGCTGGAACGTGCCGGTGGCGCCGTAATCGGCCGTCTGCTGGTTGATATCGACGCGACGGCTGGTGATTTCACCCGAGCGAACCGTACCGGTACGCGGGCCTTCGCCGACCTTCGCGATGTAGAGGTCGTTGCGGCCCGTGAAGTCCGAGCCGATCGCGGCGCGGGTCGAGAGCCACGTGGTCGGCGTCCACTGCGCGGACACGCTGTTGATGAAGCGGTTGAGCGCCTGCTTGGTCGTCTGCGCCAGCACGTCGCCCATCATGAACGAGCGATAGCCACGCAGTGAGTCACCCTGCGCGTCGACCAGGTCGGCACGCCACGGTCCACCGAGCGCCGCCACCATGAGGCCGTTGCCGTTGTCTTCGTTCTGCGGCAGGCGCAGATCGCTGTTCACGTAGCCGGCCGACGCCTGCACGAACAGGTTCTTGCGGAGTTCGGCGTTCACGTTGGCGCGGAAGCTGTTACGCGACAGCGCGTTCGGACGCATGATGTCCGACGGGAGCTCGGACACGCCGCGCTGCGCCTTGAGACGCGTCACTTCGTTGTCCGGCATCTTGTAGATGCCCGTTTCGCCTTCGGTCTGACCCGAGACGAAGAACTGCACCTTATCGTTGCCGCCCGACGCCTGCAGGTTGTACTGGCGACGGCTGCCGTCGCCGATGGGCGTGAGGCCCGGCGTGTTGAGCACGTTGCCGTGCGACAGCGAGTCGGTGCTCGTGCAGGTGCCAAGCGAGACGGCGGTGAGCAGGCACGGTACCGCCTTGTTGGGCGAGGCGGCCGTACGGCCCCACAGCTGCCACAGGTCGGGGTACTTGGCCGTGTTGTCGATCATGCCGTTCTCGACGCTCAGGCTGTACGCCGTCTTGCCCGACTTACCGCGCTTGGTCGTGATGACGACCACGCCGTTCGCCGCTTCGGTGCCGTACAGCGTGGCGGCCGACGGACCCTTCACGATTTCGATCGTCTCGATTTCGGACGGGTTGATGTCGTCCAGACGCGACGGGCCCGAACCACCGACGCCGAGGGCGTCGTTCGTGGTGGACGTGGCGCGCACACCGTCGATCACGACGATGGGGTCGTTCGACAGCGAGAACGAGTTCTGGCCGCGGATACGGATACGCGAGCCGGTACCGGTGGCGCCGGTCTGCACGACCTGCACGCTGGAGGTACGACCCGAGAGCAGGCTGCCCATGTTGGAGACGGGAAGCTCAGCGATCTTCTCGGCCACGTTGATCTGCGCCGTGGCGTTCGCCAGTTCGACCTTACGCTGCTGACCGGTCACCGTGGTGACGACGGCGGCGAGCGAGAAGGCGGCCTGCTTGATCTGGACGTCGGCAACCACCGGCGTGGCGCCGACCGTCACCGTGATCTTCTGGGCTTCGTAGCCGATGCGATTCACATCGAGCGTGACCGCACCAGTCGTGGTGACGCGAAGCGTGTACCGACCGTTATCGGCGGTGAGCGTTCCGTTCTGCGTGCCGGAGACCAGCACGCGAACCTGGGAGACCGGGTTCCCGGTGGCGGCGTCAGTGACGCGTCCGGAGATAGTTCCGCCGGCAGCCTGCGCTTCTACGCGCGGAGCCGCAAACAAGGAGGCGCCGACAAGCCCTGCGAACAGGGCAAGACGTGCGCATACAGCGGCCAGTGGGCGGCGATAAACGGAATGATGTGGCGAGCCGATTCGCTCGCCACGATCAGTCGCGACGGGTCCGAACAATCGCATCTCGTGACTCCCTCAGAGAGCTGGATCACTCAACGGCCACCCAGTGTGGCCGAACATGGCCACGGCCAACATCCATCACGCGCCGGACGGCGGGCGATCCAGTTGGCCATGCCACTACGGTGCACGGGCGTAGAAACGCCCGATTGGCGCGAGGGGAACGGAAGGACGCTGCGGAAGTCGCGCGTCGCTCCCGGGTGCGTGACAGGCACGCGGCAGGAACTTCAGGGGGAGAAAGCGGTGCTAGCGGGGACAACAATCCGAACCGGCAATCCGTCACCGAGGGCTGCGAAAACCGGTCGCGCCGCTGTCAGAATGGTATCGGACTGGTACAGTAGGACCGCGAGAGGGTACGGTACGTCGCAGCCGCTGTCAATATCGAACGGCATTAAGCGTGCTCTGAATACAACAATTGCATTCCCGTCGGCGGACGACACGTCCGCCGACGGGGACGACGGGAATTACGGTACCAACGGAGACGACGGAGGCGGCGCCGGCAACTCGAACTTCAGTGTCGACATGGTCGCCGAATCGGACACCAACGGCGTGTCTCCCGCCGGCAGTCCATTGAGCTTCAGGATATAGGCCACCGACGTGAGGTACTGCGCCGGCGTCAGCGTGCCGGGCGCATCGTCCGGCATCGTGGTGCGAATCTGCTCGTACAACTCGAACAGCGACCGCCCGACCCATTTCGTCCGGAAATCGGCGCTCGTGACGTCCTTGGTTTCGTGGCAGCTGGAGCAGGTGGCTGTCCAGGTCTTCGCCCCTTCCTCCGCCTGTGCTTCGGTATAGAGCTTCGCACTGTCGGCCACGAACATGGCGGCGCGCAGCGCAGGAACGGCGAGCGGACGTTGGGCGGACATGCGGCTACCGCCGAACACGCTGGCGGCGACCACCGTCGCGAGGAACGCGCTGGGGAGAAAGTTGCTGATCGTCATGGCCGATCAACGTGTGTCACGGACGGAACGCTGACAAGGTGTGATCCAAAAGGCATCTCGTGATCCTGTGCGATGAGGTCGATGTCGACGGTGATGGCGATTGCGGTTGCGTGCGCGAGTGGGCATTTTCGCCCCATGACGCTTACCCCGCCCGACTCTGAACGTTTGGATTCCGCCGAGGATCCCTCCGCACTGCCCCGTCGCGACTTTCTCCGGATCGCCGGTGTCGGTGCCGGTGCCCTCCTGACCGGGGGCTGCGCCTCGGCCAGCGCCTTCGCCTCGGCAGCGCCCGTGCGCGGCATCGAACAAGGCCGGGCCAAGGACGGCGGCGTGGGCCATGTCGTCGTGATCGGCGCCGGCGCCTGGGGCGGATGGACGGCCTATCATCTCCGCGAGCGTGGCGCCCGCGTCACCCTTATCGACGCCTACGGTCCCGGCAACTCACGCTCCACCAGCGGCGACGAGACGCGAGGCATTCGCTCGTCGTACGGCGATCGCGCCACCGGCGAACTCTGGACGCCGTGGGCTCGCGCCGCGATCGAGCGCTGGCGGCTCTTCGAGAAGGAATGGGCGCCGGTATTCCGCACGTCGTATTTCCACCAAACGGGCGACGTGATCATGCGGGCCACGGCCGAGCCCTTCATCACGAAGACGCTCGAGCTGTGGAAGGCGAACAACGTGCCGCATGAGGTGCTCAACGGCGCCGAACTGCGCAAACGATATCCGGTCATCAAGGCCGATGACATCACCGTCGCGATCACCGAGCCCGATGCCGGCGTCGTGCGCTGTCGCGCCGCCACACAGGCGGTGGCGGCGGTCGGGCAGAAGATGGGCGTGAAGCTCGTCATCAGTCGTGTACGGCCGGGCCCGATCGTGAACGGCTCGATGGACGGCGTGATCCTGGAAGACGGCACGACCGTGCGCGGAGACTCCTACGTGTTCGCCTGCGGTCCCTGGCTGCGCAAACTCTTCCCGTACATGGAGAACAGAATGCGCGTACCGATCGGCGTCGCCTGCTACTTCGGTGTCCCCGCCGGTGATTCGCGCTTCACGTTCCCGAATCTCCCCAGCTTCAACTTCCCCGGTGTCACCGGCTGGCCCGTGTTGCCTGTCGACTCCCGCGGCTTCCGCGTTCGCGGCGCGATCGCACCGCCAGCGCCGCCCGCGGGCGCCGCGCCGGCCACTCCCGCCGCCGGCACGCCAGCCGCTGTAGGACCGGCCGCCGGTGCACCGGTGCCGGCCGATCCGCTGCAACAGGATCCCGACACCAGCAGCCGCTGGGCCAGCCAGGAGCGCATCGACGGGTCGCGACGATTCCTCGCCGCGCGCTTCCCGCTGCTGGCCAACGCCCCGCTGCTCGAGACGCGCGCCTGTCACTACGAATCGAGCGTGAACGGCAACTTCATCATCGATCACGTGCCCGGCACGTCGAATGCCTGGATCGCCGGCGTCGGTCAGGCCGAAGGATTCAAGTTCGGGCCGGTCGTTGGCGAGTACGTCGCGCAGCGCGTGCTGGGCATCAACGGTGACCCGAAGCTCGTGGCGGCGTTCAAGCTGCCCACCGAGGAATACGAGAAGCCGCCCGGTTGATGCGACGCATCGCACTCCTCACGTTCGCCGCGCTCTTCTTCGCCTACGAACAATGGTCGTTCTACACCTGGATGCAGATGCACGGCTCGGCCTCGGCCGGGCTCGCGCACGCGTGGAGCACGCTTCGTCAGGACCCCATGGTCTTCATGGCGTGGAACGACATGGGCGTCTTTACCGCCATCGTGCTCGTCTGGCTGGCGCGTGATCTGCGCGCCCGGGGCCGCGCCCTCTGGTGGTGGCCGGCCACGCTCATCATGGGGTGTCCGCCGCTGCTGGTGTATCTGGCGACCGGTAGCGGCGCGTCTCCCCATGGCGCAGAACGCCGAAGCGATCCGGCGGTAACCCGCGCGCCATAAGAGCGGCCGCGAGATCGCGCGGCGGCTGATCGAGCGGCTCGTCGGTGAGCTCAAACGTGCCCCAGTGCACACCGATCGCTTCGCGCGCGTTCACGTCGAGCATCACCTGCACCGCTTCGTCCGGGTTCACGTGCTGCGACTTCATGAACCAACGCGGCTCGTAGGCACCGATGGCGATCGCGGCGGCATCGAAGTGACCGAAGCGTGCGCCGATCTCGCGCGGCTCGTCGGAATAGCCAAGGTCACCCGAATACCAGAAGCGGAAGTCGGGGTGCACGATGGCCCAGCTGCCCCACAGCGACTGGTTGCGATCGAGCATGTTTCGATTGGACCAATGCTGCACCGACAGAAAGTGCAGCTCGAGTTCGCGCGTGCGACCGGGCCAGCGTACCACATCATCCCACGCGCAACCGATCACGCGGGCATCCCGCGCGGCACGCGGCAGATTCGTCGCAAACCATGACTCGGTACCGCGCGGCACGATGAACGCCGGCGGGCCCCCGACCTGCAGCGCGACGTCGCGCATCGAACGCCGATCGAGATGATCGTAGTGGTTATGCGACAACACGACGGCGTCGATGCGCGGAAGCTGATTCGCCCGAAGCCCCGGTGGTTGATGACGTTTGGGCCCGGCGAACCGCACCGGCGAGGCCCGCGAACTGAAGACCGGGTCGATCAGCACGTTCACGCCGTCGAGCTGCAACAGCAGCGACGAATGGCCGATCCACGTGAGCGCCGGCTCGCTGCGGTTGGCGTGAATGAATTCGAGGTCCGGCGCCACGCCCACGATGGGATGCGCCGGCGGACGCGGAAGTCGGTCACGCGCCCGCTGCACCATCCATGTCCCGGCGCCGGCACCATCCACGTTGATGCCGGAGCGATTGGAGTACGGCGGTCCGGCCGGTCTGCTCACTCCGCCGACGGCCCCAAGGACGACGGCACCACACGCCGCTTGTTCGCCCGCGCACGGAACGGCAGGATAAACAGATACATCCCGGTGATCCACAGCCCGAGCACGATCAGGGCGGCGGGGAAGAACACCCACAGCTTCATGAGCGGATGGAAGAACGACCCGTCATGAATCGTCTCGATCAGATCCGACCGCCGATACGCCGACTGCAACAACGCGCCGGTGGCGAGCTCCATCTGGATCTCCCAGTTGGTAATCGTCGCGACCTTCACGATGCCCTTGCCCGGGCGAACATCGAGTCGATCGATGTCCGCCCAGCTCGACACCTTGGCCTCGGGCACCGACTGCGCGGTGGCGAGAATCTGCTCCATCGTGACCGTGGGCACGCGCACCGCCGTTTTCTGCTCGGGCGGCTGCACCCAGACGAGCTGCTTCTTGAGCTGAAGCAGCAGTCCAGTGCAGAGCACGATGAAGAACGGCAGCGCCACGGCAATAGAGCCCCAGCGATGCAGCTTCCGATTCCAGATGCGTGGATTGAATGAGGTCACGGTTTCCGCTTACCCCACACCGGGGGCAAAGGCTCCTTCGTGGCGCGATCATTCTTGTAGGTGGAGAGCAGTCGCATCGCCTCCTGCACCGCCCGCTCCAACTGCGGATCGCGACCGGCGATCACGTCCTTCGGGAAATTCTCGACATCGATATCCGGCGCCACACCTTCGTTCTCGACCGCGAACTTGTCGTCACGCGAGAAGAACCCGAAACGCGGCGCGATCATGGAGCCGCCGTCCACGAAGTTCGGCGTGTCGGTGGTGGCCACCAATCCGCCCCACGTGCGCGCGCCCACCAGCGGGCCCAGCTTGCGACGCTTGAACATGTACGGCATCAGGTCTCCGCCCGATCCCGCCATTTCGTTGATGATCATCACTTTCGGTCCCCAGATCCCGTTGGCAGGGCTGGTGAACGGATAGCGATCGCCGACGGGATTGTTGAAGTAACCGTCGTAATCGCGCCCGAGCAGATCCACGATATAGTCGGCCGCCGAGCCGCCTCCGTTGTAGCGCTCGTCGACCACGACGCCCAAGCGGTCCTGCTGAGCGAAGTAGTAGCGATTGAAGCTGGTGTAGCCCGGCTGACCGGTGTTCGGCAGATACACATAGGCCAGCTTGCCACCCGACAGCGAATCCACTATGCGCCGGTTGGACTCCACCCACGCCCGGGTGCGAAGTCCCTGCTCGTTGGCAATGGGCATCACGGTCACCGTGCGCGCGCCCTGCATATCGGGGCGCGAGTTCACCGTCAGCACCGTCTGGCGGTTGGCGGTGCCGTCGAGCAGGCGGTACATGTTGTCCGGCGCGCGCAGCTCCACGCCGTTGATGGCGAGCACGTAGTCACCGGTGCTCACGTTCACGCCCGGCACCGCGAGCGGCGCCCGCAGCTCCGGATTCCAGCTCTCTGCGTCGTAGATGCGCGACAGACGATAGCGACCGTTGTCGATCGTGAAGTCGGCGCCCAGCAGGCCGCCGGTGTTGGCCGGCACGTCGGGGATGTCGCCGCCGCGCACGTACGAGTGCCCGATCGCGATCTCGGCACCCATCTTGTCGAGCAGATAGTTCAGGTCGGCGCGATGATTCACATGCGGCAGCAGCGGCTCGTACATCTTCTTCACCGCCGGCCAGTCGGCGCCGTGCGGGTTCGGCACGTACAGATAGTCGCGCTGATTGCGCCAGCCTTCGTTGAAGATCTGCCGGAACTCCTCGCGCGGATCGATGTACGCGCGCAGCGTCGCGGCGAGACGGCCCGAACCCGCCGTCGGCACCGCGCGGTCGGCGTCCACCAGATACAACCCGCCCTGCGCACCACCAGTGCGATACAGCAGCTTGCGACCATCGGCGCTCACCACGTACTGCGCCACACCCGTCGCGAACGGCGCGGCACGACGCGTGGACAACTGGAAGCGATGTAGCGTGTTGCCGCCACCCGGCGCGCCCGCGCCACCGGTGCCGGTCACGGGCACCGGCTCGAGGAAGAACACCGTACCAGCCGGGCCGGCGCGCAGGTCGCCGTAGTCCCGCTCAGTCACGCCCGGCACCGCGATGATGCGCTGCTGAATGCCGTCGAAATCGATGCGCACCGCGCGCGGCGCGGGGGCCACGGCGGGTCGCGTGCTGTCGGCGCGTGCCGCCGCCGGTGCGGCTGCGCTGTCGCCGCGCGTGCGCGCCGCTTCTTCATCGCTCTCCGGCAGCAACGGCGACGCGTCCGCCTTGCTCAGGACCGCGAGGTACAGCGAGCGCGTTTCCGGCCGGTCGTACTTCGACATGTCGAGCAGCGACGAGTTCAGCGCGAAGTTCGTCGACGCCATGAACCACAGATACTTGCCGCTGGCGTCCCACGCCGGTGACGTGGCATCGGCGAGGCCGTCGGTGATCTGCTTCACCGCACCCGTCTCCGCGTCGTACACGAAGATCGCGCGGTACAGCGACTTGAGGCGCTTCGGATACGCCATGTAGCGCGAATCCGGGCTCCACACCGGCACGATCGAACGATCCGCCATGAAGTACGGATCGGTGTCGGCCACCTTGGCCTGCCCGCTTGCCACGTCCACCAGCCAGATGCGGAAGTGCGTATCCTGGAACGCGATGCTGCGGCCATTCGGCGACCAGCTCGGCGAGTACGGACGGCTCGGTTCGGGTAGCGTGATCTCGCGACGCGCGCCCAATCCGTCCTGCGGTGCGATCACGAGCTTGTACTCACCGCTGGCATCGCTGAAGTACGCCAGCGACTTGCCGTCGGGCGACCACACCGGTGCGATCTCGGCCGCGCCGCTCGTGTTGGTCAGGTTGCGCACATCGCCCTTCTCGGCGGGGATCGTGAAGATCTCGCCGCGCGCTTCCACGGCCGCCCGCTTGCCGGTGGCGGAGAGCGCCAGACTGGTGATGCGCGCGGAGACGTCCTTCCACGACGCCATCATCCACGGAAAGTCGCCCGTGGCCGTGATGTTCACCACGTGCTCACGACCGGTTTTCGGATCGAGTTCGTGAACATAGCCGGCCTGCTCGAATACGACGGTGCCCGCCGACGCATCGAGCGACTTCACGTCGAAGTCGCGGAACTTCGTGACCTGCGCGAGCTGTTTCGACTTGGTGTCGTACGAGAACACGTTCGATACGCCGTCGCGATCCGACAGGAAGTACACGGCGTCGTTGACCCACACCGGGTCCATCTCCTTCGAGTTCGTGAACGGCGTCGAGTCGAGGGCGAAGCTCTTGAGATCGAGAATCCAGATGGGCTTGTTCTGACCACCGCGGTAGTTGCGGCGTTCTTCGTCCCACGAACTCGGCATGCGGTACGCCACGCGATTGCCGTCGGCCGAGAGCTTGCCCTGATAGGCGCGCGGCATCGGCATCGGCGTTTCCACGCCACCGGTCACCGGTACCGTCCAGAAGCGCTGCGCCGCCGACGGCGCCCACGAGGCGCGCGGGCTGGCGAACATCACCGACTTTCCGTCGGGCGTCCATCCCTGCACCATGTCGGCCGACGGGTGCCACGTGAGTCGCTTCGGCTGACCACCGCCCACCGGCACGATGTACACGTCGGTGTTGCCGGCGTATTCGGCACTGAAGGCAATCAGGGTGCCGTCGGGGGAGAGCTTGGGATTCTGCGTCTGTCCCTGAAAGCTCGTGAGACGGCGGGCAGCGCCGCCGGCGCGCTCGACCACCCAGATGTTGTTCGCATAGGCGAACGCGATGTGCTGCGCGCTCACACTGGGCGTACGCAACAGCCGGGTGCCGGTCTGCGCCGCGGCAGAAGCCGCTGAAACGGTAAGGAGGGCAAGCGCGGGAAGCGCTGCGCGTGAGCGGGCGATCAATCGTGACATAGGGACGCCAGAGGGGGCCGCGAGATCGGGAGGGAACACACCGAGCACATCGTTCAAATCATACTCGTCGGCCTAGTAGATCGCGACTGCACCATGGGCGTCGGTGCGCACCACCAGCGATGCCACCACCTTCGACGCCGCGCCGCGCGTTTCCACGCCCGGATCGGGAACGCGGTCGATCACGATGCGCACCACGAAGGCTGAGGATGGCGCCAATCGGGAGAGAGCCAGCCGCGAGGCGGTCATCGCGAAAGCCCGTCCATCGGCCGACGCCGTCCATTGCGCCAACGCCCAGTAGCTGTTGGACACGACCGTTCCACCGTCCGCCCCGCGGTCCTTTTTGCGAATGTCGACCAGCACGCGCGCCGCACCGCCGGCCCAGCGGCGGTCCGCGTCGGACAGCGACAGCACGAGCACCGGCTCCGTGTCGGGAAGGGCCGACAACGCGGCGGGTGTGGCGTTACCGCCAAAGCTGCTCCAGCGATCGGCCCGCAGCATGGTGGGGGTCGCAATGCGCAGCGATGACGTGTGCGTGGCCGGATCGTGCAGATCGTTGAATCCGCCGAACTGTTGCCGCACCGACGAGGTCAGGTCGTCGTGCGTGTCCACGTAGTTCGCCATCAGCACGCCCAGCGAATTCGTCGCGCTCAAGGCACCATGCGTGCCCCCCAGCGGCCGCATGCGGTTCGCCATCGAAACGGCACCAAGTCCCACCCGCATCTTGTCGTCGAGTGAGACGAGGATCGGCGCTGGATTGAGCGTGATCGCGGTGTGCCCGCGTACGATGCGGGGAGGCGCGGCCGGGTAGAGTTCGGCCGCGGAATAGCGGAGCCACGTTGCGGCCGCGGCATAGCCGTCGGGCGACACCACACGATCGTGTTGCATGCGCGTGAGCACGTCGGCATAGCGCAAGGGGTCGCCGCGGAGGGGGTGATAGCGATACACGACGGAATCACCGCTTCCGCGCGTCGTCACTTCTGCCAACGCGCTGTCGGCCCGCACGAGATAGCGGCCGGCGCTCTCGCGTGTCGTCACCACGGCCACGCCGTCGAGCGCGGCCAACAGTGCGGCCACGCGCTCCACGGAGTCCGGATGCGCGAACACGCCGAAGCCCGTCGTGACGCCATCGACGCTGAACGCCACGTCATTGGGATCGCGCAACGTGCGCGCCGTGTGAAAACCCTGTTGCTCCAGTGCCTCGACCACGGGGAGAAAGCCGGCTGTGATCGCGCGGTTGTGGCCGTGATCGGAAAGGATGAGGATCTCGAGCTCGCGGCCCGTGCGCGTTCGATACGTCTGCTGCAGCTCCGCCAGTTTGCGGTCGAGATGCGCGAGATATTTCTCGAGGTCGCCGCGCGTATGCTGCAAGGCGTCGGGTCCGACGTTGTACGCATAGATCGTGGGGCGACCGCCGCGCTTCAGGAACTCCTTCACATCGACGTCGACTTCGTTGCGCGCCACCTGATTCGAAGTCAGATACGCCCCGAGGTGATGGAACTTCGTACCGAAGGCGAAGTCCATGCGATGTTCGTACTCGATGGGCTTGATGGCGTCGAACAACTCGCCCACCACGGCGTTCTGCCGGGCGCTGTAGAAAATCCGCTGGTATCCCGGCGGCGGCTGCACGCCCATGATGTCGTGCCACGAGACGTCGCTGATCGACGGGAACGTCGAAATGAGTCGACTGGGCTCCCGGAAGCCGGCGAAGAGGCCCTTGGCCCGCGCGTCCACCACATCCCGGTAATCGACCCCGTCAAGCGCAAGGACGAGCCTGTTGGCCACCGGGGGTTCGAGCGGCGGAGACCGCCGCCACGGAACACAGGCGAGGGCCAACGGGAATAAAAGCAGGTGGAAAACGGTCGTCTTGATGAGCCGGGTGGCGCTACGCATGATTCACATGCTACCCTGACGGCAGGACCACACAAGCCCACCGCTCGGTCTCCTATGCCGCTCTGCTCGTCCCACCCGAAGGATCCGCGCGCACATCGGCGCTGGCGCGCCGCCGTGAACGCTTGCGCCGCCGTGGCGCTCCTACCCTGCACCGACCTCGCCGCGCAAGTCGCGACGCCGGTGCTCACGGGCATCGTAAAGGGCACCGTCGTGACTGAGGCGCGCCGGCCACTGGTCGGCGCGCAGATCCGGTTCGGCAACGCCGTCGACGCCGCCGAATCGGACGACGCCGGCCAGTTCACCGCCGCCAAGGTGAATGCCGGCGCGATGTGGCTGCGCGTGCGCCGCATCGGCTACCGGCCGGAGTCCCTGCTTGTCACCGTCGTGGCCGGTCAGTCGATCGAACCGACCGTGGTGATGACCCAGATCGCTCAGAGTATCGCGGCGGTGAAAGTGATCGGCCAACGCGATCTGACCGGACCGATGGCGGGCTTCTACAAGCGCCTGCAATCCGGCAGCGGACGCTTCTTCACCCAGGCCGACATCGAGAAGCGTCAGCCCAACAAGATGTCGGACTTGCTCCGCTCGGTGCCGGGGCTCCGCATCGAGTCTCGTGGTCTCGAGAACAAAGTGCGCATTCGCGGCGCCCGGTGTTCTCCGTTGGTGTGGATCGACGGGCAGGGTCTATTCGCCGCCGAGTTCGATCTCGACGCCGTCGACCCGCGATCGTTCGAAGGCATCGAGGTGTACAGCGGCCCGGCCAGCGTGCCGATGGAGTTCCAGGGCAATCAGCGCATGAGCAGCAGCTGCGGTACCATCGTGCTCTGGTCGCGCCGCGGCGAGTATCGCGAGAAGAAGCCGAAGAAGGGCGAGCTCACGCCGGCGGCGCGCATCGCGCAACTGCTCGAGGAGTCCACCATTTTCACCGTCGCCGATGTCGACGCCGGGGCCCGCGTGGACTCGTCGATGATCGTGCGGCCGTTCTACCCCGACTCGCTGTTCGAGGCGCAGGTGGCCGGTGAACTGATCGCGGAGTTCGTGGTCGGTACCAATGGTGAAGCGGTCATGGAGACGTTCAACTCGATCACGACCACGCATCGTTCGTTGGTCGAGCCGGTGCGCCGTGCGGTGCGCGAACAGCGCTTCGTGCCCGCCGTGCGTAAGGGACGCGTCGTGCAGCAGGTCATGCAGCTGCCATTCACGTTCGTGCCCGACTCCACCGCCCGCCGGCGCCGATAGCTATGAAAGCCTCCCTGTTCGCCGTGATCGGTTCGCTGTTGCTCGCATCGCCGGCCGCGGCGCAAAAGCTGGTCGAGATCGGCAAGACGTCGGTGGGTACGCCGGTGTTTCTCGAATCCAACTCGGTGAAGCGCGCCAACGGCATCACCACCGCGACCGTGCGGGTGCGGTTGCAGCCGCCGCTCAAACATGCGCTGGGTGATCTGCGCAGTTCACGCACGATTGCGATGTATGACTGTGCCAAGCAGACCGTGGCGACGAAAGAGAGCTGGTACTACCTCGACGACGCCGGGAAGAAAGTCGGCATGCACAAAGAGGTGAAGCTGCCCGGCTTCGGCCCGTCGTTCAAAGGCTCGCTGGCTGACGTGGCGATGCGGCACCTGTGCGCGACTCCCCAGCCGCGCTGAGCAAGACGCCGGCGATCACGAGCGCCGCCCCCGCAAGCCCGAGCGGCGACAAGCGTTCCCCCCACACCACATACGCGGCCACCACCGCGATCACCGGCTCCAGCGTGGCAATGGTGGCCGCGCGCGCCGACGGCAGTCGCTTCACCCCTTCGGCGTAGGCGAGATACGCGGCGTACGTGCACACCACGGCCAGAAACGCCACGCCGCCCCAGGCCGATCGAGACAGCGACTGAAACGGCACGAACGGCAACATCGTGGCCGCGCCGACACCCAGCGCCCACGCCATCACTCGGGCCGACGCGTTGCGTGAAAAGAGTCGGCGCCCCACCAGAAAGTAGAGTGCATACATCGCGCCGGAGAGCAGGCCCCACCCAACCGCCCCCGGCGACCAACGCACTTCGCCCGTTCCACTGGCCAGCGCCACGATGGCGACGCCGACCAGTGTGAGCGACAGCGCCGCCGTGGCCCGCGCGCTCACCCGCTCGTGAAAGAAGATCCGTCCGCCGATCGCCACCCAGATCGGCGCCGAATACATCAGGATCGACGACAACGCCACGCCGCCCTGCTCGATGGCGTTCAGATACGAGAAGTACAGCACGGCAACGCCGGCCACGCCAAGGAATGCCGCGGCGGGGCGATCGGCACGCCGGAGGGGCTCAGCGCGCGTAATGGCAGCGTGAACCGTGAACAGCACGGCAGCGATCGCGGCTCGCCAAAAGGCCACCGTCAGCGGCGGTGTTCCGTCCGCCATGGCCACACGTGACATCACCCCGAGTAGCCCCCAACACAGCACCGCCAACAAAATCGCGATCGTGCCGTATCGAATGGTGGCGGGGGCTTGGGCTGTCATCGCGCGGAATCTAGCAGCCGTTGCCGGTCCGCCCCATGTTGAACGGGTCCCCTTCATCGGGTCCCGCACCCTCTTCCTCGGCTCAGGCTTCCCGTGCGTATCCCGCGCTCTTTGCAGGCTCGCTGCTCGCTCGCGCTTTCCCTCGCGACCGCGCTCTCACCGCTCGCGCGCGCGCTCCCGGCGCAAACCGATCCGGGCTTCAGTGCGCTGCATTGGCGCGCCATCGGTCCCGTGCGCGCTGGCCGCGCGCGCGCCATCGCCGGCGTGCCCTCGCAGCCGAGCGTCTTCTACGCCGGCTTCGACAACGGCGGCGTGTGGCGCAGTACCGACTACGGTTCGAATTGGGTGCCGTTGTTCGACGATCAACCCACCGGCTCGATCGGCGCGATCGCGGTCGCGCCGTCGAACCCGAACGTCATTTACGTCGGCAGCGGCGCCGGGATCATTCGCCCCGATCTCGCGGTCGGCGACGGCATGTACAAGTCGGTCGACAACGGGAAGACGTGGGCGCATCTCGGTCTGCGCGAATCGCAGATGATCGCGATGGTCGATGTCGACCCACAGAATCCCGATCGGCTGTTCGTGGCCGCACTCGGCCATCCGTACGGGCCCAACACCGAGCGCGGCGTCTTCCGGTCGCTCGACGGTGGCAGCTCGTTTCAGCGCGTGCTGTACAAGGACGAATACACCAGCGCGAACGACGTGCGCATCGATCCGCAGAACCCGGACATCGTGTACGCCACGCTCTGGCAGCAGCAGCAGAGTTTCATTGAAGGTCAGGGCTTCGGCGGCGGCGGCAACGGCATCTTCAAGTCCACCGACGGCGGCACCACCTGGAAACAGCTGACGGTGGGGTTGCCCTCGGTGCTGCAGGCCAACATCGCCTTCGCCCCCGGCAACTCGAAGGTGCTGTACGCGATGGTCGCCGCCGCACCGCCCGCCGGTTCGGCCGCTGGCGCATCAGGCCCGATCGGCTTCTACAAGTCGACCGATGCCGGTGAGCATTGGTACCTCGCGGTGAATGGCCCCGGTGCGGCGGTTGGCGCCGCTCCCAAGTTGGTGGACAATCGCCCGCTGGCCCGCATCGGTGGTGGTGATCTGCCCACGATCACGGTTGACCCGAGCAACGAAAACGTCGTGTACAGCGCGTCCACGGTGATGTGGCGAACCGAAGACGGCGGCCTCACCTGGTCGGCCGTGCGCGGCGCGCCGGGTGGTGACGACTACCAGAAGATCTGGGTGAATCCCAACAATCCGGATCTCATCTTCGCCGTAGCCGATCAGGGTGCGGTGGTGTCGGGCAATCGCGGCGCGTCGTGGAGCAATTGGTACACCCAGCCCACCGCCGCGATGTATCACGTGACCACCGACAACGCGTTCCCGTATCGCGTGTGCAGCGGACAGCAGGACTCCGGCTCGGCGTGCGTGAATAGCCGCTCCGACGACGGCCGCATCACGTTCCACGATTGGCATCCGGTCAACATTCAGGAATACGGGATCGCCGCGCCGGATCCGCGCGACCCCGATGTCGTCTTCGGCAGTCAGCGCACGAATGTGTCGAAGTACGATCGTCGCACCGGGCAAACCGTGCTGGTAGGTCCCGACCTCTCGGTGCGCGGCCCCAACGGCGAGAACTTCGGCCGTAACGTGCGCACGATGCCGTTGCACTTCTCGCCGGTGAATCCCGACGTGCTGTACTACGCGTCGAATGTCGTGTGGAAGACGCTCGATCGCGGCCAGAGCTGGACGCGCATCAGCCCTGATCTCGCGCGCCAGACGTGGGAGGTTCCGGCCACGGCCGGCAAGTACACCAGCAGCGTCACACCGGCACCGGCCGGCGCGATCACGGCGTTGTCCCCATCGCCGCGCAGCGCCAGCGTGCTGTGGGCCGGCACCGACGATGGACAGGTGCAGGTCACCACGAATGGCGGCACGTCGTGGAAGAACGTGACGCCGGGCGCACTCAAGGCGTGGACCCGCATTTACAACATCGACGCCGGGCACTTCGACGCCGGCACCGCGTACATCGCGGCGAATACCTTCCGACTCGATGACCTGCGTCCGCATTTCTACCGCACGCACGACGGCGGCGCGACGTGGACCGAGATCAGCAACGGACTGCCGGGCAATGCGCCGGCGAACGCGATCCGCGAAGATCCCAAGGTGAAGGGGCTGCTGTACGGCGCGACCGATACGCAGGTGTGGGTGTCGTTCGACGACGGCGATCACTGGGAGTCGCTGCGCATCGACATGCCGGCCATCGCCGTGCGCGATATCCAGGTCAAGGACGACAGCACCTGCTTGTGCAGTGACCTGATCGCCGGCACGCATGGCCGCGGCTTCTACATTCTCGACAACATCACGCCGCTGCGTCAGATGGCGGCGGCGCGAGCGGCGGTGTCGACTCGTGGCACGTATCTGTTCGCGCCCGCGACCGCCGTGCGCGTGCGCTTCGCGACCAACGATCCCACGCCGTGGCCGCCGGAGATGCCGTCGGGCGAAAGCGCGCCGTCGGGCGTGTTCATCGATTACATGCTTGCGGCCAACGCGTCGTCACCGATCACGCTCGAAATTCTCGATGCGTCGGGGAAGCTCGTGCGCTCGTACTCCAGCGCGCAGAAGGCGCTCGACCCGCATCCGTATCTCGATCGTGCCCGCTACAACGAGGTGTGCAAGAAGACCCCGACGGCGCCGTACTGCGGACTTCCGCTCTACTGGCCCGGCCCGCCGCAGGCATTGAAGGACAACGCGGGGCTGCATCGCTTCACCTGGGATCTGCACTTCGATCCGGTCACTCCGGAAGACGCCATTCCGCAGGGCGACGATGACGCCACGGGCGCCGTGCCGGGTCGCACGTTGCCGGTCGTGAACGCCCCGTGGGCCCCGCCCGGCCGCTACACTGTGCGCCTCACCGCCAACGGCACGAAGTACGAGCAGCCGCTCACGCTCCGGCTCGACCCGCGTGTGAAAACGTCGGCCGCCGGTCTCGCGCGCCTGCACGCCCTCAGCACCGAGATGTACCGCGGCGCCGTGGAAACGCATCGCGCCTTCGTGAGCGCCCGTGCCGTGATCACGCAACTGAATGGCATGACGGGCGCCGATGTGGACGCGCTCAAGGCGCAGCTGGAAGCGGTTGCCCCGTCGTCGGCCACCGCCCGGAACATCCGCGGCTTCCGTCGTCGTGGCGCCACCACCACCGCGGCGTCACTCGAAAGCGCCAGCACGGCGATGTTGGCCGCCGCGATGGCGATGCACAATGCCGACGTGGCGCCCACCGCCACGCAGGTGGCCGCCTGCACGGCAGCGCGCGCCATGGGTGTAAGCGTATTACCCAAGTGGAATGCACTGCGCACCACCGGCATCACGGCGTTCAACGCGAAACGCAAGGCCGCTGGACTTCCCACTCTCACGCTCCCCTGACCTATGCCTGCACGCGTGCGTCTTCGCGTCGCTGTCGTCGCCGCGATCACGGTGACGGCTTCCCTGCTCGGCGCCTGTGCGTCGGGCAGCGGAGGCCCCAACGGCACCCGTCCGCTGACGCCGGCGCAGATGGCAGCGCTGGACGGCGGCATTCCACCCTACACCAAGGCGGACGTCGCCTTCATGCAGGGCATGATCAGTCATCACGCACAGGCCGTGACCATGTCGTCGTTCGCCGACGCGAACGGGGCGAGTTCCGAAGTGCGTGTGCTCGCCGGTCGGATCACCGTTGCGCAGACCGACGAAATCGCCTTCATGAAGACGTGGCTCGGTAAGCGCAAGCAGACCGTTCCGGCCGGTGACATGGAAGCGATGGCTCACGCACATC
The DNA here is from genome assembly GCA_963843965.1 of uncultured Gemmatimonadaceae bacterium. Taxonomy (GTDB): domain Bacteria; phylum Gemmatimonadota; class Gemmatimonadetes; order Gemmatimonadales; family Gemmatimonadaceae; genus Gemmatimonas. The sequence goes on from CAWJMR010000024.1 coordinate 61,179, forward strand.
ACGCCGGCATGGACATGTCGAACATGGCTGGTGGGAGCGCTGGCGGCATGATGCCCGGCATGCTCACCACCGCGCAGATGGATACGCTCAAGACGGCCAAGGGGCCGGCCTTCGACTGGTACTTCCTCACCTTCATGATCCAGCACCATCGTGGCGCCATCAGCATGGTCGATGAGCTCATGAGCGCCAAGGGCGCCGCCAACGATGACGATGTCTTCAAGTTCGTCTCCGACGTCGTGGCCGATCAGAGCACCGAGATCGACCGCATGGAGCTCATGCTCAAGGCCCGCTCGCGCCCGTAGTCGCTGCCGCTCGCCACCTCCACTCCCTCCAACACCCCACGATGCCAACGCCATTTCGATCGCTGCTCGGCGGCGCCCTGCTCATGGCCGGCAGTGCAGCCGCCGCCACCACGCTGCACGCGCAGCCCACGCCCGACCCACGCGTCGGCCTCAAGGCCGGCTGGTTCGACGCTGGTGAAGCCTCGTGGAACATCAAGCTCGTATCGAACACGAAGAATTCGGAGGCGTTCCTCAATCCCAGTACGCCCGGTGACGCGCGGCTCAAAAACTCCGACCTGGCCTTCAGCGGCAACCTGGTGTTCCAGGGCAACTACAGCGGCTGGCAGGTGTGGGACATCGGCAATCCACGCAAGCCGAAACTGCGTGCGGCCTTTGTGTGCCCGGGCTCGCAGAGCGACGTGACCGTGTACGGCAATCTGCTCTTCGTGTCGGCCGAGGCGGTGAGCGGTCGCGTGGATTGCGGACTGGGCGGCGTGCAGGACGAAGTGAGCAAAGATCGCGCGCGCGGCATCCGCATTATCGACATCAGCGACATCGAGCATCCGCGATCGATCACCACCGTACAGACCTGCCGCGGCTCGCATACGAACACGCTGGTCACGGACCCGAAGGACCCGGAGAACGTGTACATCTACGTGTCCGGTTCCGCGGGCGTGCGCTCCAACGAAGAACTCGCGGGCTGTTCGGCCGCGAATCCTGACATCGATCCGAACTCGTCGCTCTTCCGCATCGAAGTGATCAAGGTGCCGGTGAAGAATCCGGCCGCCGCCGCCATTGTGAGTTCACCGCGCATCTTCGAAGGACTCGGGGAAGCCGTGCGTCATGCCGACGCCGCCGCCGATCGGCGCGAGCGTCCCGCTGGTGCGCCGGCGCGCCCTTCGGTGGCCGGACGCGGCGGTCCCACGCAGTGCCATGACATCACCACCTATCCGGCCGTCGGACTGGCCGGTGGCGCGTGCAGCGGCTACGGCATTCTGCTCGACATCCGCGACATCAAGAATCCGAAGCGCATCTACGCCGCGGCGGATACGAACATGTCGGCGTGGCATTCGGCCACCTTCAGCAACGACGGCAGCAAGGTGCTCTTCTCCGACGAGTGGGGCGGCGGTACGGCCCCGCGTTGCCGTGCGACGGACAAGAGAGAATGGGGCGCCGACGCCATCTTCGTCCGCAACGGCGACAAGCTCGATTTCAAGAGCTATTTCAAGCTTCCCGCCGCGCAGAGCAATCAGGAAAACTGCGTCGCGCACAACGGTTCGCTGATTCCGATTCCCGGCCGCGAAGTCATGGTGCAGTCGTGGTATCAGGGCGGCATCAATGTGTTCGACTGGACCGACCCCAATCACGCGTTCGAGATCGGCTTCTTCGATCGCGGCCCGATGGATTCCACCGCGCTGGTGAGCGCCGGACATTGGTCGGCCTACTGGTACAACGGATTGATCTATGGTTCCGAGATCGCCCGTGGGCTCGACGTGTGGGAGCTCACGCCCAGCGAGTTCATCACGAAGAACGAACTCGATGCGGCCAAGCTCGTGAAGTACGCGTACTTCAACGCGCAGGAGCAGCCGCAGGCCGTGTGGCCCGCGGCGTTTGTCGTGGCACGGGCCTACACCGACCAGATGGCCCGCAACAGCGCGGTGCCGAAGGCGTGGCTCAACGGCGTGCTGGCACAGCTGGCGACCGCGGAAAAAGCAAACGGTGCCAAGCGTGCGGCGGCGTTGAACACGCTCGCCACACAGCTCGACACCGATGCCGCCGCCAGCCCTGAGGCCAAACGGGTGACGGCGCTCAGCGCCGTCGTGAAGGCGCTCGCCAAGTAAGGCGAGCGCCTGCGTCCTCACGCCATCTTCGCCTGCAGTCGGCGATCGATGGCGTCGAGGAACGCCTCCGTGTGCAGATACGGCGTGTCCTTCGAAATGAGAATCGCGAGATCCTTCGTCATCTCGCCCGCTTCCACCGCTTCGATGCACACCTGCTCGAGCGTATCGGCGAATGCCGTCACCGCCGGCGTGCCATCGAGCTTGCCGCGATGCGCCAGACCACGCGTCCACGCGAAGATCGACGCGATCGGATTCGTCGACGTCTTGTTGCCCTTCTGGTGCTCGCGGTAGTGACGCGTGACCGTGCCGTGGGCCGCTTCCGCTTCCATCGTCTTGCCATCGGGTGAGAGCAGCACGCTCGTCATGAGACCGAGTGAGCCGAAGCCCTGCGCCACGATGTCCGACTGCACGTCGCCGTCGTAGTTCTTGCACGCCCACACGTAGCCGCCTTCCCACTTGAGCGCCGACGCGACCATGTCGTCGATCAGGCGGTGCTCATACGTGAGCCCCTTGGCGTCGAACTGGGCCTTGAACTCGTTGTTGAACACTTCCTCGAACAGATCCTTGAACTGGCCGTCATAGGCCTTGAGGATCGTGTTCTTGGTGCTCAGGTACACCGGGTAGTTGCGCTGCAAGCCGTAGGTCAGGCTGGAGCGGGCGAAGTCGCGGATGGAGTCGTTGAAGTTGTACATGCCCATCGCCACGCCACCGTCGGCGCCGAACTTGACCACTTCGAACTCCATCGGCGCACTGCCGTCGGCCGGCGTGTACGTCATGGTCACCGTACCGGCACCAGGCGCCTTGAAGTCGGTGGCCTTGTACTGATCGCCGTGCGCATGACGGCCTACCACGATCGGCTTCGTCCAGCCCGGCACCAGGCGCGGGATGTTCGAGATGATGATCGGCTCGCGGAAGATCACGCCGCCGAGGATGTTGCGGATCGTGCCGTTGGGGCTCTTCCACATCTTCTTGAGCCCGAACTCCTTTACGCGGGCTTCATCAGGCGTGATCGTCGCGCACTTCACCGCCACGCCATGCTTCTTGGTGGCCTCGGCCGAGTCGATCGTGACCTGGTCGTTCGTCGCATCGCGGTGCTCGATCCCGAGGTCGTAGTAGTCGAGTTCGACGTCGAGATACGGCAGGATGAGCTTGTCCTTGATGAACTGCCAGATGATGCGCGTCATCTCGTCGCCGTCCATCTCGACGACGGGGTTCACAACCTTGATCTTGGCCATGCCGGGGGTACCGAAGAAGTTCGGAGAGGGGAGTGGGAACGAATCCCGAACAATACCGTCCGGACGGGCCGCATGGAACGCCTTGGGCACTCTCGGTCCCGGCCGCACGGCACGGGACCTTGCCCGCGTATACACATATGCGTATATATAGACATAGAGCCGCCGACGTGCTCGACCGCTGATCATCGAGAACCCTCGTCCCGACCCGCCCATGCCCTCGTTCCGTCAGAAGCCTGTCGACATCGTGATCGACGTCCGCTCCAAGGTCGAGTTCTGGCTCGGCCACCTGCCCGACGCCGTCTGCCTCCCGGTGCAGAGCATCGCCGAGACGCTGCCGGCGCAGCCGGGCATTACCAAGGACTCCAAGATCCTGTTGTACTGCGCCAGCGGGGCACGTTCCGCCATGGCGGCCGAGATCCTGAAGTCGCTCGGTTATCGCCGTGTGGTCGACGGCGGCCCGATGTCCTCTGCCCGCAGCGAGTTCGCCGCGTAGGGCACCTAGGCGAGCGGCTCGAACACGCCCACGTCTCGGTTCTTCCGCACGTCATCCCAGCGGAAACAGCGGCCGTTCATGGCCACATACACGCCGGGCGCGAGCGCCTGCACGAAACTCAGCGCGCTGCCGAGGTTGAACAGGCCGTCGGAGCTGCCGAAGGCGTAGGGCACCATCGCGCCGGTGAGCACGATGGTCTTGGTGGTCACGGCGGCTGCGATCACGGCCGCCGTTTCCACCATCGTGTCCGTGCCGTGCGTGATCACGATCTGCGTTTCCGTGCAGGCGACGCAGGCATCCACGATGCGATGCCGATGCGACTCCTTCATCTCGAGGCTGTCGATCATCATCAGCACCTCGACGTTCACGTCGAGCATGCACCGGCCGCGCCGCAGCATCTCTTCGACATGCGTGGCCTCGAAGTGCAACGTGCCCGTGAGCTCGTCGTACTCCTTGTCGAATGTGCCGCCGGTGACGAACACGCGCAGGCTCATTCGGTCTCCGCGGCGTCGGCAATAGTCTTGGTGGCCGCCCTCGCCCGCGCGCGCTCTTTCGCAGCCTTCTCCTTCGCCTTCTTCAACGCCTTCGCCGCCTGCACGCGCTCCACGGCGGCGATCGCGGCTTCGCGGGCGGCGATTACCTGCTCACGCGCCAGCCACTCGGCACGATCGCGCGCCTCGGCCTCGCGCGTGCGCTGCAGGCTCTGGTCGTCGCGCCACGCCGCTACCTTGGCATGATCACCGCCCACCAGCACGTCGGGCACGGTGAACCCGCGATACTCGGCTGGCCGCGTGTAGCTGGGCGCGCTGATGCCGCGGTCGTAGAACGAATCGGTGCGCGCACTTTCCAGGTCGCTCATCGCGCCCGGCAGCAAGCGCACGGTGGCATCGATGATGGCTAACGCCGCCGGCTCACCGCCGCTCAGCACGAAGTCGCCGAGCGAGAGCTCTTCGGTGGCCAGGTGCGTGGCGACACGCTCGTCCACGTCTTTGTAGTGACCGCAGAGCAGCGTGAGTTCGGTGCCGGCGGCGAAGCGCACGGCATCGGCGTGCGAGAAACGGCGGCCGCGCGGCGACAGCAGCACGATCGGCGCCTTGGCCTGCACCGACTCCACCGCCTCGAAGAACGGACCGGGCTTCATCACCATGCCGGGCCCGCCGCCGAACGGATAGTCGTCGACGGTGCGGTGCCGGTCATACGTGAACGTACGCAGATCGATCAGGTTGTACGACACGCCACCGGTACCAGCCGCCTTGGCCGGAATACTGATGGAGAGCGGTCCCGCGAAGAACTCGGGAAAGATCGTCACGACGTTGATGCGCAGCACGGCTGTGGTCTCGCGCCCGCGTTAGTTGTCGAGCAAGCCGTCGAGCGGCTTGAGCACGATCGTGTTGCGCTCTTCGTCCACGCGCTCGATGATCTCGGGACGCCACGGCACCAGCGGACGGCCGGTCGCGGTTTCGACCTCGAGAATCAGCCCCTGCGGCGCTTCGTACACGTCGCGCACCTCGCCGACGTGCCCCTGACCATCCACTTCGACCTGCATGCCGATGAGCGCGAAGATATACATCTCATCGTCGTCCGGCTCGGGCATGTCGGCGGTATCCGCCAGCAAGTAGCGGCCGCGCCACGTTTCGGCCACGTCGCGGTCGGTCACTTCCGTGACGCGCACGAGCCAGTCCTTGTTCATCGGACGGCCGTCTTCGATATGCAGCATCGCCGCGGTGGCGTCGCCGCTGATTTCGCCCTTCCGGTCACCCGCATAAATGACAGCGCCGGACGTGAAGATCACGTCCGGCGCCGCAGATAGCGACTCGACGGCCCAGGCGCCGCGCACACCATGCGCGCGACGCACCTTGCCGACAATCACATAGTCCGGCAGATCACGCCTCGGGGAGGGCGACCGCGTTGGCCTGCAGCTTGGCCGCAAGGCGCGCTTCGTGACGCGACTTGAGGATACCGGCGCGGCGGAGCAGCGAGCGGACGGTGTCGGTCGGCAGGGCGCCGACGTTCATCCAATATTCCACGCGATCGGTCTTGAGGTTGATCGCGTTCTCGCCGAGCTGCGGCTGGTACTGTCCGATGATCTCGATGAAACGGCCGTCGCGCGGCGCCTTCGAATCAGCAATGACGATACGGTACATCGGGGTCTTCTTCCGGCCTTCGCGGCGGAGACGAATCTTGACGGCCATGTTCTGATCTCAGTTCAGACAGTTTGGACAGCTCGCCGGCGCAATGCCCTTTGCGGGGCCGCCGGCGTTTCGGGCTCGTCGCGAAGTCGGCGTTTCCGACCCGCACCCGAGTCCCCGTTTCCGGGGAGCCTTGAAGCATAGTCAGGCTTGGGCGGAAAAGGTAGATTCGGCCCGTCCAGCCTCCCCAACCCCGCCGATCCATGGCCCTCTCTACCCTGCCCGCTCGCGCCGCCGCCCGTTTCTGGCTGGCCGGCGCTGTCCTCCCCCTCGCCCTCGGCGCGCAGGAACCGGCCGCCGCCCGGGCCCCACGCGCCGCGGTCGACGCCCCGAAGGGCATGGTCGTCTCAGCCAGCGCCATCGCCAGCCAGGCCGGCCGCGACGTGCTGGCCAACGGCGGCAATGCCATCGACGCCGCCATCGCCACCGGTTTCGCCCTGGCGGTCACCTACCCCACCGCCGGCAACATCGGCGGCGGCGGCTTCATGGTGGTCCGCTTCCCCGACGGCAAGACGACCACGATCGACTTCCGCGAGAAGGCCCCGGCCCGCGCCACGCCGGAGATGTTCACCGACAGCACTGGTGCCTACTCCTCGCGCATTCATCACAACTCGCACAAGAGCGTGGGTGTGCCGGGCACGGTGGACGGCTTTGCGCATGCGCACCAGAAGTACGGCAAGGTGTCATGGGCCAAGCTGGTCGACCCTGCCGTGAAGCTGGCGGGTGATGGTTTCGCCGTCCCGAGCGGATTGGCGGCGTCTCTCAAGGGCGCGCAGATGCGGCTGTCGGCGTATCCCGCCACGATCGCGGCGTACTACAAGAACGGCCAGCCGTACGCGGAGGGCGAGAAGCTCGTGCTGGGCGATCTCGCAAAAACGCTCACGCGCGTGCGCGATCAGGGGCGCGACGGATTCTACAAAGGCACCACAGCCAAGCTGATCGCCGAAGAGATGGCGTCGCACGGGGGCCTCATCAACGAAGCCGACCTGGCGGCGTATCAGCCGGCCGAACGTGCTGCCGTGACGGGCACGTATCGCGGCTACGAGATCATCTCGATGCCGCCGCCGAGTTCGGGCGGCACGGCGATGATCGAGATGCTGAACATTCTCGAAGGCTATGATCTCAAGAGCCTCGGTCACAACTCGCCGCAGTACGTGCATTATCTCGCGGAAAGCATGCGTCGCGCGTTTCGCGATCGCGCGTTGTACATGGGCGATCCCGACTTCACGAAGCCGCCGCTCGAGAAGCTGATGGCCAAGTCCTACGCCACGGAGCTGCGCAGCACGATCATGAAAGACAAAGCGTCGCCGTCGTCACCGGCTGATGTGGCGCAGGGCTACGAGAGCGACGAGACCACGCACTACTCGGTCGTCGACAAGGACGGCATGGCCGTATCCGTCACGTACACGCTCGAAGCCGGATACGGATTGGGTGCGGTCGTGAGCGGCGCCGGCTTCCTGCTGAACAACGAGATGGGCGACTTCAACGGCAAGCCCGGACTCACCGACAGCACCGGCCTGGTGGGCACGAGGCCCAACATCGCGCAGCCCGGCAAGCGCATGCTCTCCAGCATGACGCCGATGATTCTCGCCAAGGACGGCAAGCTCGTGGCCGTGGTCGGTAGCCCCGGCGGACGCACGATCATCAATACCGTCATGGAAGTCGTGCTCAATCTCATCGACTTCCAGATGCCCGTACAGGACGCCGTGAACGCGCCGCGACTGCACCATCAGTGGTTGCCGAATGTGATCACGATGGAGCGCAACGGCACGCCGCCGGAAACGGTGAAAGCGCTGGAAGCCATGGGCCACACCGTACGACTCGGCGGCAATCAGGGTACCGCGCATTCGATCTTCGTGAACGCCAAAGGCGTGCGGCAGGGCGCGGCGGACCCGCGCGATCGGGATGCGGGGGCAATCGGGCATTAGAAGCAACTGTGCGTTGTGAGTAATGCGTAAAAGTGGCGAGTTCTGAGTGTACAAACTCAGGACTCGCCACTTCTTCTTGCGACCCAACACTCACAGCGAACCCGCCATCTTTTACGGAACCTGCGCGACCACCGAGGCCTGCCCTCGGCATTCGGTACACCCGGCCCCACTGTCCCGATAGGTGATCACGGTATACCCAGTCGTTCGCACGCCGGCAGGCGTCGTCACCCGAATCGCGACGCCGGTGGAGGCGGAGGTATTGAACAGCACGCCGCTTTGGCATGAGCTAGGGTCCTCACACGCCACGCTGCTTTGCGCTTGCTGCACCACGCCATTCACCAACAATTCGGCCTTCCAAGGCGACGCGGGTTGGCTGGAGAACCCGACGATGATGCCGTCGACGCAGCCAACACCGTCGCATCCGCAGGCGGTAACCAGCGTCGTCCCCAGCATCATCGCAACGGCACGCCAACGAGGCACCGGCTTCGTGAATGCCTGTTGCAAGGATGAGCGACGCGTCGTGGAATTTTCAGTGGTCATATCACGCTGTCGAAAAGGTGTACGTCACGCAATGACAAACAAAAGTGGCGAGCCGTGAGTGTACAAACTCAGAACTCGCCACTTTCACTCACAACCCAAAACTCACAGCAGCCTCACCGCGAGCCGCGATGTCCGTTACTTCACCAAGAACGCCGCCACGGCCTTGTACGTATCCCACGCCACGATGATCTCGCCGCCCTTGCCGGCCGGCTTCACCATGATCTCCATCTTCTCGACCACGGCGTTGTTGCTCGTCACCGTCATCGGAATGCGCACGAGATCCTGCTTCGGGTCGTAGGCCGTGCCCCACTGCTTCGTCTGCTTGTTCACGACCAGCTCCCACTTGCCGTTCTCTTCGAGCTTCGTGAACAGCGTGTACGTACCAGCCGGCACCGTGATCGCACCGAACGCCAGCGGCTTGCTCGTGGTGAAGTGCGTGGCTTCGTTGGCGCCCGTGCGCCACACCATGCCCCACTTCATGTCGCCGAGGCCGTTGAACAGCACGCGGCCACGCTTGGACGGACGGCCGTAGTTCACGTTGATGTTGGCGCCGGCGATCGTGGTGATCACCGAGTCACGTGGCGACGCGGGCGCCTTGGGGTCCATCTGCATGCCACCCTGGGCCGAGGCAGACACCGTGATGAGCGAAAGAGCAGCCACGGCATAGGCGCCGCGACGAAGCGTACGGGTAAGCGACATAGTGTTGAGAAGGGTTGGTATGGTCGGGAATGGATAAACGCGGAACGAACAGCTGGAGAATTTACCCAATCGGCGCCGGAAGGGTTCCCGACGCCGACGTGTCCCCTATTCCGCCTGCTTCCGAGCCTGAGCCAGGAACGCCGGTTCCAGCTGCAACAGGCTGGCCAGCTTTCGCATGAGGTACGACTCCTGGCTATCCAGAGAGCCGTCCGCCAGCGCCACCTGCCACATCAATTCCGCCAAGACAATGCGCTGCGCGACGTCGTAGTCCTTCACCACCTGCCGCGTGAACACGAAGTGGTCCACCGCGTCGTGATTGGCCGCTGCCGCTTCGGCCAGCATCTGCCTCGCACCGGCTTCGTCCACGCCGAAGTGCCGCTGCAAAATGTCCATAATCCGCGCCTGTTCGGCTTCGCTGAACTCGCCGTCGGCGCAGGCCAGCTCCACCAGCAGGGCGCACGCCGCCACCCGCACGTCGTGCGTGTGCACCCGGGAGTGCGTGCCGGGAGTCCCCGGCACGCTGTCTCCGATCAACTTGCGAATCGCGTCGAGCATGACTCGCGCTTACATGCGGGTGGCCGGCCCGATCGCACGATCGAGCTTGGCCTTCGCCGCTTCCAGTTCCTTGCGCAGGAACGTGTAGCGCTCGTACGCGTCCTGACCAACCTTCTGGTCAGCGCGCGCCGTCATGCCGGCGAGATACTGGATGTGCGCCTGCAGGCCCGGCTTGCCGTAGCGAATGGGCTGCGTGTTCACGATCTCGCTCACTTCCTTCACCTTCGTAGCCGTGTCGGCCGCCGCACCCGTGGCGCCCTTGTACTTGGCCTCGGCCGTGCGCACCCGGGCCAGCAGCGCGTTCACGTCGGCCACCATCTCACGCATCTTCAGGTTGTGCGTGTACTGCGCCTGCAGATCCGCTTCCGTCGTGCCGTCGGCCGCCAGGCGCGGGTCGATGCGCACGCGCAGCGGCACCGACTTCGTGACGCCACCGGCCGTCACCTTCACCGTGTACGTGCCCGGCGGTGAGCCGAGTCCGTTGGAATGCTGCACGCCCCACACGAAGCGGTTCATGCCGGCGTTCTTGGTCACGAGGTTCACCGTGGGCGCCACCAGCGGCGGGCGCGCGCCACGTCCCGCCATCATCGCCTCATCGGGATCATCCTCGCCGCCGCCGAATCGCGGACGCGGCGCCTGCGGTACGATGCCGCTCTTGTAGGTGTTCACGACCTTGCCGGCCGCATCCACGATCTCGATGCGTACGGTGTCGTTCGGTGCACTAGCCAGGAAGTAATCCACCGACGGACCGAGCAGCTGCGGTGTGGTCGTCGTGCGATAGCCGTCACGCGGCTTGAACAGCGCAAACGCCTCGCTCTGCGTGGTCGGGCCGATCTGCTGCAACGCCGAGATGTTGTCCATGATCCATGCCGCACGACCCTGCGTCGCCACGACCAGGTCGCCGCGGTACACCTTGATGTCGTTGATCGGGATCTGCGGCATGTTCAGGTTGAACGGCTGCCAGTGTCCGCCGTTGTCGAACGAGATGTACAGGCCGAACTCCGTGCCGGCGTACAGCAGTCCTTCACGCACGGGGTCTTCGCGCACCACACGCGTCGGCGCGTCGGCGGGAATACCGTTCTTGCCATCGGTGAGCAGCTTCCACGTGGCGCCGTAATCGTTCGTGAGATAGATGTACGGCTTGTAGTCGCCCAGCAGGTACCGATACGTCGCGAAGTAGGCTGAGCCCTTCCGGTGCGGCGACGATTCGATCCACGCCACGCGGCCGCCTTCAGCCAGCTCCTTCGGCGTCACGCGCTTCCACGTCTTGCCATCGTCTCGCGTGACCGAGAAGGGACCGTCGTTCGACCCGGTCCAGATCACGCCTTTCTCGAGCGACGATTCCGTAATCGCGTACAGCGTGCTGTAGAATTCTTCACCCGTCACGTCGCGCGTGATCGGCTCGCCGCTGCCGCCCTGACAGCACTTCGGGAACCAGGTCAGGTCGGGCGAGATCTTCTCCCACGTCGCGCCGTTGTTGCGCGTGCGGTGCAGGAACTGCGAGCCGTAGTACAGCACCTTGGGATCGTGCGGCGACAACGCCATCGGCGTCGTGCGCTGCATGCGGTAATCCAGATCACCGCCATCGTTGCCGTACAGCGACTGCGCGCCGATCCAGTAGTTCTTCGTCACGCCGGCTTCGACGTTCATCAACGAGTACTGCCCCTTGCAGTTGCCGTGGATGAGGTTCTTGTCGCTCGGATGCGGAATGATCGGCCCCGTCTCACAGCCCGGACCCGTGCGCACCGTGCTCATGTTGAACACGTCGTTGTTGCTCGGCACGATGTACGTGCTGTTGTCCTGCTGCGCCATATACAGCTTGTACGGGAACGCGTTGTCCAGCCACACACCGTAGAACTCGGCCGTCGGCTGCACATCCTGCGAGCTCCACGTCTTACCGCCGTCCGTCGACACGTTGGCGCCGCCGTCGTTCGACTGGATCATCACGTTGCTGTTCGCCGGGTTGATCCACATGTCGTGGTTGTCCCCGTGCGGCGTGCGGAACGGCGTGACGGTCTTGCCGCCATCGGCGCTCCTGTAGAGCGTTTCCGCTCCACCGTACACCACGTCGGCGTTGGACGGGTCCGCGTTCAGCGTGGTGTAGTAGAACGGACGCGTGATCAGTCCCGGCGTGCTGTTCATGAGCGCCCAGCTCGCACCGGCATCATCGGAGCGATACAGACCGCCGCCCGGCATGGCCTCCACGAGCGCATAGATTCGCTTCGGATTGGCGGCCGTGACCGCGAGGTTGCCCTTGCCGGTGATCTGATTCGGCAGGCCGCCCACGATCTTGACGAAGGTATCGCCGCCGTCGACGCTCTTGAAAAAACCGCCTTCACGCGATCCGGAGATGATCGACCACGGCTTGCGCTCGATACGATTCATCCATGCATAGACAATGTTCGGATCGCCGGGCTGCAGTTCGACATCCATCGCGCCCGTGCTGTCGCTCACGTACAACGTCTTCTTCCACGACTTGCCGCCGTCGGTGGTCTTGAACACGCCGCGCTCGTTGTTCGGCTTGAAGATGTCGCCGTAGGCCGCCACCCAGACGATGTCCGGGTTGGTCGGGTGAATGCGCACCGCACCGATCTGTCCGGCGTTATACAGCCCGACGAACTGCCACGTCGCGCCGTTGTCGACGCTCTTGTACACGCCGCGGCCGGTGGAGACGTTGCTGCGCACGCCGTCCGAGCCGGTGCCAACGTAGATGATACTCGGGTTCGATTCCGCCACCGCGATCGAACCGATCGAGCCGAGCGGGATCTTGTTGTCGGTAATGAAATCCCACGACTCACCGCCGTTGGTGGTGCGCATCACGCCGCCGCTGGCGACGCCGGCGTAGAACGTCTTCGGCTGCGACGGCACGCCGGTCACCGAGGTGACGCGGCCACCGCGCGAGTGGCCCACCAAGCGGTAGCTGAGCCCCTTGAACAGGGCCGGGTCGGCCGAGGCCATCATCGGCGCTGACGGGACCTTGGCAGCGGCCCGGGCTGGCGCGGCGGCCGGCTTGGCCTGAGCTCCCAGGGAGAGCCCCAGCGGAAGCGTGGCGCAGGCGGCCGAAATCGAGAGGAAGAGTGTACGGCGAATCATCTCAGGGAGCTTGAGGAGGGGCGGGACAGAGGCCATCAGAAAAGCTACGCCCAGCGGCGGCAGACGTTGAGGGGACGACGCGCAATCACGCCGGACGAAGCACCTGTCCGGCCCCGACCGAGGGCCGTTGGCCGTCCCGGACCGAGATCACGCCGTTCACCACCACGGCCGCGACGCCAAGCGGATACTGGAAGGGGTTGGCAAAGGTGGCGGTATCGGCCACCCGGGCCGTGTCGAACACCACGACATCGCCGGCCATACCCGTGGCCAGTTTGCCGCGATCGGCCAGATGCACCCGCGCCGCGGGCACCGCGGTCATCTTGGCGATCGCGCTCGCCAGCGAGAGCGCCTTCCGTTCGCGCACATAGCGGCCGAGGACGCGCGGAAAGGTGCCGGCACCGCGCGGATGCGGGCTGCCGCGACGGGTCGGACCATCGATCGCGAAGGCGCCACCGTCGGAGCAGACCATACTGAACTCGTGCGCCAGCAATCGGTCGATCGTGTCCTCGCTCATCGCAAACCCGAGCATGCCCACATCGGCCCGATTGCGCTCGAGGAGCCCGATGGCCGCCACATACGGATCGAGTGACTTGGCGATGGCGTAGGCGCCCATACGCTTGCCCTCGGCGTCGCGGTCAACCGCCTCAGCCACGCGGGAGATCTGCACGTTGTCCCAGCCGCCGATCAGCTCCACCTTGGCCAGCGTTTCCGTGCGAATGCGCGGGGCGACGGCGGGGTCCTTGAGACGCGCGAGAAACGCGTTGGTGCCGCCGTCGCGGCTCCACACCGGAAACAGGTTGGTGAGCCCGGTGGAATAGGCCTCGTACGGATACACGTCGAACTGCACGTCGATGCCAGCCGCGCGCGCGGCAGCGATACGGGCCAGCGCGGTATCGAGCTTGGGCCAGTTGCGCGTGCCCTGCATCTTGAGGTGCGAAATCTGCAGCGGGCATCCCGCCCCCCGCGCGACCGCGATTGATTCGTCGATGGAGTCGAGCACGCGGTCGTCTTCGTTGCGCATGTGCGTGGCGTACGGCAACCGCTTCGCCGCCAACGGACGGCAGAGCGCAATCAGCTCCTCGGGACTCGCGAACGCGCCCGGCGTGTATTCGAGGCCGGTGGACGCGCCGCAGGCCCCGGCGGCGATGGCCTGCTCCACCATGCGCACCATGCGCTGCAATTCGTCGGCGCTGGCCTTCCGATCGTCGTCCCCGACCACGGCGCCGCGCACGCTACCCAAACCGATCATCGCCGCCACGTTCACCGAGGGGCGCGCCGCCTCGAGCGACGTGGCCCACGTGGTGAAGCTGCGTGCGCCGTCTCCCTGAAAGCGCGAACTCCCATCAGCACCGGCCACGATGGTGGTGATCCCCTGACGCACGACCGACTCGGCGCGCGGATCCTCCAACAACGAGCCGTCCCCATGCGAGTGGATGTCCACGAAACCGGGTGCCACCGCGAGACCGCGCGCGTCGATCTCTTCCTCGCCCGCACCCACGATGCGCGGCGCAATCTCGGCAATACGTCCCGCACTGATCGCGATGTCGGCCACGCGCGGTTCGCCACCGCTGCCGTCGTAGATGGTGCCACCGCGAACGACCAGATCGTGCGCCGGGCGACCGGCGCGCACGTTGAGGCCGAAGCGACTGCTGCTCGTCGCCGCGGCCGCGACGAGTCCGACCGTCTGCAAGAACTCCCGACGGTCACTCATCGCTTGGCGCCCGCTCCAAGCACCACACGGCCCGGCTTCGCGCCGGTATGCTCACCGTCTTTCAGCACGTGCACGCCATTCACGAACACATGTCGCATGCCGCTCGCATACTGATGCGGCTGTTCGAAGGTGGCGTTGTCGCGAATGGTGGCCGGGTCGAACAACACCACGTCGGCGAAATAGCCCGGCTTGAGCATGCCGCGACGCGAGAGCCGCAAGTTGCCCGCGGGCAGCGCCGACATACGTCGTACCGCTTCCTGCAACGTGAGCACCTTCTCGTCACGGGTGTACTTGCCCAGCACGCGGGCGAAGCTGCCGTAGGCTCGCGGATGCGGACTGCTCTTCAGGAACTTGCCTTCGGACGCCAGTGACCCGGCATCGGACCCAATGCTCACCCACGGCTTCTGCAGTTCTTTCACGATGTTGTCTTCATCGATGATGAAGTAGATGGTGCCCACGCGCGTGCCGTCCTTCACCACCAGATCCATCGCCGTTTCTTCCGGCGTCGTCCCGCGCAGCTTCGCCACCGCGGCGAGCGTCATGCCGGTGTACTGCTTGAGGGAATCGGCCTTGAAGCCGGAGAGCACGACACGTTCCGGCGAACCGGCCGCCAGCAGCAGGCTTTCCCACTGGTCGGTCGGGGTGCGCATCTCCTGCGCCACCTTCTTGCGCGTGGCGGGATCCTGCAAGCGCTTTGCCCACGCCGCGTAGCCGCCTTCCTGCACCCACGGCGGCATCGCGGCGTCGAGTCCGGTGGCGCCCGCGGTGTACGGATAAATGTCGGCGGTGATCTCGAGCCCTTCGGCACGAGCGGCTTCGATGCGCGCGAGCACCTTGTCCATCTTCGGCCAGTTGCTCTCACCGGCCGCCTTCAGGTGATAGATCTCCGCGCGCACACCAGCCTCGCGTGCAATGGTGATCAGCTCCTCGACGGCCTCTTCCAACCGCGCCCCCTCGCTGCGCATGTGCGAGATGTACATCCCACCGAAGGGCGCGGCGGCTTTCATGAGCGCCACCAACTCCGGCGTCTTCGCATAGAACGCCGGCGCGTAGATCAGACTCGAGCCCACGCCGAGGGCGCCCTCCTCCATCGCGGTGCGCACCTCGGCCTGCATCGCCTCGAGTTCCGCAGCCGTCGGCGCGCGATCATCCCAGCCCACGTGATTGATCCGCACTGTCGTGGCGCCGATGAACGACGCGATGTTGGTGCTGATCCCCTTCTTCACCAGCGTGTCCTGATAGCCACGCAACGTGCGCCAGGTGATCGGGAAGGTGATGTCGCCCTGCTGCGATAGCATGTCGGCGCGCAGGGTGTCGGAGAGTGGCCCCATCGAGTCGCCTTCGCCCATCACCTCCAGCGTGACACCCTGGCGGATGTCGCTCTGGCTGCGGCCGTCTTCGATGAGCGATTCCGTAGCCCAGCTCAGCATGTTGATGAAGCCGGGCGCGACCGCGAGTCCGTCAGCCTTCACTTCCAGCCGCCCGGATCCGCTCACCGTACCGATGGCGACGATGGAATCGCCGAGAATGGCGACGTCTCCGGTGATCGGCGCGCCGCCGGAACCGTCGTACACGGTCCCTCCCCGAATGACGACGTCATAGTCTTTCGGCGCCGAACAGGCGGCCGTAGCCAGCAGCGCGGCCCATCGCACGACGGAGCGGTAGCGGACGAAACGATTCATACCGGGGCGAGTGGATTGGTGGAGGGACGGCACCGCCGAGCCACGTCGAGCGACGGAGCCTCTCCGAGGGAGGTTACGCGTTCCCGACGGCTTCCGGAACCACCGACTCCATCGATAGGGTTTCCCTCGAGGAACCCATAGACGCAGGTTATGTATGTACATCGCCTCCATGTAGAGATTTTTGCCCGACCCCCGCCCCTGGATCCTGACGCATGATGGGAACGCAAACGATCGCTCCACCCGGCGCCGCACTGGATGTTCGCAGCGTCGCCCGAACGAGCCTCTTCGATACATGGCGCGACGACGTGCCGGCAGGCATTGTCGTCTTCCTCGTCGCTCTACCCCTGTGCCTCGGCATCGCCGTCGCATCGGGTGCGCCACTCATTTCCGGGGTCGTAGCGGGCGTCGTCGGCGGGCTCGTCGTCGGCGCGCTGTCCGGCTCACCGTTGATGGTCAGCGGCCCGGCGGCCGGACTCACGCCGGTCGTGCTGCTGGGCATCCAGCAAGTCGGCGGCTTCGAGCGGCTGCTCCCCGCGGTCGTGCTGGCGGGCATCATGCAGCTCCTCCTGAGCGGACTGCGTGCCGGCGTCGTGGCGTACTATGTACCGTCGTCCGTTATCAAAGGCATGTTGGCCGGCATCGGCCTCACGCTCATCCTCAAGCAGCTGCCACACGCGCTCGGGTATGACGCCGATCAGGAAGGCGACATGTCCTTCATCGAGTCCTCCGGCTCTACCACCATCGGTTCGCTGGCGGAATCGCTGCAGCAGATCCAGCCCGGCGCCGTGCTGGCGGCGTTGCTGGGCGTGGGGGTCATGCTCTGGTGGCCGCGCTCGCCGTTCGCGCGCGTGAAGCTGCTCCCCGCCCCCATGGTGGCGGTGGCCATCGGCGTCGCCGTCAACGAGCTGCTGCGTATCACCCTTCCCGCGTTCGCGATCCGTGGGACGCATCTGGTGTCGTTGCCCACGTTCACCAACGGTGACTTCGCGCAGAGCGTGTCGCTGCCCGATTGGAGCGCGCTCTCCAGCCCCGTCGTGTGGCAGTTGGCGCTCATCATCGGACTGGTCGCCAGTCTCGAGTCGCTGCTCAGCCTCGAAGCCACCAAGAAGCTTGATCCGCAGCGTCGCGACGCGCCCGTCAATCGTGAGCTGTTTGCGCAAGGCGCCGGCAACGTGCTGTCCGGCCTGCTCGGTGGACTCCCGCTCACCGGCGTGATGATCCGCAGTTCGGCGAACGTGGATGCGGGAGCCCAATCGCGCTTGTCAGCGATGGTGCATGCGGTGCTGATGTTGTTGGCCGTGCTCGCGTTCGGCTTTGTCCTGAATCGCACGCCGCTGGCCGCGATCGCGTCCGTCCTTCTGGTCACCGGCTTTCGCCTCGCCGCGCCCGCGTTGTGGGCCACCGCCTGGCGACTCGGCTACAGCCATTTCATTCCGTTCGTGATCACGGTGTCGGCCATCGTGTTTACCGATGTGTTGCGCGGTATCGGCGTCGGATTGGTGGTAGGCATCGCGTTCATCCTCATGGAGCACCTGCGCAGCCCGGTGCTGTCGCGTATCAGTCCGCCCGGTGCCGTGCTCACGCGCTATGGACTGCCGGAGCAAGTCACGTTTCTCAGCAAGGCCAGCATCGCTCGCGCACTCAACGCGCTCAAGCCAGGCAGCCGCGTGGAGATCGACGGACGGCGCACCACGCGCTTCGATTACGACGCGCTCGAAGTGCTCCTGCTCTTCCGCGAAACGGCCAAGGCTCGCGGCATCGATTACCGGCTCGTGGGCATTCCCGAAGCCGAGCTGACTCCGGCGCACGTGCGCACCATTTCCTGACGATCCCGAGAACTCCTCATGGAAGAATTCCGTCGTATCATCGAAGGCAATCGCGCGTGGGCCGCCCGGGTCAAAGCCAGCGATCCCGATTTCTTCAGCGAGAGCGCACAGGGACAGGAGCCGTTGTTCCTGTACATCGGCTGCGCCGACAGTCGGGTGCCGGCCAACTCGATCACCGGGACGAAGCCGGGTGAACTGTTCGTGCACCGGAACATCGCGAATCTGGTGATGCCGAGTGACATCAACGCGATGAGCGTGCTGCAGTACGCCGTGGAAGTGCTCGACGTGAAGCACATCATCGTGACCGGTCACTACGGTTGCGGCGGCGTGAAGGCCGCCATGTCCGACCAGCAGCACGGTCTGGTGGACCACTGGCTCGGCCCCATTCGCAACGTGCTGCGCTGGAACAAGGAGGAACTCGACGCGATCGCCGATCCGCAGGCGCGCTTCGATCGGTTGGTCGAACTCAACGTGCTCGAGCAGCTCTATCACCTGTCCGAGACGCCCATCATCCAGCAGGCCTGGGCACGTGGACGGCGTCCGTTGCTGCACGGCCTGGTGTACAGCCTCAAGGACGGCATCCTGCACGAACTGGCCACCGGCATCGACTCGCAGGACGCGGCCGATCATCTGGCCGACCGCCGCCTGTCGGGCGTAGCCGCCGGCCCGCCGCCGATCGGACGCGTGGCCTCGCCCATCCTGGCGGGCGAATCATTGGCCGACGAAATCGCCATGCGGGTCGTTGCCCGGATGGCCGAGGCCTCGGAAAAGCGCCCCCCGTCCCGCTAGGTTGCGTCCATGGCCAAGTCACCTACTCCGTACCGCGCACTGACGCCCGAGCGGCGCTTGTCGCTCGTCACGTCCGCCCTCGCCAAGCACAAGGGCGCGCGCACCTTGTACTCGCAGCGCCTCGCCGCCAAGGGCGGCGGGTTTCGCGCCGCCACGCTCATGTCGTGGCCCGTCGATAAGCTCGCCCGCGAATTCGTGCGTCTCAATGCGCAGACGCCGCAGGATGAGCTGGAACTGCTGCAGCTGCTCTATGTCGATCTCGAGCCGCAGATCCAGATCACCTTCCTCGATACCGCCGGCGTGAAGCACGAAGCCGGCGTCATTCCTGAGGAGCTCGAGCCGCCGTACGCCGACGCCGAAGCGGTCGCACGCGGCGCCGCGGCCGTGCTCGCGCAGCACGGTGACGAAGGGCGGCACTACCTGCGCACCCTCGTGGTGTACAACCTGCCGTCGTGGCCGGGGCTCGATACCGAGCTGGCGAAAACAGAAACGGCGAGCTGACGCTCGCCGTTTCGATCACCGCATTCCGCCGAACATCCCGCCACCGCCGCCGAATGGCATCCGGGGCATCCCACCGCCCCCCTTGCCACCGGCGCCGCCCGGGCCGCCGCCCATCTTCTTCATCATCTTCTGCATTTCGCGGAACTGTTCGAGCAGCTTGTTCACTTCGCTCACCGGACGGCCGCAGCCCTTCGCGATGCGCGCGCGACGTGAGCCGTTCAGGATCTCCGGCTTCTTGCGCTCCTGCGGCGTCATGGACAACACGATGGCCTCGATGTGCTTCATGCGCTTCGGGTCCATCTTGACGTCCTTCAACATCTTCGAGTTCACACCCGGCAACAGCTTCAGCAGATTCTCGAGCGGTCCGAGCTTCTGCATCTGACGCATCGCCGTGAGGAAGTCCTCGAGGTCCATGCCTTCCTTGCGGACCTTCTTCTCGAGCTTCTTCGCTTCGGTGGCGTCGAACGTTTCCTGCGCCTTCTCCACGAGCGACACGATGTCGCCCATTTGCAGAATGCGTCCCGCCATGCGCTCCGGATGGAACTCCTCGAGCGCATCCGGCTTCTCGCCGACACCGATGTACTTGATCGGCTTCTTGAGCACGCCGTAGATCGAAAGCGCCGCGCCACCGCGCGCATCGCCATCGAGCTTGGTCAGGATCACGCCGGTCACGTTCAGCGCTTCGTCGAAGCCCTGCGCGATCTTGACCGCTTCCTGACCCGTCATGCCGTCGGCCACGAACAGGATTTCGTCGGGCTTGATCGCGGCCTTGAGCTTCTTGAGCTCCTCCATCATGTCGGCGTCGATCTGCAAGCGACCGGCGGTGTCGATGATGACCACGCGGTCACGAGCCCGCACGCCCTGGTCGATACCGGCCTTGGCGATCTTGACCACGTCCTTCGTGTCACGATCGGCGTACACCGGCACGTTCAGCGCCTTACCCAGCGTCTCGAGCTGATCGATAGCGGCCGGGCGATACACGTCGGCGGCCACCAGGCGCGTCGACTTGTTCTCGAGCATCAACTTGCGGGCAAGCTTGCCGGCAGTGGTCGTCTTACCCGATCCCTGCAAGCCGACCATCATGATGATCGTGGGCGGCACGGTGCTCATCTTGAGCCCCTCGCGCCGTTCGCCGAGCATCGCCGTGAGCTCGTCGTGAACGATCTTCACCAACTGCTGAGCTGGCTGGATCGTCTTGATCTGCAAGACGCCGACGGCCTTCTTCTCCACCCGTTCGAGGAACTCACGGGTAAGCGAGAAATTCACGTCGGCTTCGAGGAGGACGCGGCGAACCTCGCGCAGCCCTTCCTTGATGTCGGCATCGGTGAGAACGCCACGTCCGCGAAGCTTCGCGAAGACGTTCCCGAGTTTGTCTGAGAGCTCGTCAAACATAGACTTGAAAGGCTAACGGACCCGGTCCCCGCATACAACTCTCGTGGCGGGGGATCACCGGGGTGTCACGGTGTGCCCCGATGGCCCGAGCCCGTCACGGGCCGTCCCGCGGCGGCACCCGACCCGGGCCGTGACGCCGCACACCGGTTTCATGCCGGGGGGGTGACGGAACAGGCCATCCATGACGCAACTTGCGTCGGAATCACGCGTTGTGACCCGTTCGGCCCATCCTAGATTGGCTGTGTTCGGATCACGCTGTCACTTTCTTCGCCCGTCACGTGTCACGATCGAATCCGCGGTTTCCCGGCATCCCGATGCCTCGCGGCCAGCGCAAGGAAGAAATTCTTCGCGCCGAGCTGCCCCCGACGCTGCCCTTGATGGCGCTGCGCTCCACGATCGTGTACCCGCTGGGTACGATCGCGGTGCAGATGGGCGCCCCCGAGAACCTCGCGTTGCTCCGTGCACACGAGGAGTCCGGATTGGTCGTCGCGCTGGTCGTGGCCTCCGGCGACGGGGATGACGCCATCGATCCGCACAACTTCATTGGACGTGTCGGCGTCGCGGCCCGTGTGCACGAGCGCATCAACCTGCCCGGCGACACCGTGCAGATCACGCTGCAGGGACTGCGCCGCATCACGATCGACGCGATCGACCAGGTGAACCCGTTCGCAATTGCGCAGATCCAGGGGGCCAAGGAAACGCCCGCTGATCCGATCGAGCTCGACGAGCTCGTGGCGCGCACGGTGTCCGCCGCGGAAACGCTGGCCGAACTGGTGGACCGCATTCCGAACGAAGTGCCGCAGATCCTCAAGATGAATGTGTCCGACCCCGGACGCTTCGCCGATCTCGCGGCCACGAACATGAATTTGCGCATCTCCGACAAGGAGGAGGTGCTGCAGCGTCTCGACATCGGTCATCGCATCCGCTTCATCCTCTCACGCCTCGAGCGCGAAGTCGCCCGCGCCCGTGTGATGGAAGACGTGAAGAAGCAGACCGAGGTGAAGATCGAACAGCATCAGCGTGAGTTCTATCTCCGCCAACAGCTGCGCGCGATCCAGTCCGAGTTGGGCGAAGCCGATCCGAACGAAAAGGAATCGGTCGATCTGCTGCGTCGCATCGAAGAAGCGCATCTTCCCGAGAAGGTGGCCACCGAAGCGCGCCGCGAAACGGAACGCCTGCGCATGCTCTCGCCGGCCTCCAGCGAGTATCACGTGCTGCGCACGTATCTCGACTGGGTCCTCGCGCTCCCCTGGCACCAGCGCAGTGCGGACGATCAGGAGATCGTGCTCGCCAAGGTCGAAGACGCCCTCGGCGACCGACACTACGGACTCGATGAAGCGAAGGAGCGCATCATCGAGTACCTGGCCGTGCGCAAACTGCGCGGCGGTGATCCGACCGGCCCGATTCTGTGCTTCGTGGGACCGCCGGGTACCGGCAAGACGTCGTTGGGCGAAGCGATCGCCAACTCCATCGGCCGCGAGTTCTATCGCATCTCGGTGGGCGGCGTGCGCGACGAAGCCGAAATCCGAGGCCATCGTCGCACGTACGTGGGCGCGATGCCGGGCTTGCTCATACAAGCGCTCCGTCGCGTGGAAGTGCGCGATCCCGTCATCATGATCGACGAGATCGACAAGATGAGCAACGGCGGCAACGCGGGCGATCCCACCGCTGCCATGCTCGAAGTGCTCGATCCGTCGCAGAACACCACGTTCGTGGACCACTATCTGAACCTGCCGTTCGACCTGTCGAGCGTGCTCTTCATCTGCACCGCGAACAATCTGTACGACATTCCCGGCCCGTTGCGCGATCGCATGGAAGTGATCCGCATCGCGGGCTACACCATCGAAGAAAAGGTCGAGATCGCGCAGCGGTATCTCATGCCGCGCCTGCTCGAAGATCACGGCCTCACCACCGACGACATTCACGTGCCCGAGGCCACGCTGGGGTTCATCACCAGCCGCTACTCGCGTGAAGCCGGCCTGCGCACCTTCGAGCGTTCGCTGGCGTCGCTACTGCGCAAGCGCGCCCGCGCCAAGGCCGACGGTGACATGAGTGCGTGGGAGATCGGCATCGAGCGCGCTGAGGAGATCCTCGGCACGCCGCGCTTCTCCATGGAAGAAGCCGAAATGGAGCCGGAAATCGGCGCCGTGACCGGCCTCGCCTGGACCAGCACCGGTGGTGACATCATGACCATCGAAGCGCTGCGTATGCCGGGCAACGGCAAGCTCACCGTGACCGGACAGCTGGGCGACGTGATGCGCGAATCGGTGGACGCGGCGTATTCGTTCGTTCGGTCGCGCGCCACTACGCTCGGCATCGAGGACAGCGAGTTCCGCGAGTCCGACATGCACCTGCACTTCCCCGCCGGCTCCATTCCGAAGGACGGCCCGTCGGCCGGCATCGCCGTCACGTTGGCGCTGGCCAGCGCGCTGTCACGTCGCCCCGTCCGTCGCGATCTCGCCCTCACCGGCGAGGTCACGCTGCGCGGCCGCGTGCTCGAAATCGGTGGCGTGAAGGAGAAGGTGCTGGCGGCGTATCGCGCAGGGCTGCGCGAGGTCATCATGCCCAAGGGCAACGAGAAGGACGTGCGTGACGTGCCGCAGGAGGTGCGCGACAAGATGGCGTTCACCTTCGCCGCCACCATGGACGAAGTGCTGCACCTCGCACTGTTACCGCATGCCGATGCGCATCCAGCCGATGCGATGCCGCTCGACTCCAGCAGTGCCGTCGTGGCCAGTGACGGCCCGGCGGTGACGGCGGCCGACGCTTGGTGAGGGCCAACGCCGACGCGACGGTTAGCGGGGCAGTAACAGCCCGACGGAATACAGGATCAGCCCGACGAGTCCGCCCACAATCGTTCCGTTGATCCGGATGAACTGCAGATCGCGCCCGATCTGCAGTTCGATTTTGCGGGAGGTCGCATCGGCGTCCCAGGCGGCCACCGTCGCCGAGATGAGCTTCGCCACTTCCTCGCGCGCCTGCTCCACCGAGTACGATACGATCTCGACGATCCAGCCGTTCACCTTGGCCGACAACACGGGATCCTCGAGCACTTTCTGCCCGAGCCCCGCCAGCCATTTTTCGAGCTGATCGGGCTCCTTCTCGGCGTCGTCCGCCAGCGCTTCAGCGTAGTTCGCGATGCGTTCCTTCACGTCGCCCCACACCTCGCGTGAGAAGTCCGCGACACCGGGATGCGCCAGCACGTCGAGCTTGATCTGCTCGAAGCGCGCAATCGTTTCGGGGTTCTCGCGCAGCGACACGACGAAGCGGTCTACCGCCTCGTCATAACGCTGGCGCAGCGGATGATCCGGATCGGCCGCCACGGCCACCAGCGTTTTCTCCACGCCGCTCACGATCTTGTCACCCACGCGGCTGTCCACCGCGCCGGGCACCCACCAAGGGCTCTCCGCTTTCACTTTCTCGCGGATCATCGCCTCGTTCTCGTAGAGGAACTTGGCGGCCAGTCGCAGCGCGTCGTCGAGCAATGCCTGATGGCGCCCCCCGGTGGTCATCAGCTCGAACAGGCGCGCCATGAGTGGGGCCGCCTGCATGCGTCGCAACCGCGACACGATGCCGCGATCGACCATCTCTTGCACGTCTTCATCGCGCATCACACCGACCGCGCCCGACAATCCGTGCGCCGCGTGCCGCGCCAACCGCCGGCTGTTTTCCGGCCGCGCCAACCACTGCGCCGCGCGGTCACCCAGCTTCATCGCCGCGATCTTGCCAGCGACCACCTCGCGAGTGAGGAAGTTGCGCTGCACGAAGTTGCCGAGCGCGGTGCCGATACGGTCCTTCCGCGACGCCACGATCGCGGTGTGCGGAATCGGGATACCGAGCGGATGCCGGAACAGCGCCGTCACGGCAAACCAGTCGGCGATGCCGCCCACCATGGCCGCCTCGGCGAACGCCCGCACGAAACCCAACCAGGGATACTGCGCCTCGAGCCAACGGGTGACCACGAACACGAGCGCGACGCCGACCAGCATGAGCGTGGCGACCCGCTTCATCTTCACCAGCCGGACGCGCTTGAGCTCGTCGTCAGGCGTGATCTGCAGGGCGGCCGGTACTGGTACCGACAAGACATCGGGCAACACGGCCGCTTCCCGAACCGGCTCGATCGCCATGCGGTTAGCGGGCGACGGTGATGCCGGCCAGGTCGATCAGCGCGGTGCCGATCTTTGCGGGAGTGTCCATATAGATCACTACGGGTTGGCCGTTCACCTGTTCCAACTTGAGCGATACGGTGCGCGCCGGGCGCGTGCCCTTGGCCGGCACGTCGTACTGACGCGAGGTCGCGCCACCCGGGAACGCGATGCGCGCCAGCTCGTAGCGTCGCCGTGCGGCATCACCCATGAGGTCGAGAAAGTCGGCGGCATCCACCGCCGAATCCCAGGCCGTCGCCCACACCAGCGCATCGCCATCAGCCGTGCGCACTACCGCGAACTTGTCGCCGTCGCCACCGCCGGCACCACGGCGGGCCAGCGCCTCGTCCTTGAGATGCTGTACCAGCATGAGACGGGTCTCGAACTCACCGAAGCTGTTGCTGTACAGCACGGTGCCCGGGCGCGGCGCCGGCAACGTGACCGTCACGGGCACATCACGCGTGGCTTTGGAGTCGGTGAAGTAGGCGGCGTCGTTGAGGATCTGCTTGGTGGAGATCGGCAGGTCGAGCAACAGCTCCTTTTCCGGACGCTTCTCGATGAACCGCCGCACGAAATCGGCGCCACCGAGATACGGGAACAACAGCCCTTCGCGAACGGCGCGCGGAGCGGCCGAGAAGACCGGCATGCCCGTCTGCGCGTCTTTCATCGCGTCACGGATGCGATCCCAGCCGCCGGGCATCTTCAGCATCGGCCCCGCATTCGGATCCATGCGCAGCTGCAGAAATACCGCCTCGCCTTCCAGCACCGCTTGCGCGGCCGCCTGACGATCGGCGTTGTCCACTTGCGCCTGCACCGAATCGATCTTCACGTACTGATCCTGCAGCGCGTGCACCAGTTCATGCGACACCGTCTGGCGCAGCAGCGCCGGCGCGGCACCGTCCACCACGTACAGCACCTTGGTGGCGGGATCGTAGTAACCCACGATCTGCTCTTCGAGCAGCTTCTGCAGCAGCGCCAGCAGGTTCATCGTGTCGGGCACCATGCCCAGCAGCTTGTACGCCGACTCCTGGCCGGCCAGCTGCTTGCGCGCGCGCTCACTCTCCAGCTGCTGCCGCACGAACTTGCCGACTTCGTCGCGTGTGCGCGATTCGATTTTCGGCGGCGTCTTGAACGGCAGTCCCGTTTCCTTCTCGATCTTCGGGACGAACTCGGCGACCAGTTCAGCGTAGGGCCCTTCCCCCTTCGCCTTCTTCTCACCGCAGCCGGCGAGCGTGGTGAGCGGAACGCAGGCGCCCAGCAAGCAGGCTACACGAACAGAGCGGCGACGAGTCGAAGCGGAAAGGAAGGATCGCATCAGATTCGATATCAGGTCGGGAACGCGCGCTGTAGATACCACGCGATAAGGGGTTCTCCCCAAAGCAAGACCAGCATCGCGGCAGGCGCAAGGAAGACCCCGAACGGCACGTCGGGAAACTCGAACTCCGCATCGGTGCCGCGCGTACGCCATTTCACGATCGGGCCTACGATGAGCAGAAACACCACCGCCCCCACGAACGCGCCCACGATGATCGTGAGCAGCGAACGTTCGGCCCCGAGCGCCGCACCGACCACGGCCATGAGCGTCGTATCACCGAATCCCATCGCTTCGCGCTTCATGATCACTTCGGCCAGCCAGCCGATGATGGTGATCGCACCGGCGCCCGCGCAGGCGCCGATGAACGCCGCCCATGGCGACGCGAAGTGCGACGTCTCACCGATGAAGAAGTTCGCGATCGCCGCCGCGAACACCATCACCAATCCGCTGATGGTGAAGCCGTCGGGAATCAGATACGTCATGGCGTCGGTCACCGCGATGCCGAACAGCACCGTGCCGAACACCGCCACCCGCAGCGCCTCGAAGGTCAACCCGAAGGCCACGAAGCTGGCCACCCACCCCAGCGCGACCATCAGTTCGACGGCCGGATACTGAATCGAGATCGGGAGGCTGCAACCGCGGCACTTGCCGCGCAGCAGGACCCAGCTGAGCAGCGGAATGTTCTCGTGCCAGGCGATGGCGCGCTCGCACTTGGGGCACCGCGAGCGGGGGCGCACGACACTGAGCTCGGCCGGCCAGCGAGAGATGCAGACGTTCAGGAACGACCCGATCGACGCGCCGAGCACGAACACCGGCAGCAGAACGAGCGTGACGAAATCAGCAGTGATGGGCAGCACGGAGTTGGGCGAAGGCGAAACGGCGACCAGCGGAACGGCGACGAAAGAGCGGTTATCCGACGCGCAGCGCGTGCAACAGGATTCCCGTTGCCACCGCCACGTTCAGCGACTCGATACCGGGCGCCATACGGATCGCCACCCGCGACGTCACCGCCGCCGAGAGCTGTGCCGACAATCCGGCCCCTTCGTTGCTGACCACCAGCGCCAGATGCGCCGGCAGCGAGGCCGTCGAGACCTGATCGAGAGGGATACCATCGGTATCCGCCGCCCACACGGGCACGGCATGCGTCGCGGCAAACTCCGCGAACGCCTCCCACGACATCGGTAGCGCCGGGTGCACGAAGAGTGCGCCCATCGTGCTACGGACGACTTTAGCGTTCCAGAGGTCAACGGTTCCCGGCAAAGCCACCGTGGCGGTCACCCCGAGCGCGGCGGCGGTTCTGATGACGGTGCCCACGTTGCCCGGGTCCTGGAGGGCATCCAGCACCAGAAATCGACTGGCGGGGCCCTCGGGGGCCAGCAACGACCGCTCAGGGATCGGCGCCACCGCCAGCACTCCTTGGGGAGTGTCGGTGTCCGCCGCGCTCTCCAGTTCCGCGTCGCTCACGTCCGCCACCGCGATCCCGCGGCCTTCGGCGGCCTCTACCAGCGCCCGCCCCCGGGCCTGCTCGCGGAGGGCGGCCGTGACCAGCATGCCGTCCACCGGGAGACCCGACGCCAACAGCGCCTCGACCGTACGCACGCCTTCGGCCACGAATCGGTGCTGCCGCTCACGCGCTTTCCGGCGCTGCAGGTCACGAGCCAGAGTCAGTAGCTTCACGGGTGCAAACGGGTGCGAGTGGGGTATGCATCAGGGGCTGGCACGCGCTATGCCATCCATCAGTCGGGAAGCACCTTCAGAACAGACCAGCAATTCGGACAGGCGATAGCCATGCGTGAGAATACACGACGGAACAGCAAGTTGGCGATCATCGGCCTCGCGGCCACTTTCGGTGTGGCGGCCTGCGTGCCGGCCACCCAGGAAGAGGTGGCGATGGGCAATGACTACGCGCAGCAGGTCGAGCGCGAGCTGCCCATGATCCGCGACCCGGACATCGTGCGGTACATCAACGTGCTGGGCGATTCCATTGCGCGCGTCTCCGACGACCGGAGCCTGACCTGGCGCTTCAACGTGGTCGATCAGGGCGAGATCAACGCCTTCGCCGTGCCCGGTGGCCACATCTACGTGTACCGTGGCCTCATCGAGAAGACCACGAATATGTCCGAACTGGCCGGCGTGCTGGGACACGAGATCGCACACGTGACGCAGCGCCATAGCATGCAGCAGATGGCCAAGGCGCAGCGTGCCAACATCGGCCTGACCGGTCTGTGTCTGTTCGTGCCCTCGGCCTGCCAGGGCGTGGCGGGAGCGGCCGTGCAGGTTGGCGCACAGGCCGGCTTCGCCAAGTTCAGTCGCGACGACGAAGCCTCTGCCGACAAGTTCGGGGTGACGTACGTAACCCGCGCCGGTATCGACCCGCGTGGCATGCCGAGCATGTTCCGCATTCTCATCGCCGAGCGCCAGCGCAACCCGAGCGGCGTCGATGCCTTCTTCGCCTCACACCCCATCGAAGAAAGCCGCGTGGCCAACACCGAGGCCGAGATTCAGAAGATCAATCCGGTGGTGCTCAAATCGCTCACCCGCGACACCCGCGCCTTCCAGACCTTCAAGTCACGCCTCTCGGGACTCCCGCGAACCCCCGCCAAGCGGTAACGAGGGGTACGCGCGAGGGCGCCTGCTATGGCAGGCGCCCTACGAACTCGGTGATCAGCGCTTCAAAGCGTCCGGCGACCGCCCGACCTGCCTCCATCACCTCCGCGTGATTGAGCTTTTCGAGCGAGAGTCCGGCCGCTTTGTTCGTAATGCACGACACGGCGGCCACGCGCATGCCGAGGGCGCGCGCGACGATCACCTCGGGCACGGTCGACATGCCCACGGCATCGACGCCGAGTCGCTCCAGCATCCGCACTTCCGCTGGGGTCTCGTAGGTCGGTCCCAGCAACCCGCAGTAGACGCCATCCTGCAACGGCACTCCCATGGTGCGCGCCGACTCATGTAACAGTGCTCGCAGCTCAGCGTCGTACGGGTCGGACATGTCGGGGAAGCGTTCATCACCCGGTTCGACGGCGCCGAACAGCGGATTGCGGAACATCAGATTCATGTGATCGGAGATCACCATGAGATCGCCCGGATTGAAGGTGCGCCGCACGCCACCCGCCGCGTTCGACGCGAAGTACACTTTCACGCCCAGCGCATGCATGACGCGCACGGGGAACGCGGCCAACGACGCGTCGTGCCCCTCATACATGTGAAACCGGCCGGCCAGCGCGACCACCTGGCGGCCGCCAAGCATGCCGACCAACAACTGTCCGGCGTGTCCCGCCACCGTGGCCGTCGGAAAGCCCGGCACGTGCGAGAAGGGAATGCGAACGGCGCGCTCGATACGATCGGCCAATCCCCCCAGCCCCGAGCCGAGCACGATGCCGCACACCGGCACCGGCGCGTCGGGACCGAGACGCTGCCGGATATACTCGGCGGCCACCTTGGCCGCCGCTGCCCCCGGCACCATCTGCTGCGATTCGAACGACTGGGTTTCGTACGCGCGTTCGCTCACAGCATCACCGCCACGTCTTCGGCGTCGGCCAGCAGGTTGCCGACCTCGATCGCAATGTTCTCGCGCAGCGCTTCCCGTTCCACATGCGGCAGGAACGCGGAATCGAACGAGGTGATGGCCAGCATCGCCAACGTGTCGATATCGAAGTTGAGATGCTGCGCGCAGCGCACGTACTCGTCGGTGAGCGAGACGCCGCTCATCAGGCGATTATCGGTATTGATGGTGACTACCGCGCCCATCACCACATAGCGGGCCAACGGATGCTCGCCGAAGGTGCGCACCACGCGTGTCTGCACATTGCTGGTGGGACACACCTCGAGCGTGATGCGATGGTCGATCACGTATGCTTCGAGCGACGGGTCTTCGCGCAGCCGCGTGCCGTGACCGATGCGGTCGGCGGCACAGCGATGCAGCGCTTCGCGAATGCTGGTGGGTCCATCGCCTTCACCCGCATGCACGGTGACCGCCAGATCATGCGCCCGCGCGTAGTCGAACGCCAACGCATGCGCCGACGCCGGATTGCCCAGCTCACCGCCGGCGAGGTCGAACGCCACCACACCGCGGCCCTTGTACGCCACGGCCAGTTCGGCCATCTCCATCGCGTGCGGCCACGGGAAACTGCGCAGCGCGCAGATGATCACGCGGGCCAGCGTCCCCGTTTCCTTTTCACCACGCGCGAGGCCGCGCAGCACGGCCTGCATCACGTCGTCGAGCGACAGGCCGCCACGCACACTGAGCGCGGGGCAGAAGCGCGCTTCGATGTACCGCACGCCGTCGAGCGCGGCATCGAGCACGAATTCGTGCGCGATGCGCTCGATCGACGCGCTATCCTGCATGGTGGCCAGCGTGATGTCGAAGCGCGCCAGATAATCTTCGAGATGCTCGGCATGATCCACGCGCATCCAATCGCCAAGCTCGGCCGCTGTGGACACCGGCAGCGGCAGACCGCGCTCCTGCGACAGCTCGAGTAAGGTGGACGGACGCAACGAACCGTCGAGGTGGCAGTGCAGATCCGCCTTCGGCATGCGCTGCACGATCTCGATGAACGCCGGATTCAGCGTACTCATGACGCCGCCTCGGCCTCGAGACGATCGCGAACGGGCACGACGCGATAGATCGAACCGCCCACCAGCGCCTGCGTGGCCTCCACCGGCAAGCCGCGGCTGTCGGTGAGACGCTGACGTCCGGCATCGACGTCGTCGGCGAGGTCGGGATACAGTGCACGGACGGCGTCGACTGCAACCGAACCGTGCGGCACCGAGACGCCGCGTTCGTTCACGTATACCCGAAGCGAATCGGGACCGGACACCGGAGAAACGACATCACTCATTTTGCTGCTCCCGCGCCAACGGCGCGAATACGGACGGTCGTGTCGCCGCGCACCGGCTGCGGCAATTCCTGCAGATAGCTGGCGAGCATGTCGACGTCGCGCACGGCCAGAATCTCTACCGAGATGGTGCGGGCCAGCATCGTGCCTTCGGCATCGTCGATCATGAAATCGTTGACCGCGAGCGAATAGATCCGGTCGGGATCGAGCGGCGCGCCGTTCGCGCCGAGTACGCGCAGCACGCGCTGTCCCTGCGGCTTGGCGGGATCGTACTCGATGGTCAGTCCGCTCACGTGCGAATTGGGCCGACCGTTCCACACCCACCGCTCGGCGTTGGCCACGAGGTCGCGCCCGCGCAGTCGAACGCGCACGAGCACATTGCCGAAGGGAGAAATCTGATACGCACCGCCGAACGTGATCGGACCGGCCGGGACGTCGGTGCGGATGCCACCGTTGTTCCACGCGCCGAAGTCGGCATTGCCCTTCGCCCGCGCGGCGTCGGCCACGAGGTTGCCCAGTGGGTACTGATCGCTGTTCCGCGCGAACGCCTCGGCAATCGTGGCCACCGGGCGATCGATGCGCGCCTGCACTTTGGCGTTGGCCGCCGTGACGATCGAATCGATCACGGGGTCGGCACCCGCGCGCTCTTCGCCAAATACGCTGCGCACCTCGGCGCGGGCCACACCGCCATCCAGCGGGATGTCGACCACGGCGATCGCGCGGCCGTTCGACGTGGTCTGCACCACGGGCATGTCGCGACGGCGGAGCGCCACGTTCCAGTGCGCGTGCCCCATCACGAACAGATCCGGCTTGTCGGTCAGCTTGTCGATGATACTGATGCCGCCACCGGTGCAGGCATCGGGCTTGTCGCGATCGCAGCGCGCGCCGTCATGCGCCAGCGCGATCACGACCTGCGCTCCGCCGGCGCGCAACGCGCGCACACGCTCGCTGATGATCGGCGCCGGATCGAGGAATTTGAGCTGCCGCACGTTGCGCACCTTTGTGGAGGTGGCCGTGTGCTCGCCCGCCGTGCCGATGATGCCGATGCGAACGCCGCCACGCACCACCACGGTGTCGGCACGCAACCACGGCAGCGGGCGCCCGTCGGGGCCGCGCACATTGGCGCCGAGCAACCCGTACTTCAACTCACGCAGCCGCATGCGCAGCGTATCCTGCCCGAAATCGAAATCGTGATTGCCGATCGCACCGGCCGCCACATGGAGGCGATTGAAGACGGCCACCGTGGGCTTGCCCGCGTCCCAATCGGACGCTGCGGCGCCCGAGAACAGATCGCCGGCGTCGACCACCAGGCTCTGGCACTGACCGGTGCACTCACGCTGCGCCTTCTCGATGGCGGCGGAAAGTGCCACCGCGCCGCCTTGCGACCGTCCGCGATCGTCGGGCCGGTTCGAGAGCGCACCGTGGAAGTCGCTCAGGCTGATCACCCGCAACGTCCGCCCCTGCGGCGAGGGCGTCGCGGCGGATGCTGAGGGCGGTGCGGCGGCCGGCGCGCCACCGGCGGCTTCGCCGGCCCGTCCGCGATTCTGCTCGCGATACGCGATCGCGCGGGCCGAGGCCGGTTCGAGCCGCCAGTTCACCGTGGCGTATTTCGCCGGATCGAGCGTGCCCGCCTTGGCCACATCGTCGATGATCAGCGAGCGGATATCGATGTCCTTCTGGAACACCACCGGTGCGTTGGCCAGCATCGCGTAGCCGCCACCGCCGCTCTGACGATAGTTGTTCAGCGCCATCGTGAACGAGTCGGTGGGCTGCACCGCGCGACCGTTGCGCGTAAGCGTGGTGATGCGCGAGCCGGCCGGCTTCGACACGTCGATCACGTAGTCCACACCGCTGACCACGTCGAAGTTGTAGCCGGGAATCTTGGGATCCACCAATCCGCCCGCCGGCGCCGATCCATCGGGCATCAACGTGCGATAGTACAGCGCAGATTGCTCCAGGAACGCGCGCAGCTGGGCGCCGGTAATACGCACCGCCCGCAGCGTGTTCTCATACGGATACAGTCGCGACAGGGCCGCCTGCGTAACGGCGCCCGTGTCCAGCGAGGCATCCAGCGAAAACGACGCGGTCGCCGCGAGTTCGGCGCCCGACTCGCGGCGCATCACTTCGTTGATCAAGTCGGTGATCGGCGCGTCCACCACGCGGGAACTGTCGGCCCGCCACTTCACCGCCGTGCGCCCCACCGGCGTGGTCACCCAGGTCACCGTGGCCTTGTGGGTAGCCGCCGATGCGGCCAACACCGCCGGCGACTCCACGTGACCCGCCACCTTCACCGACTGGCCGCGGTGCTTCACGACGGCCCACTTCCCCTTCGACTTCTCGAGCGTCAGCGTGGCCAGCGCCACCGACGCGGCCCAGTTGCGCGGCTGCACGAGCAGGGCGCCATTGATCGTGGAGTCCACCAACTCGGCGTGCGAATGGCCGTATACCACCACGTTGATCCCGTCGATCTCGCGGGGCACGCGCGCCGCCACGTTTTCCGACGCGAGCCCGGTGGCTACCGTGTCGTACGTCGCCGCGCCGTCCAGCCCCGAGTGCAGCAGAACCACGACCACGTCGGCGTTGCGCTTGCGCACTTCCGTGACCGCCGTACGCACCGACGCCACGATGTCCGTGACCGTCAGGCCGGCGTCGCGCAGATTATCGCGGTCCCAGAGCATCGATCCCGGCGTGGTGCCACCGATGATCGCAATGCGAACCCCGCGGCGGTCGATCAGCGTATACGGCGCCACGAACGGGCGCCCCTGCGCGTCGCGCACATTGGCCGCCACGAAGGGAAAGGCCGCCTTCGAGATCGCCGCCCGCAGGGCCGGTACGCCGTAGTTGAATTCGTGATTCCCGATCACCGCCGCGTCGTAGTGCATGACGTTCATGGCCGCGATCATCGGGTGCACCGGCGGCGGCGCGACCTTGGCCGCCACGTACAGCAGCGGATTCCCGGACAGCAGGTCACCGCCATCCAGCAGCAGTACGCGGCCCGGGTTGGCGGCGCGCACCGAATCCACGATCGTGGCCGCCCCCGCCAGACTTCGGGCCGGATCGGCCGCGTTGGCGTAATAATCCCAGCCGCGCAGCCGACCGTGTACGTCGGTGGTGGCGGCAATGACCAGATCAAAGCGTCCTGATTGCGCCCGCAGCGGGGCGGCCGCGGCCAGTGTCAGCACAGCCGCGGTGAAGAGCGAAGGCAAGCGTCCCATGGAGGAAAGCTAGCGGCTCCCTCGGCGAAACGCTTGCCCCTCCTCTCGGCCCCCGCGAACTTGCCCGTATCGGTTCCGGCCGCCGATACGCTTCCGTTACACCGTCGTGGCGGTCCGGTCACGACCCGGGGACAGGTTGGTCATCGTGCAGTGTCGGAACCGGAAAAGCCACTCATGAAACCGCTGATCATCGGGATCGCAGGCGGCACCGGCTCTGGGAAGTCCACCGTGGCGCGCAAGGTCGCCGAAGCCCTGCCGGACGCTTCGGTCGCCTTTCTCGAGATGGACGCGTACTATCGCGACTTCCGGCACCTCACGCTCTCGCAGTTGCATCACGTGAACTGGGATCATCCCGATGCCTTCGACGTGGAATTGCTCACCGTGCACCTCGACGCGCTCTCGCGCGGCGAAGCGGTGGACATGCCCGTCTACGAATTCGCGACCCATTCCCGAAGCGAGCGCACGCGACGCATCGCGCCGGCGGACGTTGTCGTCATCGACGGCATTCTGCTGCTGGCCGATGCCAATGTGCGCGCGCTGTGCGATGTGAAAGTGTTCGTCGACGCCGATCCCGACATCCGGCTCATCCGCCGCATCCGTCGCGACACGGCGGTGCGTGGACGGACGCTGGAATCGGTGCTCGACCAGTACTTGAACACCGTGCAGCCGATGCATCTGCAGTTCGTCGAACCCAGCAAACGCTACGCTGACGTGATCGTCCCGAGAGGCGGCAGCAATCTGGTTGCCATCGAGATGATCGTCGCCAAGATCCAGCGTCGGCTCATTTCGCGCGCGGCTGCGCGAACCCCATTGTCCGTGCCCGCAACGGCCGAACCGGCCTGAGTCAGATACTGCATGCAAGCTGCGCCGTCCACTGAACGCATTCTCGTGGTCGATGACGAGCCCGAAATC
Source organism: uncultured Gemmatimonadaceae bacterium (assembly GCA_963843965.1). GTDB lineage: Bacteria > Gemmatimonadota > Gemmatimonadetes > Gemmatimonadales > Gemmatimonadaceae > Gemmatimonas. Next base: position 96,359 of record CAWJMR010000024.1, read on the forward strand.
GTGGCGCTCGTCACCTATCATCTCGCCAAAGTCGGGTATCGCGTGGCCACCGCCGCCACGGGTCAGGAGGCGCTCGATCACGCGCGACGCGAGCGACCGTCGTTGATCGTGCTCGACCTCATGCTCCCCGGGATCTCGGGATTCGACGTGCTCGAGCAGCTGCGCGCCGACGAATCCACCCGCGACATCGCCGTGCTCATGCTCACCGCGCGTCGTGAGGAGCCCGATCGCATTCGCGGACTTTCGCTGGGCGCCGACGATTATCTCACCAAGCCCTTCAGTCCCGCGGAACTCGTGCTGCGTGTCGGCGCGATCCTGCGCCGCACCGGCAATGCCGCCCCCGTGAACGCCGATACGCTGGTGCTCGGGCCGCTGCACATCGACCGCGCCGCGATGGCGGTCAAGGTTGAAGGTCAGGAAGTCGAGCTCACGCCCACCGAGTTCAAGCTCCTGCTCACACTCGTGGAACGTCGCGGACGCGTGCAGGGCCGCGGCCTGTTGCTGGAAACGGTGTGGGATGCCGCCCCCGACATTCAAACGCGCACGGTCGACATGCACGTGCAGCGACTCCGTACCAAACTCGGCGCCGCCGGCGACATGATCGAGACGGTGCGCGGCTTCGGCTATCGCTTCCGGGCGGCGATGCCGCGCGGCGCGTGACCCCACACCGCCACCGACCGCAGACCGCCGCCGCGCGGTGAGCACGTCATGAGACTGGCGCAACGCATCGTCGTGAACAGCTTCGTGGTCGCGACGCTGCTCGTCGGCATCGTGCTGTTCGCCGTCGAACGACGTGTCACCGAACGCGTGCGTGCGGAGGAACCCACCGCCGCCGCCTCGGCCGACGAGTTCCTGGCCAAGGTGCGTCGCGACATCGTGATCGCCGGGCTCGCCGCCCTGCTGGTGGGCGTGGCGCTCGCGCAGGTGCTCGCGGCGCCCGTCGCTCGCCCCATCGAAGAGCTCCGCGACGTGGCGCGCGGTCTCGCGGCCGGCGATCTCACCCAGCGTCCGTCGCGTGCCATCGCCGGTGGCGAAGTCGGTGACCTGGCCGAAGCGCTCCGACGGTTGGCCGAGCAGCTCGAAGCCCGCCTGCAGGCGCTGCATGGCGAAGAGGCGCTGCTGGTGGCCCTCACCGAGTCGCTCAACGAGGGCGTGATCGCCGTCGACGCGCGCCAGCGCGTGGTGCGCATCAACGAGACCGCGCGGCAGTTGCTGCGGCTGCGCGAGCCGGTGCCCTTCCCCGCCGATTTTCTGCCACGGGATCGGACGCTGCGCGAGGCGCTGGCCGCCGTGCTGTCCGGCAGTGATGCCGTGCCGGATGAAGTCCGCGTCGACGATCGTACGCTCTCGCTCACCGCGCGGCCGCTGCCGGGAGGCGGCGCCGTGCTCGCTCTATACGATCTCACCCCCGTGCGCCGGCTCGAAGCGGTGCGCCGGGATTTTGTCGCGAACGTCTCGCACGAGCTCCGCACCCCGCTCACCGTGATCGGCGGCTTCGTCGAAACGCTCCAGGACGAAGAGCTGCCGCCCGACCTGCGCCGTCAGTTCCTGGCGATGGCCGAGGGGAACGTGCGACGGATGCAGCGCATCGTGGACGACCTGCTCGACCTGTCTCGTATCGAATCAGGCGGTTGGGTACCCAATCCCATCGAACTCGACGTGGCCGCAGTCGCCGCGGAAGTGTTTGCCCCGCTCCAGTCGGCGGCCCACGCCAAGGGGGTGGCGCTTCGCACGGAGATCGGCGCCGACGCCGGTCATCTGCACATCGACCCGACGGCGGCGCGGCAAATTCTCAGCAACCTCGCCGAGAATGCGCTACGCCACACCACGGCGGGTGAAGTGGTGCTGTTCTCCCAGGTCGATGACGGCGGCACGCGAATCGGGGTGCGCGACACCGGCTCGGGGATCGGCGCCGAGCATCTGCCCCGCATCTTCGAGCGCTTTTATCGTGCCGATCCCGGTCGCTCGCGCGAAGCCGGCGGCACGGGGCTGGGCTTGGCGATCGTGCGGCACCTCGCGGAATCGCACGGGGGCAAGGTCAAAGCCGAGTCGCAGCCCGGTGTCGGGACTACGATCTCGGCCTGGATTCCCGACGCCAACACGACAGCGGATTACTCCGAGGGCTGATCCGGAGCCGAGGGCTCCAACGGCAGGGGCATCGCGGAACTCGGTGCGGGCACATGCTCGCGAATGGGCGGAGCCGCCGACTCGTGTCGACGGGCCCGACGCCCCGCAAAGGCCTCCGCGATCAGGCGTGGCAGCATCACGCCGGCCGGACCCTCGATCGGCAGAATGCTGGGGCCGCGGCGCTGCCCCTCCATGCTTGGATTCACCACGATCACCGTTGCACCGTGGGTGGCCGATATCCATGGCAACGACGCCGCCGGCTCCACGACATTCGACGTCCCCACCGACAGGAATACATCGCACGCCACGGCGGCGTTGCGCGCCGCCTCGAACTCGGCCATCGGCATCTGCTCACCGAACCAGACCACGTCGGGACGCATGAGGGCGCCACAGGTCGGGCAGAGCGGCGGCTCGGCCGCCTGGGCCTCCGTGGGCACCATCGTGCCCGGACACCCCGCGCTGCAGCGCGCCCGCATCAGCGAGCCGTGCAGACTGATCACATCGCGTGAGCCAGCGCGCTCGTGCAGGTCATCGACGTTCTGCGTAACCAGCGTGCAGTGCGCCACGCGCGACGCCAGCGTCACCAACGCCTGGTGCGCGGGGTTGGGCTGCGCCGAGCGCACCATGGAGCGACGAGCGGCATACCACTGCCACACTCGATTGGGGTGCGCCGCGAAGGCGTCGGGCGTCGCCAGCTCCTGGGGTGAGTACTTGGCCCAGAGGCCGGTCAGCGCATCGCGAAAGGTGGGAATGCCACTTTCCGCCGACACGCCCGCGCCGGACAGCACGCAAACGTGCTCCGCCGCGCGAAGGGCTCGGGCCGCCACCGAAAGCGCTTCGGCGCGGGTCTGCGGGTCAGTGGGAGGGGGCGACGCGACGCGTCGACGCTCGAGCAGGGGATCAGAGGCAGCCATTATGCGGGCGAGAATATCACGACAGGTCACGCCGCACCAGCCCCCTCCGGAGCGGATCTCGGCTGTACGACCCCATGCGCCGTGACACAACCGTTGCACAACCGTGCGGAGATCGAAACCTGCGTCACGAAGCTTACTGGTCATCCGGAGCTCACTCGGTCCGGAATGCCAGGAACCACGAGCGCCCGAACGGGTGTCTCCGCAGTCTTCATAATACCGACCCGATCATCCATGCGGACCTACGCACACGTGCTCTCCCGCTTCGCGCGTCATTTGACGCTGGCGATTGCGGCTGCCGTCGTTCCCGCTTCTATCGTTGCAGCACAGGGGGCTGATGCTCCCGTCGGCCGGATTACCGGCCGCATCATCGACACCAAGTCCGGTCAGGGCATCGCGGCGGCCGGCGTGCAGATCGTCGGCACCACGATCGGTGCCCAGTCGGGCGTAGACGGTCGTTACACGATTGCTCGCGTTCCCGCGGGCACGACCACGCTGCAGGTACGCCGCATCGGCTACGGACCGAAAACGGTGACGGGCATCGTGGTGCCGGCGAACGGCGCCATCGAGCTCGACATCTCGCTCAATTCGGCCGACGTGCAGCTGGCGGCGATCAGCGTGACGGCGACGAAGGAAAAGGGTACGGTCAACGAAGCGTTGAATCAGCAGAAGAACGCCACGAACGCCGTGAACGCCATCACCGCCGAACAGATCGCCCGCAGCCCGGACAGCGATGCGGCGCAGGCGGCCCAGCGCGTGAGTGGTGTGACGGTGCAGGACGGCAAGTATCTGCAGGTGCGCGGCCTCGGCGAGCGCTACACCACCGCTTCGTTGAACGGCGCGCGCATTCCGAGCCCGGAACCCGAGCGTAAGGTCGTGCCGCTCGACCTGTTCCCGGCCGGACTGCTGCAGGATGTCACGACGACCAAGACGTTTACCCCCGATCAGCCGGGTGACTTTGCCGGTGCGAATGTGAACATCCGCACGAAGGAATTCCCGGCGTCGCGTCAGATCAACTACTCCACGAGCTTCGGTGCCAACAACCGCGTGCTCGGACAGACGTTGCCGTTCGCCCCGCGGGCGGGTGGTGAGCTCCTCGGCTTCGCGAACTCGTCGCGTCAGGTTCCGCAGGCGATCGCGCAGGCCAACTTCCTCGGCAGCGTACCGCAGTCGCAGTACAACCAGATGGCGCTTCAGCAGCGCAACGTCTGGAACGCGGCCCCGCGCAACGGTGGCATGAACGGGTCGTTCGGCGCATCCACGGGTGGCAACACGATCTTCGGCAAGCGCCTCGGCTACGTCGTGAGCGCCAACTACGGTTACACGGAAGAGACCCGCTCGGACGAACGCTTCGCCGTCGGCAATCAGGGCCCGAACAACACGGTCGTACCACTCACGTCGGTCTCCGGCACGACGGGACGGTCGAGTGTGCAGTGGGGCGGCATCGCGAACTTCTCGAAGCTCATCGGCAAGAGCTCGCGCGTCTCGCTGAACACGACGGCCACGCGCAGCGCAGACAATGAAGCACGCACGGACCGCGGCTTCGATGAAAACCTGTCGGACAGCATCGCGCGCACGACGCTTCGCTACGTGGAGCGCGGCGTCGCCACGATCACCGGCCAGGGCGAGCACCAGCTCGGTGACCGCAACAAGACGGCCTGGTCGGCTACCTACGCCAGCACCACGCGTCGCGAGCCGGATCGCTCCGACATCGTGTACTCGCGCGGCAGCAACGGCCAGTACTCGCTGCTGGCGTCTCTCGACGGCGCGCGTCGACTGTACTTCAATCTGAACGAGACGAACAACACGGTTCAGGTTGATCACACGATCAACGTCGGTAACGTCGCCAATCAGAACATGCTCAAGTTCGGCGCATACGCTCGGGCCACCGACCGTACGGCGGAAGCGCCGATCTATTCGTTCATCTCCCGCGCCCCGGAGAACATCCGGTCGCAGTCGGCCGATGTGATCTTCGGATCGGCGCAGGCGTGCGCGACGTGCAACGAGATCAATGTGCAGCCGATCGGACAAGCCGGATCGTACACGGCGCAGGACCGCACGATGGCCGGCTACCTCATGACCGACTGGGGCTTCGGCGAGAAGGTTCGCGTCATCGCCGGCGCCCGCGTCGAGCAGGCCAACATCGACGTATCGTCGAGCACGCAGGGTGGCTTCACCGCCGCCGCGAAGCTGGACAACACCGATGTGTTGCCGTCGCTGCTGATCAACACGAAGCTCACCGAGAACCAGAACCTGCGCTTCGGCATCACGCGCACGCTCGCTCGTCCCGAATACCGTGAGCTCGCGCCGGTCACCTTCCGCGATGTGCTCGGCGGCGTCAGCGTCACGGGCAACGACAAGCTCAAGCGCTCGCTCATCGACAATGTCGATCTGCGCTACGAAGCCTTCCCGAACTCGGGCGAAGTGCTCAGCATCGGCGTCTTCGCCAAGCAGTTCGACCGTCCGATCGAACGTGTCGAGTCGGCCACGTCGGGTGCGTATCAGGCGCGCTTCCAGAATGCACTCAAGGCCGTGAACCTGGGCGTGGAGCTCGAAGCGCGGAAGCAGCTCGGCTTCCTCGGCGAGTGGGCGATGCCGTTCACCGGCTTCAGCAACGTCACAATCATGCGTTCGTCGGTCGACCTCGATACGACGACCGGCCTCACCGTGACCGACAAGTCTCGTCGTCTCGTGGGTCAGGCCCCGTTCGTCGTGAACGCCGGCCTCTCCTACTCGTCGGAAAGCGGTCGCACGAACGCCACGATCCTGTACAACGTGGTCGGCGATCGCATCTACGCCGCCGGCGTCACGCCGCTGCCGAACATCGTCGAGAAGTCGCGCCAGGTGGTGGACCTCTCGCTCCGCTTCCCTGTCATGGGCAGCCTTGCCGCCCGCGTCGACGCCCGCAACCTCTTGGATGCGCGCTACCGCTTCATGCAGGGCAATCTCGAGCGCGAAGGCTACAACTCGGGTCGCACCTTCTCGGTCGGGTTCAGCTGGCAGCAGTGATGCGCGTCACGCGCTGAAAGTTCGACAACGCACATGGCCCGGCACGGTGACACAACCGTGACCGGGCCATGACCGTTCTGCCACAATGTCTCGCGTAATTGCAGTTGTACGACTGAACGCGATGTCGCATCGCGACACCATACTCAACACACAGGAATTCCGATGACGAAGTCCACGCGCCTGCGCGCGATCACGACGGCATCTATGGCGCTGCTCGGGCTGACCGCGTGCGGGACAGACTCCGACCCCGTTGGTCCGGGCCCCATTACGACGGTCAGTTCCGCCGTGCTCACCGGGTCGATTGCGGCGAACCGCACGCTGTCGAAGGATACGACGTACGTGTTGCGCGGCTTCGTGTACGTCAACAGCGGCGCGACGCTCACCATCCCCGCCGGCACCAAGATCGTCGGCGACACCACGGCCCTCGGCTCGGCGCTCTTCGTGCTTCGTGGCGCGCGCATCGTCGCCAACGGTACGGAGGCCGCGCCCATCGTGTTTACGTCGCAGCGCAGCGCCGGCAACCGCTCGCCGGGAGACTGGGGCGGACTGATCATCGTCGGCAACGCGCGCAACAACCGCGCGGGCAATATCATCGTGGAAGGCTCGGATGGATCGGTGCTCGGCGCGAACCCGACCGGCGTGGTGTATACCGGCGGCGCGAACGATGCCGACAACAGCGGCACCCTGCGCTACGTGCGTGTGGAGTTTGCCGGCTATGCGACGCTCACCGACGCCGAGCTGAATGCGTTCACGTTCGCCGCCCTCGGCAGCGGCACGACGCTCGAATATCTGCAGGCCGTGGCCGGCCTCGATGACTCCTTCGAATGGTTCGGCGGCACGGTCGACGGCAAGTACCTCGTGTCGTACGAGGCGGGCGATGACCACTTCGACGCCTCTGAAGGCTATCGCGGCCGCAATCAGTTCCTGATCGCGCTGCAGTCCACGATTCTCACGCCGCGCGCCGGTGCCGGCGCCGTGTCCAGCGATCCGCAGGGCTTCGAAGTCGACGGCTGCAACGGCGGTGGTTGCACCGCGCCCGCCGGCGGCAACGCGCAGAGCTCGGGCGCGACGGACGGCCTCTGGAACATGAACGTGTTCGCCAACTTCACGATCATCGGCACGCCCGCTGGCGTCACGGTGCCGGCGAACGGTGGCGTGGGCATGGTGCTGCGTCGCGGCACCGGCGGCTACTACCTGAACGGCGTCGTGGCCCGTTGGCCGCAGCGCGCCATCTCGCTGCGTGACTCGACCTCGAACAACCGACTGCAGGTCGACTCGCTGATCGTGCGCAACCTGTATTTCGCGGAGAACGGAGCCACGACGAGCGGCGCCAACTTCGATCCGACCGGCACCAACTTCGGTCAGGAAGCGGCGTTCACCGCGCGGAACTCGAACATCACCGTGGCCGCGAGCACTGTCACCGCGAACAGCCTGTTCACGGCGCTGCCGACGGTTACGACGAGCACCACCGGCGCCGCATTCGACTGGTCGCCGTCGCTCAGCTCGCCGATCGCAACCGGCGGTCTGTCGTCCTTCGCCGCGGACCCGAAGATTGCGGCTCGTGTCGGCACCTTCATTACGCCGACCGCCTATCGCGGCGCGGCCGCGCCCGGTGGTGTGAAGTGGTGGGCAAACTGGACGAGCTACGCTCGCAATTGATGCGACCTGCGCGCTAGCTTCTACCATCCGAACGGCCGGTGCCCCACCTCGGGTGCCGGCCGTTCGCTTATCCCCACGAGAGCAATGCTACGACACGTGTTGGTGAGTTCTCCGCGCATGCCGGTCGTGCCTCGCATCGCGATGATCGCGCTGCTGGTGTGTGGCGCATGCACGCCGCAGGACGCGGCGCCCCCCGATGATCAGTCGGCCCATGTCGCCGACGTGGTGGCGAAGGGTGGCGTCGTCGACTCCATTCTGCCCATCGCCGAACACCTCAAACGCTTCCGCGTTGGGCTCGACTCCACGGATACGTTGAGTCACGCCAGCCCCTCCCGCGAAGCACTCGTGGCACGTTGGGCCCGCGCCATCGCCGCGAACGACACCACCGATCTGAACGCGATGCTGTTGTCGCGTGCCGAATTCGCCTGGCTGTACTATCCCGAGAGCCCGATGAGCAAGCCGCCGTACGAGGCGCCACCCGAACTGCTCTGGGGCCAGTTGCTCGCGGCATCCAACAAGGGCGCGTCGCAGCTGACGAAGCGTTTTGGCGGGAGTGCCGCCAAGGCCACCGAGCTACGCTGCGCAGCGGCGCCTGAACCGCTCGGGGCGAATCTGTTGCACGCCAAATGCGAGGTTCGACTCGCGGCACCGGGGCGCGAAACGTTGCAGGGCGTCCTTTTCGGTACGATCATCGAGCGCGGCGGTCGATTCAAGTTCGTCGGTCTCTCCACCAACCTCTGATGATGCGCTCCGCTCTTCTGATCGCGCCCCTGCTCGTCCTCGGCGCTTGCACCGCCACGCCCAAGGACGCGTCGACGCGCACCGACTCCGCCACGGCCGCGGCGCCGAACGCCACCCGCGTCGACCTCACCGGGGCCGGCGCCACGTTCCCGTATCCGCTCTACTCGCGCTGGTTCAACGAGTACGCCACGCTCACCAACGTCCGCATCAACTATCAGTCGATCGGATCAGGTGGCGGCATTCGCCAGGTCGTCGCGCGCACCGTCGACTTCGGTGCCAGCGACGTGCCGATGACCGACCAAGAGATCGCCAGTGCCGGCATGCCGGTGCTGCACATCCCCACCGTGATCGGCGCCGTCGCCATCACCTACAACCTGCCGGGGCTCTCGCGGCCGCTCAATCTCAGCCCCGACGTGATCGCCGACATCTTCCTGGGCACGGTCAGGCGTTGGAGCGACGCGCGTATTGTCGCACTCAATCCCAAGGTCACGCTGCCAGACACCGACATCCTCGTGGTGCATCGAGCCGATGGCAGCGGAACCTCCTACATCTTCAGCGACTTCCTGACCACCGTGAGCCCCGCGTGGGCCGCTGGTCCGGGACGTGGCAAAGACGTACGCTGGCCAGTCGGCATTGGCGGCAAGGGCAACGAAGGCGTGGCCGGTCAGGTGAAGCAGATGCCCGGCGCCGTTGGCTATCTCGAAGTGGTGTACGCGCGACAGAACCGTCTGCCCGTCGTGCATGTGCGCAATGCGGCCGGTCGCTTCATCTCGCCCATGCCCTTCGAAATTGCGTCGGCGGCGACCGCGGTGCTCGAGGCCGACCGCAAGCTCAATGCGTCGGCCGCCGACGGCACGCCGGATCTTCGTGTGTCGCTCGTGAACGCGCCCGGCGCGCAGTCATACCCGATTGCCTCGTTCACCTGGATGCTGATCGCGCCATCAGCCATCGGCACGGAAAAGAGTCGTCAGCTCGCGGCGTTCATTCGATGGGCGCTGCTGGACAACCCGGACATGGCCAGCACCCTCGGGTACGTGCCGCTGCCGTCGGAGGCCGCCGCCCGCATCGTGGACCGTCTCGACGCCGCGCTCGCGGGGGGACGGCCCGGGTCGCCGTGACACGTCCGTTACACGCGGTCGAACAGTCGCGAGGCGCGAAATCCTAGCTTCACTGGATGCAGACCCCGCTCGGTGACCGGCTCTATCGCACGGTCACGACGGTGTGCGCCGCCGCGATCCCCGTCGTGCTCGTGCTGCTCACCGTCGTGGTCCTGCGTGCCGCGTGGCCAGCCCTTGCCCTTCACGCCCGGGATATCGCGTTCGGCACCACGTGGGACGTGCCCCGCGCGCAATTCGGCGCCCTGCCGGCGCTCCTTGGGACCCTGCTCTCCTCGCTCATCGCGGTGCTGATCGCCACCCCCCTCGCGCTCGGCGTGGCCATCTTCACCGTCGACATTGGACCGCGACGACTGCACGAGCCGGTGTCGTTTCTGGTGAATCTGCTCGCCGCGGTACCGTCGGTCGTGTACGGGCTCTGGGGCGTGTTCGTATTGGTCCCATTGCTGCGCAGCACGATCATGCCCGCGCTGTTGCCCCTCGGCGCGGTCATCCCACTCTTTCGCGGTCCGGCGTATGGCCCCAGCCTGATTGCGGCCAGTCTGGTGCTGGCCATCATGATCATGCCGTATATCGCCAGTGTGAGCCGCGAGGTCCTGCTGGCGGTACCGCAGACCCAACGCGAGGCGGCCATGGCGCTCGGGGCCACGCGCTGGGAAGTCGTACGCGATGCCGTCATCCCGGCGGCGCGCTCCGGGCTCGTCGGCGGCGTGATGCTCGGCCTCGGCCGCGCGCTTGGTGAGACGCTCGCGGTGACCATGGTGATCGGCAATCGCCACGCGATTCCCGGATCGCTGTTCGATCCCGCCTACACGATGGCGTCGCTGCTGGCCAATGAGTTCGCCGAGGCGTCGGGCAACGACCATCTCTCCGCGCTCATGGCGGTCGCCGCGCTGCTGCTGCTGATCACGCTCCTGGTCAATCTGCTGGCTCGATGGCTCGTACAACGCGTGGCGGGTGGTGCGCCCGGTCGGAGGTGGTCATGACCACGCGCGCACAGCGTCGCGCCCGCACGGAGCGCATGATGACCGCGCTCATGTGGGCCGCGGCCGTGATCGCCGTCATCCCACTCGTGATCATTCTCGCGCAGTTGCTGCTGAACGGCCTCGGCAAACTCACGCCAACGTTCTTCACGCAGTTGCCGTCACCGCCCGGCGTGCGCGGTGGAGGCGTGGCGAATGCGATCGTCGGCTCCATCATGCTGGTCACGATCGCGATGTCCGTGGCGGTCCCCGTCGGTATCGGCGCCGGTCTGTATCTCGCCGAACACCGTCGCGGACGATTCGTACGGGTCGTGCGACTGCTGGCCGACGTCTTGAGTGGCTTGCCCTCCATCGTCCTCGGCATCTTCGCCTGGGAATTGATCGTCCGTCCGTCGGGGCATTTCTCGGCGTGGGCGGGCGGTATCGCGCTCGGCTTGCTGGTGTTGCCGCTCGTCGCTCGCGCCACCGAAGAGATGGTGCGACTCGTTCCGGCCGCTCTCACCGAAGCAGCGCTGGCGCTCGGCTTCTCGCGATGGCGCACCGCTTTCACCGTCGTGCTGCGGACCGCCATGCCCGGGATCGTGACCGCGATGTTGCTTGCGCTGTCACGAGCGGCCGGCGAGACGGCGCCGCTGCTCTTCACCGCCTTCGGCAACCCGTTCTGGTCGGTCGATCCGGCACGACCCATCGCCGCCTTGCCGCTGCAGATCTACTCGTACGCGCAGAGCCCGTACGACGAGTGGCGCGCACAGGCCTGGGCCGGCGCGCTGGTGCTGCTCATGATCGTGACGATCATCAGTGTCGCCGGACGCGCCGTCGTACGCGCGCGGGCGAATCTGTTGTCGGCGGTGACGCCGCGCGTGGGTCGCGTCGATGAGTAGTGCAACCGGTGTGGCGGTTGTCGCGCCGGCGTTGCGTATCAGGAACCTGTCGGCCGGATTCGCCGATCGCGGCGTGTTGCGACAGCTCACGCTCGACGGGCCCGCTGGACGCGTGCTGGCGATCGTCGGCCCGTCGGGGTGTGGCAAGAGTACGGTGCTCCGATGCATCAACCGGCTGCACGAGCTCGATGAAGGCGCGTTCGTGAGTGGCGACGTGTCGATCGGCGAGTTCTCCGCGTATGCGCCGTCGGCCGATGTGATCGCGCTGCGCCGTCGCGTGGGCATGGTCTTTCAACGCCCCACGCCATTCGTCACGCTGTCGGTGTTCGACAACGTGGCCGCAGGCATCCGCGCGCAGCGACGCACCATGCCGCAGAGTGAGCTCGAAGGTCTGGTGGAAGTGGCCCTGCAGCGCGCCGGCCTGTGGCGCGAAGTAGTGGACCGCCTGTTCGGCTCGGCCATGGCGTTGTCCGGGGGCCAGCAACAGCGGCTGTGCATCGCGCGCGCGTTGGCGGTGCAGCCCGATGTGCTGCTCCTCGACGAGCCAACGGCGTCGCTCGATCCCATGGGCACACAGCGCATCGAGGAGTTGCTGTACGATCTACGCGATACCGTCACCGTGATCATGGTGACCCACAATATGCAGCAGGCGGCGCGCATCTCCGACGTCACCGCCTTTCTGCTCGAGGGGCGCATGGTGGAGTGCGCGCCCACGCGCCAGCTCTTCACCACACCGTCCGACGCGCGCACCGAAGCGTACATCACCGGACGGTTCGGATGACCACCGACATTCACAGCCTGCCGGGTGCCGTGGTGCTCGAGCGATTCTCGGCGTGGTTCGGCACCTCACCAGCGCTGCACAATATCGACATGGCCGTGCGGCCGCAGTCGGTCACGGCGCTGATCGGTCCGTCGGGGTCGGGCAAGAGCACGCTCCTGCGCGCGATCAACCGCCTCAACGAGGCGCTGCCCGGCGCGCGCCACAGCGGACGCATCCTCCTCGACGGCGACAACGTGTACGAGCCCACCATCGATGTGAGCGAACTCCGCCAGCGTGTCGGCATGGTCTTCCAGCGCTCCAATCCGTTTCCGCGCTCAGTGTTCGACAACGTGGCGTACGGGCCGCGGCTCAACGCGGGCACCAACGGCCGCGCGCTCGACGATGCGGTCGAGGACGCGTTGCGCCGCGCCGCGCTCTGGGACGAAGTCAAGGATCGTTTGCACGACAACGCGTTGACGCTCTCCGGAGGTCAGCAACAACGCCTCTGCATCGCGCGCGCGCTTGCCAATCGACCCGCCGTGTTGCTGCTCGACGAACCGACCAGTGCGCTCGATCCGCAGGCCACGCAACGCATCGAAGAACTCCTGTACGATCTCCAGCAGGATCTGACCATTATCATCGTGACGCACAACTTGCATCAAGCGGCGCGCGTGTCGCGTCACACTGCGCTGCTGGTGGACGGCGTGCTCGTCGAGGACGCCGCCACTGATCGACTTTTCACCCGTCCGGCCGATTCGCGCACGGAAGCCTTCATTACGGGGAGATTCGGCTGATGCGCAACGCCCCCGCCGGCTACCGGCATTTCCACGATGAACTCGCGCTCCTCAAGCAGCGGCTGCTCGACATGTCCGAGCGCGCCGAGTCGCTGGTCGCGCTGTCGGTCGAGGCGCTCCTCGAACGTGACCGCGACAAGGCCATCGCCGTCATCGAGGCCGACGAAGAGCTCGACCGTCTCGAAGTGGAAGCAGAGAATCAGGCGATCGCGATGCTGGCGCTGCAGCAGCCGATGGCCCGCGACCTCCGCTTTCTCATCGGTGCGATCAAGGTCTCCAGCGACCTCGAGCGCGTTGGCGACCACGCCGTGAACATCGCCCAGTGTGCGGTGCGCCTGGTCGACCAGCGCATGGCGGTACCGGACATCCCCACCCTCGCCGACATGGCCCGGAGGGCACGCGCCATGCTCAGCGACGCGCTCGACGCCTTCATCCGTGGCGACGGCGCACTCGGCCGCGCCGTAGGTCAGGCCGACGACGACGTCGACGCCCAGCACGAGAGCATCTTTCGCGCCCTGCTGGCCGACATGATGGGTGACCCACAAATCATCGCCCCGTCGCTGGAACTCCTACTGGTGAGCCGGAATCTCGAGCGGGTTGCCGATCTGGCCACCAACATCGGGGAAGACGCCGTGTATCTTGCCGAGGGGAAGCAGATTCGTCATCGATTCGACGAGAACGCCCCGACGCCTTCTACCAGCGACTCGACATGACGGCACCCATCACGACCGCATCGACCGACATCCGGATCGCCGCGATCGACATCGGCTCCAATTCGGTCCGCCAGATCGTGGCGGATGTGTCCCCCACCGGGCAGATCCGCGTGGTAGACGAGATGAAGGCGATGCCGCGGCTGGGTGAAGGCCTCGAGGCCACCGGCTCGCTGTCGACGACCGCGATCGATGCGGCCGTGACCGCCGTGCAGCGCATGGTGACGTTGGCCGGCCAGCTCGGTGCGGCTCGCATTGAGATCGTGGCCACCAGCGCCGTGCGTGACGCCGCCAACGGCGCCGACTTCACCGGGCAGGTCGAAGCGCGCACCGGCCGAAGCGTCCGCATTCTGAGTGGCGAGGAAGAAGCGCTGCTCTGCTTCCGCAGCGCGCTGGCGCACTTCGAGTTGGGCGCCGGCCGTACGGTCGTGATGGATATCGGCGGCGGTTCGCTGGAGCTGGTGCTGGCGAAAGACGGCCTGATCGAGCGCGTCGCATCGCTGCCGTTCGGCGCCGTACGACTTACCGAGCGATTCCTGTCTCCCCGGGTGACCCCGCGGCGTGTCCGCGCGCTGCGTGAGCACGTGCGCGACGGCCTGCGGCGCTCGGTGCCCGTGAAGGACTGGCGAGGCGCGCAGGTGATCGGCTCAGGTGGCACGTTCACCAACCTCGCCGGCATCGTGCTGTCGCGGCAGCATGTCGCGGTACGCTCGCCCCACGGCACGCGCGTGACGCGCGTCGAGCTGGAGCACGTGCTCGACTGGCTGCAGCGCCTCGATTCCAACGAGCGCGCCCACGTGCCCGGGCTCAATCCGGCGCGAGCCGATATCATCGTAGCCGGACTCGCCGTGGCCGCCGAGGTGCTCTCGCGGTTCGATCCGCGAGATCTGCTGGCGTCGGCGTACGGTATTCGCGAAGGCCTGCTGCTGGAAGCCGCTCGTGTCACGCCCGTCGTGGCCGATCCCGGAGTGGCCCGCGAACGCTCGGTGCGGGAGTTCGCCGAACGCTGTCACTACGAAGAGCCGCACGCGCGACAGGTGCAGGCGCTGTCGCTGCAGCTGTTCGACGCGCTCGCCCCGCGCCTCCAGCTGGGCGCCGACGACCGGCGGCTACTGGCCGACGCCGCGCTGCTGCATGACGTCGGGTACCATATCAACTACGAGAAACACCACAAGCATTCGTTCCACCTGATTTCGCACGCTGAGCTCCTGGGCATGACGCCGGCCCAGCAGATCGTGGTCGCGCATGTCGCCCGCTATCATCGCGGCACGCCGCCCAAGACCAAGCACCGCGGTTTCGCGCAGCTCGACCGCGCGTCGCGCGATCGCGTGCTGAAGCTGTCGGCCCTGCTCCGATTCGCCGACGGCATGGATCGCGGCCATGTGGCCGCCGTCGGTTCGTTGCGCGTGAAGCTCGCCAACGACGCCCTGCGGGTATCCGTGGTGGAGGCCGAGGGGGCCACCAACGTGCGTCTCGAATGCTGGGGCGCCAGTCGCAAGCGCCATCTGCTCGAGGAGATCCTCGGCCGGCCGATCATTGTCGTGGCGCCAGACGGCACCGAGATCAGTGCTGACGATGACGGAGACGGCGAGTAGGCACGTCGTCCCCGTCCGACCAAGTCAGATACCGACTTCGGCACCGAGCCGTGCGGTCCACTCACCGCGCCGACGATCGGCCGCCACGTTGCGGTATCGGGTATGAAGTAATTCGCCGTTCAGCTTGATGCGGTGGCCGTTCACGTAGCGGGCCAGTCCGACAGCGCTCTCCTGTAATGCCTCGACCGTAGTAAGCGCCTGGATGCTCTTGGCGGGCGTCACGGCCGAGTAGCGCAGCATCGGCTCCCAGCTGCTCTGTGGCAGCAGCCAGCTCGTCTGCAGATTCACGCCCTGACCGGCATACACGTTGCGAATACTCGTTCCGCTGCGCGTGATGGGATCGGGTGACACACGGTGCGCGTACTCCACCGCCATCGCCACGCCGCGCTTCTTGAGCAATCCATCAGCGAAGTAGGTCGTCATGCCTCGCGGTGCATACAGCGCCGGCCCGAGCTGACCTCCCGTGCGCATCGCGCGATCATTGCGCGACAGACCGGCCGCAAACGACAACTTGAGCTTGGGCTCGCGCGCGAGATCGCCTTCGAAATAGTCGCCGCCGTTCGTGAACGCACCTAGTGGAAGCAGCTCCCAGCGCGTGGTGTAGGCCAGACCACCGTCGCCAGACTGCGGATTACGACCTTCCCCGGAAGACACCGCGCCACGGATCACGTAGCGGGCCCTGCCGATCTCTCGCGAATATGAGAGAAATGCGCCGACGTCGCGGTCGGCCGTGAACAGGGCATTCACGGGCGAACGGTCGGGCGACTGGATCTCACTGGACGATACCAGGCGTTGCCGGTTGCCGGGCAACTTGGCCTGACCGAACGAGCCTGCCAGGTGCGGCGTGAACTGCCACGTCACGTAGGCATCGCGCAGCACGTTCGCGAAGTTGGTGTTCTCCTGGTCCAGGTCGCCGCGTGCAAACGAGAGTTGCACGTTCACCCGCAGGCGCGGATCGCGGACGGTGCCTTCCATGCGGAGACGCATCCGACGGATGGCCAGGTTGGTGCGCTTGACGCCGTAATCCGTCTCACTCTCGCTGGTGGCAGACGCCAGCTCCTGGACGCGGAAACGGAAGTTGATCTTGGTAATGCCGTCGGTGCCGTTCACCGTGATCCCTTTGCCGTCCAGGGTAATCGCGGGATTCGGGAAGGCCGGGGCCGGCTGGGCGAACGAGGCGGACGTCGCGACCAGCGCAAAGAATGCGGCCGTCACGATCGTGTAAACGTGAACTTTCGACATGCGGAACGCTGTACGGTTCCCGCCCGAAAGGCTAGTCCGCCTTCACCCGCTTCCGCTTTGCCGTGGGCTTCGGCGCGTCTCCCCCCCACGGGTCGCGCATGAGCGTGGCGTGCGTGGCCCGCTCTTCGGCACCATTCGGCGAGCGTCGCCGATACGTACCGTCGGCCCCCAGCTCCCACGCCTGCCGGTTGTCGGACAAGCACGTTTCGAGCACGCGCTGAAGGCGGCCGTGCCAGGCGACGTCATCGATCGGTGCCATCGCTTCCACGCGGCGATCGAAATTGCGCGGCATCCAGTCGGCCGATCCGATGTAATACTCGGGGTTCCCGCCGTTCGAGAAGAAGGCGATGCGCGAGTGCTCGAGGAAACGGCCGATGATGCTGACCACGCGAATGCGATCGCTCACCCCGCGCAATCCCGGCAGCAGACAGCAGATGCCGCGCACGATCAGATCGATTTCCACGCCAGCCTGCGACGCGTGATACAGGGCCACGATGATGTCGGGATCGACCAGCGCGTTCATCTTGGCGATAATACGCCCGCCGCGTCCCGCCTTCGCGTGCGCCGACTCGCGCTCGATCAACTCGAGCGTGCGCTTGCGCAGATTGGCCGGCGCCATGATGAGTCGGCGGTAGAACTTCTGCCGCGAAACTCCGGTGAGCGAATTGAACAGGTCACTCGAATCGGCTCCCACCTGCGGATTGCAGGTGAACAGTCCGATGTCGGTGTACAACCGCGCCGTCTTCGAATTGTAGTTGCCGGTGCTGACGTGCACATAACGCCGGATCCCGTCGGCGTCGCGCCGCACCACCAGCACGGTCTTGGCGTGCGTCTTGAGACCCGGTAGGCCGTACGCCACGTGGATGCCGTAGCTTTCCATCGTCCGCGCGAACGTGATGTTGTTCTGCTCGTCGAAGCGCGCCTGCAGCTCGATGATCACCGCCACCTGCTTGCCTGCTTCGGCCGCTTCGGTGAGCGCGCGCACGATCGCCGTGTCGCCCGACGTGCGGTATAGCGTGAGCTTGATCGCGAGCACCTGCGGATCATTCGACGCCGCCTCGAGGAACGCCTCCACCGACGAGCTGAATGACTCGTACGGGTGATGTACGAGCACGTCGCGCTCGCGGATCACATCGAAGATGTTGCGGCCGTCGCGGAACGGTGCCGGCACCACCGGCGTGTAGGGCGCGTCACGCAGCTCGGGCACCTCGATGCCGGCGATCTGCATCAGGTCACCAAGCTCCAGCAGATCATCGCGATCGTGCACGTCGCGCGCGCTGAGCGGAGCCACCAGCTGCGTCTCGCTTTCGCTCAGCTCTTCCAGCAGCAACTGCCGCATGGACTGCGGCATATCGCGCTGTACTTCCAGCCGCACCACTTCGCCGAATCGGCGCTGGAATACCTGCTGCTCAATCGTTTCCAGCAGATCTTCCGGCTGGTCGATCTGTCCGAGATCAAGATCCGAATACCGCGTAATGCGGAAGGTGAACCACCGCTTCACCTCCATGCCCGGGAATAGCGTGCCCAAATGCTCGCCGATCACTTCCTCGAGCGGCACATACACGTGCTCGCCCGCGCGTTCGATCGGGACCCAGCGCGGCAGCGACCGCGGCACTTTCACGCGCGCGAAATGCTCCTTCCCGTTCTCCGGATCACCGATATCCACCGCCAGCGAGAGCGACAGATTGGAGATGTATGGGAACGGATGCCCCGGGTCCACCGCCAGCGGCGTGAGCACCGGGAACACCTGCGACTCGAAATACGCATGTACGCGCTCGCGCTCGAGGTCGTCGAGCGAGGCCATCGGCACCAGCTTGATGCCTTTCTCCTCGAGTGCCGGCAACAACAGCGCGTGCAGCGCATGATGCCGACGCTGCAGCAACTCGTGCACTCGGGTGCGGATCGCGTCGAGCTGCTCGGGCGGCGACAACGGATCAGGCGGATACTGTGGCGCGCCCGACGTGACTTTGCGCCGCAGCCCGGCCACCCGGACCATGTAGAACTCGTCCAGATTCGTACTGAAGATCGCCAGGAACTTGAGACGTTCCAGCAAGGGTACGCGCGTGTCCAACGCTTCTTCGAGCACGCGCGCATTGAAGTCGAGCCAACTCAGCTCGCGATTCAGGTACGGCAGCGACAAAGCGGTCGACGACGGAATAGCGGTGGTCCGGCGCGGCGTACCGCGCCGGATGGGAGGCAGATCAGAGTGGATTGAACGCAGCCAAAAGCTTGTACGCGATCGCCGCCATAGCGGCCGCGGCAGGAATAGTGATCACCCACGCCCACACGATCTTGCTGGCGAGCCCCCAGCGCACCGCCGACAGGCGGTTCGTGGCACCGACGCCCACAATGGCGCCGGTGATCGTGTGCGTGGTACTGACGGGAATACCGAAGCGCGAAGCCGACAGGATGACGAGCGCACCTGCGGTTTCCGCACAGAAGCCGCCGACCGGGCGCAGCTTTGTGATGCGCGTGCCCATCGTGTGCACGATGCGCCAGCCACCGAACAGCGTGCCGAGCGAGATCATCGTGTACGCGCTGAGCTCGACCCACACCGGGATCGAGTCGAGCGATGTCACGTGCATGTGGCGCAACAAGCCGGTCTCACCGGCAAACGACGCCTGCGTGGCCACTAGCAAGCCGACAATGATGCCCATCGTCTTCTGCGCGTCGTTGCCGCCATGTGCCAGCGATAGCAGTGCGGAACTGGTGAGCTGCGCCACGCGGAAGAACTTGTCCGCCTTGGTGCTGGTCACATAGCGGAAGACGTTGAACACGATCACCATCAGGATGAAGCCCATCAGCATGCCGATCGAAGGCGACAGCACGATGGCGGAGAGCGTCTCGATCCACTTCTTTCCCCAGAGGAGCGCCGAGAAGCCGACCTTCGACACGGCGGCACCGGCATAGCCACCGATGAGCGCATGCGACGAGCTGGACGGAATGCCGAACCACCAGGTGATCAGATTCCACGTGATCGCACCGAGCAGGCCGCCCAGAATCACGTTGGCGTCGACGACGTTCAAGTCGATGAAGCCTGCAGCCACCGACTTGGCCACCGCCGTGCCCACGAAGAACAACGCGGAAAAGTTGAACACGGCCGCCCAGATCACGGCCGCCAGCGGACTCAGAACTCGTGTGCCAACGATCGTGGCGATCGAGTTGGCCGAATCGTGAAATCCATTGATGAAGTCGAACGCCAAGGCGACGACGACGATGAAGATGACGAAGTTGACCACAGGTCCGTCAGCTGTTCTTGAGCGCGATGCTTTCCAGCACGTTCGACACATCTTCGCACTCGTCGATCGCCTCTTCCAGCGAATCGTAGATCTCCTTCCACTTCAATACTTCGATGGCCGGCTCATCGTGCTCGAACAGCGCGCCGACCGACTGCGCGTACAGCACGTCGCCCTCTTCCTCGAGCGCTTTGATCTTGCGTCCGTGCTCCAGCATCTTCACGCGCTTCGTCACATCACCGACAGAACTGAGAATCTCCGCGCTGGCCCGCACCAGCACGTCAGCCATCTCCACGGCCCCGCCACGCGGCGTCTTCACCCGGAACATCACGACGCGGCGGGCCGCGCCGTTGATCAGGTCGATCACGTTATCGAGACGCGTTGCCAGCACATGGATGTCTTCACGATCGAGCGGCGTCACGAAGCTGGTGTCGATACGCTGGTTGATCAGATGTACCACCGCATCACCGTCCGTCTCGACCTTCTTGATCTCAACCGCGATGCGCGCGGCGTCTGCGGGATTTTCGAAGAGGGTGCGCAGCAGGCTCGAGGCGCTACCCATATACACGGCAAGCTGCCGGAAATGATCGAAGAACGTTTCGTCTTTTGAGAAGAGCTTCACGGCTCGGATGTCTGAGAGAGATCGGACCGCACACTTTCTGACCGTGCGCTCCGTAACAATTACGTCACCGGTGCGAGAACGCCACGTGTGATTTCCATCGTTACACGACGGAGACGCACTGAGCCGGAACCGAACGGTTCAGCGCCAAACCACTTTCGCGTCGCTCACCGCCACCTTCCGCCGCACCAGCTCCGGATTCTCGAACCAGCGTGCCAGCAGCGCACCCACCACAAAGCCGCCCACATGCGCCCAAACGGCCACCCCGCCGGAGATCTCACGGCGTAACGGCGACAGCTCGGGCAGCCCGGCCAGCACCTGACTGCCGAACCACAGAATGAGCACCGCCCACGCCGGGAATCGCAGCAGAAAGAACGGCGGAATGAATGTGCGGACCTTCACGCGGGGGTAAAGCACGAGGTACGCACCCATGATCCCAGAGATCGCCCCCGACGCGCCGACCGTCGGCACCGGGGAAGACGGATCGACCGCCAGATGGGCCATCGCCGCGGCGACGCCCGTCAACAGATAGAAAGCCAGGAATCGCCAGCGCCCCATGCTGTCTTCGACGTTGTTGCCGAACACCCAGAGGTAGAGCGAGTTGCCGATGATGTGCCCCCATCCGCCGTGCAAAAAGATGCTGGTGATCGGCGTGAGCCAGTTGATCGCGTAGTTGTCGATCACGCAGACTAGCGCCCGATCGCCGAAGCGCCCCAGCGGCACGCCGAAGCCCACGTGTGCCATCCGGCTCAGCTCCCCAGGCACCATCCCCAGGTCGCACACACTGATCGCGAGCGGCATCGGGCTCCCCGCCCCCTGCACGAAGAACCAGACGGCCCAAGTGACCACGAGCAGGCCGATGGTCATCACCGGGGTGCGCAGCGTGGGGTTGTCGTCAGAAACTGGAAACATGGCACTCCCGGCAAGTCAAATTGGCAGACTGCCTGCACGACAGCCCGTGAACCACGCTCTACGGCCAGAATTGCGCCGGTCCGGCAGACGCATCGCGGTCCACCACTTGCCTTTGATGGGAGCAGCAGTGGAACGGATCAAGCTCGTATCGAAAGAAGTCCCTACAGGCTGCAACTCCTCAACGAGACCTCAATGGCTGAAAAAGTTATCGGCATCGACCTGGGAACCACCAACTCGGTGGTCTCCGTGCTGGAAGGTGGCGATCCCGTGGTCATCCCGAACGCCGAGGGCGGTCGGACGACCCCGTCGGTCGTCGGCTTTACGAAAGACGGCGAGCGCTTGGTTGGCCAGATCGCCAAGCGCCAGGCCGTCACCAACCCGCAGAACACGATCTTCTCGATCAAGCGCTTCATGGGCCAGCGGACCACGGAAGCGCAGGCCGAGCAGTCGCGTGTACCCTATAAGATCGTCGCCGGCCCGAATGACGTGGCCTCGGTCGAAGTCGGTGGCAAGCGCTACACGCCGCCCGAAATCTCGGCCATGATCCTGCAGAAGATGAAGCAGACCGCCGAAGATTACCTCGGCCACAGCGTTTCCAAGGCCGTCATTACGGTGCCGGCCTACTTCAACGACGCGCAGCGTCAGGCCACGAAGGACGCCGGCAAGATCGCCGGCCTCGACGTGCTCCGCATCATCAACGAGCCCACCGCTGCCGCCCTCGCCTACGGCCTCGACAAGAACAAGAAGACCGACGAAAAGGTCGCCGTATTCGACCTCGGCGGCGGTACGTACGACATCTCCGTCCTCGAGCTGTACGACGTCGACGGTACGCGCCAGTTCGAAGTGAAGTCCACCAACGGTGACACGCACCTTGGCGGCGACGACTTCGACCAGCGCGTCATGGATTGGCTCGTGGCCGAGTTCAAGCGCGATCAGGCGATCGACTTGAGCAAGGATCCGATGGCGATCCAGCGTCTCAAGGAAGCGGCCGAAAAGGCGAAGATGGAGCTGTCGAGTGCGAACAGCACCGACATCAACCTGCCGTTCATCACCGCCGACCAGTCGGGCCCGAAGCACCTCAACTACTCGCTCACGCGCGCCAAGTTCGAGCAGCTCGTGGACGATCTGATTCAGCGCACCCTCGAGCCCATGAAAAAGGCGCTCAAAGATGCCGGCATGCAGCCGAGTGAGGTCGACGAGATCATCCTCGTCGGTGGCTCAACGCGTATTCCGAAGATCCAGCAGGTCGTCAAGGAGTTCTTCGGCAAGGAGCCCAACAAGGGCGTGAATCCGGACGAAGTCGTGGCCGTTGGCGCCGCCATTCAGGGCGCGGTGCTCACCGGTGAGCAGAAGGACGTGCTGCTGCTCGACGTGACGCCGCTCTCGCTCGGCATCGAAACGCTCGGTGGCGTGATGACGGTGCTCATCCCGCGCAACACGACCATCCCGACGAAGAAGGCGGAGACGTTCTCCACCGCCGACGACAATCAGACGACGGTCGAGATTCACGTGCTGCAGGGCGAGCGCGAACTGGCCGTGTACAACCGCACGATCGGCAAGTTCCAGCTCACGGGCATCCCGCCCGCTCCGCGCGGCATGCCGCAGGTCGAGGTCACGTTCGACATCGACGCCAACGGCATTCTGCATGTGACGGCGCGCGACAAGGCGTCGGGCAAGGAGCAGAAGATCCGCATCGAAGCGTCCAGCGGTTTGTCGGATTCGGACATCGACAAGATGGTCAAGGACGCCGAGAAGAACGCGGGTGAAGACAAGCAGCGTCGCGAGGAAATCGAGACGCGCAATCGCCTCGACTCGCAGACGTACGAAGTCGAAAAGAACGTGAAGGAGTGGGGCGAGAAGGTGCCGGCCGCCCTGAAGGAACGGATCGACGCGTCGATCGAGCGGTCGCGCAAGGCGCTCCGCGGCGACGACATGGCCGAGATCCGGGCCGCGCAGGAAGAGCTGACGAAGGCCTATAGCGAAGCGGGTCAGGCGTTCTATCAGCAGCAGTCGGCCGAGGGCGCGGCGCCGGAAGCCGGTGCGGCTCCGGGCGGCGAGCCGGAAGCAGGCGGCGCGAAGGCCGACGATGTGGTCGAAGCCGACTACGAGATCGTCGACGACACCAAGAAGTAAACGCCACCTGATCGGAACGAGGCACCGGACTCCCGCGGAAACTGAAAGCGGGGGTCCGGTGTCTTATCGTATCGCAGGGCGCAGGTCAGGTTTATTCAGTACATCGCTCGTACCGCATTCACCGGGTTCAGACACATGGCTTCTCGTTTCTCCCGATTCCGCTTCGCCGCTGCTGCGGCGGTGAGCTTTTCCGCCGGCGTCCTCTTCGCGTCCGGCATGGATTGGACGAAGATCAGCTGGGCGCAGGGTGGCACGACGTCGCGCTCGGCCTCCGTGCGCGGTCCCATGGCGCCCGAAGGCAGCTCCTTTGCCGACATCGCCGAGCGCGTCACGCCGGGCGTGGTGGCGGTCAACACGACCCGCCTGGCGCGGCCGCGTCCGCAAGCGCGCAATCGCAACCAGCAGGGCATGGAAGACTTTCTCGAGCAGTTCGGACCGCAGCAGCCTAGGCAGCAGCGCGGCGAAGGCTCGGGCTTCATCGTGACGCAGGATGGCTACATCGTCACGAACAACCACGTCGTGGCCGACGCCGACCAGGTGTCGATCACGCTCAGCGATGGTCGCACCTTCAAGGCGAAGGTGATCGGCACCGATTCGACGACTGACGTGGCGGTCGTGAAGATCGACGCCAAGGGTCTGCCCACGCTGGCGATCGGCAACGACGAAACCACGCGCATCGGCGACTGGGTGCTCGCGGTCGGTAACCCGCTGGGTCTCGACTTCACCGTGACGGCCGGCATCATCTCGGCCAAGGGACGTGGCTCGGAAATCCAGCTGCCGAACGCCGGCAACTTCACGATCTCGGACTTCATTCAGACCGACGCCGCGATCAATCCGGGTAACTCCGGTGGCCCGCTCATCAACCTGCGCGGCGAAGTGATCGGCCTGAACAGCGCGATCGCCAGCCAGACGGGTTTCTACTCGGGGTACGGCTTCGCGATTCCGATCACGCTGGTGAAGGCGGTCACCGACGACCTGATCAAGGAAGGACGCGTTCGCCTGCCCGTGATGGGTGTGTCGGTCGGTCGCATCGATCCGGAAGACGCCGGCATCAACGGCCTGGCCCGCGTGGCCGGCGTGAAGGTGGCAGGCTTCAACCCGGCTGATGGTGGCCCGGCGAAAGCCGCGGGCATCGAGGTCGGCGACATCATCATCACGGTCGACGGCAAGCCGGTGGACCGCGTGAGTTCACTGCAGCGCGTGGTGCGTTCGCGCCGTGTGAACGATGTGGTGCCGGTGGAAGTGATGCGCTTCGGCACGAAGAAAAGCTTCAAGGTGAAGCTGGTGGAAGCCGAGGCGATCAGCCGCGTGGCCGCGCTGCCGGACGCTGGGCCCAAGGCCGTGCCGGCCGCGGGCAAGCTTGGCATCACCGTCGAAGCCATTCCGGCCGAGGTGGCCGACCGCATGAAGCTCGGCGGCCGCGGCGTGCGTGTGTCCGATGTGGCCGAAGACGGCCCGGCGCGCGACAAGTTGGCCGCGGGTAGCGACATCGTGCTCGAGGTGCTCTACCCGACCCCGCGTCGTGCCGTGAAGACGGTGAACGATCTGCAGGGCGTGCTCTCCGGTCTCAAGGACGGCGACTACGTGAGCCTGCTCGTGCAGAACATGGACCCGCGCGTGGGCCAGCGCGTCGTGAACATCCGCGTCGGCGGCTGATTACGGCCACGGGTTGAAGCGGGCAACGACAACGGGCGGCGTCGCAGGTGCGATGCCGCCCGTTGTCGTTTCTGTGCATTGCCAGTACACCGATTATGTTGTGGGAGCAGTTTGCGGACGTGGCGAAATTGGTAGACGCACCAGCCTTAGGAGCTGGCGGGGCGACCCATCCCGGTTCGAGTCCGGGCGTTCGCATTAGTGGTTTTCGTTGATTACGTGGTGGATATGCCCCTGCCACGAACGGGAGGTGAGGGCACGGGTGCGCAAAGGGGAGCGCCGCACTGACTCATTTCTGTCCGCGCAGCGACACCACTTGAGCCACCACGCGATCTGCCGTGCTATTCGAGAAGCGCAGCGCGCCGTCGGCGTCGAGTACCGCGTAGTTCGGTATCGACCAGACATGGAACGCGCGCCCGGTTTCGCCCTGGGCATCATAGTAGGAGACGCCCACTAGCCCGGTCGGCTTCGCAAGCACGTCCGATTCGGGGCCACGTGGCGTGTCGGAAATAATGATCAGTCGCGCGCCCTCTCGACGCAGTGACTCAACCAATGGCGCAACCCGTTCCAGCTCGGTGCGAGAGAATGGGCAGAATGGCGACCAGAACAGCACCACGGTCCGCACCCCGCCGGCCAGCGTTCTTAGCGAAATCGGAGTGCCTGCAGAATCGCTGACCATGACAGATTCGGGGAGCACTTCGCGCGTGGCGTCGCGCAGGAAATATTCGCGCATTGCACGACCGGCGCTGGCGGTCGCCGCCTGCCACCGCGCCGGCTTTAGGTGCGCAACAAGTCGCGAGAGCGAGTCCGCCTGCGACGGAGTCGTTGTTGGATCGGCGACCACTTGAGCGAGCGGGTCGAGCGCCGCAGTCGTGTCGTGCAGTGCCAGCCGAAGCGCTGCGCGGCGCAGTGCGACATCGTGATTCCACCCGATCAAGGCTGCGCGATCCAACACGCGAAGGGCACCGGTCGTGTCCTTGTCAAGCTCGAGTCCCGACGCAACCTGCACGAGCACGCGCAGCGCGTGTGCACTGTCAGCGCGCGCCGCCGCAGCGCGCGTGAGCTCGAGCGGGCGTCGCGCGTCGTCCGGGCGAAGCAGCTGCTCGGCGATGTCGGTGAGGCGCGCGATGACCGGGCGGCGCAGAGAGTCCACCCGCAGCGGTTCGCCGTACCAGGCGTCCCGCTGATTCGGCATAGCCGCCGATCGGCGGTCTGCCCAGCGAAGGAACGCCGCAGGGTCCGGAGAACTGCGCGCCAGCTGGTAGCCCACGGTGCGCACCATCTCCGTCTCGCGCGCGAGGCGTGCGGCAAGTGCCTCGAGACGTTCGAGTGCAGAGAGCACGCTGTCGGGGCGAGTCGACATCGAGGCGCGATTGAGCTCCCAGATAATCCACTCGGCGGCAGTGGGATCCGTGACGACGACGTCCGAGCGCGCAGCAGTAAGTACCTGTGTCATGCGTCGTGAACGCGCCTCACGCCAGAACGCGCCGACCTGCTGAAGCTCCGCGTCTTTCTGCAAGTCGAATTGAACGACGTAGCGCCGCATCTCTTCGATCAGCGCATTCGACGGGCGAGGCAAGCGGCTGAACTGACGGTGCATCGCGAGCACACGTTCACGATGCGATGGTACCAGCGCTTCGGCCGCCCCTCTCAAGTTGAATTGTTCAAGCGAGAGCACCGCACTCCATGCCCGGGGGTCGTTCGGATAGGCCGCAGCCCGCTCTCTTGTCGTTGCGAGTGCTGCTTCAGAATTGCGTCCAATGAGCTCATTGATCCGCTGCTCGTAGGCATCCCATGCCACGCGCGCGGGCTCATCATACACCAGCACCTCCCAACGCTTGCCGCCGCGGCTGTCGACGCGCGATGCCTCCTCGTCCTCGACGGCGAGCGCGGCGTAAACCGTCGAATCAGGCAGCACGAATGAACCCCTGAAGAGTCCGTCACGCCCGCGCTCGAGCACCGCGACGCGCCGGTAGACCGTTGCATACGCGTACGGCCGATCCCAGGGGCGACGAAAAAGTGCGCGCAAATGTAGACGTCGCTCGCGGGCGAGCGTTGCGGGCGCGACGTATTCAACGTCGATGCGCGCCCCGAGCTTCGGCTGCGTTGTCAGCACGCGCAGTTCGCCGTTGATTCCCGATGCCGACAGTGGTGCCGACCGGCTCGTGAGCAGCACTATGCTCACCGCCAGAATGGCGCAGGCGGCAATCGCCACGGTGCGAAAGCGCGACGCGGTGCGTGACGACTGATTGCGTTCGCGAATTCCCCTGTGCACTCGAGCGAGCGTTACCTCGAGATCCGCCGCGGTTAGCGGTGACGCACCCTCCCATGGTGTGCGGGCGGCTATGTCCTCGAGATGATGAAGCTCGGCCAGCATCTCGGCTGCGTCCGGTTGAGGCGTGAGTCGATCCATCATGGACGCTCCGAAAGAAGGGTGCGTAGCTGCCGAATGGCGCGGAATAGGCGGACCTCCGACGTGCCGGATCGGATGCCGAGCAGTTCCGCGACTTCCTGATGCGAGTAGCCGGCAACGACCTTGAGCAGGAAGACATCGCGCAGTGGCAAGGCGAGGGTGTCGACGGCATTGGAGAGATCGAGCGCCCCGGCGATGTCCGCGCGATCGCGCACGATGTCCAGCGCAATTTCCGTTGTCTCTCGTCTTCGCGACCGGCGTCGTCGAGCGTTGAGGGCACTCTTCGACGTGACGCCGCGCAGCCACGCTGCGGCCTCGGCCTGCTCGCGGTACCCGACTGCCGTGATTGCGAGTCTCTCGAAAACGTCTTGCACGACGTCCTTGCCGTCGTCGACGGAGCCGGTGATGCGCGCCGCGAGCGAGACCAGCGCGGGCGCATGGCGACGGAACAACGGGTCGAGAGCCGTCTGGTCGCCGCGCTTCAGGCGTTGGATCAGCGAAAGGTCCGACTCGGCGCCGTCGGCGCTCGGCGCGGTGGCGAACAGGGGGACCGCGCGGATGAGAGGCTGGTCGGTGAGGGGCACACTGGCAATGGTCATGAGCAGGCTTCGATCTTACATGCCGTCGTTGAAATTCATGCCTTTGTCGCAGGTTTCTGCCGCAGCGTCAATCAACAGCGACTCCAGTCTGATCTTAGGAACTGGCCATTATGTTATCTTAGTGTACCTTTAAACGTCTTAGCGTTACTTTCAGCAACCATTCTATGCCGACGCCAACGGCGCCAGTCCCTTCGGAGGTGAAGCGCGCCCTCGAGCGCCTCGGCGCCGACGTCAGTGAGGCTCGGCGTCGCCGCCGACTCCCCATGGACGTGGTGGCCGATCGCGCGCTGACCACGCGGCAAACCGTGGGCCGGATCGAGCGCGGTGACCCGCGGGTGGCGATCGGGACGTGGGCCAGCGTGCTGTTCGCCCTCGGTCTCGCGAACCGCTTGGGAGAGCTGGCCGCGCCGGCCGGCGACCGCGAGGGGTTGGCGCTCGAGGCCGAGCGCCTGCCGAAGCGCGTCCGGCTGCCCCGGACGGATCGGGGGAATCCATGAGCGCGCCGGCCTCCTACGTTTATGTCGACATGGAAGGGATGCCGCGTTTGGTCGGGCGCCTGTACGTCACCGCGCATCGCGGCCGCGAGACCGCGACCTTCCAGTAAGACGACACCTGGATCGCGAGCATCCACAGCTTCGCGCTCGAACCGGCGCTGTAGGTGTCCCGCGCCCGATCTCTGGGGACAGACGCTTCTTCCACCGATGACCATCTACGCAAGCACGGCTTCCTGTATGCAGGGGTCGCCGGCTGGCGCCTGTCGCCCGTGTTCGACGTGAGCCCGGTCCCGACGGACATCAAGGATCGGGTGCTCTCTACGGCGATTGGAATTGACGGAGATCCCACGGCTTCGCTCGACATCGCCTTTGAGGTGGCGATGTAGTTCGGATTGAAGGCGGCCGACGCCAAGCGTATTGCAGCCGAGGTGGGTGCCGCGACGGCGCGATGGAACACCGTGGCCGTGCGTTTCGGCATTGCCGCTTCGGAGATCGATCGGCTGCGCTCGGCGTTCGAGCACGATGATGCAAGGGCCGCCACTCTTCTCGCGCCGTAGAGCAGCGGCCGTTGCGTGGCCTGACCCCACCGGTGCCGATACGGACACCATTGCGTTCGCGAGATGGCGGACAGATCGGCCGCTTCGTTCAAGCGGCGACACCAGGGTATCGCGAGCTTGGCCTCAAGTGCTCGATCAACCGTTCCCACTGACGGAGTTCCGCGTGCCTGGACACATCATCGCTACCCTCATCGCACTCGCCGTGGGCGCCGCGGCACCACACGATCGCCTGTCACAATCCTCTCCACCCGTCGGCAACACGGGATTCGTGACGCGCAAGAGCGCGCAGGATTCGTTGCGCATACGGCCAGACGCGACAGCCGCCGTCGATCGACGCCCCCTTGTCGCCATCGTGGCCGACGCGGCCGGTACGGAGTTGTCGGACTTTATGATCCCGCACGCGGTGCTCACTGAATCCGGTGTCGCGCGCGTCGTCACCGTAGTTCGAGAACCGGGGCGGGTACGCTTGTGGCCGGGAAACACGGTCGCGATCGATGCCGAGCTCACAATGAAGGCCTTCGACGCCGCGAATCCGCAAGGCGCGGACTATGTGATTGTTCCGGCACTGGTCGATCACAGCAACACGGCTGTAACGGGCTGGCTTCGTGCGCAAGCGGCGCGCGGCGCAACCATTGTCTCCATCTGCGAGGGCGCGAGAACCCTTGCCAGCGCAGGCCTGCTCGACGGTCGCCGGGCAACAACGCACTGGTCGGCGATACGGGAACTCAGCGCGAGATACCCCGCCACGAAGTGGGTGCGAGACCGGCGCTACGTCGCCGATGACCACCTCATCACAACGAGTGGCGTGAGCGCCTCGCTCCCCGCGTCGATCTACCTTGTCGAACGCATCGCCGGACGCGTCGTCGCTGACTCGATCGCCCGCACCATCGGCCTGCGGTCGTGGGAGCCAGCGCACGACTCGGACGCGTTCCGTGTCACGCGCTGGATGTACCTGAAGGCGATGTGGAACGCCGTCCTCCCCTGGCGACACGAACCGGTTGGCGTTGCGGTCACCGACGGCGTCGACGAGGTCGCGCTGGCCTTCACGGTCGACGCGATTTCGCGATCCATCCGCGGCCGCGCCTTCACGTGGTCGGCGGGCGGTGGATCGGTGACGAGCCGGCAAGGGCTGCGCATCACGGTCGAACGGGCAGGCGGCTTCGTGACGGCGGATACGCGCCAGATCCAGCTGACGGCTTCGCCCGCACACTGGGCGACCACGCTGGATTCCGTGATTGCGCGACTCACGTCGTGGTACGGCTCGGACACCGCCGACCTGATCGCGATGGGGATGGAATATCCGCGCGTACGATCGGCCCGGCGATGACCGCGCGCGCGGCGGTGACCGTCATGACGGGATTGGTCCGCCGGGCACGATGGCTCTGCGTCGTGCTGGGCGCCGGCCTGTCCCTCGCGTGCGCCGGTCGTGGCCTGCGATACGCGACGCGGGTGGTCATTCATCGCGACTCGCACACCGACGACTACCGGTGGAAACGCGTCGCGCGGCTGGCGCCGGCCCCGGCCCCGCTCGTCTGGCGCGAGGCACCGGCGTGCGACGCGGTGGCCGCCGCGTTCGCCGCCGAGCCGGACGCGCCGTCGATGCCCAGCTACCTCGAGAGGGGCGGCGCGCTCGCCTTCGTGGTCGTGCAGGACGGCGCGGTCGTCTGCGAATGGTACGGTAACGGTGGCGCGCGCGCGCAGGCGGCCGCGACGTTCTCAATATCGAAGACGGTGACGTCGCTGCTGCTCGCGCGGGCGATCGCCGAAGGCCGGCTGGGCGGCCTCACCGATCCGATTACAGCGCACGTCCCCGAACTGCTCCGTCGCGACCCGCGCTTCGCGGCGGTCACGCTGGGCGACCTCGTCGACATGCGCTCGGGGATTGCGTTCGATGTGCGCGTCTCGTTTCCGTGGGTCACCCGGGACCAGGTGAAGGTCTACTACGCGACCGATCTGGCGCGCACGACGGCCGAGGGTACGCGCATCGAAGAAGCACCCGGGCGCTTTTTGTACAACGACTATGCGCCCAATCTGATCGGGCTCGCGATTGAGCACGGCTACGGCAGGCGATCGGCCGAGGGGCTGATGCAGCAGCTGTGGACCGAACTCGGAACGGAATACGCAGCGGGTTGGATCGTCGACGACCACGGGTTCGCCTCGTACGAAAGCGGTCTGGTCGCCACCGCGCGC
>CAWJMR010000025.1:0-112392 GCA_963843965.1 uncultured Gemmatimonadaceae bacterium
TCGACGACATCGACTTCGACGCGGTCGCCGTGTACGAGAAGAAGTTCCGCCATGACGTCATGGCGCACGTGCATGCGTTCGGCGACGTCGCGCCGGCCGCCCGGAAGTTCATCCACCTCGGCGCCACGAGCTGCTTCGTTACCGACAACGCCGAGCTCATTCTCATGCGCCGCGGCTTGCACCTGCTGCGCGAAAAGCTGATCGATTCACTCGAGGCGCTCGGCGCGTTCGCGCGTGAGTGGAAGGACGAACCGGCGCTCGGCTACACGCACCTCCAGCCGGCGCAGCTCACCACGGTCGGCAAGCGCGCGACGTTGTGGATGCAGGACCTTCTGCTCGACCTCGAGGACCTCGAGTACCGCATCGCGCAGTTGCCGTTCCGCGGAGTGAAGGGCACGACCGGCACGCAGGCAAGCTTCCTGTCGCTGTTCGACGGCGATCACGCGAAGGTGCGCGAGCTCGATCGCCTCGTGACGACCCGCATGGACTTCGCGACCTCGATCCCGGTCAGTGGACAGACGTACTCGCGGAAGGTCGATGCGCAGGTGCTCGGCGTCGTCGCCGGCATCGCGGCCACCGCGTCGAAGTTCTCCGGCGACATCCGCATGCTGCAGGCGTTCGGCGAGATCGAGGAGCCGTTCGAGAAGAACCAGATCGGGTCGTCCGCGATGGCGTACAAGCGGAACCCGATGCGCTCCGAGCGGATCGCGTCGCTCGCGCGGTTCGTGTTGTCGCTCGAGCCGAACGCCAATCAGACGCACGCCGTGCAGTACTTCGAACGCACGCTGGATGACTCCGCGAATCGTCGTCTGGTAATTCCCGAATCGTTCCTCGCCACCGACGCGATTCTGGTGCTCATGCAGAATGTCGTGCGCGGGCTCGAGGTGCATCCGGCCCGTATCCGTCGCCGTGTCGACGACGAACTGCCGTTCATGGCCACCGAAGAGATCATCGTGCGGTTCGTGCGCGCCGGCGGCGATCGTCAGGAAGCCCATGAGCTGATTCGCGGTCATAGCATCGACGCGGCGCGTGCCGTGAAGGATGGCGCCGCGCGCAACGACATGCTGGAGCGCCTCGCGGCCGATCCGGCGTTCGGTATCCCGCTCGAAGACTTGCAGGCGGTTACGGAGCCGACGCGCTTCGTCGGTCGGTCGCCTGAACAAGTGGTGGAGTTCCTCGACGAGCACGTGGCACCGTGGCTGGCGCGTGACCGCGCGGGTGTCGAAGTGGAAGAGGTGCGGGTATGAGCACGGGTCTGCCCGCGGCGATGATCGAGACGGCGTTGCCGCTGCCACTCGTACGGCGCGGTAAGGTGCGCGACGTCTACGCGGTGGACGACGATCGCCTGCTGCTGGTGACGACCGACCGCATCAGCGCGTTCGATATCGTCATGAGCGAGGCCATTCCGTACAAGGGCGCTGTACTCACGCAGCTCACCGCGTGGTGGCTGTCACAGTTGTCGAGCGTGGTCGAGCATCATCTGCTCACCGCCGACACCGACGAAATCGTGCGCGAAGTACCAACGCTCGCGCCGTACCGCGAGGCGCTCGCCGGTCGCAGCATGTTGTGTGTGCGCGCCGATGTCGTGCCGATCGAATGCGTGATCCGCGGCTACATCACGGGCTCGGCCTGGAAGGAATATCAGGCGCACGGGACGCTGGCCGGCGAAGCATTGGCGGTGGGACTGCGTGAGAGCGATCGCCTCGATCCGCCCATCTTCAGCCCGGCCACGAAGGCGGAGACCGGCCACGACGAAAACATCACCATCGCCAGCGTGATTGCGAGCGTGGGGACAGATACGGCCGCCACACTCGAGCGTCTGGCGCGCACGGTGTACGAGTTCGGACGCGCCACGGCGGAACCGCGCGGCATCATCGTGGCGGACACCAAGTTCGAGTTCGGCTGGCGTGACGGACGCTTGTTGTTGATCGATGAAGTGCTCACGCCGGACAGCTCACGATTCTGGCCGGCCGACAGCTACACACCGGGCCGCGGTCAGCCGAGCTTCGACAAGCAGCCGCTTCGGGACTGGCTCGATGTGGAACGCCGCGCCGGGCGATGGAATGGTGAAGCGCCGGCTCCCACGCTGCCTGACGACGTCATCCGTGCGACGAGCCTTCGTTATCGTGACGCCTTTGCACGACTCACCGGCGCGCCGATGGACCTGGCGCGGCTCGGGCTGCCCGAGGATTCCGTTTGATGTTCGCGCGTGAGGGCTATCCGCTGCTGCTCGGTGCCGCCGGTTTGGCCGCGCTTACTTTCGCGGCCGCGCTGCGCTTCCGCTCGTGGCCGTGGTGGCTCGCCGGATATGTCCTCACGATCGTCACCCTCGTGGTGGCGTGGGTGTACCGTACCCCAGTCGGAATGCCCACATGAGCCGCCCGGATACCCGTGGGACCGGTGCCGATGGCGTGGAGCGTCCGCGCCGTCCGCGCCCCCGCGCCGCTGTTGCCCTCCCCAACGGCTTCACGCTCGCCAACCTGTTCTTCGGCATCTTCGCGATTGTCGCCGCCTCCCGCGGCGATTTCGATGCCGCGGCGCGATTCATCGTGTTCGGTGCGATCGCCGACACGCTCGACGGTCGCATCGCACGCGCCACGAAGTCGGGCACGCGCTTCGGCGAAGAGCTGGACTCGCTCGTGGATGCGATCTCGTTCGGCACTGCGCCGGCGCTGATCATGTACTTCGCCGTGTTCCAGAGCACACGGTGGGAATGGATCTTCTGCTTCTTCTTTACGGCATGCGCCGTGATGCGCCTGGCGCGCTTCAACGTCGAGCAGGCCGGCACCAAGAACACGCATTTCACCGGCTTGCCCAGTCCCGCCGCCGGCATGACGCTCGCGACGTACTACTGGTTCAGTCAGACGCCGCTGTACACCGAGACGATGATCGGCGACCTGCCGTGGCATCAGATGCTGCGCTGGGTCATGCTCGGTCTTGGCATGCTGATGATCAGCAACGTGCAGTACGCCAAGGTGCCGACGGTGAACTTTCGTACGCTCAACGGCATCCTCGGATTCCTGTTGGTCGTCGGCACCTTCGTCGGCGTCATTTTTCTGCCGAAGAAGTTCTTCTTCCCTGCCCTGATGGCCTATGTGCTCTACGGCATCGGCCGCACTGTTTTTCTCGGGTTGCTCGATCGCATTCCCGGCGCGCGTGAGGACGACGACGCGGCCGAGGATGACATCGATGAACCCCTCGATCCCCGACGTCGTCGTCGACGCCGTCGTCCTTCACGACAGAACATCGCGCCGGACGCCGGTCGCGAGGAGCCCTTGGCATGACCCGTTTCCGCTGCGCCATCCATATCGTTCCGCGTCGCGGGATCCTTGATCCCCAGGGCAAGGCAGTGGCTGATGCACTCCACTCGCTCGGCTTCGCCGACGTGAGTGACGTGCGCGTCGGACGCCACGTGATCGTGGAGACCGAAGCCGCGACGGCCGATGCGGCGCGCGCGCGCATCACAGCCATGTGCGAAAAGCTGCTGGCCAACCCGGTCACCGAAGACTTCGAGATCGCCTCGGTGGAGCACGCGTGAAGGCCGGTATCGTTCGGTTTCCCGGTTCCAACTGCGACGAGGACGCGTACCACGCGATCGCCGATCACCTCGGTCAGGAGGCGGTCTATCTGTGGCACAAGGATCACGACCTCCAGAACGTCGATCTGGTGATTCTGCCCGGCGGTTTCAGCTACGGCGACTACCTGCGCGCCGGTGCGATCGCCCGCTTCAGCCCGATCATGCAGGAAGTCATTGCGTTCGCCAAGCGCGGCGGGCCGGTGCTCGGCATCTGCAACGGTTTTCAGATCGCCTGTGAAGCCGGATTGCTGCCCGGCGCCCTGCTGCGAAATGCGAGTCTGCGCTTCGTGAGTAAGCCGGCGCATCTGCGTGTCGAGTCGATCGCAACCCGGTACACGTCGCAGTATCACATCGGTCAGGTCATCTCCATTCCCGTGGCTCACGGGGACGGCCGTTACACGGCGGATGCCGATACGCTGGCTCGCCTCGAAGGAGAGGGTCAGGT
This sequence comes from uncultured Gemmatimonadaceae bacterium, assembly GCA_963843965.1. GTDB lineage: Bacteria > Gemmatimonadota > Gemmatimonadetes > Gemmatimonadales > Gemmatimonadaceae > Gemmatimonas. The sequence goes on from CAWJMR010000025.1 coordinate 4,023, forward strand.
CGTCTTCCGGTACGTCAACGCCGAAGGCGAGGCCACGGCGGCGGCCAATCCGAACGGCTCACTCCGCAACATCGCCGGCATCGTCAGCGCCGAGGGCAACGTGCTCGGCATGATGCCGCACCCTGAGCGCGCGCTCGATGCGACGCTCGGCTCAACCGACGGCGTGCCCTTGTTCGCCTCAATCCTGGAATCGATGCTCGCCGAGGTGAAGGCATGACCGCCGCGTCCAACGCACGTCCTGTGGAATCACGTCCGGGCGATCCGGTGATCACGCCGGCCATGGTGGCCGAGCACGGCATCACGGAATTCGAGTATGAGCGCCTGATCGCCATGCTTGGCCGTACGCCTACGTTCACCGAGCTCGGCGTCGTGAGCGCGCTGTGGAGCGAGCACTGCTCGTACAAGCATTCGCGTCCCATGCTCAAGACGCTGCCCACGAAAGCACCATGGGTGCTGCAGGGTCCCGGGGAGAACGCCGGCGTCATCTCCGTCGGTGACGGCTGGGCGGTGGCGTTCAAGATCGAGTCGCACAATCACCCGTCCGCCGTCGAGCCGTATCAGGGCGCGGCCACTGGCGTCGGTGGAATTCTGCGTGACGTATTCACGATGGGCGCCCGCCCCATCGCCCTGCTCAACTCTCTGCGTTTCGGTCCGCTCACGTCGAGCCGCGTGCGTTGGCTCTTCGCTGGCGTCGTGAAGGGCATTGGCGATTACGGCAACTGTGTCGGTGTGCCGACGGTCGGTGGTGAAGTCGTGTTCGATCCGTCGTACGAAGGCAATCCGCTGGTGAACGCGATGTGCGTCGGCCTCATGCGGGAGGACGAGCTGATCACCGCCGTCGCCTCTGGCGTCGGCAATCCGATCATGGCCGTCGGCGCACGTACCGGTCGCGACGGCATTCACGGCGCGTCGTTCGCTTCGGAAGATCTCTCGGCGTCCAGCGAAGCCAAGCGCCCCATGGTGCAGGTCGGCGATCCATTCACCGAAAAGCTGCTGCTCGAAGCGTCACTCGAGTTGATTCGCAGCGGGCACATCGTTGCGATTCAGGACATGGGCGCTGCCGGCCTCACGTCGTCGTCGGCCGAGATGGCCGAGCGCGGCGACGTCGGCGTCACGATCGACGTCACCAAGGTCCCCGTGCGCGAACAGGGGATGACGCCGTACGAGATTCTGCTGTCGGAATCGCAGGAACGGATGCTCGTCGTCGCGAAGCTCGGCCACGAAGACGACGTGCGCGCGATCCTCGCGAAGTGGGATCTCGAAGCGGCCGTGATCGGGGAAGTCATCGCGGAGCCAGTGTATCGCGTGACCGAAGGCGAGCGCGTGGTGGCCGAGTTCCCCGGCTCCCGCCTGGTGACCGAGTGCCCGCAGTACGTGCTCGAGCCGAAGGAGAGCGAAGCGCTCAAGGCCGCGCGCGGACGTTCAGCGCATGCCGTCGTGGCGCTCGATGAAGAACGCGACCACGCGTGGACGCTGGAGCGCCTGCTCTCGTCGCCAACGATTGCCAGCAAGAAGTGGGTGTGGCAGCAGTACGACTCGACGGTGCGCACCAGCACCATGCGCGGCCCGGGCAGCGACGCGGCCGTCGTGAAGCTGCGTGGCACCGACAAGGCCATCGCGCTGTGCATCGACGGCAACGGCCGCCACGTGGCGCTGTCGCCGCGCAACGGTGGACGCGCAGCCGTGTCCGAAGCCGCACGCAATGTCGCCTGCACCGGCGCGCGTCCGATGGCGATCACGAACAATCTCAACTTCGGCAATCCGAAGAAGCCCGAAGTGTACTTCCAGCTGAGCGAAGCGATCGCCGGCATGGGTGAAGCCTGCACGGTGCTCGAAACACCGGTGACCGGTGGCAACGTGTCGCTCTACAACGAGAACCCGCAGGGCGCGATCCATCCCACGCCGACCATCGGTATGGTCGGACTGATCGAGTCCATTTCGCATGTCACACCGTCGGGGTTCCAGAACGCCGGCGACGACATCGTGCTGTTGGGCGATTGCACCGACGAACTCGGGGCGAGCGAATACCTGCTCGCGATCCACGGCCTGACCATCGGCGAACCGCCGGTGTGTGATCCCACGCGTGAACGCGCCTTGATCGACGCGCTGCTGGAGTCGATCCGCGGCGGTGTCGTGCGCTCGGCGCACGATTGCAGCGATGGCGGATTGGCGGTGGCACTCGCCGAGTGCGCGATGGCCGATCGCGACCGCGAGTTTGGATTCACCGTCGACCTGTCGGCATGGGCCACGCTGCCCCACCGCGCCCTGCTGTTCGGTGAAGCGCATGGACGCGTGGTCGTTTCCACCGCGGACAGCGCAGCGGTGCTGCAGATCGCGCAGCGCCACGGCGTTCCGGCGCGCGTGATCGGTACCGTCACCACTGCCGACAGCGGTGCGCAGTTCACGATTTCGGACGACACCTTCTCGGCGCCGATCGACTGGCTCGCGAAGGCGTTTCACGAGGCAATTCCGCTCGCCATGGATGGCGAGACGCCGGCTGAGCATGCGGTGGCCTCATCGCACGCTCCTACCAACGACTGATCGGGAGTTTTCCCATGTGTGGTATTTTCGGCGTCTATGGAGTTCGGGACGCAGCAGCACTTACGCAACTCGGCTTGTACTCGCTGCAGCATCGCGGGCAGGAGTCGGCGGGCATCGTTGCCGTCGACGACGCGCGGCGTGCGCGCGTCAGTCGTGCGATGGGACTCGTCTCGGAAGGGTTCGGCGACGAGGAGATGGACGCGCTGCGTGGACCGATCGCGATCGGCCACACGCGGTACAGCACCGCCGGTGCATCGGCGATCGAGAACGCGCAGCCGATTCTCGCCCGTGTGCGCCGGAGCCACATCGCGCTCGCACACAACGGCAATCTCACCAACGCCGTCGAGTTGCGGCGTGACCTGGAAGATGGCGGCGCGATCTTCTCGTCGACCATGGACTCCGAGGCGATCGTGCACCGAATCGCCCGCGCGCATGGCACGACGCCGGAAGCCCGCGTGGCCGAGGCGTTGCAAGGGGTCGAGGGTGCGTACTGCCTGCTCATCGTTTTGGACGAGACCGTCCTCGTCGCGCGTGACCCGCACGGCTGGCGCCCCCTCGTGATTGGGCGGCTCGGCGACGGCTGGGTGTTCGCATCGGAGACGTGCGCACTCGACATCGTCGGCGCTGTGTACGAACGCGAAGTGGAGCCGGGTGAGATCATCGCGGTCGATGCGCAGGGGCTGCGCTCGATTCACGCGCTGCCCCCCGCGCCGATCAATCGCTGCGTCTTCGAGCATGTGTACTTCGCCCGACCCGACAGTGCGGTGTTCAGCGGCTCGGTGGACCGGTCACGACGTGCGCTGGGTCGTCAGCTGGCACGCGAATGCCCGGCTCCGGGTGCCGATATCGTCTTCGCGGTACCCGACTCTTCGAATTCGGCCGCGCTCGGCTTCGCCGACGAATCGGGCACCTCGTACGAACTCGCGCTCATTCGGAACCATTACATCGGGCGGACGTTTATCCAGCCGACGCAAGCTGGCCGCGATGCGAAGGTGAAGGTGAAGTACAATCCGGTACGCGAACTGCTCGAAGGCAAGAGCGTGGTCATGGTCGACGACTCGATCGTGCGCGGCACCACGACGCGTGGTCTGGTCTCGCTGGTGCGCGCGGCGGGTGCGCGCGAGGTGCATATGCGTGTATCGAGCGCACCGATCATCAGCCCGTGCTATTACGGCATCGACACGCCGCGTCGGGAGGAGTTGATCGCGGCGCAGATGACGCACGACGAGCTCGTCCGGCACCTTGGCGTGGACTCGCTCGGGTATCTCTCGATCGATGGCATGCTGTCTGCTATGCCTGAGGGTCCGGGTGGCTATTGCCATGCGTGCTTCTCGGGGAAGTATCCGACCGCGACCCCCAGCGAGCCCGAGCTGTTGCGCGCCGGCGGGGGCGCCGGTCTTTCAATCGGCATCGCCTGATCCTCGTTCCACACACTGCAAGGGAGATCTGAATGACCCGCTCCGTCTATTTCTTCGGAAACGGTAGCGCTGACGGTACGCGGGACATGAAGACGATTCTGGGTGGGAAGGGCGCGAATCTCGCCGAGATGACCAATCTCGGTGTTCCCGTCCCTCCCGGTTTCACCATTGCCGCCCATCGGTGCGTGTCGTATCTCGCCGATGGGCTGGTCGATGATGCCTTCCGAGAAGAGGTCACCCGCGCGCTCGAGCGTCTCGAGGAAGTGAGCGGCAAGCGTTTCGGCGATGCGGCGAACCCGCTGCTGGTCTCGGTGCGCTCCGGAGCGTCCGTCTCCATGCCCGGTATGATGGAGACGATCCTCAATCTCGGTCTCAACGACGAGACGGTGGAGGGTCTGGCGAAGGCGAGCGGAAATGCGCGTTTTGCGTACGACTCGTACCGCCGCTTCCTGCAGATGTACGCCGACGTCGTGCTCGGTGTGCCGATCGCCAAGTTCGAGCAGTTGCTCGGCAGCAAGCGCGTCACCAACGGGGTGACCACCGACAGCGAACTCAGTGCAGAGGCGCTGCGCGCGCTCGTGCATGAGTATCAGCAGCTGATCCGGTTCACCACGGGACGCGATTTCCCGATGGATCCGCAGGTGCAGTTGTGGGGCGCGATCGAGGCGGTGTGGAATTCGTGGACGCTGAAGAAGGCTGTCGACTATCGGCGCGTCAACGGTATTCCGCACACGCTTGGCACCGGCGTCAACATCGTGTCGATGGTGTTCGGCAACATGGGCGAAGACTCGGGAACCGGCGTCGCCTTCACGCGCGACCCGTCCACCGGTGAGCGGCGTTTCTACGGCGAATTCCTCGTCAATGCGCAGGGAGAGGATGTCGTCGCCGGCATCCGCACGCCGCTGCACATCGACGACATGGCAACCATGTTGCCCGCGGCGTACACCGCACTGATGGCCACGCAGGACCGCCTCGAGCAGCATTTCCGCGACATGCAGGACATCGAGTTCACGGTGGAGCGCGGCACGCTCTATCTGCTGCAGACGCGCACGGGCAAGCGCACGACGGCCGCCGCCCTGCGCATCGCGCTCGACATGGTGGACGAGGGGTTGATTTCGCAGCGCGAGGCCGTGTTGCGCATGCAGCCGAATCAGCTCGATCAGCTCCTGCACCCCGTCATCAGTTCGGATGTACGGGCCACCGCACTCGCGGTCGGGTTGCCAGCCAGCCCTGGCGCGGCGAGCGGCATCGTCGTGTTCGATCCCGACGTGGCTGAGCGGCGTCATGCGGCTGGTGAGCAGGTCATTCTGGTACGCGAGGAGACGACGCCCGAGGATTTCCACGGCATCGTCGCAGCGCGCGCTGTCCTCACGGCCCGTGGCGGCATGACCAGCCACGCCGCCGTGGTTGCGCGCGGCATGGGCAAGTGTGCGATTGTGGGGTGCACGGCGCTCGAGATCTCACACGAGCAGCGTTCGATGCGCATCGGTGAGCACGTGATCAACGAGGGCGATTGGATTACGCTCGATGGCGGCACCGGACGCGTCTTCGCGGGTGATCTGCCCACGCAGCCGAGCGAAGTGATGCGCGTGAACAACGGCGCACTCGCCGCAGTCGATGCGCCGACGTATCAGGGATTTGCGAAGCTCATGGGCTGGGCCGACGAAGACCGTCGGCTTCGCGTGCGTGCCAATGCCGATACCCCGCGCGACGCGCGCGTAGCGCGTAACTTCGGCGCCGAAGGCATCGGGTTGTGCCGCACCGAACACATGTTCTTCGAAGGCGAGCGCATCACCGCGATGCGTGAGATGATCGTCGCTCGCGACTTGAGTGGACGTCGACGCGCGCTCGAAAAGCTGTTACCGATGCAGCGTGCCGATTTCGAGGGCATCTTCCAGGCAATGGACGGATTTCCCGTCACCATCCGCCTCCTCGATCCGCCGCTGCATGAGTTTCTGCCACATGGCGGCGAAGAGTCGACGATGCTCGCGCAATCGTTGGGACTCTCTCGCCCCGAGTTGGCCCGTATCGTGGCGGCGCTGCACGAGACCAACCCGATGCTCGGTCATCGCGGCTGCCGACTCGGTATCGTGTATCCCGAGATCACCGAGATGCAGGCGCGCGCGATCTTCGAGGCGGCCGTGCGTGCGCACCGGCGCGGCATCGATGTACGTCCGGAGATCATGGTTCCGCTGGTCTCCGACGTCACCGAACTGCGTCATCAGCGGGCGATCATCGAACGGGCGGCCGATCAGGTGATGGGCGTCATGGGCGAGCGCGTACCGTATCTCATCGGCACGATGATCGAGCTGCCGCGCGCGGCGCTTACGGCCGACGAGATCGCCACCGAGGCGGACTTCTTCTCCTTCGGCACGAACGATCTCACACAGACCACCTTCGGCCTGAGCCGCGATGACGCGGGCCGCTTCCTGCCGCATTACATCGAGAAGGGTATCCTGGCCGAGGATCCGTTCCAGGTGCTCGATCGTAAGGGCGTCGGCAAGCTGATCTCGTGGGCCGTGCGCGACGGCCGTGCCACGCGTGCCGATCTCAAGGTCGGCATCTGCGGCGAGCATGGCGGCGAGCCGCAGAGTGTTGCCTTCTGTCATCAGGTCGGTTTCGACTACGTATCCTGTTCGCCATATCGCGTGCCGGTCGCCCGCCTGGCCGCTGCACACGCCGCCCTCGCCTGACCATGTTGGCGCGTAGCGCACGCATTGCCGTGATCGGTGCCGGACCGTCCGGCATCACCGCGGTCAAGAATCTGCTCGATGCGGGATTCACGAACGTCGTGTGCTACGACCGCAACGAGGCGGTAGGCGGGAATTGGTTGTTCCGGCTCGAATCGTCGCACTCGAGCGTCTTCGAGACGACGCACATCATCAGTTCGAAGACGCTGTCGCAGTACCATGACTTTCCCATGCCGTCGTGGTATCCCGACTATCCGTCGCACGAGCAACTGGCGCAGTACTTCCAGCGCTACGCCGACCATTTCGGCGTCACGCGGCACGTGCGATTCGGAACCGATGTGCTTCGGGTCGCGCCGCAGCCCGGCGAGCAGTGGGCGATGACCGTGCGCGCGGGAGATGTCGAGTCACACGAGGTCTTCGACGCCGTGGTCGTGGCCAACGGGCATCACTGGCGACCGCGTATGCCGGCGTATCCGGGCGAGTTCAGCGGCACGATGATGCATTCGCATGACTACAAGCGCGCCGCGCCGTTCACCGGCCAGCGGGTGCTCGTGATCGGTGGCGGCAACTCGGCGTGCGATGTTGCCGTGGAAACGGCTCGCGTTTCGGCCACGACGGAGCTCTCGTGGCGACGCGGATACTGGATCGTGCCGAAGTTTCTCTTCGGCCAGCCGAGTGACGTGGTCGGACAGCGCACACAGTGGATGCCGCGCGCGATGCGGTCGCGAATCAATCAGTTGCTGTTGCGTCTGTTGCAGGGCGCCAATCGTGATTACGGGCTGCCTGAGCCGGATCACGCGTTCGGTGCCACGCACCCCACGGTGAATTCGGAGCTGTTCTACGCGCTGCGCCACGGGCATATCACGCCGCGTCCGGATATCGCGCGTTTCGATGGGCACACCGTGCACTTCGTCGACGGTACGCAGGCGGATTACGACATCATCGTGGCGTGCACGGGATATTGGATCGCGCACCCATTCCTCGCCCACGACGTCGCCGACTTCTCGCGAGGTCCCGTTCCGCTGTATCTGCGCATGTTTCCGGCGCGATTTCCGACGCTCTCGTTCGTCGGCCTCTTTCAGCCGCTGGGCTGCATCTGGCCGGCGGCGGAGCTGCAGGCGAAGGTGCTCGCGAGGCGGCTGTCCGGCGCCTGGGTGCCCCCGAGAGACCTCGAAGGGGCGATTGCCGAGGAACTGGCCCATCCGGACTACCCGCAGCTCGATACGCCGCGCCACACGATCACGGTGGACTACCACAAGTTCAAGGCGCGCCTGCTGAAGCAACTGCCGGCGAACTGGCGGTCAACCGCGGCGACCGCGGCGGTCGACTAAACAAAAGCGCCCCACCGCGATTGCGGTGAGGCGCCCAAGTGGAGGTGAGGGGAATCGAACCCCTGTCCGAGACTGAATCGACCCCAGCGTCTACGTGCGTATTCTGTTGATTGAGGTCTCTGTCCGCTGGCCAACAGAAAGCCCACGTCCAGACAAGCCTGCTAAAGTTTTGCCCAACGCCCGCAGGCGTGACGTCGGACTAGCCCAGATTTTCGATACTCACATGCCGCCCCGGGCGGGCTGCCTTGTGAGCACTGCCGGTCTAACCGAAGTTAGGCGGCGAGCGCGAGGTTGTTGTTCGCGATTGGAATTTTCCCGAGTGTTTTACCAGGTGCTCGAGGACCTGGGCACGCAACCAGAGCTTCACCAACCCCGTCGAAGCCAGTCACCCCCGGCTAACGGTCCTGCACTACTCCGTACACTAGGGGAGCACCTGCGGTTCCCGCAACTGCCCCAGCCACCGGGTGGCCGCGCCGGTCAGGCAGCCTCGCAGGTGAGATCCGAGACATCCGGGTCGCTGGCGGCGAGCCGCTGCGCCCGGTACTCCTCGTAGTGCAGCAGGTAATTCGAGAAGATTTCCTCGACTTCGCTGAAGTCGCGTACCTGATGCAGCAGCTTCCGCAGGTCGGCCGAATTCGGGAGCCCCTTCACGTACCAGCCCAGGTGCTTCCGGAACTCGAGGGCGGCGCCGATGGCGTCTACTTCGTAGCCCTGCACCAACCGTGCATGATCGAGCGCGATGGCGAAACGCTCGTGCACCCCCGGCGTCTCCGGCATGGGCAGGCCCTCGAACAGCGCGCGGGCCTGTTTGAACACCCACGGCTGGCCGTACGAGCCGCGCCCCAGCATGATGCCGTCGGCCTTCGTGTGGTCGAGCATACGCTTGGCGTCGGCCGCCGTCTTGATATCGCCGTTGCCCAGCACCGGGATGTCGAGCGCCTCAGCCACCTTGGCGATTTCGTCCCAATTCGCCTGCCCCGTGTACATCTGTGTCCGCGTTCGCGCGTGCAACGCCAACACCCGGGCACCCGCGTCCTGACAGCGCAGCGCGATTCCTACCGGATCGCGCATCTCCTCGCTCCAGCCACTGCGGATCTTGCACGTCACCGGCAGCGGCGTGGCCTTGGACACGGCGCGGATGATCTCCTGCACCAAGTCCAGATCGCGCAGACATCCCGATCCCCCGTTCCGGCGCACGACCTTCTTCACCGGGCAGCCGAAATTGATGTCGACGAAGTCCGGCATGAACAGGTCCGTGACCACGGCGGCCGCATCAGCCATGGCCGCGGGATCCGCACCGAAAATCTGCACGCCGATCGGGTGCTCATCGGGCGAAAACCGCAGTTTGCTGATCGTGGCTTCGTTCTCTCGGCGGATGCCTTCAGCCGAGAGAAACTCGGTGACCACCACGTCCGCGCCATGTGCATGGCACAGCCGTCGGAAGGGAGATTCCGACACGCCCGCCATCGGCGCGAGATAGAGTGGCACCGAATGGGGCACACGGAATGGAAACGTCTTACGGGACATACACTTGAAGTTAGCGGGCTGGCATCGGGCGAGCAACGCGGAGGTTTGACAGCGGCGTCCCCATGGTTAGGATAGAAGGCTATGGAACTGCGCGAGTTCTTCTCCGAAGACGCTGTCCAGCTCGAGCTTCAGGGTACGAGCAAGGACGAAATTCTCAAGGAACTCATCGGGCTGCTCAAGCTCGATGAGAAATCCGAGGGCATGCTGTTCAAGATGCTCAAGCGGCGCGAAAATCTCGGCTCCACCGGCATTGGCCGTGGAATCGCGATCCCGCATTGCCGCAGCCTCGTCGTCAACCGTCTGCGCGTGGCCTTCGGCCGCAAGAAAGACGGTGTCGACTTCAAGGCCATCGACGACAAGCCCGTCAACTTCTTCTTCCTCATCGTCGCGCCGCCGCTCGAGGTCTCGAACCAGTACCTGCCGGTACTGGGAAAGATCGCGCAGTTCAGCAAGGAGAGCGACGTTCCGGGCCGCCTGCTGGAGATCAGCTCTCCGGTGGAGTTCATGGCGCTGCTCGAAGAAAAGCGCGTCTGAACTTCTGACCGTCGTCGTCGATCAGTGATCGACGACGACGCGTCCGATATCCAAGCGCAATCGATTTACGACGCGGAGACTCTGTAAGAGTGCGGCAGCGGCCAATCCGGCCACGAGCCCCATCCAGAGCCCGCGTTCGCGCAGCGGTGTGCGGAACCCGAGGTACATCCCGAGTGGGATGCCGACGCCCCAGAACGCGACGAGATGCAGGATCGCGGGCACACGGGTGTCACCCGTGCCGCGCAGCACGCCGCTCGTGACCGCCTGCAGGCCGTCGAACACCTGAAACATGCCCGCCAGCGGAATCAACGACACGGCCACCGCGACCGTGGCGGATTCGGTCGTGTAGCGCGTCGCGAGCCACTCGGGCGCGAGCATGAAGATCACGCCGCTCACGCACATCACACCGCCCCCGCAGGCGATCGCCGCCACCGCGTCGCGGCGCGCCGACGGCATGTCGCCGCGGCCAATGGCGCGCCCGACGACGGCGGCGGCCGCACCGGAGATGCCGAGCGGCACCATGAAGGTCATCGCCGCCATGTTCAGCGCGATCTCATGGCCGGCTAGCGACGCCGTGCCCATCCATCCCATGAAGAGCGCCGTGAGCCCGAAGGCGAAACTCTCGAAGAACCACTGCACACCGATCGGCACACCGATGCGCAACATGCGCATGAACGGCGCCCAATGCAGCGTCTCTCGGCGCCACGGCCGGATGGCCGGACGCAACAGTGGCCACGCCAACGCGAGCAGCACCAGCGCCATCACCCACGTCGAGATCGCGGTCGCGTAGCCCGCCCCTTCCACGCCGAGCGTCGGCGCCCCGGCATTGCCGAAGATCAACAGCCAGTTCACGATCACATTCACGATGTTCGCCACCGCCGCGGCGATAAGGATGTGGCGGACAGGCCCCATCGCCTGCAGCGTTTGCCGGAACACGTTGAACGCAAAGAACGGCACAATCGCCAGCGCACGACGATAGGTATACACCGAAGTTTCCTTCACCACATCGGCCGGCTGATCGAGCCTCAGCAACAACCATTCAACCGGCAGCAGCGCCAGCAGCACAAACACCGACACGAGCGCCGCCAGCACGAAGCCGCGCTGTACGCCGCGCGCGACGCTTTCGTGATCACCGGCGCCCACTGCCTGCGCCACGACCGGATCGATCGCACACAGCAGCCCCATGCCGAAAACGCTAGCGTTGAAGAAATAGAAATTCCCCAACGCAACGGCAGCGATTGCCGCACCACCGAGCTTGCCGACCATGAGCGCGTCCACCACGCCCATGGCCTGAATACCAAGATTGATGAACACGATCGGCATGGCGATGCGCGCCATGTCACGCAGGTCGCCGCGCCAGTCCCGGCTGGATTCGACGGCGACCCTCAACGGCCGATGGTGCGCTTCGCCGAGGACACCAACTCGCGCACCTCGCGAAGCAGGCGCGGCGCATCGTAGGGAATGCCGTCCTTGATCGTCCACGCCACACCGCCACCGGGACCCGCCGCCGCATCGGCGCGCGGCGGATAGAACACCTTGAGGTCTTCGAGCGGGTTGCCGTTGATCACCACCAGATCGGCCACGAACCCGGGGCGTACGCGGCCAAGACGCGACTCTTCGCCGAGGATCTTGGCATTGTTTGCCGTGACATGCTGCAGCACGCGCAGCGGCGCGAATCCGGCCTCCTGATGCAGCTCGAGTTCACGGATCAATCCGAATCCGTACACCTGGTAAATGAAGCCAGCGTCCTCTCCCGCACCGACGACGCCGCCGAGCCGCTCGAAATCACGCACGGCCTGAAACCAGATCCGGTAGTTCTCCTTCCAGTAGGCTTCGTCGGTGCTGCTCCAGTTCGCGAAATACGAACCGTGGTTCGACGGATCCGGCTTGAAATACTTGTCGAGCGTGGGATGCAGATATTCTGCAAACCACGGCTGCGTTTCGGCGCGCTGCAGGTCACGGCTGGCCTCGTAGATCTCGAGCGTCGGATTCCAGGCGACGTTCGCCTTCACCATCGCCTTCAACACGTCCTGCAGGCGCGAGGGATCAGCTTCGCGCCACAGTCGGCCAGCATAGCGAAAGCGCATGCCTTCGTCGGCGTAGTTGAAGTTGGACGGAAAGCTCTGCAGTCCATCGCTGATCGCCGCATCAGGCACGCCGTACCAATGCTCGATGCTCGTAAGTCCGCCCGCCGCGGCGTCCCACGCGTTGGTCTCATCGACCGCCATGTGGTGGGCCGTGCGCAGTCCAAGCTTGTGCGCTTCGTCGAGCACCGCCGGATACACATCCTTGTCCATGCCGAACAGCTTGAGCCCGTCGACGCCCTGCGCCTTGAGGTCGCGGACGCGCTGCCGTGCTTCCACGTCGTTGCGTGGCACCGGCATGTACGCGTAACGCGCGTAGACATAGAGCCGCGGACCGACCAAGTCGCCGCTCAGACTGCGTGCCCGCAACTGCAGCGTCTTTGGCGTTTCGCTCGACACGTCGCGCACGGTCGTGATACCCATGCCGAGCCACAGCTTCATCTGATACTCGAGCGGCTGCGCGATACCCCCGCGCTCGTCCTGCACATGACCGTGGAGGTTGATGAGCCCCGGCATGACATACTTGCCCGTCGCGTCGATGATCACGTCGCCCGTGGGACGTCGTGCCGTGCCGTCCTTGATGGCCACCGGATCGAGCGACACGATCTGTGCGATGCGGTTGCCCTCGATCACGATATCCTTGGGCCCCTCGGCCGGCGTGCCGTTGCCTTCGATGATCGTCGCGCCACGGATCACCAGGCGCGCCGGACGGACGCCGTGTGTGGGTGCACCGGCCGTCTGCGCGTCAGCCGCGAGCCACGGCAGGGCCATGACGCCGAGCGTTACCAGCACCTTTGTGAGCGGTCTACGTGCCATGCGCCGTGCCTCCCTCGATGATTCCCGAAGCGCCGCGATCTGCGGGCGCAGTCGGGTGTTGCCTACGGTGTGGCTGGGAAGATCGTGCCCGGAGTGGGATCACTCAAGTGGCGGGGACCGGAGACCGCGCAGCGCCGAACGCCGACCGGAAGTACCATCGTTTGACTCCTTCCGTCGCCAGCAGATAGCCGGTTACGATCGCGACGACGGCAGCGAGCTGCGGCACCGACAGCGGCACGAACCCGAACACCGCGCTCAGCCCTCCGAGAAACGGAATCGCAAACGTCGCGAGCGCCACGACCACGGTGGTGCGCCACAGCAGCGCGCTCGGGCGGCTCCGGAGCGCCGGTCCTCGCGTGCGCAGGACGAGCACCACGAGCAGTTCCGTGAGCAGCGAGATCATGAACCACGATGTTTGAAAGAGCGCGACGCCGGAATGGAACACCAGCAGCAGTGTGCCGAACGTGAGGAGATCGAAGACGGAGCTGATCAGCCCGAACACGATCATGAACCGCTGAATGTCGTGGATACTCCAGCGCTGCGGCACCGCCAGCCGCTCGGGATCGACGTTGTCGCTGGAAATCGCAATCGATGGGAGATCCGAGAGAAAATTGTTGAGCAGGATCTGTTTCGCCGCCAGCGGCAGGAATGGCAGGAACGGCGTGGCCACCGCCATGCTGATCATATTGCCGAAGTTCGCGCTCGTCGTGATGGTGATGTACTTGATCGTGTTGGCGAACGTGCGCCGGCCGTCTTCGACGCCCATCCGCAGGACATCGAGATCCGGCCGCAGCAGAATGATGTCCGCGCTCTCCCGCGCGACGTCGACCGCCTGCTCCACCGAGATGCCGACGTCGGCCGCATGCAGCGCCGGCGCATCGTTGATGCCGTCACCGAGGTAACCGACCGAGTGTCCCGTGCGTTGCAGCGCGCGCACGATGCGCTCCTTCTGCTGCGGGTCGATCTCCACGAACAGGTCCGTGCGCGGCGCGAGATGCCACAGCGCTTCATCCTTGAGCTGCGTGAGTTGCTCCCCGGTCAACATCGACGTGTCGTCGAGTCCGACGGCACGCGCGAGATGCGCCGTCACATGCCGGTTGTCACCGCTGATCACCTTGATGCGGATGCCGAGCGCATTCAGCGACTGGATCGTGCGTGCGGCGTCGGCCTTCGGCGGGTCGAAGAAGACGAGCAGCCCGCGAAACGTCATGGCCTGCTCGTCGTCGCGGGTATAGCGCGGTGTGGCCGGGCAGATTCGCGTGGCGACGGCCAGCACACGAAAGCCTTCCGCGCCCTTGGTCGCGACGAGCGCCTCCAGCTCGTCGCGATGCGCCGTATCGAGGGGGACGACGGCACCGTCGCGTTCGATGCGCGTGCACACGTCCAACACATTCGAGACGGCACCCTTGGTCACGATGAGGTGCTCGAGCGGCGCCGCCGCGGAGACAACCATGACCGTCAAACGTCGGCGCATGAAGTCGTACGGGATTTCATCGATCTTGCGGTATCCCGCCGTTGACAGCTGCGAGCGCTCGCCGTCGGCGACGATCGCCGCATCGAGGGGATTCGCGATGCCGGTCTCGAAGGAGGCATTCAGAAACGCCAAGGTGCGAACGGCCGCGGAAGGCGCGCCGCCGGCGTCGAGCACCGCCTGCAGCACGATCGTCCCGTCGGTCAGCGTTCCGGTTTTGTCGGTGCACAGGATGTCCATGCTGCCGAGATTCTCGATCGCATCGAGGCGACGCACGATCACGCCGCGCGCACTCATGGCCCGCGCACCCGCCGACAGCGTCACACTGATGATCGCGGGCAGCAGTTCCGGAGAGAGTCCGACCGACAGGGCCACCGCGAACAGCAACGACTCGATGACGGGGCGATCGAGCAGCACGTTCACCGTGAGCACGAACAGCACGATCACGAGCATGACGCGGATCAGCAACATGCCGAACTGCCGCACACCGCGACCGAAATCCGTTTCCGGCTGGCGCGACTTCATGCGCGCAGCGATCACCCCGAACTCGGTGGCGCGGCCCGTGCGCACCGCCATCACCCGCGCGGTACCGCTCCTGACCGATGCGCCCAGGAACACGGAGTTGGAGCGCGCCGCCATCGCGGTGTCCAGCGGCAGTACTCCGGGACGCTTCTCCACGGGAAACGATTCCCCGGTCATGCCCGACTCGCTCACCAGAAAGTCCTCGGCCTCGAGGAGCAGCCCGTCGGCGGGGATCAGATTGCCGGCCGAGAGCATCACGACATCACCGGGAACGACGCCGCTTACCGGCAGCGTCTGCTCGACGCCATCGCGGATGACCCGACAGGTGAGCGCCAGCCGCTGGCGTAGCGCGTTGACGGCCGTCGACGCGCGATACTCCTGAAAGAAGCTGAGTACCGAACTGCCGATGACGATGGCGAGAATGATGCCGGCGTCGACCCACTGCTGCAGTCCGACGGAAATGACCGCGGCAACCAGGAGTATCAGCACCAACGGACTTTCGAACTGACGCAGCAGCAGGCGCGCCACGCCGAGACGCGGCGCGTCCTCAACGCTGTTGGGGCCGGCCACGCGAAGCTGCGCGGCCGCTTGTACCGACGTCAGCCCATTGGGGCCCGAGTCAAGTGCGGACGCCACGAGTGTGGCGTCCTGAGACCAATAGGGAAATCCAGTACCAGTGCCGTGCATGAACAACTCCGCAATGCGTGTTCAGCAACACCAGCGACACTCCCGTTCACACCGCGCCGACTACTCCCACTCGATCGTGGCGGGCGGCTTGGAGCTGATGTCGTAGACCACACGGTTCACGCCATCGACCTCGTTGATGATCCGATTCGAAATGCGTCCAAGCACTTCGTGCGGGAACGAGAACCAGTCGGCCGTCATGCCGTCGGTGCTCGTGACCGCGCGCAGCGCGATCACATGCTCGTAGGTACGGCCATCACCCATCACACCGACCGATCGTACCGGCAGGAAGACCGCGAACGCCTGCCAGATCTCTTGATAGAGGCCCGCAGCGCGAATTTCTTCGAGATAGATCGCGTCGGCACGCCGGAGAATGTCGACCGCGTACGGTGTCACTTCACCAAGCACGCGAATGGCGAGACCCGGCCCCGGGAAGGGATGACGCCCCACCATCTCCTCGGGGAGACCAAGCTCGCGTCCGACGTTTCGCACTTCGTCCTTGAAGAGCTCGCGCAGCGGCTCGATGAGCCGGAACTTCATGTCGGGCTTGAGGCCGCCCACGTTGTGGTGCGTCTTGATGGTCGCCGACGGACCGCCCTTCGCGCTCACCGACTCGATAACGTCGGGATACAGGGTGCCCTGCACCAGGAATTCGGCGCCCTGCCCCGCCTCCGCCGATGCGTCTTCGAACACGTCGATGAACGTGTGTCCGATGATCTTGCGCTTCTTCTCCGGATCGCCTTCACCGGCCAGTCCGTTCAGGAAACGGTCCTCCGCGCGCACCGTGATCAGCTTGATGCCCAGATGCGCGCGCATGGTGCGCTCCACCTGCTCACGCTCGTGCAGACGAAGCAGCCCCGTATCCACGAAGATACACGTGAGCTGATCGCCGATCGCCTTGTGCACCAGCGCGGCCGCCACGCTCGAATCGACGCCACCCGACAGACCGCAGATCACCTGCTTGTCGCCGACCAGCTCGCGGATTTTCGCGACTTCCAGGTCGATGAAGTGTCCCGGCGTCCAGTCCGGCGTGCATCCGCACACGCCGAACAAGAAATTCTGAATGATCTCGGCGCCGCGCACCGTGTGCGCCACTTCCGAGTGGAACTGCACCGCGTGAATCGGACGCGTGGTGTGCCGGAATCCGGCCAGTGTGTGGCCGCTATGCGCCGTCGCGACGTATCCCGGCGGCACCTGTTCCACATGATCGCCGTGGCTCATCCACACCGTGGTGCGCTCGCCGGCATCGAAGCCATTGAACAACCCCGACGGCTCGTCGATCGTGACTTCCGCGCGGCCATACTCGCGCCGGCCGCCACCGACCACCGCACCGCCCTCCAGATGCGCGATCAGCTGCATGCCGTAGCACACGCCGAGCACGGGCGCGATGTCGAGCAGTGCGCGAGAGATCGTGGGTGCATCGACATCCGTCACCGAACTCGGTCCGCCCGACAGAATGATGCCATCGGGCTTCCACGCCCGGATCCATTCCAGCGATTTCGACGGCGGATGAATCTCCGAGTAGACGCGGGCTTCACGCACGCGGCGGGCGATCAGCTGCGTGAATTGCGATCCGCAATCGAGGATGAGAATACGGCTGTTCATCAGAACTTCCACTCCGGACCGGTAAGCTTGAGAAACTCGACGGCCTTCGTGTCGAGATCGAGAATGGCGCCCGTCGGCGCACCGTGCAGCCAGCCGCACCCTTCGCCGGGGTTGACCAGCAGCGAGTCACCGCGAGACTTCATCTCGGGAACGTGCGAGAAGCCGTGTACCACGACCTCATGACCGTCGATCGAGCGCTGATGCACATCGGCCAGATCGTGAATGAGCAGCACCGACTTTCCGCCGAGATCGAAGCTGTGCGGCGACTCGTAGAGTTCCGTCGCGCCGAAACCCGACTTCGCCGCCGCCTGCAGCGCGTCATGGTCACCGTCGTTGCGCCCGAACACACCGAGCAGCGGTACCGACAAATCGTGAAACGGCTGCAACGTGAACGGCGAGCAGTAGTCGCCGGCGTGCATCACGATCGATACGCCACCGGCGATCATCTGCTCGAGGAGCTCGCGGACGGCAGGCACTCGGTCATGGGTATCCGACAGTAAGCCGATCCGCATCAGGCAGTTCTCCACTGGAGGTGCGCACGCTCATGGCGTACGAGGTCTTCGAGGCGTTCGCGCTCGGTGATCACGGCGAAGCGATCGCCGTCCACCATCACTTCAGCGGGACGCGGACGGGAGTTGTAGTTGGACGACATCGTATAGCCATACGCGCCGGCCGTCTGCACGGCGAGCAACGCGCCGGCCGACACATCGGGCATCTGCCGGTCCTTGGCGTAGAAGTCACCCGATTCACAGATCGGCCCGACGACGTCGGCGACGACGGTGCCGGCGATCGACTCCACGGCGTCGATGCGATGATAGGCCTGATAGAGCGCCGGCCGGACGAGGTCGTTCATGCCGGCGTCGGTCACGATGAAATCCTTGCCGGCCGCGTGTTTCCGGTAGAGCACTTCGGTGATGAGCGCGCCCGCTTCCGCCACGAGAAACCGGCCCGGCTCGAGCAGCAACGTCAGCCCCGTCTCGCGCGCGGCGGCGAGAACGATGGCCGCATAATCCTCCACATCCGCGTCGCGTTCATCGGCGTGATACGGCACGGCCAATCCGCCGCCGACGTCGATGTACGCGATGGCATGTCCATCGGCGCGAGCGGAGGCAATCGCCGAGAGCAGTCGCGGCAGCGCGTCGCGCATGGGATCTGCGTTGCCGATCTGCGAACCGAGGTGCATGCCCATGCCCCGCAGGGCGACATGCGGCAGTTCGTGCACCATCGCGACGAGACGCGACACGTCGTCCCGCGGGATTCCGAACTTCTGTCCCTTCTCACCGGTCTTGATGTACGCGTGCGGCGTATCGACCGTCACCTCGGGGTTCACTCGGATCGCAATGGGCGCCACGACGCCCTGGCGGCCCGCCACGGCGTCGATGGTGACCAACTCCGCTTCCGACTCCACGTTGATCAGCAGCACGCGCTCTTCGAGCGCCTGCTCGATCTCGCGAACCGTCTTGCCGACCCCACTGAACACCACGTCCCGGCCGGTGAACCCGGCCTCGCGGGCGCGGAACAACTCGCCGCCGGACACGATGTCGACGCCGGCCCCGAGCTCATGCAACAGGCGCAGCACCGCGAGATTCGAGTTCGCCTTCATCGCGAAGTGAATGCGATGCGGCACGCTCGCGAACGCCTGCTCGAGACGCTGCAGGCGCGCGCGGATGGTATTCGCACAGTACACGTACGTGGGCGTGCCCACGGCCGCCGCGATGGCCGGCAGGGGCACCTGCTCCGCGTGCAGGACACCGCCCCGCCGTGGAAACGCGGGTTCGGATGTCGATGAAGGCATCGCGTCGTTCAGTACGAGCGAGCCCACACGACCTCATACTTCGCCGGCTCACCCGTCACCATGCACGTCGTCGGCGCTTCCGGCGAGCGGTACTCCGGATCGGGAATCACGCGGATCGTCGCCTTCGTCTCTTCCTTGACCTGCTGTTCCACCGCCGGATCTCCGTTCCACCCGGCATAGACGAACGCGCCCGGGCCGTCCATCACTTCCTTGAACTTGCCGTAGCTGATGCGCTCGCGGATCGTGTTCGCTTCCACGCGGGCACGGGCCGCGGCCAGCATATCCGCCTGAATCGTATCGAGCACGGCGGGCAGCTCGGTGCGCAGTGTATCGAAGCTAATGGGACGCTTTTCACGCGTGTCGCGACGTGCCAGCATGCCGGTGTTGGACGCCAGGTCGCGCGGACCGATCTCCATGCGCAGTGGAATGCCGCGCAGCTCCC
Organism: uncultured Gemmatimonadaceae bacterium; assembly: GCA_963843965.1. Lineage (GTDB taxonomy): Bacteria > Gemmatimonadota > Gemmatimonadetes > Gemmatimonadales > Gemmatimonadaceae > Gemmatimonas. The sequence goes on from CAWJMR010000025.1 coordinate 23,483, forward strand.
AGTGGTAATACTTCGCGCCCGGCTTCACCCCGACGCGGTCGTCGACGTGCACGCGGATCCGCTCGTGGTCGGGGCGCTTGAAGCTGCCGAGATCGTCGGCGATACGCTTGGCCATCTCCACCGTCGCCGCACGCTCCTCTTCGGTCTTCCAGATCGGCACGATCACCATCTGGATCGGCGTGAGCTTCGGCGGCAGACGGAGGCCCGCGTCGTCGCCATGCGTCATGACGAGGCCACCGATCATGCGCGTGGACACGCCCCAGCTGGTGTTCCATGCGAACGCCTGCTCGCCCTGCTCGTTCTGGAAGCTCAGGTCGAACGCCTTGGCAAAGTTCTGTCCGAGGTTGTGCGACGTGCCGGCCTGCAGGGCCTTGTTGTCCTGCATCATCGCTTCGCAGGCATACGTCCGCAGCGCACCGGCAAACTTCTCGGAATTCGTCTTCTGGCCCGTGATCACCGGCATGGCCATGTAGCCTTCCATGAACTCGCGATACACGCCCAGCATGCGACGCGTCTCTTCCTCGGCTTCGTCATGCGTGGCGTGCGCGGTATGACCTTCCTGCCACAGGAATTCCATCGTGCGCAGGAACAAGCGCGTGCGCATTTCCCAGCGGACAACGTTGGCCCACTGATTGTACAGCAACGGCAGGTCGCGATAGCTCTGCACCCACTTCGCGAACATGGAGTAGATGATCGTCTCCGACGTGGGGCGCACCACCAGGCGCTCCTCGAGCACTTTGCCACCGCCCATGGTGACGACCGCACACTCCGGTGCGAATCCCTCCACGTGCTCCGCTTCCTTCGAGAGGAAGCTCTCGGGAATGAACAGCGGGAAGTAGGCGTTCACATGGCCCGTGGCCTTGAACATGTCGTCGAGCGCGCGCTGCATGCGCTCCCAGATGCCATAGCCGTGCGGTCGGATAACCATGCACCCGCGCACCGGCGAGTAGTCGGCGAGTTCCGAACGCAGGACCAACTCGTTGTACCACTCGCTGAAGTTGTCAGCGCGCGTGGTCAGCTTCTTGTCGTCACTCATGGGCGGTATCCGTTCGATTCAACGTCGACGATGCCCACGTACTCAGGGCATCAAGGGTCTGCACGATCTCTTCCTGTGCGCCAGCCGCGCGGGCGCGGTAACTCGGCACCGCCTCGGTCGTGTCCACCACGATCGTGGCGAGACTGCCGGCTTTGCGGGCGGCTTCCAACTGCTTCTCCACACGCTGCTCGCGCAACGCAAACTCCACCGCATGGCCGTCGGCCCGCAAACGCGCGGCGGTCTGCAACATCGCGGCGGGATACGACGCGCTGTCCGGTGCCTGCGCAATCCAGAGCGCCACCGCCGATGCCGGGGCCTTCATCAGTCCACGCGCTTTCAACAACTCGCCGAGCACGACGTCGCCCATGCCGAATCCAAGCGCCGGTAGATCGGTACCGCCGAGCGACTTGAGCAAGTTGTCATACCGGCCGCCGCCGCAGATCGCGCGGAACTCGCCGACGTTGTCGAACAGTTCGAACACGATGCCGGTGTAGTACGCGAGCCCGCGCACGATCGTGAGATCGAAGCGCAGCCACTCGGCGATGCCCAACGCCTCACAGTGCGCGACATACTGCGCAAATCGCTCGACGTGCGGTGCAACGTCGGGCGCCTGACCGTACCGCGACTGCAGCGTCGCGAAATCGAGGGTGGCGAATCCGAGAATCACGTTGACGGTTTCCGGCGGCAATCCGGCGGCCGCCAGCTTCTCCGCCGAGATCTCCTGCGGCTGGCGCTCGAGCTTGTCGAGCACCGCGTACACCGCCGGCCACGTCGGCTCGTCGATCGCGAGATGTGCCAGCAGTCCGTTCAGCAGGCGGCGATCGCTCACACGGGCGCGCACATCGCCGGCCGTCAGGCCGAAGGCGGCCATGATCTCCACCGCCACCGACAACAGTTCGGCGTCGGCGAGCACGTCGGCTTCGCCGACGATGTCGACGTTCAGCTGAAAGTGCTCGCGCAGTCGTCCTTTCTGCGTCCGCTCGTAGCGGAACAGCTGTGGCATCGAGAACCAGCGCACCGGCTTGCGCAGCGTTTGCGCACGCGCGCCGACCATGCGCGCGAACGTTGGCGTCATTTCCGGACGCATGGCGACCGCACGGCCGCCTTTGTCGACGAACTCGAACAGCTGACCGACGATCTCGTCGCCGCTCTTCTGCGTATAGAGCTCGAGCGGCTCGAGCGGCGGCCCATCATACTCCTGAAACGCATAGCGCCGCACGATGCGGCGCCAGGTCTCGAAGATGTGGGCTCGCTCGGCGAACTGCTCGGGATAGAAATCTCGGAAACCCGGGAGGAGCTTTGGAGGCATCCTTGAAAGTTACCGAGCGAGCGGATCGACCTGCAACCGCTCCATGGCATCGCCGACCGTATGAAATGATCCCGTCACGAGCACGGTGGCGGCGTGTTCACGCGCGCGTTCGAGCGCCAGCGCAAAATCATCGACACGCTGGACCGGCAAGCCGTCAGCCTCAGCCCATGCCGTGACCTCGTCCAGATTCCATGCGCGCGCCACCGGGGCCGTGGGGGCCATGGTCACCACAATGTGCGTCGCGACCCGCGCCACCGCCCGGAGAATGCCCGCCCAGTCCTTGTCGCGGAGCACGCACACGACGGCGCTCACGGGCAACGGCGCACCCACCTCGAGCAGATTGGCCGCCACCGTCGACGCGCCGTCGGCGTTGTGCGCCACGTCGAACAGCCACGGACCAGCACGATGAAAGCGTCCGGATAGCCGGACCCCGGGCAACAGCGCCGCCGCATTCCGCTCGATCTCGAGCCAGCGTCCGCCCGCGCCTCGTAACATCGCCAGCGCCACACCCGCGTTGTGCGCCTGGAACTCGCCGATCAGCGGCGTCGTCAAGCGGCGCTCACCGTCTGGCGTGACCAGCGTGAAGGAGGTGCCGGCGCCGCCCACCGAAATGTCGCGGACCTGCCAGTCACGACCGGTCACGAGGACCGGATCGGCCCCCACCGCCTCGGCGCGAGCCGTAAGGAGCGCACGAATCTCCGGGCGCGCCTCACCGATCACGGCCGCCGCACCGCACTTGTAGATGCCCGCCTTCTCCCCGGCGATCGACTCCAGCGTATCGCCAAGAAACTCGAGGTGATCGAAGCCGATTTGCGTGACCGACGCCGCCAGCGGCTGCACCGTGTTCGTGGCGTCGAGCCGCCCACCCAGTCCGACCTCCACAATCGCCACATCGACCTGCTGCGTGGCGAACCAGTCGAGGGCCATCGCCGTCGTCGCCTCGAAGAACGTCGCGCCAAGGCGGGTCATCTCGGGCTCCCACCGGCCGAGCCACGTGGTGATAGCCTCATGCGGCATCGGCGCGCCATCAACGACCACCCGCTCGGCGAAATCCACCAGGTGTGGCGAGGTGTACCGCCCGACGCGGAGGCCGGAGCCACGCAGCATGGCGTCAAGCGTGGCGACGGTGCTGCCCTTTCCATTCGTGCCCGCCACGTGAAAGACCGGGTACGTCCGGTGGGGATCCCCGAGCAACGCGAGCAGTTCCGAGACCCGCTCAAGACCCAGACGCCACGCGCCGCCGGTACGCGAAAACAGCCGGCGGAGCGCGTCGTGATATGCCGAATCGGCCATCGAGGCCCGTTCGGCCGCCGAGGACGACGGGGGGGCCAGCGGGTTCGAGGTCAGCTTTCCTGCGCGTGCCCCGCCGACGCGGGACGTCCGGTCATATGCCGCATGAGCCGCGAGAGCGTATCCCGCAACTCCTTCCGATGCACGACCTGATCGACCATGCCCTTCTCGAGGAGAAACTCCGCCGTCTGAAATCCTTCGGGGAGGTCCTGCCCCAGCGTCTGCTTGATGACGCGCGGCCCTGCGAAGCCAATCACCGCACCCGGCTCGGCCAGGATCGCATCACCCAACATCGCGAAGCTGGCACTGACACCCCCCGTGGTCGGGTTGGTCAGCACGGAAATGTACGGAATGCGACGTTCGGCCAACTGCGACAGCACGGCCGAGGTCTTCGCCATCTGCATGAGGGAGAGAATACCCTCCTGCATACGCGCGCCGCCTGAGGCACAGACGATGACGAGCGGATGCTTCTTCTCGAGCGACCGTTGCCCGAGACGCGCAATCTTCTCGCCGACGACGGAGCCCATCGAGCCGCCCATGAACGCGAAATCCATGATGCCGATCCCCACCGGAAGCCCCTCGAGGAGCCCCGTGACCGTGAGAATGGCGTCGCTGTCGCCAGCGTTCGTGAGGGCGCGCTTGAGGCGGGCAGGATAGTCGGGAAAGCCGAGCGGATCGACGGAACGCAGCTCACTTCCCACTTCAACGGTCGAGCCTTCATCGAGCAGCATCGCGGCGTAATCCCACGCCCGTACACGGCGGTGGAAATCGCACTCGGGGCAGACATTCAGATTCCGCAAGAACTTGTCGCGGATATCCGTATGCCCACACGCCTCGCACTTCTCCCACGTGTCGGGGGGAATCTCGAGGCGCTCGCGTCGCGGCTGTCGGGGCTTCTTTTCCTTCCGGAACCAGGCCATAGACTCCTAATGTTGGCGGTCCAGCCTTCGAAGGCTAGACCTTGCGCACAGCCGAGATCGGTGTCCCGATCGTTCAGAGACCGATCGCGTCCGGCTGACCACGCCCTTCGGCGGAGATGCGGAGGAGGACGGCCACCGCCGTCCAACTGACCAACAGGAACGAACCACCGTAGCTGAAGAACGGCAGCGGGATGCCGGTAACGGGCATGAGGTTGAGCGTCATGCCCACATTCACCATGACGTGCACGAACCACGCCGAGACCACGCCAAAGGCGACGAGACTCGGGAAGGCGTCGTTGGCCCGCGACGCGACGCGGGTGGTGCGCAGAAACAGCGCGAGAAACAACGACAGCGCGATACTGACGCCGATAAATCCGAGCTCCTCGCCGACCACCGAGAAGATGAAGTCGGTGTGCCGCTCGGGAAGGAACTTGAGCCGCTTCTGACTACCGAGGGTGAAGCCCTTGCCGAAGAGCCCCCCCGAGCCAATCGCCACCTTGCTCTGCGTGACGTGATAGCCGGAGGCCTGCGGATCGACATTGGGATCGAGGAATACCAGCAGTCGCTTCTGCTGATACGGCTTGAGCTTGTCCCAGAGAATCGGCGCCACGCCGCCCATGATGACGTTCATCAAGACGATGACGACGCCTTCGAGGAGATACGGGCGGTACCAGAGCACCAGCGCGACCAGAATCAGAAACCACGCGCCCCAGATGCCCGTGCTGAACGCGAGCACGAGGCTGATGCCCGGACTCGCCAACAGCAGCAGCAGCGGCCACGGCACGCCCGCCCAGAACAGCATGGCGAAGCAGATCCCGATGAAGACGATGCCGGTACCGAGGTCGGGCTGCGCCATCACGAGTAGCCACGGCACACCCACCACCAGCAGCGGTCGCCATAAGTCCACCAGCGACCGTATCGATTCACGCTGCGCGGCGAGCACGCGCGCCAGCATGAGGGTCGTGGCCAGCTTTGCCAACTCGGCCGGCTGACCGATGCGCACCCCACCGATACTGAGCCAACCCTTCACACTCGCGGCAGTGCCGGCGCCGGTGCCTACAAACAGCACGAGCAGCAGCAACGTGCAACTCAGGGCGTAGAGCGGCCAGGCGCTCCATTCGATGAGCCGCACCGAGCCGCGCGAGATGATCCAGGTGGCCGTCAGCGCCGCGCCGAACCAGCCGAGCTGCCGCTTCCACGCGTTCTCGATGATCGGTGTCGGGCTGTCGATCTGTCCTGCGGAGAACACCATGGCGATGCCGAAGCCCGTGAGCAGCAGCGCGATCACCAACAGCGGCACGTCGATACTCTGGCGACGCAACACGGAAATACCGGCCATGGGTTCGCGGCCTCAGTCGTTGACGATGGCGGTCATCGTCAACCGCGTCTTGAGATAGCGTTCCATCATCTTGGTCGCCGCGCGAGCGGCGGTGGAACCGTGGAGTCCTTCCTCGATGATGATGGCGAGCACGATCTTGGGATCGCTCGCCGGCGCGTATCCCACAAACCAGGCGTTGTCGAGCTGACCGTTCACCTGGGCCGTGCCCGTCTTGCCGGCGATGGTCAGCCCCTGAATCTGTGCGCCGGCGGCCGTGCCACGCGACACCACGTCGGCCAGCGCGAGTTGCACGCTCGCCAGCTGCGCTTTGTCGAGGTTGAGAATCTGCTTCCGTTCCGGTTCGCGCATGACGACCTGCGGCGTTGGGGCCATCCCGTCCGTGGCCATCGCCGCATAAAAGCGCGCCATGCTGAGTGGCGTCTGCGCGTTGTCTGCCTGGCCAATCGCCAGGCTCAATACCACGGAGCGATTCCAGCCGCGTGCGCCGTACCGCTTATCGAAGTACGCGGTGGATTCCGGCCAACGCGGCGTGCGCTCGTTGGGGAGGTCGACCCCGGTGCTGTCACGGAAGCCGAGCGAAACGCCGCCCGCCAGCAAACGCGTGAGCCCGATCTTGAGCCCCAGCTGATAAAAGTAGACGTCGCACGACTTCGCGATCGCCTGCGCCAGGGTGACATCACCGTGGCCGTGCTTGTCCCAACACTTGAATGGGCGACCGTAGAAATAGACGCCCGTGCACGGCGTCTGCATACGGGTTTCCATGGTCACCAAGCCCAGCTCCATGCCGATGATCGCCGTGGCCAGTTTCCACGTCGACGCCGGCGCATACGTACCCGAAAGCGCGCGGTTCACGAGCGGCCGGTGCGGGTCGACCCGAAGGCTTTCGTAGAAGCTGCTCGACACGCCACCGATGAACTTGTTGATGTCGTAGCTCGGCGCGCTGTACAACGACAGCACACCACCGGTTTTCGGATCAAGGGCGACCACCGCTCCACGCAGCGAATCGCCGAAGTACTCGTGCGCGAAGCGCTGCAGGTCGAGATCGATGTTCGTGCGCAAGGCCGGCGGCGCTTCCGGCTGCTCCTCCGGCCGAACGCCGGCATCGCGGACCACGCGATTGCGCGCATCGACTTCCACGAACCGGCGGCCCTCCTTGCCTCGCAGCTGTGCCTCGTACTGCAACTCGAGGCCCGTCTTTCCGACTTGCTGGCCGGCCTTGTAGCTCTCGTATTTCGGTTTCGAAAGATCGTCTTCCGCGATCTCACCGGTGTAGCCGATCAGCGCGGCCATGGCTGCGCCGTCCGGGTAATACCGCTTCGGCGAGCTCTGAATGATCAGCCCCGGGAACTCCACCCGGCGCTCTTCCAGCACCGAGACCACCTGGAACGATGCGTCATTGAAGATCACGGCCGGCCGCGTGCGGGCACGCCGGAATCGCCGCACCGCCAGCTCCTGCTGCGCCGAATCGATCTGAATCACCTTCGACAACGTGGTGAGCGCCGATCGCAGCGAATCTTCCGTCGGACTGAGAATCGATACCGAGTAGCCCGGCAGATTCTCGGCGATCACTTCACCATGACGGTCGTAAATCGTGCCGCGGGCGCCGGGCAGCGGCACCTCGCGCAACCGGTTGTTCTCCGACTGCAGCACATACTCCGCATTCTGCAGCACCTGCGCGCGAAAGAACGCGCCACCGAGCGCCACGAACGAGGCGAACAGCAGCACGCGCGCGAGTCGCGCACGGCGAAGAATCGCGTTCGGATGGTAGCTCACGACATCAGAAGGTGTGCGGTCGATACAACGGACGAAACACCGTGAGCAACAACACCGCCAACAGCGCGGTCAGCGCAGCCGACAACGGAGACCACAGCAACAACGTCACGACGAGCGATGCGCCGGACGCACCGCCGGTGAGCAACGTCATCGCCACGTCGAACAGCCACTTGCCGCCGAATACGAACAGCCCGGTCAGGGCCACATGGTCGGCGAAGAACACCGCCTTGAGCCACGACGCGCCGAACGCAACGAGCGTGAGCACGAGTGCCGACGCACCGAATGATCCCGGCGCCAGTGCATCGATAGCCAGTCCGGTCAGGAAGCCGGTCAGCGCGGCCAACCCGGGCCGCATACGCACGGCCGAGAACAGAATGGCGATGATGATGAAGTCGACATTCGCACGGCCGTTGAACAACGGGCGCACGGCAAAATGCGCGGTCAACAGAATCGCGAATCCGAGCCAGGCGCGCAGCGCGCTGCCCAGCCCCGGGGTTTGTTGCTGCGGACGATTCATGCGAAGCTCCACGTCGTCTGCATCGTTACCGCACCGCCGGTGGAGGTCCCGTGCGCGGTGCCGCAGGCGGCACCACCACTCGCGGCTTTGCCGTGTCAGGACGCGTGCGCGCACGCGCTACGCTATCGGCACGCACGCGCGTACGCACACTGTCCGCCCGCGCGCTATCGGCAGCCGTGCCGCGACCACCGGCCACGAACGCCAGCGTCGAATCCGCCAACGTGTCAGCGGCCGCATCGAGCGCCGCACGACGCGCAGCGAGTTCGTCAAGCGCCGCGGCGCGGGCCAGTGAATCACCCGCGGCCGCGACGGCGCGTGCGGCACTGTCTGCCGCGTTGACGGTGGTCCACACGCCGTTCACGCCGCGCTGGGCGCGCGACGACAGCAGCACGAGCACCGGCCCGATGGCTTCGGGCAGCACAGACGGCTTCACGAGATACGTACGCGCCCACTTCTCCGGCGTGGAGAGTTCACCAAGCACGGTGCCCACGGGAATGCCACGCGGATAGGTCGCGCCCAACCCCGAACTCACGATGAGCGTGCCTGGCTCGAGCTTCGCACGAAACGGCACACCACGCATCTCGAGCAACCAGCGCTCGGCGCCAGCACCGAGATGTGGCTGCACGATACCGAACGCACCTTCGTCCACGCTCATCGCGCTCACGCGAAAGTCGGGGTGCGCCCAGGTGATCGCGAAGCTCGTGGCGCGGTCGACACTCTGCACCATGCCAACGAGTCCATCCGCGGTGACCACGGGGAGAAACGGCTGCACACCGGCATCGGATCCGGTCGCCAGTGCGATGGTGAATTCATCGCCAGCGCCGCGAGGCGGCAGCAGCTCGGCGGGCACGAAGCCATCCTGCAATCGCGCCGAGAGACCCAGCAACTTGCGTAGCGTGAGGTTCTCGTCGGCGACGGCCTTCACCTGCAGCGCCTGCGTGGCCACCTGCCCCCGCGTGACCAGCACATCGTTACGCGCGACGATTGCCGCGCGCACAGATGAGGCACGTCCTTCAAGGGCAACGAGCGGCGACAACACCGTCGTACGCAATGTCGCGGCAAAGCCTTCACGCGTGCGTCGCGGAAGAATCAGTGCAAAGACAGCCAACAGGACACACACCAGCGCGAGGCCGGTGTCGAGTCGCCCATCGGATCGGACGCTTCGGGCCACCGCGCGATCAGGTCGTGAGGACGGACCAGTACTTCTCCTCGTCATCGAGGATCTTGCCGGTACCGCGCACGACGCACGTCAAGCGGATCTTCGTCGACGTGAATCGGCAAGCCCGTTTCCTGACTGAGCAGCACGTCGAGCCCGCGAATCAGCGCACCGCCACCGGTCATCACAATGCCGCGATCCACGATGTCCGACGCGAGTTCAGGCGGCGTGATTTCCAGCGCGCGACGCACCGCGTCGACGATCTGCTGAATCGGTTCCTGAATCGCCTCGCGGATCTCGCTCGAGTGCACGCGCACGGTCTTCGGAATACCCGACACGAGATCGCGACCCTTCACTTCCATCTCGCGTTCGTCACCGACGGGATACGCCGAGCCGATCTGGATCTTGATCTGCTCCGCGGTGGGCTCACCGATCAGCAGGTTGTAGTTCTTGCGCATGAACTGCACGATGCTGATATCAAGCTCGTCACCACCGGTGCGGATCGACGTGTCGCTCACGATGCCGGACAAGCGCGATCACGGCGATCTCCGTGGTGCCACCGCCGATGTCGATCACCATGTTGCCGGTCGGCGATTCCACGGGCAGACCGACACCGATCGCCGCAGCCATCGGCTCCGTGACCATGAAGACTTCCTTCGCGCCGGCACCGAGCGCCGAGTCACGCACGGCGCGCTTCTCCACTTCGGTGATGCCGGATGGGACGCATACGATCACGCGCGGCTTCACCTTGAACACGTGCTTGTCGATGACGAGCGTCGAGGAAGTAGCGCAGCATCTTCTCGGTCACGTCGAAGTCGGCGATGACGCCGTCCTTCATCGGCCGGACGGCCATGATGCCGTCGGGCGTGCGACCGAGCATGCGCTTCGCTTCGAGACCGACGCCCTTGACGCTTCTTGGTCTCGCGATCGAGCGCGACGACCGAGGGCTCGTTCAGCACGATGCCCTCGCCCTTCACGTAGATCAGGGTGTTGGCGGTGCCGAGATCGACTGCGATGGCATTCGCCGGGAAGAACGAGTTGGACTTATTAAAGGGCCAGAACATCCAGGTATGTGCTCGACGGCGCGGGGCGCCGGGAAAGGGCATGCTGCGGCAGCAGTGGTCGGTAAGGTACGTGTCGGTCAGAGCAGTTACAAGCTGTTGCGGCAGCGTGACCTAGCACACGTTACCCGATCCGGGATGGAAACGACGAGAGGCCACCGGACGCTGGTCCCGGTGGCCTCTGCTGGTCCCACGGGCCGCCTCAGGCGACGAACGTCGCCGGATCCGTGAACTCCATGCCGAAGGCATCGGAAACGCCCTGATACGTCAGCTTGCCGTCGGTCATGTTGAGCCCCTTGAGGAGCGCACCATTCTCGCGGAGCGCCTTCTTCCAGCCCTTGTTGGCCAACAGCAGCGTGTACGGCAGCGTAGCGTTGGTCAGGGCCAGCGTCGACGTGCGCGGCACCGCGCCCGGCATGTTCGCTACCCCGTAGTGGATGATTCCATCCACGGTGTAGGTCGGGTTCTCGTGCGTAGTCGGGTGGATGGTCTCCACGCAACCGCCCTGGTCGACGGCCACGTCGACAATCACCGCACCGGGACGCATGCGGGACAGATCCTCGCGACGCACCAGCTTCGGTGCCTTCGCACCGGGAATCAGCACGCCACCGATGACCAGATCACAGGTGCTGATCTGCTCGAGGATGTTGTGACGGTTGGAGTGCACCAACTGCACGTTGGCCGGCATCACATCCGAGAGGTAACGCAAGCGCTCCAGCGACAGGTCGAGCACCACGACCTTCGCGCCGAGCCCGGCCGCCATCTTGGCCGCATTGACGCCCACGATACCGCCGCCAAGAATCACCACCTTGGCCGGCGCCACGCCCGGCACGCCACCCAACAGCACGCCACGGCCGCCGTACAGCTTCTCGAGGTACTTCGCGCCTTCCTGCACCGCCATCCGGCCGGCCACTTCCGACATCGGGATCAGCAGCGGCAGATCGCGGTTCGGCAGTTCGACGGTCTCGTACGCGATGCACGTGGCTCCGCTGGCCAAGTGCGCGTTCGTGAGCTTTTCGTCGGCGGCGAAGTGGAAATACGTGAAGAGCGTCAGATCGCGACGCAGGAAGCCCCACTCCTTCTCGATCGGCTCCTTCACCTTCAACAACAGTTCCGCGTTGCCCCACGCCGTCGCCGCGTCGGGAACGATTTCGGCTCCAACGGCGCGGTACGCGTCGTCATCGAAGCCGCTGCCGATGCCGGCGCCCGTCTCGATGAATACCTGATGACCCGACGCCGTCAGCGCTTCCGCGCCGGCCGGGACGAGGGCCACCCGATTTTCGTTGGTCTTGATCTCTTTGGGTACACCGATGCGCATGGTCGCGATTTCCGGTAAAGGTGAGGCGTCAGCGAACGGCCTTCGGGCCGAGACTGACGAGAATCTGTCGATCGGGATCGAAGAACTCGCGCGCGACGTCACGCACCAGCTCCAGGTCGATGGCATCCACGAGCGCCTTCAGCTCGTCGATGCTGCGGTACGGTTCTCCGTACAACGCGGTGAGCGCCGCCCGATACATGCGCGACGACACACCCTCCATGGACAGCACGAGCTGCCCGCGCAGCTGACGCTTGCCCGCCGCGAGATCGGCATCGGAGAGGCCGTTCACGGCGACGTCACGCAGCACATCACGGACGGCATCCAGTGCTTCCTGCGCCGTCTCCGGCGCACTGGCGAGGTACACGCCGTGCGCGCCGGTGTCGGCATACGAGCTGCTGAACGTCTGCACGCTGTAGGCGAGCCCCAATTCCTCGCGCACCTTCTGAAACAGGCGCGAGCTCATGCCGCCGCCGATCAGCATGTCGAGCAGCGCAAACGCGTAGCGACGGTTGTCGCCAAAGGCGATGCCCTGTCCGCCAAGCACGATGTGCGTCTGCGCGATATCCTTGCGCGATACATGCTCGGCGTGCGGACCGGCCGCCTCGACCGGATCGAGCGGAAACGGCGTCATGTCGCCGCGTTCCCGTGTGCTCCATCCGGTGCTCTGCAGCACTTCAAGCAGTTGGTCGTGCTCCACGCGGCCCGAGGCCGCGACGACGAGCCGGCCGGGATGATACGCGCGCTCGTGCAGATCGTGCAGATCGGCCACCGAAAGCGCTTTCACCGTGTCACGCGTCCCGAGAATCGGGAAACCGTGCGGGTGATCGCCCCAGACGGCACGATTGTGCACGTCGAAGATGATATCGTCCGGCGTGTCGTCGACCATGCTGATCTCCTCGAGAATCACCTTCCGCTCGAGGGTCAGATCGGCCTGACGCAACAACGGCTCGAAAATCAGCTCACCGATGACCGATGCGGCCTCAGGGAGATGTTCGTCGAGCACGCGGGCCTGATACGACGTGTGTTCACGCTCGGTGTACGCATCGAGCGAACCGCCCAATGTTTCGAGCGCGAGTGCGATCTGCTGAGCACTGCGCGTGCGCGTGCCCTTGAAGACCATGTGTTCGAGCAGATGCGACACGCCCATCTGCTCGGGTCGTTCATGCAGCGTTGCGGCGCGGACCCATGCCCCGAAAGCAACCGACCGCGCTCCCGGAACGGATTCCGAGAGCACGGTCAGTCCATTGGGCAGATCCGTGCGGTGCAACGTGGGCGCTTGCGCGCCCGACGTATTAGCGCCGATCGCGACCGCCACCACCGCTCCGTCCGCCGCTGCGTCCGCCACGATCACCGCTGTCTTCACGACGCGGCGGGCGTTCGCCCGGCGTCTCTTCCGGCATGCCTTCGGGGCGCGGAAGGAGCGCCTTCATGGACAGGCGGAGACGTCCACGCTCGTCGCGATCGACGAGCTTGACCGTGACGCGATCACCCTTCTTGACCACGTCTTCCGGCTTCTCCACGCGTTCCCACTTCATCTCGGACACGTGCAGGAGCGCTTCGGTACCCGGCATGATTTCGATGAACGCGCCGAACGCCGTCACGGTCTTGACCGTGCCTTCGTACGTCTCGCCCACGACCGCCTCAGCGGTCATGCCTTCCACCATCTTGCGCGCGCGCTCCATCGATTCGGCACCGACGGCGGCGATCGTCACCGTACCATCGTCGTCGACGGTGAGCTCGGCACCCGTCTCTTCCTGAATGCCACGGATGTTCTTGCCCTTCGGTCCGATGAGCTCGCCGATCTTGTCGACCGGGATCTGCACCGTCACGATCCGCGGCGCGTACTTCGAGAGATCACCGCGCGGAGCGGCCAGCGCCTTGTCCATCTCGGCGAGGATGTGCAGGCGGCCTTCCTTGGCCTGCAGCAGCGCCTCTTCCATGATCTTGAGGTCGAGCCCCTCGATCTTGATGTCCATCTGGATCGACGTGATGCCGTCTTTCGTACCGGCGACCTTGAAGTCCATGTCGCCGAGATGATCTTCGGTGCCGAGGATGTCGGTCAGGATGGCATACTTGTCGCCTTCCTTGATCAGACCCATCGCCACACCCGCGACTGCGGCCTTCATGGGCACGCCGGCATCGAACAGGGCGAGCGAGCCGCCGCAGACCGAGGCCATCGACGAGGAGCCATTCGACTCGAGGACTTCCGACACGATACGGATCGTGTACGGGAAATCAGCGAAGTCGGGCAGCACGCCCTGCAGCGCGCGCTCGGCCAGGTTGCCGTGGCCGATTTCGCGGCGGCTGGTGCCGCGCATCGGACGCACTTCACCGGTGGAGAACGGCGGGAAATTGTAGTGCAGCATGAAGGAGCGCGTGGTCTCGCCCGCTTCGTTGATCGTGTCGAGACGCTGCGCGTCCTTCGCGGTACCGAGCGTCGCAGCGACGAGCGCCTGCGTCTGGCCACGCGTGAAGAGCGACGAGCCGTGTGCGCGAGGCAGCACGCTGTTGTCGATGCTGATGCCGCGCACTTCGTCGGGCTTACGACCGTCGACACGCAGATTGGTGGTCAGCACCTGCGCGCGCAGCTCGTTGTACTCGACATCGCCGAGGACATTGTGAATGTCCTTCGCGTTGTCGGGGAACTCCACGAGCAGTTCGGCCGCCGCTTCCTTCTTGACCTTCTCGATCGCTTCGACGCGCGTGTGCTTGTCCTTCTGATTCAGCGCTTCGCGAATGCGAGCCGAGGCATGCGCCTTGGTGCGGGTGATGACGGCGTCGGGCGACTCCGTCTTCGTCCACGCCATCTTCGGCACCTGCACCTTGGCCAGCAGTTCGTTCTGCATCGCGATGAGCTCGCGGATGCCATCATGCGAGAGGCGCAGCGACTCGAGAACGTCGGATTCCGACACTTCGAGCGCGCCGCCTTCGACCATCACGATGGAATCCTGCGAACCGGCGACGATCAGCTCCATGTCGGAGAAGGCCAGCTGCTGGAACGTCGGGTTGAGCACCCAGTGTCCCTGCACGCGACCCACGCGCACGCCGCCGATCGGACCCATGAACGGGATCTTCGAGGCGTTCAGCGCAAACGACGTGGCGAGCAACGCCAGCACGTCGGCGTCGTTCTCCTGGTCGGCGGAGATGACGTAGACGAAGACTTGGACTTCATTCTTGAAGCCTTCCGGGAACAACGGGCGGATCGAGCGGTCGATGATGCGGCACGCCAGGATCTCGTGATCGTGGGGACGCCCTTCGCGCTTGATGAATCCGCCCGGGATCTTGCCGGCGGCGTAGGTCTTCTCCTTGTACTCAACCGTCAAGGGGAAGAAGGGGAGCGGACTCTGGTTCTCGCTCACGGTGACGGCGGCGAGAACCATCGTCTCGCCGAATTGTACGATCGCGGAACCCGCCGCCTGCTTCGCCATCCGACCGGTCTCGATGACCAGGGGGCGACCGGCGAACGTCCGCTCGATTCGATGCATCATCTGCTGAATAGCCTCATGAGAACGCAAATCGCGCGGGAGGCATGACTGCCCCCGCGCGACGACATGGCGTGGTCCGACTTAGTATCGGAGACCAAGGTCCTGGACGAGCGTGCGATACTGCTGCACGTCCGTACGCTTCAGATAGTCGAGCAGGCGGCGACGCTTGCCCACCATCTTGAGTAGCCCGCGGCGACCATGATGGTCCTTCGCGTGCGTACGAAAGTGTCCCGTGAGGTAGTTGATGCGATCCGTGAGGATGGCAATCTGAACCCGGGTCGATCCGGTATCCACATCGTGGGACCGGTACTTGTCGATCGTGAGTGCCTTATCGAACGCCATCGTCGTAATATTCTCAGCGCGTGTCGTGCGCAGCCTTTTGTGCGCGCAATAGTAGGAAGCACAAAAGCTTAGTCCACCTTGCCCCGCCTGTAAAGGACCTCGACGTGCCCGACCGCTATTTGGGGCAAATAATCAGCAAATATCAGGTTACCCGGCTTCTCGGCTCGGGGGCCTTTTCGTGGGTATACGAGGCGATCGACCAGGATTTGGAGATCCCGGTCGCCCTGAAAATCCTGCGCCCGGAATTTTCGGGACAAGACGTCGCTGAAGCCCGTTTCCGTCGAGAAGCGGCCACCGCCGCCCGTCTCCGGCACCGCAATATCGTCACGGTCCGCGACGTCGGGCAGGTCGACGGCACGGTTTTCGTGGCCATGGATCTCCACCCGCTCACGCTCGGACGCCGACTCGCCTTGGCCGGCCGCCTGCCGGAAGCCGAATGCATTCGCATCGGCACCGATGTAGCCGCCGCGCTGTCCATCGCCCATGCCGGCGGCGTCATCCACCGCGATATCAAGCCCGATAACATCCTGCTGGGTACCGACGGCGAAGCGGTCGTCGCCGATTTTGGCCTCGCCCGGGCATTGGCCGGTGCCGCGTCGCTCAGCGCCACGAACCAGGTGATGGGCACGCCCCACTATTTCAGCCCGGAACAGGCGCGTGGTCAGGAGATCGACGGCCGCAGCGACCTGTACGCCCTCGGCGTCACGCTCTATCGCGCGGCCACCGGACACCTGCCCTTCGAAGGCGACGATTGGTACGCGGTCGCCAAGCATCACATCGAGACGGCACCGGCACCGCCGCGCACGTTCGCCCCCGAATTGAGCCCGGAATTCGAAGCGGTCATTCTTCGCTTGCTGGCCAAGCAACCCGAGCAGCGATACCAGTCGGCCACGCAGCTGCTCGACGCACTCGGCGCCCTGCCCGAGGCGCCCGCGCGCAGCGGGTTCACGCCACATCTGGGCTCCCATACGGTCGACGCGTTTCCTGCGGTGCGCGGCGCGACACGCCGCGCTGCGGTGGTTGCCGCTGTACTCGTGATTGGTGCCGCGTTGACCTGGTTCGCGCTGCGCGATCGTCTCGCGACACGCGGCGTCGGCGAGCGGGCCGCCGACGACAGCGCATCGCTCGCGGCCGCGCCGCCATCGGGCAGCGGTCCACTCGCGGACAGTGCGCTCGGTGCACGCGCGGTCCCGCTTGGCGAGACCACCGCGGTGCGCACCGCGCCGTCGCCGGCGATCGACAGCGCACGTCCCGTCTCGCCTACGCGCCCCGCACGCACCGTCGCGCCGCGCACCGCGCGGCTCGAGATCGTCGCGCCCGATTCCGCGCGACTCTACGTCGAGAACCGACTGGTCGGCACCGGGCGCTACAGCGGCGAATTCCAGGTTGGTGCCAAGCTCGCGGTCCGGGCCGTAATCGCCTCCGCATCAACGTCGTGCACCACCGCCGTGCGCGACACGGTGCTCACGCTCAAGGCCGGCGATCGCGCCAGCGTGAGCCTGCCGGTTCGAGGCTGTGCGGTCGTGAGCTACGACGTGACACCGCGCGATGCCCGAGTCTCCTTCACGCCGCTCGACGGCGGGCCGATGGTTGAGCTGCGCGCCGATAGCGCGCGCGCGCTCTCTCTGTCCGAGGGACGCTACGAAGTGCGAATCCAGGCCCCGCGTTGTGTGATGGGCACCGACACGCTCCAGGTGGCATCCAGGGCCGACGGGGGCCCCATTACGCGCCGCTTCCTCCTGATCTGTAGCTGACGGCCGGCGGATCGACGGGTACGCCTGGCTGAGGCTGGCTCCGACACCCCCATCCGCTGCGACAGCTGTCGCGTCTCTTGCGACACCGGGGTCTGATTCCAATGCTTCTGGTATGACCACGGGCACCGGGGGCGGGATGAGGCTGCACGAGATGTTGCCGGTCGAACGGAGCGCCCAACGCTCGCTTGCCGCGGCGTGGCAACGCGTGATGAGCCACGGCGCGCACGCGCTCGAACATCTCGATACCGTCCGCACGCCCGTCAAGGCGTCGTGGGCGCGTGCGCTGCACCGCGGTATTCACCCCTCGCTGCCGCGCGCACCGCTCCAGCTCGACGAACGCTCACTGGCCGCACTGCGTGACGATGTCGACTGGTTGCCGCACGCCGATCTCGCGGTGCGGGCGCACGCCGGTGGGTCCGCGCTCGATGGTCATATCCTCGCGCTGTTCGACGCGAACGCGCGCATGCTCGCCGCCACCGGCGACCCGAAAGCGCTCGAAGGACTTGCCGAGATCAATTTTCGTCCGGGCGCGCTCTGGAGTGAGGAAGCCGTCGGCACGAACGGACCGGGTACCGCACTCGCCCTCGCGCGTGCCGTGCACATCGTCGGCGCGGAACACTTCTGCGAACGCTGGCAGGGATGGCATTGTGCCGCCGCCCCGATTCGCGATCCGCTCACGCAGGAAGTGCTCGGCGTACTCGACCTCTCCGGACTGCGCGAGCGGGCGCATCCGCACACGCTGTCGTTGGCCAGCGCCATCGCCGTCGCGCTCGAGCAGCGGCTCGCCGCGCGGGAATCGGAACGACGTGTCACCCTGCTCCGGCGCTTCGGGGCACTCGTCGGACAGTATCCGGGCGATGCGATCCTCGTCGTGGATCGCGCCGGGGAAATCATCGCCTCCTCGTCGCCGGCCGAGCGACTGGTCCGTCGGCTCGCGGCGTCTGGTCGCGACGCGACCGACGTGCTGCGCCGGATCAGCACGGAATCCGACGTCGGCCCACGCGCATCGACGGGAGCCGCGCGATGCAGCGGTCGGGATCTGCCGAGCCAGTCGGTGGTGCGCGACGCGACGCATCCCTTGCTCGGGGTGATGGCCGCCGTGCACGCGATGCATGATGGACGGACGCCGATCGGTGCGTGCGTCGTGCTCCCGGCTGGTCAGGCACGAGGCCAGCGACCGGTGGAGCCACGCAACACGTTTGCTCGCACACCGAGCGCGGTCGCGAATCCGGCGACGCCCGACGTTGTCCTTCCACCGCCCGTGCCCACGCGCGGCCCATCGACCGTGCGTTACACGATGGACGCGCTGTTCGGTCGCGCCGCGGTGCTCGACGACGTGCGCCGCTTCGCCCGCGCCTGCGCCCGCACGGACTTGCCCGTGCTCTTGCTCGGTGAGTCGGGCACCGGAAAAGAGGTCGTCGCACAAGGTATTCATGCCGCGAGTCCGCGAGCGCATGCGCCGTTCGTCGCCGTGAATTGTGCGGCGCTGCCTCGCGAACTGGTCGAGAGCGAGCTCTTTGGCCATGTCGCCGGCGCCTTCTCCGGCGCGCGGCGCGACGGCGCGATCGGCAAGTTCGAGGCGGCCGACGGCGGCACGCTGTTCCTCGATGAAATCGGTGAACTCCCGCCCGCGGCGCAGGCGGCCTTGCTGCGAGTGTTGCAGGAGGGCGAGATCACACGACTCGGCGCCACGACCGGACGCAGTGTGGACGTGCGTATCATCGCCGCCACCAACCGTGACATCACGAACGCGATCGCGAGCGGCACCCTGCGCGACGACCTGTATCATCGCCTCAACGTGCTCACCATCGCGTTGCCGCCGTTGCGGACGCGACACGGCGACGCCGTGTTGTTGGCCGAGCATTTTCTCGTGCAGACCCACGGCACGCTCGCCCGGGAGTTTTCACCGCGGGTCCGGGCCGCGTTCGAGCGGTATCGGTGGCCCGGCAACGTGCGTGAGCTCGAGAATCTCGTGAAGCGGTTGGCGGCGCTGGCCGAAGGTCCGACCATCACCGAGGAGCTGCTGCCGGCCGCGTTGCGCGAGGTCGTCGATACCGCACCGGCCGCGGCTGTCGATTTCGCCGACGCGTCGGCGTTCGACGCACTCGATGACACGGCGGCGGCGGTCGAATCACATCGACAGGCGCTTCGCGCGCGCTACGCCACCCTGATCGCGGCGCACGCCACGATGAGCGAGGCGGCGAAGTCCATCGGAATCACGCGCAGCACGCTCTATCGGCGACTGCAGCGCATCGGTCTCGCGCCCGGTCGTGGCGTGCGCGACTCGTCCTGACGCGCGTCAGTCTTGGTGCAACGCTTCACCAGCGGACGCGTCAGCGAATCGCCGCCGCCGTCCCCGCGCCAAGGGCACCGCCCATGAGTGCGCCGACCCAGAAGAGCCGCGCGCGCCACCACGGCCGAGGGGGCGGCGGCACCAGTAGAAAGTGGTCCGTCGTGACACGCGCCACCTGCGAGGTCACCAAGGCCGTGGCCGTCGTGCTGTCGCGTTGCACGATCGTGAGTCGCGCCACCAGCGCGTCGCGATGCACCGGATCGACGGCATACGCCGACAGTCCCCTGCGTAGCCAGCGGCTCTCGAACACGCGGAACGTCGCGGTACTGTCATCCACGGCATCGATCTCGAACCGTGCGGCATCGCGAGGGATTCGCGGCAGCACCGGCATGAGTGGCGCCGGCGCCCGTGCCGCTCGATGACAGCCACTACCGGCCACGGTCACCAGCGCGACGAACCCCAGCGCCGCGCGACGTACCGCAACCGAGGAGTTCATGCGATCACTTCGTGAACAGATTGCGCAGATCGTTGAACGTGACGAGCACGATCAAGGCGAGCACCGCCAGCACGCCGACGCGTGCGAAGCCCTCGCGCACACGGCCGCTGAAGGCGCTGCCTTTGATGCGTTCGGCCAGTACCATGAGGATCTGCCCACCGTCGAGCACAGGGATCGGCACGAGATTCAGGATGGCGATATTGAGGCTCAGGAAGGCAATCAGCGACCAGAGCGTTTCCGGCCCGCTCTTCGCAGCCTGCACCGACGTGCGCGCAATCTGAATCGGACCGCCGAGGTTCTTCGCTGACACCTGCCCCGAGGCGAGACCTTTCAGCACCGACGCGACGCTCTTGGCCATGCGCCATGTCGCATCACCGCCGGCCGTCATGGCGCCGACGAGACTCAACTTCTCGTTCACCGTCGTGGCACGAACCTGAATGCCGATACGCCCGACCGTCTTCTTGGCGCCAGTCACGGGATCGTCGATCACCGCCGTCTGCGGCGTGAGCTCCTTGGTGAATCGCGACTCGCCGCGCTGGATCTCGACGCTCAGCGTGCCCGTCGTGACCGGAGCCACTTCGTCGAGCACTTCATCCCAGGCGCGAATCGGATGCCCGTTGATGCCGACAATGCGATCCCCGCCCGTGAGTCCGGCGATCGCCGCCGGCGCGCCCGGGACCACGGAGTCGATCACCGCCGGCACGTACGTATTGCCGGCGTTGTAGTAAATGCCGGTGGAGACAACGAGCGTGAGGACGATGTTCATGATCACGCCGGCCGACAGAATGAACACGCGGGCCGACGTGGACTTGTTCTCGACCCAGCGATCGGCTGGCACGGCCTTCGGACCGAAGGGTGCCATCGATTGCGCATCCCAGAGCGCGGGCGCGACATCCGCCGGCCGCTCGGCGGCGGCGCCCAGTGTCCCCCGATCGCTCCCGCCCTCGATACCGGCCATGGATTCGTCGTCCTGGCTGGCCATGCGCACGTAGCCACCAAGCGGAATCAGCGACACGCGATAGTCCGTCTCACCGCGGCGCACACCGAACAGCCGGTTGCCCCAGCCAAGCGAGAAGACCGGGGCGTACACGCCCGTGAGCTTCGCGGCGATGAAGTGCCCGAGCTCGTGGACAAAAACAACCAGGCCGAAGACGAGCAACGGCGCGATGTACGGCGTAATCGAAGACATCAGTGTCAGCACCCCACCTGGGCATTCACGTGATCGCGCGCCGCGGCATCCGCTCGAAGAAGATCATCGAGGGACGCGCCCGGCGCGTCAGCAAACTCGTGCAGCGCGGCCGACACGCGCTCGGCGATTCCCGAGAAGCTGAGCCGACCGGCCAGAAAATGAGCGACCGCGATCTCGTTGGCCGCGTTGAACACCGCCGGTGCCGCGCCGCCACGACGTCCGGCGTCGATTCCGAGCTGCAGCATGGGGAAATCCCCATATCGGACGGTTTCAAAGCTCAGACTGCCGAGCGCGACCGGATCGAAGGATGGTACGCCGGAATCGGGCACGCGTTCCGGATACGTGAGGGCGTACAGGATGGGCAGTTCCATCGACGGCACCCCCATCTGCGCCAGCACGCTGCCATCCACGAACTCCACAAACGAGTGGATGATGCTCTGTGGATGGACCACGACATCGATCCGATCGTACGGCACCCCGAAAAGATGGTGCGCCTCGATCACTTCGAGGGCCTTGTTCGCGAGGGTGGCGCTGTCGATGGTGATCTTGCTGCCCATCTGCCAGGTCGGATGCTTGAGCGCATCCGTGACCGTTGCGGCCGCGATCCGTTCGGCCGGCCACGTGCGGAATGGGCCTCCTGAGGCCGTGAGCACCAGCCGTCGCACTTCGTGCGGCTGACGGCCCGCCAGACACTGCAGGATGGCCGAATGCTCGCTGTCGACCGGCACCAACTCGCCGCCATGTCGCCGCGCCGTGTCCGTCACGATCGCGCCAGCCACGACCAGCGTCTCCTTGTTCGCCAGGGCCACCCGCTTGCCCATGCGAAGGGCCGCCAGGGTTGCGGGCAAACCAGCGGCACCCACCACCGCGTTGATGACGATCTGGGCATCGGGGTGCGTCGCCGCCGCCACGAGGCATTCGGCGCCGACTCCCCAACCGTCCGGCGCGTCCGAGTGCGGCTGCACCAGCCCGACGAAGGCCGGCATCCACGTCGCGACCTGCTCGGCGAGCGCGGCCACGTTGCCGTTGGCGGTGAGGGCCACCGGTACGAAGCGGTCACGCTGGCGGGCCAGAACACGCAAGGCACTGGTGCCAATCGATCCGGTCGATCCGAGAATCGCGACGCCGGCTGGCGGCATGGCCGTCGCGCGGGAATGGCCGTCGGACATCATGCGCCGGGAGCCGGGAGCAACAGGGCGTAGTAGAGCGCGTACGTCACGGGCAGGACAAAGAACAACGAGTCGAGGCGATCGAGGACGCCGCCATGGCCGGGGAACAGCGTCCCGCTGTCCTTCACGCCGGCTTCGCGCTTGAGCAACGACTCCGTGAGATCACCGATCTGCGCGGTCACGCTGATGCACACGGCGAACACGATCAGCCCGGTGGGACTGAAGGCAAGCTGCGCCTGCGGCTTCAGCAGGAAGTGCACGAAGGCCGCGCACGCTCCTACCGTGGCGACGATCGCGCCAACCGCCCCGGAGATGGTCTTCGCCGGGCTCACCGACGGGATCAGCTTGGGCCCTCCCACCAGACGACCGGTAAAGTACGCGCCCGTATCGCTAGCCCAGGTGAGCACCACGGGCATGATCACAACGAGCGCCCCCGCGGTATCACCGACCGCGTAGCCGAAGTAGCGCAGCGCATAGACGTAGCTGAGCGTCCCGCCGGTATACAGCGCGCCAAAGATCGTCGTGGCGGCGGCACCGAGCGGCTTGCCGCCGACGCCGCGCATCCAAATCGAGAGCGCCAACACGAACAGCGGCACCAGAATCCAGACCACGAGCGGCACGGCGAAGACGCCGAGCTGCTGCGCATGCACGGCGATCGGAATGAGCGCGGACAGCACGATGCCGACCACGCTCATCGGCGTGGTGCCCCCTTCACGGGCGATGCGATAGTACTCCCACGCCGCGATACCGGAGAGTGCACCGGCCAACGTGGCGAGCGGAGCGCCGCCGAGCCAAATGATCCCGAGCGCGATCGGCGCTCCGATGAGGGCGACTACGGCGCGCCGGGCGAGTTCGTTCACGCGAGGGGGGTAGAAGGCGCGACCACGCGCATCAGGTACTGACGCGCCCGAAGCGCCGATCACGACGCTGAAAATCGCAGATGGCCTCGTACAACGCTGCGCGACCGAAGTCGGGCCAGAGTACGGAGGAGATGTACAGCTCGGCGTACGCCACCTGCCAGAGCAGGAAGTTCGAGAGCCGCTGCTCGCCTGACGTCCGGATCAACAGATCAGGATCCGGGCAGTCGGCCGTGAAGAGGCGTGCGCGGAATTCGTCTTCGGTGATCGCGTCCGGCGTGAGACGACCGGCCTGCACGTCTTCCGCCATCAAACGTGCCGCGCGCACCAACTCGGCGCGACCGCCGTACGAAATGAAGAGATTGAGCCCCAGACGCGTCCCGCTCTCGGTGATACGCATCACGCGCTCGACCGCGGTCGCGGCAGGCCCGCTCAGGCGATCGAGATCGCCATGAACACGAACGCGAACGCCCTGCTTGTGCAGGTCGTCCGCTTCGCGGGCAATGAACTCCTCCAGCAGCGACATGAGGGCCGACACTTCGGTCTCCGGTCGCTGCCAGTTTTCCTGCGAGAACGCGAAGAGCGACAACCACTCGACACCCGCTTCGAGACAGCCCTCGACCACCGCGCGCACCGCCTTCATACCGGACCGATGGCCGAACGGCCGGGGCATGTGACGTTCACGCGCCCAGCGACCGTTGCCGTCCATGATGATCGCGATATGCCGCGGCACCGCGCCGTGCACGCGAATGCGCGCCAGCAGATCCGTTTCGGTGTCAGCCATGATGGGCGGGGGCAAGGGGCATATCAGCGAGCGGTCCGCAGAGCGGCCTCAAACCTCCATGATCTCGGCTTCCTTCGTCTTCAGCAGCGTCTCGAGCTTGCCGATGCAATCATCGTGCGCCTTCTGAAGGTCCTTCTCCGCGTGCTTCTTGTCGTCTTCAGAGACGCCGTCGAGCTTCTTGACCTTGTCACGGGCGTCGGTCCGGGCATGACGGATCGCGATGCGGCCATCTTCGGCGAGCTTGCTCAGCACTTTGACGAGCTCCTTTCGGCGCTGCTCGTTCATCGACGGCAGCGGCACGCGAATCACGCCACCCTGATGCGCCGGATCGAGGCCCAATTCCGACTCGCGGATGGCCTTCTCGATCAGCTTCGCCTGTCCCTTGTCGAAGGGCGTAACGAGGAGAATGCGCGGCTCGGGGGCCGACACCTGGGCCACCTGATTCAGCGGCACCAGCGAGCCGTACGCCTCGACCTTGATGGTGTCCAACATGTTCGGCGACGCCTTGCCGGTGCGAATGCCGGCGAAGTCGCGCTTCGAGGCCTCGAGGGCCTTTTCCATACCGCTCTTCGTGTCCTTCAGGATCTGCGCAATGGTGCTCATGAAACCAGTGTCCCCACGCGTTCGCCGTTGATGGCGCGTGCGATCGCGCCTGGCGTGTGAAGGTTCAGCACGATCAGGGGCAACTGATTCTCTTTGCACAGCGTGATGGCCGTCTGGTCCATGACGCGGAGCTCTTCGAGCATCACATCGCGATAACTGATCGACTCGTACATCGTGGCGTTCGGATCCTTCTTCGGGTCGGCCGAATACACGCCGTCAACGCTGGTCGCCTTGATGATGACATCCGCCTTCATCTGGATCGCCCGCAGCACCGCCGCCGTGTCCGTCGAAAAATACGGGTTACCCGTGCCGGCGGCAAAGATGACCGTACGCCCCTTCTCGAAATGGCGCAATGCGCGCCGGCGAATGTAGGGCTCGGCCAACTCTTCCATGCGGATCGCCGTCATCACGCGCGTGTCGAGCCCCTTTTTCTCGAGCACATCCTGCATGGCCATCGCATTGATGACCGTGCCGAGCATGCCCATGTAATCGGCGCCGACACGATCCATTCCCATCTGGGAAAGCTGTGTGCCGCGCACGATGTTGCCGCCTCCGATGACCAGACCGAGCTGCACGCCCATGCGCGCCACTTCGACGATCTGGTCCGCGAAGGAACCGATTCGTTCAAAATCGAAGCCGACGCCGCGATCTCCGGCGAGTGCTTCGCCGGAGAGCTTCAGCAGAATGCGTGTGTACTTCCTGTCCGCGGCGCCCACGGCGCTCACTCGGCGCCGAGCTGCAGGCGAGCGAAGCGATCGACCGTGATCGTGCCACCCGCGCGCTCCGCGTGGTCCTTGACCAGCGCAGCGATCGTGATGGCCGGATCGCGCACCCACGCCTGCGGGAGCAGCGTCACGTCCTTGAGGAACGCTTCGATCTTGCCCGTGGCGATCTTCTCGATCATCGCTTCCGGCTTGCCCGTCTCACGCGCCTGCTCTTCGGCGATACGCTTCTCGCTCTCGATCTTCTCGGCAGGCACGCCGCTACGATCGACGGCCAGAGGCGCCGACGCCGCGATGTGCTCGGCGATGAACTTCACGAGCTGCTGCGTCGACTCGTGGGCCGCGGCTTCCGGCGTCGAGGCCGTCACCTGGACGAGCGTGGCGAGTTTGCCATTGTGGTGGCGGTACATGCCCACCACGCCGTTCGCGCCGGCGTCGAAACGCGCGACGTGCTTGACGTTCACGGCTTCACCGGTCTTCGACGACGCGATCTTCACGAACTCGGCCACCGTCTGCGACGGATCGGCCGCGAACGGCTCGGCGAGGAACGTGTCGACATCGGCCGCGGTCGAATGCACGCGCTGCGCGACGAGCTGCGCGACTACCTTGCCGAAATCTTCGTTGCGTGCGACGAAGTCCGTCTCACACGCCACTTCGACCAGCACGCCGGAGCGGCCGTCGTTGAAGATCTCGCCACCGATGATGCCTTCGCTCGTGGAGCGGTCGGCACGCTTCTCGGCCTTCGCAATACCCTTCTTGCGGAGGTACTCGACGGCGGCGTCCATGTCGCCACCATTCTCTTCGAGCGCCTTCTTGCAATCCATCATGCCGGCGCCGGTGCGCTGGCGGAGTTCCGAAACAGCCTTCGCGGTGATCACCGTGGTCATCTTCGAGCCCTGTATATGCTGAGTGTCAGTATCTGCGATGCGATGGTACTGCGAACAATGCCGAGCTACTGCGTACGAACGCCGCCGGTGTTGAGCCGGCGGCGTCGCGGTGCTGCAGTGGAAGCCTGATCCGGCGGTCAGGAAACCGACCGAACGTTACTCCTGTCCGGCCGACTCGGCTCCCGCTTCTCCGGCGTCAGCAGCGGCTTCCGGGGCGGCGCCTTCAGCAGCCGTACCCTCAGAGCCCGGCTTCAGACGCGCGGCGATGGCTTCCGGCTTGGCGCGGCGACGGCGCGGGCGACGGCTGTCGCTTCCGGCTCCACCACCCTGTCCGCCACCCTGGCCACCACGATCTCCGCCCTGGCCACCACGCTCTCCACCACGGCCACCACGCTCACCACGACCGGCCGGCTCCGTGCCACGGTCGCTCGAGAACGTATAGCTCTCCTGCTCTTCGTCGCTCGGACGAGCCGGCGCCTCACGGCGCGCCTCGTCGATCGTATCCGCAATCACCTTCGCGATCAACTCGACCGAGCGGATGGCGTCGTCGTTACCGGCGATCGGCACCGTGATCAGGTCGGGATCGGCATTGGTGTCCACGATGGCGACGATGGGCACGCCGAGCTTGTTCGCTTCGGAGACGGCGATGCGCTCCTTCTTCGAGTCGATGATGAACAGCAGCCCCGGGAGGCGGTTCATCGTCTTGATACCCGAGAGGTACTTGCCGAGCTTCTCGCGCTGACGCGACATAAGAAGCTGTTCCTTCTTCGTGTAGTTCGCGAGCGTTCCGTCTTCCGTGCCGGCCTCGAGGTCCTTGAGCTTCTTGACCTGCTTCTTGACCGTCTGGAAGTTCGTGAGCATGCCGCCGAGCCAACGCTCGGTGACGAACATGCCGCCGCAGCGCTCGGCCTCGGCCTTGACGATGGCGGCGAGTTGGCGCTTGGTGCAGACGAACAGGACGTTCTCACCACGCAACACGACCTCGCGGACGAGCTTCTGCGCCAGTTCAATCTGGCGGAGCGTCTTCTGCAGGTCGATGATGTGAATGCCATTGCGCTCGGCGAAAATGAACCGGCGCATCTTGGGGTTCCAACGACGGGTCTGGTGCCCGAAGTGAACGCCCGCGGCGAGCAGCTGCTCGAGGGACGGAGTCGTCATGTGAAGAGTGCTTGGAGGTTTTGGAATTCGTCCGCTGTCGTCACCGTCGGCTGCGACCGGCTCCAGAAGGAGCTCGGTACCCGCAGCCGACTCGGACAGCGTGAGAGATACGCAATACGACGCGGCGAACCGCGTGTACTAGCGCTTGGAGAACTGGAACCGCTTACGGGCGCCAGCGCGGCCCGGCTTCTTACGCTCGACTTCACGCGCGTCACGCGTCATGAGGCCGTATTCGCGAAGCTTCTTCTTGTTGCTCTCGTCGATCTTGACGAGGGCACGGGCGATCGCGAGACGCACGGCACCGGCCTGACCAGCCACGCCACCGCCGTCGAGGACGGCCTTGATGTCGTACTTGCCAAGCGTGTCGGTCAGCGTGAACGGCTGCTGAATCGCGGAGACGAGCGTCGGACGCGGGAAGTACTCACCCAGCGTGCGGCCGTTGACGTCCCACTTGCCCGAACCCGGCGTCATGTACATGCGGCACACCGCACGCTTCCGACGACCGATGGTCTGAATCTGCTCTGACATTACTTAGCCTCGGCGGAGGAGAAGGAAAGCGCCGTCGGCGTCTGCGCGACGTGTGTATGCTCGGCACCCGCGAACACGCGCAACTTGCGGCGCAGGACCTGACGGCCCAGCGCCGTCTTGGGGAGCATACCGTACACGGCCTTCTCGATCACGCGCTCCGGATGCTTCGCCAACACCGAGGCAAAGGGCGTGTGCTTCTCGTGGCCCATGTAGCCGGTGTGGCTGAAGTAGGTCTTCTGCTCGGCCTTGCGGCCGGTCACCTGTACCTTCGACGCATTGATCACGATGACGAAGTCACCCGTGTCCATATGTGGCGTGTACATGGGCTTATGCTTGCCGCGGATGATCTTCGCGACTTCCGACGCGAGACGGCCCAGGACCATTCCTTCCGCGTCGACGATATACCACCGACGGTCGATATCCTTCGGGGTCGCGCTGTAGGTCTTCATGCTAACGTGATCCGTGCGTGATTCGGAGACGCCACCAGAGGCGCTCAGAAAGAGATAAAGGAACTACGAAGGGAAAACAGGCACTGCTGAATGCTGAATCGCCCGGAAAACGGGACAGACTCGTAGGTTACTCAGCATTGAAGTCTGTGTCAATCCGAGGGTTGAGGGTCGTTCCCGTGGGAATCGCCAGGAAACCCAATGCTCGGGTTCGCTTGCCGGGGCCGTAGCTGTTGAGCCAGACTGTCCCAGGCGGGCGACGATGCCCGCCACTACCCCCTCCAGGAGTTTGCATGTCGATGACGTCGGAGTTCAAGGAATTCGCCATGAAGGGCAGCGTGATGGACCTGGCGATCGGTGTCGTCATCGGCGGCGCCTTCCAGAAGATCGTCGACAGCATGGTCAACGACATCATCATGCCGATCGTCGGGCTGGCCACCGGCGGCGTCGACTTCTCCAACCGCTTCCTGGCCCTCCAGGGCGGCCCCTTCACGACCCTCGAAGAGGCCAAGAAGGCGGGCGTCGCCACCCTGAACTACGGCCTGTTCATCAACCAGATCCTGACGTTCGTGATCGTCGCCTTCACCCTCTTCATGGTGATCAAGGGCGTGAACCGGATGCGCCGGAACGCGCCACCCGCCAAGGTCTGATCGCCGATCGGGGCCGATACCGGTTTACTCCGACGGGATCGGCCCCAGCTCCACCAGCAGCGCGCCCTTGTCCACGGCCTGCCCCGGCACGGCCAGGACGGCCGTGACCACCCCGGCCACCGACGCCCGCAGCTCGTTCTCCATCTTCATGGCTTCGACTACCACGAGCCCCTGCCCTGCGCTCACGGTGTCGCCCACGGCCACCGCCACGCGCACCACGAGCCCGGGCATGGGTGCCACCAACGGCGCCGGCCCACTGGCCTCGGCCGCCGCCGCCGTCAGATCGCGGATCGCCCGCATCCGCTCGTCGAGCGCTTCCGCGTCTACGCGTTGACCGTCCAGGTCAAGCGTCCAGCGTCCCCGGGACGGACCGCGCCGTGCGACCAGGCGATGCACCTGCTCGCCAATACGCAGCAGACGCACCGGCGTCCCCTCGATCGTGGACAGCGATGCAGCCACCCGCTCGCCGTCCACTTCCGCGTGCGCGCCGTCGAGATCCACGATCACGCGCTCGCCGTTCACATCCACGATGTACTTCATACCGTTGTCTCCGGGCGCAGGACGCACACCGTCTCTACGTGCGCGGTCTGCGGGAACATGTCGAAACAGCGCACCGCGTCGATGCGCCACCCCGGCACGCGCGCGAGGTCCCGCGCCAGCGTCGCCGGATCACAACTCACATACACGATGCCGCGCACGCCGCGGCTCGCCGCCTGCTCCAGCAATGCCGTGACACCCACCGCCACACCAGCGCGCGGCGGATTGAGCACCACGACGTCGGCCGGCAGTGCCGCCGGCATTGCCGATTCCACGAGCGCCGTGATCACCTCCACACGATCCGCCAGCCCGGCCTCGTCTACACGCCGCTGCGTGGCGGCCGTGCCCGACGCATCCGCTTCGATCGACACCACGTGCGCACCATCGCGGGCGAACCGCTCCGTCAACTCACCGCTGCCCGCATACGCATCGACCACGCGCTGTGGCGCGAACGCGCGAACCGACGCGTACACGAAATCACGCAGCGCCGTGGCCACCGTGGGATTCACCTGGGCGAACGCCAGCGCCTCGCGCGCGTCCGGCTCGTAACGTCCGGCCTCGGCGGCCTCATCGAGCGCCGCATTCCCGTCCGCCTTCGCAGTCTCGAGTCGCAGCGCGGCGCCAAGCACGGCGGCGTCGGTGGTCACATCGCCCGCCAGTCCCACCGGTTCACCGCCGCGCGGCAACCACCACACCGCCCTGACGGGCGCCGAGGCGCGCAGCAACGCTGCGGCCCACTCGGCGGCGCCGTTCCAGGCCTCCCCACCCTGCACGACCACGGCCACCGTCTCCTCTCCCGCCTCAGCCGACAGCAAGCGAAACGATACGCGCAGAAACCGATCCGTCGGCATTCCGTGCAAGCGCTCGCGCATGTCGCGCCAGCATTGCACGAGCACCGGATTCGCGATCGGGCACTCCTCGAGATTGAAGACGCGTGCCGCATCATCATGCGGATGCAGTCCGCCGGTCCATCCGCGACCGCGCGGCAACAGCATCAGCGTGAGCCGTCCGCGATACCCCCAGGACTCGCCCGTGACGAGCTCTGGCAGCTCGATCGTGCGCTTCCCGATACGCGACAGCGCATCCTGCACGATATGACGACGCGCGTCGCGCTGCGCGTCATCGTCCAGATGCTGCAACTGACAGCCCCCGCATCGATCGCGCTCGTAGTGTACACAGCGCGCGTCGACGCGATGCGCCGAGGGCGTCACGATCTGCAGCACGCGGCCGCGACCGTGCCGCGCATGCGCGACGTACGCCACCTGCGCGACGTCTCCCGGCGCGGTGCGCGGCACGAAGCACGCCAATCCGTTCGCCCGACCGACGCCATCGCCGCCCTTGGCGATTCGATCGATTGTCATCGTGGCGATCTCCTCGACCGCCGGCTTCTCCGACACACGGCGCGCGCCGTGCCATGAGGAGCCCGGGCGCGACGCGCCCGACTGCGACCCGCGTCCCGCGCGACGATCCGGTCGTTTCTTCTTCACGATGACCGCAGCGATTCACGCCGGGCTACGTCGCGCCAGGACGGACCGTGCGCCGCGCGACTGCCATCGCGCGTCGCATCGGTGGCCGATGCGCCGTTCGTCACGGCGATCGCCGCGGGGCCGCTGCCCGCGCGACGCTCCTCGTGCGCGACAAGCGCGGCCGCGATGGCCGCAAGTCGGATCGATTCGCGATCCGTTGCCGGCGCCGTCAGCGCGGGCAGGTTCTGCTCGAGCCATTGAATGGTGATATCGCCACGCTGAAAGTCAGGGTGATCCATCACGCGCAGATGAAAGCTGCGCGACGTCTCGATGCCGTCGATGGTGAGTTCGCGCAACGCGCGCCGCATGCGCGAGATCGCCAAGTCGCGCGTCGGCGCGTGCACGATGAGCTTGGCCAGCATCGGATCGTAATGCAGGCCAATGTCACTGCCCGACTCGATCCCGCCGTCCCACCGCACACCGGGGCCCGTCGGCAGATGCAGATACTCGATGCGGCCGGTGCTGGGCAGGAATCCGTTCGACGGATCCTCACTCGTGATCCGGCACTCCATCGCCCAGCCGCGCGGGGCAAAGTCCTTCTGCGCGAACGGCAGCGCTTCCCCGGCGGCCACGCGAATCTGCCACTGCACCAGATCGAGTCCCATCACGAGTTCCGTCACGGGATGTTCCACCTGAATGCGCGTGTTCATCTCGAGGAAGTAGTACTGTCCATCCTTGTCGAGCAGAAACTCACACGTGCCGGCATTCACGTAGCCGGCCGCGCGCGCCGCCGCCACGGCGGTGGCCCCCATGCGCGCGCGCAACTCCGGCGACACCGCGACACTCGGCGCTTCTTCGATCATCTTCTGATGACGACGCTGCACCGAGCATTCCCGCTCGCCGAGATGGATCACGTTGCCGTGCGTGTCGGCCAGCACCTGGATCTCGACATGGCGCGGGCCCTCGATGTACTTCTCGATGTACACGGCATCGTCACCGAACGCGTTCTGCGCTTCGCGCTTCGCTGACGCGAGTGCATCGGCGAGCTCCGACGCCGCGCGCACGATGCGCATGCCCTTGCCACCACCGCCGGCCGCGGCCTTCAGCAGCACGGGAAAGCCGAACGTTTCTGCGATGGCGATGGCTTCGTCGGCGTCCCGCACGCTTTCGGTAGTGCCGGGCACCACGGGTACGCCGGCCGATATCGCCAGCTGACGCGCTGCCGTCTTCGATCCCATCGCATCGATCGCTTCCGCCGGCGGTCCGATGAACACCAGACCGGCATCGCGCACGGCACGGGCAAACCACGCGCGTTCGGAGAGGAATCCGTAGCCGGGGTGAATCGCCTGTGCGCCCGTGCGGAGCGCGACCTCGATGAGTCGTTCTCCAACCAGATAGCTCTGGCTCGACGGCGGCGGACCGACCAGCACGGCCTCGTCGGCTTCGCGCACGTGCGGCGCCCGCGCATCCGCCTCGGAGTATACGGCGACGGTCTTGACGCCGAGTTCCTGACAGGCGCGGATCACGCGCAGCGCAATCTCGCCGCGGTTGGCCACCAGCACTTTGCTGAACATCGGCGGCCTCACAGGGGAAGGTTTCCGTGCTTCTTCGCCGGATTGCGATCGCGCTTGCCGCGCAGCGCGTCGAGCGCATCGATCAGCCGCGGCCGCGTGTCGCGGGGATCGATC
This sequence comes from uncultured Gemmatimonadaceae bacterium, assembly GCA_963843965.1. Lineage (GTDB taxonomy): Bacteria > Gemmatimonadota > Gemmatimonadetes > Gemmatimonadales > Gemmatimonadaceae > Gemmatimonas. The sequence continues at coordinate 56,256 of CAWJMR010000025.1, forward strand.
ACATCATCCACATACCCGCGTGCCGCCGCGTTGTACGGGTTGGCGAACTTCTCGGTGTACTCGGCGACGCGCGCATCCATCGCCGCCTGCGGATCGCTCGCCTCGGCGATTTCCTTCTTGTACAGAATCTCCACGGCACCCTTGGGGCCCATCACGGCGATTTCCGCCGTCGGCCAGGCCACGTTGTAGTCGCCGCGAATGTGCTTCGAACTCATGACGTCGTAGGCGCCACCGTACGCCTTGCGCGTGATCACCGTCAGCTTCGGCACCGTCGCTTCGCAGTACGCGTACAGCAGTTTCGCGCCGTGCTTGATGATGCCGCCGTGCTCCTGCGTCACGCCGGGCAGGAACCCGGGCACGTCTTCGAAGGTCACGAGCGGAATGTTGAAGCAGTCGCAGAAGCGCACGAAACGCGCGGCTTTCATCGAGGCGTTGATGTCGAGCACACCGGCCAGCACGGCCGGCTGGTTGGCCACGATCCCGACGCTGTAGCCGCCAAGATGCGCGAAGCCGACGAGGATGTTGCCGGCGTAGTCCGGCTGCACTTCGTAGAACTCCCCGTCGTCCACGATGCGGCCGATGACTTCGTGCATGTCGTACGGCTTATTCGGATTGTCCGGGATCACATCGAGCAGCGACTCTTCGCGGCGATCGCGCGGATCGCGCCCGGATCCACGTGGCGGGTCGTCCACGTTGTTCGACGGCACGAAGCGGAACAGTTCGCGGATCTGCTGCAGACACGCCAATTCGGAATCGCAGGCAAAGTGCGCGACACCGCTGGTGCCGGCGTGCGTGTCGGCGCCGCCGAGCTGCTCCATCGTGACGTCTTCGTGTGTCACGGTCTTCACCACGTTCGGTCCCGTCACGAACATGTAGCTCGTACCGCGCACCATGTAGATGAAATCGGTGATCGCCGGCGAGTACACGGCACCACCCGCGCACGGTCCGAGGATGGCCGAGATCTGCGGGACGACGCCCGACGCCATCGTATTGCGCAGGAAGATGTCGGCGTATCCACCGAGCGACACGACCCCTTCCTGAATGCGTGCGCCACCCGAGTCGTTCAGTCCGATGACCGGGGCGCCGTTCCGCACCGCCAGATCCATGATCTTGCAGATCTTGGCGGCGTGCGCTTCGGAGAGCGATCCCCCGAACACGGTGAAGTCCTGCGAGAACACGTAGACGATCCGTCCTTCGATCCGTCCGTGTCCGGCCACGACGCCGTCTCCGTAGATCGGCGCTTCGCCGTCGGCGAGCGAACGGGACGTGACGAATCGGTCGATCTCGACGAAGGATCCTTCGTCGAGGAGGACATCGAGACGCTCGCGGGCGGAGAGCTTACCCTTGGCGTGTTGAGCGGCGAGGCGCGCGGCGCCGCCTCCCTGTTCGGAGGCATCGCGGGCGATGGCCAACCGCTCGAGCTTCTGGCGCATGGTCGAGGACTGTGACATGGCGCGGGAAGCTAGCGCGTAACCGCAGAAAAACGAGGAGCCGACCCCCTACAGGGGACCGGCTCCTTGACCTTCAGGGATGGAACGTTACGGCTTGTAGATGATCGGAAGCACGACCTTGGTCTTCACGGCAGAGCCGTTCAACTTGCCCGGCTGAAAGTCGAGCTTCGAGACGACCTTCTTGGCGGCTTCGCCCAGCGCGGTCTGCGTCGCATCGACGACTTCGACGCTGCCGGCTTCGACCTTGCCCTTGCTGTCGACGACGAATTGGAGCTCGACCATGCCGCCCACGCCACGGCTCTTGAGATCGGCCGGGTACGATTCGGAGATCAAGCGGGCCGCCTGCACAGCCGACGCCAGTTTCGGCGGGTTGGTGAGCTCGGCGATGGGATACACCTTGTCGTCCTGAGCCGCCGCAGTACGGGCGAACGGACCGGCGAACAGGAGCGTCGCGATAGCAGGGATCAGGGAGCGGCGAAGGGTCAGCGACATGGAATCGATTCTCGGGTGCGAGATGATGGGCATTCGTTTATGCTATCGGCCCCTTCATCGGGGTGATGAGCCATTGCCTCGTCGCCACGCGTGACGCGCGGCTCGGATCGGCACACCCCTTCTATCGGCCCATGGTCCTAGACTCTGAAGCGTTCCTCACTAATTCTGACAGGTCCGTCACACCAGCGGCCCTCGCGGCCCGTGGTGGTCCAAGGATATGCTTCGGAGGACTGTTTCGTGACGAGTCGTGTGTGACGGGCTTCACCTTCGTGCCGTCCTTGAACACTATTCGTTCTAGGTGACGCGCCGAGTCGTCCAGCTGAGTTTGCTGGAACGCGGTTTGCACTGATGCGGTGCCATTGAAGCCTTCCCTTGCCGACGCTCCCACACCCGCCATGTCCGATTTCCTCGATCTTCACGACGACCCCTCTGTCCGCCGCGTGCTGTACCTCGGCGCGATCCTCCTGGTCGCCGTCCCCTTCCTGCAGGCGGGGTCGCAGCTATGGCCGCTGCAGCTGAGCAACATCCAGTGGCGCTTCGGCGCCGCCAATGCCCTCTCGAGTGTGCTGCTGCTTCCGTACCTGGGGATGTCGCTTCTGGTCCTCATGTCGCGTGCGCTCGACAGCCGGGCATTGGCCCGGACGGTCGGCGTCATCGCGGCCGTGTTCACACTCGGCCTTCTTGGCTCCCTGGCGCTCTTTGCCCTCGACGCCTTGCAGCTCAAGAAGATCGTGAACTCGGCGATGATGAACACGTTCAATACGACCTCGGTCCGCGTGGGTCTGGTGACCACGCTGTTCCTGGTGGCCTTCGCCCTGATGTCGCTGGCGTGCTTCAAGACGCCGCGCACCAGCAAAGCCGCGCCAGCCAAGAAGGGCGAGAAGCAGGCAGAAGAAGGCGTCGGCCTGATCGTAGGTCGGTAAGGCTGGCCCTGGGGGCGAACGCCCCCTGCTGCCCGTCAGGTCGAAAGAGAAGCCCCCGGTGCCCCTGCACTCGGGGGCTTCGTCGTTTGTGGCTCTGAGGGGCCGCGAGCGGCTCCGATGGCCGACCGGATGAGGGGCGCGCGTCGGCCTGTCACAACCTCGGCAATCGGTGCGCTATCGGCGGAGCATCGGGTGGGCGAAACCGGTTGCGGGAGTGCCCGCCGCCGGGCGCGCGGTCGACGACTGTGGCGCGGCCATGCCAATCATGAAGTGTTGTTCATGTGCAACAGTTGAGTGCGACAGTTTTGGCGAACTGATCCTTAAAATGGTTACGAAACGTGACTTTGCCGCCGAAAAAGCCGGGCTCTCACACATTAAGTGACCTTAATCACTGGCATGAAGGCTGCCTCATGTGATGGAAGAGACAAATCCTTCCCTCACTCCCCAGCGCGCAGCGCAAGGTGACTATGAAAAAGATTTCGATGGCAGTCGGCGCAGTGATCGCGCTGACGGGTGTTACGGCTCCGGCACAGGCGCAGACACTCAACTGGTACGGAACGTCTGCCTGCTTCACGGGCGCGACCCCGAGCGGTGTCTCGACCGTGAGCCCGAGCAACTGTGCATTCGGCAACTCGCAGACCAATACCTCGATTCAGTGGGACACGAACGACCAGCTGGCTAACTCATCGCTGAACTTCAGCATCACCGAAGACAATTCGTCTAATCTTCCGGGCGCGTTGCCGAGCAACACCAACTCGAACAGAAGCATCAATCTCTCGACGCCGGGCAACAAGTTCGTTTACTTGGGCTTTCTCGGCTTCAATAAGGCTGGTTGCCCGTGGTACGGTTGCTCATCGGGCACGGCAGAGTCGCTGAACTCGGTCAAGCTCAACCTGAAGCTCGACTTCCAGGGCGGCTCGCTCGACTACTCGGATATGTTTGTGATCAACATGTTCGAGCAGTCGGGCCCCGACGGCGTCACCTACAACGCGGGTGCGTGGAAAGACTTCACGGTCGGCGGGCAGTCGTATGGTTTCCGCATCAGCGCGCTTGACGATTACACCAACAACTCAAGCCGCGTGCTCAACGCCGAAGATATGTACTGCCAGGACGGATATCGGGACGAGAACCTTGCGACGGGCGCGGTGAACTTCACCAACGACGCCAACCGTAAGCTCTGTGGCGAGTTCCGCGTGAACAGCTCCCCCAACATCCAGACGGTCCCCGAGCCGTCGACCTACGCGCTCATGGGCGCCGGCCTCCTCGGCATCTTCGGATTCGCACGTCGTCGCAACCGTAACGCGTAACACTACGAGCTGAGCGAAGTCGTGCAAAGAAGCCCCGCCGCAAGGCGGGGCTTTCTGCATCCCGCCCCGTAGCCCGCCCCTTCGCAACGCCCCTTCACAACGCCCGAATACACGAAGGCCCCGGCATCGCTGCCGGGGCCTTCGTCTTACCACTCACCGCGTGCGGCTTACAGTCCGATCTCGTCTTCGGAGCTATGCACCTTGCTCGGCTCGGCCGGCTTGGGCGGCTGCTCTTCCGGGACCGACGTCACGGCGAGCACGATACGGCGGTGGATGGGATCCACCTCCAACACGCGCATCACCAGGTTCATCGTTTCCCACGCGAAGTCGGCCGGGTTCGTGACCGTGCCTTCGGGGTTGAGCTGGCTCACCGGAACGAAGCCTTCGATGTCGTTGCCGAGATCGACGACCACGCCCTTGTCCATCAGGCGGACAACCTTGCCCGGAAGCTCGGTGCCGACCGGATACGTCTCACCGATGCGAAGCCACGGATCTTCCTCGGCCTGCTTGAGGCCGAGCGAGATGCGCTTGTTTTCGCTGTCGATGTTGAGGATCACCACGTCCACCGCGTCGCCCTTCTTCACGACTTCCGACGGATGCTGGACGCGCTTGGTCCAGGACATATCGGAGATGTGAATGAGGCCGTCGATGCCCGGCTCGATTTCGACGAACGCGCCGAACGAGGTCAGGTTGCGGACCTTGCCGTTGATACGCGTGCCGACCGGGTACTTGAGCGGCAGGATAACCCACGGATCCTGCTCGGTCTGCTTCATACCCAGCGAAATCTTCTCTTCGGTCTCGTCGACCTTGAGCACCACCGCCTCGATCGCTTCGCCGATCGACACGATCTTCGACGGGTGGCGAACGTTGCGCGTCCAGCTCATTTCGGAGATATGGACGAGGCCTTCGATGCCCGGCTCTAGCTCGATGAACGCGCCGTAGTTCGTGATCGACACGACCTTGCCGTTCACGCGGGTGCCGACCGGGTACTTGGCCGCCACGTCCTTCCACGGGTAGCTCTGGAGCTGCTGAGGCCGAGCGAGATACGCTCGCGCTCCCAATCGATATCCAGGACCTTGATCTCGAGCTCCATGCCGATCTGGACCATCTCGCTCGGATGCGAGATACGGCCCCACGACATGTCCGTGATGTGCAGCAGGCCGTCCACGCCACCGAGATCGATGAATGCACCGAAGTCCGTGATGTTCTTGACGACGCCCTTCCGCACCTGATCCTTCGAGAGCTCCTTCATGAGCTTCTCGCGCTTGCCGGCGCGTTCCTGCTCGAGGATCACACGACGCGACACCACGATGTTGCGGCGACGCTTGTTGAGCTTGATGATCTTGAACTCGTACTTGTGACCGAGCAGCTCGTCGATGTTCGGCACGCGATCAAATTTGTATTTGGCACCCGCCGCCACGCCGGGCACAAAGGCGCACCACACACCGCTGCTGCCCTGCGGCTGTAGGGCATGGGCTCGGCCATCCCAGCCATTGAAGTCGCCCACCACACTGACGCGCGATGCATTTGGTGCCCACACGGCAAAACGCGTGCCCTGCACACCGTCCACCGTGTGCAGGCGCGCGCCCAGGAGCTCGTAGGGGCGCAGGTGCGTGCCCTCCCCAGCAGCCAGGCATCGGCCTGCGTCAGAGGGCCAGGTAGCTGGCATAACTGTCGGGGGGCGGAGGGCCGGGGCATGGCGGGAATTACAAGGCCTTGGGTGCGACTTGCCAAATACCTGAGGCGTACTGGGAAATCGTGTGGTCGGACGAAAACACGCCCATGCCCGACACGTTGGCAATCGCGCAGCGGGTCCAGTCATCAGGGCGGCGGTAGAGGTCGTCTACGCGCAATTGCGCGGCCACGTAGCTGGCGTGGTCGGCCAGCAAGAAATAGCGGTCACGGTTGCCCTTGAGGCTGTCGACCAGCTCGCTGGTAGCGGCCGGGCTCGTCGGGCGAAAAATGCCCTTGTGCAATGGCATCCAGCACGGCCTGCAGCACCGGGTTGTTGCGTCAGCACGGTGTCGCTGTGGTAGCCGGCCTTCTCCAGCGCAGCCACCTCGGGCGTCTTCAGGCCAAAGATGAAGATGTTGTCATCGCCCACGTTTTCGCGGATCTCGATGTTGGCGCCATCATCGGTGCCAATGGTCAGCGCGCCGTTCATCGACAGCTTCATATTGCCGGTGCCCGAGGCCTCGGTGCCTGCGGTCGAAATTTGCTCAGACAAATCGGCGCCGGGCATGATGATCTCGGCCACCGACACGCCGTAGTTGGGAATGAACACCATCTTCAATTTGCCGCCAATGCGTGCGTCGTTGTTGATGACCTGGCCCACGTCGTGGATCAAACGGATGATGCTCTTGGCCATCGTGTAAGACGACGCCGCCTTGCCGGCAAAGATGACGGTGCGCGGCTGCCACTCGGCTTCCGGGTTGGCCAAAATTGCCTGGTAGCGGGTGATGACGTGCAGCACATTGAGCAACTGGCGCTTGTACTCGTGGATGCGCTTGACCTGCACATCGAACAGGCTGGTCGGGTCCACGGTGATGCCGGTGGTCTTGGCAATGTAGGCCGCCAGGCGCGCCTTGTTGGCGGCCTTGACTGCGGCAAACTCGCTGCGAAAAGCGGCATCGTCGGCCAAGGGCGCAATGCGCTGCAGCTCGGTCAAATCCAGGCGCCAGTTGCTGCCAATGCGCTGGTCCAGCAAAGCGGCCAGACCGGGGTTGCACTGCGCCAGCCAGCGGCGCGGCGTCACGCCATTGGTCACGTTGACAAAGCGCTGGGGCCACAGGGCCGCAAAGTCGGCAAACAGGGTCTCGCACCAGCAAATTGGAATGCAGGGCCGACACGCCATTGACCATGTGGCTGCCCACGATGGACAGGTTGGCCATGCGCACGCGGCGCTCGCCCGCCTCGTCGATCAGCGACAGGCGCGCCAGGAAGTCGTTGTCGCCCGGCCGCTGGGTGGCGGCCCAGCAGAAATTCGTGGTTGATGCGGTAGATGATTTCCAGGTGGCGCGGCAGCAGGCGCTGCATCAGCGTCACCGGCCAGGTCTCCAGCGCCTCGGGCATCAGGGTGTGGTTGGTGTAGCTAGAAGGTCTTCTGGCACAGGCCCAGGCGGTGTCCCAGGCCAGGCCGTGCTCGTCCACCAGCAGGCGCATCAGCTCGGCCACGCTCATGGCGGGGTGGGTGTCGTTCAGGTGGATGGAGACCTTGTCGGCCAGGTTCAGCAGGCTGGGGTTTTCGCTCAGGTGGCGGGCCACCAGGTCTTGCATGGCGGCGCTGACCAAAAAGTACTCTTGCTTCAGGCGCAGTTCTTGGCCGGCATCGGTGCTGTCATTGGGGTAGAGCACCCAGGAGATGCTTTCGCACTGGTTCTTGTAGGCGGCAGCGGCGGCAATGTCGCCGTCGTTGAAGGCGTGCAGATCCAGTGGCTGGGGCGCCAGCGCCTTCCACAGGCGCAGGGTGCTGACGCGCTGCGTGCCGTGGCCGGGCACCACCATGTCGTGGGCGCGGGCCAGCACGGTGCTGCCATCGCGCCCAGACGGATTTGCCATCGACCTGCGCACCGTGCCGCCCAGGCGCACGGTGTAGGTGGCCTCGGGCCGTGGGAACTCCCAGGGCGTGCCGCCCACCAGCCAGGCATCCGGCCCTTCGGTCTGCGCGCCGTTGGTCCAGGTGCCTGCTTGAACATGCCGAATTCATAGCGCAGGCCGTAGCCAAACGATGGCAGACCCAGCGTGGCCATGGAATCCAGAAAGCAGGCCGCCAGGCGACCCAGGCCGCCGTTGCCCAGTGCCGCGTCGGGCTCGTGGGCCAGTGGTGTCTTCCAGCGTGCGGGCATGGGCCTGCAGGGCGTCGGCGGCGGGGCCGGTCAGGTTCAGCGCGTCCAGCGCGTTGGACAGGGAGCGCCCCATCAGGAATTCCATCGACAGGTAATAGACCCGCTTGGATTTGGACTGCGTGTCTGCGGCCTGGGTGGCGACCCAGCGGCGGGCGAGCTGTTCGCGGGCGACCAGGGACAGGGCCTGCATTTCGTCGTGGGCATTGGCTTGGCCGGGCAGCACGGCCAAATCCTGGGTCAGAGCGGCTTCCAGGGCGATGGAGGGTGCTGGCGTGGAGTCTCCATGGCGGATCCTGGTTGGCTGAGAAAGGCGTCGGCCAGGGCGGCTCCCACCGACCGGGGCAAGAGGGACTTCAATTGGGACAGCATGCTGCCGGAGCGACCGACGGCGGAGGCTTCAGCCGCGCGGGTGTCGGGGGTGGGCGCAAGGGTGGTCATTCAGACACTCCAAAATGCAAATGTAGTAAAAAAACACAATCGCAAAAACCCAGGAGTTCTAAAACCACACCGACGATATTGCGCTTTGAATGGGAGTTTAACACCCAAAGTTGACTACAAATACAGGGAAAACCTGTAGTACCGGATGGTCAATCCAAACTATTTATGTAGTCAAACTACTTATTTACGCAAAAGTATTGGGCATAAAAAAGCCCGATTCCCAGACCATAGGAATCAGGCGAATTTGCTATCAAAAGAAGAGCTACTCAGGCAATAGATACCTGGGCTACAGCCCGATTGAATGCCTAGAACACCCGCGCAGGGGTACCTCAGAACCGCCAGTTGGCCGTCACCCACGCGCGCGGGTTGGTGTCCATGGTGTCAGAAGTCGGCAGCCCGCCCCGATCGCGCCAGGCCAGGCTGGCATCCACGCTCCAGGGGCTCTCGTTGTAACGCAGGCCCACGCCATAGCCTGAGAGGTCTCTGTCATTACCGCCCGCCGCCCATGGGCTTTTGTTGGTCTTGACCCGACCAGCATCGTAAAAGGCATAGGGCGCAAGGCTGCCCATCTGCATGCGTGCTTCGATCTGCGCCAGCCAGCCTTCATCACCAAAGCCCTCACCACCGGGGTAGGCGCGCACGCCACTGGGGCCGCCCAAGCCAAAGTCTTCGGAGGAGTCCAGGTTCTGGCTCGCCCATTGGGCGGATACACGGCCAAACAGGCTGAGATGATTGATGGGCGTGGCCTGGATGCGGGCGACGTCTAAGCTCCATTTGCCGAAGTGGCCCTGGGTTTTGGCGCTGGCGGCATCGGTGGCTTGCAGGGCTGCGTCCAACTTGAGTTGGCCTAGGGTGTAGCCCAGGCTGCCGTAGCTGATGCCACCGCCACCCGCGCCGTCGCGGCGGTCGAATTGCAGGCTCAGGGGTATGACTTGGCTCTTCTTGTCGCTTTGGGTGTTGGTGCTGCCCTGCTGGTCGTTGAGCTTTTTGTCTTGGTAGCTAGCTGCCAGGGTGATGTTGCTGCGTTGTGAGCGGATCAGCGGGTAGCTTAGGCCCAGGCTGGCGATGTCGGCAGTGCCGGTGGCGTTCAGACTGGCGAATTGCTTGGCCAGTTCATAACTGGAGCGGGCGTAGCCGACATTACCGCGCAGCCCAGAGGCTCCCAAAGGCAGGCTATAGCCCAGGTTGCCCAGCCATTGCTTTTCATCCGAGACGTTGCCGCGCACGGTGATCTGGTCGCCCAGCGTGAAGGGGCTGTCCCATTGCAGGCTGGCACGCGCACGGTATTCGCCGGTGTAGCGGTTGCCGTGGTTGTCCAAGCCAAAGTCACCGGAGAGCGCATCACTGCGTCGGAGGCGAACTTCCAAGTCGCCGGTGCCGACCTGGGTACCCGGGCGCACCACCACCACAGTGCCCACGCCAGGTTGATCGTTCAAGATGAGGGTGGCACGCTCCAAGGCAGCGGCGGAGATCACCGTACCAGGCTGCAATGAGCCCAAGAATCGCTCCGCCTTCAGTGCCAGCGGCGCATCGTCACTCACGGCCCGAACTTGGCCGTAGCGCCCTTCAACCAGGGTGATTTGCAACACGCCATCGGCAAACTTCTGCTCGGGGATCAAAGCGCGGGCAAACGGATAACCGGCCGCGCGGTAGTGCTCGGAGATCTTTTGCGCCAGGGCTTGTAGGCCGGCTAGGTCATACGATTTGGCGGTGATGTCGGTGGATCCGTCACCCAGTACCGCGTTGAGTTGCGCGCTGCTAAAGACGGTATTGCCACTGAAGCGCACGGCCTTGAGTGAAACAAGCGTGCCGCCGGGCAGGCTTGCTGCACTGAGCGGTGGGGCGAACTGTATGCTGGGGCTGGTCTTGGGCAGTGCGGGGGCTGCGCGGTCTTGCTGCAAGAGACGCCCGGCATCGGGGGCTTGTTGGGCAAGGGTTGGCAAGGCAGACAGCGCAAGCAGGAGCGCCGTCGTCAAGCGGGTGGGTTGAAGGCTTTGGGCCGTTGGGGTCATGGTCGCACGAATCCTGAATGGTTGACTTAGCGCGAGATCACCGGCTTGGTGTCGTCGTCGCTCATATTGATACCGCCGCCCACGACAAACACGGTCGTGAAGCCATTGGGGTTGCGACTGCCAGATCCTTGGTCGGCAACGCCGCTGACCTCCACAAAGCTCAGGCCATTGCTGGTGCCAGAGACACCTGATTGCGTGTCAGGTGCAAAGCCGTTCACCAAAGCCAGCGCGGTGGGCAAGGAAGTGAGCTGCCCTGTTGTTCCGGTTGCAGCGCCCGTCGCCGAGCCTAGTGCTGCACCAATGGCTGCGTCAAAGACGAGATTCGGCGCAATGCTCAGTACGCCGTTGTTGGCGGTGATGAGGTAGTTGCCGTTGGCTAAGGCAGAGGCGTTGATGGTGTAGCTACCGACGCTTTCTCCAGCGCTGCGGGTGAGTGCGCCGGTGAGCTTGTCGCTGCCCACCAGGTTTCCAAGCGTGACTTGGTAGGTCAACGCGGGGTCGAGGTTGCCGAATTCTTTGCGCTTGCCGTCTGCCGTCACAGTGATAGGGCGTTGGCTGATCGCCAGCGCACCGTTGTTTGCCGTGATGAGGTAGTTGCCGTTGGCCAGGGCAGATGCATTGATGGTGTAGCTCCCAACGTTTTCTCCAGCGCTGCGGGTGAGCGCGCCGCTGAGACTATCGCCATTCACTAGGCTGCCAGTGCTCAACTGGTAAGTCAGCGCGGGATCGACGTTGCCATAAACCTTGGTTTGGGTATCCGCTGTCACCGTGATGGGGCGTTGGCTGATCGCCAGCGCACCGTTGTTTGCCGTGATGAGGTAGTTGCCGTTGGCAAGGGCAGAGGCGCTGATGGTGTAGCTGCCGACGTTTTCTCCAGCGCTGCGGGTGAGCGCGCCGCTGAGACTATCGCCATTCACTAGGCTGCCAGTGCTCAACTGGTAAGTCAGCGCGGGATCAACATTGCCATAAACCTTGGTTTGGGTATCCGCTGTCACCGTGATGGGGCGTCGGCCAATGGTGAGTGCTCCGTCCACGTAGCTCACGGTGTAGTTGCTGCTGGTGAGTCCGCCCAGTGTGATGGCGTAACTGCCCGCATTGGATGCACCTTGGCTGTTGCCTGCGTAGGCGACAGTGCCACCCAGCACTTTGGTGGTTTCGTGATGGTGTAGCTGCCGACGTTTTCTCCAGCGCCGCGGGTGAGCGCGCCGCTGAGACTATCGCCATTCACTAGGCTGCCAGCGCTCAATTGGTAAGTCAGCGCAGGATCAACATTGCCATAAACCTCGGTCAGGGTATCCGCTGTCACCGTGATGGGGCGTCGGCTGATGGTGAGTGCTCCGTCCACGTAGCTCACGGTGTAGTTGCTGCTGGTGAGTCCGCCCAGTGTGATGGCGTAGCTGCCCGCATTGGATGCACCTTGGCTGCTGCCTGCGTAGGCGACAGTGCCACCCAGCACGCTGGTGGTTTCGCCATTGACGAAGCCGCTGTACACCACGCCGTTGCCACCGCTGTACGCAACTCCGTCGTAGGTCTTGGTGGCGCTGTTGGCCGTCACGGTCAAGGGGGCGGCGGTGATGCTGCCCACATTGCCACTGACGCTGCTGGGCAGGGTGTAGTTAGCCAGGTTGGTAGCACCTGTGGCGCTGTAGTCGCTGTTGGCCAGTGAAACCGTCACGGTCTTGCTACTGCCCGCGTTGGCGTCGTCATAGCTGCCGCTGGTTTTGGTGATGGTGGCACTGTCACCACCGACCCAGCCGGTGATGAGGTAGTTGCCTGCTGTCAAGGTGGCGGTGTTGTTGCCGTCGTAGGTTTTAGCCACGCTGCCGGTCAGGCTGGCGGCGACTGGCTGAGAGTGCTGCGGGGCTGATGGTGAGCGCGCCATCCACGTAGCTCACGGTGTAGTTGCTGCTGGTCAGCCCCACTGGTGTGATGGCGTAGCTGCCCGCATTGGATGCACCTTGGCTGCTGCCTGCGTAGGCCAGCGTGCCATTGAGCACGCTGCTAGTTTCACCGTTGACGAAGCCGCTGTACACCACGCCGTTGCCACCGCTGTACGCAACTCCGTCGTAGGTCTTGCTGGCGCTGTTGGCTGTCACAGAGAGTGGTGCCTTGGCAATGTCCAGCGTACCCGGCACGAAGCTCAGGTTGTAGTTGCTGGCCGTGCCGCTGGCCGTGCTGGTGTAGCTACCTGCATTGGTGCCAGTGGCACCGGCGGTCACACCGGTGAGCACGCTGGCAGTCTCGCCATTGACCAAGCCGGTGACGCTAAAGCCAGTTACGCTTTGAGAGACGCCGTTGTAGACCTTGCTGGTGTCACTGTTGGCGGTAACCACGGCATTGGCCTTGTTGACGGTCCATGGTGTGGGCGTAGTCCACGGCAGAAGCGCGTAATTGCTGGCATCCGCGCCGCCCAGCACCAAACCGCTGTCATAGCTGAAGCTGTAGCTACCTGCATTACTGGTGCTGGTGGGTGCCGACCCGTACAGGGCCGTGCCAGACAGGCTTGCATTCGTCAAGCTATACAGCGCGCCACTGCCATCCACCAGAGAATATGAAATGGCCGGTGCTGATCCATACACACTGGAACCCGTCAGCGGGTTGATGTAAACCGTGATGACTTGCCCCGTACATCCGCGAATCGCACACAACACGGGGTAGCCGCTGTTGACGCCACTTGAAAACCCCCACGTTGCAGGGCCTACAAAGCTAAATCCAACCAGATTCGAGGCTACTTTCAGTTGGGCAGTAGTCAGTCCGGTCGCGCCACTAGGCGCTGCCAGCGCCAATGCCGTCATAAGCGCTATTAATTTCGGAATTCCAGTAGCTGCTACTGATATTGCCACCGTTGTATCCAACCAGCGAACCCGCATTGTTGTTGGGAATATTGACAAAAACGCCCCGGCCGCATAGCTTCGGGTAATAGAGCCAGTATTCAAACCAACCAGCCCACCAAAAAAATCCGGATCCCCATTCATAACAGACACCAGACTGTAGCTGTCACTCACACTACCTTCATTCACGCCAACCAAGCCCCCTCCGCGGTTATCCACATTCAAGCTGCCCGTTGAATAGCTGCTTTGGATGGTGGCACCGGACATGTTGAACCCGACCAACCCACCCGCATAGGTGCCGCCGTTGGTGGTGCCCGTGGCGTAGCTGTTGCTTACGTTGCCGTAGTTCTGTCCCGCCAAGCCGCCGACTTGGCCGCTGCCTGTAACCGTGCTGTTGCCGTAACCGAAGCTGATCGCGCCGCGGTTCTCACCGACCAATGCGCCCACATAACTCTGGCCCCGAATGTTGCCACCGACAAGACCCACATTGCGGACCACCGCCGCCGTTCCAGTTCGAGCAAAAAGCCCGACGAAATCACTTGCGGGTCGGTCGATGGTCAGTGCAGAAATCGAATGGCCCAGGCCATCAAAAGTACCACTGAAAGTGCCCAGGGGCTCAAAGCCCATGCCACTGTTCCACCCTGCCGTGGCCGAGGCGTCGATATTGCTACCCAGAACGTAATTGGCCGCGAGTCCCCCATTGATGCCCTGCAAGTCAGTGCCCGTGGTGCTGCCGGGTGCGCCCAGTTGGGTGATGACGGTGTAGCTCTTTACTGGTCCGGCAGACCCGAGTTGGGTGCTGAAATTGGGTCCCGCTGCAAGATTGACTGCGGCATTGACGTTGTAGGTGCTGGTGCCACCGTTGGCGCTAGCCTGCCCATACAGCAGCGACAACTTGCCCGCCGCACCGCCATCCAGCTGTGCGTTGATGTTGATGTTGTTGTGTGCGCTGAGCGTGAGCGTGTTGGTGTTCCAGCTTACGGGGCTATTGACATGGATATCGCCCAACTCGCTACCGGTATTGGTGGAGGATGTGGCAATGATGACGTTGGAGGTTGCCAGATTGCCTTGCAACGTGGCCGCCCCCACGCCGCTGGCTGTCATTGGGCCTGAACCGGATGCAATGGTGAAGTCCGTGGGATCAATCAGCCAAGAGCCGGTGAGGCCCTGGGCCGCGGCCGTGCTTACCTTGAGCGCGTCCGCGATTTTTACGGTCGCAGCACTGGTCTCTATGAATCCACCATGGCCACCATTCGGCGCACTGGCATCCAGCGTGCCACCCACATTGACCGCGCCCTTGGCCATGTCGCCCATCAACACAATCTCACCCTGGGCACCCGTCGACAGTGTGCGGGCCTCGGCAATACCCGTGTGGTTGATCGCACTGCTGGCCAAGTCACCCGCCGCCTTGGCGGTGAGATAAATCAGGCCGCCATCCGCACGGATCGCGCCGCCTTGTTCGATCAGGGAGTTGAGTGCACCGGCTTCCACTTCGATCTTGGCCGGGCCACCCAAGTCCAGCCGCACCACGCTGCCAGCGCCCATCAGTACGTTGCCCTGCGGGGCGGTGATGTTGCCGGTGTTTTCAATACGTGCAGCGATCAACGCGACGGTGCCACCCGTTCCGACTTCAATGCGACCTTCATTCTTGACAGTTGCGGTGCTGTTGCCGCTAAAGCGGTAGTTGCCGGCCATAAAGTCATCGGCGCTGAGTTGCAAAGTGGACGCCACCAGCGCACCCACATTGACTTGCGCCGTGGGGGTGAACAAGACCCCGTTGGGATTGACCAAGAAGACCTGGCCGTTGGCATTCAAGGCGCCTTGAATCACAGACACATCCGAGCCGAGCACCCGGTTGAGCGCCACGGCGGATGACGAAGGCTGCACAAAGTTGACCGTGTTGCCGACGCCGATGTTGAAGCTTTGCCAATCAGTAGCCAACTTGCCGCTGGTCTGCGTGACCGTCAGGGTGGTGCCGGCCTGGCTGATCGCAGCACTACCCGCAACAACTTGTCCGCCAGTGGGCAAATCCGCCGCCAAGACCACTAGGGGCATCACGCCCAAAGCACCAGCGATCAGGCACGACAGATTCGTGGCGCGTGATGTTCTGGCCTTTGTCTTCCCACGGCCTTTGGAGCATTCACAGACTGCCTGCCAAACACCGGTAGTGGCATTCCACACCAACCGGTAAAACCGGTTCATTGATCCATTGGTTTTCATGAGATTTATTCCTAACTGACCACACGACGTTTGACTGATTTATGGGGCTTAAGTATGTGTCAGCCCTATGCTGATTTTGTGAATCGCTGGATTTATTTCAGTCAGTCAATTGCTCTTAAAAGCATAGCTACCCAGGCAATAAACACCTGGGCCACAGCACGATTTGACTTAAAAATGAACTACTCTTTATCGCACGCGCAGTCACTTCCGCTACAGGGCCCCACGCGTAGAGCGGGGCTTGCGCAACCTGACAGGAGCCTGAATTCTTGTGGCTCGCAGCGAAGGCGAGCGGCGGGCTTTACCAGCGCAGCAGCTTCGGGCCCCAAATTTGACCTAACTCTTGCGCGGTGATGACATTGTCTCGGGCGGTTTTAGGTCGTGCCTGTTCCGGTGGCGCCGTACTTAGCGCACACCATGCCCGCCAGTCGTCGCGCAGCGTCACTCATGCTGTGACTCGGTCGGTGCACGAGACCGATGTCGCGGTGGAACGTGTGCTCTCTGAGGTCGATCGCACGAACGGCGGCCGGCCACCTTTTGAAGCTTTCGGTTTGAGGCAATATCGCAATACCCACCCCTTTGGCTACCAGTTGGACAATGGCTTCCAGCTCATCGAGTTCACAAACCTCACGCACCTGCAGGTGCGAAGCGCGCAGGAACCGGTCCACCTGACGTCCGCCGAACGACTCTCGGTCGTATCGAACGAAGGGCTGACTCGACAGCAGCTCGGCCCAATCGTTTCCACGCACATTCCGCGGCACCAGTAGCCGATACGGTTCGCGTACCAGTGTTGTCCAGCACAAGTCGCTTTGTAGTGAGAAAGGCGGCCGAATCACTACGCCCAAGTCGATTTTCCCGGCGTCGACCAGATTCAGCAAATTCACCGACAGGCCGGGAACGATGCGGACACGGCAATCCTTGACTTGCTTGTGAAAGCCCGCAAGAACTTCCGGCAGCCATGAGCGCTGCACCGAAGCGATGGCCCCGACATTGACGAAGGACGCCGCTGGGGAACCCGACTTGCGCGAACCGAGATTGCTGTATTGCCTGATCAGCTCTTGCGCTTGTTCAACGACCTGGTGGCCACGTGGGTTCAGCCGTGCGGCGCGGGCGCTACGGTCAAAAACGGCAAAGCCGAGTTCGGCTTCCAGGCGCTGCATCTGTGCGCTGACGGCGGCTTGGGTCAGGCCGATCTTGTCGCCTGCTGCGGCAAAGGTGCCTTCACGTGCCACTGCGACTAGGGTTTTTAGTTCACGAATCATACAAAGGAATTTAATGCTCAGACTAAATATACATTGATTTTCTTTTTGATTGTGCTCGCCTAGGATTGCCATATTCCTTCACCACCCATCCATTTTTCTATGCAAGCTCCAGCAACAAACCCTGCTCCGATGTCCCCTTTCCACTTGGCCTTCCCCGTGCACGACCTAGCGCTGGCGCGCCAGTTCTACGGGCAGACGCTTGGCTGCCCCGAGGGTCGCAGCTCGGAAGAGTGGATTGACTTCAACTTCTACGGGCACCAGATCGTCGCGCACCTGGCACCCAGCGAAACCGGTCTGGCGCAAAGCAATGCGGTTGATGGCCATGGCGTGCCCTGCCGCCACTTCGGCATCGTGCTGCCGATGCAAGATTGGGAAGCGATGGCCAAGCGGCTGAAGGCAGATGGCATCGAATTCATCATCGAACCCTACGTCCGATTCAAAGGTGAGCCAGGTGAGCAGGCCACCATGTTCTTCTTGGATCCCTCTGGTAACGCAGTTGAGATCAAGGCGTTCGCCGACATCACCAAGCTCTTCGCCAAATGATCAGGACCACATTTATGTTTGGGAAACTCACGCTCGTATTGGTGGCCGCCGCTTGCGCTTTATCCGCCCAAGCCGATACGCTCCAGAAGATCAAATCGAGCGGAACTGTCACCATGGGTGTACGCGAAGCATCCGGGGCGCTCTCCTACTCGTTAGGCGAAAAGTTCGTGGGCTTCCACGTCGAGCTTTGCCAGCGCGCCCTGGCCGACATCCAGAAGCAGCTCGGCCTTCCCCGGCTTGATATCAAGTACCAGACGGTCACATCCAGCAACAGGATTCCTCTGCTGCAGAACGGCACCATCGATATCGAATGCGGTTCGACCACCAACAACGCCACGCGCCAACAGCAAGTTGCGTTTGCAGTGACTACCTACGTCGAAGAAATCCGTATCGCCGTGAAGACGAGTTCTGGAATTCAATCCATTGCGCAGCTGAGTGGCCACAAGGTGGTGACTACTTCGGGCACTACGAGCGTGCAACTACTGCGAAAGCATGAGCGTGCGAACGGTGTTGATTTTCAGGAAATCTTTGGCAAGGACCACACCGATAGCATGTTGATCTTGACGTCGGGCCGTGCGGATGCGTTCGTGATGGATGCGCAGGTGTTGGCAGGCAACATCGCCCAGAGCCGCAGCCCTGCCGACTATCGGATCGTTGGCGAGGTGCTTGGCATCGAACCCATTGCCATCATGCTGCGCAAGGACGATACGGCCTTCAAAAAGAGCGTCGATGACAGCTTTCGCTCCATGATGAAGAGCGGCGAAATGGCCCAGCTCTACGACAAGTGGTTCACCAAGCCCATCCCGCCCACTGGAACAAGCCTCAGCCTGCCGGCTTCAAAGGCCACTTTGGCAGCTTGGGCGAGCCCCAATGATCGCCCGGCCGAAGAGTACACCGCACGCTAGAAATCTATTCAGAGAAAGTTGGAACATGAGCAAGTTATTTGAACCGTTGACGCTGCGCGGAGTGACCTTGCGCAACCGTCTGGCCTTGAGCCCCATGTGCCAGTACACAGCCCGCAACGGCTTCGTGAACGAGCACCACATCGCTCACTACGGGCGCTTTGCATTAGGCGGTTTCGGCCTGGTGATGGTCGAGGCCACCGGCGTTTCGCCTGAGGCGCGGATCAGCCATGGCGATGTGGGCATCTGGGATGACGCCCATGTTGAGGGCCTGGCCCGCATCGCGGCCTTCGCCAAGGAATACGGTGCCATCCCCGGCATTCAGATCGGCCATGCCGGCCCCAAAGCCAGCATCCAGCGCGCCTTCCAGGGCAATGGTCCGTTGGACGAGAGTGACGCTGCCCGCGGCGAACATCCATGGAAGGTAGTGTCTCCAAGTGCACGGCCCGTGGCCAATGGCTGGCTGGTGCCAACCGCGCTCGATGCCCAAGGCATTGCCAAGGTCCGCGCCGACTTTGCCGCCGCTGCGCGCCGTGCGCTGCGTGCCGGCTTCGAGGTATTGGAGCTGCACTGTGCACACGGCTTCTTGCTGAATGCATTCATGTCCCCCCTGACCAACGACCGGTCCGACGCGTATGGCGGCAGCTTCGAGAATCGCATCCGCCTGCCGCTGGAGATCGTCCGTGAGCTACGCGAGATCTGGCCGCAGGACAAAACGCTGTTCGTCCGCATCTCGGCGGTGGACGGTAGCCGTGACGGTTGGACCATTGAAGACAGCGTGGCTTTTGCCAAGGAACTCGACAAGATCGGGGTCGATGTCGTCGACTGCTCGTCGGGTGGCTTCGGTGTCTTCGACTATCCGAGCGGCTATGGCTTCCAGGTGCCGTTCGCCGCCCGGATCCGCAGCGAGACAGGCATTCGCACCATGGCCGTGGGCCTGATCGTTGATCCACACCAGGCGCAGACGATTGTTTCCTCGGGACAGGCGGACATCGTTGCCCTGGGGCATGGCGCGCTGCGGGACCCGCACTTTCCACTACACGCGCAGCAGGCCTTGGATGCAGCCGACCCACGAAACCCTTACGCTGACTGGAATATCCAGGCCGGCTGGTGGCTCAATGAGCGTCAAAAAAGACTTCAACGGCTCGGCCCGTTGGCCTCTGCAGAAAAACGCGCCCCAGAAATGAGCGACGCATATCAGGAGTAAACGAGTGAAAACGACCTTTATCAAGACTTTGATTTTCGCGGCGATCGCTGTTGGCATGGGCGCAACGGCCCAAGCCGCAGACGCGCCGACCCGACCACAAGCCAACCAAGGAAAAACCATGAGCAAACCGACGTACGTACAAGATTACCAAGCCATCTCCGAAGTGCTGAACAAGTACATCGAAGGCTGCAAGCAAGCCAAGAGCAGCATCATGAAGTCAGCCTTCAGCCCCCAGGCAACGATGTACAGCGTCGGCCCCGATGGCAAGCTGACCGGTGGCGCGATTCCTATCCTGTTCGAGGGTATCGACAAGGATTTCCGTCCGTCTCCTGACGCGACGGCCGCGATCACCCGTATCGAGATCGTCGGTACGGCAGCCAGCGCCCGCATCGACGCAAACGACATGTCGGGCATCTCGTTCACCGACTTTTTTCATCTGTTGAAGGTCGGAGGCCAGTGGATGGTGGTCAGCAAGATTTTTCAAGCCCACGCGGCGCCTTAACCAGGGTTGGTGTGTCGTATTCGCATAGGAATCTGAATGTACGAATATATCGCTGCCGTCGAGCTGAAGAAAGCACACCGGCTGATCAATCATGGGCCGACCGTACTCGTATCCGCACGCCATGAAGGCCTCGACAACGTGATGGCCGCAGCGTGGGCGTGCGCCTTGGATTTCTCTCCACCTAAGCTGACGGTGGTGCTGGACAAAACCGCCAAGACCCGCGAACTCGTCGAGAGGAGCGGTAGGTTCGTGATCCAGGTTCCCACCGTGGCCCAACTTCAATTGACGCATGAAGTAGGCACCCTAAGCCTGTTGAACGAACCGGACAAGGCAAAGCACATCGGCGTGGATTTTTTTGAGATCGATGGCCACGACTTGCCGTTCGTTGCGGGGTGCTCAGCATGGCTTGCCTGCAAGCTCGTTCAAGAACCACACAACCAGCAGGCCTACGACCTGTTCATCGGCGAGGTCATTGGCGCGTGGTCAGATACCCGAGTCTTCAAAGACGGCCATTGGCACTACCAAGATGCGGACCCGAAATGGCGAAGCCTTCACTACGTCGCCGGCGGGAATTTTTACGCAATAGGTGATTTGCTATCTGTCCGAGGCAAGCTTCCATAAGCCTAAGGTCAATGTTTCCCTGATGGGATCGCCGCTGAGTCGCAGAACTGCCATCCGGCCCCTATGCACCCAGCGCGTATTGCTATACAGCTCCGTCCTGTCACCTAACCAACTGGCACGACCTGCCCCAGCATTTTGCCGACCCAATTCACCGACAAAAGCTTTTGACTCACTCCTGAATTCATAGCTGCTCAGGAAGGTTCTACCTGGGCCTCAGGCCGATTTAGCTTAAAACGGGGCCTTTTTACCAGCGCAGCAGCTTGGGGCCGATCAAAGCGCCCACCGCAGTGGGGAGCGCCAGGCCCAGCACGTACCAGACGGCCAGAAACGGTGCCTCTACCTCCGGGCAATGCAGGGCATACACCAGCGTGCCCACGGCAGCGGCCAGCAGCCCGGCGCAGGCACCGGCAAGCGCAGGGCGCGTGGGCGCCAAGCCCGCGCAGCGCCCACAGCAGGCCCACAAACACAGGCGACGGCGATAAAGCTGATGCTCAGCGCACAACTCAGCCAAGTGCGGCCCAGTACCAGCCCCAAGCGCTCTTGCGGCGGTGCGTTCAGCAACACCACCAGCCCCATGACAGATGATGGCCAACCAGGGCAACGGCCACGCCGATCCAGGCCCTGCCCGGCTGCACACCGGGGCGCGCCAGGCGCTCGGTCAACACCAAAGCCGACCCGGCCACGGCCAATGCAAAGCCCAGCTTCACCCACAGCATGGGTGCCAGCGCCGCCTGGGCCAGATCCGGCCGAATGCCGTAGCCCATCAGCATCAGCGCAAAAGCGCCCGCACCGCCCAGCAGCAGCGCGGTGGCAAATCGCTTGGCCACCAGGTGGGGGTCTACGGGCGCTACGCCGGTGGCCAGCATGGCAATCAGGTCATCGGTTTTCATGGCTTGGACTCCTTCAATCCGATCAGCGCCGCCAGGGCCTTCAGCCCACGGTGCACACCCACCTTCACGGCCGACTCCGACATGCCGGTGGCGGCCGCGGTTTCAATCACCGACAGGCCCTCCAGCTTCATATGCACGATGGGCAGGCGCTGGTGATCGGGCAGTTGCTCCAGCAAGCGGCCCAGGTCGCGCCGGGCGTCGCAGGCATCGGTGTCACTGGCGGCAAATACTTGCAAGTCATCTTCCAAAGGATCGTGCAGAGACTCGCGCCCACCCCGCGCGCGGAACAAGTCGATCAACTTGTAGCGCGCAATGGCATGCACCCAAGCCGTCAAGGGCTGGTCGCGGTGGTAGGTGTGGCGCTGGTTGTGCAGCGCTAACAAGGTCTCTTGCACAAGGTCCTCTATGTCATCGGGCAACGACGCCATGCGGCGTTTGAAATAAGCGCGCAAATGCGCACCCATGGCTTGCAAAAACGCCTGGTAGGCGGCAGCATTCCCCTCCAGCCCCTGCAGCAGTTGGGCTGCGCAGACGGTCTTCCCCCGCCTGAAGGCGCTGGGTAGAGTCGGTGGATGCAGGCATGCGTTCCATGGGTAGTTCGGGGCGTTGGCGGCTTTGGTTACAGGGTCGCCAAAAATAAAGTGAGCGGATTGTGCACGACGATGTAACCCAAAGTACCCTTTCGCGAACTAACGAACTAGCCCGAACTAAGCGCTAACTCAACACCAACAGGACTCTCCTATGCCAAGCCCTACACCCTCCCCAGCGAACAGCCCACGCACCATCAACCCGGCCATCCACCAGCCCTGGCTGCGCACGCTGATCACCACTGCCGCCTGGGGCGTGCGGGGGCTGAATGCGCTGCAGCCCGTGGCCGCGCTGGCGGCGCGCCTGTATGTGGCCAACGTGTTCTTTTCATCGGGCCTGACCAAGATCCGCGATTGGGACACCACGCTGGCCCTGTTTATGGATGAATACAAAGTGCCGGTGCTGTCACCCGCCGTAGCGGCGGTGATGGGCACGGCCGGCGAGCTGGGCTTGCCCGTGCTGCTGGCCTTGGGCCTGGGCTCGCGCTTTGCAGCGCTGGGCCTGAGTGTGGTGAATGTGGTGGCGGTGTTGTCGCTGTCCGACATTGCGCCCGCCGCGCTGGAGCAACACATTTTGTGGGGCGCATTGCTGGTGGGTGTGGCCGTGTTTGGCCCGGGTGGTTTGGCATTAGATCGTTGGATTCAGCGATTTATTTTCAAATCGCTGTAACCAATTGAAGGCTGGCTGCGAACTACCCATCAGACCGCGACGAATGGACGAATTCCCAAACAACGTGGCCTACGGTTAGTTCAATTCAACTCTACTTCTATCGGAGAAATTTCATGGCTTCTACCCAATTCAAATCGACTGCTTCTTTTGCCCTGACCGCTGCCATGCTGGCACTGTCGGCCTCCGCATTTGCTGCTGACGCACCCAAGGGCGCTGAAGGCAAGGCCATTGCCGCAGGCGACAAAGTGCATTGCTACAACGTGCACGATTGCAAGGGCAACAGCGATTGCAAAACTGCAGAGCACGCTTGCAAAGGCCAGAACGCTTGCAAGGGCCATGGCTTCAAGGCCAAGACCGCTGGCGAATGCCTGTCTGCCAAGGGCACGATTGGCGACATCAAGGCTTAATCTGCTTTAAGCCCAGCGCGCCATGCCCCACCCCAAACCACCACGAACCAGCGCAGGGTTTGGGCTGGGCTTGCGCACGCCGCATTACGCTGATTTTCTGGCCGCCCCGCAGCCGGTGGATTGGCTGGAAATCATCACCGACAATTTTTTGGTCGACGGCGGCAAGCCGCTGACCATGCTGGACCGCATTCGCCGCGATTACCCGATGGCCATGCACGGCGTGGCCATGTCGATAGGCGCTGCAGGCGGCATTGACACTGCCTACCTGGCCAAAGTGAAAGCGCTGGCCGACCGCATCGAGCCCATGTGGGTGTCGGACCACTTGTGCTGGATCGGGCCCGGCCCCGAGCAACTGCACGACCTCTACCCCCTGCCCTACACCGACGAAGCCGCGCGCCATGTGATTGAACAGATCCGCCGCGCGCAAGATATTTTGCAAAGACGCCTGGTGCTGGAGAACGTATCCAGCTACGTGGCCTTTGGCCACAACGCCGCCAGCGAGTGGCAGTTTTTAAGCCACATTGCCAACGCAGCAGACTGCCAGCTGCTGGTGGATGTGAACAATATTTATGTGAGCAGCGTGAACCACGGCTTCGATCCGCTGGACTACCTGAACGGCCTGCCGCCCGAGCGCGTGCAGCAAATGCATTTGGCCGGCCACGCAGACCATGGCGACTACATCGTCGACACCCACGACCACCCGGTGGCGCCCGCGGTGTGGACGCTGTATGAAGCCGCCTGCCAGCGCTTTGGCGCGGTGGCCACGATGATTGAACGCGACGACGACATACCGCCGCTGGCCACGCTGCTGGATGAGTTGGCAGTGGCCAGAGACATTGCGCAGCAGGTGGCGCGGGCGGACAGCGCGGCGAATGTGCCCCAGTGTGGCTGATTACGTAACACCACCGACTTGGAAAATAGACACCGCAGCACCCGCATTGCAGACCGTGCAAGCGCAATGGACGGACTACATACTGGACCGCGATGACCGAACGATGATCGCACCGCATTGCACGGCACCAGCCCCCAGCGCCTGGGCATCTACCACCACGCCTACCGCGCGCGTCTGGCCGAGGTGTTGGCCGACAGCTTTGCCAAGACCGCGCTCTACATGGGCACCGATGCGTTTGACGAACAAGCCCAAGCCTTTGCCGTGCAGCAGCCCCCGCGCACCCGCAGCCTGGGCCGCTACGGCGATGCCTTCCCCGCCTACCTGGCGCACTGCTACCCCGACAACCCCGAACTGCACGAGCTGGCCCAATTGGACTGGGACTTGCGCACCCGCTTTGATAGCGCCGATGCTCCCGCGCTGGACGCCGCTGCCGTGCAAGCCGCCGACCCGGCACAAGAACACAACTGGCTCACCTGGGCGCAGCCGCTGCACCCCAGCCTGCTGCTGCGCAGCGTGACCAGCAATGTGGTGCAAATCTGGCGCGCCATCGATGACGACGCCGAGGTGCCCGAAGTGCAACTGCTGGACGCACCCAAAACCCTGGCCATCTGGCGCAAAGGCCAGCAGCCGCACTTTCAGACGCTGGACGCGGATGAGGCTGCGTTTGTGCGGCATCTGCAAGGCGGTAGTTCCATTGAATCGACCGCCGATACCTTGGCTGGCACAGCGCTGCTGCCAGACCCCAGCAAGTTGGCGGGCTGGCTGCAGGCTTGGCTGCGGGATGGCCTGCTGGGGCAGCCGGTGGTGGAAGAGATTGCCGAAGAAACGCTATTGAATTAATAGCTACCAAGGCAGTATTTACATGGGCCTTGGGTTGATTTGACCCCAAAGTGCTCCAGAAAACGGGATACCGCCAGCGACATATAGTTTCCAACCTGCAAACGGCCTAGAAAGCGCATGCTGCAAGCGATGCGGCCCTTACCCCGTAAATATCAAAAGCCTTCAACTCCCATTCGTCGCACTTTTCATCGCCTCCACAGCAAGCCGCTCCTGCAGGCTACATACCACGTTGTCCACCACGCTTGCCCAATCACCGCGCCTGGGCTGCCTGAAAAGGGTGGCAGAGTCATACCACGGGGAATCTGACCGCTCCAGAAGCCATCGCCAATCAGGCACGTGTGGCAACAAAACCCACACATTCTTTCCAAGGGCCCCCGCCAAGTGCGCCACGCTAGTGTCCACCGTGATCACGACGTCCATCAGAGAAATCAACGCTGCGGTGTCGGAAAAATCGATCAGATCAGAAGTAAAGGTTCGCACCCTGGTGGATGAATTCAACTCCCTCTGATCGTCTTCGTGTAAATCTTTTTGCAGGCAAAAGTAGTCAGGGCCATCTATGAGTAGATGTTTAAATTCATTCCATCGGATTGAGCGTTTAGCATCATTTTTATGGGCCGTGCTTCCATTCCAGACCAGTCCCACCCGGATTGCACTCCTGGCCCCGATGCGTGATGACCAGGCCGCCAGCCGATCACCTGGTACCCGCAAATAGGGCGAACCCTCGACATCGCTGAGGCGCGTTTTGAATGCGAGAGGCAAACTCATCAGCGGACAGTGACAATCAAAAGCAGGCAGCTCGCTACCCTTGACAACAAGCACCGAAACACCTTCCAAATCGACAAAAAGAGGGATCAGAGGAGAAGGAGCCTCCAATACAACGGTGGCACCAAGGGAAGCCACCTGCCGTACATAGCGACTGAATTGCAGTGCATCGCCGAATCCCTGCTCTGCGTAGAGAAGAATAGTTTTGCCCAATAGGCTACTGGCGCCAAGCCAGAGGGGTTG
The DNA here is from genome assembly GCA_963843965.1 of uncultured Gemmatimonadaceae bacterium. Classification (GTDB taxonomy): domain Bacteria; phylum Gemmatimonadota; class Gemmatimonadetes; order Gemmatimonadales; family Gemmatimonadaceae; genus Gemmatimonas. Next base: position 82,100 of record CAWJMR010000025.1, read on the forward strand.
CGAATATTGACGTGCTTGTTCGGTACAAATTTCAGGTGACCAGCGCCACTCATAATTCGGCCACCCCGCCTCAAAATCACCGTTGAGCAAGTGGCAGAGACTCCGGTTCCAGTTGGCCTCTGCATAGTCAGGCTGGATAGCTATGGCTTTGCCATAACTGGCCAGCGCCTCATCCACGCGCTTTAGTTCTTGCAATGCACTTCCCCGGTTGCTGAACGCATCGGCGTACTCTGGATTGATGGCGATGGCATGGTCATAGCAGGCCAAAGCCTCTTCCAAGCGTCCGAGCGCTTGCAACGCATTGCCACGATTCGTGGATGCTTCTACATCCGCCGCGTTGATAGCGATGGCTTTTTCATAGCTGGCCAGTGCCTCGTCCCAACGCTTGAGCGCCTGAAGCGCGTTGCCACGGTTAGTCAAGGCCTTGGAAAAGCCGACATGGTTGGCAATAGCTTTGTCGTAGCTTGCTAATGCTTCGTCCAAACACCCAAGATCCTTCAACACATTGCCCCGGTTGTAGAGGGCGTCTGCGTAATCAGGACTGATAGCAATAGCTTTGTTGTAGCTCACCAATGCCTGATCCCAGCGCTTCATTTCTCTCAGTGCATTGCCACAGTTATTGAACGCAGCAGCAAAATTCGGACTGATAGCGGTGGCCTTTGCATAGCTGGTCACCGCCTCATCTAGACGCTTGAGTTCTTGCAGTGCATTGCCACGGTTGTAGAACAGGTCCGGGTCATGAGGGTTAAGTTCGATGGCTCTGTCATAACTGGTCAGTGCCTCGTCCCAACGCTTGAGTTCTTGTAGCGCGTTGCCATAATTTGAATACGCTGCAGCACTACGTCGATTGATTTCAATTGCTTTGCCAAACAAATCGACAGCCAACTGCGGGTTGCCGCTCTGGCATGCGATCACACCCAACAGATGTAGAGCATCAAAGTGCTTAGGCTCCCTGGCCAGCACCTGTTCATAGCTCGCTCGAGCTTCCGCCAGCTGTCCCTTCTGATGTAGGTCAAGGCCATGAAAAAACTGCTCGGCCGTCTTTTGGGCCTGCTGTGCAGCACTAAAAACATCAGGTGGATTTTGACCAGCAGTTGACGGCGGATATCCCATTTGCGCTTACTCTCAATAGACTCTACATATGTCCACTACGGTGGTTGGTAGCTGGCTGGGCTGTGTCGTAGGCAGCGCGAGCGCCTATACCCCAGACCCCATTAATTCTCGCATGTGTTTGATGCGTGCAAATGAATGCAGGGCCACATCCCGGAAGGAATGTGGCCCTGCGATTCTGTCAGTGCAAGCTGGTGTCAGTCCGTTTGTTTTAGAACCTGTAATCCAGGCCAACGCTCACGAACCGGCCGATTGCGCCCGCCTGATGCAGTGAGGGGTTGTAGGGTGCTCCGCTTCCGCCGCTGCTTCCGTTGGCGCCGGTACCGCCATAGGTATTCAGGTCAACCGGTGGCGCAACATCAAACAAATTGACGATGGCACCGCGAAGGGTCAGGCTCGGGCTGTACTTGTACTTGACGGACAGATTCGTGGACGAAAACGCACCAACCGTGCAGTACTTGCCCGGAACATCCGCACCATTAGAGAATTGTGCGTTATAGGCCGTTGCACCCGTGTTGCAATCATCCACATGCAAGGACGGGTCTGTGAGGTCATAAGCACCGACATAGTTGGTGGTTGACATCAGGCTCCAAGGACCATTCTCATAACCCAAAGTGAGCTGAGCTCGGTTCTGTGGGTTGGCGGTATTGCCACCCACCGCAGTAGGGCCGTGGGTGCCCGCCAGGTTGTAGGTAACGCCATTGATCGTCTGGATGTAGTCAAACATACGGCTCAGCTGAATACCCAGGGTCAGCGAGCTCAGGTTGGCCAGTTTGAATTTGTACTTGGTTTCGAGTTCCACGCCACTGGTCGATGTCGATTGCGCATTGACATAACCCGTAGTGGCGTATTGGATAGGTCCGACGGGAGACAGACCGGTGCGGCCATCTCCAAACGTGACGTTCTGTGGAGCCACCCGAACGATATGCTGCAAAGGGTCATAGCTTGGGGTTGATGACTCTGAAACGATCTGACCATCGATCGTGACTTTGTAGTAGTCCAAGGTGGTAGACCAACCTGCGACCGGCTCCAGGATGACTCCAAACGTAAACGACTTCGATTTCTCGGGCTCCAGGCTTTTGGACGTCGTTTGCAGATACGTGGGGTTGAAATTGCAGAAGGCTGGTACGTTGAGCGGTGATGTGAGGTTGGGAGAACCGTTGGGATTGCTCACCGAGCACAGCAAGGGATCACGCAAGGTATTGAATCCAAACAGCGAGCCAGCATCACCATTCTCCGAAGCACCGGGCGCTCTGAATCCCCACGCAGCCGTACCACGCAGCGTGACAGCTTTCAGGGGAGCAAACTTAAAGGCAAGCTTCGGCGTCGTAGAACTGCCGTAAGTATCAAAATGGTCGTAACGTACGGCAGCGTCCAACTCCAGATTCTTGGTCACTGGCGCAACAATTTCTGCGAATACTGAGTTGGATGTTTCCTTGCCTGCGGAATAGGCACCAGGTAGCGCCGTAGTCCCCTTCGATACTTCGACCGGGTTGGGTGCATAGGTGTTCTTGTAGTTGTACGAGTAACCCACCCCCACACTGAGCGGACCGCCCGACAGCTTTGTCATTTCCGTGGAGGCCCGTGTGTCAACAAAGGTCAGCTCGGATTTGGTCATGTTTTCAACGTCGGGAGCCACGAAGTCGAGCATTTCTTTGCTGTTGCCACCCGCGAGCAAGAACGGACGGGCCGTATTGTTCAGTGCGCTGTAGAGATTTCCGAAATTGATATAGCCTTTGAAAGTCTGATTGGTTTCCACCTTGGTGTAGCCTGCTGCGGCCGTCACATCCCAAGCACCCACCGAACCACTAAGCTCTGCCGCAGCACGCGTTGCAATGGTCTTCACTTGGATGTAACGCGTATCGAAGTCTGGAAGCGCGCCACGGATATTGGCCGCAACACCCAATGTATTGCCAGGGTAGTTTGCAGGAACTCGGAAGCTCCCGTTGGCGCCAACCACGGCTGGGATTCGCCCTAAGCCAATCGCAGTGACACCGGCAAAGGTGCCGGTTGGGATGGCGGCCTGTGTATTGGCAATCAGAGTACGGCTCTCAAAGCGGGAACCCGTGAGTTGCATGTCCCAATCACCGCCGAGCCGGCTATTCCAGCGACCAATGACATTGAGATTGTCGGTTTCAGGCTGCAGCTGTGCCCACGTATTCTCGTACTGGCAATTGCTGGCGCGCCAGTCGGCATGGGTGCATCCTGGCAAGAATACAAAAGCTGAGGCGTCTGACGTTGCAGACCCCGGAGCCTGGAGCATAGGACGCGCGACACGCGGGCTGGGCGTTGCGTCATTTCGAGCGCCTGGCCGCAAATCCAGGCCGCCATCCGTGCGCCAGTCAAATCTCGTCCAATCACCCGACCGCTGGCTCAACTTGACGGGATCACCATGGCGTGCTTCCAGTGCGATGTAGCCACTGTTGCCCGACTCCACGGAGCCAAAGCCTTGAGACACCGAAAAACTGCGGGTGCTACCACCACCTTTTTGCGTGGTGCCCAACTCTGCAGAGACTTGTTGTCCCGCCATATTCTTCTTCAGAATGACATTGATAACACCTGCGATGGCGTCTGAGCCATAGATGGCGGATGCACCATCTTTGAGCACCTCGACTCTTTCCACCGCAGAGAAAGGTATCGAAGAGATATCCACAAAGGACCGCTGCGCATCATCAGCCAATGGGTAGGGTGCCATGCGATGTCCGTCTACCAAAATTAGCGTCGCACCCAATGAGAGCCCGCGCAGAGAAACACCACTCGCACCCGATGCAAATGCACCCGAGAAGCCCTTGCTCAGAGTTCCTTGGCCATTTGCCGTCAGATTCTGCAGGACTTCGTTCACCGTTGTATAGCCCGAACTTTTGAGTTCTTCAGACGTGATGACCTGAACCACGCTGGGCGTTTCTTTGTCGGCTCGTGGAATGTTAGAGCCCGTCACTTCCACCCTTTGCAGGATGCTGGTTTGCTGTGCAAAACCAAGGGCTGGCGTAAGTGCGAGCGCGCCGAATGCGGCTGTGAGCGCCTTACCCATGATGGTCCTTCGCACGGCGGGTGTCATAGAACTACGTGTACGTTGCATATCGATGTTTCCTTGCATACAAAGGCATGCCAGTACGCTGCAAACTTGCAGCGCTTATTACTTCGACGGGAGCTAAAAATGCGTTCGAAGCCTGTTGCCGTGGGCGCACTTTAGGTCGCAAATACTTAGTGTTTCCTTAGCTAAAACGTCGTTGTTGTGGTGTGTTCACATGCCGTTTGGAGTGCCTAAGGAAAACCTAAGCTTGGTTGTCATAGACTCCGAAAAAAACCAGTGCTGCAGCCCCGCGCAATGCACTGCGTCATCCCACATGCTTGGCCTCGCTATGAAAAATCAACTGCCTTTTTTATCCCTGTCCGCCTCACTCACACTCTTAAGGTTCGGCGTTGCCGGTCTGTATATGGCGCATGCAGTTGTCAGGATTGCAAACGGCAGCATTCAACAGTTTGCGGACTACATGGCGCAGCTCGGCTTTGCGCAGGCGCTGGCGATTGTTTGGGCCATTACTGCGTTTGAAATCCTGGGCGGAGTGCTACTGATGTTGAATATCAAGACGCCCCAGGTTGCCGCCGGCTTCTTCGCTATTGCGCTGGGCGGAATCGTGCTGATACACCGGCATTTCGGCTGGTTTGTGGGAGAGCACGGAACGGGTGGGAGTGAATACAGTGTGTGCCTGATGTTGGCGCTGGTCGTCATAGTGGCCTACGATCAGGACCAAGATCGGCCGCCCCTGCGGACCACACCGAGCCCGTCACTATGACTTTTTTGAAAGTTACAGAGTCGAACACAACCCACCAGCAGTTCAACAGCCTGGCATACGACTACGCGCCAGCGGCCTTTGCACCGCTCAACGCAAAAGGCCTGGGGGCCGCGATCCTTGGCATCAATGACTCAACTTGCGAGAAGCTTGCCACTGCTTGCTTGCAGCAGGCACTGGCCTCGACACTATTTTCCAGTCCACTGGCACTACTGAACTATGACGGACCTCTGGCGTTCACTCTGGTCATTGTCCAAGCCAAAGCGGTTTCAAGTTCGCTGGGGCGACTGTTGGAAGCACTAAGAAGTAAGGGGTTTCGACGCGTGGCGCTGATTGGCCCCGAAATGGGGGATAGCAACTTCATTTCTGCGCTACATATCGGCTTTGATGATGTTTGGCCTGAAGACCTGCCGCAAGAAGCACTCTCCCTGGTCATTGAGCGGGCTTGGTATGCATCTCTGACGCAACCTCTGAGAACCCCGCGGCGCGAGATCGCCCTTGGCCCACTGAAACTCAGGCCAGAATCTGCGAGTTGTGAAGTCAATGGTGTGAAAGTATTTCCGGGACGCGTTTGCTTTGCGTTGCTGCAGTGTCTGGCCGTCCACTATCCGGGCACCGCGTCGCGCCAAAAATTGGAAGCTGCTATCGGCCAAGGCGCCGCACGGGGCCAGGCTAAGTCGCGCGCTATCGACATGAGCGTGTTCAGGCTGCGAAAAAAACTTGAAAACGCAGGCATCCGTTCTGTCAGGGTGGGTACCATCAATGAGGTCGGTTACCAGTTGCTACTAGAGTCTTGGGATTTTGCGCAAACCTCAGAGACATCGTTCGGGCAATAGAAACATCACAACCTTTCATTTGAGACAACACGATGCATCTATTGCTGGTGGAGGATGACCTAGAGCTGGGTGCAGAGATGCTGAACGCTCTGAACGCACGTGGGTTCACCAATGAATGGGTCCGCTCCAGTCGGTCTGCGATCGACCTGATGGAGGGCGTTGACACTCTATTCGCATGTGCCATCTTGGACCTAGGTCTTCCCGATGGCGAAGGCCTTGATGTCCTCAAAGAATGGCGACGCAAGGGTGCCAGCTTTCCGGTCATTGTGTTGACCGCACGTGATGCATTGGAGTCGCGTGTGAGCGCTTTGGACGCTGGCGCGGATGACTATTTGATCAAGCCGATTGACCCGGAAGAATTAGCGTCTCGCGTGCGAGCCGTAACACGACGTGCAGGTGGGCATACGACAGCCATCTGGTCGCTAGGTAGGCTACAGATCGATTTGAATGCCCGTGAAGTGCGGCAGGATGACCACCTCGTTGAGCTTTCAAGAATGGAGTTTGATGTGGTCGCAGAGCTTTCACGCCATGCCGGTCAGGTGGTCTCCAAACACAAACTTGCACGCGCTTTAGCCCCCCTTAGCGAGCCCATTGAATTCAATGCCCTTGAAGTTCATATCCACAATCTTCGCAAAAAGCTGGGCAACGAAAGCATATTGACAATCCGTGGTGTCGGCTATCGGATTGGCGTATGAGCAAAGCACTCTTGAAACCTTCGATTCGCCTGCGGATTGCACTGGTACTCATTTCTGCGTGTGCCATTGTTTGGCTCGCGGTCTACGCGCAAGGGATCTACATCACCCGCAAGGCGGAAACCGGCTCCTATGATCGCGACATGCTCATGGTCGCGAAGTCGGTGGTCAATGTCGTTCAGCAGTGGCCAGATACCGAGCATTTGCAAATCGCCATGACGGGATTGAATGCGTTCATTGATGAAAACAATCGAATCTTTGACGTACCTGACGAATACTTAGTATTTCATGTTTGGGACCCGCAGGGGCGTCTGGTGGTTGCGCGCAAGAATGCCAGCCCTCGCCGTACATCGAGCTTCAATGCAGTCGGTTTTAGCGATCAAACCTATCTGGGACAGCCACTGCGTGTCTACGGTGAATGGTCAAGAGACCACCAATACTTTGTGGAGGCGACGCAAACGTCGGACAGTCGTATTTCTTTCTTTCACGGTGTCATGCTGAGCCGAGAGAGTGTCAATATTTTCTTGATTGGTTTACTGTGTTTGATTCCCGCCCTGTTGGTCGTGCAGTCGGGCTTTCGCCCGCTCACGAATTTAGCAAGGGAGCTAGCCAACCGCAAACCGGGAGACCTTCGCCCCATACGTTCAAGTTCTCAGTATTTGGAGATTGCACCGCTGGTCGAAGAGTTCAATCTGACCCTGGCACGGCTCGAGTCCCTGCTGGAACGCGAGCGCAGTTTTTTGGCAGACGCTGCGCATGAACTGCGAACACCCATCGCCGTCATCACGGCGCAAATTGACACGCTGATCTTGGCGCAAGAAGCGGATACCCGCGAGGAAGCAGCTAAGAGGCTCAAAAAGGGCCTGGGCCGTGCCGCACGGCTGGTAAACCAGCTCTTGGTGCTTGCGCGCCTCGATGCAAAAACTGAACTCGTCGCCAGCGGCATAGACGTCGCAGACATCATTCGCGATTGCTTGGCTGTCCACTCTGCGCTTGCTAGACAGTCTTGCATCGAGTTGGGGTACTCCGGCCCCCCATCCCTGCCGGCGGTGATGCCGCTGCAGGCGGTGGAATCCATTCTGGACAACCTCATTGGCAACGCCGTTCGGTATGGCCACGAAAACGGGTGCGTGGAAGTTCGCGCCAGTCTCACTGCGGACGCCTTCACTATCGAAGTGATCGATGATGGTCCTGGAATTGCCGCAATAGACCAAGCGAAGATCTTTGAGCGCTTTCACCGCGGCAATCAGCCCGGAGTTCACGGTTCGGGATTGGGTTTAGCCATTGTTGCGGCGGCATCAAAGCAAGTAGACGCCACCACCACCATTCACCCCAGTACGGGCGGGCGTGGCGTGACTTTTCGGGTGGTGTTTCCCCCGCATTCTTCCTAGTGGTTGGGGCCCGCCGGTTCGGCAAACCGATACCCTTGGCCACCACCTTTTCCATCACCTTTGCCATCATCATGGCGTGCATCACGCTTGGCAAGGTACATAGCAGCGTCAGCCAATGCAATTAAGGGTTCTATTTCTGCGGCTTGGTCCGGGAAGATAGCTATACCTACGCTAGCGCCCACGGTAACCTGGATGTTGTCGATCACAAACGGTTCGCGCAATGCAGCCACCAGCTTGGTCGCTATCACCGCGGCGCTGTCCCGGTCAGGGCAGTCCATAGACAACACCACAAACTCATCGCCGCCAAAGCGCCCCAGCATGTCGGATTCGCGCATGGCGGCCACCAAGCGCTCGGCCACTTGCTGCAGTAGCTGGTCGCCCACCTTATGGCCGTGCAGGTCATTCACTTTCTTGAAGCCATCCAGGTCGATGAAGAGCAATGCCAACTTGCTAGATTGCCGCGCCGCCAGCGCCATGCTTTGGCGTAAACCGATCATGAAAGAGCGTCGGTTGGGCAGACCGGTGAGCGCATCGTGGTGCGCCATAAACGTCATTTGCTTTTCAGCCTCCAACTGCTTGGCCACCAGCGAGTTAAAGCTCTCCACCATCTCGCCCACCTCATCGTTGCGATGAATGGGCAGCGGGGCCAGCGGTGTCTCCCCCTTGGCCATAGACCGCATCCGCTGTGCAGACTGGCGCAAGGGCCGGAACGTATAAGTCAACACCACCGCCAGCAATGCGATTAGAAATAAGCCCGACGCGAGGCTGGTGCGGATAACACTCTCCAGCAGCCGGTTGGCCGGGCTCAGTGCCTCGGCAGTGGGCATGCGCACCACCAGCACCCAGTTGGCTGTGGGCACACTGGCAAACGCAGCCAGAGTCTCCACGCCGAATGCATTCGTCGTGCGCCCGGCGCCGCGCCACCCGGTCATGGCCTTGTCGTGCAGGGGGTTCACGCCAGGTTTGGGCGTGGGCTTCAGGCGCAGCTCGGGCTCGGTGGCCGTAACAATCGTTTGGTCCCGCTGCGAGAAAAGCAAGAAACTCCCTGTCTTACCAATGCGATTTTTCTCAATCGCATCCAGAAAGCCAGGCATGTTCAGCGCCGTCACGCCCATCAGCACCGCAACGGTGTCGCCATGCTCATCTTTGATGGGCACGGACATATTCACCACGCCCTGAAAGGCTGCGCGGCCAATGCCGGGCTTGCCCACATAAAAGCTACCCGTATCGCGTGATGCGCGAAACCAGTCGCGATCATTGAAGTCCAGTTGCCTGCGCCCACCCAACTGCGGATAGTCGGCAATGGCACCTTTGCCGCTCTCCGATATCACCACCAGGCCAAGCGAAAAAAGTGGCAGGTAGTTGTGCCGCTGGGCCAGCCAGGCTTCCAGGGGTTTGGGCTGTTGCAACAGCGGCAGTGGTAGCTCCACCGCCAGGTTCTCCAGCATCTGTTGGCGCAGACGCAGGCTTTGGTCCACATCCGCGGCCACGTACTGGGCCAATGACAGTTGCTGGTCGGACACCAGCGCTTGCACGCCATCCCGCACCACAACAATCCCCATCTGATAGCGAAGAGCACCACCCGCCGCGATGACGACAATGGATATCAGAAGGAGCCGAAATCTCAGGCTATGGCGGAGCTTTAAGAAATGCATCAATGAACCCTGAGAATCCGCCAAGGGCTTGACCCCTCGCGAACTGATGAAATGTTTTTTTGTTGTGTCTACATTATGGTGATTTTGGTAAGGGTTTCGGCGCTGCGCCGACCAATCGCATCAACTACATCAGGAGAACGCGGATGGTGACTCGGTCCAAAGAAATTCATGCACGCAGCGCGCGGTTGTGGTGCCGCGTGCTTGTGGCGTTTGGCATCAGTGTGTTGCTGGGTGCCTGTGCCAATCTGTCCACGCCGCCCCCGGGGCCCCAAGCTCACCTGCCGTTGTTGCAGGGCTGGTTTGAAGGGCAAGCGGTGTTCTATGTGACCACCGAGGTGTCGGATGCGCAGGTGGCGAAGGCAAAAAACGCTACCTACACACCGCGCCTGGCACTGACGGTGGCAGCCAACGCAACGGACAAGGTGTACGGCACCGTCAACTTTGACCAAGGCAGCGTATTTGCTTCAGCACCCAGCCCGCTGGACTACCGCAACGCCGACACGGCCTACAGCCCCTTATGGCGCTTGGTCAAAGTCGAGTGGCTAGCCGGCACCACACCCCGCACGCTCAAGTCCGAAGAGGACGTGCTACTTGCCCAGGACAAGGGCTGGGTCACGCTGACACCGACGCAGGTGGTGCTGAACTGCCCCATCGTGCACCGCGGTACGCTGGGTGGCTTGCCAGGTGTGACGGTAGATGCACCTTGAATTTGCTACCAAATTCATAGCTACCCAGGCAGTATTTACCTGGGCCACAGGCCGATTTCGCTTAAAAATCGCCCAAAAAGTGCACGAATGACCGTCTTAGCGGCTGTGCGACGTCAAGTGCGCCAGCGGCCCCGCGGCGCTGATACCGGGCGCTTTGCGCCGCGCGCCTGCGCTGGCCGGGCTGGGGGCCATTTCGTCCAGGCTCTGGGTGGCATCGCTGCCCAGGGCGGGCACTGCAGCACCGCGCTGCAGGGTCACGCCCACCACCAAGATATCCAGCATCAGCAAGTGCAGCACGCGGCTGATCATGGGCACCTGGGTGTTGATGTCTTCCACGTGGTCCACGATCAAAGGCAGGTCGGCCTTGCGGGCCAGTGGCGATTGGCTGGCGGTGATGGCAATGACCTTGGCACCGCGGGCCTGCGCCTTCTCGGCCACGTCCAGCAGCTCGGCAATGCGGCCACTGCTGCTGATGATGAGCACGATGGTCTCAGGCGCGACCAGGTTGACGGCCAGGGCCTGCAAGCGCGGGTCGGTATAGGCCACGGCCGACACGCCCACGCGCAAGAATTTGAACTGCGCATCGTCGGCCACCGCGCCATAGTGGCCCACGGCGTAAATCTCCACGCGGCTGGAGCCGGCAATCATGCGCATGGCGCGGTCCATGCTGTCGCGGTTCAGGTGGTCACGCGCTTGCAAAATGGCCGATGCCGTATTGCCCAGCACCTTGGCACCCAGCTCCAGCATCGAATCGCTGCCGGTGACCTGGGTGTGGGTGATGGGAATGGTGCCCGTCAGGCCCGAGGCCAGGCGCAGCTTGAAATCCGACAGGCCTTCGCAGCCCATGGACCGGCAAAAGCGGATCACCGTGGGCTGGCTCACTTCGGCCGATTTGGCAATCTGGGCAATCGGGTCATTCAGCGCCGAGCGCGGCTGCGACAGCACATGCTGCGCCACGCGCTGCTCGGCGGGCGACAGGCTGGGCAGCACACGGCGGATTTGGCCCAGGATGGCCGAGCCATCGCCACCATCCAGCCCCTTGAGCTGCGACGCCAAAATGACCGACGCACCCAGCAGCGTGGCATCGGGCGCGGTGATCACAAAGGTAGGAATGCCCTTCATGTAGTCGGCAAAACGGCCCTTGTCTTCAAAGCGCTCACGGAAAGGGCGACTGGTCAAAATACAAGCCCAGGCGCGGCACAATGCCGCCGCCAATATAGATGCCACCAAAGGCACCTTGGGTCACGGCCAGGTTGGCCGCCGCAGTGCCCAAGATCGCGCAGAAAACGTCGATGGTTTCCTTGCAAATCGCATCGCTGCCCTCCAGCGCCAGCTTGGTGATTTCGGGTGCGCCCAGGTCACTGGGCATGGCGGCCTGCGCGCTCAGTCAGCGCACGGTGAATCAGCTCGATGCCGGGGCCGGACAGCAAGCGCTCAAACGACACGTGGGCATGGCTGCGCCAGGCGTATTGCAGGATAAAAATCTCACGCTCGTCGTGCGGTGAAAAGCTGGTGTGGCCGCCCTCGGTGCCCAGCGCAATCCAGCCGTCGTCGGCCGGAATCAGGCCCGACACACCCAAGCCGCTACCCGCACCGATCAGACCCACCACGCTGCGCGGTACGGCCGAGCCACTGCCAAACTGGCGACGCTGCTGGGGCGTCAGCCCCGGCACCGACATGGCCAGCGCCGTAAAGTCATTCACCACCACCAAGTTGTCCAGGTGCAGGCGCTGGCGCATCTGCTCGATGGAGAACTTCCAGTGGTAGTTGGTCATGCGGACTTCATCGCCCGCCACCGGGTTGGCAATGGCCACCGCAGCGTGCTTGATGTCGCCCTGGGTGACGCCGCTCAGGCCCGATACATAGGCCGTAACGGCCGCATAGAAGTCCGGAAAATCAGCGCAACGCAGCGAGGCGTTTTGCTCAAACACATGGGGTTCAACCTCGAGGGCAAACCGCGCAAACGTACCGCCAATGTCAGCGATCAGGCGGGGATGGTCAAAACGCGATTCGGACATGGGAGGCTCACCTCGGGTTGGGTTACATCAAGGGAGAACATCCAACGCGCGACTGGCCCCCACCAAGGCCGGCGTAGAGGCCGTGATCAACCAAACCGGCAATCCTTGCAGCAGAGCCTGGTAGCGGCCCTTGGCTTCAAATTGCTGGCGAAACAAGTGCTTCGTCGAACGCATGCACCCAAACGCGGCACGATGCCACCGCCCAGGTACATGCCTCCCAAAGACCCGAGTGTAAGCGCCAGATTGCCAGCCACACTGCCCAGAAAGCGGGTGAAGTATTCAATGGCCTGCACGCACTGCGCGTCCGACTTGGCAATGGCTTTGTCCGTCACATCGGCGGGGCTGAACGCCTGGGCCGGCTTGCCCTCCAGCGCGCACACGGCGTTGTACAAATTGACCAGGCCGGGGCCCGACAGCACGCGCTCGGCGCTCACGTGCGAAAAGGTCTTGCGCAGGATGCTGATGATGGCGGCCTCACAGTCATCGGCCGCGGCCAGGGTGACGTGGCCGCCCTCACCCGCCAAGGCGGTGAAGTTGCCTTGGCCATCGGCAATCAAACCCGACACGCCCAGGCCGGTACCGGGGCCCAGCAAGCCAATGGTTTGCCCCGCCACCGGTGCACCGCCGCCAATGGCGCGCAGGTCAGAGGGCTTGAGCGCCGGCAGGCTCAGGGCCAGCGACGTGAAGTCGTTAATCACCAGGCAGCGCTGCAAGCCCAACGCGCGCTGAAACTCGGCAATCGAGAAGCGCCAGTCGTTGTTGGTCATGCGCACTTCATCGCCCGTAATGGCAGTGGCAATGCCAATGCCGGCCCACACGGGGTCTTGGCGACCATGGACGCGCAAATAGCTGCGCGCAGACTCTTGCAGGGACGCGCTGGCGCCGCAAGGCTGCACCGAAATGTCTTCCAGATCAGCACCCGCACTGGCTTGCCATGCCCAGCGGGCATTGGTGCCACCGATATCGCCCAACAACCTCGGAAATCCCTGATTCATGCAAAATACCTCACGTCGACGGACGATTGTGCCCCGTCTTTGTAGTCAAACAACATCTAGTCTAACGTATGCGAAACCGCATAAAAACTAGGGAAAACTATGATTTTTCTAATGAATTTAGAAAACCCTGGCCAAAAATATCCCTAACGAATTAGTAAAACAACACAAGTTTCGTTACGGGATCGTAATCACGGCACTGGCATCCATTACCAAAGGATCGCCCGGCTGCCCGCCACCAAATCGACCCGCATTCAGGTCCGGGCCCAAGGCCCGGTAGCCGCCGTCGTAGTCCCAGGTGGTGATGTAGATTTTGGCGCCCGCCAGTGTGGCCGGATGCCCCAAGGCGGCTGATTTCAGCACAAAACTGAGGGTGTTTGCCGCCTTGTCTACCCGGATATCCGCCGCCGGACCTACCGGCGTGCCCTCTTGGCTGGCGCTGGCTCCCACTGAAGAAAACAAGGTATTGGACCACCCATGGGCCCGCAGCCGGTAGTGCCATTGCATGCCCTGAGGTAACGATGCATTTTGCAAAGGCATGACCGACGCGCCGCCGGACCGGCCGGGCAATTCCACATACACCGTGAAGGCCACGTGGTCAAAGCCATTGGCTGGGTTCCATAGCGTGGTGACGGCGTTCATGGTCACGTCCAGCCGCAGCGATGCACCCGAGGTCAGCACCTGAATGCGGCGCAAATCAAGCTGGCGATAGCGCGTCCAACTGGTGTCCGTGGGGTAACGGTAGCTGCCCGTGGGGCCTGCGTCGTCGCCGGCCGGGTCTTGCACATCCGCCACTACGCGCCAGGGCCGATCCACCCGAAAACTTTGGGCAGCGGACGCCTGCCCGGTGTCTGCCGCCCATGCCACCACGCTGTGCTCTACGTGGGGGTCGATCATGTCGTCAGTGGCCACCGTGGCTTGCCATTGGCCATTGGCTTGCGCCACCACCGTTTGCGCGGCTTGCAAATCACCATCCACCACCACCTGCACGACGCTGCCCGGCGGCGGCTTGCCCGCGCACTGCCACATCGCCCGTGACGCGGGGGCTGGACAATGGCTCTAAGCTGATAGCGGCGGGCTGCGCAGCCACGGGTTTACGCTGTGCACCCACCATCCACACCGCCACGCTGCGCGCGGGCAAAGTCAGCGTGATACGGCCCTGGGCATCTACCACCTCATCGCGCTGCGCGCCTTCGCGCGCAAACACAGCTTTTAGAACACTGCCACCGGGCAAGCCGGTGGCCAGGTTGTCTAGCAGCGTGGGGCCGGTGCCGGTGTTGAACACCACCAGCGCCTGCTGCGCGCCGTCCTCCATGCGGTAGGCCAGCGCGCCGGGGCCGACCGGGTTGTCTCGCAGCACGGTGGGTACGCCGCGCGACAGCACGCGGTGGTCGCGTCGCAGTTGCGTTAAACGCTGGATGTATTGGTACAGCGGCGCCTGGGTGTTGAAGTGGTCTTGGCCGCCCGAGCCGTAGCCACCTTTGAACATGGACGCACGTTGCTCGGTAAAGCCTTGCTCGGTGCCGTAGTAGATGACCGGTATGCCAGGCAGCGTCATGATCAGCGCCAGGTTTTGCTGCAGGGCCACGGTGTCGGCCCCGGCCAAGAAGCGGTCCACATCGTGGTTGTCTACGAAGCTGGGCATCAGGTGCGGATGGGCATGCACCTGCATCAGACTGCGGATGCGGTAGCCCAGCTCGGCCGTGGGGCGGCCGCGGGCCAACACGTCGCCCGCCGTGCCATACAGCGGAAAGTTCAGCATGCCTTGCATGCCGCCGCCAACCTTACCGCACTCGCCTTGGACGTACGTCTCAATCTTGCGGGCCTGCGTGTCTTCAAACGGCTTGTCGATGCCGAAGCCCTCACCAAACACCAGAAACTGGGAGCGCCCAGTTTGCGCAGCGACTTGCGCCATACCGGGCGCGGCGCGGTCTCGCGCATGCATAAAGTCGGACACCGCGGCAGGCGGCACATAAAACGCCGTGTCCAGCCGAAAGGCATCCACCCCCACCGCCTTGATCCAATAGCCATAGCTATCGCGCAGGGCTTTGCGCACCACGGGGTTTTCAGTGTTGAGGTCATCCAGGCCCGACATCTGGAAATTGCGTTCCTGCTCGGGGTCGGTGAAGTCAGTGACGTTGGGCGTCCAGTGGTAGATGCCTGCTTTGCGCTGCGCCGGGTTGCGCGCGTCGTTCAATGAAAACGGCCATTGGCTGGGCGCCTGCGCGCCGCTGCCTGCAGGGTTGCGCTGAAAGTTGCGCGTCACCTGCTTGGCATCCCACGGGCCTGCGTAATGGAAGTAGTTGCCGGTGTGGTTCAACACAATGTCTTGCACCAGGTACATGCCTGCGCGGTGCAAGCGATCCGACAGGGCTTGGTAATCCGCAAGCTGGCCCAGGTGGGCATCGACCTTGCGAAAGTTTTCGGCCCAGTAGCCGTGGTAGCCGCTGTACTGAATGGAGGCATCCCACCATTGGTTGGCTACCGGCGGCGTGATCCACAACGCCGTCGCACCCAGGCCTTGGATGTAGTCCAGCCGCCGCGCCAGGCCTTTCAGGTCGCCACCGCTGTAGCCCGCATTACTGGCGGGGTTGAACTCGCCCGCGCCCTGGTTGTTATTGCTGGGGTCGCCGTCGTCAAACCGGTCAGTCAGCGCAAAGTAAATCACCTGATCACGCCAGTCGGGCGATGGCACGTGCAGCTTCAGGCCCGCAGATGGGGCCGCTGGCGCTGCAACAGCTAGCCCAGCCGACGCAAAAGCCACTGCCAGACACCGGGCCAGCGCACCCGCACCGAGGAAACCTACCGCAAAGGGCATTGCCTTTTCACAAAACCTCATACAAATCCGATCACAAAACAAATGTAGTTTGCCTACAAACTCAAAAGACGACAGTAAAAAATCGTTACCAATGGAGGGGCCAAAACCCCAAGCTGTTGCTATTTTGCAGAAAAAAGCGCCTTATGTGGTGCAGAAATCGTGATTGCCGCACCAAATAAGCGTTTACCCCTATGTTTGGCAATATCTTGTTTTGGTACAAACTGGCCTGTGAGTTGAGAGTATCTGTTCCATTTCAAGTTTCTTCTGAGCCCCCTCTCGGAAGAGTTCCACCAGCCCGTGCCCTAGGAGATAAATATGAAGAATTCCAAGCCCAAGCGCTCGCTTTTTGCGCTCGCTCCAGTCGCTGCCGGTTGTGCAGTGTTGTTGGTGTCTACAGGCAGCGCCTATGCACAACAAACAGCACAGAACCTGAACTCTGTGACTGTCACCGGTATTCGAAAAGGTATTGAAGACGCTATTTCGGTGAAGAAAAATTCGGACGCCATTGTGGAGTCCATCTCTGCGGAAGACATTGGCAAGCTTCCCGACTCCACCATCGCGGAGTCTTTGGCACGCCTGCCCGGAGTAACCACCCAGCGCACCAAGTCAGGTGCAGCCTCCACGATCAGCATTCGCGGCTTGGGCCCCGATTTCAATGGCTATATGTTGAATGGCCGCGAGCAAACCAGCACGGGCGACAGCCGCTCGGTGGACTTGAGCGTCTATCCCTCAGAGCTGATTGGTGGCGCCACCGTCTACAAAACAACCGATGCGGGCCTGATGACGGCAGGTTTGGCAGGCACGATTGACAACAAACTGATTGACCCGCTGGCCTTCCAAGGGCGCGTGCTGTTTGCCAGCTACCAAAAGACCCGCAATGGCATTGGCCTGGAGGGCACACCCGAGGGCAACTCCAACCGCAAGAGCTTGACCTATATCGACCAATTTGCCGATCGCACAATCGGTATTGCCCTGGGCATGGTGCGCGTAGATGGCACCAGCAATGAAGTCGGAACCGGCGGCTGGGGCAGCGCCACCGTAAACGCTACTTTGCCCAATGGCACCGTGGTCCCCAACACCACCATTCCAGGCCCATTTGGTGGCGGTATTGAGTACCGCAGCCAGCTCAACAGCGACAAGCGTGACGGCATTGCCGCCATCATTGCGTACCAGCCCAACAAGGAATTCCGCAGCCAGTTGGACCTGTTCTATGCCAAGGCAGACAACATCCAAAAGAAGAACATCGTGCAAGCAGGCCTGGGCGGCCCGATCACCAACGCAACGATTGTGAACGGCGTGGCGACCAAGGGAACATTCCAGTTCTCGGGCGGCCCCAATGGCTTGATCGACCGCATTGAAACCATTTTCGACAACGACGAAAACAAATCCATTGGATGGAAGAACACTCTGAAGATGGGCAGCGGTTGGACTGCATCCCTGGACTTGAACGTGAACTCGGCCAACCGTGTGGAGCGCAACATTGAGGTGTATGCCGGCATCCCAGGTGCGGACACTTTGACATTTGACAATACCACTGGCAGCGTCAAATTCACACCCGGCAACCCCCTGGCTTATACCGATCCCAACATCATCAAAGTCCGCGACCAATCCGGTTGGAGCGGCATCAACGGTGTGCCGCAACACGGCTATTCCAAAGGCCCCACCATTCAAGACAAGGTGGAAGGTGCGCGTCTGGACTTCACCCGTGAAATGCCAGAGGGCTCGATGTTCTCGGAAATCCAGTTTGGAGCCAACTACACCTCCCGCAGCAAAGACCGCACCACCGACGAAGGTTTGATCGTTTCGGCCACGGGCGATGGCACCGGCCCTATCGCCTTCCCAGCAGGCTCTTACGTGATCGACAACGTGGGTAATACGGGCTTGAATCTGCTGACTTTTGACCCGGTGGCAGGCCTATGGCCTGGTGCAACGATTCTGCGCAAATTCAACGATGACATCCTGTCCAAGACCTGGGGCATCAAAGAGAAAGTGACAACCGGGTACGTGAAGCTGAATCTGGATACTGCTGTTGCGTCCATCCCAGTGCGTGGCAATGTGGGCGTTCAAGTCGTCAATACCGACCAGTCCTCAATGGGTTTCCGCGCCGGTATTGGCTCTGACGTGGTGCTGACCAACCCTGCCAAGGGCGGCTTGACGTCTGCCGGGACCAATTACACCGATGTACTGCCTTCGTTGAACCTGAGCGGTGATTTGGGTGCAGGCAATGTCTTACGCTTTGGTATTGCACAGCAAATCGCACGCGCTACATTGACCGACATGCGCAACTCCCTGGCCGTCAACCTAGACACCAACCCTGGCAACACAGCGACCTTTGGTAAGTTGGTAGGTTCAGCGGGTAACCCTGAGCTGAAGCCTTTTAAGGCACTGGCTCTGGACCTGTCTTACGAGAAGTACTTCGGCACCAAGGCCTACTTCAGTGCCGCGGCTTTCTACAAGAAGCTGGACACTTACATCACCCCCGGAACCAACACGGCCTATGACTTCAGCGCTGCAGCCAGTCAAGTCGGCCTGCCCATTCCTGCCGGCGGTGCAATCGGCACATTCACCACCACGGTCAACGGCAATGGCGGCGACTTAAAGGGTATTGAGTTGGCTGTTTCTGCACCATTCAACCTGGTGGTTCCGATGTTGGACGGCTTTGGGCTGAGCGGTAGCTTCTCCACGACCGAAAGCTCGGTGAACTTGCCTAACCTGACCGGTCTCAACCCCAACCAGCAAGTGCCAACGACGGGTGCGACTATCCCATTGCCTGGTTTGTCGAAAGACAACTCCAAGCTGACGCTGTACTACGAGAAGAATGGGTTCAGCGCATTCATCGCCACCAACCGCCGCTCCACCTATGTGGGTAGCGTTGCCAATGACTCCATCGGTGGTTACCCCACACTGCGCTTCATTGAAGGCTCTTCCTGGGTCTCTGCGCAATTCGGCTATGAATTCCAGGAAGGTCCAGCCAAGGGCCTGAGCATTCGGGTGGAAGGTAACAACTTGAACAAGCCTGTGTACCGCCAGCTGAATGTGGACGGCACCGAGCAGTCCAAGACTGAAACCGGCGCGTCGATTGCATTCAAGGTCTCGTACAAACTGCAATAAGTCGCCTTGAGTCAAAGCCCCTTGCCGCCCCATGCGGCAAGGGGCTTTTCACATTGCGGTCAACTAGAATTTGAGTGCACTAGCAGACCCCTAGCTTTCAAACCCTACATAGCTTTTATGGAACAAGATAAAAAATTGGACGCTCAGAAATTTGACGTTGTGATTGTGGGTGGCGGTACGTCAGGCTGGATGACAGCCGCAGCACTGTCCAAAGTGCTTAAGGGACAGTACAACATCAAGCTGGTGGAGTCGGATGAGATTTCTACCATCGGTGTTGGCGAGGCCACCATTCCGATGATCAACTTGTTCAACCGTCTGCTGGACTTGGACGAAGACCAATTCATGCGCGAGACCCAAGCGTCTTTCAAACTGGGGATTGAGTTTGTGAACTGGGGCCGGCTAGGCGATCGCTATGTCCACGGTTTTGGCGTTATCGGCCAAGACAACTGGACCTGTGATTTTCACCAATACTGGCTCAAGCAGTACCTGGCGGGCAAGGCCAAAGACCTGGACCATTACTCCATCAACACAGCGGCTTGCCACGACAACAAATTCATGCGCGCGGTGTCGGACATGCCCAATTCGCCCCTGTCGCAGATTGCACATGCCTACCACTTTGATGCAGGCCTGTACGCCAAGTTTCTACGCAAATTCAGTGAGGCCCGAGGCGTTACGCGCATCGAGGGAAAAATCAACAATGTGATCGTGCGGGATGGCGATGGTCACATTGAATCCGTTGTTTTAGAAAATGGTCAAAAGATTGAGGGTAGCCTTTTCATTGACTGCTCGGGCTTCCGCGCTCTGCTCATTGAAGGCGCTCTGAAAACCGGCTTTGAGGATTGGTCCCACTGGCTGCCGTGTAACCGGGCCATTGCCGTACCCTGTGTTTCTGCCAAGGTCTTGACGCCCTATACCCGCTCCACCGCCCGCAGCGCAGGCTGGCAGTGGCGCATTCCCTTGCAGCACCGCATTGGCAACGGCCATGTTTTCTCCAGCCAATTCATGAGTGAAGACGAAGCCACGGCTATCTTGATGGGCAATCTGGATGGAGCGCCACTGGCCGAGCCGCGCACCGTCAAATTTACGACCGGTAAGCGCAAGAAAGCTTGGAACAAAAACTGCATCGCTATTGGCTTGGCCAGCGGCTTTGTAGAGCCCTTGGAATCCACCAGTATTCACTTGGTACAAATGGGAATTGCCCACCTGCTGACGTTTTTCCCGTCGGCCGGTTTTGCGGAAGCAGACACCTCCGCCTACAACCGGATCATGAACCAAGAGTACGACTGGGTTCGTGACTTCATCATCCTGCACTACAAAGCCACGGAGCGTAGTGACTCACCTTTTTGGAACTATTGCCGAGAGATGGAAGTACCGGAGACTTTGACGGAAAGAATGGACTTGTACCGCGCCAACGGCCGCGTGTACCGAGAAGGCAATGAGTTGTTCACCAATCGCGAAACCACTCCATCTGGTCGGGCGACAGGAGGCCGACTTCGCTCGGGTCGTCGGCCTTGTCGTAGGTGTCGAGTCCGATGGTTCGCAGCCCATGGAGGTCGTCGGCGAAGTAGGTGGCCGCGTCGCTCGGGAAGAACTCGTCGACGAAGCAGTCGTGGCCGCCCCACCGCCCGGTGCTGCACGATGCCCAGGCGTCGCCATCGTGGGGGCGATCGTGGTTGCCACGAGCCACCCACCACTCTTCGTCGCGGGCACCGAATCCGCTTGAAGAACTCGTGGGCGGTGGCCAGGTCGACGGGCTCGGCTTCGGCCGTGATGTCGCCGGCAGCCAACAAGAAGTTGGCGCCGAGCTGTCGGGCGTCGTCGACCAGCGACCCGAACATCACCTCGGGATAGGGCGGGCGGCCCGGCACCTGTGAGACGCCGGCAAGCGCCGGAATGTCACCGGATCGTCCCGCAACGGTTTCGCCGACGTGCATGTCGTTGCACAACACCACCGAGAACAGGAACTGACCCGGCGGCGGCTCGGGGACGGTGAAGGCGAACGGACCTTCACCGCTGGCCTCGCCCGCTTCGGTACTCACGGCGTTGCCGGCGATCAGCGAGAACTTGGTGGGGGTGGCCAGCTTCCCGCCGGAGCGGGCCTGGTAGAAGTACGTCCGTCCGGGTTCGAGACCGGACAGCTCCACCCGGTGGTACGGGGTGTCGGTGCGGCCACTGCTCGCCGATCGGTCGAGCTTGTCCGGGTTCGTTCCCCAGACGATCTCGGCGTCGGCCGGTGCTGGCTCCAGGCGTCCCAGCTCATCGGTCGATCCCGTTGCGCCGGTGTACCAGGTGACGATGGCGCGGTCCTCGGTGAGCGTGACGAGTTCGAGGTTCGAGGGAGTGACCTCCCCGGCGGCACCAGACGCTCGGCGTTGGCCGGTGGCCAGCAACGCACCGGTGGTAGCCGGCGCTGCGGCCATGGCGACCGCCGTCCACCGCAGCACGTCTCGCCTCGTCACGTAGCAGCCCGGCACAGAGCGAAACGCTAGCGCTGAGCGGCGAACCCTCGACGGCTGGTCAGGGTTTGCTGCCCTCGTCCTCGGACGACAGTCGGGTGAATGATCGGGAGCTTGGACCGATCAGAGTTGGAGGGTCTGGATGCAGCAGCTCGGTCTCGCGATCGGGGCGCATCCCGGCGTCGGCAAGGTCGGCGAGCAGCCGAGTGCCTGCGGCTCGCGCCGATGAAGGTTGAGCCCAGGGCGAGATGGCATCGGATGGAACAGGCGCTGGGGCTCGCTCGGAGAGCGGGTCGAGTTGTTGAGCGCGGACCGCTAAGGTGCATGGCTTGCTCGCTCTCGCCCCTGGCCAGCAGCAACTCGCCCACGTGGGCCACGGCGCCGTGGGCCGATGAGCGAACGCGGCATCCGGTCCAGTTCGGCCCACGGCACGTCCAGGTCGGCAAGCAGTGGGCCCTGGTAGAGATCGATTGCATGGCGGTACCGCTCGAGTGCACGGCTGGGGAGGCCGGCCGCCTCGCGCTGCACCGCTTCGTCCGCTCCCGCGTCGTCCAACAGGTTCAGGTCCACCGAGACCCCTTGGTCGGTGAGCGAGAGGCGGCCGCCCAGCGCCTCGACGAACCAAGGTCGCTCGTCGTCGCCCCTCTCCGGTTGCAGCACCGCTTGGAGGTGGGTGAGGTTCACGCGGAGGTTGGCCGACGCCTTCTCCGGGGGAGGTCCGGCCAGAGGGCGGCGGCCACGTCGGATCGCAGTGGGCGCCGGTGGAGGAGGAGGTAGCCCAGCAGTTGGCGCACCCGTTCTCGGCGGTCCCACCCCTCCATGCTCTGCCCATCGCTGCGTTCGATCTCGAAGTCGCCCAGCATCCGGAACATGAGGTCGTACGCCGGTCTCGTGGGCAGCGCGTCGAGTCGGGCGACGGCGGCCTTTGCCGCGAGCGATCCGGTCTGATCCGCGATCCGTGCGAGCCACCGTCGGGTATGGGGGATGGCATCGAGGAGGTCCGAGGCGGCTGGCTCTTCGGTGCTGATGGCCAACTCGACGAGCAGCGGGGGAGGGACGTGGACCCGCAGCAGATTGGGGGCATCCCACGGCAGACGGCGGGCAGGGTCACGATCGCCGGCCCGGAGTGCCGCGAGTGCGGCTCCGGCCTCGATGGCCACGCCCATGGCCGGGCCGAAGGCGCAACGGTCGAGCGACTCGGTTCCGGGGATCAAGCCACGGATCGCGGACAGGGCGTAGAGGTAGGGCCGCTCAGGCCAGTTGCCGAGCGGAACCTCGTGGAGGAGCCGGCTGAGATGAGCGACGGCGGCGTCCTCGCCCTCGGCAGAGAGACGCACCAGGGCCGTGGCCACCTCGGCGAAGAGTTCGAGCGTCCGGGGGCCGAGGGGAGCAAAACGTCGGGCTTGCTCGGCCATCGTGGAGGCGGTCGTCTCGTCGCCCGCTGCCAGCCCGATCGAGGTGAGGACACAGAGCGTGGAGGCCCGAAGCGTGACCGACGAGCCGTCGAGGCGGTCGGCGATCTCCCGGGCCATCGGCCAGGCGACGGTGGGGTCGATGTCACCCTGCAGCCAGACGGCCTGTGCGTGGTAGATGTTCCCGAGGCTGCTCTCCAGCACGCTTTCGAGGGTGGCAGGAACCGCTTCGGGTCGACCCAGGTCGATCATCCGAATGCTGAACGCGTTCGCCCGCTGGTCTTCGTCGAACTGGTCGAGTCCACGGAGGGCCTCGATCGAGGCGTCGATGTCCCCAGCCGTCTGCGCCTGGCGGGAGGCCAAGAAGGCCAGGACCGATCGGGCCAACGGGGCATCGGCGGCCACGAGGGCGTCGAGCGTCGGTGATGCGGTCGGGCCGCCCGGGATGTCCAGATCCTCGAACTGCAGGATGCGCCAACGCGCCAGTGTCTCGAGCTCCTGGTCACCCTCTGCGCCGGCCTCCTCGGCCGTGGCCCGGAAGAGGGCGATGGCGAGCCGCTCGTCGGACGACCAGGATCGGGCTGCCTCCAGGTAGCGGGCGCACGGGCGGTTGCGGAGCGATAGTGGAAGGAGATCGAGGATCCGGCCGATCTCGGCCTGCTCGGACCACATCGCTGGTCGGTGGGCCACCCGCAGGACGAGGCTCTCGAAGCGTTCGTCTGCGTCGGCGAGCGCATAGGCCTCCGCGGCGCGCGCCAGATCTCCGCGCTCCGCAAGCACGTCGCCCGCTGCGCAGCGCAGGGCATTGACGTCGGGCCCTCCCTCGGACGCGAGCGCCTCCACCCACAGATCGTGGAGGCGCGCGGTCCCACTGGGTTCACGCTCCACCAGGGGCAGGCCAGCCACCAACTCGTCCACGGTCCGTGCTGACTGGTTGCCAAGCGCGGCGACCAGTTCGTCGTCCAGGGGGCCGAGCTGGGCGAGGGCGGCGATCAGCCGACGCTGACCGTGCTCGAGATTGGCCAGCACCTCCTCCCAGAGGAATGCCATCGAGGCCCGCTGGCCGATCAGCCCGGTGAGCGCCGTGAGGGCCGGCCATGGCGGCAGCTCCTCGACGAGCGTGGGAGCCAGACCATGGAGCTCCCCGAAGCGACTGAGCTCGTCGAGGTCGAACCGCAGGTCCTCCTCCTCCAGCACGACCGCGTCGTCTCCGGCCCGCCAGCGGGTGAGGGCGAGGAGCGGTTGCCGTCGGCCACTGACGACCAGGTGTCCGTTCCGGGGCAGGTGGCCCAGGAGGTGGTCCACCGGTTCCCAAGCCTTGGCATCGTCGCCGAGGAGATGAGCGTCGTCGAGCAGGATCGCCACGGCGGTTGGCGCTCGACTCCAGACGAGTTCGACGATGTCGCCGGGCGCATCGGTCGGACCCGGGGCGCCGAGGGCTTCGCCGATCTTCCGACAGAGCTGCTCGGGGGAGCGGTCCCGCTCACCGATGCGGATCGGCACGTCCGTACCGAGGTGTTCGATCTCGTTCTCGGCCACCGCTTGGGCCAGCAGCGTGCTCTTGCCGAATCCGGCGCCGGCCTGGACGACGATGATGCGGCGTTCGAAGCGGTCTCGCAGGACCGACAACAGCCGCTCTCGCAGCACCGCACCGCCAGGGGCGAGCGGTGGTTCCGGCGACATGGGATTCACACTACGACGGGCGGCGAGTGGTCGTTTCGGGCTGGTTAGCGCGCCCTCCTGGATGATTCTGCCGTGCGGGGGATCCTGAAGTTCATCGTTGCACTTGCCCTGGTCACGACCGCGGTGACCGTCCCAGGCGTCTTGCCGGCGATGGCGGCGTCGGCGTGGATCGACGGCGACGAGTTGACCGTGGCTCGCATGGAGATCAACCCGCTCGGGGATGCGGTGGCCGTCCACCTGCGCTGGCCGGCGGCGTCGTCACCGGTCGACGGGTTCCAGGTCGTGCGAGACGGTGCCGTCGTGACCAACGCCGGCCCCACGGCAACTGGTGCAACCGACCCGGGCGTGTTCGGCGCCGGCAAGCTCGGGTTCCGCTACGAGGTCCGGGCACTGTCGGGCACCACGGTGATCGACACGCTCGGCCCGATCGACATTGCCTTCCCCGCCGCAGGGAGCGAGTGCACCAAGGCATGGACCGGGGCAGCGGGATCCTCGTGGCACCAGGCCGCCAACTGGGCCACGGTCGGGGTCGAGGCCGCGGAACCGGGGGTCCCCACGGTCGGCGATCATGCCTGTGCCACGACCACCAAGAACTGGCCCATCACGGTGGACCAGGCCGACGCGGTGACCAAGCACTTCACGTCCACCCTCTCGTCCAGCCTCCCGACGCTTCGGGTCGCCACCGGCGGAACGCTGGCCATCGGCGGCGCGTTGAAGAGCTACTCGTTGCAGCTCGCCGGCGGTGACATGACGATCGCGGAGGACTCGCTCCTGATCGAGGGGCCGAGCCGGGCACCGCTGGAACTCGGCGGTGGCACCCTCCACCTCGGAGGCACGCTCCGGGGCACCCATCCGACGAACGGTTCGCTTCAGGGAGCGGTGGTGGCGGTGGCCGACACCACCACGACCCTTGACGGTGGCCGCCTCGAGATGGAACTGCTGCGCTTCGACACGGACGTGAAGAAGACGATCATCGGCATCGGCGGTGTCGAGGTCGCCACGCCGATCGTCCGATTGAACGGCACGACCAACTTCGAGGCGGGTGCCGGTGGCGCTCGTCTGCTTGCCGGGACGATCGACGACTCGACGGAGACGAGCACGACCACCATCGAGTGGACCCTCGATCGGTTTGCTCCCGATGAGCCGCTGATGGTGTTCGCCGATGGCGACATGGAACTCGTCGATGTGGCCGAGCTGGAGCCTCCCCCCGCTCCCGGCGAGGACCCGATCACCTACTGGGACGCGACGGTCTCCATCCGGGGTTCCCTCACCGTCGGCGATCCGATCACCGGGATCACCACGGCGACGGCTGGTGGCACGGACGCCTCGCTCCGATCCGGTGGGAATCCGACGCCGTGGGCTGGCATCCGCGAGTTCTTCATCCTCCGCCTGGAGAACCAGGCGACGGTGCCGATCGACGGCAACCTCCGCACGATCGGCCTCGGTGTCTCGGGCGGATCGATCCTCGACATCGCCGGAACCATCGAGGATCCGTACGACGGCGTCCCCGATCCGGAGGTCCCGTTCGACGCGGACCTCTCGAAAGGGACCGTGCGACTGGATGAGACCTGGGAGGTCCCCGAGGGGGCGTTCGTCACCCTCGGTGAGGTCACCATCGAGGGAACCATCCTCAATCGGGGTGACGTCGCGGCCTTCCGGGGCGAGACCGCACAGGCCCTCGCCACGATCACCGGCGATCTCACGGTGGTCGAGGGTGCCTCGATCTCGGGATACGTCAACGGGCAGGAGCTCACGGACGTATCGAGCCTGACCGTCGAGGGCGTCCTCACGGTCGACGGCTCGATCTACGTCAGTTCCGACGACGCGCCCGACGAACTCGAGCTCAGGGTCGTCTCCACGCCCAACAACAAGCCCGAAGGCACGCCGATCGACATCGCGGTGAGCCGGGGCGAGGAGGATCTCCGGCCGATCTCCTTGGACATCCGCGACGACGGCTACTACGTCATCGGATCGGGGAGCACCGGCGGGGTGTCGTGGGCTGATGGCGATGTCCTCTCCGTCACCCAGGTGGTCGTCGACGGCGATGGCGAACCGGTCGAGGTCGGACTGGCCTGGCCCGCACCCACCGGTACGCCGGCCGACCTCGTCGTCGAGCGGACCGAGCTCGGCACGACGACGGAGGTCGCAACGCTCGCTCCCGACGCCGTCTCCTATGTGGACGTCTCGCCGGTCGCCAACGCGACGTACCGGATCGTCGCTCGCAATGGCGGCCAGACCGAGGTGGCTGATCTTGGAGTCGCCCGAGTCGTGTACCCGGGCGCACTCGGCTGCACGATCGTGTGGACCCACGCCGCCAGCATCGGGAGCAACGGCCGTTGGTCGGACGAGCGCAACTGGGCGCCGTATGGAACCGCAGGGTCGGCGTCGATCGCCGAGGGCGTACGGATCCCGACGCTCGACGACCGAGCCTGCATCTCGAGCGGCGACCCCGACGAGGGCGTGATCGTCGATGTCGATGAGCCGGGCACCGTGGTTGGCTCCGTCGTGGGCGACCAGGCGGTCATCGGTGTGGATCGGCTCGAGTCGTCACCCGGGACCTCGTTCGTTGCGGTGGCCGATGTGGAGATCGACCGCCTCCTCGTCAACGGCGGGGCGGTGGCCGGCGTGGGTGGCAACCTCCGGACCGAGTACCTGGGGGTGGGCGTCGGGAAGCTCGCTCGGGGTTGGAGGCACCATCGAGCACGCCGACCTCAGCGCGGTGATCGAACCGGGAGCGGCGATCGATGGCGGGTCGGTGCAATCTGCAGGATGGTCGATTCCAGCGGACGGCATCCTCACCCTCACCGGCGAGTCGATCGTTGCTGGCCCTCTCACCGTGGCCGGTGGGCTGATCCTCGATCCAACGGCTCGGGTCGAACTCGAAGCGTTGGAGACGACGGCAAGCGCCACCGTCTCCATCGGAGTGGACGACCCGACGACCCCTCCTCGGGTGGACGTCATCGACGCCGAACTCGATGGCGAACTGATCGTGGACCTGGCCCAAGAGCTCCCAGATCCCAGTGACGTCGTGCTCATTGCCACGACCAACCCGTCGTCGACCACGCCGTCCCTCGCCATCACCGGTGCCAGCGCAGGTGCCCGGTTGGTGGCCGACGACTCCGGCATCCGATTGGTTCGCAACTCGCCCACGTGGGCTGCGGGCGAGGTGCTTGAGGCGACCTCGGTGACCGTCGACGGCGACGACGCCCCGGTTGAGGTTGCGCTTGCGTGGCCGGCGCCGACCGGGACCCCCGATCGCTACGCCATCATCCGTACCGAACTCGGCGTGTCCACGACCATCGGGACGGTGCCCGGCGGAACCCGGACCTTCGTGGACGGAGATCCGGCCACGACCGCCACCTACGCAGTCGAGGCCCAGGTCGGAGATGGCGCCGGTGGCTTCGATGCCACGGATCGCCTCGGGGATCGACGCGTGTACCTGGCCGATGACATCGGTTGCACCCTGCTCTGGAGCGAGCACGTCTCCGGTGGCGAGCGCAATGTCCTCTGGTCGGATCCCCAGAACTGGATCCCCATCGGCACGGCCGGTTCGGACTCGCTGGACGAGGGACAGCGAGTGCCGACGGCGACCGACGACGTGTGCGTCGGCGCGGCGACCGCCGATGAACTCGTCCTGATCGATGTGGTCGGCGAGGTGGCGGTGGCCGGGTCGGTCAGGGGTGCCAACGCGTACCTGGCCGTGAACCGGGCCGCGGCGCTGACGCCGGGCTCGCTCATGGTGAGCGGCGCCGTCGACGTGCAACGGGTGGGTGCGTTCGAACAGGGAACGGTCGGGGTCGGTGCCGACCTCGAGGTCCAGCGCCTCTTTGCGATCGGCGAGGACTCGTTGATCTCGGTGGTCGGGACCATCGAGACGGGCACGGGTGCCCCGGGGATCGCGGCGGGTGCGGGAATCGACGGGGGCGCGGTGTCGAGCGCCGGGTGGACCCTCCCGGAAGAGAGCGACGTCGACCTGGCCGGCGAGGCGCGGATCCTGGGGCCGATGACCGTCGGCGGCCGGCTCGACGTGGCGTCGGGTTCGGACGTGACCATCGACGACCTCACGACCACCGACACCTCGGACTGGCGCATCGCCGTCGGCTCCCTTGCCACGGCCCCCCAGATCGACATCCCGTTCGGGCTCAGCCTCGACGGCGTGATCACCGTGGACCTCGCTGAGGAACTCCCGAACCCGACCGATCTCCACCTCGTGGTTTCCGGCGCTCCGCCGATTGGTGCGCCGGTAACCCAGGTGACCGGCGCGTCGGCCGGCGCTCGGGTCCTCATCGGCGACGACGGCGTCCACGTGGTGCGCAATGCGCCGGAGTGGGGTCCGGACGAGGCGATCTCCGTCACGGCGCTGACCGTCGACGGTGACGGCCTGCCCCTCTCCGTGGCGCTGAAGTGGCCGGTCCCGAGCGCGCAGGCGGATCGGTTCGAGATCGTGCGCACGGCATTGGGAACCGACCAGGTGATCGGAACCACCACCGACGGGTTCGAGAAGACGTTCATCGACGACGATCCGTTGGCGAGCGCCACGTACACCATCCGGTCGATCGCCGGGACGGAGACCTCGGACGAGCTGGGGCCGGTCACGGTTGCCTTCCCCTCCACCTTGGGTTGCACGATCGTGGCCACCGCCAGCGCCGATCCATCGGGGGCCATGGACTGGCACGACGACCGCAACTGGGCTCCGTACGGACTCAGCGGGAGCGCTTCGCTGGCTGCGGGCGTACGGGTTCCCGGTGGCAGCGATCATGCCTGCATCGAACTCGGCCGAGCCGATGGCCGTCGGACCGTCGAGACCGCCGAGGTCATCTCGGTGGGGTCGATCACGAGCGACCCGTTCACCGAACTTCAGGTCTCCGCCAACCTGCTCGCCGCAGGCAGCGGCGACATCGGCCAACTGGTCCTCGACGGCGCTGCGCTCGTGGACTTCGGCGGGGATCTGGATGTCGAGCACTTCACCGTGTTGGGCGGGAGCGGCCTCCACGTCGCCGGGAAGATGCTGCAGCCCGAGCCGTCGGTTGGAACCGGCGACCCCGGGTACCGGTGGGGTGCCAACGTCGTCGACGGAACGGTCAGCAGTGACTCGTCGTGGACGGTTCCGGCGGGGGCCACCCTGCAACTCGAGGCGGCAGATGTGGCGGGAGTCCTCTTCGTCCAAGGCACGGTCGAGGTGATGCCGGGCGCGATCATCCAGGTGGATGACCTCGACCTGGGTCCTGACGCGCTCCTGCGCAGCGCGTTCAGCGCAGCGGCCGCCCCACAGATCTCGGTGCAGGGTGCCCTCTTCCTTGACGGCGCATTGGATCTCGAGCTCCTGAGTCCGCTGGGCCCCGGTGCGGAGGTCTCGCTCTTGACCGTCGGAGCGGCTGGTTCGGTAAGCGGGTCCTTTGCGACGACGACACTGTCCGGCGACGACACCGACACCGAGATCGTGGTCGATTCCTCCGGGGTCCGTCTGGTGCGGGCGGCGGCTGGTGGGTGCGTTGCCGTGCCCGATGTGGCCGGACTCAGCGTGGGCGGGTGTTGGGAGCAGGGCCCCGATGACACCTACACCGCGGCGCCCGACCCAGCTGATCCCTCGACGATGCCCACCCTCGGCGATGTCGTGC
>CAWJMR010000026.1:0-18409 GCA_963843965.1 uncultured Gemmatimonadaceae bacterium
ACACAGCCGGCACGATTATTTCAACTGCCTCGGGTTATCCCGAGGCAGTTGTCGTTTCAGTGCGGGCATCGTCACAGTTTTGGCCGCGGTGTTTTACTGTCGGCATAAAGCGTTGCCCGCATGAAATGCCCGCGTCAACTTGATGTAGTGCGCTGCCTCACAACCGAGGTCGCGAAACGGCAAACCCGACGGAAGTCGGGGACGCAAAGCTCCGGGGCTTACACGTGGTCCGCCACGTCAGCCGGCCGAGTTACCGAACGAACCCGCTCGCGGAGTTGCAGTGCTCAATCGTGCGATGTCGCACACCCGACTCATGGCCCTCGGTGGGGCGATCCTGTTGCTGGCATCCTGCCGGTCGGCCAACCCGACCACGGCGCTGGATCCCAACAGCGGAAGTCAGGTGTCCCTCGATGCGATGGTGTCCGGACCATCGATGCGTGACGACGCGGCGTCGCAACTGGCGGTGCTCCGCTACGCCAATCGCCTCCCCAGGATCGACTTTCCGACCGTCCGCCCGGAGTGCCTGACGCAAGGCGAAGACTTCGGGTCGTGGACCGTGCGCTTCGACGGATACGGCTGTGTGGCCGTGGACGGCGAAGGACGGCAGGCGTCGCTCGCGATGGGCCCCAAGGCCGCGCAGAAGGACTACATGACCCATGCGCCGATGGTGCTCGGTCCGCAGTACGGCAGTCGCCTCGTGATGCATACCCGCCTCGAGACTACGGCACAGTTGCGCAACGGCACCCCGAACCCCTGGGAAGTCGGGTGGGTGATCTGGCAGTACACTGACGACGAGCGCTTCTACTACTTCATCCCGAAGCCCAACGGCTGGGAACTTGGCAAGCGTGATCCGGCCTACCCGGGCGGACAGCGGTTCCTGGGTTCGGGGGCGAAGCAGACCTTCCCGATCGGCCGGACCTACGACGTCACGATCGTTCAGGTCGATGACGCCATCGCGGTGTTCGTCGATGGCCACGAAATCGTCCGGCTCCGCGATCAGGAGAGCCCGTACCGGAAGGGACGCATCGGGATCTATGCCGAGGATGCGACGGTCAAGGTGCACTCGGTGAGGGCGCTCTAGGGCGCCCGAGCGCCCGCATCGCAGGACCGTAGCATGAAGGCGCTGTCACATAGCGCGGCTGTCACGGGACGGTCCGCACGTGAGCGGGGACAAGGAATCGGCTTGAGGTGACCTTGCCGGGCTTTGTGACGTCTATCGCAGAACGTCACACCGCTGGTATTGTCATGCATTCAACATCCCGCGAATCGGCGAACCCAGCCTGGGGTCGCGAGATCCGACTGCTTGGATTCGATTCGCGGGGGATCCCTGTCCCCAGTTCCATTGCCGCTCCTCTCCGCATCTCCGGAGCCGTCGCGCCGTCGCGTTCGGGCATCGAGAGTGACCCTCGCGGTCGCACTCGTCTGTCTGGCTGCGGGGTCGGCTCGCGCTCAGGGTACACCTGCCGAGCGCTACAACGCCGCCATGAATGTGGGCTACGCCGCGAAGACGCGCGGTGATACGGCGGCTGCCCGTTTGAGTTTCGAGCAGGCGCTTGCGGCCGACACCAGTCAGGCGTTGCCCCGCATCGAGCTCGGGTATCTCGCGCTCGCCGGCGGTGACCGCCCGCGCGCCGCCGACTATCTGCGGCAAGGCGTCGATCGCGATCCGTCGCGCCCCGAAGTGCATCGTCAGCTCGGCTACGTGCTGATCAGTCTCAAGCGCACGCGCGAAGCCATCACGGCGTTCGAAGGGATCGCCAAGACAGCCAGCGGACTCACGCCGGTCGATCATCTGGCGCTTGGCTATCTGTACGACGATGTCGGTCGCGAGAAGAGTGCGCTCGCCGCGTTCAAGGCGGCCTCACTCGCCGAAGACACCGTCGTCTCCATTCCGGCGCAGCGCGCGTTGCGCGTGAAGCAGGGGCCAGGCACGTCGTACTTCTCCGAAGGCTACATCGCGCCGTTCTACCAGACGCGATTCAAGAACACGATCGCCACCGGTTTCACGCGCCTCGGCATCGAGAGCGGCAGTTCCTGGGGGCAGGCGGTGTACACGTCGCTGCGCGTGACGCGCGATTCGAAATCGTCGGGCGGACTCCAGTCGCGCGTGCTCAGCGACAACGCGGCGATTCTCGCCGGCGGTGTGCGCGTGCGCCCGGCGCGCGGGCCGATCTGGTTGTACGCCGAAGCGGGTGGTGCGCGCTCGTTGTTGTCGGGCGCCGAGAATTCGTGGACGCGCGACATCCGTGCCGGCGCGTACGTGATCCTCGCGCACGAACTGCAGCTCGGTGACGGCTCGAACGTGCGACTGCTGACCGACCTCTCGGGCGACGTGAGCTGGTACGAGCGGTTCGACAAGAACGTGATCGGCTACATGCAGCTGCGCGAAGGATTCCGCGTCGGATCGCTCGCCACCAAGGCCGTCGATTTCTTCGCGCGTGGTTGGGTGGGATACGACAGCCGCGCGGACTTCTTCAATCGCGCGGCCGAAATCGGTGGTGGCGTGGCGATTCGGCCGGGACACGGATTCGTGTTCCTCGCCGAAGGCATCGCCGGCCGCTACATCATGGAGCCTCCTGCGGCCACCAACCGGCGGTATCAGGACTGGCGGTTCACGGCCGTCTACGGTTGGCGCAAGCTCAAGCCTTTGCATGACCCGACGACGGGAGACCGCAAGTGACGAATTACGAAATGGCGATCGCGATCATCGCCGTGTTCTATGTGATCTTCGCGCTCGACGACTTGTTCTTCGACGGCGTGTACTGGCTTGGCCGCATGTTCAACTGGTGGGAGCGGCCGGTCGTCAGCACCAAGGAACTGAAGGACGTCAGCGAGTGGCGTATCGCGATCGTCACGCCGGCCTGGAAGGAGCAGGACGTGATTGCGCGCATGTTGATGTACAACCTGCCGCGCATCGACTACCAGCGGTACGACTACTGGATCGGCACGTACAAGAACGATCCGGATACGCGCCGCGAAGTCGACAAGGTGCGGTCGGTCTATCCGAACGTGCGCAAGGTCGTTACCGACAACGACGGGCCGACCTCGAAGGCGGATTGTGTGAACGCCGTGCTGGCGGCCATCACCGAACATGAAGAGCGGGCCGGACTTCGCTACGACCTCATCGTCTTCCACGATGTCGAAGACCTGATCCATCCGCAGGAACTGCGGCTGCTCAACTGGTACTTCCGTGGGGAAGGCGCGGACTTCGTTCAGTTGCCGGTGCTCTCCACGCCGCCGTACTGGTATGACTTCGTAGCCGGCACGTACATCGACGAATTCGCCGAGCAGTACACGAAGAACATGTTCGTGCGCGAGAAGGTGTGGGGCTTCGTGCCGTCGGCCGGTGTGGCGACGTGCGTGCGCCGCAGCGTGATCGATCAGCTGATGGAAGAGCGGAACGGCGTGCCGTTCGCCACCAACTCGCTCACCGAAGACTACGACCTCGGCCTCGGGCTCACGGTGCAGGGGCGCCCCACGCGCTATCTGCACCAGTATGTGAAGTCGAGTGAAGAGCCGAACGCGCCCGAGGAGCTGGTGGCCACGTGGGCGCCGTTCCCGCAGACGTTCAAGACGGCCGTGCGTCAGCGTACGCGCTGGATGGCCGGTATCGTGTTTCAGGGATGGGAGCACTGGGGTTGGCCCACGGGACTCAACTGGATCCTCGCGCACGATCGCCGCGGTCCGTTGGGTTATCTCGTCGTGCTCGCGGGATACATCCTGGTCGTGTACTACGCCGGCTATCAGTGGATCAAGACCTTCAGCCGGCCCGAGCTGCCTGATCTCGTGCAGAGCCCGTGGTTCCAGTGGCTCTTCTGGATCGGCTTCCTGTTCATGCTCAATCGCCTGCTGCAGCGTGCGCTCGCCACCGGTCGACTGTACGGATTCTGGCAGGCCATGCTGGCGATCTTCCGGACACCGTTCAGCAACATCGTGAATCTGGTGGCGACGATGCGCGCCGCGTTGCAGTACACACGCTCGCGGCGCACCGGTATCCCGATGAGCTGGGACAAGACCGAGCATTCGCTGCCGCCGCAGGTCGGTGCGCAGATGCGACTGGGCGAGCGTCTGATCGAGGAGCGCAAGCTCACCACGCAACAGCTGGTGCTGGCGCTCAAGCAGCAGCGCGAGCA
Source organism: uncultured Gemmatimonadaceae bacterium (assembly GCA_963843965.1). Lineage (GTDB taxonomy): Bacteria > Gemmatimonadota > Gemmatimonadetes > Gemmatimonadales > Gemmatimonadaceae > Gemmatimonas. The sequence goes on from CAWJMR010000026.1 coordinate 4,134, forward strand.
TGGCGGTCAGCTGGGCGCCATTCTGGTGAACCAAGGTGTCGTCTCGCGTGACGACATCGAGATCATCGTCAAGACCACGAAATCATGAGCACATCGCGCTGGCTGACTCCGATGCGTGGCGGGATGCGCGCGATCGAGCCCAACGAACCGCCTCACGTGTTGGCGGTCGTGGGCACGCGCCCCGAGGTGATCAAGATGGCGCCGGTGGTGCGGGCGATCCGCGAACGCGGGCGCATGCGCGTCACGCTGGTGTCCACGGGTCAGCATCGCGAGCTGCTCACGCGCGCCTTCGACGACGTGGGCATTCAGCCCGATATCGCGTTGACGCTCATGACCACGAACCAGACGCCGAGCGAGTTCGTGTCGCGGTGCATCACCGCGCTGGACGAAGTGATGGTGCAGTCGAAGGCGAGCGTGGTGCTGGTGCAGGGCGACACCAGCAGTGCGATTGCCGGCGCGATGGCGGCCACGTGGCGGTCGATTCCGGTGGGCCATGTGGAGGCGGGGCTGCGTTCCTTCAACTTTCAGGAGCCGTTCCCGGAGGAATTCCACCGACGCGTGGTGGGCGTGGCATCGCAGTGGCATTTCACGCCGACGGCCGAAAGTCGCGACAACCTGCTCCGCGAAGGCGTGCCGATGCACCGGATCTTCGTGACGGGCAATACGATCGTCGACGCCGTGCGGCAGATGGATCTGTCGCAACCCTACGAAAATCCGGCGCTGGCCGCCCTGGGCGAGGGCCGCGTGGCCTTGGTCACGGCGCATCGTCGGGAGAACCACGGGGCGGCCATGCGCGACGTGGCCCGCGCGGTGCGCCGTTTGATCGACGCCGTGCCCGATTTGCAGGTGGTTTTTCCGCTGCATCCGAATCCGAACGTGCGCGGCATGTTCGTGGAAATGCTCGGCACCACGCCGCGCGTACATCTCACGGAGCCGCTGGCCTACCGTGACCTGCTGAAGTTGATGCACCGCAGCACGCTGATCCTCTCCGACTCGGGCGGGTTGCAGGAGGAGGCGCCGTCGATGGGGCGCCCCATCCTGATCCTGCGTGAGCGGACGGAGCGTCCGGAAGTGGTGCAGGTGGGGGCCGGCATACTGGTGGGCACCGACCCGGATCTGATCGTGAAGGAGGCGCTCAGCATCCTGTGCGACCCGGTGGTTTACCAGCGGATGGTGTCCGGGCCCAACCCGTTCGGCGACGGCCGAGCCGGCCAGCACATCTCGGAGATCCTGGAATCGGCGCTGATCGAAGAGCACGATAGCTCGCCGGTGGAGATGGTGATCTAGGCCGGTCTTGGCGCCGGCGCTCACCCGTCGTGGGACGAATGGTCGAGTTCGCTGCGGACAGTGTTGTGGCGGAGTGGCAGCAGCGGGGGGTTTGTTGTAGTGTTCCTGCCACATCCGAAGGCATCTTGTGGGCGTAACATTCCCGCCGAAGGGCTGAAAAGCGGGTTCTGGGGCTGAAAAAAGCCTTTTTATGGTCGAGTCCGCCTGCTGGCACGTCTTATGCTCCAGTCTGGTGCAGGAAGAAGTCGTAACCGTCCCGTTTTTGAGAGTGTCCCATGCGCGTTCTAGAGACCATCCGTCGCTCCCTGCTTCCCACGCTGGCCGTGGGAACGCTGCTCGTGAGCGCGCCGCTGTCGGCGCAGACGATCACGTTCTCGGACCTTGGCTACAACAGCGCCGTCAATCCGAACTATGCGCCGGGCAGCCAGAACAACTGGAACAGCCACATCTGCAACTGGAACGGGCAGACGATCACCAGCCCGTATCAGCAGTTGAACTGGAGCGGCTTCGCCGCGCTGGACCTGCAGGACTATCTGTATTCGGACGGACAGACCACGGCCGGTCGTTGCTTCGTGGACGGTCGCGTGAATCCGATGAACGGCCCCAAGATCTACAACATCGAAGCCGACGACAGCTTCACCGGATATCGCGGACAGCTGAGCCGCTTCGATGCGGTCACCGCGGGCCAGACGAATGTCCTGGCGATTTCCGGGGCCACGACGGCTCGCTTCTACCGTACCGAGGCGTTCAACCTCGAGTCGATGCTGCTGGGCGCCGGTTGGGGTAACGTCAAGTCGCTGCAGGTGACCGGCCTCCTGGGTGGCGTGGAGCAGTGGTCCAGCAGCTTCAGCTTCCTGGATGCCCTGGGCAATTCGAGCACGCTGTTCGGCTTGAACAAGAACATCAACGAGATCCTGTTCACGGCCACGTACTCGAACGACCTCGCGACGTACGATCAGTACAACACGCTGGGCGAGCAGGGCTCTGGCGGCTACGGCATCAACAATCCGTCGCGGTACGCCACGTTCTGGGTAGACAACATCAAGTTCCGCGAGCCGGCGATCACGACGGTGCCGGAGCCGAGCACCTGGGCGCTGATGGCGACCGGCCTGGCCGGTCTGGCCTTCGCGGCCCGCCGTCGCCGGAAGAGCTGACCCTCCGTTTCGATTGACCACGCGCGCCGCTCGGCACCTCCGGGCGGCGCGCGGCGCATCTGGGGATGCGTGTGGGGGCGCTCCACTATGCCGGCGACGGATAAGTGTCGCGCACACCAGTATTTCCGTGGCCGAAGGCGGGTTGACATCCCCGACAGAGTCCACCATGTTAGGTGTCTGTCGCGAAACGCCCTCAACAGGCACTCGTGACGGAACGATGTATCGCTCCACTATCTCGGCGATCTGCGGCCGAGAGCCCTATGGGCCACCTTTCGAGGTGGGGGCGTGACGCGAAGGGCGCGAAGCACTGCGATCCGGGACGCCACGCACGCTGTACCGGCTTCGGCGTCTGAGACGTTCCGAAGCTCCCGAAAAGCAACGCAGCCAATTTAACGTCGGTCACGGAGTCAGCTGTTCTCTGTAACCGGCGCGCCTGGGTCCCCACTCGCGCACCAGCGGCGAGCACACCCGGCGGCAGCGGATGGATACCGGTCTCGCGCAAAGGCGAGGCGACAGGTCCAGCCGTTTTTTTGCTGGTCCACTTTTCGTCAAAGATTGGCGCCGCGTAAGCGAGTCGCCGCCGAAAACTATGCCGCGTACGACCCCGCTCGAGCATTATCGCAACATCGGCATCATGGCCCACATCGATGCCGGTAAGACCACGACGACTGAGCGCATCCTCTACTACACGGGGAAGTCGCACAAGATCGGTGAAGTCCATGACGGCGCAGCCACCATGGACTGGATGGAGCAGGAGCAGGAGCGCGGCATCACGATCACGTCGGCCGCGACGACCTGCTTCTGGCAGCGCCATGGGCAGAGCGACACGAAGGGCGAAGGCCCCGAGTATCGCATCAACATCATCGACACGCCGGGCCACGTGGACTTCACCGTCGAAGTGCAGCGCTCGCTGCGCGTGCTCGACGGCGCGGTCACGCTGCTCGACTCCGTCGCCGGCGTCGAGCCGCAGACGGAAACGGTGTGGCGCCAGGCCGACGGCTATGCCGTGCCGCGTATGATCTTCGCGAACAAGATGGATCGCGTCGGTGCCAACTTCGAACGTTGCGTCGCGATGATCCACGACCGGTTGTCCAAGAGCGCGCAGCCGCTCCAGCTGCCCGTGGGTTCGGGCGAGCTGTTCACCGGTCATCTCGACGTCATCGAACGCAAGCAGTACATCTTCGACGAGCAGACGCTCGGCAAGACGTTCACGGTCACGGACATCCCGGCCGAGTTCCATGGTGCCGTCGAAGAAGCGCGTCACAAGCTCATCGACACCGTCGTGGAGTACGACGAAGCGTTGATGGAGAAGTACCTGGCCGGTGAAGAGCTCACGGTCGCCGAGATCCGCAGCGCCATTCGTACGGCGACGTGCTCGGGCAAGTTCATTCCGATTCTTTGCGGCGCCTCGTTCAAGAACAAGGGTGTGCAGGCGTTGCTCGATGCCGTCATCGACTTCCTGCCTGCGCCGCTCGACGTGCCCGCGATCAAGGGTCACCTCCCGCACCACGACGAGACGTTCGTCGAGTGCCCGGTGACCGACGACGCGCCGTTCGCCGGCCTCGCGTTCAAGATTGCCACCGACCCGTTCGTCGGTAAGCTGACGTTCTTCCGCGTGCTACTCGGGCGTGCTCACGTCCGGCTCGTACGTCTACAACAGCACGAAGGACAAGCGTGAGCGCGTCGGTCGTCTGCTGCAGATGCACGCGAACAAGCGTGAGGAGATCGAGGAAGTGCGTGCCGGCGACATCGCCGCGGCGATCGGCCTGAAGGACACGCGTACCGGCGACACGCTGTGCACGGAAGACGCGCCGATCATCCTCGAAGCGATGAAGTTCCCGGCGCCCGTCATCGACGTCGCGATCGAGCCGAAGACGAAGGCCGACCAGGACAAGCTCGGCGATCGCTCTGCAGAAGCTGGCCGAAGAAGATCCGACGTTCCGCGTGCACTCCGACCCGGAAACGGGCCAGACGATCATCGCCGGCATGGGCGAGTTGCACCTCGAGATCATCGTCGATCGTATGCATGCGCGAGTTCAAGGTCGACGCGAACGTGGGTCGCCCGCAGGTGGCCTATCGCGAGACGATCAAGAAGCGCGTCGAGAAGATCGAAGGCAAGTTCATCCGCCAGTCTGGCGGTAAGGGTCAGTACGGCCATGTGGTCATCAACATGGAGCCGGCCGAGCCCGGTCAGGGCTTCGTGTTCGAGGACAAGATCGTCGGCGGCGTGATCCCGCGCGAATACATCGGCCCGACGGAAGCGGGTATCAAGGAAGCGCTGGATACCGGCGTGCTCGCCGGCTACCCGATGGTCGACGTCAAGGTGCAGCTGGTGTACGGCTCGTACCACGACGTCGACTCGTCCGAAATGGCGTTCAAGATCGCTGGCTCGATGGCATTCAAGGAAGCGGCGCGTGCTCGCGAATCCGTGTCTGCTCGAGCCGGTGATGAAGGTCGAGGTCGTGTGCCCGGAAGCGTACATGGGCGACGTCCTCGGCGACCTGTCCTCGCGTCGCGGCAAGATCGGCGGCATGACGCAGCGCGGCGAGGCGCAGGTGATCTCGGCGACGTGTGCCGCTTTCCGAGATGTTCGGTTACTCGACCAAGCTGCGCAGTCATGTCGCAGGGGCGAGCGGTCTACTCGATGGAGTTCGCGCATTACGAGGAAGTGCCGAAGTCGAAGGCCGAAGAGATCATCAGCAAGGTGAAGGCGTAAGCCTCACCCACTCATTCACTACCCAATTACAAGAACCGAACCATGGGCAAGGCAAAGTTCGAGCGGAACAAGCCGCACGTGAACGTGGGCACGATCGGCCACGTCGACCACGGCAAGACGACGACGACGGCCGCTCTCACGAAGATCTCGGCGGACAAGGGCTTCGGCACGAAGTACATCGCGTACGACGAGGTCGCCAAGGCGTCCGAGTCGCAGGGCCGTCGTGACTCCACGAAGATCATGACGATCGCCACGTCGCACGTCGAGTACGAGACGGCCAACCGTCACTACGCGCACGTCGACTGCCCGGGCCACGCCGACTACGTGAAGAACATGATCACGGGTGCAGCGCAGATGGACGGCGCGATCCTGGTCGTGTCCGCCGTCGACGGTCCGATGCCGCAGACGCGTGAGCACATCCTCCTGGCTCGCCAGGTGAACGTGCCCTCGGTCGTGGTGTTCCTGAACAAGTGCGACCTCGTCGAAGACGAAGAGCTCCTCGACCTGGTCGAGCTCGAAGTCCGCGAGCTCCTCTCGAAGTACAACTATCCTGGTGACGACGCCCCGGTGATCCGTGGCTCGGCCATCAACGCGATCAACGGCGACCCGAAGTGGGTGGCCGAGTTCATGAAGCTCTACGACGCGCTCGACACCTACATCCCGGAGCCGGTGCGCGAAGTGGACAAGCCGTTCCTGCTCCCGGTCGAGGACGTGTTCTCGATCACGGGTCGCGGCACGGTGGCGACGGGACGTATCGAGCGCGGCATCGTAAAGGTCGGCGAAGAAGTGCAGGTCGTCGGCTACAACAGCGAGCAAGAAGACGATCGTCACGGGCGTCGAGATGTTCCGCAAGCTGCTCGACGAAGGTCAGGCCGGTGACAACGTCGGTCTGCTCCTCCGCGGCGTCGACAAGAAGGAAATCGAGCGCGGCATGGTGTTGGCCAAGCCGGACTCGATCAAGCCGCACACGAAGTTCGAGGCCGAGGTGTACGTCCTCACGAAGGAAGAGGGTGGCCGCCACACGCCGTTCTTCAAGGGCTACCGTCCGCAGTTCTACTTCCGCACGACGGACGTGACGGGCACCATCGAGCTTCCCGAAGGGCATGGAGATGGTGATGCCGGGCGACAACATCCAGATGACGATCGAGCTCATCATCCCGATCGCGATGGAAGAGACGATGCGCTTCGCCATCCGCGAGGGTGGTCGTACGGTCGGCGCCGGCGTCGTCACCAAGATCCTCGCCTAATCAGAAGCATCAGGTGGGCAGTGGCCGGTTCGCATGAACCGGCCACTGTGTACCGGGTGGTTCTCTACCAGGAATTCAGATGGCTGGCCGCATTCGTATTCGCCTCAAGGCTTTTGACCACGCCGTGATCGACCAGGCGTCGGCAGATATCGTTCGCACCGCTGAAAAGACGGGCGCGTCGGTGTCGGGACCGATTCCTCTTCCCACGAAGACGCAGCGTTGGACGGTTCTTCGCTCGCCGCACGTGGACAAGAAGTCGCGCGAGCAGTTCGAACTGAAGACGCACAAGCGCGTGATCGACATTCTCGATTCGCGTGCCGGTACGGTGGACGCGCTGACGAAGCTCGATCTCCCGGCTGGTGTCGACGTCGAAATCAAGGTCGAGTAGTAGCAGGTCGCAGGTGCAGGGTGAGTACAGAGGGCATCGCATAGGGCGTTGTCCTCCTCAGTCCAACGGTGTGGATCTCACGATCCCCCGCGACTCGTACGGAGCAGACTTTTCATGATCGGCATTATCGGCAAGAAGCTGGGGATGACCCAGCTGTTCAACGAGCAGGGGCAGCAAGTGCCCTGCACCGTGGTGGAGGCCACGCCCAATCCCGTCGTGAAGGTCATGACGCAGGAGAAGGCGGGTTTTTCCGCGGTGGAGCTCGGATACGGCGCGCAGCGCGTCGCACGCGAGAATAAGAAGGGTGAGCGCACGCCGCGCGGACGTCGCGCGACGCAGGCGGAAGTCGGACATGCGAAGAAGGCCGGGCTCGACGCTCCGCCTTCGGTGCTCCGCAGCTTCCGTCTCGACGACGCCCCGGGCAAGAACCCCGAGGCCCCGACGTACACGGTGGGCGATACGATCACGGTCGGTATCTTCGCGCCTGGCGAAAAGGTCAAGGTCGAAGGCACCTCGAAGGGCCGCGGATTCCAGGGCGTGGTGAAGCGCCATGGCTTCCACGGTGGACCGAACACGCACGGTAACACCAAGCACCGCAAGCCCGGCTCGATCGGCGCGGGTACGGATCCGTCGCGCGTCATCAAGGGCAAGAAGATGCCTGGTCAGTACGGCAATGTCCGTCACACGGCCATCGGCATTCGCATCGAGAAGATCGATGCTGAGCGCAACCTCATTTATCTGCGCGGCAGCGTGGCGGGGCCGACGAACGGCATCGTCTTCGTGCGGAAGCAGGGCTGATCATGACCACGGAAACTCAGACCTTTCAGGCGCCTGTGTTCTCGGCGCAGGGCAAGCAGGGCGGCACGCGCCAGCTTCCCGAAGGCATGTTCGACGGCACGGTGAACGTGCCGGTGATGCACCAGGCGGTGAAGGCGTTTCTCGCCAATCGTCGCCAGGGCACGGCCAAGACCAAGACGCGCGGTGAAGTGACCGGCGGCAACCAGAAGCCGTGGAAGCAGAAGGGCACCGGTCGCGCCCGTCAGGGCTCGACGCGCGCGCCGAACTGGCCGGGCGGTGGTACCGTGTTCGGTCCGATCCCGCGCAAGTACACGCAGATCGTGCCGAAGCAGGTTCGTGCCTTGGCGCGCAAGAGCGCGCTGAACGCCCGTGCCCGCGAGAACGCGGTCATGCTGGTCGATGCGCTGACCTACAGCGCGCCGAAGACGAAGTCGATGCTCAGCCTGTTCGAGTCGCTGGGCGTCGCGGGGAAGAAGGTGCTGCTCCTCACGGACGGCGTGAAGCCGAACGTGTACCTGAGCGCCCGCAACCTCGCGCATGCCCACGTCATGCCGTTCAGCGATGTGAGCACCTATCACATCCTGTGGTCGGATGTCGTCGTGATCGAATCGTCGGCACTTACCCAGACTTCGGCGGAGGCGTAACCGATGGCGACTATGCATCGCACCATCATGCGCCCGATCATCACGGAGCGCAGCTCGGCTGCGTACCAGGATCGTGGCGAGTACACGTTCGAAGTGGCGCCCGACGCCAATAAGTATTCCATCAAGGCGGCCGTCGAGCAGCTGTTCGGCGTGAAGGTGACTGGTGTCTGGACGTCGAATGCGCGTGGCAAGTCGCGTCGCGTCGGCCAGTCGATCGGTCGCCGTCCACATACCAAGAAGGCGATTGTGAAGCTGCGTGACGGCGACACCATCGCGATCTTCGAGGGCTGATTCGCATGGGTATTCGTCAGTTCAAGCCGGTCAGCAAGGGTTCGCGCTTCCGCTCGGTGTCGGATTTCGCCGAGATCACGCGTTCGACGCCCGAGAAGTCGCTGGTCGAGCCTCTCAAGAAGTCGGGTGGCCGCGACAATCACGGTCACATCTCCATGCGCCGCATCGGCGGTGGACACAAGCGGATGTACCGCATCATCGATTTCAAGCGCAACAAGCACGGCATGCCGGCGGTTGTGAAGGAAATCGAGTACGATCCGAATCGTTCGGCGCGTATCGCGCTGGTCGAGTACACGGACGGCGAGAAGCGCTACATCCTGCACCCGAAGGGACTCAAGCAGGGTGACACGATCGTGGCGGGCCCGGGAAGCGATTTCCGCGTCGGCAACGCGATGCCGCTGAAGGAAGTGCCGCTCGGCACGCAGGTGCACAACATCGAGCTCAAGATCGGCAAGGGCGGCCAGATGGCGCGCTCGGCCGGCGCCTTCGCCCAGGTCGTGGCGAAGGAAGGCGAATATGTGACGCTCCGTATGGGCAGCACGGAAATGCGCCTGGTGCACGGCAACTGCACCGCGACGATCGGCGAAGTCGGCAACTCGGAGCATGAGTTGCAGTCGCACGGCAAGGCGGGCAAGAGCCGCTGGCTGGGCAAGCGTCCGAAGGTCCGTGGTGAAGTGATGAACCCGGTGGATCACCCGCACGGTGGACGCACGCGCGGCGGCCGGAACGTGGTCAGCCCGTGGGGCAAGCCCGAGGGCGTCAAGACGCGCAACAAGAAGAAGGCTTCAACGCGTCTCATCGTGCGCGGCCGCAAGCGCGGCCGGGCGACGCAGTAACCGCCAGGCGAATCGAGAACCTATATGTCCAGAAGCATTAAGAAGGGTCCGTTCGTCGCTGAGCGCCTCGAAGCTAAGGTGATCGCCATGAACGGCCGCAACGAGAAGAAGGTCGTCAAGACGTGGTCGCGGGCGAGCACGATTCTCCCCGAGTTCGTCGGCCACACGTTCGCCGTGCACAACGGGAACAAGTTCATCCCGGTGTACGTGACGGAAAACATGGTCGGTCATAAGCTCGGCGAATTCTCGCCGACGCGTCTGTTCCGCGGTCACGCGGGACAGAAGACCGACGCGAAGAAGCCCGCTGGCAAGGGAGGCAAGTAATCCATGGCCAAGGCTTTGAAGACCGGCACTGAAGCGCGCGCGATTCAGCGCACGGCGCGTCAGTCCCCGTACAAGATGCGGCTGGTGATCGACCAGATCCGCGGTCAGCGTGTGAACGACGCGCTGGCGATTCTCAAGTTCTCGAAGAAGGGTGCGGCCAAGCAGATCGAGAAGACGCTGGCCAGCGCCGTCGCGAACGCAGAGCAGGCGGCCCGTGCTGCCAACACGTCGCTGGATGTCGACGCGCTGGTGATCACGAAGGCTATCGTGAACGAGGGTCCGAAGCTGAAGCGTTGGACGCCGGCGGCCATGGGTCGTGCGACGCCGATGCTGAAGCGGACGAGCCACATCGAGATCATCGTGGCGGAGGCGGTGCGCTAATGGGACAAAAGACTAATCCGATCGGGTTCCGCCTCGGTGTCACGAAGAACTGGCGCTCGACCTGGTACGCGAAGAAGGAGATGCCGGCGCTTCTGAAGGAAGACGCGCTGCTCCGGAAGTACCTGAAGGCTCGTCTCGAGAACGCGGCCATTTCGGACGTGACGATCGAACGCAAGCCGGGCAAGGTGGTGGTGACGATTCACACCGGCCGTCCGGGCGTGGTGATCGGCAAGAAGGGCGCGGAAGTCGACAAGCTGCGTGACGAGCTGGCACAGCTCACGGGCAAGGAAGTCGGCATCAACGTCGAAGAGATCAAGCGTCCGGAAGTCGAGGCGCAGCTGGTGGCCGACAACATCGCGGCGCAGCTGTCTCAGCGTATCTCGTTCCGTCGCGCCATGAAGCGCGCGGTGCAGAGCGCGATGCGGATGGGCGCGCTTGGTATCAAGGTGAAGGCCGGCGGCCGTCTTGGCGGTGCCGAAATCGCGCGAACGGAAGGGTACATGGAAGGCCGGGTGCCCCTTCATACACTGCGCGCCGACATCGATTACGCCACGAGCACGGCGAAGACCACGTATGGCACCATCGGTGTCAAGGTGTGGATCTTCAAGGGTGAGATCGTGGAAGATCGTCGCGGCAAGACCTACTCGACCGGCAACTGAGGAACTAAGAGATGCTGAGTCCGAAGCGGGTCAAGTTCCGCAAGATGTTCAAGGGCCGCATGACCGGGCTCGCGCACCGTGGATCCGAGGTGTCGTTCGGCACCTTTGGTTTGCAGGCGCTGGAGCCGGGTCGCGAGCCCAGGCAACGCCAACGGCAACACGATGTTGCCGAGTTGGCGCCAATGGCGCCGCCCGAGATCGGCACTCGCTTCGATCAACGAGCGGGGCACCCGCGCCAGCGCCACGTACGTGGGCAGGATGAACAGCGGCACGTAGGCGCCGATCATGCCCAGCAGCACCGCCGGCGGTCGGTAGAGCAACTGTGCGCCGGTCAACGATTCCACCGGACCACCTGTTGCCAGCACGCCCTGCCACGCAAAGATCCGCACGGTGAAACTGACGAACGACGGCAGCATCACCGCGACCAGCATGAGGGTCCGTGACCGGCCACCGAGGCGACTGAGCGCCAGCGCAGCTGGTGTGCCGATCAGCAAGCACGTGGCGACAGTGCTCGCCGCCAGACCCAACGAGCGCAGCAGCACCGGCCGGTAGACATCGGACAACAGGGTGCGATACGGCTCGATGGTGCCCGTCAGTTCGACGTCGAGCGTGATGGGGTTGGAACGGCCGAACGAGAGCACCACCATGTACCCGACCGGGATCAGGCAGACGAACACCACCAGCAGCCAGTCGGGGATCACCAGCGACCCCAACCTCGAGCGTGTGGGGTCGTGCGAACGCTTTGCGCGGCTGATCACGCTGCCTTGAACGTGTCCCACACGGCGTCGAACTTCGGCTGGTCCTCACCGAGGAACACGTGATAGCTCAGCTTGGCGACGACGTCCGCCGAAGGATTGATCACCGGTGACGCCTTCAGCGCAGCATCGATGTCCGGGTTGTCCGGCTGCACGTACGGCGATGCGACGTTGTTGATGAACGCCGCGTAGTTCACCTGCTCGAGGAAGAAGTTGACAAACGCGCTGGCGAGCGCGTCGCGTGGTCCGTCGAGAATGGCAAGACCCTCCAGGTAACCGACCTGCCCCTCACTGGGGTCGACGAACACGACGTCGGGATTGGAGGTGAGCGCCAACTGAGCGTCATACGCGTCGCAGATCGCCATCACGGCGTCGCCCGCGGCCACTGCCTTGCCGACCTCGGTGGAGATGGCGAGCAGGTGCGGCTTGACCGTGGTCAACACGTCGAGAACCTCGGCAAGATCGCCGTCGTCAGTGGAGCCGACCGGCTTGCCGAGCATGACCAGCACGTTGTCCATGACACTGCCCTGGTAGTCGAGCATGGCCATCTTGCCCGAGTACTCCGGCGCCATCGCGAAGAAGTCCGCCCACGACGTCGGCGGCGTGGTCACCAGGTCCTTGCGGTAGATGATGCCGGTGCGGCCGTGATCGGTGGGGGCGAAGTCTGGCGTTGTCGGGATCCCAGCTGTTGCCCTTGTACTGATCGGCGACCAATGACATGTTGGGCACGTCACCCAGTTCGGCCAGCACGCCCAAGGCCGTCAGCCGCGGGAAGGTCGTTCCGTCGACCAGGACGACGTCGATGTCTCCGGCACGACCTTTGGCCTTGCTGATGGTGTCGTCGTTCGACGCCCACGCGATCTCGTTGACCGATGCGCCGGGGAACGCCGCTGCGAAGTCGGCGTACGTGGTGGGCCCCGCCCACCCGGTGAAGTTGAGGAAGTTGACGGTGCCCGTCAAGGCGTCCGCCGCCGGGGGTGAGCTGCCCGAGGAGGTGTCGTCGGGGCTCGAGGAGCCGGTGTCCTCCTCGTTGTCGTCACCACAGGCACTGAGCAACGCGAGCGGCGCGGCAACGGCTGCCATGGCAAGCAGTGTCCGGCGAGAGATTGGCTGCATGGGGGGAAGCTCCTCGAGAACGGCGGCGCCGTATGCACGTCAGCGGGTCGAAACGACCGAACGTGGCCGCGAAACATTCGAGAAACTCCGCTGCCAACCGTCGCCAACGCCAGGCTCGATGCACCCAACCCGCCGTAACTCGCGGACCTGGTCGGCTCGCGGTCATGACCCTCCAAACGGTGGTCGAGGTAGCGCGCCTACGTCTGCGCTCGTCTGCACGAGGTGCCACTCGGCGTACGGGCCCCAAGAGTGGTTCTCGGGAAACGCGTTCTCGTCGTCGGCTGACGGCAGGACGTCACCCCAGTCGCTGTCGAGCACGTACTGCCGGGCGTCGATCAGGTCCCGGGCCTTCTGCACGGCCCTCGAGTTCAGCTCGTACGAGGCCATCAACCTCCTCTCGTGGGCCGTCGGCCCGTGAGACCGAGCAGTCGATCTGGAGTAGCGCGTCGCCGGCGACGGCGATGTCGTGAGCGTGTTCGTCCGGAACATGATGGTATGCCACGGGTATCTGGTAGATCAATCGCTGCACGCACTCGCTACCACGTACCACCAAAGGCGAAGCCCCTAAACGTTGGCAACATCACTCGCCCGCGATCTCCGGGCGTTCGTTTACGCCTTCCAGACCGCGGGAACACCACCCCTACCAACGGCTCGCACCTCGGCGATGAGGTGACACCAACAAGGAGGTTCCCCCAATGCAGACGACTTGGATGTACAGAAGCGAACTCGGACTCTCCGACGAGGACCTTGCCGGCTACGACGTGGAAGCTACCGACGGCAGCATCGGTTCGATAGACGAGAGCACGACGATCCGCGACCACCTCATCGTCGACACCGGCTTCTGGATCTTCGGCAAGAAGCGTTCCTGCCCGCCGGCGTCGTGCAGCGCGTCGATCACGACAACAAGAAGGTGTACGTCAACATGACCAAGGATCAGATCAAGGACGCGCCCGATCTAGAAGCGAACGTTGACTACAGCGGAAGCAACTGGGACCGCAACATGTACGTGACCTACTACGGTCCCTACACCCGCGGTGAGGTCGGGGACGACCAGTCGCACCAGTTCGACACCGGCCTCCGGCGGACGCGGGACCCGGAGCGTCAGCACGAGCGTCAGCCCGCCTGTACACACTCGCCCCTCGCCCTCGCAAGCCGCTTCCGGACTCGGCCTGCGTCAGCCGCGTGCACGCCGCGTTCTCCAAGCCCATCTCGCCCGCCAACTGCAAACTGGTGGCCCCAGTCGCCGAACGTGTCGACGAACGTTGCTTCACCCGCAGGCCGGCGCAAATGAGAGTCTTCGGGTTATGAGTGCCCCGACGCCCGTAGCGTTGCGGAGTTCGGAGAACGTGGTTTGTGCCATCAAGTCAATGACGCCCGTTCGTCTTCGCACATGCTCGGGATGCCGGGCTCTCTGCGAGTGGAATCGTCCGCGCCTACGGGTCGCGCCCTTCAAAGCGGCGCTGTGACGTGACCTCGTAAATGTGTCGATCAGCGCAGGGCTTCTTCAGGGATGGGGTGATGGCGGTCTCGCCATGCGGTCACGAGAACGACGACGACTGCGAGCGGCACGACGGCGAACCAGACGATGTTGGCATACCAGCCGGGTGCGCCCCCGTCGCTCGAGTTCCACACCAGATAGGTGACAGCAATACGTAATGTTGAAGCAGATGAAACATAACA
>CAWJMR010000027.1:0-7821 GCA_963843965.1 uncultured Gemmatimonadaceae bacterium
CGCCCGAATGGTAGCGCTGTCGGCCACGCCTTCGCGCAGCAGCACATCGAACACGACGGCGCGACGCGCCATCGCCCGTGACTTGTCACGGCGCGGCGAATACGACGACGGCGCCTTGGGCAGACCCGCCAGCATCGCCGCTTCGCTCAGCGAGATGTCCTTCACCGACTTGCCGAACAGATCGCGGCTTGCGCCCTCGACGCCGTACACCCCGTTACCGAGGTAGATGGCGTTGAGGTAACGCTCGAGAATGTCCTGTTTGGAGAGCGACGCTTCGAGCAGGGTGGCATAGCGCCACTCGAGCAGTTTGCGGCCGAAGGTCCGCTCGGTCGCGCGGTTGCCGAGGAAGACGTTGCGGGCGAGCTGCATGGTGATGGTGCTGGCCCCTTCGCGCACGCTGCCGGCGGTGAGATTGGCCACCGTTGCGCGGCCGACACCATACCAGTCGACACCATGATGGGCGTGAAAGCGCCGGTCTTCGACGGCGATGAAGGCGGCCTGCACCTGCGCCGGGACGCGGCTGAGCGGAACGTTGGTACGATTCACGGGTGACAGCGCACTGACGAACGCGCTGTCGCGCGCCAGCAGCGCACCGCCCTCGGTGGGCTTCCAGGCGCGCAGCTGCGCGGGCGTGGGGCAGCCTTGCCAGCCGCACGACCACCACCACGATGCCGTGGTGAGTGAACCCGCAACGGCAAGCGCCCCGGCATAGAGCAAGGGCTTGAACAGCCGTGTGCGCCACGACACGGCCGGTGTTGCGGCTGGTGTCGCGGCCGGCGCCGGCGTGTTGTTAGCTTCAGCCTCCATCACACTCCTCTGCGATCATGGCACGTCAGGAACTTCTTATCCGCTACTGCACCGTCCGCACCACGCCGCGCGTGTCGATCTTCATAAAGACAGCCGGAACAGCGGCCTTGGTTGCTTCCGCCCTGTTTCCGGCCTTGGCGCGAGCGCACTCTCGTGCAATCCTACGGCCCGAACGTCCGGAAAGTGCCAAGGTTCAGCCTGCTACGCCGAAGAAAGCGCAGCCGGCGAAAGCGAGCACAGCGCCAACGGGTCCACGCGTGCCGAACGAGCTGGGACGTATTCCGATCGTGGAGTGGCATCAGGTTGTCGCCGCCGACGGCACGTACAAGGTCTCGCGCGAACGGTTCCGCGCCGAGCTGGTCGAGCTGCACACGCGCGGCTACGTGCCAGTGAACCTGTCGGAGATGCTCGACAAGACGATGGACGTGCCAGCCGGCAAGACGCCGGTGCTGTTCACTTTCGACGATGCGTCCCCGAGCCAGTTCCGGTACATCGAGCGCAACGGTGCGCTGGTGGTGGATCCCACCAGTGCCGTCGGCATACTGCTCGACTTCATCAAGACGCATCCCGACTGGAAGGCGAAGGGGCTGTTCTGCATGTTGCCGGCCGCCGAGGCCGGCCATGCCTTCTTCGGCGACAAGGGGATCGACGGTCAGAAGACGGAGTGGCGCTTCAAGAAGGTGCAGTTTCTGGCGCAGCAGGGTTTCGAGCTATGCAACCACACGTTGTGGCACGCGAAGCTCAGCAAGTACTCCGACGCCGTCGTGCAGGAACAGCTGGCGCGTGGCGCGATGGCGATCGATTCCGCCGTGCCCGGGTACAAGGTGCGCGGGTTCGCGCTGCCCTACGGCTTATGGCCGAAGAACCGCGCGCTCGCCTTCAACGGCTCGTGGTACGACAAGAAGAGCAAGCGCGACGTGCGCTACCACCACGAAGCCGTGTTCGAAGTGGCCGGTGGTCCGGCGCGCAGCCCGTTCGATCCGGAGTTCAATCCGAAATCACTGCCGCGGGTGCCGCTGCAGGGCGGCACCAAGCTGTCGGTCACACTCGATCAGATGGACAAGCCCGGCAAGTGGGCGCGCTACGTGTCCGACGGCAATCCGAAGACGATCGCCAAGCCGTAGCGCGTTCGCAGTTGCTCAGCCGCGCATCTTCTCCGCTTCATCCCAACGATCGACGGCGCGGCGCAGGTGCGGAATCACGATGCTGCCACCGACGATGAGGCCGATGCTCATCGTTTCGAACACTTCGTCGCGACTCACGCCTTCTTCGGCACAGCGCACGATGTGGTAGGTGATGCAATCATCGCAGCGTAGCACGAGCGAGGCGACGAGTCCGAGCAGCTCCTTCGTCTTGACGCTGAGCGCGCCGCCTTCGTAGGCGCGACCGTCGAGATTGAAGAAGCGGTTGATGACGAGATTGTTCTCACCGAGGATGCGCGTGTTCATGCGTTCGCGGAACATGCGGAACTCGGCCAGCGCGTCGCTTTCGACGTGGTCGTGCGGTGGCGTGTTGGGCGTCGGCGCGTCGGTCACAGCGAATAGTTGCGAAGGGTGGTGAGCGCGGTTTCGAGCGCGGCGCGCTGCTGCTCGGTGGGCGAATTGGCCCACAGCTCTTCGTACGCGGAAATAGCGAGCGCCAGCGCTTCCTTGTCGTGCTCGGCGGCCGCCAGCGAACTCGCGTTGTCGGCGAGCGCGGCCTTCGCGAGTTGGTCTTCGGGGAAGCGCTGCGTGACCTGCAGCCAGCGAATTGTGCGATCGCGCTGATTCGATTCGGTGAGCGCCCACATATGCCACGCGCCGCGATTCTGCGGATCGGACGCCAATGCGCGACTGGCCAGTTCGCCCACGACTTCGGGTCCGCGACCGGAGAGCCAGTACGCGTTGGCCAGAATGACGAGGGCGCGCGCGTTGGTGGGCTGTTCATCAACCACACGCTCATATAGCGGGCCGGCGACTTCGGGCATATGGAGCCAGGGTTCGGCGGCGGCCACGAGCGCGTCGGGCGTGACGGTGGCGCGGAGCGTGTGCAGACGCTCCATCAGGGCGCCGACGTTTCCGGAAGCTTCGTAGGCGCCCACTGCATCAGCGAGGGCGGCCGGGAGGTCGTGAGGAGGTGCGATCATGGTCGAAAAGTAGACAGGTCCGGTGATCTGGTCAGGTCACAGCCACGATTCGTGGGTTGCGCGATTGGGGAAGGATCGTAATACTCCTAGTGTCGCGCGACGCTTTCCGAAGTGCGCGTGACGAGCCCACCGACATCGGCTGGCTGCTCCCGGGTCCCAGACCCCGCGGTACCGGAAGGCCAATACAGCTCTTCCGGAAAGTGCGACGGCACGACTCTACCCGTCCAAAGCGACCCGCAATATCCGCGCTCTTCGCGCATCTCGAGCCCGGCACGGGCATCGAACATTCGGCCTGTTGCATCGCATGTCTTCATGCCTGCGGCGGCGTCGCGCTCCCTTCCAGATCGGAACGGAGCCCACTGTACCACTCGCAGTTTTCGAATGACCGAACGCAAACGCCCCATTCGCCGCAGCCGCACCAGTGCCGCGCCGTCCCCCGATTCCGGTGGGGACGACAATCCGTATCTCGATGCACCGTCGGCGCCCGCGCCGAAGGATGCCGTGCCGCCGCCGACGGCGGGAGCGCCCGACGAGGCGCCTCGACCGCGCCGTGGTCGGCCCCCGCGTCGCCCCGCGGCCGAAGCCGCCGGTGACGCGCCGGCCAACGTGGAGCGGGAAGCCCCGCCGACAGCGCCCGCCCCGCGCGCCGAATCGCGACCGGAGCCACGCAGTGAACCACGCAGCGAACCACGCGTAGAACTCCGTCCTGAGCCGCGGCCCGCGCCTCGACCGGAGTCCCTGGCCCCGCCCTCCTTCTTCGATCCAGCGGCCGAGCGGCCTCGTTTGGACAGCGCCGATCGCTACGATCGCGCCTTCGACCGCCCCGCCAACCCGCCCGCCAGCAGCGCCGGTAGCACCGAGCGCCCCGAGTCGCGCCCTGACCGCCCGTTTGGCGATCGCCCGGAGCGACCGGATCGCCCCGACCGCGGCGGCCGCCAGCGTGACCGTGGACGTCATCGCAACGACCGTGGCGATCGTGGACCGCGCGGCGAACGCCCCGATGGCATCAGCGGCGCACCCGCTGGCGGTCAGGCCGCCCCGCACGACCGCCCTGACCGCGGTCCCGATCGTGGACCCGATCGCGGTCCGGATCGTGGGGGTGATCGCGGCGACCGGAACAGCCCGGATCGCGGGGGAGATGCCGCGTTCCGTCGCAACGGACGCCGCGGGCGCAATCGCTTCCGTCGCGGTGGGGCGCCTGGTGAGGGCCGTCCGCCGCAGGGCGTCGACGGCAACGTCGAGCGCGCGCCGTCAGTGCCGTCTACGCCCACAGTGGTGGAGGGCACGATGTCCGGCTGGTTCGACCCGTCGCGCGATGGGGGTTTCCTGCGTCGCGCGATCAACAGCTACCTGCCCGATCCCACCGATCCGTTCGTTCCGCCGGCGTTGGTGCGCCTGCACCAGCTCCGCCGTGGCGACAAGCTCGATGCCACGTTCGGTCGCGATCCGCGCGGTCGTCAGGTCATCATCGAAGTGCAGCAACTCAACGACGGCTCGCCCGTCGTGCTCGAGAAGCGCGCCGACTTCAACACGCTGACGGCGAGCTATCCCGACCGGAAGCTGACGCTGGAAACGGGTCGCCCGGCCAAGACCGGCCCCGAACTCACGCGTCGCGCGATCGACCTGATTGCCCCCATCGGCTACGGCCAGCGCGCGCTCATCGTGGCCCCGGCCCGTGCCGGTAAGACCACGCTACTGCAGGCGATCGTGGAAGGTGTGGCGATCAACCATCCCGAAGCAGCACTGCTCGTGCTCCTCGTCGACGAGCGTCCGGAAGAAGTGAGCGAGATGATCACGTGGGGCTACGGCGAAGTCGTGGCGTCCAGCTTCGACATGCCGCCCAAGCGGCACGTGGAAGTGGCCGAGATGACGCTCGAGCGCGCCCGCCGCATGGTGGAACAGGGCAAGGACGTCGTGATCGTGCTCGACTCGATCACCCGTCTGGCGCGCGCCTACAACACGGTGGAGCGTGGCACCGGCCGTACGATGTCCGGTGGTCTCGACAGCAACGCCATGCAGAAGCCGAAGGCGTTCTTCGGTTCGGCCCGCATGATCGCGCCGCAGCATGGCGGTGGCTCCCTCACCATCATCTCCACCGCGCTGGTCGAAACCGGCTCGCGCATGGACGACGTGATCTTCGAGGAGTTCAAGGGTACCGGCAACTGCGAGATCAAGCTCGATCGCTCGCTCGCCGACCGTCGCATCTTCCCGGCGTTCGATATCGGTACCAGCGGTACGCGCCGTGAAGAGAAGCTCTATCGCCCCGACCAGCTGGAGAAGGTGCACCTGCTGCGTCGCGGTCTGCACCAGCTTCCGCCGCAGGCGGGCATGGAGTGGCTCATCAAGCGCATCGCGGCCACCACGAACAACGATTCGCTGCTCGACGGTCTCTGAGTCGGCGATGCACCAGTATTTCAAGCGGGGCGACGGGAATATCCGTCGCCCCGCTTGACGTACGTGCGCCCTCCCAACACCGGGACATCGTGCAAACGGGACGAGGCGTCGACCGTTCGGCCCCGTTTGCGCGATTGGCGTGATGATTGTGCCGGGAGTGTGACGGTTTGAATCGATTGTTCAAGTGCGGTCGGGGAAACTCCGATACCCCTACACGAGACGTGCCTGGGCGACGAAGTCCGAGCCGGCAACCCCCCGTGTAGCTCCTCGCAATTCTCCAAATGTTTCGAACTCTGTCACTCCGGGCCAAGATCCTCGCCCTCCCCGTCGTTGCGGCCGTCGGCTTTCTGACGACGCTGGGCACGACGTTCGTACTCGGCAGCCGATCACAGGCCCAGCTCGAGCGTCTTGAGCTGCAGGAATCTCCAGCTTTCGAGACCAGCCAGAAGCTCCAGTCGCAGCTCGAGGTCTACCAGCGCGCGCTGCGCGACGCGGTCGGAGCCAGCGACACGGGTGCCGTGGTCACCGCCGACAGCATCGCCAAGACGTTCGTCACGCTGGCCGACTCGCTCGCTCATAACAAGAGCGTCGATTCGGCGACCGTCCTCGCCTTGAGCGCCGAGTTCAAGAGCTACGCGGCACAAGCGCGCTCGACGAGCATGGGAATGATCACCGGCTCCATGGAAGACATGATGGGCGGCATGCAGGGCGTGAAGACCAAGTACGCCTCGCTGTCGAAGGCCCTGCAGGAGCAGACCACCGAACGGCAAGCGGCGATCGCCGCCGCGTTCGGCACGGCCCGCACGTTGCAGTCGACGACGCGTCTGGTGACGAGCGTGGTGCTGATCATCGCGCTCGTCGCGCTGGCACTGCTGGCGGTCGGCACGCTGCGCAGCATCATCGGCGCGATGCAGAAGCTGTCGACGGCCGCCAACGAGATCGCACGCGGTAAGGTGGAACAGCAGATCGACATCACGTCGAACGACGAAATCGGCGCGCTCGCCGGCGCATTCCGCGAGATGCTCGACTACATCGGCGGCGTGGCGCGGGCGGCGGATCGCCTGGCCGCTGGCGATCTGACGTCGAAGGTCGACGTGCGCTCGGAGCACGACGTGCTCTCGAAGAGCATCAACGGCGCCGCCGAGACGCTGCAGGGCATCGTCGGCGAAATCAACAGCGTGATCGACGCGGCCAAGCACGGCGATCTCGCCAAGCGCGGCAACCCGGAGCAGTTCCGCGGCGCCTATCAGCAGCTGATCTCGGGCACGAACGAGATGCTGGACTCGGTGGTCGAGCCGATCAGTGAAGCGAAGGACGTGCTGGCGCGAGTCGCCGCCCGTGACCTCTCGGCGCGCGTGACCGGTGAGTATGTCGGTGAGCATGCCGCCATCAAGGATTCGCTCAACACGGCGCTCGAGAACATCGCGGAAGTGTTCGCCTCGCTCACCACGGCGATCAGCCAGGTGAACTCGGCGGCCCGCGAGATCGGTGAAGGCAGCCAGGAACTGGCGAGTGGCGCAGCCGATCAGGCCGGCGCGATCGACCAGGTGTCGAACCGCATCAAGGTGGTGGACGACCGCACGAAGGCGAACGTGGCCGACGCCAACGAAGCGCGCGCCGCGATGGAACGGGCGAACGTGGATACGGAGCAGGGCGTGGAGCGCATGACGGCGCTGGCGGAAGCGGTGGCCGAGATCAAGCGGTCGGCCGACTCCACGGCGAAGATCGTGAAGACGATCGACGAGATCGCGTTCCAGACGAATCTCCTCGCGCTGAACGCCGCCGTGGAAGCGGCGCGTGCCGGCGACGCGGGCAAGGGCTTCGCGGTCGTCGCCGACGAAGTGCGCAGCCTGGCCATCCGTGCCTCGGAAGCGTCGCGCAACACGGCGACGCTGATCGAAGAGTCGGTACAGAAGGCCGAGACGGGCGTGAAGCTGAACGAAAGCGTGACGCGTCGTCTGCATGAGATTCGCAGCGGTGTGCAGCGTGCGTCGGCGATCATGAACAACATCGCCGAGGGCGCGGCCGAGCAGCAGAAGGAGCTCGCCGAAGTCACGTCGTCGATGGATCAGATTGCGGGACTCACGCAGCGTACCGCCGCGAACGCCGAGGAATCGGCGAGTGCCGCCGCCGAGTTGTCGGCGCAGGCCGCCGAAATGCAGGAGCTGGCCGCGCAGTTCGACGTGGGCGAGCGCGACCATCGCACCGAGGTCGGTCAGCCGGTCACGTCAGCGTCCCGTCGTCAGGCGGCGTTGAATGGTTCGCCGGCCTTCTCGTCACCGCGTCCGCCGGCTCCGCGGCCGCAGGCTGCCCCGTCGAAGTCGTCGGCCAAGCCGGCTGCCAAGGCCGGTGCGCCGCGCTCGAAGCCCGCGACCCGTCCGGCGGCCAAGGGACTCGCCAAGGCGCGGTCATCCAGTGCGATGTCGAACGGCGCGCATGTCTCGGATGACGTCTTTCCGATGAGTGCTGCCGCGATGATTCCGTTCGATGACGAT
>CAWJMR010000028.1:0-18809 GCA_963843965.1 uncultured Gemmatimonadaceae bacterium
AAACTACGTATTGCTAGCGGGTACCGACGCAACGGTTGTAGACCTGCACGTTGAGGCCGTCGGGCGAGTGATACGTGGCGTACACGGGGCACACCGGCTCGCACGGCGCGTTACCGCAATGCTGACACATCATCGGCACGAAGCGCGTGTCGAAGTCGGGCGAGAACTCGTTCTCCGTGTTCTCGTTGCCTTCGTAGTAGCGCTCGAGGCGAATCCAGGCCATTTCACGGCCCTTGATGATGTTCGCACCCGGACGCTCATCCCACACCGTCGGGCTGAGTGCGCGACCCTGATAGGGCGCACCGACCGTCGGAATGTTGTTCTCGCTGTAGCAGGCGGTGACGCATGCCGAGCAGCCCGTGCAGCGTGCGAGGTCGATGGTCATCGCCCAACGGCGCTTCTCCATCTTCTGCACGTGATCGGGGGCGTACATCCCGAGATCCTTCGCATTCGGGTTGGCCAGCTCACCCTGCGCGTCGGCGGCGATCGGCGACTTGAGGCCGGCCTTGAAGTCCTGCGACGGCAGGCCCGGGATCGCGTGCTCCTCGTGTCCGCCTTCTTCGGCTTCCTGACCCAGCAGCGCCGCGAGCGTCATGGCCTGACCGATGCCGCGACCATGCTGCCGGGCGGAGCCTTCGGTGGTGACCAGCTGCGACGTTTCCGCCAGCACGGTGACCTTGCCCTTGGTGCCCGAGAGGGTGAGGGCTCCGGAGGCATCCCAGCCACTCTTCACGAGATCGTACGCGTTCACGCCAACATTCTGCGCGAAGCGGCCGTACGCCGTGTGACCGAGACCAAGCGAGATGGCGACGGTGTCAGGACGCACGCCCATGTAGCGGTAGGCCGGCGCGGTGATCTTGCCGGCGGACGTCTCCACGGTGAGGTGCTGTCCTTCGACCAGCCCGAGCTTCTTGAACGTGGTGGGGTGCACTTCCACCCACGACTGCCACGCGATCTTGGTGACGGGATCCGGGAGTTCCTGCAGCCACGGCTTGTTCGCGCCGCGACCATCGCCGAGTGTGGGCGACGGGAACACATGGACGAAGTAGTCACCGGCGCCGGCGTCGGCCGGCGAGGCCGTAGCGGTCAAGGTGCGCGTGGCGGTCGCGATCAGCGGCGAACCGCTGATGGTTGCCTTCGTCAGCGCGGTGGTGAACGCCGAGGCGCCCCCCGGGAACTGACCGATGAACCAACCGCGGTAATCAGCGGCCGTGTACTTGGCGGCCAGCGCCTGATCCTTCTTGGCGAGCGCGATGAGCACGTCGGCGGTGGCCTTCGTGTCGAACACCGGTTCGAGCGTGGGCTGCTGCAGGCCGATCTGGCCCTGCATGCTCACGGCATCGCCCCAGCTCTCGAGCCAGTGGTTGTCGGGCAGGATCAGATCGCACAACTGCGCCGTTTCGTCGGGGACCGACGTGAACGACACCTTGAACGGCACCTTGGCGAAGGCGGCGGCAAAGCCGGCCGACTTGGGCATGGTGTGGGCCGGGTTGGCACCGCGCACGAAGGCGAGGGGCACGCTTCCGGCAGCCATCTTCGCCACCGCGCCCGCCAGATCGGCGTACGAGGCGAGTCCGTTGTAGCCGGCATGGCCGGCAGCAGGCTTGATCGTAACGCCGACCGCCCCCGCCTTCTTGTTGATCTCGGCCGCCATGACACCGCAGTCGACGGCGTTGGCGGTCGTGACACCGCAGATCGCCATGACGCCGTTGCCGGCGGCGGCGATGGCCTTGGCAAGCGCTTCGAGCGTCGCGACCGGCACGCCAGACGCATCGGCGGCGGCGGCCATCGTGCCCGATCCCGTGAGGGCGGCACAGATTTCCATCTCGCTGCCCGGCTTCGCGGCGATCCACTGATCGGCGTTCAGACCGGTGAGGGAGCGGCGCGCGCCGACGTAGACGAGTCGCGGCGCGCCTTCGAGCTTGGCACGAGCGTCGGCCCAGTCGAGCTGCTGCGGCACACTGTGCCCCCAGCCGTCGAGGAAGTCCGCACCGAAGCTGATGACCAGCTTGGCGGCGTTGAAGTCGAGGGCCGGCCAAGAGGCACCGTACGCCTTCTGATTGGCGGCGATGGTGGCCATCGGCGCTGCGGAGTCCACGCTCAGATGCGCCGGCATACCCTGCGCCGACAGCCACTGATCGAGGAAGCCCGGGAAGGTGCCCGACTCATGCTGGTTCACGAACACGACGTTGGACGCCTGCGTGCGGCTCTTGACCTCGCCGATCTTCTGGGCGAGCAGCTCGTACGCCTTGTCCCACGTGGTGGCCTTGAGGGCGTTGCCCTCGCGAACCATCGGCGTGCGATAGCGATCGGGATTGTACAACCCCTGCACCGCCGAGAGGCCGACGGAGCAGATCGCGCCGCGGCTCATGGGGTGATCGGGATTGCCATCCAGCTTGATCGGACGGCCGTCGCGGACTTCGGCCATCACGCCGCAGGCAGTGGCGCACTCGCGGCAGGTGGTCGCGTAATACTGCGACACACCCGGCACGGTGTTGTCAGGTGACGCAACGTACGGAATGAGCTTCCCCACCTTTTCGGAGGAGCAGCCCACAACCGCGGTCGTCGCACCCGTGGCGCCTAGGATCTTGAGGAATTCTCGGCGCTTGACGCCGGTCCCCGCTTCAGTGCTCATGCAGTCACTCCGCTCCGGGCGGCTGCACAGGGCATGCGGCGCGCACACTACGCGCCGTGGCCCCGTGGTCGAGGGTCAGATGACGATCAGTAGTGGCAGACAGCGCAGTCGTAGCGCGCCTTCTTGGGCGGCGCTGCTTCCAGCTCGGGCGTCACCGGCATTCCGGCCAGGCGAGCACCTTCAGCGGGCTTGTAGCCCTGCACGTGACAGTTGATGCACCAGCCCATGTTGAGCGAGTTCACCTGCTGTACGGGCACGTAATTGGTGTCAGGTCCCTGAGCACCCTGCTTCTGGATCTGGCCATGGCAGGTCTGACAGGTGACACCGGAGTTGACGTGACGCATGTGCGGGAACTGCACATAGTCAGGCACCTTGTGCACGCGATTCCAGGGGATCGGCTGACCCTTCTGGTAGTACGCCGCGATCTTCTTGATCTCCGCCGACTGCGGCTTCACCAACAGGTGACAGCCCATGCACGTGGAGACCGAAGCATTACCCGGATCGGGCGACTTGTTCGCAGCGCTGTGACAGTAGAGACAGTTCATGCCTGCCTTCTGCACGTGCGGTGCGTGGACGAACTTGACGGGTTGTTCGACGCGCAGGCCCTGCGACGAGGATGCGCCGCTGTAGGCCGACAGCAGCGTGGCCGCTGCCGCAAGCGCGAGAAACGCAGGAATCACCGTCCACTTCTTCTTGACCGTCATCGACTTTGGGGCCGGGAAGGCGTTGGTTGCGGAAGACACACGTCACGCACGACACCGACGCCGATTCCGTCCCGATTTTCCGGTGACGACCCGTAGCCGTGGCCATGCGTGTAAGTCTGTGTCAACCCGATTTTTGCAAGCGCGAAGTATGCCCGCCACCGTATTTGTACGCAAGTGTTGTCACACTATACGCGACGGTTTGGTGGAACTTTCCGCTTGCACCATCAACGATTCGTTCGCAACGCGGTTCCCGCGTCGTTTTCGGGCTCGATTCCGGACTGAGCCATCCGTTGCGCGGCCGCGAAAATCGCGCGGCCGTCGGCAAAAATCGGCGCGGAAAGCGGGGACGGGCCGTGTGGTGGTAGGAGGTCGATCAGGGCTCGCGACTGTTGCGTGAGGCGCAACGGCCACCAGCTACTCCAGGCCAGTCGTTCTGCACCCATGGTCGCCACGAGGTGTGCGAAATGATCCTCGGGCGGCCCCCACACCCACCCGAAGTCGTAGAACACGCGCCGCTGCTCATCGGGGGTGAGGCCCCAATGGGTTTCTTCAATGAGGTCGCGACCGGCACCGGCAACCACGAGATGACACCGGGATCCGGCCAGCCGTGCGATCGCTCGCAGGGTCGCGGCGGGAACATCCCCGGCGGAATCCAGCGGGTGACGCTGGCGCAGGTCCTCGAAGCGAACGGTGAGGTGGAGGGCCACCCCGGCCTCCCCGCAGGCGAATGCCAGCTCCGCCATGGCCGGATGACCGGGCCCGAGCCCCCACTGGGCGGGATACGCCCGCACCGCCGGCGCCCCCGCATTCACGGCATCACGCAGCATCTCCGTCCAACCGGGCCAGTCGGGACGAACGATCGGTGCCGGACGCAAGACGCCGGCGAAGGGCTCGAGGGCCGCGTACAGCGTACGATTGGACGGCACCGGATCGCGAAAAAACGCGCCGGGCAGATGCCCGACCCAGGCGCCGGCGAATCCTTCGCGGTCGAGGACGCGAACCAGAACCTCCGGGTCCGGGTGCGGCACATCGCGAAACGGATAGCCGCCAATCCAGCTGGTCACATCGATCGGACGCGTCTCGGTCATGGAGGGGGAGGTCATGCCGTTACCCCGTCCGTTGCGCGCACCGTGGACAGCGCGGCCGTGAAGGCGCCGACCGGAAAGATCCGCACGGCATTACGCCAGCACATGTCGGCCAGATCATCCGCCGATGCGCCGGTATAGGGCAACGCGCGCAACTTCGTGAGGCCGGTGCACAACGTCAAATCGGCCGCCCACAGCAATCGACGCGCCCCGACCCAGCGCATGGCCTCGTCGATCATGCCCCGATCGATCCCGCTCCCGGACAGGTCCATCACGATGTTCTCGACGTCGCGTACGGCGGGATTGGTGTGCGCCCAGTCGCCGCCGCCGCCGATGTGCGCCAGCAGGAACGTCGTCCGCGGATGACGCGCCGCGAGGCGGGCCAATTCGATGCCGTCGGAGGCGTCCTGATTCGGCCAGTCTCGTCGGCGGTGCTGCCAGATGTGTTGCAACACCGGTACGCCGAACTGCGCGGCGGCGGCGGCGATGTCATCGAGCAGTGCGTCATCGGCGCGACGACCGGCCGCGAGTTTGATGCCGATCGCGCCACGCGCCATGCCGCGCTCGATCTCCGCGAGGGCGTGCGCCGTGTAGTTCGGATTCACCGCAACCCACGCCTTTACGCGCGGCGCCTGCTCGTCGGCGAAGTCGAGCATCCAATCGTTGGCGCGCGTCTGGTCGTCGGGCGAGGCGAAGTAGGTCGGCGACGTGGCCCCCCACGACCCGAGCACGGACGCCACGTGGCACACGACCCCGATTCGATCGCCGGCATCGAGGCGGGAGGCATTGTATCGCTGCCAGTCGCCGCGGTTCGTGTACGGCGTATGAAAGTGCGCGTGTACGTCGATCACCAGGGTCGTCATCTCAATCCTCGACGCGTCGTGGTCCGGGGAGCAGCGCCTGCATGATGTGCGGCATGAGTGCACTGACCTGTGCAAGCACAGCCTCATCATGCGCCACGGCGCCGAACTGATAGGCACCGCGCTTGAGCAGCAGTCCGTGGCGCGCCGAGACGGCCACGAACGCGTCGAGTTGATCGGGCGCCTCGGCGAGCAGCCGCCACATCATCGGTGGTCCGTCGGTCTGCACGCCGACCCATGGCGATTCCGCCAGCGCCGTGCCGATGATCTGCAACAGCATGCCACCGGCCGTCGCCATGCGTTCGGGCACATCGGTGCGCTCGTGCCATTCGAGCACGGCCTTCGCGGCGGCGAGTCCCGTACTCTCCGTGGCGGCGGTCGATGAGATCCAGCTGCGGCGCGCAACCTCCATCACGGCGGCGCGTCCGACCACCGCCGCCAGTGGATAGCCGTTCGCCATCGCCTTGCCGAGGGTGGTGAGATCGGGCGTGACGCCCGTGAGCTCCTGCACTCCGCCCGTGCGCACGCGAAAGGCCGTCTTTACTTCATCGAAGATGAGGACGGCACCGACGCGATCAGCGAGTCGGCGCGCCGATTCGAGCCAGCCGACGTGCGCGATCTCGTGCACGAGCGGCTCGATAATGATGGCCGCGAGTGGCGCCTCACCTTCCGACACCGCGCGTTCCAGCGCATCGATATCGTTGAACGGCACCCAGGTGACGGCCTGCTGCACCGACGCGGGCACGCCGATGGCATCGCTGCACCAGTCGAGCCAACCGAAGTAGCCGCAGGCGATAATGTGCTCGCGACCGGTAAGCGCACGCGCGAGACGGATAGCCGCCGCATTGGCTTCAGCGCCCGTGCGCAGGAAGCGCACCTGCTCCGCCGACGGGATCACCTGCACGAGCCGTTCGGCAACCTCCACTTCGAGCCGGTGCGGGAGCGCGGAGACGTTGCCGGTAGACGCCGCCTCGATGACCGCGCGCGTGACGGACGGATCGGCGTACCCGATGCCGACCGACCCCAACGCCATACCACAATCGATGAACCGCCGCCCATCGGGCGACCAGAGCGAGCAGCCCTCCGCCCGTTCGTAGTGCGTAGGAACCGCCGGATCGAAGGCTCGTGATCCGTACAGCACCTCCGGGCGGCGGCTCCCTGTCGAACTCCCTCCGGGAATCACGTCGGCAGCGCGTGAACGCCAGTCGTCGTCCGGCGCGCCGGCGAAGGGAATCCCGCGACTCACGCCTCGGGCCCGGCCTCGGGTGTCAGCGCATCGCTCCGCTCGGCGGACTCGCGCGCGACGTCGCGATTGGCGAGGGCGCGCTCGACGGCGAGGCGTGATTCCCGCTCGACGGTGCGCAGCACTTCGATGCTGGCGGTGCGCACGAGCAACAGCTCGCGTGCATCGGGCTCGGCGCGGAACAGCAGGGCGCGCATGGAACGCATGATGAGCTCGGGGCTGCGCGTCTTGAAGTACGACAGCGCGTCGAGCGCCTTCTCGGCGTCGCGGAAGGTGAGCTCGAACTCCTCCATCGTCGGCGCGCCCTTGGCGTGCTTCGGACCCGCGAGCTTCTTCGTGGCGTCGCCGGCCAGGACGTGGCACTCGTACAGGGCCACGAGACACGCCTGCGCGACGTTGAGGGAGAAGTGTTCGGTGGTCGGAATGGTCGCGACGGCGTTCGCCCGATCGAGCGCGTCGTTGGGCAGCCCGTGATCTTCGCGACCGAACATGATGGCGACGCGACCGTGCTGCGCATGCGCGAGCAGGTCCACCGCTGCGGTGCGCGGCGTGTGTCGCGCCCATTTGGCGGCACGACGCCGTCCGGAGAACGCCACCACGTAGCGGCAATCCGCGAGCGCGTCGTCGATCGTGTCAAAGTGGCGAATGCGGGCCACGACGTCGCGCGTATCGTGCGCGATCTGCTCGAGGCGATTGAGGTCGTAGTGACACGGACGGATCAGGCGCAGGTCCACCGCGCCCATGTTCTTCATCGCGCGCACGACGGCGCCGATGTTGATAGGATCCTGCGATTCGTACAGGACCACCGTGACGGCGGTCATTACAGATTCGGACATCCGACGGGAATTCGAGGACCGCCCTCCCCGGCGTGGGGATGACGGAAGCAGGCGAGGCGACGTGGATCGCCTGCTCGAAGATAGCGGCTCAGGGGCCGGAGAGTTGAGGCCCGCGTTCGGGACGGAGCTGCAGGCGCAGCGCGTGCGCCGGGGACTGCCGATCGCCTCGGAGATAGGCGTAGGCCGCGGCCGAAGGCGGGTCGGCACGACGCCCGCTGAGCACGAGCTGTCCGCGTCGACGGACGCGATCGGGCGGTCGCTCGTTCACGACCAGCTCGAACGCGATGGTGCCGTCGGGCTCCACGGG
The DNA here is from genome assembly GCA_963843965.1 of uncultured Gemmatimonadaceae bacterium. Taxonomy (GTDB): domain Bacteria; phylum Gemmatimonadota; class Gemmatimonadetes; order Gemmatimonadales; family Gemmatimonadaceae; genus Gemmatimonas. Next base: position 7,671 of record CAWJMR010000028.1, read on the forward strand.
AAGATCGGCGACGCGCCACTCGAAGCGCACCTGCCATCCGCTGTCGTCAACGCGCGCCATCCAGGTTGCAAGGGGGAGTGGCCACTCCCCGGGGACCAAGCGGGTCATGAGCACGGTGTCGTCGGACGGGGTGCACAGTGCGGCTTGCGCCCACGCGCCATCCGCGACGCCCCAGTACCATTGCACGCCGTCGGCGTTCACCTGCGCCCGCTCGTTGTCGAGCGGGTTGTCCGCACCGTCGGGCGGCACGACTGCGCCGGTGTTGGCCACGACCTCGACGACCACGCGCGGCCCGTCAACCTCGACCTGTATGGTGGCCGTGGGACCGCCGCTTTCACGCCAGTCCTGTTCGGTGCGCAGATGATGCGATGCGTCGAGCACCGCGCGCAGTGGCAAGGCTAGAGCGGTTGTCGGCAATAGCTCCCGTTCGGGCGCCGTGACCGCCGCGGCCGGAAGCTCGACGAGCCCTTCCAGATCCACGCTGCTGCGCGCATGACGGGCCAGCAGCTCGATGTGCCATCCATGCGGCGCCGGCCCATGCACGGCAGTGGTGCCATCGGCGCTGGTCACGCGCGCGAGCGGCGCCCCGTCGCACGAGGCGTTGAGTACGACGCGTTCGACGGCCGGTACCGCGTCGGAGGGGAGCCAATGCCATACCGACACCAGTCGTCCGGCGCGTCCGTGGAGCTCCACCGCGTGTCGCACCGTCTCGCGGCAGCCAGGCGCACCCGGCGCGCGCGCCCTGATGAGCGTCGCCGGCACATTGGCGGCAAGCACCAGCTGCGCGCCGGCGCGGTGGCTGGGCACTCCAACCGCGCTGAGCGCCATGGCGTCGATCACCGCCGTTCCTTCAACGCGGACCGACTCGACTTGATCGAGGAAATCGAACCCGTCCTCGAGTCCGCCTGCGCCCTTGCGAAACGCGGGCGTAAATCCGTCCGGCGTGACGCGGTGCGCGTCGCCGCAGAGCGGCAGCGTGATCGTGATATCGTCGGTGGCCGCAGGCAACAACGCGTTGCGTTCCCACTCGAGCACGTCGATGCAGTAGCCCTCGCACACCACGATGGTACGCGTAGCGTCGACACCCTGCCCGATCGCGGCACGCTTGCGCATCCAACCCATGCCGCCGCGCTCCTCGTAGGCGAGCAGCGTTGCCGTGGCCGGCGGCTGCGATGCGCCATTCACGAGTGGCGCATGATGTGCCAGCGTGCTGCGATACCAGTGAAGCGTGCGCTCGACGTAGCTGCCGGTGCCCGGATCCTGCAACCAGCGCTCGCTCCCCGTTTGCAACGACAGGCCCAGTCGATCCGGATGTCCGTGCCCGCTGCCGGAGTGGCCCCCCTCGAGCGCGACATAGACGTTCCCATGTTCGCGCCGCAATACGGCAAGTCCTTGCGATGGCAATAGCACGCCAGCAGGCGCCCATCGTCCCTTGTGCACCGGCGCGGCCGATGCCATCAAGACCGATCGCCACGACAAGTCGGCGCGAGAGAGTGCCGACGGTGCTTCATTGCGCTCGGCGTCGGCCGTGGAGCGGGACCGTGACGTGACATGCCGCGCGACGGATCCATCGTAGAGCCGTGCGAGGAGGCCGGCGAGTCGCGGATCGGCGCGATGGGCGTAGCCGAGTTCGCACCACTCGGCGAATCGCCATTGCCGGATGGAGACGGCATACTGGGAGTCACGCCGCGACGGAAGCGTTTCGTCGGGCAGCAGCCCGAGGAACGGTGTGATGAAGCCGGCCGCATACCGATCGCCGAGCGAAGACGGCAACGTCAGGCCGGCGGCGGTGAGCAACTGCATGCCGTACCAGAGGCCGCGGTGCGCAAAGAGGTGATAATTTTCGCCCTCGTACCACGTTCCGTCGGCCAGCAGCCCCTGCTCCAGCAACGTGAGTAGCTGTTGATCCTTGTCGAGGCGACGTTCGAAGGCGCGCTGGTCGTCGAGCACCCGGAAGGCCGACAACACGGCAACTTCATTCCACACCTGCCGGTTGGAGGTGCCTTCGTGATACGAGGCGATGAGCGACGCACTGGGCTCGATCAGGCGATCTCGAAGTCGCGCGCCGACGGCGTCGACTCCGGGCGCCATCGCCGCGTCAAGCAAGTCGAGCGCATGACAGAGATTGAGCAGCCAGATCGACTCGAGATACGTGCTGAAGAACGGGCGCGTGGGTCCGAGCACATTGTCGCGATTCGGCCACTGCTCATAACGATCGGCAAACTCCGCAAGGATGCGTAACGCGAGCTCGGCGTGACGTGGCTCGCCGCGCATGGCGTACAGCGTGGCGGCGTGCACCGCGCGCTCGGCGGTATACAGCTGCGCGCCCATCGCCCACCAGTCGTCGTGCTCAACGCCGGTGTAGGCGCGTGCACACCGCTCGCAATAATGCGCGCGAGGCGACCACGGGTCGAACTCGAGCAGTACGCCGTGCAGCGGACAGCGGCCGCCTACACGCGTGAGCCGAGCTTTCTGGCGGGGGATTGGGAGTTCGCGCTGCATGAGCGGCTCGAGCTCCAGCGCGAGGCCGTGCATGGCGGGCGCCAGCGACGATCCGACGGCGGTCTCGAGCCGTCGGGCGTCGAGATCGATCGGCAGCAAACGGAGTCGCTTCACGGTGTGTCCTCTCGCCTCCACCGCGCGACGGACACGAGCTCTCCGCGCAGATCCATCGTGACTCCCTTGAGTCGTCGTGAACGGCCCTGCACGCCGCGCGCGTGGAAGAGCCAGGCGACCGGCATCGTCGTATCGAGTTCCGTCGCCACGGCTCGCCATGCTGCAGCCGCCGTGTCGGGACTGGCGCCGCGTGCGGTGGCAAGGCTGCTGTCGAGGGCCGGCGTGTGCATGCCGGTATAATCGAGTGCGCCACCACGCTGCGCGGTGGCGAACAGCGCCGAGAGGTGCCCAAGGGCGATATCACCAGGAATGCCGGTGAGCACGACATCGAATTGCTTGACCGGCGCGCGAACGGTGGCGAGGAACGAGGAGAGCTCCATCACGCGCAGGGTGAGTGCGACGCCGCGCGTGGCCAGGTCCGCCTGCACCAGCTGCTCGACGGCCATGTCGCCACCGCCAACGGTGAGCAGGGTGACTTCGAGCGGTACGCCGCGGCGCGTGCGTGTGGCGCCGGCGCGAGCGCGGGTCCAGCCGGCGGCATCGAGCAACGAATCGGCTTGCTTCGGGTCGAGCCGCGGCGCCTCCGCGGTCGAATAGGGCAAGCCGGGCGGAATCGCACCGGCCGCGGGCGTGGCGTAGCCGGCGACGGCGGCGCGCACGAGGCGCACGCGATCGATGGACAGACTCAAGGCACGACGCACCCGAGCGTCATCGAAGGGCGCGCGCGTGGTATTGAAGGCCAGCACCGTGGAGAAGAGCGCGGGTGGCGTCATCAGCAGGAGCGACGCATCGCGCTCCACGAGATGCGCCATGGTCGGCGACACGCCGGCGACGTCGAGTTCTCCACTCACCAGTCCAGCGAACTTCGTGGCGGCTTCGTCGACCACCGCGACCACGATGTGCTGCGCGTTCGGCGGGCCGCCAAGTGCGGTCGGAAAGTCGGCATTCCGCGCGAAGCGCCACTGCCGGCCGGGCGTTCGCGACACGAAGCGAAATGGGCCATTGCCCACCGGCGCCGTCGAGTAGGGGTGCGCGCGCCAGCGGGCACGCGGCACGCTGTCGAGGAGATGCTGCGGCACGATCGGCAATTCGGCGAGCACGGTAGGCAACGCGGCGCGCGGATCGCGGAACACAATGCGTACGGTGCTGTCATTCAGTGCCAGCACGCTATCCATGACGGCGACATCGCCGGCGCGTGGTGAGCCCAAGGCGGTATCTCGCGCGGCCGCGATGGTGAATGCCACGTCGGCGGCGGTCGTGGGCGCGCCGTCGTGCCACCTGAGGCCGACCACAAGCGTGAAGGTGACGGCCCGGCGCGACGCATCCCACTGCCACGCACGCGCGAAATACGGCACGGGTTGCAGGGCGCTATCGAGCTTGACGAGGGTCACGAAGAGCGCGTGTCGCTGGAGCTGCCGCGAGAGCGGGTGCACCGTTACCAGCGGATTTCCCGACTCGAGGTCGGCACCGGATGCCATCACGATGGTGCCGGCGGGGCGATCGGGGCGACCACAGGCCACGGCTCCCAGCACCGACACGGCAGCCATGCCCGCCGCAATCCACGACCGCGCGCGGGTTGACGTCCTCGCGCCACGAGGCATCATCCTCACGTGCATCGTCTCTCGTTACGCGTGCTCGACGCGCTCCTGCTGCTTTGGCTCGTCACCACCATCACCTTCGCGCTGATCCATCTGGCACCGGGTGATCCGGCGACGTTGCTGATCTCCCCGACGGCGACCGCCGAAGAGGCGGCCCGACAGCGGACCGCATTGGGGCTCGATGCCCCGCTCCCGCTGCAATATGCGCGGTGGATCGGTGGCGTGCTGCGCGGCGAGCTTGGCGAGAGTCTCGTGCGCGCGGAGCCGGTCACGCGCGTCATTTCCGAGGCCCTGCCGGTGTCGCTGTTTCTCGGCGGTGTGTCGCTGCTGGCCAGCTTCGTGATCGGCACGATGGTGGGCATGCTGCAGGCGTTGCGCACGTCGCGTCGCGCCGATCGGGTGATCACGGCCTTCATGACCACGATCTATGCCGCGCCGAGTTTCTGGCTGGCGCTCGCGATGGTGACGCTGTTTACGTCGGGCGTGGTGTGGCTTGGTCTCCCGGCGTCGATGCGCTTGCCGGCGTTCGGCATGCAAGACCCGGCGGCGGACCCATCCGCCTTCGGATGGGCAGACCGCTGGCGACACGCGGTCCTCCCATTGCTCGTGCTGTCCTTGCCCGGTGCGGCCGGCGTGTCGCGCTTCGCGCGCCGCGCCCTGTTGGACGCCGCTGACGCCCCGCATGTGCAAGCCGCCTACGCGCGCGGGCTGACTCGCGCCGAAGCGGAGCGCGCGCACGTGCTGCGCAACGCGCTGACGCCGCTGGTGGTGCTCTTCGGACTTACCCTGCCCGGCGTGATCGCCGGCTCCGTGTTCGTGGAGCAGGTCTTCGCGTGGCCCGGTCTCGGTCGCACGATGCTGTCAGCGATCGCGGCGCGCGACTATCCCGTGGTGCTCGGTCTGACCCTGGTGTACGCGGGTGCCGTGGTGACGGCCAACCTGCTGGCCGACCTGATTCTGCTACGGCTCGATCCGCGGCGGCGTACGCCGTGACGACCAGCGACATCAGGCGCGAGACGGCACCGCGATGGGCGGCAGGCGTTTTGATCGCCATGACGGTGGCGGCACTCGTGGTGCCATCGCTGGCGTCGGACGGCGCACGCGACATCGGCGATGTCCTGGCCACCAGACTGGTAGCGCCGTTCTCGCGCGACGGAAACGGTGTGTGGCATCTCTTGGGTACCGATGCCTTCGGCCGCGACTTGCTTGTACGCCTTTGGACCGGCGCGCGCATCTCGCTCGGCGTCGGCGTGGCGGGATCGGCACTCAGCGGCGCGTTGGGCATCGTGCTTGGCGCGATCGCGGGATGGCGCGGCGGCAGTATCGATCGGGGGATCGTCGCACTCGGTGACGCGTTGCTGGCGATTCCCCGCTTGGTGCTGCTGCTGGTGATCGCCTCGCTGTGGGGGCCGGGACTCGGCGTCGTCATCACCGTGCTCGGTCTCACCGGGTGGATGTCTGTGATGCGACTGGTGCGCGCCGACGTGCAGGGCGTCCGCGCGTTGGCGTACGTGGAAGGGGCGATGGCGCTGGGCGTGCCAGGCTGGCGTGTGTTGCGGCGCCACGTGCTGCCGAATGCGATGGGTAGCGCGCTGGTGGCGATCACGCTTGGGGTGGGCAACGCCATTCTGCTCGAGAGCGGGCTCTCCTTCCTTGGCCTTGGCATTCAGCCGCCGGCGTCGAGCTGGGGCAACATGATTGCGGGCGGACGGGAGTGGCTGCTGGTTGCTCCGTGGATCGCGCTGGTGCCTGGTGTCGCGCTCGTTATCACCGTGGTGTGCTGTACCGTCGTGGGCGACGCACTGGGCGACCGTCGGGCCCGACGCGAACTACCCTAGCGGCGCGACGGCGATGTGCAGCGTCACGATCTCGCGCGGTCCGGCGGTGAATGCGGCATGAGCATCCCGGCGCACGGGTGATTCCAGCGGTGCTTCATCAAGACGACAGCGCGTCACGACCCATGGCCCGCCGTGCGGGAGTCGCCAGTGTCCCTGTACCGCCTCAGACGTGAGGTTGATGGCGCGTAGGATGATCCCGTCTCCGCGTTGCGCAAGCGCAACGGCCGAGGCCTCGAGACCGGCTCCATGCAGTTGCGGCCCGGCGATCTGCGCCGGTGTCGACGCGGGGTCGAGATCGCGCCAGGTCTCACCGCACAACGGGACAAGCAGCGCGTCGGCCGCGCGACTGACCATCTCGAGTCGATGAGCACCGTCGGCGTGCAGCATGATTCCGACTCGAGCGCGAAAGCTCCCAAGACTCTGCGACTCCGGTGTGGGTGCTGGCCATCCGGCGTGACCGGGACGCTCGGGAAGATCACCGCGTGAGAGTTCACCGATGGCACGCACCAGCGTGATCGACAGCGCGTCGGGGGCGGACTCCGCTTCGGCGAGGCCGTCGGCGAACAACGTCACGCACTGTCCGTGCTGCGCCTGCGTGGCCCAGCGGTGCATCGGCATGGTCGGTACGACGGCTTCGCGCGCGTGTGCTGCTGCGCGCGGCACATTCCGCTCGACGGGACCGAACGCGGCGTCGGCCGTCGTGATGGGCTGCGGGAAGCCGGTGCGCCACGTCAGCTGCAACCGGTGATCGCGACGACGATTGATGCCGCGCACGTCGCAGCGCAGTACATCGGCCGCCGCATCCATCACGAGCGTGGTGTGCACGCGAATGTCCCGCGCCGCCGACTCCCATGAGAGCCTCACCGCGGCACGCAGCGGACCGCGATGCAGCACCCGCGTTCCGACACACGTCAAGCGTTCGGGCGCACCACGCAACGACGGCGTGTAACTGTCCCCGTGATCGGCGACACTCTCGATCGAGAGCACGTGCTCGAGGCGACGTTCGCCCTGCTCGATATCAACGCGCCCATCGCGTAGAAAGACGCGCAGACGATCGTTGTCGAGTACGACATCCGTCGCCGACTCGATCAGGCGCACGGCGGGCACCTCGTCAGGTGGCGCGGGGGCCGCATCGACGTCAGATGCTGTCGCGAACACGCGGAGCCCGAGGGCCGGCACCTCGGGTAGCCAGGCGACGACGCGGCGCACGCGCACGAGATCGTTGTCGGGGTAGTGCTGAGGAGACTCCCGGCGTTGGTGCTGTACCCGTGCGCCTAGCGATTGTGTTGACACGCCCGACAGCTGCGGGAGCCGTGACGCACCGCTCACGCCGACCGCACCCGCATGGGCGCTGTCGGGGCCAACCCCGACGTCGGCGAGTGTCTCGATGAGCCGCAGCTCGGCGACCCCACCACGTGGCCTCGCGGCGCGGTTGCGCACGATCATCGCTTGGCTCGTCACGTCGCCAATGGGCCGCGAACGCGCGGCCACTGCGTCGTGCTGCAATACCAGATCCAGCGCCGCCGCGCGCAGCCCACGCACCTGCGACTGCACGCTGTCCTGACGCGCATCCATCGCGCGGGCCACGCCGTCGATCGAGCAGCCACAGAGCGTGTCATGGGGATGCGTTTCGAGCAGTTCCTGCCAGGCGATATTCAGCAGTGCGGGCAGCTGTGCGAGTGTCATCGTGCCGTCGTCGGCCATCGCGCGCGAACGGACGGACGCGTGATGCATCCACGCCAACGCCAGCCACGGCTCGACATCGCGAAGCAATGCACGCTCCAGCATGGCGTTGCGGCGCTTCTGCCGGGCGCGTGTGCCGAGCGTTCCGCCCAGCGTCCACGTGTAGCCGTAGGAATCGCGCAGCTCGCCACGCACGACCGGCAGCTCGGCGACGCGGCACGCGGTCTGGAAGCGCTCGGCAAACGCGGACAGTGCGCCGCGCTCCACGACCGCCTCCGGTGCGGCCGCGCGGCGCAGCGCGGCCACCGCGTCGATGACGTCGGGTTGCAGGGCGTGATGATCGGCGCCGTTCAGCAGCAACAGCACCCCCGTGTGATTGCGCGCGGTCAGCACCGCCGACATGCGCTGCCAACGCGCCGCTGCGGCGTCGGCCTCGACCGGGAGCGCGCTGCCGAACTCGTAGCCATCGGGAGGCAGGTGATACGTGGCGACCGACGCCCCATCGGCCGCGTGCCAGTGAAAGGCGTCGGAGGACGGATGCGCCGCCCCGCCGGCACCGCGCCAGACGATCGCCGTGCCGAACCCGTAGCCCGCCGCGATGCTGGGCAGCGCCGCCGGGTGGCCGAAGGTGTCGGGGCAATAGAGCACCGGTGGCGGCGCCGCTCCCAGCCGACGCAGTACGCGATGCCCCGCTTCGAGATTACGAAGGATTGCCTCGCCGGAAGGAATCAGGTTGTCGGCCAGCACAAACCACGGCCCCGCCTCGATCGTGCCGGCCTGCAGCCGCGAGCCCAGCTCGGCTTCCCGCTCGGGGCGCACGGCCAGATAGTCGAGCAGGGTGATGACCTGGCCGTCGAGCAGGAACGTCTCGCCGGCGTTCCTGCGCTCGAGTACGGTGTCGAGCAGCGCGACGAGCCGCTGACGGAAGCGTGCCCCGGTGTGGTACCACTCCCGGTCCCAATGCGTATGGGACACCACGCAGATGTCGAGCGGGGCCTGGGCGTCGGGTCGGGACTCGCGGATGGGAGCGTGCACCACCGGAAGCTAGCTCGCGGTTCTCTTCGCGGCTGCGGTTGACCGCGGCGCGGCGTCCATCGACCTTTCGGCCTGCTGAATGACTCACGCCGTTTTCGTTCTCGTCTGTATCCGGATGACTGCTTGGATTTTCTGACCGAGTTCTACCATAACCTCCGAAATCTGCCCGAACTCGTACAGTGGGCCGGCTATTTCGGACTGACGATCATCATCTTCGCGGAAACGGGGCTGCTGGTCGGCTTTTTTCTGCCTGGCGACTCGCTGCTCGTGACGGCTGGCCTGCTCGCGGCGGATCCCAAGTACGGCCTCAATGTGTGGCTGCTGGGGCTGATCCTGACGGTGGCGGCAATCGTGGGTGATACCGTGGGCTACCACGTGGGCAAAGCCACGGGGCCGCGTATCTTTACCCGTGAGAATTCGCTCTTTTTTCACAAGGACCACCTGCTGAAAGCGCAGGCGTTCTACGAGAAGCACGGCGGCAAGACGATCATCATTGCGCGCTTCATGCCGATCGTGCGGACGTTTGCCCCGGTCGTGGCGGGTGTCGGCCAGATGCGGTACGCATCGTTTCTTGCGTATAACGTGGTCGGCGGCGTGCTGTGGATCTGGAGCATGCTCATCACAGGGTACGTGCTGGCGAAGACGGTGCCCGGCGTCGCGAAGCATGTCGAGAAGGTGATTCTGGTGGTGGTGTTCCTCTCCATTCTGCCGGGCATCATTGCCTGGTGGCGCAATCGCGGGGCGCAGGCAAAAGCCTGAGGCAAAGGCCTGACAGGCGAACGCCTGCCGCGCCGTCCGTTGGAGTTCGATTCGTACTCACGTCATACTGAAGGAGTCGCTGTCATGGCCCACGTTCTTCCGCCGCTGCCGTACGCGCCCGAGGCGCTCGAGCCGCACATCGATGCGCAGACCATGAACATTCACCATGGCAAGCATCATCAGGCGTACGTCACCAACCTGAATGCCGCGATCGAGAAGGCGCCCGAGCTGGCGTCGTGGTCGATCGACGAGCTGTGCAGTAAGATCAATGACGTGCCCGAGGCTGTTCGCACCGCGGTGCGCAACAACGGCGGCGGTCACTGGAATCACTCGCTGTTCTGGCAGACGATGGCGCCGAATGCCGGTGGCGAGCCCACGGGCGCATTGGCCGAAGCCATCACGAAGGCGTTCGGATCGTTTGCCGCGTTCAAGGAGCAGTTCCAGGCCGCCGGCATCGGCCGCTTCGGTTCGGGTTGGGCGTGGCTCGTGTCCACGAACGGCGCGCTGTCGATCATGAGCACGCCGAATCAGGACAATCCGCTCATGGAAGGCAAGCATGCGCTCCTCGGCTGTGACGTGTGGGAGCACGCGTACTACCTCAAGTACCAGAACCGTCGCGCGGATTATCTCGCGGCGTACTGGAACGTGGTGAACTGGGCGGAAGTCGCGAAGCGCTTCGCCGCCTGATTCGCGTCGACTGCAAACACGAAGGGGCGCCGTGAACTCACGGCGCCCCTTCGTTCGTTTGCGCGGTCGGCCGATCGAGATCAGGCCAGCAACGCCGGAACGACGCTCATTGCAACACCGAGCCCCCAGGCGACCAACGCGCCCACGAAACCCGCGCTCCGCTCAACCCGACCGACGACACTGATACCGATCGCAATGATGAACAGCTGCCAGATGTTGAACACGTCGACATTGGCGAGCAGCGCCATCAGCGCCGGTGAGGTGCTCACGGGATCGACAAAGCGGGCGGCACCCAATGCGGCGTCGGAAAACGAACGAATGGACTGCGGATCAGACAGGGCGCCCTGCACTGCCGTGGCGATGAAGCTGAGCACGCGCGGGACCGACGCGAGCGTCGCAATCAGCATGGCCTGACCGTACGAGAACTTTGCCGAGGCGATCTTCCCACCGATCCACACCAGCAGGCCAGTGAGGACGGCGCCGAGCGGAATGAGCAGCACTCCCGTCGCGATGAACCCGTAACCGGCGAACTTCTGCGCAGCGGCGACTGCTTCAGGCGGCATTGGCTTTCCGCGGGCCGCCATCTGCTGCATCTGCACATCGAAGTTCGCGTCGACGTACGGCTGAATCAGACCCTTGGTCGCCAGCACGATGACCAGCGTGATGGCCGTGAGCACGAGGATGTACATCCCGACACCCTTCGCCCGTGAACGATCGAACACCTTCGCGGGCGCCCACAGCACTTCCAGCACGTCCTCGAACACACTGCCTTTGGATGCGTCAGCCGAAACTTCATTCATCGAGCGGCCTCTCCTTCGAGATAGGTGTAACCCTCAAGCCCGGCGACGTAATCCGCGATGAAGGCATTGGCTTCCTCGCGCGTCAGGGATGATGCGGAATTCACCTTACGGCGGAACGTGGCG
>CAWJMR010000029.1:0-17336 GCA_963843965.1 uncultured Gemmatimonadaceae bacterium
ACTCTGTTTCGTTTCGCCGCATTCTCTGCGGCAGATCGTATTAATAAACCGCCGTGCGGCTCTCGTCAAGGCGTCCGGTTGAGCTTTTTTACGAGTTCGAAGCGCGTTCGTGACGAGCACGAATACCGCATCGCTCGCAGCCCGATCGGCCGCAGCGCATCCTCTGAAGGACAGCGCTTGCCGCGCTTCGCACCGGTCCCTGCGAGGCTATGCCTGAGAGACTGCGGCCCGCTGAAGCAACGACACACCAGCCGAAGCCGGCGAACGAGAACCCCCACAACGCCACATGCATCGAAATGCCATGGTCGAGTCGGCTACGTTCAACCGTCTCGGCGGGTCGGGGATATAAACCCATCCGAAGGCGAGTGTCAACCGCTCAATGACAAATTATGTGACATAGCAACAAAAAGGCGGGCAATCCTGGGATTGCCCGCCGGTAAAGCTCACTCAACCATGCCAGCCCGCATCGAGCGGTCAGTTCCCGCCACTGCCCCTCGGCTTCGCGGTCCGACCCGCGTCACCGCCACCGGAGCTGCTGCCCGAACCCGTGCTGCTGCCGCTGGAGCCGCTGCTGCCAGAGCCGCTGCCCGACGGGCTACTGCCACCGAAGATGCTCGCGGGCGCCGGAGACGACGACCCACCCGAGTTCGCTCTGGTATACCCAGCACCGCGGACCGCCCGTCCGGGATTGGATCGAGCCGAAGGATCCGTGTCGCCCCGATACACGATGATGACCGGCGTGCTGCCCGGGTAATAGCCGTTACCGAAGCCATACGGGCTGTACAGTCCGCCGTAGCCGTACCGGAGACTGTACGGGTCGAACGGACTCAGGCCATACTGCCAGCCAAGTCCCCACGCGCCCAAGCCGCCGGGGCCGTAGCAGAAATCATCCATCCGGCGGCACCCGCCGCGCATACGTGAGCTCGAAATGCCTCCGTTGATCACATCACCGGCCATCGGCCGATTGCGATCGGCGCTGGGTGTGCGCACGGCGAACGTCTCAGGATTGGAAATCGCGATCATGAGGTCGATGACGCGCGAGGGCATGCCACCGTCGGCCAACCGAACGAGTTCTTTGCCGTTCACCGAGAACTGCTGCCGCGTTTCGGTCAGCCACGCCTCCGTGAGAGCGGCCGGTGCCAGCTTGGCCACCGCCAGCACGTCGCTGTTGAGCAACGGCGCACCGACAGCGAGACGTAGCGACTGCGTGGACGGCGACGCACTGGCGCCCAAGCGCGCCCACTCGCCGAGGGAGTCGACGACGTAGCGCAGCGTCATGACCGAGGTCGCCGAATTACCGCCGACGTCCAGATGCTGCACCTGCATCCACTCACCGGCCGACGACATCGTCATCAGTCCGGTTTCGATTCGCTTGGCACCGCGACCGCAGGACAAGTCCGCCTGCATGAGGAGGCGGCGGTCATCCGGCATCCACGTCGCTGTCTCAGTGCCCGTGCAGCCGTCGATCGACTTCGGCATGCGCGTACCGGGAAGCGGGACAGCGGCCCGCGTCGCGACATTGGCGCTGTCGAACACCACGAGGTCGACGCTCCCAGAGATCGTCGTAGACGGCACCACACAGGCCATCGAGGGCGGTTTGGGAGTCTGCCCCACCCCAGACCCTGTCGACTGCGCCGAAGGCGTCCAGCAGCCCATCCACGGCTGAAACCGCGGGTCGACGGCTTTCCCCGCGACCGTCTGCGCCGACAGCACTCCAGCGCACAGCATCGATGCGATCGCGGTGACGCGCGCCGAGCGCAGCGCACCAACGTGTTGGATCGAAGTCATGAGGTCGTCCTCAGAAGCGGAAGAGTAAGCCGGCGGTCAGGCCGACACCGGACAAATCGATCGGCGAGAAATCCCGAAAATCGGAGCTGAGCGCGCCACGCGCATGCTCGTATCGCAACTCCGCATTGAGCCCGACGTGCGGCGTCAACGAGTACGTGGTCCCGACGGAACCGAACGCCATGGCCGAGACGTCAGTGGACTTGAGCGTGGTGCCGAACACGTCAAGCGTCTGGTAATCGACGAACTCCCCATCCTGCTTGAACAGGTAGTACATCATCCCACCGCCGGCTGCGACATACGGCGACAACTTGCTGGGCACCCACGCCAACTTGCCGATACTGCGCCCCTCGGGCCGCAGATGCAGCTTGAGCCCGGCGGTGATCGGAATGCGCCGGAACGTCGTGCGCTGCTCGATCGGCAAATCATCGGTGCCGATAAAATCGCGATCCTCGGAGCGCTTCACGCGCGTGTTGATGCCGGTGCCGAGCAGCAAGTCGACGCGCGAGTGCACGCGGAACGCCAGATCAGTCGCGAGCGAGAGACCGCTGAAGTCACCGCGATTGACCGTGAGCCGTTCGGTGACGAAAGAAAAGACGTCACTGGACGCGTTCGCCCGCGAAAAGCCGCCGCGAATGGACCACGTGGCGTGCGGAGCAGAGAACAAGAATCCGTCGCCACCGGAGGACTGCGCCGACAGCGAGACAACGGGAGCAAGTACGGCCAATAGGCCGCAGAAAAACCTCATACGCATTGGAGGCGCTCACGGAAGGGGGTTCCATAAATATACCAGTAAGTCCCGGTTCCGGTTCCACCAGGCCCCGGCTGGCCGACGGCCGCCCCCCGGCGGCCTACCCGACGCGACCTGTCCTTCTGCTCCGCTCTGTCGCGCCGGGCCGGGCCCGCTCGTGGGTTGCCCCACGATGGGCCACCACCGTCAGCCGCCTGTCAGCGGCTGCGTCGGGATGACCCAGCCCGGCGTACAGAGACTAGAGATTCACCCCGTGGCACTTCTTGAACTTCTTGCCCGAGCCACATGGACAGGCGTTGTTCCGCGGCGTGGATTCCCATCCTGGCGGCAATGCCCCTCCGCCCACCTCGAGGGACCGCACCGGGCCGGCGCCGACGACCGCCGGTGTGCCGCGCACGATCGGCCGGGCCGGCTCCGTCGCATCGGCCTCATCCGACTCCTCGAAATCCACGTCGAGTTCCTCGTCGATCGCGTCGACGAGTTCGAGTTCTTCGACGGGGATGTCCTCGAGGATGCCGAGAGCGTTGTACCGCTTGGTGGGACGGGCGTCCTGTCGCGGGAATTCGTCCATCGGCGGCGCCGACTCGAAGCTCTCCATCGGCGACGGCTCGAACACCAATTGCGCCTTGAGAAAGCGCTCGGTGAAGGTGTTCGCGAGGTCGTGCATGAGATCTTCGAACATCGTGTACGCATCCTGCTTGTACTCGACCAGCGGGTCCTTCTGCCCCCACGACCGATAGTGAATCGACGCGCGCAGCTGGTCGAGATCATAGAGATGATCCTTCCACTTCTCGTCGATCACGTTGAGCGTGACGAGCGAGAGGAGACGATCGGCGAAGCCCTGCCCGCTCTCGTCGGTGACCGCGTTCAGGCTGTCGAGCTTCTGATCGAATGCCGCCCGTCCGGCCTCGACGGCCATGGCCTGCGCTTCCTCGACCGATCCGGCACGCGCGCCTTCGGCGAAGGCCGGAACCTGCAGCATGTAGTGCATCAGGAGATCCTGCTGCACATACTCGAAGTCCCAGTCCTCCTGCTTGTCGAACGTCGCCAGGGCCTGCTCGACACGACGCTGCACGCCGCGATCGATCATCTTGAGCGCTTCGCCCTTGAGCTCTTCGCCACCTTCGAGTGCGAACGCGCGCAAGGAGTAGATCACTTCGCGCTGCTGATTCATCACGTCGTCGTACTCGAGCAGCCGCTTGCGCGACTGGAAGTTCTGCAACTCGACACGCTTCTGCGCCTGTTCGATGGAGCGCGTGATGAGCGGATGCGTGAGCACCTCGCCGTCCTGCGCGCCCATGCGATCCATGAGCTTGGCGATCCGGTCGGACCCGAAGAGACGCATCAGGTCGTCTTCGAGCGACAGGAAGAACTGCGACGCACCCGGGTCACCCTGACGGCCGGAGCGACCGCGCAGCTGGCGATCGATGCGGCGTGATTCGTGCCGCTCGGAGCCGATGATGTGGAGTCCGCCGATTTCGGAGATCTCGATCTCCTTCCCATCTGGATCGGTGACCTTCGACGGCTTCGCCTCGGTGATCCCGGCGCCAAGCTTAATGTCGGTACCGCGACCGGCCATGTTCGTCGCGATCGTGATCGCGCCAGGCTGACCGGCACCGGCCACGATCTCGGCTTCACGCTGATGGTACTTGGCGTTGAGCACGTTGTGCTTAAGGCCCGCGCGCGCAAACAGGCGCGCCAGCGTTTCCGACGCCTCGACGCTGGCCGTACCCACCAGCACCGGGTAGCCGAGTTCGTGCAGCCGCTTCGTTTCGTCGACGATCGCGTTGTACTTCTCGCGACGCGTTTTGAACACGTAATCCTGACGATCATCACGCGCGATCGGCCGGTTGGTGGGAATGACCGACACCGACAGACCGTAGATCTCGTGGAACTCGTTCTCTTCCGTTTCGGCCGTACCGGTCATGCCGGCCAGCTTCTCGTACATGCGGAAGTAATTCTGAATCGTGATCGTGGCGAGCGTCTGCGTCTCGCCCTTCACCTGCACGCGCTCCTTCGCTTCGACGGCCTGGTGCAGGCCTTCGCTCCACCGACGACCGGGCATGGTACGACCGGTAAACTCGTCGACGATGAGCACCTGCCCTTCCTGCACGACGTAGTTCACGTCACGCTCGTACAAGGCATGCGCGCGCAGTAGCTGGTGGATGATGTTGAGGCGCTCGCTCTTGAGCGCATACTCGCGCTCGATGGCATTGCGCTGCTCGAGCCGTTCGGTCGCCGAGATACCGTGATCGCGATCGAGCTTGCCGATCATGAGCGAAATGTCGGGGAGCACGAACTGATCGTGCGCCTCGGGCGAGAGGTAGTCGAGCCCCTGCTCGGTGAGGTGCACGGTGTGCCCCTTCTCATCGAGCACGTACAGCAGATCGTCCTCGATCTCGCGGTACGTGCGCTTGCTCATCGGGAGTTTCTTGTCCGAAATGATGTCGAGCTCCATGCGCTGCACGAGCTGCTTCACCCCGGATTCCTGCAGGGCCTTCACGAGCCGCTTGTTCTTCGGACCGCCGAGCTGCGCCTTGTAGAGCTTGAGGGCGGCGTCCTGCTCGTCCTTCGTTTCGAGTGCGCGCTCGCCTTCACCGACGAGGGTGTTCACCAGTTCGGACTGGCGACGGACGAGCCGCTCGACAGCGGTATTGAATTCCGCATAGCGACCGTCGCTCTCGTTGCCGACGGGGCCGGAAATGATGAGCGGTGTCCGCGCTTCGTCGATGAGAATCGAGTCGACTTCGTCGATGATCGCGAAGATGTGCGTACGCTGCACGCGCTGCTCGAGCGACACCACCATGTTGTCGCGCAGGTAGTCGAAGCCGAACTCGTTGTTGGTGCCGTAGGCAATGTCGCAGCCGTAGACCGCGCGACGCTCGTACGTGCCGGGCTCGGTGTCGTCGAGACAGCCGACGGTGAGTCCCAGCCACCGATAGAGATGTCCCATCCACTGCGAATCGCGACGGGCGAGATAGTTGTTCACCGTCACGAGATGCGCTCCGCGGCCCGGCAACGCATTGAGATACATCGGGAGCGTCGCAACGAGCGTCTTGCCTTCGCCGGTCGCCATTTCCGCGATGCGGCCGAGGTGCAGCTGGATACCACCAATCAGCTGGACGTCGTACGGGACCATGTCCCAGGTGAGCTCGTTGCCGGTCACCAGAACCGTGGAGCCCTTAAGTCGACGGCACGCCTCGCGCACGGTCGCGAACGCCTCAGGCAGCAGCTCATCGAGCACATCGGCGATGGCCGTGCGCAACTCGCCTTCCACGCCGCCCCGACCATCCGCCCCCTGCAACTCGAGGTCGATGCCCTCGCGATCGGCGGCGTCGGCGGAATCGTGCTTGGCCGCCTTGAGTTCGGCGATGCGCTGTTCGATCGGCCCAGTCCGTTCGGCCAGAATGCCGCGGAACTTGGCGGTCTGTCCCTGGATCTCTTCGTCGGACAACGAGGCGAGGCGCGCTTCGATCTCATGGATCTCGGACAGCACCGGCTGCACCCGCTTCCGTTCACGTTCGTGACGCGTGCCGAACACACGTCCAATCAAGCCCTTCAGCATACGAACCTCATGGCAAGGGCGTCGCGACCGCGAAGTCCCCGTACGCCATCAGGCGCGCGCTGGGCCCTCCGTAGTCGACAACTCCCGGGAATTCTCGAGATACAGTCCGGTGGTCGCTATGTACGTCGCCACGGCGTCAGGAACGAAGCCCCGAATGGAGCGCCCATCCCGTACCCGTGCCCTGATTTCGGTTGATGACAGGTCGACGCGTCGTGTCGCCAGTCGTCGTGCCGTCGATGCTCCGACGCTTGCCAGCGGGACGGTGAGCGCAGCCACGTCATGACCACGGTCGGCGCGGTGCAGCACAACCAGCTGCACCATCGACATCAACCGAGTCACGTCGCGCCAACGCGGCAACGTGGAGACCACGTCATCGCCGACCAGCAGGTGAAGCATCGCCGACGGCCAGCGTCGGCGCAAAGACTCCACGGTGTCAACCATGAAAGATAACCCGCCCCGATCGATTTCGATGGGGTCGACCTCGATGCGCGGGATCCCGCCGAAGCAGGCCTCCACCATCGCGAGCCGGTGCGCGGCCGGCGTCTGGTCCCCGCCCTTGAGCGGCTGTTGGGCCGCCGGCACGATGAGCAGACGATCGAGCGCCAACTCGTCGAGGGCATCCTGCGCCACCAGAAGGTGGCCGACATGCGGCGGATCGAAGCTGCCACCAAGGATGCCGATGCGCATCGACGTCAGGCCCTGCGGGTCATCCGCGACGCGCCGGACCGGGGCGTGCGTAGGCGACTGGCGACAACACCGCCGGCGGCGGTGCCTTGGCCGCGGTGGCCGAGTCGGCCGGTGCGGCGCCGCAGGCGGCCTTGACCAACGGATCCCCGGGATAGGCGCGCCACATGGCGGTACACGTTTCGGCGGCGTCTTCTTTCCACCGGATCTTCGTGTACAGCTCGTGGAGCCTCAGCCACGAGAGGCGGGCCGCCTTCGTGCTCGGGTACGTGGTAACGACGTCCTTGAAGTAGATGATCGCCGGATCGATGGAGCGACGGACGCGCACGTAGTGCACGCCGGTGTCGTAATCCTTCTGGGCCATCCACTCTTCGATCTGGACAATGCGCTTCTTGGCGTCGTCGGTCTCTTTGCTTTCCGGATACGACGAGAGGAGCGCCCGGAGGATCGAGACGGCCTTCTGCCCGTTCTCGGGATCGAGGGACGGCCGACGCCACAGGCTCTGATAGCTGCGGCCGACGCCCAGCATCGCGGTCGGCGCGAGCGTGTCGTCGGGGAAACCATCGGTGATGCGCTCGAACGCCTGCGCCGCAAGCAAGTACTCCTTCTGTCGCTCGTGTGACAGCGCCAGATAGAAGTAGGCCGGGGCCAATAGCGGATCACGCGCCGACAGATCACTGGTCAGGCGCTCGAAGCCGATCTTCGCGTTGTCCCATTTCTGCCGCTGGAATTCCAGCAGAGAGGCACGGAAGAGCGCTTCAGGATTCGCGTAATCGCGAGGTTGGAAGCCGCGAGAACAGCCGGCCAATGCTGCGGCAACGCCGAGCAGCATCAACAGGCGGAATTCAACGCGAGACAGTCGGTGACTCATGCGGACTCTGGTACCCGACGCACCGAACGCGGATCCTTTCCGCCGGCGGGAGCTCGGTTCATGATGTTGCGCCCACGGTCCGCGAGCCGGACGCCAGCGGGATGATACGGGCACGTCCGGCCTTGAGACCGGCCGTGACGTTCCGCGTGTCGACGAGCAACGCGGCATGATCCACGACGCGCTGGTAGTCGACATTCTTGTGATCAGTCACGACCACGACCGCGTCGGCCCAACGCAGCATTTCATCGCTGAGTTCGACTCCCTTGCGGCTATGGCCGTCCTCGCGGAACTCATGCACGAACGGGTCGTGGAATTCCACATGGGCGCCCCGCTCTTCGAGCAGGCGGATCACGTCGAGCGCCGGGCTTTCGCGCACATCGTCGATATCGCGCTTGTACGCCACACCGAGCACCAGCACACGACTGCCGCGCACGGCCTTGCGCACTTCGTTGAGTGCGTCGGCCACCTTCTGCACGACCCACTCCGGCATATGCGAATTGATCTCGCTGGCGAGGTCGATGAAGCGCGTCTTGTAGTTGAGCGTGCGCATCTTCCAGGCGAGGTAGTGCGGGTCGAGCGGAATGCAGTGCCCGCCGATGCCGGGGCCCGGGGTGAACTTCATGAACCCGAACGGCTTCGTCGCGGCGGCGTCGATGACTTCCCAGACGTCCACACCCAGTTTGTCACACACGATCGCGATTTCGTTCACCAGGCCGATGTTCACCGCCCGGAAGGTGTTCTCGAGCAGCTTGACGAGCTCGGCGGCCTCCGGCGAGGAGACCGGGACGACCACGTCGATGCAGCTGGCGTAGAGCGCGCTGGCGACCTCGACGCAGGCCGGCGTGACGCCGCCGACCACCTTCGGGGTGTTCTTGGTCTGGTAGACGGGGTTGCCCGGATCGACGCGCTCGGGGCTGAACGCCACGAACACATCCTTGCCGACCGTGAGGCCCATGGCTTCGAGGCGCGGCTGCAGCAGTTCGCGCGTCGTGCCCGGATAGGTGGTGCTTTCCAGCACCACGCACATGCCCGGATGCGCCTGACGCGCGATGGCGTCGGCGGCGGCCAGCACGAAGGCCATATCGGGATCGCGCGTCTTGGACAACGGCGTCGGTACGGCGATCGAGATCGCATCGCACTCGCCGATGCGGGACTCCACGGCCGTGGCCACGAAGCTGCCCGCCGCGACGGCCTCCTGAACGACCTGACTCGGGATGTCCTGGATGTGCGACTGACCGGCCATGAGCAGGTCGATCACGCGCTGACTCACGTCGTAGCCGATGACGCGGAAGCCGGCGTGCACGAACTCCATCGCGAGCGGCAACCCGACGTAGCCCAGACCGATCACGCCAATGACGGCGGTACGGTCCTGGATCTTCGAGAGCAGGTGGTCCTTCATCGACGGGGAATCGACCATGTCGTACGCCTCAGCGTCCAAAGAAGGCTCGCACTGCCCCGATCACTTCATCGAGTTGCGCAGTGGTGAGCTCGGGGAAAACCGGCAGCGACAGCACTTCGAGCGCCGCGCGTTCCGACTCGGGGCACTGCCCCTGCTGGTACCCGAGATACGCGAAGCACGGCTGCAAATGCAGCGGGAGCGGATAGTAAATGGAGCAGCCGATCCCACGATCCTTGAGGTGCGCCTGCAGCGCATCGCGCTTCGGCACCCGGATCGTGTACTGGTTGTAGATCGACGTGTTCGCCGGATCGATATACGGGGTAACGACCTCGGCCAGATCGGCAAACGCCGCATCATAGTAGGCGGCGTTGCGACGACGGGCTGCACTCCACGATTCCAGATACGGCAGCTTGGCGCGCAGCACGGCGGCCTGCAGCGCATCGAGGCGGCTGTTATAGCCCACAATCTCGTGGAAGTAGGTCCGGCGGCTCCCGTGCGTACGCAGCTTCATGAGCGCTTCAAAGAGCGCCTCGTCCTGTGTCACCATCATGCCGCCGTCGCCGTAGCCGCCGAGATTCTTCGAGGGGAAGAAGCTGTACGTGCCGATCGTGGCGGCTTCACCGGCCATCACTTTGGCACCGTCGATCAGCCGGCTCGCGCCGATGGACTGGGCGGCGTCCTCGATGACCGGGCGTCCCTGCGCGGCGTCGTTGACCTGCTCGATGGCCGCCATCTGGCCGAACAGGTCGACCGCGATGACCGCCTTGGTCTTGGCGCCGACCGCGGCACGGATCGCGTCGGGCGCGATGTTGAAGGTGCGCGGATCGATATCGACGAACACCGGACGCGCCCCGACGTTGTGCACGGCGCCGGCGGTCGCGAAGAACGTGAACGGCGTGGTGACCACTTCGTCGCCAGCACCGACATCGAGCGCGCGCAGTGCCAGCAGCAGAGCGTCCGTGCCGTTGGCACAACCGACGGCGTACTTGACCTGCGAGAGGCCGGCAACGCTGCACTCGAGCTGCGCGACCGGATCGCCAAGAATGAAGGCCTGCTGATCCACGACGTCCATCACCGCGGCGACGACTTCATCGCGGATGGTGGCGTGCTGCGCCTTGAGGTCCAGAAGAGGAACGGCCATGACGAATTGGTTCAGATGTTGACGCGAAGCGGCAGGGGAACGTCGCGGCCAGTCTTCGCCGATTCGTAGATCCCCAGAATAAGTTCAAGCGACTTGCGACCAGCACGACCGTCCGTGTCGGGGCGCGCGTCTCCGCGCAGCACCGACTCGACGTTGCGGTAGTACCCTTCGTGCCCGAAACCGTACACGCTCGGCGGATTGGTGTTCGCCTGTTCGACGAGCTTGTCGTCGTCATCGTAATCAGCAAAGGTCCAATGTTCGACCTTGTTGACCGCCGTTCCGCCGATCTTCACACTGCCCTTCTCTCCCAGGATCGTGATCGATCCTTCCAGATTCCGGGGGAAGGTGAGCATCGTGACCTCGATGACGCCAATGGCGCCGGAGCGGAACTTGAGGACCGCCGCCCCACTGTCTTCGGCTTCGATGCGTCGCGCCATCGTCGCCGTCTTGGCCATGACGCTCTCGACCGGGCCGACGAGCCACTGTACCAGATCGACGTAGTGCGAGGCCTGATTCATAAACGCGCCGCCGTCGAACTCCCACGTGCCGCGCCATGGCGCCTGGTCGTAGTAGTCCTGCGGGCGCGTCCAGCGCACCGTGCAATTCGCCATGTAGATCCGACCGAAGCGACCACGATCAATCGCGCGCTTGAGCAGCACGATCGGTGGATTGAGCCGGTTCTGCTTGACCACGAACAGGTGCACGTGATGGTCATCGCAGGCCTGCACGAGTGCATCGGCGGCCGCGAGCGAAATCGCCATCGGCTTTTCGGAGATTACATGCCGTCCAGCCTTGGCGGCCAGAATGCCATGCTGTGGATGCAACCCTGACGGCGTCGCGATGATGACCGCATCGCTGGGCACATCGGCCAGCATCTGCTCGTAGCTCGTGAACCACGGCACGTCGTACTGCGTGCCGGCGAGCTGCGCCCGTTCCGCGATGATATCGCACACCGCAACCAGCTGCAGCCCCGGAAGCTTGGCGAGCGCGTCGAAGTGATTCTTGGCGATCCGCCCGCAACCCAGCAACGCGACCCGGATGCGCTGACCGGCCGGAATGATCTTCTCCGTCATACCGCTCCCTCGAGGCGCACGACCACATCGCCATGGCGTTCGTATCGGACATCGGTGCCCGGACAGCGCAGCACCTCATGCGCACCTTCGGCACCGGCCAGGCTCAATGACTCGAGCTTGTGCCCGTCCTCCGACATCCAGCCGATGCGCCGGCCCGGCACGCCGGTGATGAGCGCGTAGTCGGGCACGTCGCGATTGACCACGGCACCGGCACCGATGAACGCGAAGCGTCCAATCGTGACGCCACAGACGATCGTGGCGTTGGCCCCGATCGTCGCGCCTCGACGCACCAGCGTGCGCCGATACTCGTTCTTGCGCGACACCGCACTGCGCGGGTTGTAGACGTTGGTGAACACCATCGAGGGACCGCAGAACACATCGGCCTCGAGTTCCACCCCTTCGTACAACGACACGTTGTTCTGGATCTTCGCGTTATCGCCCACGACGACCCCGTTCATGACCACCACATTCTGCCCGAGCGAGCAGCGCGCACCGATCTGGGCACCCCCCAGCACGTGACAGAAATGCCAGACGCGTGTACCCGCGCCGATGACTGCACCGGCATCGACGTACGCCGACTCGTGCACGAGCGCGCCGTCACCAAGCACGACGCCCAGAGCGACGTGCCCCTGCCCGGCGGAGGCAATCATGCCGGGAATGCTCACGCCGCACCAATGGGCGCGGCGTTGGCAGCAAGCGACGCCGCGAGAATCACGTGCCACTCCTGCAACGAACGCACGCCCGGCTCACGCGACTGACGCGCCGCAATCGCTTCGGCCGCAGCGCTGGCCGCCGACAGCGTGGTCGTGTACGGCACACGGTTGCTGATCGCGGCCTGACGAAGCCGTTCGTCATCGACCTGCGCGTGCTTGCCGAGCGGCGTATTCACGAGCAGGTGAATCTCACCGTTCAGGATCATGTCGACGCCGTGCGGCCGGCCTTCGCTGACCTTGAGCACCGATTGCACAGGGATTTCGCGCTCGCGCAAGTACGCGGCGGTACCGCTGGTCGCGTAGAGCGTGAAGCCAAGTTCGTGGAACCGCGCGGCCAACTTCGCCGCGCTCGGCTTGTCGGAATCGTTGACCGTGATAAAGACCGCGCCCGTGCGCGGGAGCGCGTTGTCGGCGGCCAGCTGCGACTTCATGAACGCGGTGCCGAAGTCTTCGTCGATGCCCATGACTTCGCCGGTGGAGCGCATTTCGGGGCCGAGCACCGGATCGAATTCGCGGAACTTGTTGAACGGGAAAACGGCTTCCTTCACGCTGAAGAACGGCGGCACGATCTCCGACGTGAAGCCGATCTCCGCCAACGTCTCGCCAAGCATCAGGCGGGCCGCCACGGACGCGAGCGATACGCCGATGGCCTTCGACACGAACGGCACGGTGCGCGACGCACGCGGATTCACTTCGATCACGTACACCACGCCGTCCTTGTAGGCGTACTGCACGTTGATCAAGCCGACCACGCCCAACTTCCTGGCAAAGGCAACCGTGTGCGCGCGCATCTGATCGGCCGCTTCCTGCGGAATCAAATACGGCGGCAGCACGCACGCCGAGTCGCCGGAGTGAATACCGGCACTCTCGATGTGTTCCATGACCGAACCGATCACCACATTCGTGCCATCGGAGAGCGCGTCGACGTCGGCCTCGAACGCATCCTCGAGGAACTTGTCGACGAGCACCGGGCGGTCTTCGCTCACACGTGCGGCGCGCTCGAAGTATCCGCGCAACGACGCGGCATCATGCACGATCTCCATCGCGCGACCCCCCAGCACGTACGACGGGCGTACGAGCACCGGATAGCCGATGCGGTCGGCAATCTCGACGGCTTCGTCCACACTGGTGGCCGTTCCGTTCGCCGGCTGGGCAATACCGAGTTCGCGCACGATCGCTTCGAAGCGACGACGATCCTCGGCGATATCGATGGCGTCTGGTGACGTGCCAAGAATGCGCACACCGGCCGCCTCGAGCGGTCGCGTGAGCTTGAGCGGCGTCTGGCCGCCGAGCTGCACGATCACGCCGAGCGGATTCTCGCGATGGACGATTTCGAGCACGTCTTCAAGCGTGAGCGGCTCGAAGTACAGCTTGTCGGAAATGTCGAAGTCGGTGGAGACGGTCTCGGGATTCGAGTTGACCATGATGGTCTCGTATCCCCGCTCGCGCAGTGCCAGCACGGCGCGCACACAGCAGTAATCGAACTCGACGCCCTGTCCGATGCGGTTGGGACCCGAGCCAAGGATGATGACCTTCTGACGTCCTTCGGTGGCCGCTTCGCTCTCCTCGTCGTAGCAGCCGTAGAGATACGGCGTGCTGGAGGGAAATTCACCGGCGCACGTATCGATCATCTTGTACGAGGGGCGCACACCGAGCGCCCAGCGCATCGCGCGGGCCTCATGTTCGGTGACACCGCGCAACGCACCGAGCTGTCGATCGGAGAAGCCGAGGCGCTTCATGCGACGCATGCTGTCGACATCGACGGTCGGCTCCTGCTGGTACTCCGCCTCGGCGACGATCAACTCGTGCAACTGGTCGAGGAACCACGGATCGATGCCGGTGATCTCGTGCAACTCGGCGGTGCCCATGCCCATGAGCATGGCGCGCTTGAGCTGGTAAATGCGCTCCGGCGTGGGGCGACGCAGCGCGCCACGCAACTCTTCCTTCGACCCTTCGACGAGGCGATCGTCGACCAGGCGCTCGCCGATCGTCCAACCGCTACGGCCGGTTTCGAGCGCACGCAGCGCCTTCTGGAAGGCTTCCTTGAACGTGCGACCGATCGCCATCGACTCGCCGACGGACTTCATCTGCGTCGTCAGGCCCGGATCGGACGACGTGAACTTCTCGAAGGCGAAGCGGGGGCACTTCACGATCACGTAGTCAAGCACCGGTTCGAAGCTGGCCGGCGTCGTCTTGGTGATGTCGTTCGGCACTTCGTCGAGCGTGTAGCCGACGGCGAGCTTGGCACCGATACGTGCGATGGGAAAGCCGGTGGCCTTCGAGGCGAGGGCCGAGGAGCGCGACACCCGCGGGTTCATCTCGATGACGATCAGCTCGCCGTTCTTCGGATTGACGGCGAACTGGATGTTACAGCCACCGGCGTCGACACCGATCTCCCGGATGATCGCCACGGCCGCATCGCGCATCACCTGATATTCGCGATCCGTCAGCGTCATGGCGGGTGCAACAGTGATCGAGTCACCGGTGTGCACGCCCATCGGATCGAGATTCTCGATGGAGCAGACGATGACGACGTTGTCGGCGCAATCGCGCATCACTTCGAGCTCGTACTCCTTCCAGCCGAGCAGCGAGCGCTCGATGAGCACGGAACCTACGGGCGACAAATCGAGCCCGCGGCGCACCATGGTTTCGAACTCTTCGCGATTGTACGCGATACCGCCACCGGTGCCGCCTAGCGTGAACGACGGGCGGATGATCGACGGGAAGCCCGTTTCCTCAACGCCAGCGATCGCTTCTTCGAGCGTCGTGACGGTGCGGCCGGTCGGACACTTGAGTCCGATCTTGGTCATCGCTTCACCGAAGAGCTTGCGATCCTCCGCCACGCGAATGGCCCGGGCGTTGGCGCCAATGAGCTCGCAGCCGTACTTCTCGAGCACGCCACTGTCGTAGAGCGCGAGCGCGACGTTGAGCGCCGTCTGCCCGCCCATGGTCGGCAACACGGCGTCGGGGCGTTCCTTGGCAATCACCTTCTCGACAAACTCGGTCGTGACCGGCTCGATGTAGGTGCGGTCAGCGAACTCCGGGTCGGTCATGATCGTGGCCGGATTGGAGTTCACGAGGATGACCTCGTACCCCTCTTCGCGCAGGGCCTTGGTGGCCTGCGTTCCGGAGTAATCAAATTCAGCAGCCTGCCCGATCACGATCGGTCCAGAGCCGATCACGAGAATCCGGTGCAGGTCAGAGCGTCGCGGCATGGAGAAGATCGTCGATGATGTCGTCAAGAGAGCGCGTGGCGGACCATCCGGTTGCGCGCTGCAATTTGTGCGAATCCCCGATCAGTACGGGGACGTCAACCGGGCGTACCAGCGTTGGATCTTCGACGGGCGTCGCCTGCACCTCGGCACGCGCCAGAACCCGCTCGAGAATCTGTTGCACCGACCATCCGGTGCCGCTGGCCACGTTGTACGCCTCGCCAGGCGCACCCCGTCGGCAGAGTGAAATATACGCAGCAACGACGTCACTTACATGGAGGAAATCGCGTATCGGCGAGCGATTGCCAACC
This sequence comes from uncultured Gemmatimonadaceae bacterium, assembly GCA_963843965.1. Lineage (GTDB taxonomy): Bacteria > Gemmatimonadota > Gemmatimonadetes > Gemmatimonadales > Gemmatimonadaceae > Gemmatimonas. The sequence goes on from CAWJMR010000029.1 coordinate 15,506, forward strand.
GGCATGGTTGTTCCCGGCGCGGCGCCGCGCAGTTCGACCGCGCGCTGCACCAGCGCGGGGAGCAGGAAACGCGTCGGCTGTCCTCGTCCGCTGTGGTTGAAGCTGCGGGCCACGACCACTTTCAGCCCTGTGGCCCGCCAGCACTGGAGTGCGAGGATCTCCTGCGCGGCTTTGGTGGCGGCATACACCGTTCGCGGGGCCTGCACGGAGTTCTCAAGGAGCGGGAACTCATGGGTTTCGTGGCGCCCGTACTGCTCGGCGCTGCCGACGACGAGCACGGTGGGATCAATCGCGCCGGCATCGCGGGCACGGCCGAGCGCGTGGAGCAGGCGCGCCGTCGCGGTGACGTTGACGTCCCAGGCAAGCGCCGGATCAGCGGCCGCCGTGGGCACGTGCGAGATCGCCGCGAGGTGGATCACGGTATCCGGGCGGGCGGTCTCCACGACGTGCGCGATGTAGCCCTCGTCCCGGAGATCGCCGTACAGCCAGCGGACATCGCCGCCCAACGCGTCAGGCACGTCAGGCGGATCGGTGGCGAGGGCGAAGCGTTCGCCGCCCTCGTTCCGCAGGGCCTCAAGCATGTACGACCCGACGAAGCCGGCGGCTCCAGTCACGAGCACGCGCTTCACGAGGGCATCACCGCTGGCGTTCGTACCGCGCGAGATCGGCGGCAACCATCATGCTCACCAACTCGGCGAACGGCACCTTGGGTGTCCACCCTAGCCGCTGCTCCGCCTTCGACGGATCGGCGACGAGCAGGTCCACCTCGGCGGGCCGGAAGAACTTCTCATCCTGCTTCACATACTCGAGATAGTCGAGATCGACCGCACCAAAGGCGGCGACGCAGAAATCGCGGACGGAGTAGGTCTCGCCGGTGCCGATCACGAAGTCGTCGGGCTCGTCGAGCTGCAGCATGCGCCACATCGCGTCGACGTAGTCGCCGGCGAAGCCCCAGTCGCGGCGCGCCTCGAGGTTGCCGAGGCGCAGCTCGTGCTGCAGGCCGAGCTTGATGCGGGCGACGGCGTCGGTGATCTTGCGCGTCACGAACTCGAGGCCGCGCCGCGGCGACTCGTGGTTGAAGAGGATGCCGGACACCGCGAAGAGATCGAAGCTCTCGCGGTAGTTCACGGTGATCCAGTGGCCGTAGACCTTGGCGACGCCGTACGGGCAGCGCGGGTAGAACGGCGTGGACTCGCTCTGCGGCGTCTCGCGCACCTTGCCGAACATCTCCGGAGCTGACGCCTGGTAGAAGCGGACTTGGGCGCGACCAGGCGCACCGCCTCGAGCATGCGGGTGACGCCGAGCGCCGGTGAACTCGCCGGTGAGCACCGGCTGGGTCCACGAGGTCGGCACGAAGGACTGCGCGGCGAGGTTGTAGATCTCGTCGGGCTGCGTCTCGTGCAGCACGTCGATGAGCGAGGTCTGGTCGAGCAGGTCGGCCGACACGAGCTCGACGCGATCGACGAGGTGGGCGATGCGCTCGAAGGGCGTGGTGGACGAGCGACGCACGATGCCGACGACTCGTAGCCCTTCGCGAGCAGCAGCTCGGCGAGGTAGGAGCCGTCCTGTCCGGTGATCCCGGTGATCAGTGCAGTCTTCAACAGAGTACTCAGTCGGAAGTCAGGAGTCGTGAGTGGCGACAACGGAAGGCATATGTACAAAGCGGGGAGCCCGGCAACTGCGAGCTCCCCGCTGAGACGTCACCGTACGCGAGTTACGCGACAGCAACCTGACCGCGCGGCGCGCGGGTGATCTTGCCGGCCGCGATGCACCGCGTGCAGGCCTTAACCTTGATGACCTTCCCTTCGCTGAGGGTGCGCACCACCTGGAG
>CAWJMR010000030.1:0-23282 GCA_963843965.1 uncultured Gemmatimonadaceae bacterium
GTGTATCACTACCCTTCACTCCCAAGTCGCATTCACCCGAACCTGAGTTCATGACACGGGCTGGTATCGTTACGGTCGCCGGTTTCCCCAATGCCGGCAAATCCACCCTGCTCAACCGACTCGTCGGTGAAAAGCTCGCGATCACGTCGAGCAAGGCGCAGAGTACCCGCCACCGGATCCTCGGGTTGCGGACGGAGAATGACACGCAGATGGTCATTCTCGACACACCGGGACTGCTCGAGCCCAAGGACACGCTGCATAGCGCGATGCGGAACGCGGCGCTCGCCGCCGTGCGCGACGCCGATGTGCTCGTGCATGTGGTCGATGCCACAGCCACCATTCCCAGCGACTTCGCCACCGCCGCTGGACTCGAGCGCGCACCGCGCGCCAAGGTGCTGCTCGCGCTGAACAAGATCGACTTGATCGACGAGCCGAGGAAGTTTGCGCTACTCGAGCACTATCCGGAGGCCGTACTGTTGTCGGCACACACGGGCGACGGCATGGATCGCCTTGTGAAGGCCATCACGGAACGACTGCCGGAAAGTCCCTATCTCTATCCCGCCGACGAACTCTCCACGCAGCCGGTGAAGTTCTTCTGTGCCGAGTTCGTGCGCGAAACAGCCCTCGAGCAACTCGGCGACGAGTTGCCCCACGCGCTCGCGTGTGAAATCGAGGAGTTCCGCGAGGGCTCTACTCCGCTGTACATTCGTGCCGTCCTGCACGTCGAACGCGACAGCCAGAAACGAATTGTGATCGGAGCCAACGGACAACAGATCAAGAAGCTTGGCCGCGTAGCGCGCGAGAAGATCGAGCGCTTCGTCGGACAACCCGTATATCTCGATCTCTGGGTGAAAGTGCTCCCGAACTGGCGTCGGAATCGAAATGCCGTGTTGCGGTTGGGCTACGGCGACCCGAACGAAAAGACGTGAGACGCGGACGGCCGTGGCTTGAGCGGTGCGTTCGCGCGGTCGTCGTGCTCGCGGCAAGCGTGAGCACGGCGTCGGTTGCGCATGCGCAGAATGGTGGACTGTTTTTGCTGGTCCCGTTCGGCGCGCATGCGGTGGCGCAGGGTGAGGCCGTCGTTGCCGATTCCACGCTGGGCACGGAAGCGATGTGGTGGAATGCAGCGGCGTTGGCGCGCATCGGCAAGAAGGAGCTGGCCGTGCACCATTCGCAGACGTTGATCGCGACGAGCGACATGCTCACGTTCGCCATTCCGTCGCGCGTGCTTGGCACCGTGGCGGCGTCGGCGTATCTGGTGAACTACGGTGACCAGGCGGCGACGGACCCGGTGAACGGGACCGAGATCGGCACCATCACGAACCGGAATTACCAACTCGCGCTCTCCTATGCCACGCCGGTTGGCAAACGATTGAGCGCCGGCGTGACGTACAAGTTCATCATGCTGCGGTTTCAGTGCACGGGAATCTGCGGCAACGTGCCCGTGATTTCGGGGTCCACCAGTGCATTGGATCTTGGCGTGCAGTATGTGCTGCCGACGACGCTCCCGGTCACGATCGGCGCGTCGGTGCGCAATCTGGGCCCGGCATTGCAGGTGAAGGATGCCGAGCAGGCGGATCCGCTGCCGCGCATCATCCAGGTCGGTGGGAAGGCGCGAGTGCCGGTGCAGTCGCTGACGGCGGCGGGGGCATCGCTCGATGTCACGCTGGACGTGCAGAGCGCCGCGGCCCTGAACGGGGCCGCCGGAGGATTGGGAGTCATTCTGGGGTATCGGGATGCCGCGTTCCTGCGCGGTGGCTACAAGCTGCAACCTGGCGACGCCAAGGGGCCGTCTATCGGCTTCGGCTTTCAGCGCGGCGGCTTCGCGCTCGATCTCGCGCGTCGGTTCGACGCCGCATCGGCGCAGCTGGGTGAGCCGCCCACGTACATCTCGCTGCGGGCCCGCTTCTGATGCGCCGTGGAATCCTCACCGCCGCGCGTGTGCTGGGCGTGCTCCTCACCGCATCGGTCGCGCGGGCGCAGGGTGGAAGCCCGGTGGCCCTCCGCGTGGCGCTGGCGCCGCCGATTCTGGCCATGAACAGCCCGTCCGCGCCCGCAGCCACTCACGCGTCGCTGCCGAAGCCGGGTACTCGGGCGCCGTGGTGGGCACCCGTCCTCTCGGGGGTGGTACCGGGTGCCGGCCAGTTCGCGATGGGACAGCAACGCAGCGTCGGCTATCTGGTGGCTGAGGGATATCTCATCCTGCAGCAGGTCCGCGCACGCCGGGACGCCAATCGGGATCGCGATGCGTATCGCGCTTTGGCATTCGATGTCGCCCGGCAGCCGTTCGGCGGTGAGCGCCCGCGAGGAGGCTGGGACTACTACGAGTCGATGGAGAAGTTCCTCGAGAGCGGGGCCTTCGATCGCATTCCCGGCGGGGCCATTGACCCGGAGACCGACGAGACGACCTACAACGGGGCGCGTTGGCTGCTGGCGCGTGAGACGTACTGGCTCAATCCTGCCGTTGCGCCTGCCGTCGGCAGCGCGGAGTACCAGCGCGCGCTCGCGTTCTACCAGTCGCGGGCGGTGCCGGCCGCGTTTCAGTGGAGCTGGCGCGACGCGCAGCTCCAGCGCGATGTCTACGCGCAAACCATCGCGAGTGCGAACCGGAGTGTACAGCGCGCGGTGAACTACGTGGGACTGATCGGGGCCAATCATCTGGTCAGTCTGATCGACGCCTATGTCAGTGTCCGGGTGCGACGGTTTGGCGGTGCCGGCGTGGTCGGCATGAGCATGGAGAGCATTCACACCGTGGTCGAACCGGTGGGTGACCCGCGCGACGGGCGGCGTCAGGTACGGACGGGGATTCGTCTCGTCCCCGACCTCCGTTAGGGCGCAGCAACGGCTCGGGTGCCGCCTGAATCGGCATTTTGTGACAGTTGATGTGATGGCCGACACATCGTGGCGAACGGGATGAGGTGATCGTCTTATGTTGAGCGAGGTGCCGCACTCCGGCTCGCTCCGAGGGGCTTCCGCCCACGCTCACTCCCGATCCACGCTTCGACGATGACCACATCCGGTTTCAACGAGCACGTCGCGGTCCACCTGACCCATGGTCAGGATGAACCGTCGTGGTTGACCGCGTGGTGGCAGTCATCGGGTATTCCGCGCCAGCAGACCGCCGATACCGCCGGCGTTTGCCCGCAAGCGATGAAGTCGCGTCCCAGGCTGATCCTGATCGACGCGCGCGGTACCGCAGAGTGGGAAGCGCTCGCGGTCGGCACCTGTCGTCGCCTCAAGCGCGATGCCTATACGGCGATCGTCCCGGTCCTCGTGATCGTGTCGGCGGAGCGCTTTGCCGAGGCCTTCGAAGCCGACGCGGATGAGGTGCTTCGGGCCGACGTGAGCGATTCGGAAGCGACGGCTCGGCTGTCGGCGATGCTGCGGCGCAGCGATCGCGACACCGATGTGCATCCGTCGACCCGGCTACCGGGCACGCGGGAGATCGAGGCGGAGCTGAGCCGCCGGGTGGCTTCAGGAGAGAAGTTTGCGGCCTGTTACGCCGACCTGGACCACTTCAAGGAATTCAACGACCGCTACGGCTATCATCACGGCGATCAGGTGATCCGGCTGCTGGCCCGCATCCTCCATGACGTGGTAAAGGGGCTTTGTGTCGAGGAGGGTTTCGTCGGCCACATCGGAGGTGACGATTTTCTCTACACCATCCCCCTCGCGGCCGTCCCCCGGGTGTGCGACGAAGTCATCCGGGTATTTGACGAACTCATTCCGTGGCAGTATTCCGAGCAGGACCGTCGTGTGGGATATTTCTTTGGTAAGGATCGGCGCGGCCAGTTACATAAGGTTCCGCTGATGACGCTCTCTGTCGGCGTCGTTACCAATCAGCGCCGGCATTTCACGCGGGGCATCGAGGTCAGCGAGTTGGCGACGGAAATGAAGAGTTACGCGAAGACACTGTCGGGCTCCGTCTGGGCGGTTGATCGTCGACGGGATGAACCGGCCGCTCCGATTTCGGCGGGGGCGTCCATCGACGCGCTTCGCGAGCGTCAGGGTATTCGCAGTGTAGGGGGCGTGTGATGACCGTTTCGTGTCCCGACTGCAAGTCGGTCTTTCGCGTTGATCCGGCGAAGGTCCCCGCCACGGGCGTGCGTGCGCGCTGCTCGGTGTGCGGTGGCGTGATCGCCATCGGTGGCGGCACGTTGCCCGTCTCGGTGACGCCGGCGTCGTCCACGGCCGCGGTCGCGCCGTTCGGCTCGGGTCAATCGCGCGCCACACCGATCTCCACGGCACCGGCAGCTGCCCCGTTGCCGCCGACCGCCAGTGTCATGACGCCGCCGGCACCGGCCGCCGTGCCAGCCTACCAAGCTGTCGCCGCGTCAGCGACGGCCACGATGACCCCGATGTCATCGGCGACCACCGCGACGCCGGCAGCAGGGAAGCGTCCCATCAATCCGTTCCTGCGCGCGGATCCAGCGCAACGCGCCCGTCGCCTCGCCCGGGCGCTCGTGTCCGATCTGGTGGCCTATCATCCGCAGAAGCGCGATGAAGGACTGCGCGACGGGACGTTGCGCCAGCTGTTTCGCGAAGAGATCAAGAAGAGCTACGAGGAATACGTGGAGCAGGTCGGCCGGGATGTGGCGGAACACTCGCCGTACTTTCAGGAAGCGCTCAACGAGATTCTCGCGGGCGGCCGCCGTCTCTTCTGATACTGCCGCTGGAAGCCAGTGCCGCCTCCGGGTACCTTCCATGTCACTCGAATGCTGGTAACAGCTGGTGACACTACGGGCCGCTCTCCCGCGCGGAGGGCGGCCTGCGTCGTATCTGGAGGCACGGCATGCAGGACGGAGAGCGGCTGCGGGTATTGACACGGTCGGAAGAGCGGCTCGTGGACATGCGGAGGTATCTTTGACGTCGACGCCAAGCGCTCGACGCTGAACGCGTATGAGAATGAGATGTCCGATGGCGCCTTCTGGAACGATCAGGAGCACGCGCGGGACATCGTGCAGCAGGTCAAAGTGCTCAAGGGCTGGATCGAGCCGATCGACTCGCTGAGCGCGCGCATCGAATCGGCGCGCGAGATCGATGAACTGCTCGCCCTCGAGCCGGACGATGCAATGTCCAAGGACCTCGACGCGGAAACCGAGCGAATCGTCGAGGAACTCGACGCGTTCGAGCTGAAGTCGCTGCTGCGCGGGCGCGATGACTTCCGCGATGCGCAGATCGAAATCAGCGCCGGCGCCGGCGGCACCGAGGCGCAGGACTGGGCGCAGATGATCATGCGCATGTACACGCGCTGGGCGGAGCGGAAAGGCTTCGAGATCGAGATGCTCGACCTCAGCGAAGGCGAAGAGGCGGGCATCAAGGGCGCCGTGATGGAGATCAAGGGCCAGTACGCCTACGGTTTCCTGCGTCCCGAGTCGGGCGTGCATCGCCTCGTCCGCATCTCGCCGTTCGATTCGCAGGCGCGCCGTCATACGAGCTTCGCCTCGGTCTTCGTGTATCCCGTCGTGAACGAGGAGATCAACATCGAGATCCGTGACGAAGATCTGCGCATCGATGTGTATCGCGCGTCGGGTGCCGGCGGACAGCACGTCAACAAGACGTCATCCGCGGTGCGCATCACGCACATGCCGACCGGTATCGTGTGCGCGTCGCAGGCCGAGCGCTCGCAGTTCAAGAACAAGGCGACCGCGATGAAGCAGCTGAAGAACAAGCTGTATCAGCGCGAGTCGGACAAGCTCGCCGCCGCCAAAGCCCTCCTCGATGCCGACAAGCAGGACGTGTCGTTCGGCAGCCAGATCCGCAGCTACGTCTTTCAACCGTACACGATGGTCAACGATCACCGCACCGAGCTCAAGATCGCCGACGTCCAGAAGATCATGGACGGCGCGATCGATCCGTTCATCCAGGCCTACTTGAAGCAGGAGAGCGAAGAGAAGGCGGAGGGGCGCCCGCTGTGAGCGACGATCTGAATTTCCTGATGAAGGCGCGACGCGACAAGCTCGATGCGTTGCGCGCGGCCGGCACCGAACCGTTCGCGTACTCGTTCGACCGATCGCACACCGCGACCGAAGCCGTCGCGGCACTCGGCTCGTCCGACGAAGGGCCCGAGGTCACGGTGGCCGGTCGTCTCACCTCGTGGCGGAGCCAGGGCAAGACGGCGTTCGCGCACCTGGCCGATATGGACGGCCGCGTGCAGCTGTATTTCCGGCGTGATGAGATCGGCGAGGACGCCTGGACCCAGCTCAACGCCTGGGACCTCGGCGACTGGGTCGGGGTACGCGGCTCGATGATGCGCACGAAGACCGGCGAAGCCACGGTGAAGGTGAAGGAGGCCACGCTGCTCTCGAAGTCGCTGCGGCCGCTGCCGTTCGGCAAGGAGCAGATGGTCGACGGGCAGATGGTGCGCTACTCGGGATTCTCCGATACCGAGCAGCGTGCACGTCAGCGGTACGCCGACCTCGCGGTGCATCCCGAAGTGCGCGCGCTGTTTCGTGCGCGCTCGGTGCTCACGCGCAGCATCCGCGCGCATCTCGACGGGTTGAACTATCTCGAAGTGGAAACGCCCGTGCTGCAGCCGCTGTACGGCGGCGCCTCGGCGCGTCCGTTCATCACGCACCACAACACGCTCGACATGCCGCTGTATCTGCGCATCGCGGATGAGCTGTATCTCAAGCGCTTGATCGTGGGCGGCTTCGAGCGCGTGTACGAAATCGGACACGATTTCCGCAATGAGGGCATCGACCGGACGCACAATCCGGAGTTCACGATGCTCGAGTTCTACGAAGCGTTCGCCGACTACACCACGATGATGGAGCGCGTGGAAACGCTGATGGTGGCCGCGGCCGATGCGATCCGCTCGATTCCGATCGTGGGCGAGAAGGTGCCCGTGTTGGTGACGCCGTTCCCGCGCATCGAATGGGTGCCGTCGCTGTCGAAGGCGGCGGGCATCGATGTGATGGCGGCCGACGACGCAGCGCTTCGGCAGGCGGCCGAGCGCATCGGCGTGCAGAAGGTGGCGACACTGAGCCGGCCGAAGGTGCTCGACGAGATGTTCCAGGAACTGGTGGAGTCGAAGATCGACACGCCCACGTTCGTCGTGGACTACCCGATCGAGCTGTCACCGCTGGCGAAGCCCAAGCGCGGCGGACCGGCTGGTCTCACCGAGCGCTTCGAGCTGTTCGCGCGCGGCAAGGAACTGGCGAATGCGTTCTCCGAGCTGAACGATCCGATCGACCAGCGCGAACGCTTCGAAGCGCAGGCGCGCTTGCGCGACGCCGGTGACGACGAGGCCTCTGGTGTCGACGACGACTACCTGCGCGCCATGGAGTACGGCATGCCGCCCACCGGTGGCGTCGGAATCGGGATCGATCGGCTGTTCATGTATCTCACCGACACGCAGAACATCCGCGACGTGATCCTGTTCCCCACCATGCGCCCCGAGTAATCCTTTCGTGACTGGCCTCGAGTTGTCGATCGCGTGGCGCTACCTGCGCAGTCGCCGCGGGTCGCGCTTACTGTCGCTGATCAGCGTCATCGCCATCGGCGGTGTGCTGGTCGGCGTCAGCGCGTTGATCGTCATCATGGGCGTGATGAACGGACTGCAGCGTGATCTTCGCGAGAAGATTCTTGTGGGCAGTCCCGACGTGCATGTGTTGCCGTACGGCGATGGTATGCGCATGACGAACTGGCGGGAAACGCGCGAGGCGGTCGCGGCGACGCCTGGAGTCGTACGGGCCGCGCCATTCGTCAGCACGCAGGGGATGGTCCGGAACCTGTCCGGCTATATGACCGGCACGCAGGTGATGGGCATTCAGGCCGATGGCGTGGCTGGCGCCGACGTCACGACGATCCGCTCGCACGCGATCCTCGGAGACTTCCGGTTCACACGCGACAGTGTGTCACTGCCCGGCGCGGTACTGGGCAAGCTGTTGGCGTCGAAACTGAATGCGTTTCCGGGCGACACGATCGTCCTGGTCGGGGCGGCGGGGCTCGACATGAACGCGAGTACCGGTGCGATCATTCCGCGGCTCGACAGCGCGGTGGTATCGGGCGTCTTCGAGACGGGGATGTACGAGTACGACAACGCGTACCTGTACCTCGAGCTGGCGGCGGCGCAGCGGTTCGCGGGCCTTGGCGATGATGTCACCGGCATCGAAGTGCGCGCGGTCGATCGCTGGCAGGCGCCGGCCGTGGCCGATTCGCTTCGCGCGAACCTGAAGGCACCGGTGCGGGCCATCGATTGGCAAGAGCAGAATCGCTCGCTGTTTCAGGCGCTCAAGCTCGAGCGGCTCGGCATGGGCGTGATTCTGCTGCTCATCGTGGTAGTGGCCGCGTTCAACATCGTCAGCACGCTCACGATGGTCGTATCCGACAAGACGCGAGAGATCGGCATTCTCCGGGCCATGGGGATGCCGGCGAAGTCGATCCGTCGGATCTTTCTGTATCAGGGAATCGTTGTAGGAGCAGTGGGAACGGGTGGTGGCGTGGCGATCGGACTCTTCCTCTCGTTGCTGCTCGAGAAATATCAGCTGATTTCCCTCGATCCCTCGGTGTATTTCATCGATCACCTGCCAGTCGCGATTCAGATTCCGGATGTGCTGCTGATCATGGTATCGAGCCTCGTGATCACGGCGCTTGCAACGCTGTATCCGGCGGCGCAGGCCGCCCGGTTGTACCCCGTCGACGCGATCCGCCATGAGTGAGGCGATCGTGTCGGACGGCGCGGCCGCTGGGAGCGTGCCATCGGGCGAACCGCCGGTCGTGCACGCGGTGGGGCTCGTCAAGGAATTCCTGGGTGGCGACGGCGGCGTGATCCGGATCCTCGACGAGGTCTCCATCACCGTGAAGCGCGGGGAGATGGTGGCCGTGGTCGGTGCCAGCGGGGCAGGCAAGAGCACGCTGTTGCACGTGCTCGGCGCGCTCGAGCGGCCATCGGCGGGTCGCATTGACCTTGCCGGACAAAGCGTCGGTGGCCTTGATGACGAGGCCGTTGCCAAGCTCAGGAACCGTGCCGTCGGGTTCGTGTTTCAGTTTCATCACCTGCTGCGCGAGTTCTCGGCGCTGGAGAACGTGATGATGCCGCTGCGGATTGCGGGCGTCGCCGACCGGATTGCGCAGCAGCGCGCTGAGCATCTGCTCGAACGAGTCGGTCTGTCGGCGCGTCGCCATCATCGTCCGGGCGCGATGTCGGGAGGCGAGCAGCAGCGCACCGCCGTGGCGCGCGCCCTGGCCGCGGAACCAGCGCTACTCTTGGCCGACGAGCCCAGCGGCAATCTCGATCTACATAACGCTGAGCGGCTCCACGATTTGTTCTCGGAGCTTGCTCGTGATCTCTCGTTGGGTCTGGTCGTCGTGACCCACAATCAGTCGCTGGCTGCCCGAGCCGATCGGGCGCTATTGTTGGAAGGAGGACGGTTGGTGGTGACGAACGGTCTCGGGACGGAGGGCTGATGATCTGCGATAACTGCAAAGAGCGCGATGCCGTCGTGAATCTCACGCGCATCGTCGACAACGCGGTGACTCAGCTCCATCTCTGCGAGAAGTGTGCGGCGGAGAAGGGAGTGGAGACCACCGTCGCGGTCGCCCAGCACCCTCTCGGCGACATTCTGCAGGCCGTGCAGCAGCAGGCGTCCACGACCAGCGAAGACGCCGCGGCGTGCTCGTTCTGCGGAGCCACCGCGCGTGATTTCCGTGCGACCGGACGTCTGGGTTGTCCGCACTGCTACGATGCGATGGAAAAGAGCCTGCGCGAACTACTGCGTCGGCTGCATGGCAGCTCGCGACATGTGGGGCAGCGCTACGACGCGCCCGTCACCCACGTCGCGACGCCCAAACCCGATTCGATCCATGATTTGCGCGATCGCCTGCAACGGGCGGTCGAAACCGAGCAGTTCGAACTGGCCGCCGAGTTGCGCGACCGCATCAAGGTGATCGAATGACGCCCCCTCGGCCGGCTTTGGATCTGTCGCTCCTGCCCGACGGCGGGGTGCGGTGGCTGGATGCATCCGGTCCCAATTCGGATGTCGTGATCTCGACCCGGATGCGGCTGGCGCGGAACGTGTCCGGCTATGCGTTCACGGGTCGCGCCCGCGACGGTGAGCGACTGCGGATGCTGGCCCAGGTACGCGACGCCCTGGGTGCCGTCCCGTCGTTGAGTGGCAGTCTGCTGGTCCGTCTCGAGGAGCTGGCTACGGTCGACCGGCAACTGCTCCATGAGCGCCATCTGGTCAGCAAGGAACTCGCGGGACTCGATCCGCAGCATCCGATCCGCACCGGCGCCGCCGTATTCCTGGGCGAGTCGGTCGGTCTGCTTGTGAACGAGGAAGACCACCTTCGCCTGCAGGCGCTGCGGTCCGGCTTTGCGGTGCCCCAAGCCTTCGAGTCAGTGCACCGCCTGGATCGCGAACTCGGCTCGCAGGTACCGTTTGCGTTTCATCGGGAGTTCGGTTTCCTCACGGCCTGTCCGACGAACGCGGGCACGGGTCTCCGGGCCTCGGTCCTGATTCATCTACCCGGCCTGGTGTTGACCAAGGAGATCGGGAAGGTGCTCTCCGGGCTCCAGCAGATGGGGCTCACCTATCGCGGACTGTACGGCGAAGGAAGTGAAGTGGTCGGGAATTTCTTCCAGCTGTCGAACCAGACGACATTGGGGCGGTCGGAAGACGAGCTGCAGGACCTTTTGGTCCGCGTCGTCCGCCATGTGATCGAACGCGAGGAGGAAGCGCGTCGTGTCCTCGTCCGTGACGCGGGCTATATTATCGAGGACAAGTTGTGGCGCGCCTACGGGACGCTGCGGTACGCCCGCAGTCTGACCTTCGACGAGGCCATGAACTACCTGAGTGGAGTCCGTCTGGCGGTTGGCCTGAAACTGATCACTGGGCTCAGTGTATACACACTCAACAAGCTCCTGATCTTTGCCCAGTCGGCGCATCTTGCTCACCTCGAGCAACGTACGTTGACGGAAAGCGAGACCAATCTGGCGCGCGCCAAATACGTGCGGCAGGTATTGGTGAGCGAAGGCGGCGGCGTCGAATGATCCGCTTCCCTACGACCCTGAGGGGACGATGAACGGCTACAACTTCACCGAGCGGGTGCGGAAAGTTCTCGCGATGGCACGCGAGGAAGCGGCACGTCTGCATCACGAGTATGTGGGCACCGAGCATATCCTGCTCGGCCTGATCCGCGAGGGTGAGGGCGTTGCGGCGGCGGTGCTGCAAAACCTCAACGTGGATCTCGACGACGTTACCCAGAAGATCGAGGACACCGTCAAGAAGGGGAAAGCGGCACAGGCCACCGGACCTGATCTGCCGTATACCTCGCGCGCCAAGAAGGTGCTCGAGCTCGCGATGGCGGAAGCCCGCGATCTCAATCACAGCTACGTCGGCACGGAACACCTGTTGCTTGGCCTCCTTCGTGAAGAGAAGGGGATCGCCGCGCAGGTGTTGACCGACGCGGGCGTCAATCTCGAAGCCGCGCGCACGGAAACGCTGCGTCTGCTGGGCACGGAAATGCCGCAGGGTGGTCAGGCGCCGCAGGCTGAGAAGGCCGGCAGCGTACCGCCGTCGGCGGCGCCCGCCAAGGGTGACAAGAAGTCGAAGACGCCGGCTCTCGATCACTTCTGCCGCGACCTGACGCAGCTTGCTGCCGAAGGCCAGCTCGATCCCACGATCGGACGCGCGAAGGAAATCGAGCGGGTGATGGAAGTGCTGACGCGCCGGAAGAAGAACAACCCCGTGCTGATCGGCGAGCCCGGTGTGGGCAAGACGGCCATCGTGGAAGGACTCGCGCAGCTCATCGCCAATGGCGACTGCCCGGATTCCCTCCGCGACAACCGCGTGCTGTCGCTCGATATGGCGGCGGTCATCGCCGGCACGAAGTACCGTGGCCAGTTCGAGGAGCGCCTCAAGGCGGTCATGAACGAGATCGCGCAGAACAAGCAGGTCATTCTGTTCATCGACGAGCTGCACACGCTCGTCGGTGCCGGTGCGGCCGAAGGCGCGATCGACGCCAGCAACATGCTGAAGCCGGCGCTCGCGCGCGGCGAACTGCAGTGCGTCGGTGCCTCCACGCTCAACGAGTATCGCAAGTACATCGAGAAGGACGGAGCCCTCGAGCGTCGATTCCAGACGGTCGTGGTCGAGCCGCCCTCGATCGACGAGACCGTGCAGATCCTGCAGGGGCTGCGCAAGAAGTACGAAGACCACCACCGTGTGAATATACCCGACGAGACGTTGCTCGCCGCGGCAAAGCTGTCGGAGCGCTACATCACCGACCGTTTCCTGCCGGACAAGGCGATCGACGTGATCGACGAGGCGGGCGCACGGGCCCGTCTGGCGGCCCAGGTGCCGCCGGCCGAAGTGGCGGAGCTCAAGGAACAGCTCGAAGCGATCAACGCCGACAAGGAAGCGGCGGTACGCGATCAGAACTTCGAGCGGGCGGCCTCGTTGCGTGACAACGAGCGCGATCTGCAGGCGCAGATCCGTCGCAAGCAGGAAGACTGGGAGCAGCGGCGTCAGTCGCATCGCCCCACGCTGGGCGAGGAAGAGATCGCGTTCATCGTGAGCCGCTGGACGGGCATCCCCGTGACGCGTCTCCAGGAAGCCGAGACGTCGCGTCTGCTCCGGATGGAAGACGAGCTACACCAGTCGGTGGTCGGTCAGGACGAGGCCATCAAGGCCCTCGCCCGCTCGATCCGCCGCAGCCGCGCCGGCCTGAAGGATCCGCGTCGTCCGATCGGCTCGTTCATCTTCTCGGGGCCCACCGGCGTCGGTAAGACCGAGCTGGCGCGGTCGCTGGCCAAGTTCCTGTTCGCCGACACGTCGGCCCTGATCCGCGTCGACATGAGCGAGTACATGGAGAAGTTCTCCGTGTCGCGGCTCATCGGTGCGCCACCGGGGTACGTGGGCTACGAAGACTCCGGCACGCTCACTAAGGCGGTGCGTCGCAAGCCGTACTCGGTGGTCCTGCTGGACGAAATCGAGAAGGCGCACCCGGACGTGTTCAACATCCTGCTGCAGGTGCTCGATGAGGGTCACCTCACCGACAACTACGGCCGGGTCATCGACTTCAAGAACACGGTCGTCATCATGACGTCGAACGTGGGCGCGAAGGACATCACGCGGGGCAAGTCGCTGGGCTTCGCCGGCAACGATGCGCGAGGGGATTTCGAGCGCATTTCGGAGAAGGTAAAGGAGGAGATGGGGCGCGTGTTCAACCCCGAATTCCTCAATCGTCTCGACGACGTGATCGTGTTTCACCCGCTCGGGAAGGAGCACATCTCGAAGATCGTGTCGATTCTGTTCGCCGACGTGCAGAAGCGTCTGGCCGAGGAGGAGATCACGATCAAGCTGACCGACGCGGCGACCGAGTTCCTGGTCGACCACGGGCACGACGAGCACTACGGCGCTCGTCCGCTCAAGCGGGCGATTCAGCGATACATTGAGGATCCGCTGTCCGAGAAGATCCTGCTGGGCGAGTTCTCCAAGGGGGATGAGATCGAAGTCGCGGTCTCGACCACGGAGAAAGAGAAACTGGAGTTCCGCGTCCTGTCCCCTACGCCCCAGGCGTAACACAGGATCAGCGGCGGCCGGACCCATGGGGTCCGGCCGCTTGCCGTTTCGGTGTATATTCAAAGGCTATGCTGAAGAGCGTCCCCCAAAGAACAGCCCGGTTGGTGTTGGCCGGTATCGCCCTGTGTGCGTCTACGGTTGCCCCTCGTGCGGCGGCCGCCCAAGACGTGACGGGGCGCTGTGCGTCCCCCGACTCCATCGCGATCCGTGGCAACACGCGAACGCCAGATGCGCGTATCCGTGGCGAGATGGGCCTGACGCCCGGGACGCCACTCAACTTCCCGTCGATTCAGCGCTCCATGAAGGGGCTGTACGCGCTGAACCTCTTCGACGATGTCCAGCTGCTCTGCGATCTCGAGAGCGTGCCGGAAAAGGTGCTGACCGTCATTCAGGTACGGGAGCGTGCGATCCTTGGCGAGATCAAGGTCGTTGGCCCGAAGAACGTTTCTGAACGGTCGGTGCGTGACAAGATCGATTTGCTGGTCGGACGCCCCATCGACCCGATGATGCTCGCCAAGGCGCGCGCGCGGATCGACTCCACCTACGAGGCGGCGGGCTACTACCTGGCGCGGGTGACGATCGACTCGGTGAAGATGGACGACGACCGCATCGGCATCACCTACACGGTCGATGAGGGGCGCCGCTTGGCGATCGCCGGCATCGACATCGTGGGGAACACGTCGGTCAAGGAAAAGCAGGTCGTGTCGGCCATGAAGACCAAGCCCGAAGGATTCTGGTGGTTCCGCAAGGGCGAGTTCGACGAAGACAAGTACGTCGGGGACCTCGGCGAACGTATCCCGGCGCTGTTTTCGCGACTGGGCCACGTCGATATGCGCATCTCGAAGGACACGCTGATCGTCGATCGTGAGAAGGGTAAAGGCTTGGTGCAGATCGGGATCGAGGAAGGTCCGCGCTATCGCATCGGTACCTTCGAAGTGGCGGGCAATCGCCGCTTCCCCACGGAAGACCTCAAGAAGTTCTATCCGTTTGAAGGCAACGACCCCACGCTGACGCAGCGCGTGAAGGGCCTGATCAAGCGCGAGGCCGCCGCCCCCGAGGGCATTTTCGATCAGCACAAGTGGGACGATGCTATCGAGAAAGTGAACGCCGAGTACCGCAACAACGGCTACCTCTACGCGCGCATCAATCCCGTGCTCGAGCGTAAGTTCGAGGGACCGGACTCGATTCCGACGGTGAACCTGCGTTGGGAAATCGACGAGAAGAACCCGGCGATCGTGAACCGCATCGAGATTCTCGGCAACGACTTCACGGCCGACGATTGCATCCGCCGTCAGATCTTTCTGGTGCCGGGTGGCGTGTTCAATCAGGCCGCGTTGATCCGCAGCTATCAGAGCATCGGCAACATGAACTTCTTCGAGTCGCCGATGCCGTTCCCGGACTACCGTCCGGTGAATGATCAGGGCGACGTCGACATCGTGTTCCGTGTGAAGGAGAAGCGGACCGGCTCGATCAACTTCGGCGCATCGATGGGGCAGGGTGGCGTTGGATTCGGCGGCTTCATCGGCCTCGAACAGCCCAACCTCTTCGGCCTCTGCAAGCAGGGCAAACTGAATTGGCAGTACGGTCGTTTCTTCAACGACTTCACGGCGACGTATACTGATCCCGCGCTTCGCGGCTCCCGCGTGTCGGGCGCTATCAGCGCGTACCGTACGCAGTCCCGCTTCATCGTCGGCAACCTTGGCCAGAACATCCGCACCGGTTCGCAGCTGCGCTTCGGTCTGCCGGTGCCCTGGTCGTATTTCTCGACGATGGCCGTGTCGTACAATGGTGAATCGGCCACGTTTACCTCGGGCACGATTCAGAACACCTGTACCAAGAACTGCTTCCGTTCCAACCTCGGTCTCGAGTACACGTACGACACCCGTATCGATCTGCCGTTTGCGACGGGCGGATCGATGCGAACGGTCACGGCGGACTTCAGCGGCGGTCCCTTGGGCGGCACGGTGAACTTCCAGCGCCTGACCACGGAAATGCGCGCGTACACGCAGCTGGGTCAGCTCGGTGGAACGAACCCGGGTTCGCAGCCTATCAAGTTTACGATGGGGCTCACGGCGCGCGCCGGCAGCCTGTTCGGTAATTCGGGACCGTTCTTCTTCCAGCAGCAGTTCGCGGTTGGTGGCGTGATGTTCGGCCAGCAGTTGCGTGGCTACCCGGAGTTCTCGATTACCCCGGTCGGGTTCAACCCGAATACGGACCAGTACCGCTCCGATCCGGCGTCGTTCGGTAACGCCTTCATGACCCTCACCGGTGAGATCGGCGTCCGGTTCAATCAGATGTTCTATCTCAACGCCTTTACCGACGCAGGCAATAACTGGTCGTCGGCGCGGCAGATCAATCCGACCCGGCTCTTCCGTTCCGCCGGATTCGGGGTATCTACCGTAACGCCGCTGGGACCGCTTGGATTGGACATGGCGTATGGCTTTGATCGCACCACCGTGGACCTGGTAACCGGACGCATTCGGCCCGATCCTAAGTGGCAGTTCCATTTCCGACTCGGTCAGCTCTTCTAAACTCAGGACATCCTATGCGTCTTTCCTCGTTCGTTGGCGCTTGCGCCTTGGTGCTTGGCGTTCCCGCTCTGGCTTCGGCACAGGGACAGAAGTTCGCTTACGTGAACTCTGCCGCCATTCTGCAGTCTGCCCCGGGCCGCACCGAAGCCGAGGCGCAGTTCGACAAGGACATGACGTCCATGCGCGCGGCGGTGCAGAAGCTGTCCGATTCGCTGAATACGCTGCAGGAAGCGTATGCGAAGGAAGAAGTGTCGTTGTCGCCGGCCGCGAAGGAGGCTCGCCTGAAGACGCTTCGTGAGAAGCAGGCGGACTATCAGGATCGCGTGCAGAAGATGCAGGAGCAGGCGCAAGCGCGTGAAGCCGAACTGATGCAGCCGATCATGGACAACGTGCGCAAGGTGCTCGACGACATTCGGGCTGAGGGCGGTTTCGCCTTCATCTTCGACGTGGCGGCGGGTTCGCTGATCGTGTCGGCCGACAAGAATCTCGACATCACCGATCGCGTCGTTTCGAAGCTCCGTCTCGCGGCGCCGCGAGCCGCGCCGGCTGCAGCGAAGCCCGCACCGGCTGGTCCGACGAGCGCGCCGGCCGGTCTGAACACCAAGAAGCCGCCCACGGAGTGATCGCCGCAGTGAGCGGCGGTTCCAAGGATCCGCAGGCAGGCGGCGGTGATGGGCAACAGCCCATCACCGCCGCTGCCGTTGCGGCGCAGGTAGGTGGCGTGCTCGTTGGCGATGGCTCGATCGAAGTGCGGGGAATTGCCCCCCTCGACCGGGCAGGCGCCAACGAGCTGAGCTTTTTGTCGCATCTCCGGTACGGACAGTGGTTCGCCACCTCCCGCGCCGGTGTGGTGCTGATTTCCCCCGAGCTGGCTGAACTGCCGGGCACGCCTTCGACGCGCATCGTCGTGGCCAAGCCGGTGGACGCCATGGTCGCGTTGCTGGCCAGATTCCATCGGAAGGAGCCGCGAGCCCAAGGCGTACACCCGTCCGCTGTCATCGCGAACGATGTACGGCTTGGTGAAGGCGTCACGATCGATCCATTCGTCGTGATTGGCGAGGGTGCGGTGATCGGTGACGGCAGCTGGATCAGCGCCCACGCCGTCATCGGGGCCGGATCGGTGCTCGGCAAGGACGTGCGAATCCACTCCACGGCGGTCGTCTATCCGTTCACCGAGCTGGGCGACCGCGTGACGCTGCACGCCGGCGCTCGGGTTGGCCGAGAGGGCTTCGGCTTCGTCCCGCAGGGGAATGGCGTGATTCGCATTCCGCACGCAGGGCGTTGCATTCTCGAGCATGACGTCGAGGTGGGCGCGAACAGCTGCATCGACCGCGGCAGTGTCGATGACACGATTATCGGGGCCGGCACCAAGATCGACAACCTCGTGCAGATCGCGCACAACGTGCGCGTCGGTCGCGGGTGCTTTTTCGCATCACAGGCCGGCGTAGCAGGCTCCACGCGCATCGGCGACGGCGTCCAGATCGGTGGTCAGGTCGGAATCGGAGGACATGTCACCATCGGCGCCAAGGCGAATCTGGCTGGCGGCGCCGGTGTCATCGGCAACGTGCCGGCCGGCGAGACGTGGTCCGGATATCCGGCCCGCGCGCACCGGGATCACCTTCGCGCATCGGCAGCAATTGCCCGCTTGGCGAAGATCGTGCGCCCGCTGGAGCAGCTGGTGGCCGATCCGACATCGGCCGGCAACAGCAAGGGCAGAGCCGACGGCGCGCCGAACGAGAGCGTGACATGATCGCGAAGGCAGGAAAGACGTCCGGTGTGATCACGGCTTCCACATCCGAGTCGGCCGGGCAACGACGCACGATCGGCGCTGAAGCGGTGGTCGAAGGTATCGGTCTGCACCTGGGGCAGCCGTGTCGTCTCACGTTCCGCCCCGCCCCGACGGGAACAGGAATTGTGTTTCGTCGGACCGATATCGCTGGCGCTGCGCCGATCCCGGCGCGTGTCGATATCGCGGTGGAGGCCGAGCGTCGCACCCAGCTCGGGAGCGGCCCGGAAGCGCTGCACACGGTGGAGCACGTGCTGGCTGCCGTGGGCGCCCTCGCGATCGACGACCTCGAAATCGGCATGGACGGCCCGGAGCCGCCGATCATGGACGGCAGTGCCGCTCCGTTTCTGGAGGCGTTGCGCGGCGCTGGACTGGTCGCCAACGGAGGGCGCGCGGAGTGGCTGGTGCTGCGGAAATCGATTCGTGTGGTGGATGGGGAGTCGGTATACGAGGCGCACCCGTGCATGGGGCTCTCGCTCGATGTGACGATCGATTTCCCTCACCCGCTGATCGGCACGCAGCGCACGCAGTGCATGGTCACGGCCGACAGCTTCACGCGTGAACTGGCGTCGGCGCGAACCTTCGGGTTCATGCACGAAGTGGACGCGCTGCGTTCGAAAGGATTGATTCAGGGAGCATCCACCGCCAACGCCGTCGTGCTCGACGCGGACGGCGTGGTGGATACCACGCTTCGCTGGCCTGATGAATTTTCCCGGCACAAGGCGCTCGATTGTGTCGGAGATCTCGTTCTCGCTGGTGCGCGCGTTCGCGCGCACATCATCGCTCATAAACCGAGTCACCGGGGTACGGTCGCCCTGGTGCGCGCCCTCGTGCAACACGCTGTCCGGGAGCCCGCCGTGTATTCCATCGAAGATATCATGCAGGTGCTGCCCCACCGGTACCCGTTCCTTCTCGTCGATCGCATTCTGGAGATCGAGGAAGGGAAGCGGATCGCGGGGCTGAAGAACGTCACGATCAACGAACCGTTCTTCCAGGGACATTTTCCGGGGCATCCGATCATGCCCGGCGTCCTGATCATCGAGTCGATGGCGCAGGTGGGCGGCATGCTCCTCATGCGCACCATCGCCGATCCGTCCAGCAAGGTCGTGTACTTCCTGTCGCTCGACAACGTGAAGTTCCGCCGTCCGGTGAAGCCGGGCGATCAGCTGCGGATCGAAATGGAGGTGCTGCAGATCCGCGGCACCATGTGCAAGATGCGTGGCGTCGCGACCGTGGACGGTCAGGTGGTGACCGAGGCGGACATGGCCGCGATGGTCCGCGATCGATGACTGCGCGTATTCATCCGACAGCACTCGTCGATGCGTCGGCGCAGCTCGGCGAGGACGTGGAAGTCGGACCGTGGGCGATCATCGGTCCGCAGTGCACCATCGGCAACGGTACCCATGTCGCCGCGCGCGCGACGCTCGAGCGCAACGTGCGACTCGGCGAGCGTGTGCAGATCGGCATCGGGGCGATCCTGGGCGGTGATCCGCAGGATCTCAAGTACCGCGGTGAAGAGACGTGGGTCGACATCGGCGATGAGACGTCGGTGCGCGAGTACGCGACGATCAATCGGGGTACGGCGCACTCGATCACGACGAGCGTCGGTCGCAATTGCTTCCTGATGAGCTACGTGCATCTCGCGCACGATTGTCATATCGGCGACAACGTGATCATCTCGAACGGCACGCAGCTGGCCGGTCATGTGACCGTCGAGGACAAGGCGACGATCTCCGGGCTGTGCGCCGTGCACCAGTTCTCGCGCATCGGCCGCCATTCGTTCATCGGCGGATGTTCTCGCGTGGCGCAGGATGTGCCGCCGTTCGTACGTGCGGTGGGCAATCCGATCAAACTCTTTGGACTCAACTCGGTGGGGTTGCGCCGCACCGGATTCGACGAAGACGTGGTCCGTGAACTCAAGCGCGCGTATCGCTTCTGCTTCCGCTCCGATCTCAACCTCGGACAGGGCGTCGAGAAGGCGCGCGCCGAGTTGGCGATGCTCCCTGAAGTACAGCACTTTCTCGATTTCATCGAAGCGAGCCAGCGAGGGGTTGGATTCTGAGAACCACGATCATGACCCCGGAGTCGCGCGCCTTCTCGAAGAGCGACGCGCCGCGCGTCGGCGTGGTGGGCGCTGGTGGTTTGGGGGTGCACCATGTGCGCATCCTTCGCGATCTGTGCGGCGATCGCTTCGCCGGATTTGTCGATGAGAATCCCGGTCGCGCGGCCGAAGTGGCCACGCAGCACGGCGCTGCAGGGCGGCAACGTGCTGCTGCTTGATAAGCCGTCCAACCGATCTGCGACATCGAAACCCTGCGCGCGCTGGAAGATGCGCTTGCTCGAATTCCCCGGCTGCGGCCATGGTGATCTCGCACGATCGCTGGTTCCTCGACCGCATCGCCACCCACATCCTCGCCTTCGAAGGCGACTCGCACGTCGAGTTCTTCCCCGGCAACTACCACGAATACGAAGCCGACAAGAAGCGCCGTCTGGGTGAGGAAGGCGCCAAGCCGCATCGGTTGAAGTACAAGAAGCTGGCTTGACCGCAGGAAACGGGGAACTGGGAACGTGCAGTAAGTGGCGCACTGATGGTGCGCGCCCCGCTCGGCGCAGTTCGGTCTTGCGGAGGGCGTTAATGCAACCACCAAACTGACGTTCCCCGCTACCCCGTTCCCGCCACCCACGGAGACCATCAATGCACTTCATGCACTCGCTGCAGCAGGCCTGGCAGGACCACGACTCGCTGGTCTGCGTCGGTCTGGATCCGGAGCCGGTGCGATTTCCCGTCGCCTCTGCGGGCCACGCCGATGCGGTGTTCGGGTTCTGCCTCGCCATCGTCGACGCCACCGCGGACCTGGTCTGCGCGTTCAGAGCCGCAGATCGCGCACTTCGCCGCGCTGCGGCGCCGAGGACACACTGAGCGGTTGATCGCGCACATCCACGCGGCCATCCGGGCGTCCCGGTGATCCTCGACGCCAAGCGTGGCGACATCGGCAGCACCGCGCAGCACTACGCCAGCGAAGCGTTCGATCGCTACGGCGCCGATGCGGTGACGGTGAATCCGTACCTGGGCCGCGATCGAGTGCAGCCGTTCCTCGATCGCGCCGACAAGGGCGTGATTGTGCTCTGCCGCACCTCCAATCCGGGTGGGCCGATTCCAGGCGCTCGATTGCGGGGTCGCCGCTGTACCTGCACGTGGCGGCAACGGTCGCGCGCGACTGGAACGGCCACGGCAACTGTGACTGGTCATCGGTGCGACATGGCAACCGACGAGGGCCCGGTCCGCACGATGGTCGGTGACATGCCACTATTGGTGCCCGGTGTCGGCGCCCAGGGCGGCGACGTCGCGGCGGTGCTGCAACACGGTCGCACGGCGACGGCGACGGGCTGGTGATCAGCTCGTCCAGGGCGATCCTCTACGCGGGAAAGGGCGAAGACTTTGCGCTGGCCGCGCGTGCCGCCGCCAGCGAATTGCGCGACACCATCAATCGCCATCGGCATAGCTGAAACAATGATGCGCTGGTACGTCGCCGGCGCATCCATCAGGCCTCGGCAGACTTCGCCGCCTGCAACATTTTTGTTTTCAGATCGAGCGCATCTGCCGCATCGAGCAGCGCGCGCGCGAAGCTGCGTACTTCTGCCGGGCGCAACGCATACCAGTTGCCGCTCTTGCTGATGTCGGCCACGTTTCGGCCCGCGCGCGATACGCAATGCGGCCTGAAAATCACCATGCCAGTAAGTGATTCCGAGCTGATGTCGGCGGAGACAATCTGCATGTGTGTCTCATCTTCTTTCTTCACCAAACTTCTCCCGAGCGGGATGTCGCTCTGGGCCCACTCTACGCCATCGCCGATTCATTCGATGTTGTGGCATGAGACAAGGCATTTGCCGCTGCAGTAATATCGGGTTCTGCCCGATGGTCGGCCATGCGCCAGTTCATCGAACCGCCGTGCAGGCTCTCCAAACCACAAGGGAACTGCATGTCTGATCAGACCGCTGTTCGTATGGAAGATTGGAATCGCCTGCAAGGTGAAGTGGGTCGCCTGCGGGTGTTGGTGATCATTGCCCTGCTGGCCGTAATTGCGCTGGCCGCGATGTCTCTGCTGCGCAAACCCGACGCACAAGCCAGGCCCGACACGATTCTCCGTGCTCAGGGCCTGGTGATCACCGATGCGCAAGGGCGCGACCGCATCCTGATCGGGGCACCCGTGCCGGCCAGCAAGGATCGCACGCGCAAGGACGATGCTTCCGACGGCATCATTTTCCTTGGCAAGACCGGTGCTGATCGCCTCGCTGTCGGGCAGATGCCTGCGCCATTCATCGGCGGCAAGAGCTACAAGCGACGCGGTGAAAACGACAACTACGGTATGACGCTGTACGACACCAAGGGCAGCGAGCGTGGCGGCATGGGCTTTCTGGCTCCAGGCCGCGTCGGCATCGCACTGGACCGGGCTCATCCCCCTACGACGCGATCGGCATGATGGTTGACGACAAGGAGGATTTCCGGACTGATGATCAACTACGGCGATCCCAAGGCCCGAGACTCGGCGATTGAATTGGGCACCGAACCCGACAGCGTCTACATCAAGATCAACGGCAAGGATGGCCTCTCCCGTGCTGATCTGAATTTCGACGGGAGCAACAAGCCGGCATGGCAGTTTGACGACACTGCGTCGGCCACCAAGGCAGCATCAGCCGCAAAGGCTGCAGCGGCCACGAAAGGCGAGTCACACTGACGGTTGCGCCGTTTCGGCCCATGCGCAGCTTGAGCTGCGCATGGGTATCAAGATGGCACGGGCTGCGAATCTGCCTCGCGGGTCTGCTTGGTCCGATGTGGCAACAGACCCACACGCAGCCAGCGCTCGCACGGTGTCGACAGCCCGCGCTCCACCGCCACGCCAAGCAGCCAGCACAACGGCAACGCCAGCAGGTACCACAGAAACCCCCAGCGCGGATCTCCACGAGCTGCCGATCACCGCGCCCCACCGCGAACACCACGAACATGTGGCTGAGATAAATTTCGTAACTGAGCCGGCCCCAGGAACGCAACCAGCCAGGACCGCGCCATGCCTGCCATGGGCCGCGTCGCTGGCGTTGTTCGCAGGCCAGCAGCAGACACAGTGCCGACAGCGCCAGCAGCAACATGTAGCCATCACGAAGCAGGCGCCACATCACTGAACCGTCGATCGTTGCAGCGATCAGACCGATTGCGCCGAGCCATCCCAGCAGCAGGCTGGTGCGCCGCGACGGCAACCGCCAGCGTGATACCGGCAAGGCGAAGGCACGATCAGATCTCCAACATGCCGGCGATCCCCTTCTCCTGCATATCTCAACTGTTCACGCACAAGGCCGACGTGGTCCACGGCATCGACAGCGCCAGCAAGGTCAGCAGTGGCACCAGCACCCAGCGTCGTCGCGTGAGCAGGCACACCAGCG
>CAWJMR010000031.1:0-252751 GCA_963843965.1 uncultured Gemmatimonadaceae bacterium
GTGCAGCCGCCGCCGCAGGGCGCGACCACCAGGTTCGGATCGTCGATCTCGGTGTGGTTGTAGGAGAGGCCGAGCGTAACCAGCCAGTTGCTGTTCGGCGCGATGTCGATGTCGGTCTCGAGGCCGTAGCCTTCGGTCTTGTCGGCGTTGAGCAGCGTCGCGGTGTTGAACTCGCCGCCGACCGCGGTGAGCTGCTGGCCGTCGACCTCGAAGATGTACGCCGCCAGGTTGAGGCGCAGCCGGCGGCCAGGAGCTCGCTCTTGAAGCCGACCTCGGCCGAGAGGATCGTCTCGGTGTCGGCCACCGTGACGCAGTTGGTCGCGGGGTTGGTGCCGCCCTCGAAGTCGGCGCAGAAGAGGATGCGGCCCTGGATGCGAGGGCGCGCGGAAGCCGGTGGCGACCCGGCCGTAGACGTTGACGTTCTCGGTCGACCTTGAAGGTCGCGGAGAGGTCCCAGGTCACGACGTCTTCGTCGGACTTGGTGGTGATCGGCGCGACCGTCGGGGTCTGGAAGGTCGGATCCGGCCGCTCGGCGGAGAAGTCCTTCTCGTCCGTCGTGTAACGCAGGCCGGCCTTGATCGTCCAGAGGTCGCTGAGCCGGAAGTCGACCGAGGCGAAGAGCGCCCAGGAGGTGGCGTCCTGCTTCTGGAAGGCATAGCCGTCCTGCGGGTTGCCCGGCGCGAGGCTGTTGTAGCTGAAGCTCTCGGCTTTCAGGCTCCTCGTCGAAGTAGTAGAAGCCGACCAGCCAATCGAAGGCGCCGTCGCTGTTGCTCGCGAGGCGGATCTCCTGGGTGAACTGGTCGAGATCGGGGAGACCGTCGGCGGCTCTCCGACGGGAAGGGGATGAAGCCCGGACCGAAGGGCGGCGCGAACACCGCGCCGAAGCCGCCGTCGATGTCGCCGCGGCTGTACATGTCGAGCGTCTCGTAGCCGGTGACCGAGGTCAGCACGGTGCCGCCGAAGTCGTACTCGAGCTTGAGACGCCGCCGTAGGCGCTGATCTCCTGCTTGTTCTGGCCGTCCTGGAAGACGCTCGTCCTGCTCGAAGTCGTCGGCGAGATCGGTTGCGTCCCCGGCTTGAGGATGTTGGCGCGGAAGATCCGCGCCGTGCCGTCGAGATCCCAGCCGTGGAGGTTGAACAGGGCGCTGAACTCGTCGTTCGGCTCGCACAGGAGCTGCAGCCGGTAGGCGGTCGTGTCGTAGCCGCCGAGAGCGTCCTTCTCGCCGGTGAAGCCGTTGTCGACCCAGTCGGTCTGGTACTGGTAGAGAACGGAGGCTCTCGCCGACAGGGTCTCGGTGAGGCCGCCGCCGACCGCCGCCATGACGTCGGTGGTGTCGAAGGTGCCGTAGGAGACGCGCACGTGCCTCGAAGTCCTGCGACGGCTTCTTGGTGTCGAACTTGACGATGCCGGCCGGGGTGTTGCGGCCGAAGAGCGTGCCCTGCGGGCCGCGCAGCACCTCGAGCGTTCCAGGTCGAACAGCGGCATGCCCTTGACGACCGGGTTCTCGAGCACCACGTCGTCGACGACCATCGACACCGGCTGCGAGGCGTTGAGGTCGAAGTCGGTGTTGCCGAGACCGCGGATGTAGAAGCGCGGGAAGGCGCGCCCGAACGACGACTCCATGACGAGGCTGGGCACGCGACCGGAGAGGACCCGGACGTCGGCGCCGCCGAGTGAGAGCGTCTCAGATCTTCTCGCGCGCGAGGGCGGTGACCGCGCACCGGCACGTCCTGGATGTTCTCCTCGCTCTTCTGCGCGGTGACGACGATCTCGTCGAGGACGGTCGGCGGCTCGGTCTTGGCCGCGGCCTCGGCGGCCGGATCCGGCGCGCCTCTCCTCCTGCGCGAGGAGCGCTCCGGACGGGCAGACGAGAGCGAGGACGAGTGCGCCGAGGGCAGTGGTACGCCGGTGGAACGCGTCGGTCATGGTATCCCCCATGTCTTAGGTCTGAAACGAGACTGTAGCATCGGTTTTGCGTGTCGGGTGAACTCCGGTCGGGCTCTGCCGGTCCGGGGATAGGCTACTCGAGAGTGCTACAGGTCCTGACCAGGAAAGTGAGCGAGTCGCTCGCGCGCTGCGAGCTGACCCATCTCGCGCGGAAGCCGATCGACCTCGGCCGTGCCCGGGCGCAGCATGGCGCGTACGAGCTCGCGCTACAACGCCTGGGCTGCCGGGTCGAGCGGCTGCCGGAGGAGGCGGAGCTGCCCGACGCCGTCTTCGTCGAGGACGTCGCCCTGGTGCTGGACGAGGTTGCGATCCTGCTGCGGCCCGGCGCGGCGTCGCGCCGCCCCGAGGTCGACAGCGTCGGCCGGGCGCTGCGGCGCCATCGGCGCGTCCTCGATCTCGGCGGCGCGGGCACGCTCGACGGGGGCGACATCCTCTTGCTGGACCGGGTGCTCCATGTCGGCCGCTCGAGCAGGAGCTCGGCCGAGGGCGCCGGAGCGCTTCGGGAGCGGGTCGCACCCTTCGGGTACGAGGTTCGCGAGGTCCCGGTGCGCGGCTGCCTCCATCTCAAGTCCGCAGTGACCCGGATCGCCGGCGACCTGCTGCTCGTCCAACCGGCCTGGGTCGATGCCCGCGCCTTCCCGGGGTGGCGGGTGGTCGACGTCGATCCGGGCGAGCCGCACGCAGCCAACGCGCTGCGGATCGGCGAACGGCTCGTCTTTCCCGAGGCCTTCCCGAAGACCGCGGCTCGCCTCGAGAGCGCCGGCCTGCGCCTCGAGCGCGTCGACCTCTCCGAGCTGGCCAAGGCCGAAGGCGCCGTCACCTGCTGCAGCCTGGTGTTCGAAGCTTGAGCGGGCGGAGTGGAGGAGGCGGCGTGCCGGAGAGCGGAGCAGGGCGAGCCTGGATGCGAACGGGCGAGGCGCGGATCGCGCTCGCCGCGCTGGTCGCGATCGCCTGCCACCTCGTGATCCGGTTCGGGGTCCCGGATGCGCCCGCCCTCGGACGGTTCGCCGCCCGCGACCTACCTCTGCTGCTGGCGCTCGCGGGCGGGGGCGTGCCCTTGGTCTGGACGCTCCTGCGGCAGGCCTGGCGGCGCGAGTTCGGCTCGGATCTGCTCGCTGGCATCTCCATCGTCACCGCGGTCCTGCTCGGCGAGTACCTGGCCGGCACGCTGGTCGTCCTGATGCTCTCCGGCGGCCAGGCGCTCGAGTCCTATGCCGTTCGTAGCGCCTCCTCGGTGCTCGAAGCGTTGGCGCGTCGGATGCCCTCGGTGGCGCACCGCCGCCAGCACAACCGGGTGGTCGACGTCGCACTCGACGAGATCGCGGTCGACGACGTGCTCGAGGTCTTTCCCCACGAGATCTGTCCGGTCGACGGCGTCGTCGTCGAGGGGCACGGGGTCATGGACGAGGCCTACCTGACCGGGGAGCCCTACCGCCTGTCGAAGACCCCCGGTTCGGAGGTGCTCTCGGGGGCGATCAACGGCGAGATTCGGCGCCGGCAAGCTGTTCCTGCCGCAGGTGGTGAAGAGCGCGCGCGTGATGAAGAAGGCGGTGGCGCATCTCATCCCGTTCATCGAAGCGTTGAAGACGGTAGACAGCAAGCCGGCCGGTCGTGTGCTGATGGCCACGGTGAAGGGCGACGTACACGACATCGGCAAGAACATCGTGGGCGTGGTGCTGCAGTGTAACGGCTACGAAGTGGTCGACATGGGCGTCATGCAGTCGTGCGCGGCGATTCTGGACAAGGCGCGCGAAGTGAACGCCGATGTGATCGGCCTGTCGGGGCTCATCACACCGTCGCTGGAAGAGATGACGTTCGTGGCCAGTGAGATGGAGCGTCAGGGATTCACGCTGCCGCTGTTGATTGGCGGCGCGACCACCAGCAAGGCACATACGGCACTCAAGATCGAACCGTCGTATTCGGGCCCGGTGGTGCACGTGCTCGATGCATCGCGCGCGGTGGGCGTCACCAGCGCGTTGCTGAGCGACGACCGGAAGGCCGACTACGCGGCGGGCATTCGCAAGGAATACGAAGAGCTTCGTGTGGCTCGGGCGGCGCGTGGTGGCGCTGAGCGATTGGTGAGCATTGCGGCGGCCAGGGCGAATCGCGCCAAGATCGATCTGAACGTGCCGGTGCCGGTGCCGACGTTCACGGGGCCGCGCACGCTGCTGGAGTACCCGCTGGAAGATCTGGTGCCGTACATCGACTGGACGCCGTTCTTCCAGACCTGGGAGCTCGCTGGGCACTACCCCGCTATTCTCACGGATCCCATCGTGGGCGAAACGGCGCGGTCGCTGTACGCCGACGCGCGGGCCATGCTGGACCGGATCGTTCGCGAAAAGCGGCTGGAGGCACGGGCCAGCTTCGGATTCTGGCCGGCTAACGCGGTTGGTGACGACATCGAGCTCTACAGTGGCGAGGATCGCAGCACTGTTGCGGCTACGCTACACATGCTTCGCCAGCAGCTCGACAAGAAGGGCGACGGGCGGCCGAACTTCTGCCTCTCCGATTTCGTGGCGCCGAAGGAAAGTGGCGTACCCGACTATATGGGAGCGTTCGCCGTGACCACTGGGCATGGCTTGGACAGCCTGGTGGCCGAGTTCGAGGCTGACCACGACGACTACAGCTCGATCATGGCCAAGGCACTGGCCGACCGACTGGCCGAGGCGTTCGCCGAACGGCTGCACGAGCGGGTACGGCGCGAGTTCTGGGGCTACGCCCCGAACGAAGCGCTCGACAACGCCGGTCTCATCCATGAGAAGTATCAGGGCATCCGCCCGGCGCCCGGATATCCGGCCTGCCCGGATCACCGGGAGAAAGGCACGCTCTTCGCAGTAGCAGAGGCCGAAGAGCGGGCGGGGATCGTGCTGACCGAGAGCTACGCCATGATGCCGGGCGCGAGCGTGAGCGGTTGGTATTTCTGGCGGCCCGAATCGACATACTTCGGGGTAGGGAAGCTGTTGCCCGACCAGCTCGACGAGTACGCCGAGCGGGCTGGACGGGTGGCCGACGGTGCCCGGTGGACGTCGACGCTGGTGGCGGGGTAGACTCGACATCGGCTCGGCGATCAGTGGGCGTGCCGCGCGTGTGACAGTCGGTGCCTCCCGCGCGTCCCTGAATTGCCTCTCATCTTGAATCGACCGTGACTATTCCTGCCCCGTCATCCCCAGCCTTCATGCCTCGTGACGTTGTCGCGTCGTTGAAGGAACGCGCCCCCGTGGAGCTCGCATCGTATGCGCTCACGGCGGTGATGTTCGTGCTGCTCTTCGCGAAGCCGGCCACGCTGATGTTCGACGCGTGGTGGAACGACCCCAACTCTGGGCACGGTCTGCTGCTGGCGCCGTTGTCGCTGTACTTCGCCTGGAAAAGCGGCATCGTGGAAGGATCGAAGCCGCAGCGTGTACTCGGCGCGGCGATTCTGATCTTCGCGGTGGTCTTCCGATATGCCGCCGATCTCGCGGCCGAGCTGTTCGTGATGCGGGGCTCGATGTTACTCGCTCTGGCGGGACTGACGGTGTGGTACGCCGGGTTTCGTCAGTTGCTGCATTGGTGGCTGCCGTTCACGCTTACGGCGCTGTCCATTCCGCTGCCAGAAGTCATTCTAAATACCGTCGCGCTGCCGCTTCAGTTCATGGCATCCAAGATCGGCGCGGGGTTGCTTGAGTGGAGAAAGATTCCTGTAATGATGAACGGTAATGTGATTCGCATTCCTGGGCAGGAGCTGTTCGTCGCGGAGGCCTGCAGCGGATTACGGTCGCTTACGGCGCTTATCAGCCTTGGCGTGTTGCTCGGTGCGATGTTCCTGCGGCATTGGTCCACGCGTACGCTGCTGCTCGCGCTCACGATCCCGATTGCGATAATGATCAACGGGTTCCGTGTGTTTCTGACCGGATTTCTGGTTCTCTATGTGAGCCCGGAGATGGGCGAGGGCTTCATGCACACCAGCGAAGGCATGGTGATGTTCGGCGGAGCGTTCGTGATCACGTCGATCGTAGCTTGGCTGTTGGGAATGGTCGAATCGAAGTTGATGGCAAACGCACCGCGCGGAGCAATCGCATGAACGGCATGATGACGAAGTTCCTCCCTGTTGCCGTCTTGGGACTCGGGGTCCTGTTGATCTCGGGCATGCGAGAGCAGTATGCCGTGCAGCCTGTACAGCCGATGGCCACGCTGCCCGCGACCATCAACGGGATTGTCGGCAAGAGCCTCGTCATAGACTCGGCCGAGCGTCGAGTGGCGGGCATGACCGACTACGCGCTACGAACCTATGGCCCCGATAGCGCCTACCTTTTCTCGACATACGTGGGGTACTACGATCGCCAAGTGCAGGGAAAGGCAATCCATTCTCCAAAGAACTGCCTGCCGGGAGCCGGCTGGGAAGTTATGTCGTCCGAGCGACTGAGCGCGGATGATATGGGTGCAAAGGGCGGTTCAATCAACCGAGTTCTTCTCGCTAATCAGGGTACGCGCGCACTCGTCTACTATTGGTATCAAGGGCGTGGTCGGGTTGAGGCCAGTGAGTATAGAGTAAAGTGGAACCTGCTGCGCGATGCCGCCGTCGAAGGACGCACGGAAGAGACACTCGTTCGCATCGTTGTGCCAATCCCTCGCGCGAGTGAGAATCCAACCAAGGAGCAATTGGACGCCGGCTTTGCCGCCGCAGATTCAATCGCCAACTCCGTGAGCCGTCAGTTGTTACCCGCAGTGAGCAAGGTTATGCCCGCGCTGCAAATCGCTGCGAATCAGTGAAGTTCGGCTCGGTTGTATGCTGAGCAAGGCCGCGCGAATGTTAGTTCATTCGCCGCACGAAGTTGTCGGAAGGCTTCGTCAGACGATGCACAGTTCGTTCGAGCGGATTCTCCCGAAGCCGCGCCGCGTCCGGCTTCCTCGCAACTCGACAGCACTTGATATCTTGCGAGAAGCGACAAAGTGTGGCGCTGGATTTCTTGGTCCTAGCGCTAACGAGACTGTAGCGGCTCTCCGTCTCTTAGTTCCGATGGACGAAGCAAGCGTCATCGGGCGGGCGACGAAAATCTCGCAGGGTTACGTCCCCATCTTCGGCCATGGTTGGGTAAGTGTAGGTTCGCCTCCCCGTTGGCAGACGGAGCCAGTGTCTGGAAAGTCCGCTCCCGACTTGCATTGGAGTCGCGTATCGTATCTCGACACCGGCATCGTGGGTGACCACAAAGTGCTCTGGGAGTTCAACAGGCACCAGCACTTGGTGACGCTTGCACAGGCGGCGCGATACAGTGGTGATTCCACCTGGACGTCAGAAATTCGGCACCAATTGACCAACTGGATCGATTGCAATCCGGCAAGTCGCGGCGTTAACTGGGCGAGTAGCCTCGAGGTCGCCTACCGCTCCATTTCTTGGTGCTGGACACTGCTACTCCTTACCGAAAGCGGCGTCGAAGCCGTCTTTGACGAGGCACTCGCCGTCAAGTTCCTCGAGAGCGTTGTGTCACACGGTACGCATGTATCGAAGTATCTGTCCACGTGGTTCAGCCCAAACACGCATCTGACCGGCGAAGCCCTCGGACTCGTGTATCTGGGAACGCTCTTCCCGACACTACGAGAGGCGTCTGATTGGCGTCGCGTCGGGAGCGCCATTCTCGAGCAAGAAGTCGATCGGCAAGTGCGCCCAGATGGTGTCTACTTCGAGCAGGCGACCCAGTATCACCGGTATACGACTGAGATCTATCTTCACTATCTGCTTCTGACGCGCGACAGTCGCTGCCCGGCCTCCTCCCAGGTCGAAGTCGCAGTCAATCGACTCTTTGATGTCCTTCTCGCGCTTTCCCGTCCGGACGGAACTATGGCGTTGCTTGGAGACGACGATGGAGGTCGCCTCCTGCAGCTGGATGAGCGGACGCCGGACAATCTGACCTCGCTCTTCGCTATCGGTGCAGTGGCGCTCGGCCGAAGTGATTTGGCGCATGTTGGACAACGATGCGATGCCGCGTTGATCTGGACTCTCGGGCCAGGGGCGGCCGGAGCGCGTGATCAACTCGCTATGGCGCATACTGCACACCCAGCTACTGCCAGCGCATTTCGGGACGGCGGAATATTCACGATCCGGGACAGTTGGACGGGTCAATCGGGGCACGCGACCATCAGCTGTGGTCCGCACGGCTCCTTGAGTGGCGGACATGCCCACGCCGATGCGCTTTCGGTGGACCTGTTCTCGTCTGGCGGTCCTCTCTTCGTGGATCCAGGCACCTTCAGCTACGACGGCGACGATCGTGACCGATTCCGATCGGCCGCTGCCCACAATACTCTGGAATTCGCGGGCGTCAGTCCATCGACACCGGGTACGCCGTTCCGCTGGCAGAGCACCACCGATGGGGCTCTCGACCATTGGTGGCACGACTTCGGGGTCACATGGTTTCAGGGGCATCACGATGGGTACGGACGCGTTCGCGAGGGCGTGCGCCATACGCGGACGGTGTGGCATCCCGTAGAAGGGTGTTGGGTGATCTTCGATGACGTCAACGACGCGCACGACCTTCCCGTCAGCGTAAGATGGCACGCGGCCCCGGGCCTCACGGCCACGAATGCCAGACGCTGGGAGAAGGCTGCCGAGCTGCACTGGCGAAGGACTGAGGAAGGCAAACTCGCGACGCTTCTGCTCGGAGCCAGTTCCTCTGGCTCGATCGGCATGGTCGACGACGAAGTATCCAAGCAATACGGGAAGAAGCAACCAGCTACGACGGTGTGCTGGACGGGCGCCGTGTCCGGACCCGTGCGAGTGACTTCGGTCATCATCGATTGGAGAGCGTTTCCGGCCGACGCTCTACGACTTAAGGGTTTCGACGTCGTTGATGAAATCGTCGTTGCTCTCGCGAGCGTGTCAACGAACCCCGACCTGGAACTTCCCATTCTTGATTTGCGCGGTGCTCACAGCTGTCTGGAACTAGGCACACTTTCGGTTTCGGCCCAAGCTACGTGCTATCTTCCGGCTCGCGGCGAAATACCTGCGCGTTGCGCGTCGATCGGCGTTCGCGTCTTGAAGGTTGATGCGGAGCCGTCATCCGCTACGTCAAGCGCGTTCGATCTTGGTCGGTGGATGGTTGCTGAGCGACAAGGCGCCATCTGGACGATGCATAACGGCACTGTCGCAGAGAGCGGATCCTGATATGTGTGGCATTTGTGGTGTAGTCAGAACCAGCAACGGTCCCGTCTTGAGCGAGTCACTCGTAACACGCATGCGTGATGCGATGATTCATCGCGGACCTGATGGAGCGGGACTTCATCTCGATGAGTTTGCGGGCTTGGGGCACCGGCGTCTGAGCATCGTGGACGTCGAGCATGGGCAGCAGCCAATGTTCAGCGATGACGGCCGCTTTTGCCTGGTCTATAATGGCGAGGTGTTCAATCATCCTTCCATTAAACCCACCCTCGAATCCGAAGGTGTAGTCTACAAGACCAAGTCTGACACAGAGTCTGTTCTGCGCCTGTACGAGAAATACGGTGACGGCGCCGCAGTCCACTTGCGCGGGATGTTTGCAATCGCCATCTGGGATCGCCGTCGGCGCCGTCTGTGGCTGTGCCGCGACCGGTTCGGAGTGAAGCCGTTGTACTACGTTCATCGCGACGATGGCTCGCTCTGGTTCGGAAGCGAGATCAAGGCGATCCTTGCCGGTGAGGCCGTCAAGCCGACAATGAATGTCGCGCAGCTGCCGGATTTTCTCGCCAATCACGCTCCCTCGGGAGATGAAACTCTTTTCGAGGGAATCCGCCGACTTCCTCCGGGACACTCGCTCGTCTGGGAAGATGGGAAGATCGTGATAACGCGATATTGGGATCTCTCATGGGAAGGCGCGGAGACGGACGAGAGCCTTTCACCTGCGCGCGAGCGCGCGTATGTCGAGGAGTATTCTGAACGACTTACCGAGGCCGTAAGATTGCGCCTAATGGCCGACGTTCCGCTGGGGGCGTTCTTGTCCGGTGGCATCGACTCGGCGGCGATCACTGCCATCATGAGTGGTCTGAGCAGTGCGCCGGTGAAGACCTTCTCGGTTGCTTTTGCGGAGCGCGAAGCCAACGAGCTGACGTATGCCCGGATGGTCGCGGAGCGATTCGCGACAGAGCACCATGAAGTTGTGGTGAGCCCCAATGACTTCTGGGCAGCGCTCCCATCGATGGTCTGGCATGAAGACGAACCGCTGGCTCATCCATCGAGCATCGCGCTGAACTTCGTATCACGGCTCGCAGCGCAACACGTAAAGGTGGTGCTGACCGGAGAGGGAAGTGACGAGACGCTGGCAGGCTACAATCGCTACCGTGTCACGATGTTCAACAGCCGAATCGGCGGGGTCTATCAGCGATCTGTTCCGGACTTGATACGACGGGCGATCTCCGCAGGCATTCGTGGCCTGCCGCGAGGATCGAAGTTCCGCACACGTGCCGAACGAACATTTCTCGTACGGGGCGCTGATCTTGACGATCTGTACTTCGACAACTTCGCCGTTTTTGGACGAAAGGCACAGCTTTCACTGCTTTCGCCAGACATGCGCATGCGAGTTGCGGGAATAGATCCGTATGCGGCCTACCACGCCGCACTCGATCAGACAGACGCGACAAGCATGCTCGATCGGCTCTTGTATGCCGATACAAAGACGTACCTGCACGAACTGCTGATGAAGCAGGATCAGATGAGCATGGCGGCATCTATCGAGAGTCGCGTTCCATTCCTCGATCATCCCCTTGTTGAGTGGGTCTCTCGACTTCCGCCGTCGCTCAAGCTTCGCGGCGTTACCACTAAATGGATACTTCGTGAGGCCATGAAAGACAGACTCCCAGCGGCGATTCTGCAGCGCGGCAAGATGGGCTTCCCGGTGCCAGTCGGTGCTTGGCTGCGCGGCCCGTGGAGTCACTTGGTCGACGAATACGTGGTCGGCGAGCGCGCACTTGCGCGCGGGATTTTCGACGACGTCGAGGTGCGGCGACTGGTGGCGGAGCACAGCAGGGGCGATGTCAACCATGCCGAACGTCTCTGGGCGCTACTTACGATGGAGGTGTGGCAGAGGATCTTCATCGACGGTGAGCGCCCGGAAACGGCAATGGGCTCCCATGTACTATCTCCAGCAGCCTGAGCGAATCTCGTGAGAATCCTGTGGGTTAAGACGGAGCTGCTGCACCCAGTTGACAAGGGTGGGCGCATCCGATCATACCAGATGCTTCGTGAAATTGCGCGTGAGCATCATGTCACATATCTCACGTTAGACGACGGGCAGGCGGCACCCGACGCGTCGGAGAGGGCCTCAGAGTATTCGACTGAGCTCGTCCGCATTCCGTTTGCTCCTCCGCTAAAGGGTTCAGTCGCCTTTTATGGCGCGCTCGCTCGGAATGTTCTCTCCACGCTTCCCTACGCAGTCGGTCGATATCGGTCTCGCGCGATGAGGGACGCGATCGCTCGCTTGGCTCCGAGTTCGGATCTTGTGGTTTGCGATTTCCTTGCGCCTGCGGTGAATATGCCCGACAGCCTGCCTGTGCCGACGGTGCTCTTTCAGCACAACGTCGAGGCGATGATTTGGGAGCGGCACGCGCAGGTAGCTACTTCGCCGGCGCGTCGCCTATACATGCAGGAACAGTTCCGGAGAATGTCCGCGTTCGAACGGGTTGCGTGTGATCGGTTTGATCGAACCATCGCGGTATCGCCTCAAGACGCGGAAGTGATGGCAGACCGATACGGTGCGACGCGCGTTTCGCACGTCGCAACCGGCGTCGATGTGGATTACTTCACGCCCGCTTCGCGCGTTGAGCCAAGTACATTTGACCTCGTGTTCACCGGTTCCATGGACTGGATGCCGAATGATGATGCGATGCTCTGGTTTATCGCCGAAATCCTTCCCCGCATTCGGAGCGTGCTGCCCGCCGTAACCGTGACGGTTGTAGGACGCACCCCTAGTCAGACGCTCCAGAACGCGGCGAAGAGCGCGGGCGGTGTGACGGTGACCGGTCGGGTTCCTGACGTTCGTCCATATCTCGAGCGGGGATCGGTGTTCATCGTGCCGATGCGAGTAGGAGGGGGGACGCGTCTGAAGATCTTCGAGGCAATGTCGATGGGCGTGCCCGTGGTCTCCACCACTATCGGCGCTGAAGGGCTTCCACTCCGAGATGGCGAGACCATTTCCTTGCGCGACGGCTCGGAAGCTTTCGCCGATGGTGTCGTCGAACTGCTCGAGAACACTGCTCGTCGCCGACTTCTTGGCGCCGCTGGTCAGGGGCAGGTGAGGGCGCGGTTTGGTTGGGGGGGCGTTGCGAGAGAGTTCGTTGAGCAGTGCCGCGCCACCATAGCAGCGAGGCGATAACGCATTGGACGCGCCGCCAGCGATGCAGATAGTCTATCTCCTAAGTCAGTTTCCGACTGCGAATCATACGTACCTGCTCCGTGAGATCATCGGGCTCCGAAATCTCGGCTGGGACGTCAAGGTGATATCGGTTAGGGGGCCAGACCGCCCGAGCGAGGCACTCTCTGACGAGGAGAGAGCGGCGACCGAGTCTACGTTCTATGTGATTCGCGCGGGGTACGTCAGGCTGCTTTCCGATGGCGTAATTGCCTGTCTGCTGAATCCGAGAAGCGCGTTTCGGGGGGTGTTGGCAGCTCTCAATCATTCGAGAAGCGCGTCGGACTTCTTTTCGTTCCTCGTGTACGTGCTTGAAGGCGCCATCGTCTGCCGCGAGATAGGCGATGAGGGTACGCATCTGCATGGTCATTTCTGCATGCAGCTCCTCGTCCTTCTTCACGCGATGAGAGGCTCAAATTGGTCGGCGACCATTCACGGGCCGGCTGAATTCGATGGCGCTCGATCACACCTGCTCCCTGCAGTCGTAGGCCACAGCCGATTCGTCCGAACCATCTCGTCGTATGGACGGGCGCAGTGCCTCTATCGATCACCAGGTTCAAATCCGGACAAAGTCTTTGTCAATCGCTTAGGCGTGACAGAGACGTGGCTATCATCAATCGGAGGCGAGCCCCTGCCTCGCTCGAGTTCCTCTCGCGCCGTCATCACAGTCGGACGTCTTTCGTATGAGAAGGGCCAACGATTTCTGCTGGAGGCGTTCAGCCAGGTTGCTAGTCGCTTCGGCGATAGCACCCTGACCGTCATAGGTGATGGGCCAGGTCGTGCCGACCTCGAAAAGCAGGCGGAGGATCTCGGCATCGCCGCGAGCGTTCAATTTGCTGGGTGGCGGAGCCCCGGCGAGGTTCTTAAAGCCCTCATGACCGCCGATGTATTTGTGTCGACTAGCTTCGCCGAGGGTATACCAGTCGTCCTGATGGAGGCAATGGCCGTGGGCGTTGCCTGTATTGCGACACCGGTTGGTGGTGTTTCTGACCTTGTCGAGCATGGCGTAAGCGGACTGCTCACACAACCGGCAGACGTACCCGCGGTCGTTCAGGCGCTCGATTCGCTGCTCTCGAACGCGCCGCTGCGGCGAAAGCTTGCCGACGCGGCGAAGGCACGAGTCAGCGCGGAGTTCAGCCTTTCGACGAATATTGCGGCACTTTCTGAGCAGTTCGTGTCTCGCCTGTCATCATCATAGGTCTTCGAGAACCGACGGTGCTGTCAGCTCAAACCTCAGGGCTGACAGCGGCAACCTAGTCGGCCGTGACATCGCGATTGCGAAGCCAAAAAGGCTGCTATCCTACTTGTGGATAGGATCGTCATTGAGGGATGACCGGTCGCTACGATCGCCAGCGTTGCCGCACTGGCGCAGCGTTGTTCGCCAGATAGAGGAAGGCTACGCCTGCGCCGAGAGCCCTTCTGTTGCTGCCCGGCCACCCCATTCTCGGCCGGGCTCATTGTCCACTAAGGGGCCGACGCGCGCAGCGATCGCCGAAAAGCGCTCTTTCCTCTCGGGCGCGGCATACCTCAAGAGGTCATAATCAGGAACAATAAGTGATGTATGTCACATAATTGACCCTTATTGTTGCTCTTGCCTGCTCAACCAACGCTATTCGTCCGCCTTGCCGCTTCCAGCGCTTTCAGCGAACACTGCGGGGGGAAGACACTCCCGCACCGCTGCCGTAACGGTGTGACTTTTGCCATGCCTTCATCTTCTCATCTATGGACGCTGGGTCAGCTGAGAGACTTGTAGCCCAATGACGCCGCGAAATAGGTCCGCTCCAGTGTGCCGCATCCCTCGTTCGGAGGTGGGTATCCCCAATCGGCAGCGGGTCTTTTTCTCAATTCGCGCTCGCGTAGCTTTCCCTGATTAGCGATAGGCGTGGTTGCAGTGCTGGTCGGATCCCTCGGGGCGCGAGAGCGCTGACTTCAAAGTCGTTGGCGACGTGAAGTTGAGCACGCGGGAATGGCGATGAGAGCTGTTGGCTTTGGAACGTGTAGATAGCAGGTTGTTGTGCGCTTTGAGCCGAAGTCCGCGTCGGACGACGGCTATACCCCGAAAATCCAACGAAAAATGTCGTCGATCAGCGTCTTCGGACTGGGCTATGTGGGCTGCGTCTCTGCTGCGTGCTTCGCTCGGGAGGGGCATCTCGTTGTTGGCGTCGACGTCAGTGAAGCAAAGGTCGCGTTGATTAACGAGGGCCGGAGCACGATCGTCGAGGAAGGAATCGCCGAGCTCGTCAGAGAAGTCCAGCAAAGTGGCCGACTTCGCGCGACTTTGGACGTTGCGGACGCCGTGATGGGGACTTCGGTGTCGATGATAGCCGTTGGGACGCCGAGTAGATCGAATGGATCGATCGACCTTAGCTACATCGAGCGCGTGTCTGAGCAGATCGGTGAGGTGCTTGCAACGAAAGATGCTTGGCACACGGTGGTGATTCGAAGCACCGTGATGCCTGGAACGATTGATGACGTGGTCATACCCGCGCTGGAACGCACCTCGGGCAAGCGCAACGGCGTCGGGTTCGCCGTCTGCAGCAATCCAGAGTTTTTGCGTGAAGGCACATCCATTAAGGACTTCTACGATCCGCCATTCACGCTTATTGGTGCGCATGATGCCTCGCATGCAGATGCAGTGGCGGCTCTATACGCAGGAGTAGGCGCGCAGATGCACATTGTAGACGTGCGCGTGGCTGAGATGGTCAAGTATGCCTGCAACTGCTTTCATGGTCTCAAGGTTGGCTTCGCGAATGAGATCGGGAACCTGTGCAAGGCGCTCCGCGTCGATAGCCACGAGGTGATGCGGCTATTTTGCGAAGACCGAAAGCTGAACATTTCACCTGCCTATTTGAAGCCGGGGTTTGCCTTCGGCGGGTCGTGCCTGCCAAAGGATCTGCGAGCCGTCGTTCATCGCGGAAGAATGGAAGATGTCGAGCTTCCAATTCTCGAAGCACTCCTCGCAAGTAATCGGAAGCAAGTCGAACGTGCTTATCAGATGATTCTTGCGAGTGGAACGCGATCGGTCGGAGTTGTCGGGCTAGCGTTCAAAGCCGGTACGGACGACCTGCGTGAATCTCCTGTTGTGGCACTCATAGAGATGCTACTGGGAAAGGGGCTACAGGTGCGGGTCTACGACCCGAACGTGTCTGCGTCAGCGGTGGTCGGCGCAAACCGCCACTTCATTGAACGCGAGATCCCGCACATTTGGACCATGCTGCTTCCTTCGCTCGACGAGACGCTACAGTCATCGGATGTGATTGTCATTGCGAACAATCTGGCGGAGATCAGCGAGTCCCGAGATCATTTCGAGGGGAAGACTGTTGTTGATCTTGCTCGAGCGTTCCGAGACATTCCGCCAGGCCTCAACTACAACGGCATAAGCTGGTGAGAACCCGAGGCGCGCCAATGAGTGAGGTGAGTCGTGCACCCTTACGCATCGCTTTGTTGTCGGAATCCTGTGTGCTGGGCGGTGGCGAGCGTGTGGTTGCGCATCTCGCAGACTTCTGGAAGCGACGCGGGGCGAGCGTTCATCTTATCGTACCGGATCGCGAAGCGTCGGGATGGCTCTCCACCCACGTTTCCGAGCTGGGGTGCGAGGTCCATCTCGTTCCGCTATCAACTCCAGGGATTCTGTTGTCCATTGCGGCAGTTGCTCGGCTATTTCGCTCACTGCGAATTGACGTCGCGCACGCGCACATGTTCGGCATGGTAGGAGTTGCGTCCGTTGCAGGTCGCCTGACGTCGACGCCGGTCATTTCTACGCTCCACAACGGGAACGAAGAATGGAGCATGCTCAAGCGAAGGTTGCCTCTCGCGCTTGCGCTTCGCGCCAGCAATTCCAGGACGGTTGTCTCGAGAGAGATGGCAGATCAAACGGCTCAAGCGGTCTGGTTGAAAAGTGACGACTTTAGCCTTGTATATAACGGAGCAACTGTCGACATCATCGACCGCTCCACTGCAAGGAAGAAGCTGGATATTGCCGAAGATGAGTATGTGATCCTCTGCCTAGGAACGAGGACGCGGAATAAGAACCACGTCACGGCGGTCCGCGCCGCAGCGCGACTGCGTGAAAGTGGGAACGTCCACGTCGTTGTTGCCGGCAAGGATGGCGACGGGTCAGCTGAGCTTGCAGAAGCAATTGAGGCATCTGACGTGCGCGTGAGCAGTCTAGGGCATCGGTTGGACACTGGAACGCTGCTCAGCGCGGCCGACGTCCTAGTCCACCCGTCACTAAAGGAAGGCCTTCCCATGGTCATCGTCGAAGCCATGTTGGCGGGACTGCCCGTGGTAGCGTCCGACGTAGGCGGAATCCCTGAGGTAGTTCACGATTCCGAGTCAGGCCGACTATTTCGTGCGGATGACGATGCGCAGCTCGCCGACATCATTCGATCAATGATGTGCGATCCTACTGGGACTCGTGAGCTGGCAATCAAAGCTCGACGATTTGCGAATCGGGTTTTGTCAGTGGAAGCGATGGGCAACGCGTACGCTGAGGTAATAGACGGTGTCTTGGGCGAGAGGAGCACCTGATGCGGCGGAACCGGTCCGCATGCTAGGACATTCAAAGCCAATTCTCCGGGCTCATGGAGTATCTGTGGGGGGGAGGACAACTTCGTTGCGCCGAAGGGGCGAATATCAGCGTAGAGTTTCTGCAGCGGGCGTTCAGCCCTCGTCGTCGCTATCCGCCTTGCAGACGCTAGCTGTTGTGGCGCTGATCGGAATTGTTGTATTTCGACTTCACGAGCTGCTGGCGGCATCTTGGCTCATCTTCCGTCCGGCCCTACTCGCCGGCGGACTAGGACTGATCGTACTCTGGGTCACCGCCGATAGAACAGATCGCGCAAGGATACTGCAGCAAAATCTTGCAAAGCTGATCATCGCCTACATGCTCTGGGCGGCGGTTACGGTGCCTTTCGCCATTTGGAAGGCCGGTGCGCTGGAGCGCGTGTATGGGTTCATCCCGCTTGTCGCTGTAGTGGCGGCATTTGCACTCGTGCGGCCCACGCTTCGTTCATTCGACGCCATCTCGACGGTTGTCATTTTATGCGCTGCGGTCCTGTCCGTTGGCGCTCTTGTTCAAGGCAAAACGATGTCCGGCAGACTCTTCGCGACATACTCATTCGATCCGAATGATCTCGCCGCGATGATGGCGCTTGTGGCCCCATTTACAATTATGCGCGCCGTTAGGGGCAAGCTTTTGACGCGAATACTTTGCATCGGGCTGCTCGTTTTGATGATGGTGGTGGTAGCAAAGACGCAGTCTCGCGGTAGTGCAATCGGTCTCGCCGGCGGCTTGTTTGCGCTGCTGTTCGCGTTTCAAGGTCGCACTCGGATATTCGCCTTTCTCGGAGGTGCCGGATTGATCGCCGGCCTTTGGTTCTTATCGCCGACCGATTTTCGATCGCGGATGGGGGACCTTACGAGCGAAGAGGGCGACTACAATACGACATCGCGAAGTGGTCGAATCCAAGTCTGGAAGCGCGGACTGGAATATGTCGCACAGAACCCTGTGCTTGGCGTTGGTATCGGCAATTTCATCGCGGCGGAAGGCGAATACAATCGCGAAAATGGCATTTTGGGCAAGTGGTCAGCGCCACACAATGCTCTCGTCGAGGTCTTCGCTGAATTAGGTATACCCGGGGGCCTTCTTTTTCTTGGCATCTTCTATTCGGCGTTATCTATCAGCGCCCGCTCATATCGTGGTCCGTCGCTACGTTCGCGGCCAGAGTTACTTGCATCACAAATGGGCATTGGAATCTGTGGACTATTCCTTGGTCTTGCCTACTTTTGGGGATTGTTCGCACTGTGGGGATTTAGCCTATTACTCGCCCGCGTGCAGAGCAGTACGAAGGGTCCGCAAACCGTACGTGGGCTCGTCCCAAGCTGATAGGCGTCGTCGAGCATCGATCGCCTTCGTGTATTGACTGATCTCACTTTCATTGCTGGCCATTACTATCACTGAGTGACTCAAGTCCCAGAATCGCGGTAACCTCGCAAGTCCTCGGCCGTCCTCTTTGAGACAGGTTAGGGAAGTGAGTTCTGGGTTCGTCGACGCAGCCGTTGGCGCCCTTGTCGGCTGGTAGATGCGTTGAGCGAGGTTACGTTGGAAAAGGCAAACAAATATTGGAATCGAAGCGCGCTGGCAACCCTGCTGCTCTTTGCCGGGTGCAGTTCTGACCGCATTACATCGATGCCTGAGACTTCGCAGCGGTTTACTGGAAGCGCCGTCTCGTTCGTTTCTGAGTGGCAGGGACAGTCTCGGTACTTGGCGCTTGGCGGAGAACTGACGCTGGGTACCTCGGGCGCGTCGTCCTCGCGCGCGCGAATTCAGACAACGAAATGGACCACTTCGGATGCTTCGATCGCGTCGGTTGATCGGCTTGGCAAAGTGGTTGGCCTCAAGGCTGGGACTACGATTCTCCGAACCTACATCGGCGAATCAAAGACCGATTCTCTTCTCGTGCGGGTCGCCCGCTCCGGAACGTTCTCGCTGTCTCCAGCGGTAGTAAGTCTGACAGCTGGTCAGTCTCAGCCGCTGACCATGAGCCTCGAAACACCGGTAACGTATTCATCCACGAACGAATCGGTCGCGACGGTTAGCAGTCTTGGGGTTGTAAGGGCCTTATCTCAGGGGAACACTACTATCAAAGCCCTATCCGTCTTTGGTTTTGCGGCACAGGTGGCCGTATCGGTCGGCGTGCCGATCGTAGAGCAGCCAACGACAACCGTAGCGCAGCTGCCGTTGCTCTCCATGAGAGCGAGCGTGAGCGAGGTTAGGGCATTTGTCGCTCGGCGCGTCATCCTCCCTGTTACAAGTCAAGCGTTTCAGGCTGCCCTCGATACCGCCCGCGCCGGTGACGAAATAAGGTTGCGTGCCGGCGCCGAGTATAGCGGAAACTTCGTGCTTCGGAAGCTCGCCACTTCGGGTTGGGTCAAGATCACGACGAACGGTGCGGTGTCTTCAGTCGGCGCGCGGGTGATGCCAGGCGAGCTGAGCATGCCGAGAATCGTGGCGCAGAACGCCCTCCTGCCTGCAATACGTACGGAGCCGGGCGCGCGCGAGTACTACGTGTTGGGGGTAGAGATTGCGATGCCTGCAAGTGCGCCGACAGCGTACTCGATTGTTTCGCTCGGCTCTGCAGAGACCACAGAACAGACGTCGACGAATG
Organism: uncultured Gemmatimonadaceae bacterium; assembly: GCA_963843965.1. GTDB lineage: Bacteria > Gemmatimonadota > Gemmatimonadetes > Gemmatimonadales > Gemmatimonadaceae > Gemmatimonas. The sequence continues at coordinate 19,467 of CAWJMR010000031.1, forward strand.
TGCCAAGCCGGTTGATCTTCGATCGCGTCTATATTCACGGTTCGTCTTCGCTTGATCTTCGACGCTGCGTCGCGCTCAACAGTGCATTCTCGGCGATCGTCGACAGCTGGATAGCCGAATGCCATAGCAAGGGCTTCGACAGCCAAGCGGTGGCAGGGTGGAACGGACCTGGACCGTTTCTGTTGGACAACAACTATCTCGAGGCGTCCGGCGAGAATGTCGTTTTCGGAGGCAGCGATCCAACGATTGCGAATCTGATCCCTTCCGACATTGAGATAACGCAAAACCACATGTTTAAGCCGCTTGCTTGGCGCGGTGTTTGGTTAGTAAAGAACATCTTCGAGATAAAATCAGCAAAGCGCGTTCTCGTTGAAGGAAACGTTCTTGAGAACAACTGGCGGGATGGACAAGCCGGCTTCGCAATCGTGCTCAAGTCTGTCAACCAGGGCGGCGGCGCCCCATGGTCACAAGCGGCGGATATCACTTTCCGCTCTAACATTATCAAGAACTCGCATTCAGGCGTTTCCACCGCCGGCAAGCCCGAAGCCTATCCGGCTATTCCGATGGAACGCGTGGTGTTCATAAACAATCTCTTCACTGGCATTTCGCCCGACGGGCGCCTGTGGGAATCTAGCGGTGTCAGCAAGCTGTCGTTCGAGAGCAACACGGGCTTTGGCGGAGAGTTTGGTTTAATCCTTCACAGTTCTGGCGGTACGCAGCTCAAAATAACGAATAACGTGCTCGGTACCTCCGTTCAGAACTACGGCTCCTGGGATTTCGTTGTAGGAGGACAAGCTACGAGCCCGGGCACGGCGGCGCTCGAGACCTTCTACCCGCGCGAGTGGACGTTCGCAGGGAACGTTGTGGTCGGCGCCACGGCTTCACGCTTTCCTGCAAGCAACTTCTTGCCTGCGAGCGTAGGAAGCGTTGGATTCAGATCATACCCGGACAACCTTGAGCTCAGCGACAGCAGCCCGCTTAGAGGCGTACTTGCTGGGGGCGCGACACCTGGTGTTGACTTCGCCGAGCTACGTGCGAAGACCTCTAACGCGATCTCGGGTCGTTAGCCGCGTCTCAATCGCAATCGCTCCGAAAGCAACGGCCCGTGATACCCCGCAAACGCGGAGGGCCACGGGCCGTTTTGCAGCGCGGCGTTCAGGAACGAAGTTGTTCTAGTGCGTCGAGAAAACGCGAAGCCTGCACGTGCGCACTGAACTCTCCGCTAACGCCGATCGGGACTGGCCGTACTCCAGAAGAATACTGCTCAAAGCGATTTCGAATTACCTCTGCAATCCCCTCAACATCTGTCGGCTGACGCACATCAGCTGACGTTTCACGGAGGAGGTCGCGAGTTGCAGACACCTCCGGCTCCATAGCGAGAAGCCACGAAGGGAAACTCAGATACTCATAGATCTTGCTAGGAATGCAGAGGCGAGCGCCTTGTGGCAAATTCACGAGTAGCGCGGCACTGGCCATCTGCTCGTGCAGTCGATCGCGATTTAGTGGTCCCTCTACGTCGACAAGCGCGGAGACACCGGCCTCGCTGGCAAGACTCTTGAGGTCTGTGCCACCAAACTGGCCGTCAGATCCGATGAATCGAAGCACAAAGGTCTCGGGGGTGATGCTAGTGCGCGACGCTGCAATCTGAAGTGCTCGCAGAAGGGGCCGCGGATCTCGATCCAGATAGATTGCACCCGCGTATATCGCGACAAATTTCGCGCCATGATTCGCCAACGGAGCGGTCTTGTCGAAACCGTTTCTGACGGTGATCACTTTCTGCTCCGGATAAGCAGCTCGCATGGCGCGTGCCGCAGCGTCTGTGTTCATCACGACGAGAGCGGCTCTGCGCATGCTCATAGTTTCGTAACGCCTAGCGATCGCGAAGTGTAATGGCGATGCCACGTCCTGCTGCAACATGTCGATCTGAGCCCAAGGATCTCGAAAGTCTACGACGAGTGGAATCTCAAATCGCTCACTGATCCTTCGGGCCGCCTCTGCGGAAAGGTGCGGCGGCCCAGACGAGATCACTGCGTCATACGGAGCGGACGCGGCTAGGAGCTCGCCAGCTTCTTGTGCGCATCGCATCCACTCGAGTTCCGCGCTATGGTGGAGAAGTACCCTGAACGCCTTCCGCCCATTCTCAACGGAGAGTCGCCTTGAAAGGTCCTCTCTCCTAACAACCTGATCAGGAATCGATGCAGCAGATAACGGCGCTGAACGCACCCGAGAAACGGGTCGAATGCGATTCGCGAGCTTGATAATCCTTCCCGCGGCAGTCGCAAATGCCCCTGAGCGCTGGGGCACGACGTGAACGCGGATGTCGCCGGTGCTGCCGGCCGGTGCATGGCTTGCAGGGGAATACCCAGGCGTTACTGAAAGGACATCAAAACTCCATCCTCTGGCGACGCCGGCCTGAGTAAACGCGGCCCAGCGAGTCGCACCCGCAGCCTGACTGGGCGGAAAATGATAACTTAAAAGAAGTGCGCGTGGCATAGATCCACCCCGGGTCCTGTTCGGAAATCCGTCAACCTGCAGTCTCTTACACGTCGCGCTTGAGCCACCGACAAACAACCGATAAGGTAATCGATTCAGTCGGCCGGCAAGCTTGCCGACCGCCTGAACAGATCAGCCTTAGCTCCCAGTACAAAATATGTGCGGATTTGTAGCGTTCGTCAGCTCGGGAACGTCGCTTCCTCATGGTCGCCGCGAAGCCTGGATGCGCGACATGACGGACGCGATTCAGCATCGTGGGCCGGATGACTCTGGCATCGACATCGCCGAAAATGCGATTGTCGGCTTTCGCCGTCTGGCCATTCTCGACATGAGCCCGGCTGGCCACCAACCAATGCGCTCAGTCGACGGCACTATCGTACTGACATTCAATGGCGAAATCTACAACTACGTCGAGTTGCGGAGTGAACTCGTCTCACTCGGACGAGCCTTCCGCTCTTCTGGTGACACGGAGGTGTTGTTAGCAGCCTATGAAGAGTGGGGCGAGGCGGTCGTCGATCGGCTTCGCGGGATGTTCGCCTTCTGTCTGGTCGATACCGCGCGGAAGAAAACCTTCGTTGCGCGCGACCGATTCGGAATCAAGCCACTATTCATGTATCAGTCTGTCGAGGGGGTGATCTTCTCTTCAGAGATTAAGTGCATTCGCCGTTCTGGACTCGTAGAAGCCACGCCGAACTTGCCGCGCTTCGCACGGTTTCTGACAACTGGGCGAACGGAAAGTCTGAACGGAGAAGGAGAAACGTTCTTAGAAGGCATCTCCCAAGTGCATGCTGGAGAAATTATTCGAATAGATGAAAATGGGCGGCTCACTCGTCGCTACTACTGGACACCTGAGAGTGCTGCGGTCGATCGTAGCGGAGATTCGCGAAAGATTGGGCAGCAGTTCGACGAAGCGATAACGCTTCATCTCCGCTCTGATGTGCCCGTCGGCGTCATGCTGTCAGGCGGAATCGACTCGGTCGCCATAACCTGTCGCTGGGTTGCGAACGCGTTCGGGGGACGCGCGCCGGCCGGCGCGGTCCAGGCTTTCTCCTATCTGTCTGAGAAGTATCCGGAAACGACGCAACTAAACGATACGATTGAGATGACGGGCGTCCATGCAAATTATCTGACCGATAGTTCGTCCAATTCGCTTTGGGATAGTCTCCCCGAGGTAATGTGGCATCATGACGAGCCATTCCATTCTCCGACCGTTCTTGTCGGGCACGCGCTCTACGGATTTGCGAAAAGGAACGGCATAAAAGTGGTGCTTTCCGGACAGGGAGCAGATGAGGTATTTGCCGGCTACCCGGCGTACGCCGAGAACCTGATGCTATCTCTCGCGATCCAAGGCAGGCTCGGGGCTCTGCTCAGCCAAGCGCGCGTGATTTCCGAGCACGGAGGGCCAAGTGTTCGTCATACGATGATGCGAACTCTCCGCATGCTTCGATCGTTCGTCTTGGGGAGTACAACGCGCATGCAACGATTGTCAGGACGGCGCGCTTTAACGCGATCGGCCGGCTTCTCATTACTCTCTCGGGATTTTCGCTCACTCGCAGTCGAATCCGCAGTGCCCATCAGAGAACTGCCGCTGGACGCTACATTACGCAACGCAATTCGGTTCGGTTCGTTGCCTCAGTATCTGCAAGTGGAGGATCGGAACTCAATGGCGCATAGCATAGAGTCGCGCGTTCCCTTTTTGGATCATCCGCTGGTAGAGCTGGCACTTCGCCTCCCCGATGAACGACTGTTCTGGGACGGCTGGAACAAGATTGGACTTCGGGAGTCACTGAAGGCGAGAATCCCTGCTTCGGTCGGAGATCGACGCGAGAAGTTCGGATTCCCGACTTCGGCTCGTGACTGGTTCTCTAACGAGCTGCACGCGAAGCTGTCGCAACTGCTGCTCGATGGCCCTCTAGCGTCGAGCGGATGGGTCAGGATGGGAAGTCTCGAACGCCTGCTCACGGAGCATCGCAGCCAAGTGGCGAATCACAGTGACGTTCTCTTCGCAGCTGCACAGGCCGCAGTTTGGCTCGATCTGCATGCGCGTGGCTGGGAGAAGCCGTGAGTCGCTCCACGCGAAACCGTATTCGAGTGTTCGGTTTTGCGTAGAGGCTCAGGCCCTAGTCGCCTACTTCCGGATGCTGTCCTTCCGCGCGCGCGGAAACTTGTCGCTGAGTTGATCCTTGTACTGCCGCTCGCCTTCACCCACATAAATCTGACGAGGACGCGCGATCTTTTGCTCCTTGTCCAGAATCATCTCTTCCCACTGTGCCATCCAGCCTGACACGCGGGCCACGGCGAACAGCACGGTGAAGAAGTCCGTCGGAAACGCCATGGAGCGGTAGATCAGCCCCGTGTAGAAGTCGACGTTCGGGTACAGCTTGCGCGCAATAAAGTAGTCGTCGCTCAGCGCGATGCGCTCGAGCTCAAGCGCGATCTCCAGGTCCTTGTCCATGCCGACCTGAGCGAACACTTCGTCGGCCAGCTTCTTCACGATGCGGGCGCGCGGATCGTAGCTCTTGTACACGCGATGGCCGAAGCCCATGAGGCGATGCTCGCCCTTGCCGCTCTTCACCGACTCGATGAACGCAGGAATGTTCTTCTTGTCGCCGATGTCGCTGATCATGCGCAACACGGCTTCGTTCGCGCCGCCATGCAACGGGCCGAACAGCGCCGCGATGCCGCCGGCGACGGCCGAGAACGGATCAACGCCCGACGAACCGATTGCACGCACCGCACTAGTGCTGCAGTTCTGCTCGTGGTCGGCATGGAGAATGAACAGCACTTCCAGCGCCTTCACGAATACCGGGTTGGCTTCGTACTTTGGCTCCGACATGCGCGCGATCATCGACAGGAAGTTCTCGGTGTAGCCGAGATCGTTGTCGGGATAGATGAACGGCAGGCCCTTCACGTGACGATACGCGAACGCGGCGATCGTGGGCAGCTTCGCCATGAGGCGAATCATCGAGATGTAGCGCTGCTGCGGATCGTGAATGTCGCGCGCCTGCGGGTAAAAGCTCGAGAGCGCGGCCGTCGCGCTGCACATCATCGACATCGGGTGCGCATCGTACCGGAACCCTTCCAGGAACTTTCGGATATTCTCATGCACGTACGTGTGGAACGTGATGTCGTGTACCCACGTATCGTACTGCCCCTGGTTCGGCAGTTCGCCGTGACGCAGCAGGTATGCGACCTCTAGGAATGTCGCGTTTTCCGCAAGCTGCTCGATGGGATAGCCGCGATAGCGGAGAATACCCTTGTCGCCGTCGATGAACGTGATCGCGCTGCGGCACGATGCCGTGTTCATGAACGCGGGGTCGTAGCTCAGCATGCCGAACTCGCCCGGCGCCCGCTTCACGGCGCGAAGGTCCATGGCCCGCACGTACGTATCGCCTTCCGGTCCCTCGGTGCGAATCTGCGCACTGTAGCTCGTACCCGTGCGGCTGTCGCGGATATCGAGAACGTCGGGGGCAGGCGCGGACTGCGTATTCAGCTCACTCATCTCAGGCGAGGCTCCAAGGGAGGTACATCAGGGAAGTCAGGATACTGGAAAATAACAGACGGAACGACGGACGACGGATATGCCCGAACGTCAGGCTCCAGGGGCTCCCGCTATCGCGTGGTCCCGCAGAGCGGCCCTGCCACCTTCGCCGCCGCCGCCCCTCCAACCGCTGCCGCTCCAATGTCGGTGAAGTGCGAGAAGTCGGCGAAGGCACGGGCGCCCAGCGGAGTCAGCGTGGGCAGCGGATCAACCACCACCACGTTCGAGTCTCGCCCGGTCGACAAGGTTCGATTGGCCGCGCTGTCGTCGAAGGCGAGGATCGCACCGCCGGTGAAGCGAGGGTAGAAACGCTCCCACGCCCGCAGCATCTGCCGGTCCTTTAGTTCGGTTGTGTCTCTAAAGCGGTTTCGATGAACCACGAGCACTGGCTCGATACCGTGACCGCGGGCGCGCCCGATGATCGACCGAAGCCCTGCGTCGTACGCATCGAGCCGGTCCGAGGGCGCAGTAGCGAGCGGGGCAGTGCCCAGCTTGCTACGCGAGCTCTTTGTTTCCCACACCCGTAACTGGTCCAAGATCGCATCCGGAACGGAACGCTTGACGGCATCCCGAAGTCGACTGGCCCCACGCGGTCTCCACATAGACGGAACCCGAACCGGTGTGGAATCGATGCGCGCGGCAACGGGCAGATCCGCTTCGAGATATTGCATTGGCGTGGGGTAGTAGATCAGGATCTTGGGTCCGATCGACTTCAGCCGCAGATCCAGGTCCTGCGCCACAGTTGGAAGCGACATGCCGGCGAACGCCGCATTGAGCACGACCACGTCCTTCCCGCAGCGAAGTGCGAGACTGTCCTCGAGCTGCCTCGGCCACTCCTTCCCGGAAGTCTCGTAAAGGCCGAATGATTCCGAGGCTCCGCTGACAATCACAACCTTTCCGCGCGCGAGCTTTGCGGTTTCGACCTCAGGACCGCGGAATCCCAGAGAGTTGACGCGGAACTGGCGAAACTCGGAGCTCGGCCGGGCGTGCATCCCCTGCGTGTCGCGGACGATGAGCTCGTCGAGTGACTTGTATGGTGACGAGATCGGGACGTCAAACTGGGCCCAGTCGTCTATCCGAACCGTTGCTTCAAAGGCAATGGCGACAATTGCCGTAATGGCCGCCGCCCACGCAATAAACTTGGCGCTCCCCATGTCAGAACTGGAAGTAGAGGAACGGTGATGGGCGCGCCGTCACGATGAGCGCGAGACCAGCCCCGAATGCTGCCGCGAGCGCCACGCGCCGTTCAGGCGTCCACTCGTGCTTCAGCTCGAACGCATTGGGACCTCGCATGCTCCACCACGCCGCGATTGCCATGACTGGCAGGGCTAGCGCGAGCTGGATATCGCTGAAGTAGGCGCCTTCCGTCGGGACGAGCATCTTCCGAATAATGCCGAGCGCTTCCTCGAATGACGTCGCACGAAAGAAGATCCAACCAACAACGGTGGCGGCAAACATCAATGCTTGCTGCAAGACTCGGTGCATGGCGTCCCACGTCGTCCGGAACACCCGGTAGAGGCAGAGGAGCATTCCGTGGTAGAAACCCCAGAACACGAACGTCCACGACGCGCCGTGCCAAAGACCGCCAAAGAGCATGGTGAACATCAGGTTTCGATACGTCATAAACGTGCCGTTCCTGTTGCCACCGAGCGGGATGTAGAGGTAGTCGCGCAGACAACTCGAGAGGGAGATATGCCACCGCTCCCAGAAGTCTGATGGATTCAGTGACTTGTACGGCGAGTTGAAATTCTGAGGGATTCTGATGCCGAAGAGGTACCCGAGTCCAACGGCCATCGTGCTGTAACCCGAGAAGTCGAACAATAGCTGGAACGTGTACCCCATGACCGCCAGCCATGCACCGCTGCTGGAAAGTTCACGCCAGTGGGCAAAGCTCGGATCAACGACGGCCGCCAATGTATCGGCGATCAGTACCTTCTCAACGAGCCCGATACAGAAGAAGGAAATGCCTCGTCCGAGCCACCGAGTGCGGCTACTGGTTCCGATAGCCTCGAGGTCTTCTTCAATCTGCCGAAAGCGGACAATCGGGCCGGCTACGAGCTGAGAAAACAGTGACACGTATGTCGAAAACTCCCAGATGTTCCTCGTGGGCGTGATGACACCGCGGTACGCGTCTACGATGTAACTGATCGTGTGGAACGTGTAAAACGAAATGCCGATCGGCAGGATGATGTTCAGATGAGGTACTGCGATGTCGACGCCGGCAATCGACGAAACACTCCGCACCGTGTCCAACGCGAAGTTCGTGTACTTGAAAAATCCGAGCAGCGCGAGGTCGACGGTAATCGGCACGACCAAATACAACTTCCGTGCTCGGCTACCAACGGGTGAACGAAGAATTCCAAGTCCCGCTGTGTAGCTCACCAGGGTGGAGAACGCCATCAACAAGCAGAACCGCGGATCCCACCATCCGTAGAAGACGTAGCCGGTAATCGTCAGCCAGACGTATCGTGGGCGAGCGCTCGGGAGTGCCCAGAAGACCACATAGGCAAGCGGCAAGAACGCAAAAATGAACTCGATGCTATTGAAGAGCACGGCGTCAGCTTACAGATGGCAACGGAATGGCGAACTGACAGGAGGCTCCGCCCTCGGCCAGGTTCAGAATGGAGAGCGACCCCCCCATTTCGCGTACGAGCTTATCGCACAATCCGAGCCCGAGCCCGCTACTGGAGAATCGGTCATCCAGAATGCTCGGCTCGTGTCGAGAAAACCGCGCGAGGATCTGGTCGGGAACACCTCGCCCTGAATCGTTCACGGTAAACAGTACCAGATCCGCTGCAGCTACTTCCGCCGTGACGCTGACAGTTCCTCGCGTCGTGTTCTTGAGGGAATTGGTCACCAAATTCACGAGCACCCGATGGAGAGCCGCCGCATGGCCGACCCGACGGTCGCGAACCGCTGAGCTCCACCGCATGACCAGTCCGCGCTCTTCGGCGATCGGCTGAACAAGCCCACGCACGGATGCGAAAATGTCTGCGATCGAGAGCGTTACGGGTGCAGTGCCGGTGAGCTGCTGGGTACCGCGCGCGCAGTCGAGCGCGTCGTTTGTAAGCCCGGCGAGTCCGAACACGGCGCTGTAGAGCACACCAAGCTGACGCTCCTGTGCCGGTGTGACGGGGCCCGCTTGTCCCGTACGAAGCCGCTCCACCAGCACCATCATCGAGCTGAGCGGAGATCGCATGTCATGCGTCACGCCAATGAGCAGTTCCAGAGCGTTGGAAGAGCTTGAGCGCTGCAGACTGGCCTGCGCGGCACTTCCCTCTACATCAATTTCGTTTGCCGCCAGCACGGCAGCACCCTGCGCCACGAGAGCGGCGATCGCTTCCGGGCTTACATCCAGGGGCGCTATCACGTCAGTCGTGGCAGCCGGCTCCGCTTTCGTATCGGCCTGCATCAATCCGCGGCCCCCGACAGCACATCACGCCGGAACCCGTGCTTCTCCATCAGGCGATACAGCGTGGTGCGATCGATACCCGCGAGTCGCGCCGCCTTCGACATGTTGCCGCCGGCCCGTGTGGTCAGGCGCGACAGATATTCCTTCTCGAAGTGCGCGATCAGGTTGTCCTTGGCCGTATGGAACGCCTCGTTCATGATCGCTGCGGGCAACCCGGTCTCGACGCCGGCAATCGGCGCCTCATCGTACACGGGAATGTCCGCCGGTTCGATCGGGCGCCCGGCCTCGGCGATAACGGCCACGTGCTCGATCACATTCTGCAATTCGCGCACGTTGCCGCGCCACGGCCGGGACTGCAGGAAGGTGATGGTATCAGCCGTCAGCGCCGGAGGCGGCCCACTGGCGCGGTGGCGTTCCCACGAGCGCTTCAGGAAGAACTCGGCCAGCAACGGAATGTCTTCCAGTCGCTTCCGCAGGGGCGGCAGCTTGATGGGCACCACGCGCAACCGATAGAACAGATCTTCGCGCAGCAGCCCCTGTTGCACCGCTTCCTGCGGGTCGCGGTTGGTGGCCGAGATGAAGCGCACGTCCACCACGGCATCCTGCGTTTCGCTGCCGAGGCGGCGCACCACACCGTCCTGCAGCACGCGCAATAGCTTGGCCTGGAGTGGCATGGTCATCTCGGTGAGCTCGTCCAGAAAGAGCGTGCCCCCGTTGGCGACTTCGAGCAGGCCGGCCTTGTCGCGATCGGCGCCGGTAAAGGCGCCCTTGCGATAGCCGAACATCTCCGACTCGAGCAGGTTGTCGGGCAGGGCCGCACAGTTGAGTGGCACCAGCTTGCGCGCCGTGCGGCGGCTGTGCCGGTGAATGAACTGCGCGATCATTTCCTTGCCGGTGCCACTCTCGCCGCTGATCATGACCGAGGCATCGGTGGCGGCAACCTTCTGTGCGAGCTCTACGGCCTTCTTGAAGGACGCGGATACCCCAAGCAAGGCCATCGGCTCGCCGGCCCCGTTCTGTGTCACCAGCGAGGGCTTGATCTCCTTGGCGTCCTTAGTGCTGGCGGCGGCGTGAGCCGCACGGCCGATCAGCACTTGGAGGTGCGAGGCCGAGAAGGGCTTGGGGAGGTAGTCCCAGGCTCCGGCCCGCAGCGCCTCGATGCTGCTCGCCACGCTGGGGTTGCCCGTCATCACCACAACGATAACATCCTTGTGCGCTTCGACGGCGGCTTTAAGGACCTCCATACCCGATATCGGGGTCATGTAGAGGTCCACCAGGATGAGGTCGAACTTGCGCCGCTTCACCATGTCGATCGCTTCTTCCCCGCGGCCGGTGGATGTCACCGCATGGCCATCCATCTGCAGCACGGACGCGCAGCCCTCACGGAGCGTCCGATCATCGTCAACCACGAGGATGCGGAGCCCCGTTCCTTTATCCGGAACGATTGCGGAGCTGCTATCTGAGAGGAATGGATCAGTCATTGCGTATGGCGGCGTACAGGGGCGAGCGGGTGGAACGAAGATGCAGTACTGCGGGGGACGGGCGGTATCGGGCGTTTCGCTGCTGGCATTCCGTGCGGCTAGACCGTCGAAGGCGGGCGGTGTCGACCGTCACCGCCAGGTGCAGTAAGGTGATGCATCCCTCCGACAGTCCGAGGCTTGAAGGCCACGCTTTCCGGAAAAGGAAGCTACACCGTTCGCGTTCGACGGACAGGACGGTCGAAATATGGTGATGAATCTCGACAGTCAAGCTAATTTCGTAGACTCGTCTCGACAGTCATCGTGTCACGACCGCCACAGCAACAAAAAGGTCACAACCCGTGTGGCAGGCGCGCATCGTTACTTCGTGTGGTTTCGGCGCACAGTGTTGCGCGAGAGATTCATAAGCCGTCAGTAGCCAGACATTTGTCAGTCTTCAGCCCGTATTCTCAATGTCCGGTCAGCAGATCCAGCCCGTAGCGGCGCGCGAAAGCGCGCTCGACAATTTTCAGGATGGCGCACCACCAGCGGATTGGGGTGGTGGGCAGGAGGCTGCCCCGGAGCCAAAGGGGCCGAGCCTGGCGCGATACGTGGGAGCCGTCAACCGCTTCAAATGGTTGATCCTTCTGCTCGGCGTGCTCGGCGGTGCCGGTGGGTATACGGCGACCAAGTTCATCGAGCCCGAGTATGAGGTTAAAGCAACGATCCTCCTCGAGCAGGGAACCGGCACGAATCAGGACGGCGGGAACTCCCGCGGTCCTATTCAGGCGGAAGAGCTGTTGAAGGCCTCCGGTTGGCAGGACCTGCTGCGCTCCTTCGCCATCGCCGACCCGGTCGTGAACGACTTGGCGTTGTTTGTGACACCGAAGCGCGAGGCGGATAGCACCATGTTTCGCGCCTTTCGCGTGGCGCCGAACCAGCAGCGGTTAAAGGCGGGTACGTACGTCCTTACTGTTGCTGGCACCGCGTATTCACTCGCGCTCAAACCCGGACTCGAGGTTGAAAAGGGTGCAGTCGGTGATTCCATCGGTCGATCGGTTGGCTTTCTATGGCAGCCGGCGGCGCGAACGCTTGCTGGCCGAAAGGAAATCGAGTTTGACGTTCAAACGCCGCGCGAAGCGTCAATCGCGCTCATCAAAAAGCTGCGGCTCAGCCTGCAGGACGGCAGCTCGTTTCTCTTCCTGAACTTGACGGGTGAGAACGCACAACGTACTGCCGCGACGCTGAACGCATGGGTTGAACAGTTCGTGGTCGTTGCAACTGCCCTGAAGAAGAAGAACATCACGTCGGTTGCAGCCATCCTCGAAGGGCAGCGCCAATACGCGGCAGACAATCTCTCGAGTGCTGAGAACGCGCTTGAGAGCTTTCGGGTGCGCACTGTCACGGAGCCCAACGAACGTCAGTCGATTGCGCCAGGCATCGAGATGACGAACAGCCCAGTCTTCGAGAACTACTTCCGTGACCAGATTCTCGCCGACAGTTACAAGCGCGATCGCCAGGCGCTCGAGGGCATTCTGGCGAAGGGACGTCAGCCCGGCGGCGTGATCACGCGTGAAGCTGTGCTCTCGATTCCCAGCGTGAATACCGATCCGGCCGCGGAGAATCTGCGTCGCGTTTTGGCCGATTTCGCCGATCGCGAGCTGGCGCTGCGAAAGCTGCGCGAGAGCTATACCGACGAACTTCCTCGCGTGCAGAATGAGATTGCCGCGCTGTCGTCGTTACGTAGCTCCATCCCGTCGGTGCTCGAGTCGTATCTCACGCAGCTCAAGCTGCGCGAGCAGACGCTCGTGAGCACAATCGACCAAAGCAGCAAGGATCTGCGCAAGATCCCGACTCGAACAATTGAGGAACAGCGACTCAAGCGGCAGGTCGAGGTGAGTGAGGAGATGTACAAGAACCTCAACATCAAGGCTGCTGAAGCGAAACTGGCAGAGGCCGCGACGATCCCCGATGTGAGCGTGCTCGATCCCGCGGTGGCGCCACTCAAGCCGACGCGCAACACCGCCCCGGTGATCATTCTGGGTGCGATCGGCGCTGCGCTCGCACTCGGTGTGCTTTTGGCGATTGTCCTCGATCAGGTGGACAAGCGCTTCCGGTACCCGGAGCAGGCGACCGACGATCTTGGGCTGTTCATCCTCGGTGTCGTACCGGTGATCGACACCAAGGGCAAACGCAAATCAGCCGACGAAGCGTCTCAAGTAGTGGAGGCGTTCCGAACCATACGCATGAACGTGCGCTATGCGGCGGATCCGTCGCGCCCGCTGACCATGACGATCACGAGCCCCGGCCCCAACGACGGCAAGTCGCTGATCTCGTCTAATCTCGCGCTTTCCTTCGCCGAAGCAGGCGCTCGTACCCTGCTGATCGACGGCGACATCCGCCGCGGTGAGCTGGCGAAGACGTTTGGCACGCAGTCGAGACCTGGCATCGTGGAATATCTGGATGGCACCGCGTTGATTGCCGAAGTGCTCCATCCCGCTACCGCTCATCCAAACCTGACGATCATGCCGGCTGGTGCGAGGCGGAAGCGCGCGCCGGAACTTCTGGCGACGCCTCGACTTCAGCAGCTGATCAACCAGATGTCGGCGGAGTACGACGTGGTCATTGTGGACTCACCCCCACTAGGAGCCGGGTTTGACGCGTACGCCTTGGCGACCGCGACCGGCAACCTCGCGCTTGTCATGCGCGCCGGCACCACAGATCGAAAGATGGCTGCCGCTAAAATGGCGACAGTGGATACGCTGCCCGTGCGTGTGATGGGTGCGGTGTTGAACGGCATCAAGTTGACCGGCGTCTACGAGTACTACTCGTACTATCAGGACTATGCCGCTCAGGACGAGGAGCCGGTCGCTCGCATTTCAGACGGGTCCGCGCGTTCGGACAAGCCCCTTCCGGCCAAGATCAGCTGACCATGAATCACTTTGTGATGAAACTCACTGGCACGGGCGTGCCCTGTTGCGCTGGCGCCGCGATTCGTGGCGTGATCTTCACAATTGCTGTGGCCGCCGCGACCCCGACTTTCGCGCAGGACGCGCCGCTAGCTGGGGCACAGCGCGCGACGCGATCCGCCCTATCGGAGCGTGTTGCGGAGCTTGAGCAGAAGTCCGGCAGGGGAAGTCTCTCCGGCTCCGCGCAGAACCGAGCGGTTGCAGAGATTGCGGCGATCCGTATGCGATTGCAGCAAGGTGACTTCCGTGTGGGTGATCGCTTCGTGATCACGCTCCGGCAGGATTCGGTTCGATCCGATACGGCTTCCGTTCGGGACAGCCTGAAGGTGGCGGTTCTGAACCTGCCTGATGTGTCTTTGTCAGGCGTGCTCCGGTCCGAGTTGGACGAGCGCATGACAGCGCATGTGGCGAGGTATTTGCGTAACGTGTCGGTCCGGACCAGCATCCTCACGCGTGTTGCCATTATGGGAGCGGTGCGGACACCAGGATTCTACTATGCCTCGCCCGACCGGCCGATTAGCGACCTCGTGATGGTCGCTGGTGGTCCCGCCGACCAGGCAAACTTGAACGAGCTTGAGGTGAGTCGAGGAGCCGCCAAGTTGCTAACGGTGAAGGACTCTAGGAAGGCTGTTAAAGAAGGTCGTACTCTTGAGCAGCTCGACGTTCAATCGGGCGACGAGGTGAAGATTCCTGTCAAGAGGAAGATCAATTGGCAGCTGGTCATCCAGAGCATGCTCGTAATCTCGTCGCTCTTCTTTGCTGGCCTGCAGTTCTTGCAGTGGTATTACAACCGTCAGGACCAATAGGCGCTCCCCGATGGACATGGACATTCACGCTTCGATCATCCCGTTCTCCACTGGCTCCCGAGCGACTACGCCGCGGCGATCGCGCTCGACGCCGACCGATCAAGCTGCGCGCGTGAGCACCGTCGTGGACGCAGCACGCGAGGGGGCGGCACTTTCGTCGACGGGTCCCGACGACGACTTTGAGCCGCGACCCCGCTCCGAGTCCGCCTCGCGAATCTTCAACTGCACGATCGCTGTGCTCATGTTGATTCTCGCATCGCCGATTATGCTGCTCACGGTCATCATGATCCGGCTGACTTCGCGTGGACCGGTTCTCTACACCCAGATTCGCGTCGGTATCGACCGCCGCTGGAATCGGACGAGGGCGCTGCATGAGCGACGCCGGGAAGATCTGGGCGGCAGTCCGTTTACGATCTTCAAGTTCCGTTCGATGCGTGTAGATGCGGAGATCAACGGGCAGGCGGTCTGGGCGAAGAAGGACGATGATCGCGTTACACCCATCGGCAGGTTCATGCGCAAAACACGTATCGACGAGTTGCCGCAGTTGCTCAACGTCATTCGCGGCGACATGAACATTGTGGGGCCGCGTCCTGAACGCCCTAGCATCTTTGTGCGACTCCGTGAACAAATTGATGAGTATCCGGTTCGTCAGCGAGTAAAGCCAGGCATCACAGGGCTCGCGCAGGTATCGAATCCGTATGACTCATGCTTGGATGATGTCCGACGCAAGGTGCACTTTGACATTCAGTACATGAAGCGTCAGTCTCTCGGCGAAGACGTGCGCATCATGCTATTAACAGTCCCGGTAATGGTGTTCCGCATTGGATCACGTTGATCGACTCGGTCCTTAGGTCGTTTGACGAGCCTCGGCGCGCCGTCAGCACGACCGGATTTTGAACGGGTGTGCCAATGACTGATGGCCAAACATTGCGTCCCTTTGTGCCGTTAATTGAGTTGGATCGTTGTGTGTGCGCGCCATCGCGAGCCTACTAGCATGTGGCGAGCATACCTGGGCCCAGCATACTCCCGTCCTTGGGGTTGTCAGAGTGGCACCGACTGACGCGCGCGAACGTACGTCAAACCAAATACTGAGGGGATCGTGAGAATTCTGGTAACCGGCGGCGCGGGGTTCATTGGCTCTGCGCTAGTTAGGAGTCTTGTTGAAGCGCGCGAGAATCATGTAACGAACGTGGACGCGCTGACGTACGCCGGCAATCTTGAGTCGCTCACTTCAGTACTCGATGCACCCAACCACTCGTTCGAGCGTGTAAACATCTGCGACCGCGCTGAGGTTCAGAGAGTTTTTGAAGAAGCTCGACCAGAGATCGTATTCCACCTCGCTGCCGAGTCCCACGTAGATCGATCGATCGACGGTCCTCGCGTCTTCATCGAGACCAACGTCGTTGGCACGTACGTCATGCTCGCGGAGTCACTAAGGCATTGGCGCGAGCTCGACGATGCCGGGAAGTCCGTATTCCGCTTCATACACGTGTCTACTGACGAAGTCTTTGGTTCGCTCGGTTCGTCAGGGCTATTCACGGAAAGCACCTCGTATGATCCCAGTTCTCCGTACTCCGCCACGAAGGCCGCCTCCGACCATTTAGCTCGGGCATGGCACCGCACCTACGGGTTACCGGTGTTGGTGACTAACTGTTCGAACAATTACGGGCCATATCACTTTCCAGAAAAGCTGATTCCCCACATGATCGTACGCGCGCTCGCTGGCGACCGCCTGCCCGTGTATGGTACGGGTGAAAACGTGCGTGACTGGCTGTTCGTCAACGATCATGCGTCAGCGCTGAAGGCAGTCGCGGACCGCGGACGTGTTGGCGAGACGTACTTAATCAGCGGGCGAAACGAAGCGCGAAATATCGACATTGTAAAGTCTATTTGCAGCACGCTGGACGCGGAGCGCCCGCGTGCGGACGGCCGATCGTACGAAGAACAGATCGAGTTCGTCGCCGACCGTCCTGGTCACGATTTCCGCTATGCGATTGACGCGTCAAAGCTAGAGCAAGAACTCGGATGGATCCCCTCGCGCACGATCGCCGAAGGACTGGTTGAGACAGTTCGCTGGTACCTTTCCAACGAAGATTGGTGGCGCCGGATTCTGTCCGGTGAGTACGCCGTCGAGCGAAGGGGTACGTCAGCGTAGTCCGCCAGCATTAGCGGTCGCGGCTGCTTAGCAGCTCGCGAGCCGACGCACGTGCTCCATAGGCCCAATGCTCAGGCGGCTTCCGCAACATCGACCACGTGGGAAAGCAGTCCATTACCGTGTTGCTGGGTCGCTTTGCCGGCGTCGGATATTCCGATGAACGGATGGGGATGACTGCGGCAATCGAGGCGCTCGGTAAAGCAGCGCGAAGTTCGTCTGCCACGCAGACCGCAAGATCGTACCACGACGCTACCCCGGCGTCCGAAAATTGATGAATCCCGTGCGCTTCAGGAATTGTTGCGAGGTCAACGATGGCTTGAGCGAGGTGACTCGCGCGCGTAGGAACACCAATCTGATCGCATACCACTCGCATGGGTTTACCGCCCAACAGGCAACGCACCACCGTCGCGACAAAATTCCTGCCAGTGCCCGAGTGGAGCCAAGAGGTGCGCACCACGATGGCCCTTGGATTCTCTGATAGCACGGCGATCTCGCCGTCTCGCTTGCTGATTCCGTAGCGATTGATGGGGTCGGTTGCCGCTGAGGCGGCAAACGGGCTTTCCCCTGACCCGAAGACGTAGTCCGTAGAGACGTGGACAAAACGGCAGCCATAACGACGCGCAGCTCTGGCGAGGACGGCCGGCGCGAGCGTGTTCAATGTACTCGCCTCGGCTATGTCGGTTTCGGCATCGTCGACACGTGTATACGCGGCGCAATTGAGAATGAGGTCAGGCCGAATGTCATGCACGGCGAGCTCGATAGCACTCGGATCTCGAAGATCGAGAGTCGCGCTGGATGGGCTGACCACCGCCATCGAGTCTGCGAGCACTAGGCGAACTGCGTTACCCAGTTGTCCACTACCGCCAAGCACAAGAACTCGCGTCATACAAACACGGTTGCTTCGGCCAGAAATGGGGCCTGACGATCTCGTGTTGATACGATGGGAAGCTCGCCAGCGGGAAGTGGCCACGCGATCGCGATCGCTGGATCGTCAAACCGAACGCTCCGCTCAGCTAACGGATCGTAGACGGTCGTGCATTTGTAGGACACATCGGCCAGTTCCGTCAGTGCAAGAAATCCGTGTGCGAAGCCCGCCGGAATCCAGAGTTGACGGCCATCGCCCTCGCGAAGCTCAGTGCCAAACCACTGACCGAAGGTGGCAGATGAGCGACGAATGTCGACGGCAACGTCGAAGATCGCACCACGCACAGCTCGCACGAGCTTTCCTTGAGGTGCCCCGAGCTGGTAGTGCAATCCTCGTATGGTGGACCTACGGGAACGACTATGGTTGTCCTGCTCAAACCGAGCGGGGAGTTCAGCGTCCGCGAATCGATCAGCACGAAAGACTTCAGTAAAGAATCCCCTGTCATCTGTGTAAACGGGATTCCGCACTATGATGAGTCCTGCCAGAGGTGTCAGTTCGATGTCCACACGTCCTCGTCGGCGAGCCGATGCAGGTAGTTCCCATACGAACTCTTTCCGAGCGCAGCGGCGCTCGCGAGCAACTGGGTTCGATCGATGAAGCCCATGCGAAACGCTACTTCCTCAGGCGCACATATCTTCAGACCTTGTCGCGCCTCGACAGTTTGTACGAACTGCCCGGCCTGCAATAAGGCGTCGTGAGTTCCGGTGTCAAGCCAAGCAGTGCCGCGACCCAGGACCGTGACGTTCAGCGCGCCCATTTCGAGGTAGCGACGATTGACATCGGTGATCTCAAGCTCTCCACGATCGGACGGTCTTAGCGACGCCGCGATTTCAACTACGCGGTTGTCGTAGAAATACAAGCCGGTCACTGCAAAGTTGGAGCGCGGCGATACCGGTTTCTCCTCCAGTGACTTTGCATGACCATCCTGATCAAACTCAACCACACCGTAATCGGACGGGTTCGCGACGCGGTACGCGAAGACGGTCGCACCCTCCGTCTGCGCAGCTGTCGACAGAAGGGACGAAGCGAGCGAGTGGCCGTAGAACAGGTTGTCGCCCAGCACCAGCGTCACGGTGCGGTCGCCGATAAACTCTCTTCCGATGATAAACGCCTCGGCGAGGCCATTCGGATGCGCTTGCGCTGCGTAGGTGAAGCGGACGCCGAGAGCGCTACCGTCGCCAAGAAGCTCTTGGAAGCCGGGCAGGTCGCGTGGGGTGGAGATGATCAGTATGTCCCGAATGCCCGCGAACATCAGCGTGCACAAGGGATAATAGATCATCGGCTTATCGTATACTGGAAGGAGCTGCTTACTCGTAGCACGCGTAATCGGGTAGAGCCGCGTGCCGGAACCGCCAGCTAGGATAATGCCACAGCGAGACATCTAATCTCCTCTAGTGAGGTACGACAGAAAAGTACCCGGCGCGGAGCCAGTCACGCGCCGTCGGTGAGCAAACGCCGGAAAGCCGTGCTGCACTTTGCCTCAGCGTCGGTAAACCCGCTCTGGAGGAGGTGTAGAGCACCGCACTTGAGACCTCGACTGTCCAAGCGGCAACCGCGCTGCGATCGTCCGAACTGACGTTCAGCGCGTCAGCCTGCTCCGCGAAAATGTTCAGCGCGTCAAAGAAATTCCAGAGAGACCGCAAGGTGTGACGCGGGTGGCTCAGATTTCCGTCATGCGCGTGCTTCCGCGCAATAGCTTCTTGAAAATATCCGACTCGGCCGACGCATGAGAGTGACATAAAAAACAGCCAGTCATCGCAAGTTCCCGCTGCTGTCGAGAAGCCGCCAATCGTCCGAGCGGCCTCGCGGCGCCATAGGTTGCCCGCCGTCGCAATAAAGCTGCCCTTCAAAATCGCGGGTACAAATGAACTTGTATTTACCGACAGGCCGCCGGTACGCCTCTCAAAGGAGGTGAGCTGAAGTCCGCTAGCATCCTGGAGAAGGCGCCTTTCCTGCCCCTGCTGGGTGCGCTCGATCGCATCTCCGAAGCAGAGCACCAGGTCGGGATGCTGGTGCAAGGCGGACGACGTCAGCTCCAAGTGCCGAGGCAGCATCTCGTCATCGTGATCAAGAAGGGCCACAAATTCGCCACGAGCGGCCGCCAATCCAGATTGACGGCCCGCCGCTGGACCTCTTCCCGCAACGGGATCGTGCTGCACCGTGTTTGGGAGAATCCGCACCTCGAATCGCTGCCGCGCCCGCCATTCCTCGACCTGGGCGATCGTGGAGTCTGTTGATCCATCGTCTACCACTAACACTTCGTCTGGCAACACCGTCTGTTCGGCCACGCTGGCTAGGGTGCGCTCAATGAAGCGAGAGGAATTGTACGTAGGCAGTATGATGGAGATGGTCACGGTTCGTATGGTGTCTCAGAGGTGCCGTGAGAGCGCCGCAGAGAGAGTTCGAGTTGACGCAATGTCCCGTCGCGGCGGTCTGCGAACCGACTGGACATCGAAAGAAGCGTACCAGTGCCACCGAAGGTCGAGGAAGGATAGATACCAAAGACGAAGATCAGTCGTCCACAAAGACGAGTTAGCATCCGAAACGCAAACACCAGGATAGCTTTAAGCATGATAAGCAGCACGCCAGCGGAGGTATCCAGTCGATCGATGCTTGCCAGCATCGCTTGGACGGGAGCCATGCGATGGGTTGCCCAGCTTATCGCGTGGGGGGCAACCCTCGTGCTGGTGCGGTTGCTTTCTCCCAGTGACTACGGTGCTGTCGCAGTAGCGATGACGCTGGTCTCTTGGCTCACGCTGGCCGCTGACCTAGGCATATCGGGCACTATTGGAACTGGCGAGGTTCTCCCAACTGATCGACTGCGACGATTGCTCGGGCTACTATTCGCCAGCGGGAGCGTCTTGGCAATCGCCCTGTGGGCCGCGGCACCACTAGCGTCCCGCTTGCTGCGCGCCGAGGCCCTCAAAGACATCCTGCCCGCCCTCGCCGTTTGCGTTCTACTCGACAGCGCCAGGACGGTCCTCGGAAGCGTGCTAACGCGTCGACTGGAAAACCGGTCTCTCGCCACGATCGAGCTGGTGCGATCGACGGCCAGCACCTTGACGGTCTTTGGCTGCGCGATGGCAAGCTTCGGGTATTGGTCCCTCGTCGCGGGACAAGTAGTCTCAAGCATACTCGGCCTGGCTATGCTTGTCGCCAAGACTCGACTGTTGCCGTCGCTTCCGTCTCGCTTCGAGTGGCAGCTGTTCCGAGAACGTGGCAAACATTTTCTTGTAACGAGCATTACTTGGCAGAGCTACACCAACGCGGATAGCTGGGTCATAAGCCGAGTACTCGGCCCAGGTGCTGTTGGAGCGTATAGCCTCGCGCGCACACTTGTGTCGCTGCCGAATGACAAGCTCGTGACGGTGATCACAAGTGTGAGTAACGGCTATTTCGCTAACCTTAAGGACGATCGTGATCGCCTTGCACGAATGTTTCTAGCGCTCACGCACGCAATTGGCGTCGTGGTGGCGCTACCACTGGCCGGCCTGTTCGCGACGGCCGATATCGCAGTGCCAGTGCTACTCGGTCCGAACTGGAGCGCGGCAATCGCGCCGTTGAGATTCATGTGTCTTGGCGCGCTCATTTGGTCAGTCTCAATGGCGGCGTTTCAAGTCGGATCGCTTTCGAAGGACATACGAATGATTTCGATGTCATCTTCGCTCGCGGTCCCTGTATCGTTTCTCTCTTACTTTGTGGCGTCGCGTTACTTCGGTGTTGCAGGAGTCGCTGCTGCGTGGAATCTCGTAGTCTGCACGGTTGCCGCGCCTAGCATCATACTCGCCGTACGGAGTAGCGGTTGCTCGTTTGGACAGTACGCTCGCGCGATGCGCGACGCCTCACTCGTTGTCGTCTGCGTTCTAGGAGCAACCGGAATTGCGCGACTGCTTCTTCCCAGCGGTATGGACCTTCGGCTAAAACTGCTAACTCTTTCCGCGATCGGCGGATCAGCGGGGATCGCCGTGCTCTGGAGAAGTGAGTCGGTGCTCATCGGGACACTTCGTGAGCGCATATCGACGCGTGTTGTAGCCCGCGTGAAGCGAGCCATGTAGCGCGGAATAGGTTCAGTCGCGTCTACTTACGCAGTACAACTGCAGATACCTTGAGTCATCTAGCCGATTGAGAAATAGTCGGTTCAGAACTGCAAACCTGAACGGCAAGTATGATGTCGCCTGCAGTCCACCCGACGAAATTATCCGTAGTCCCAAGCTGCTGAAAAGCTCAGGAAACGTCTTGATCGTGAAGAAACGAAGATGTGTCCGATCCATAACTCCCCAATCGGAATAGTCGAAGCGCTTCTGCAATAGCAGGGTTCTCAGCACTTCGAAATGTCGCAGATTTGGCGCTGAGGCAACGATAACGCCGCCGGGACGAAGGAATGGCAGCAGACGGCGGCATGCTGCCCATGGGTTCGACAGGTGCTCCAAAACATCATTGAAGCAAATGCAATCGTACTCATCCAATGAGTCGAGACAATCGCGCTCCACGTCAAGGCGGAGCACACGGTCCAAAACCTCTTCTGCCGCATCGGCCCATTGTGTCAACTCCAATCCTGTGACCGATACCTCGGGGCGCTCCTCTTTCAGCTTCCGGCCAAAATCGCCAGCCCCGCAACCGACGTCTAGGACGCGCGCCGCGTCCGGGGGCACCAAAAGGCGCATTTCCGGCCGATCGGCGCCGAAGTACGCCGCCGCCTTGCTGTCGTACTCATCGATCAATTTGTGATCATGCATGGCCGACGCCACTCAGGTTTACGCGCTTGGCTTCGCGGGTTCAGCACTGGTCTAACATACCCAGAGGCTCTTGTTGGGTCACTCTTGCAAATGGGATAGAAACAAGCAAGGCGGACCGAAGTCCGCCTTGCTTGATCCTGCGGTGCTCGTCCCAGCTTACGCCTGCTTGCGACGCTTTGATGCGAACGCGAGAGCCGCAAGGCCCGTTGCCATCATCACGTAGGTCGACGGTTCCGGCACCGTGCTGAAATTCGCGGCTTCGAATGCGTTGGTGTTCGGATCGTTGCTGAACACCAGACTGGTGATCAACACACCCGCGTTGGCCTGAAACTTCACGTACTGAGAAAAGGCCTGATCGCCATTGGTTACAGCGAATCCGAGCGACGCCGCCGAGAACTGCTGCGTACCCGCGGTCGAGTTCACCGTCAGCACGTTGTGAAGGTCGGGCGAACCCCAAAGAAAGCTGATGTAGTCGATCGGCTTCAAGAACGAAAGGGTCGCCGGAGTGCCTGCGGTCGGGCCGGCAGCCAGAAAACGACCATCAAGGATCACGCCCTTCGGAATGTCCGCAAACGGCTGGTCAGACTGAAACGTGGAGCCACCGACGATCGTACCGACGCCAGGTCCCAAGGTGCAGGGTGTGCCGAGCGTGCACGTTGCTGGGCCGGAAAGCGAAAGAAACGGCTGGTTGCCGCCACCGAGCGAGCCGACAACCTGTGCGCTGGCGCTGGCGCTGAACGAGGCGACGAGCGCCGCGGTTGCTACCAGAGTCTTGGAGATGTTCATGCGTCCACCTTTTGTTGGAGTTTGTAGCACGTGCCAGAATCGAAAGGCGTTTACCACATAATTTGCGGTTCGCTCACCTATCTAGCAAAAGTCGATCCGCGGGCCACGACTGCTCTCTATTGAGCTAAGTGTAAGCTGAATAATAATTTATGTAAGTATGGTGAGTACGACTCCAAACTAGAATGTTGCACAGTCTCTACGGTTCTCCCGCCCGATGTGTCACGGCTGCCACAAGCTCAGTTCGCTTTGCGAATTTTGGAAGGAGCGAGGTGATTCTCTGAAATCTGCGATTCGGTATTTGGCCTTTCTCCTTTAGCTTCGGATAAACTCCGAGCGGCCCGCCCTCAGCGGCGGTTCGGACTAAAAAACGAAGGCCCGTACGTCCAGGACCTCGCATTACTCCACTATAATTTTCCTTCCTGATGAAGCCTCAGCTAATCGAACGGATCCAGGACCGCACCGCCGTCATCGGCGTGATCGGTTTGGGCTACGTCGGGTTGCCGCTCGCGATGGAGTTTGTGCACGCAGGCTTTCGCGTCATCGGCTACGACGTGAGCCAGCGGGTGATCGACCTGCTCATGGCCGGTCAGTCGCACATTCAAGACATTCCCAGCCAGGTCGTGCGGGAGGCCGTAGCCACAGGCAGTTTCGTGGCGACCGCGGTCGAGTCCCGCATCAGCGAGTGCGACGCCATCTCAATCGCGGTCCCCACTCCGCTGTCCAAGACGCGCGACCCTGACATGGCCTTCGTGCTGGCCGCCGCCGACGCCATCGCGCGCCAGGCGCACCCCGGCATGTGCGTGGTGCTGGAAAGCACCACCTATCCGGGCACGACGCGCGAACTGCTGCAGCCGCGCCTCGAAGCCATGGGCCTCACGGTGGGAAAGGACGTCTTCGTGGCGTTCAGCCCCGAACGGGTCGATCCCGGCAACCCCGTCTACCAGACCAAGAACACGCCCAAGGTGGTCGGCGGCGTCACCCCGGCCTGTGTCGAGGTCGCCAGCGCGCTCTACGCCAGCTGCATCGACGTGGTCGTCCCGGTCTCGTCGCCCGAAGCGGCCGAGCTCGTCAAGCTGCTCGAGAACACGTTCCGGGCAGTGAACATCGGCCTGGTGAACGAAATCGCGATCGTGTGTGACAAACTGGGCGTCGATGTCTGGGAAGTCATCAACGCCGCCGCCACCAAGCCGTTCGGGTTCATGAAGTTCACCCCGGGGCCCGGCATCGGCGGGCACTGCATTCCGCTCGACCCGCACTATCTCGCCTGGAAGATGCGCACGCTCAACTACAAGACGCGCTTCATCGACCTCGCCAGCGAGATCAACTCAAGCATGCCGCAGTGGGTCGTGCAGCGTATTGCGGCGTCGCTGAATGACATGTCCAAGTCTGTGAACGGATCAAGAGTTCTCATTCTTGGTGTTGCATACAAGCGCAATATTGATGACGTGCGCGAAAGCCCGGCCCTCGACGTGATCCGCTTGCTGACTGATCGCGGTGCACACGTGGAGTTTCACGATCCCTATGTAAGCAGTTTT
Organism: uncultured Gemmatimonadaceae bacterium; assembly: GCA_963843965.1. Classification (GTDB taxonomy): domain Bacteria; phylum Gemmatimonadota; class Gemmatimonadetes; order Gemmatimonadales; family Gemmatimonadaceae; genus Gemmatimonas. The sequence goes on from CAWJMR010000031.1 coordinate 44,282, forward strand.
GTCGAGGAAGGACATACCTCCACAAGCGTGGAACTGTCAGCCGAGATGTTAGCGTGGGCAGACGCTGTGGTCATCGTGACTGATCACGACAGCGTTGACTATCAATTTGTTGCCGACCATGCCGTGCTAATCGTGGACACGCGCAACGCGACGGCCGCCCTGCGTGTCGGTAAGGCGCGTATTCGCGGATTAGTCGACTCTCCTAACGTGAACTGGGAGCGTCGTAAGAAGCCGCGACAACCTACTTAGCTGACCCGCTTCGTCTTCTTCCGTAAGAAATCCATCAGCACGAACTGCCCCAAGCTCATCGTGTTCGTGAAGTACGCCTTGCCGCGGCTTATCTCACTCATCCGTTTCACGAACTCGACCAGCGCGCGATCCCGCGCCAGCATGAACGTGTTGATCATGATGCCGCTCTTTCGGCAGGCGGCGACCTCGCGAAGTGTCTCGGCGATCACATAGCCGTCGAGACCCATCGAGTTCTTGTAGATCTGGCCGTCGGGCATGGTCAGCGCACTCGGCTTGCCGTCGGTGATCATGATGATCTGTCGCATGTCCTTCTTCTGCGACATCAGGATCCGCCGCGCCAGCTTGAGTCCCTCGGCCGTGTTGGTGTGATACGGCCCCACCTGGCACTTGGCCAGCGTCGCGATCGGGATCTCCTCGGCCGAGTCGTGGAAGAGCACTACTCGGATCGTGTCGCCGGGGAACTGCGTCTTGATAAGGTGCGTCAGTGCCAGCGCCACCTTCTTGGCCGGCGTGAAGCGGTCTTCGCCGTACAAGATCATCGAGTGTGAGCAGTCGAGCATCAGCACCGTGGCGCAGCTCGAGCGGTACTCCGACTGCCGCACCATGAGGTCGCCGTAGTCGAGATCGATCGGCACATCGAGGTTGCCGTTCCGAGCCAGCGCGTTCGCGAGCGTAGCCGGCACGTCGAGGTTGAGCGCATCGCCGAACTCGTAGGGCTTACTCCAGGCATCCGACTCGACGCCGGTGGAAAGCTGCGGCGTGTCATGGCTGCCGATGCTGGACTTGCCGAAGGAGCCGAGCAGATGCCGCAGCGTCTTGAAGCCCAGGAAGTCGGTGCCTTTGTCGGTGAGATTGAACTGGACGTCCTTGGCAGCCGCTTGGGCGATGGAGCCCTTGCCCGTCACCGGCTGATGGCCAGCCGGCACAGCGCCAACCTGGTCGGTGGTCAGGAAGCCGTCCTGAATCAGTCGCTGCACCAGCCCGTCCAGCAGCTCGGCGAGCTTCTCCTCGGACACCTCGTCGCCTTCGCCGCGGAGGGCTGAGAGCATCTCGGGCGTGATCTGCCCGCTCTCGATGAGCGCGCGGAGAATCGCATCCTTGAGCGAGTCCATCGAGCGGTCGCCCTCACCCTGATCAGCTCCCCAATGACCCTGCTCGCCGCCGGCAAAGCCGGATTGGAGCAGGAAGTCGGCGAGCTGGTCGAGCAGGGACTGCAGATCCACGGCGTCAGCCAGCTGTGGATTGAACTTCGTGTACGTGTGGAATCGCATGCGGCCGCCGGAAAGCGTCGATTTCGAACTCGAAAAAACGCGTAGAGTGAAGCTACCCTCTATACGCTAGCCGACGGCGAACCGATCCCGACTCCTTGCACTAACTCGCCAACGGCCGCGCCAAGAGCGCCTGAGCGACCCGCTCTCCCGCCTTACCGTCCCAGCCATCCGGCCGACGCGCCGTGGTCGATCGTGTGGCAGCCCGCACCAAGCCGCCGAGGGTCGACAGGTCATGTACGAGCTGGTTCGTGCCCTCGTCCACGGTAATTGGCCGCTCGGTATTCGGTCGGAGCGTGAAGCAAGGAATACCGAGCGCGGTCGTCTCTTCCTGAAGGCCGCCGGAGTCCGTCACGACAGCGTGAGCGCTGCGCACTAGATCCAGCATCTCGAAATAGGCGATCGGATCGGTGATACGAATCTTGCCCGTGTCGATTCCGAGCGCGCGGAGCTGATTCTGTGTGCGCGGGTGCGCGGGAAAGACTACCAGGCGCTCTTCTGCGAGTCCTGCGAGTTCGGCGCAGACCGTTCGAAGGCGTTCTGCGTCGTCGACGTTTGACGGCCGATGGAGCGTGACCACGACGTGCGTGCCGTTAGCCCCAACACTCTCGGCGTACCCCGTCTGCGAGGCACGGTCAATCGACGCGAAGAGCGTGTCGATCATTACGTTGCCGACAAACACCACCTCGCTATCAGGCTCACCTTCCGCGCGCAGAGTGATGGCTGCGTCCGTGGAAGGCGTAAGCAGCAGATCGGCGAGTCGGTCGGTAATGAGCCGATTGATTTCTTCCGGCATCGTGCGGTCATTGCTACGAAGGCCAGCCTCGACGTGTGCGATCCGAACGCCAAGTTTCGCAGCGACAATCGCCGTGGCCATCGTGGAGTTCACATCGCCATACACAACCAGCCAGTCTGGCCGGTGCTCCAGCAATACGGGCTCGAAGCGCTCGATGATCTTCGCTGTCTGCGCCGCGTGAGATCCCGAACCAACTTCGAGATTCACGTCCGGTGCCGGGATGTCGAGATCGCGGAAGAACCCAGAAGACATGGCCTCGTCGTAGTGCTGCCCCGTGTGCACAATGATCTGCTCGATACCCAGTGCTCGCGCGGCGCGATGGACTGGGGCCAGCTTGGGGAAATTCGGGCGTGCGCCTACGACGTGGAGCAGTTTCACAGCGGGTTCCAAGAAAGGGTTCGACCGTCGATTAAGCTCAAGATATGGTATCGGCTGCACGTTCCTCAAACCCCTTCCGCGTCCTCACCCGTCACCGGAATTTCCGGATCTTCTGGGTCGGCCAGACGATGTCGCTCGTCGGCTCCTGGATGCAGACCATGGCCGTCGGCTGGCTTTCCCTCCAGCTCTCGGACAGCGCGTTCGTGGTCGGGCTCGTGGCGTCGGTCGGGGCTATCCCCATCGTGCTCTTTTCCATGCACGCCGGCGCGTTCGTGGATCATGGCGACAAGCTGCGCATCGTGCGAGTGACGCAGAGCATCCTGCTGGCACAAGCCGCGGTGCTCTGGCTGGTCACCATCACCGGCCACGTGTCGGTGCCGATCCTGCTGGTGCTGGCCTTCGTGCAGGGGCTCTGCAGCGCGGTCGAGATTCCCGCCCGCCAGAGCATGATCATCCAGCTGGTGGGACGCGAGGACCTGCAGCCGGCCATCGCCCTCAACTCCAGCGGGTTCAACCTGGCCCGCGTGGTCGGCCCGGCCATCGGCGGTCTGGTGATCGCCCGCTTCGGCATCGCCTGGTGCTTCGGCCTGAATGCCCTGAGTTTCGTGGCGGTGCTGTGGGGGCTGTTACGCATCAAGCTGCCGGCGCCGGAGATGGCGAACACTGTTCGCCTTACGGTGACCGGCGTACACGAGCTGATCGATCGCAGCACCACGGGGGCGGCCGAGGGGCTGCGGCATCTGGCCAAGCCTGGGCCGGTACGCGACCTGCTGGCCCTGGTCACGGTCGGGGCAGTGCTGGGCGGCCCGTTCCTCACGATCATGCCGGTGATCGCCCGCGACCAGCTGGGGCTCGGCGCTGGCGGCTACGGCACCCTGTTGGCCACGGTGGGGGTCGGTGGTCTGCTGGGCGCGCTGGTGGTGGCCGGGCCGCTGTCGCACGCCGCCAACAAGGGCCGCATTCTGATGACGGCCGGGCTGGCCTTTCCCACTCTGCTGCTGGGCTTCGCCTACACGACCACGCTTACCATGGCGTACGTCGTGTTGTTCGCCACCGGCATGGCGATGATCACCTTCAACGCCCTCTCCAACGGCGTGCTACAGCTGTTGGTGGAGGAGAAGTACCGTGGACGGCTCATGGCGTTTTACAGTCTGGTGTTCGTGGGGCTGTCGCAAGCCGTGGGCTCGTTCGCCATCGGAGCGCTAGCCCGCGTGGTCACCGCTCCGCATGCCATCGCGGTGTCGGCGGTAGTGCTGATCGTGGCCTCGCTCTACGCGCTGAAGTACTCGGATTTTTGGCGTCGCGTGTAAACCGGCCGAGCCGCTCATTCTCAAGCGGCGCCGCGCTGTATAGCCTCATTCAACGGCGGCGCCAGAATTGCGGCAGTCTTCACTCCGTGCATGTAGGAGAAGTGGCGAAATCCCAGGCGCATCGTCTTCAGAATGGCGTTTGCGAACTGGCCGTGAGTTTGGTCGGCACGCGGGCGCTGAACCAACCCACGTGTCGTGTGAAGAAAATGCTGATGCGGTCATCCTATCGAATGGCGCCGAGTGCCACATCCGCGCTTGCACCCATCGGCGCGTCTGAGCCAGTTCCTCCGCCCAAGCTGCCATGGGACTTTACCAGGCCGAATCGATCCATCGATAGGGGCCATGGCGTAGCGTTGAGGACGTTGACTGTGCGACGAATTCTCATAGATCGCGTAGGCAAATCGGAATCGCAAAGTGAGGCATCTCGCCCGCGGTACCCGAACGGTGCCAGAAAAATCCGCAAGGATCGCTGTTGAACTGCCGTACCGCGCCCCGGGCAGCTTGGGAGGTGGCGCTGGAAAATGCCGACGCTCGAAGCAAACGTTTTACGCCGACTTTGGGATTGCACATGCATATCGCTGTAACAGGAGCGGGAGGGTACATCGGGCGCCACGTCGTGGAAGCGCTTCTCAAGGCCGGACATAGTGTCGTTGGGATGAGCATATCGCGTTCGGCACAGAGCGAAGTCGATGCACCAAACTTCTCGATGCTCTTTGGCGACGCATTGAGTGATCCGCGGTTTACGTACGATGCTTTAGGCCGTCCGGATGTGTTACTCCACTTGGCATGGAAAAATATTCCACTGCACAACGCTCGCTCTCATATCGAAGAATTGCCCAAGCACCTTTCGTTTATTTCGCGACTTATCGACGCGGGATTAACGCATGTTGCCGCTGTCGGTTCAATGCACGACGTCGGATACCATGAAGGCATGATAACTGCGCAAACTCCAACGCGACCGCACTCTCTCTATGGAATAGGGAAGAACGCATTGCGGCAGAGCCTAGAGGTCGTATGCGCTGAAAAGCAGACGACGTTGCAATGGCTGCGGTTCTTCTACACTTATGGCGACGATCTCAATAGCAGTGGCTCCTTGTTCAAAAGAATTTGCGAACTCGCAGCGGAAGGGAAGTCACACTTCCCAGTCACCGAAGGTACGAATCAATACGACTACATACATGTAAATGATCTGGCACAGCAGGTGGTGGCGATCTTGGAGCAACGGGCTGTTACCGGAATCATACACTGCGGTTCGGGAAGGCCGATCACTATGAAGGATCAGATTGCACGCTTCTTGGAAACCAATGGGCTGGCCATACTCCCAGCATACGGAAGCTTTCCTGCTCGCACGTACGACTCGCCGTGCGTATTTGGTGATGGCTCCGCAATGAGGATGATTCTGTCTAACGCACGCGGTGGTCCGTAGACTCCCCCGCCCGCCAGAGCATGATCATCCAGCTGGTGGGGCGCGACGACCTGCAGCCGGCCATCGCCCTCAATTCCAGCGGATTCAACCTGGCCCGCGTGGTCGGCCCGGCTATCGGCGGTCTGGTGATCGCCCGCTTCGGCATCGCCTGGTGCTTCGGCCTGAATGCCCTGAGTTTCGTGGCGGTGTTGTGGGGGCTGCTACGCATCAAGCTGCCGGCGCCGGAGATGGCGAACACTGTTCGCCTTACGGTGACCGGTGTACACGAGCTGATCGATCGCAGCACCACGGGCGCGGCCGAGGGGCTGCGGCATCTCGCCAAGCCTGGGCCGGTACGTGACCTGCTGGCCCTGGTCACGGTCGGGGCCGTGCTGGGCGGCCCGTTCCTCACGATCATGCCGGTGATCGCCCGCGACCAACTGGGGCTCGGCGCCGGCGGCTACGGCACCCTGCTGGCCACGGTCGGGGTCGGTGGCCTGCTGGGCGCGCTACTGTTGGCCGGGCCACTGTCGCACGCCGCCAACAAGGGCCGCATTCTGATGACGGCCGGGCTGGCCTTTCCCACCCTGCTGCTGGGCTTCGCCTACACGACCACGCTCACGATGGCGTACGTGGTGCTCTTCGCGACGGGCGTGGCGATGATCACGTTCAACGCCCTCTCCAACGGTGTACTGCAGCTGCTGGTCGAGGAGCAATACCGTGGACGTCTCATGGCGTTCTACAGTCTCGTGTTCGTCGGACTGTCCCAGGCGCTCGGCTCCTTCGCCATCGGTGCCCTGGCTCGCGTGGTCACGGCCCCGCACGCCATCGCCGTCTCGGCCGTCGTACTGATCTTCGCGTCGCTGTACGCCCTCAAGTTTTCGGACTTCTGGCGACGCGTGTAACAAAGTCTTTCAAAGCAGTTCTTCAAAGCAGTTCTTCGCGTCCTTCGCGATCTTCGCGATCTTCGCGTGAAACCACGGTGCTTCCGGCCAGACGGAGTGATCCGAAAGCACGGCAGTTCACGCGAAGATCGCGAAGGCCGCGAAGTACGCGAAGAACAGCAACGGCAACGGCAACTGCTTGGAATTGGAAAAAGCGCGTCTGGTGGCGTACTGCGCACCCCCCGCGCTAACGTTTTGCAGCACATGGCCACATGGCCGTGTCTTCATCTGAGGTGCCATGATTCGTCCCGCCCCTGGCCGCTTCGCTGTTGGCCGTCGTATGCGTTGGCTTTTGCCGGTATTGGTGCTCTCGATTGGTGCGGCCTGCCGTCGTGCGGCGCCCGTGGACTCGGCGGCGGTTACGGTACTCGAGGTCTCCCCCGAACCCATCGTGGTGCGTGAGGGGCAGACGAATGACCTCACCATTCGTGGCACAGGGTTCGACGCGACCGCGAATACTGTCAGCGTTGGATCCGTCATCCTTACTGCCGTCGTATCAACTCGTGGCGGTACGGTGATCGCGCTGTCGCTGCCGGATCGGGTGCCGAGTGGCGGGGGGGCGGCGCCGATGTTGTGGAGTCCGGGGCGGTATGCGCTCACGGTGTCGAACGCGCGTGGCAGCAGTGCGCCGGTGATGGTCACCATTCAGGAGCCGCGATGAACGGGATGGCGAGGGCGGCGGGAAAGGTGGCCATGCGGGTAGTCATGCTGCTGGTGTTGGCCGCCTGCGGTGGTGGTGGCGATCCGGTCAAGCCGGATGTCGCACCGACCGTGTCGGTGTCGGCCAGTGGTGGTTCAGCCACCGTGGCCGCCGGGTCGACGCTGCAGCTTTCGGCGCGCGTGACCGACAAGCGTGCGCAATTGGTGACATCGCCGACGGTGGTGTGGAGCTCGAGCACGCCCACCGTGGCGGTGGTATCGCCTGAGGGAATCGTGACGGCCACGACGGTGGGGCAGACCACCATCAGCGCGGCGTCGTTGGGGGCGACGGGCACGATCGCGGTCACGGTGACGGCCGGTGCGCCGGCCAAGCTGTTCGTGCGCACACAACCCGGCGACGTGGCATCGGGCACGTCATTCGCGGCCGCACCGGTGGTCGAGGTGCGTGATGCGCTCGACAATCTCGTAACCACGGCCAGCATCCCGGTCAGTGTGAGCTTCGCGAGTGGCGTGGGTACGATCGGTGGCACGACCACGGTCACGTCGGTGCAGGGCGTCGCCACCTTCTCGCAACTCGTCATGAGCGGAATGGCCGGGCCGCGCTCGTTGGCCTTCTCGGCGACCGGACTCACCGCAGTGAATACGGCCACCTTCAGTGTCAGTGCGGGACCGGCGGCAACGCTGGCATTCCGATTGGCACCGGCGGGCGGCGGACTCAATTCGCCGTTCATCACGCAGCCGGTGCTCGACGTGCTCGACAACGCCGGCAATCTGGCCACGAGTGCCACGCTTACCGTGAGCGCGACGATTGCCTCGGGTGGTGGCACGCTCACCGGAGCGACGGCACAAGCGACGAACGGTGTGGTCACGTTCAGCAATTTCGGTGTCGCCGGCACGGGCGGCGTGCGATCGTTGCTCTTCTCGGTGTCGGGACTGCCGTCGCTGCCGATCTCGGTCACGCCCTGCGACGCCTCGCGCGCACCGCTGCTGTCGCTGTCGGCCACGTCGCGCGTACTCTCGGGCTTCGCGTTGCGCACCGCCGTGGTGGACACGCTCACCCTCACCGATACGAATGGCAGCTGCACCGCGGTCACGAATCTCAACACGAGCGTGACGTATACCGGTGCGAGTGGATGGCTCACGGCCACGCTGCTCACGAATCCCGCACGACTCGCGCTACGCGCGAATCCCAGTGCGCTGAACACCAACACGTATCAGGCCAGTGTGGCCATCACATCGGCCAACGCGCCTACCGTGACCCTGCCGGTCACCTTCAACGTGGCGGCGTCGATCTCGTTGCGCTACGGACTCGCCACGGAGAAGGTGAATGAGCTCGATGTGAACGGCACGCTGCTGCTCACACCGGTGGTCCTCAGCAGTGAAGGGGCGGTCATCACGGCGCCGGTCACGTATGCAAGTCGGTCGCCCTCGATCGCGACCGTTGCCGCCGATGGTCGCATCACGGCGCGACTGGGTGGACAGGCGTGGATCGTCGCGCAGACCGCGGTGAATGGCGGCGCGCTCGACTCGGTGTTCGTGAACGTCACGCGGACCACCGGTCCGGTGCTACGCGCCGACGTCACGCGCTTCGACTACGTGCGCAACACGCCCTTCTCGGTCACGCTGTCGCTGGATACGCGCGGCGCCACGGTGGGTGCGGCGCAGTTCGTGTTCACCTGGCCCACCGAGTTGGGCACACCGGCCATGCTGCGACTCACCGGCACCGTACCCGGCACGGTCGGTGGGCCGACGATCGTGACCGACAACAGCTCCGGCACCACGCGCATATCGATTGCCAGTGCGGCGGGTATGACGGGCGTGATCTCGCTCGGTCGCTTCGACTTCATTCCCACGTTGGTCGGCTCCAGTCAGTTCGTGCTCCGGCACGTGGAACTGCTCGATCTCAATCAGCAGTCGCTGCTTGGGACAGCCACAGCACTGCAATACCCGGTGGTGATCAAGTGACACGCAACATGACATCAGGGAGCGTGCTGACGGCGGCGCTCAGTCTCGTGCTCGTGGCATCGGCCTGCCGCGACACGATGGGTGACGGCGCGGTGAATCCGCTGCCGAGTGAGCGGCCGACCGCGCAGTTGGTGTTCACGCCGGCCGTGGCGGGCGACAGCGTGATCACGGTAGACGTGCGTGTGAGCGGCCTCAGTGGCACGGGCGAGTCGGCGAATGCGCAGGCGAAAGCCGTCAGCATGACGGCCGCGGTGGCGTACGACACCACGCAGCTGCGCTATCTCGCCGATGCCAGCCCCAGTGATGGTGCCATGCGGGCAGTGAACGCGACACGCGGACGGGTGATGATCGCGGCGGCGCATGCAACCGGGTTTACCAGCGACGTGTTCGCGCGCGTGCGATTCGTGGCGCGTAACGCCAGCGCGGCGACGTCGCTGTCCTTGCAGCTGAGTGAGCTGCACTTGCAAGACGCGACGGACGTGCGCGACCGTATCACCGTGCTGCCGACGGCGGTGGTCAAGTGAACACGACCGGGACATGGCTGGCGTTGGCGCTGCTGGTAGCGCCGAACGTGGTGCAGGCGCAGGTGGAAGAGCAGCGCGAGGCGGGCTTCGAAGTGCGTCGCGAGTGGATGGAGCAGCTGCGGGCGTACCCGTTCGGCGAGTACACGCAGAACCCGGTGTATGCCGCACGCGCAAACGCGCTCAGTGCGGCGGCCTTCCGGGTGCCGGCTCGTGCAACGTCGGGGGCGGCGTCGAGCATACAAGTGGCACCGTGGCGCTCGGTGGGGCCGTTCGGTTTTCAGACCAGCGGCTTCTACGGCTCGTCGCCCAATGCCGACGGTGGACGTATTCGTGCCATCGCCATTCACCCCACCAATCCGAGCATCGTGTACGCTGGTTCGGCCAGCGGTGGCGTGTGGCGCACGAACAACGGTGGCGCCACGTGGACACCGCTCACCGACAATCAGTGCTCGCTGAATACGGGCTCGATCGCGATCGATCCGGTGAACCCGAATATCGTGTACGTGGGTACTGGTGAGCCGACGCAGTCGAACGGCTGTGGTCTGCTGCGTTCCTTCGACGGCGGCACGACGTGGGCCGAGATCAACGGCGCCGGTGTGCTGGCTCCGGTGAACGGTTCGCAAACCACGCGCGCCTATCGCATTCGCGTGGCGCCCAGCCTGGCCGGCACGCAGAACACGAGTGTGGTGCTGTATGCCGCCAACAACGGTCTGCACCGCAGCACCAACAGTGGCTCGGCCTGGACCACGGTGCTCACGGGATTCATCTCCGACGTGGAGTTCGACCCCGCAAACGACAACATCGTGTGGGCGGCTCGTGCCGGCGCGGGCAATAACACCAACGGTGTCTATCGTTCCACCGATCGCGGCGCCTCGTGGACACAGGTATACAGCACCGGCAGCACGGTACAGCGTATTTCACTGGCGGTATCACCTACCACGCCGAATTCGGTGTGGGCGGTGGAAGTGGTGAGCGCGCGCATGGACAAGCTGGTGCGTCTCGACGGCGCCAGTGCCACGCCCTCGGTACTCACGGCGCTGGGTGTATACGGCGGTCAGTCGCGCCTCGACTTCGGCACACAGGGCACGTACGACCTGGTGTTGGAGGTCGATCCGCAGGATGCCAACACGGTGATCGTGGGCGGATCGCGCATGTACCGGTCGCGCGACGGCGGGCAGAGCTTCTCGGTGATCGCGTACGACCTGCACGTGGACTGGCACGCCTTCGAGTACGCGCCGAGCGATCCGAATGTGATCGTGGGCGGCTGTGATGGCGGTGTGCACGCGTCGTACGATCGCGGCAACAGTTGGGTGAGTCGCAACACGAACATCGCGGTCACGCAGTTCTATCCGGGCATCGCGGTACACCCCACGATTCCTGATTTCGTGGCGGGCGGCCTGCAGGACAACAGCTCGCTCTGGGGGTTCGGCTCGGGCTTCTGGACCATGTCGGCGCCGAGTGGCGACGGTGGATGGAACGCCTTCAGTCCCGGCAACTCAAATGTGTTCTGGACCACGAGCTACGGCACCGGCTTCATTGTGCGCGTCACGCGTAATCCGCTGGGCACGAGTATCGGCCAGGTGCAGCGCGGCTTCACCAGCAGCGACCGTAAGCAGTTCCTCTCGCCCATGGTGATCGACCCGCTCAACGCGACCACGCTGTACTACGCCACGTATCGGCTGTGGCGCACCACCAACGAGGGCGTGCAGTGGACGGTGATCACCGGTGACCTGACACGCGGTGGTGCTGCAACGATCACGAGCCTCGCGATCTCACCGGTAGACCCGCGAGTGATCTGGGTGGGAACGAGCGATGGCAACGTACAGATCTCGCAAGACGCCGGCGCGACGTTCACACTGGTGTCGAGCACGCTGCCGCTGCGCGCCGTGACCGACATCGCGCCCGACGCCGCCGTGCCCGGTCGCGCGGTGATCACACATTCCGGCACCGGCACGGGACACGTATACGCCACCGATGATTTCGGGGTGAATTGGGTGAACCTGAGCGGCTCGTTGCCCGACATCCCGTTCAATGCGGTCGTGATGGTGCCCGGCACGTCGCGCCTGTTCGCCGCCGCCGACGTGGGCATCTACGAGTCCACCGACAACGGCACGTCGTGGAGCGCAGCGAATCAGGGATTCCCGAACGCGCGAGTACTGGACCTGGTGTACCAGCAAGCCACGGGAAATCTCTATGCGAGCACGTACGGACGTGGTTTGTGGGCCACGACGATCGTGACCGGAGCGAGTGTGCTGCGCGGAGACGTGAATGCCGACGGCGTCGTGAACGCCTTCGACGCGACACTGGCGCAACAGGCGCTGGTAGGCGTGCTGCCGGCGAGCGCACCGAACCCGATGCCGCGCGCGGATGCGAACTGCAACGGCGCGCTGGACTCGGGTGACGTGCTGTCGATTCTGCAGTACGCGGTCGGGGCGGCGAGCGCGGCGCTGTGCGTGGGGAAACAGCAGTAACGGCGCTGAACTGCTCAGTACTCAGTTCTGAGTGTTCTGAATTCTGGCTTCAGACTGGGTATAGTGTTCAGAGTTGAGCAGCTACAGTGCTCAGTTGCGAGAATTTCCTAACTGCGTGTGCGTTGGCGGGGGTCGGTTGATATCCCAACGCGAGTGCCGAGCGGGGACCTCGTGAATCGTCAGATCCACGAAACCCGCTCGGCACTGTGGACTGTCGTTGCTGAATTCTGAGCACTATACCCAGTCTGACGCCTGTACTCAGAACACTGAGTACTGATCCGCGAGCCCCAGTCGAATCCTCACCGCCCGCGAGTAACCGAGAAGGAAAGCATCACCGTTCGCGGCATGCCCGGCTCGAACGCCAGCGCTTTGCCGTTCACGATGTCCGGGTTCAAGAACGCCGAGCCGATGAAGCGGCGGTCGGCGAGATTCTCGACCGTGAGGAATCCCTTCACCGTGGCGTCACCGACCCGCACGAGTCGATCGGCGCGCAGGCTGGCACTGAGGATGTGCGACTCCGTCACCCGTACCGCGTTGGCATCGTCGGCCCAGTAGCCGCCGGTGCCCTGCACGCCGAACTGCGCGGCGAGACCTAAGGGCGCCTTGGACGGCGCCCAGGTGGCGTTGGAGCCGTAGAACCAGTCGGGGATCCCGACGATGCGATTGCCGCTGTAGTCGGCTTTCGCGCCCGGCTTGCCGTAGTGCACGGAGTCGACCACGTACTCGGTGTACGTGTTGCGCGAGAGTGTAAGGGAATTCTCGAAGCGCAGGTCGCCCTTGGCGAGCGCCGTCACGGCGATTTCGGCACCGGTGCGGCGCGCGCGGCCGGCCATGAAGTAGAACCGTCCGCCGCGGTAGGGGACGATCTCGTTGCGCACGTTGGTGAGGTAGGCGGCCGCGTCGTACGACACGCTGCTCACCACGCCCGAGCCGTCGCCGACCATGAAGATCTGCTTGGTGCCCACTTCGTACGTGTACGAGCGGATCGGCTCGAGCAGCGGATTGAGCGCGGTGACCGTGTCCTGACCGAAGGTGCTGGCGGGATCGGTTTCGTTGCCGGCCGGCGCTTCCACGCCGCCGCCCACGTTCGCGTACAGCGTCTGCGTTTTCGACACACGCCATGACGCGCCGATCTTGGGCGTGATTTGCGAGAAGGTGCGGCTCGCGTCGGTTTTCGAATTCAGGTAATTCTTGTAGTAGTACGAGATCGCGTCGCCGCGCAGGCCGAGCGTGATGCCAAGCTTGTTGTTGAGCGTGAGCTCGTCTTCGAGGAAGATGCCGCTGTTGTAGGCGCCTTCCTTCTTGTTGTCGCGCAGCGTGGTGCCGCGTCCGTTCGTCGCGCTCAACGTGTAGAACAGCACGGCGCCGTCCTGGTACGCCTGATCGAGGCCCGCGGTAAAGCGGTTCGTGAACGTGGGTGAGACGACATCCTGCCGGTTGTACGCGGCGTTCGCGCCGCCATGATAGCGCGTGAAATCACGGAAGGTGCCGCGCTCGGAGCGCTGCAGATACTTCGGATTGATGTACGCCACCATCGACACGCTCGACTTGTCGTCGATGGCATGCTCCACGCTGGCACCGAGACGGGCGAGGCGGTTGTAGCGACGCTCGTCGCGACCGTTGTAGGTGGCATTCGCTTGACGCGGGTTCGCCACCACTTCGTCGGCCGAAAGCGGGCCAGGAACGTGGAAGAGATTGTTGGCGCCGAGCAGGTGAATGCGCATCTGCGTCTTGTCGCCCACCGGGGCAACGATGCCGGTGTTCAGCAGCACGCGACGCGCGTCGGAGTTCACTCGCCAGCCGTCGAAATTCGTGTTGACGAACGTGGCATACGCCACGCCGCCCTTGGTGCCGATCGGCGTACCGGTCTGCGCGATGTAGCGCTGCAGGCCGAAGCTCCCGCTCTGGTATTGCATGGTCGCGAACGGCCGGTCGACCACCGGCACCGTGGACACGCTGATCACGCCGCCCGCTGCATTGCCCCACAGCGCGCTCGCGTTCGAGCGGATCACATCGATCCCCTCGGCCGAGGCGAGATCGATGTTGTCGAACGCCGTCCGTCCATCCGGCTCCGTTTCCGGCATGCCGTCGAGCAGCACGCGCACGCCGCGCGAGGTCCCCGCGTTGCTGCGGTCGCCCGCGCCACGCGCGCCGAAGCCGCGAATGGCGATCCGCACATCACTGGTGCCGTAGCGTGACTGCACGAGGACACCCGGTACATTGCCGAGCGCGTCGTTGAGGCCGAACCCCGACTTGGCCGCAAACTGCGACTTGTCGATGTGCGTGATCGCCAACGGCGCCGTGAACGACGACTGGGAGCTGCGCGTGGCGCGCACGGCGAACGGGGCGAGCGTGCGCGCAATGCTATCGCGGCGGGCGGACGAGTCGGCCTTGGTTTGCGCTTCGGCGACTTCCGAGCCCCCGAAACCAAGGGCTCCGGCAGCCAAGCTCATCAGTGTGGTGCGGGAAAAAGCAGGAGGCATCAGGGGAGTGCGTAGGGGACGGGCGGGTGTCGGACTACGCAGGGGAAGGTCGATGTGTTGTCCTTAACGCGGGATTAATAGCGGATCAGTTTTCAGTGGTCGGAGTACAGGCGTCAGACTGGGTATAGCGGTCAGAATTCAGCAGCTACAGTGCTCGGTTTCGAGAATTTCCTGACTGCGTGTGGGGCCGCGAGGGTGGGCGCGTGGGGCCCAACGCCAAATGCCGAGCGACGGCCTCTTGAATCGTCAGATCCATGAAACCCGCTCGGCACTGTGGACTGTCGTTGCTGAATTCGGACCACTATACCCAGTCTGACGCCAGAATTCAGAGCACTCAGTACTGGGCAGTTCAGGGGTCAGCCAAAGTAGTCCTGCTGTCCCTTTGGCCGTCGAGCCTCACGTTCCGCTCTCCCGTACTTCCCTTCGTCCGACCGCGAAATCTTCCGTCGCGCGACGAGTGCTTCGAGTACCAGTTCGCAGGCCACCACGATCATCGCGTCGTCGCCCTTCTTGGCGAGTCCGAGTGCGATCACGGTCTGCACGAGACCCGGGACTGTTTCGAAGCCTTGGCGCACGAGATCCATCGCGATTTCGTCGGCCACCTGCAGTGCGCCACCGCCGTCGAACCACATGATCACGTCTTCGGCGTCGATATCTCCGGCACGTTCACGCAGCGTGGCATCGCAGGCGCGACGGATGAGATCCTTGGCGATCGTGGCGCCGCCCACGAGTTCTCCTTCGTACTCGAGCTCGATCTTACCGGTGATGGCGGGCAGGGCGGCGTACACGTCGGCCACGCGCGGTACGGCTTCAGAATCACCGTTGCGCAGCGCGCGCTGTTCGGCGTTCGACACCACATTCTCCATCGCCGTGATCGGCATGCGCTGTGACACGCCGGAACGCTTGTCGATGCGCTTGTCGTCGCGCGCTTCGAACGCGATGCGCTCCACCACTTCCTCGATCAGGTCGGGCACGCGGATCTGCACGCCGTCGGTACGCTTAGTCCACGCTTCCTGGCGCGTGATCTCGACGCCGAGTTCGACGCTCTCGGGGTAGTGCGTGATGATCTCGCTGCCGATGCGGTCCTTGAGCGGCGTGATGATCTTGCCGCGGGCCGTGTAGTCTTCGGGATTGGCGGTGAAGCAGAGCAGGACATCGAGTGCGAGGCGCACCGGGTAGCCTTTGATCTGCACGTCGCCTTCCTGCATGATGTTGAACAGGCCCACCTGCACCTTGCCGGCGAGGTCGGGGAGTTCGTTCAACGCGAAGATGCCGCGGTTGGCGCGCGGCAGCATGCCGTAGTGAATCGTGAGTTCGTCGCCGAGAATGTGTCCACCGCGGGCCGCCTTGATGGGGTCCACGTCACCGATGATGTCGGCGATGGTGGCATCAGGTGTGGCGAGCTTTTCGACGTAGCGCTGATCGCGCGACACCCAACCGATCGGGGTATCGTCGCCATGCTCCTGGATGAGCTGCTTGGCGTACTTCGAGATCGGCGCGAACGGATCGTCGTTCACTTCGCTGCCGGCCACGACAGGCATCTGTTCGTCGAGCAGCGTGACCAGCGCGCGGAGGATGCGCGACTTCGCCTGACCGCGCAGGCCGAGCAGGATGAAGTTGTGGCGCGCGAGGAGCGCGTTCACGATCTGCGGCATGACCGTGTCTTCGTAGCCAAGCACACCGCGGAAGAGCGGGCCGCCATCCTGCAGGCGCGCGATCAGGTTACGCCGGATTTCGTCTTTGACGGACTTCGGGCGATTCGTGGCGTAGCCGGAGCGCTTGAGGGCGCCGAGGGTCTCGGGGAGTCTGGACACAAAACCTCAGTGAGTCAGGAACAGGACGTATCATGGTTAGCACCTGCCGCCGGACCTTGGTTCCCGCGCTTTTCCTACCGGTGCGGTTTCCAGACGTCCCAGTCGGACCGCGCCGCACGGGCGATTGCATAGAGCGGCATCATGAGCAGGCGCTGAGCAAACACGAGACCTTTCGCCCGTCGTCCCAGTGACCCGGGCGCGACTTGCGCCAGGAGCCAGACGAGCGCGATAGTGGCGACGGCAGTGGCCAGCAGTGTCCATGCTGTGACGGGACTCGCCAGCATAATGGCCCCCCATGTCGCGGCGCCGCCGATCAATAAGAGTACTGGCGTGGCGGGGCGGGTCAGCTTGTGCAGCAGGAAGTCCTGCCACATCGGGTTCCTTTGCGGGCTCAGCACCGCCGGAAACCAGCGAACGAACTGCAGCATACCGGTCATCGTGCGCAGTCGCCGCGCATACTCGTCGTCCCGCGTGAAGCGCCGCGGATCGGTAACTCGCGCCGCCGTGACGATGCCGACGCGACCTCCATTCGTGACAACGGAGTACGTGCTCCAGAGGTCGTCGCAGATCAGTCCGGCGGGCATTTCGCGCCAGAAACGTCGATGCATGACGTACGCGCATCCCGTCACGCAGATGATGCTGTGTCGTCTGGCCTGCCCGAGTCGAATGGCGAGCTCGCGTGACCAGTAGCGATCCATGAGGGCGTCGCCACTGGTGGGTGCCAGAGTTGCCGTCATCGCGCCCCATCCGTCGGTTCCGACAGCACTCACGAGTTTCGCGATGGTGTCTGGCTCGAACGACTGCGCCGTATCTACAAAGAGGAGGTACTCGTGCGCAGCTGCCGCGACACCGGCGTTTAGCGCCGAGGATTTTCCCGCGGCGGCGCCGTGAACGGCTCGGGTTCCGAGCGGAAGCTTCTCTCGCAGACTCTCTAATCCGCTCGAACGCGTGGCATCGAGCGCGATCACAATCTCCATCAGCTCCGACGGATAGTCTCCACGTCGCAGGTCTTCGATGCGTCGCAGAATCGCTTCGTCAGTTTCTCGGGTGGCGAGGATGACGCTGATCGGCTTGTCAACGACGCCCCCCGCACTGGACAAGAGCTCTCCAGCGCCCGAGCCTGCCGATTTCGCGGTTCGGGACGGGTAGACCACCCACCCGAGGATCAGGATGCCGAATGCGGTGGCGGCGATGAGGACGAGGACGATGAGCACGGCGGAAGGGTAAGGTCAGGGAGAAGCTTGCGCCACGGCCGGGCGGCGCCCCCATCGCCATCCGAGCTGATGAAGGAAACCGTTGTGTCACAAACGCTTGGCTCGGTTCGGAACACTGTGGGCGGCGTGGGGTGGCTCTTGACAGATGAGCTAGAAACCATAGATTCACGCTGCTTGATCCCCGTCGGCCTTCTGCCGGGGGGGCCGTGCGCTTTTTAGGACGCACGGCGCAACCACCGCACCGTATGGAGTCCTCCACTATGAAGCGCATCGCTCTCGTCGCTGCTGCACTCGTGCTCGCCGCCTGCTCCGCCAAGGAAGAGGCTCCGGCCGCTGATTCGGCCGCCGCTGCTCCGGCCGCTGCCGCTCCGGCCATGGATTCGGCCGCGATGACGCCGCCGCCGGCTGACTCGGCCGCGATGGCCGCCCCGGCTGCTCCGGCCGCCGACACGACCAAGCACTAAGCTTGACGTCTGCAGTAACGGAAAGGCGGGCGACGAAAGTCGCCCGCCTTTTTCGTTTTTGGGATCAGCGGACCGTCAGCACACCCCACGAAATACTCTCGACACTGTGGACTGAAGTTGGCTGAGTTCTGAGCACTATATGCAGTCCGATGCCCGAAGCCTCGCCACTGGTCACGGTTCACTGGCGCTTTACTATCGGCCCAGTGTTCAGTGGTCTGAGCTCAGGCATCTGACCGTGTATAGTGGCCAGAGTTCAGCAAACTTCAGTGCTCAGTTCTGAGCTTCGTGGACTACTCCGGGAACGGCAGTTCGCGCACTTCGGCGGTGATCGGGCCGTCGGTGCCTTCCACGATCACCGTGTCGCCTTCCTGCACTTCGCGGCGCAGCATCGCGATCGCGATCGGCCCCAAGCGCGGCGAGATCACCGAGCTGCGCACGTCACCGACCAGTTTGCCGGTCGCGTCTACGACTTGCCCGTGTTGTGGCAGGGCGGATGCGCCGAGCAGTCCGCGCAGACGACGATTCACGTGCCCGCGGAAGTGGATGCGCGCCACCGTTTCCTGGCCCGTGTAGCAGCCCTTCGTGAACGAGATCGCGCCGAGCGTATCGAGATTCGCTTCCTGCGGAATCGTGTTGTCGTCCATGTCGAGGCCCCATGCGGGACGCCCGCCTTCCACGCGCGCGATGTTCCACACCGCTCGCGTCGCGTGACGGTACACCGACTTCTCGAGGCGTTCGCTCACGATGGCTTTGTCGCGCGAATCCGCCATGATGATGAAACCCGGCAGCGTGCCCATCAGCGGCGCGCGAATGAGCCGCACGTTGACCGGTCCGATGTTCCAGAGCCCGTGCTGCCACAGCTTCCACTCGGCAAGTCCCTGCATCATCACGTCGCCCAGGTTCTCGACTGTGTGATCGGCACCGCCCAGCGTGGCCACGGCTTTGAGCGCCTGCGCACCGTACAGCATCCACGTGGTCCACTTGTCCGATTCATCCTCGACTTTCGCGAGACGTGGATTCACGTACTTGCGAGCCATGGCCAGCCACTGCGGTGCGCAGGTGCGGAGCACGGTGAGCATGAACGTCTCTTCGTCCATGCGGAAGATGAGCATGTCGCAGAGCACCTTGCCCTTGGGGGTCAGCGCGGCGGCGTGCAGACCTTCACCGGGGAGCAGCTGCGAGACGTCGTTGGTGACGAGTCCGTTCAGCGCTTCGGCGGCCTTGGGGCCACGAAAGGTGCTCCACTGTCCTGCCGACTCGAACCATGCCGACTCGCGTCGCAGATCGAGGTATGCGACGGCGTCATGGGCTGACAACGGCTCCGGATACACGAGCGACGGCGGCGCCACCTCGGGTGGCGTCGCGCTCGTGATGCTCGGGGAGATCGCGTCAGAGTTGGACAACGGCACACCTCAAGAAGACTTCGCCAATGGATCAGTCTGAAGAAAGTACGTGGGACCAACGGATTGGGGCAATATCTGTGCGGCCGCACCCCGAAGTTCGTGACAGTGCACACGAGTGCGACTACAGCATTCCCGCCGCCGCCAGCTTTCAAAACGTCGTGCGGCTCGATGCTGAAAACCCCAGAGCAAACGCGACCGTTCCCTCGTTCACCTCGACTGCGTCACGCTGTGCGCGAGGCACACGCTGTCGGTCGAGCCTGGCGTCGATCGCTTCATAGCTTGCCTGCAACGACGTGCCACCAGCCAGACGCGGCAAATCATCGGAGCAGCGCAGAAACAGCATGCTGTCTTCGAGACCGGCCAACCGAAGCAGTGGTTCCACTTCTCGGCGCTGAGAATCACTGCGCACGACCATGCGGGTGCCACGTGCCACGGCGGCCTGCAGACGGCCGAGCACTCCATCGAGAAATGGAACGCCGTGTGCGACACCGGCCGACCACGCCTGCTGTGCTCGCATGGCGATGAGGTCGTGCATGGTGACGTCGTGGCGAATGCGCTCGTGCTGCAGCGCTGGCAATTGTTCTACCGCGACCGCGATGCTCTCGCTGAACGTTCGCCCGGGCAAGAGCACAATCAATTGCGGCAATATCGCGTGCACGTCGATTGGCACGGGCAGCGCCGCACACTCCTGCGCGATCGCGTCGGCGAGTGCGCGCGCCCGCGGCGGCAGCGTATCAGCGAGAATACCGTCGAATGCGACGATCGTGACGCGACCGCCACCGGCGACGTTCACGCGCCGTGCTCGTATGATGCGTCGAGCAGTTCGATGGGATGCACCACGCGCGCGCGCGACCCACTACGCAGCAGGCCGGCGCCGATCTGCATCATGCAGCCGGGATTGCCGGTGGCCACCCACTCCGCCCCACTCTCGGCGATGCGCGCCAACTTGGGCGCGAGCACCGCATCGGAGGTGTCGGGCTCGACCAAGTTGTAAATGCCGGCCGACCCGCAGCACTGATCGGCATCTTCGAGTGGAATGAGCGCGAGTCCGGGAATCGCGCGCAACACCGCGAGTGGCGGCGAGACCACGCGCTGCGCGTGCATCTGATGACAGGGCGGATCGTGCGTGACGCGCAGGGCCACCGATGCGGTGCCGGCGATGGGTCCCACCGTGGCCAGCAACTCCGAGATGTCGCGCGTGCGCGCACTGACGCGCTCGGCCCGCGCCGCCCACGCGGGATCATCATGCAGCAGATGTCCGTACTGCTTGAGCATGGCGCCGCAGCCGGCCGAATTGACCGCGATGACATCGGCCCCCGATTGCTCGAACGCGGCCACGTTGATGCGGGCCAGCGCGCGCGCACTTTCGAGATCACCGGCGTGCGCATGCAGAGCGCCGCAACAGCCCTGGGCCTTCGTGTCCCGTAGCGCGAACCCATTGTGCGTGAGCACCCGCTCGGTGGCGTCGTTCACATGCGAAAAGAGTCCGGACATCACGCAGCCGGTGAGACACGTAGCCGTGACGGCTGTCTGCGATGACGGCGATGCGGGCGGGCGGCTCGCTGTCGTGCGCACGGCGCGCGCGCGCAGATTGGCCGGCGTGGTCGATGCGATCATCGCCATCGGGAAGGCGAGTCGCGCCGGCAGGATCTGTGCGAGCAGCTGCGGCAGCCGCGTCGCACGGAACATCCGCGCGCCGAGCAACGCGGTGCGCAGCAGCAGGGGATGCTTGAACACGGCAAGCACCGCGCGGGCCACGAACGGCGTGCCGCGCACGGGTGCCATGGTGGCGCGCGTGGCTTCCAACAAATCGCCGTACGGCACACCCGACGGGCAGGCGGTCTCGCAGGCGCGACAGCCGAGGCAGCGATCGATATGCTGCGCGGTGGTGGGGTCGTCGAGCGCGATATCGCCTTCGAGCATGCGACGCATGAGCACGAGCCGCCCGCGCGGTGAATCGTTCTCGTCTTCGAGATTCACATACGTGGGGCACGCCTGCAAGCAGAAGCCGCAATGCACGCAGGCATCGAGTCCTTTGCTGGCCAGCGCCAACGGCGTGCCCGGCAGCGCACACTTCGGTGAGCTCGACATGCTCTGCACACTGCTCATACGCTTTCCATGGCGCGATACGCCGGACGTCGCCGATTCAGCACACCGTGCGGATCGAACGCGCGCTTCACCGACAGGTCGAGTGCACCGGTCGTGGCGACGGGCGAGGCTCCCTGTTCCACCGCGACCGAGAAGGGCATGGACGGTGGCGCCGAGGCGACGAAGGCCGCGATACGCGCGTCGGCGTTGTCGGTGTGCATGGTGGTGATGCGAACGGAGCCGCGGGCCGGATGAAAGAGCAGCGTGGCGTCGGGAAAGGCGAAGCGTGCGGCGTCGATGAGCGACGCACCGTCGGCGGGCTTGGTGCGGGCGCGCAGCACGAGCGCATCGGTGGGCACCTGTCGCAACATTGACACCGGCGACCCGGCGTCGCTCGCGTTGCTGGTGTCGGACGGACCGAGCGTAAACGCGTTGCGCGCCCCGTACGACTGCACGATGCCGCGCAGCGCCGACGCGCGGGCCTCGTTGCCGGTGCAGCGGGCAAAAAGCTGCGCCGGTTCGCCCGGAGCCAGTCGCACCAACATGGGGAGCGGTGCGCGATTCTCGATGAGACGCAGCACCCAGGCATTCGGTGCATCCACCAGCGTGCCCGTGACCACGTGATCCATGATCGGCTTGGCGTGTAGTCGCACACTGACTTCAGTGATGATGCCAAGCGTGCCGAACGCGCCGGTGTTGAGTCGCACGAGATCGAAACCGGCCACGTTCTTCACCACCTTGCCGCCGACGCGCACCACATCGCCGGTCCCGGTGACGGCGGTGAGGCCGAGTACGAGATCGCGAATGGTGAGATCCTCGAACGCCAACGGCGCCGCTGATGCCGTCGCGACCACGGCGCCAATGGTGGACCGCGGTGAGCCATACGGTGCGATGGCCAGCATCTGGCCACTGGCGGCGCAGGTGGCCGACAGCTCCTCGAGCGTAGTGCCGGCGTTTACCGTGATCACGAGGTCGCCGGGCGTATACTCGATCACGCCGCCGCGAGGCTTCACCACGGTCGCAGTGGCATCGTTCTCCACGGGGCCGCCGTGCAGCCAGGTGCCGGCGCCCACCCCCCGGACCACTGTGGGGCTGGCGATCGCGCTGGCGATGGCATTGGAGATGTCGGACGTCTCCATTAGCCGCGGTCGCTACCGTGTGATTTCACGAGGGAAGCTGTTTGGGGGCCAACGTGTGTGGGGCGGGGGGAATCACCGCTTCGAGGAGGCCCGCCGGAAGCACCGCTTCCGCTCGTCGAATACACGTTCGCCTCCAAATTGCTTCCGGTGTGATTACGCACGGTTGCCACCGTGGCGCCGTGGCTGCCACTCCTTACATGAGTGCACCGGCACGACCTTGCCGGGATTGGCGCGCCGCTCGGGATCAAAAACGTCGCGCACGCTGCACATGGCCGACAGTGATGCGGCGGTGAACAGGCTTTCCATGTACGGCAGCTTGTCGAGGCCGACGCCGTGTTCGCCGGTGATGGTGCCGCCGGCGGCGACGCAGGCGAGCATGATCTCCGACATCGCGGCGTGTACGCGCGCGGAGGCGTCGGCGTCATTCGCGTCGTAGGGAATATTCGGGTGCAGGTTGCCATCGCCGGCGTGAAATACGTTACACACCTGCACATTGTGGCGCGTGGCGATCTCGCGGATCGTTTCGAGCACGTCGGGCAACTTGGTGCGCGGTACGACGGCGTCTTGCACCACCAGCGATGGCGCAATGCGTCCCATGGCACCGAAGGCTTTCTTGCGCCCTTGCCAGAGACGCGTGCGGTCGGCTTCGGTGGTGGCCACGAGCACGTCGCGCGCGCCGGCTTCCATGCAGCAGTGCTTGATGATCGCGACGTCTTCGTCGAGTCCGTCGGCGATGCCGTCCACTTCGCACAACAGGATCGCGGCGGCATCGGTGGGATAGCCGGCGGCGTAGATCGAGGCTTCGACGGCGCGGATGGTGGCGTTGTCCATCATCTCGAGCGCGGCGGGCACGATGCCGGTGGCCACGATGCGCGACACGGCCCGCGCGGCCGCATTCACACTAGGAAAATCGGCGAGGAGCGTGTGTACCGTGTCGGGGAGCGGCACGAGGCGCACGGTGACTTCCGTGGCCACACCGAAGCAGCCTTCACTGCCCACGAAGAGGCCGAGCAAATCGTAGTCGTCGGATTCGCCGAAGGCGTTGCCGAGCTGTGTGCACGTGCCGTCGGGTAATACGACGTCGCAGGCGACGACGTGATTGAGCGTGACGCCGTACTTGAGGCAGTGTGGTCCACCGGCATTCTCGGCCACGTTGCCGCCGATCGTACACACGCTCTGACTGGACGGATCGGGGGCGTACTGCAGGCCGTACGCGGCCACGGCGCGCGAGAGTTTGGCGTTCACGACGCCGGGTTCTACGCGGGCGATGCGATTGGCCGCATCGACTTCGAGAATGCGCGTGAGGCGATTGAGGCCAAGCAGCACGACATCGTTGGCCAGCGCACCACCGGAGAGACCGGTGCCGGCGCCGCGGGGCACGAACGACGCGCCGGCGGTGGCCAGCGCCCGGACGACGGCGACGACTTCGTCTTGCGTGCCGGGAAAGACGGCGAGGTTGGGAAGCGCGCGATACCCCGGGAGCCCGTCGGCGTCATACGCGACGAGTTCGGGCGCGCGGGATTTCACCCAGCGAGGACCAACGATGGCAGAGAGCGTGGCGAGCAGGGCATCGCGCATGCCGAAAGATAGCGGCGCGAATTAACTGACGATGGTGGCGACGAGGGTTTTCAGCGTCGCGAGCTCGAACGGCTTCTGCAGCACGTGTGGATGGATCGCGAGCGCGGTGCCGGGGGCGGCGTCAGAGACGGCATCGCCGGTGGACAGGATCAGGCGCGCGGCGACCGCTGGACGGCTGGCCATGAGCGTGCGCAGCAGCTCCTCTCCGGAAACCAGAGGGAGGTGCAAATCGCAGATCACGAGGTCAACGCGGCTTTCGCTCGCATCGTCACTCGCCAGCAATTGGGTAATGGCAGTCTGGCCATCTCCGGCTTCGGAGACAGTCCAGTGTTGACGCTCGAACCAGCGCTTCAATGCGAAGCGGATGCCTGGCTCGTCGTCAACGATGAGGACGCGAGGCAACAGCAGCTCCAGGAGGACCGGGAGAAAAAACGAACGGGTGCTCGTAGAAATACGAACACCCGCCCTAAAAGCTACTAACTCACTGCTAGTGAGGAATACTGAGCTCTACGACTCGGTTATCAGGCCGCGCCCCAGAATCCGGCGAGGGCCCGTCCATCGGGCGACTCGCGCAGCTTCTCGAAGGCCCGCTCGCGGATCTGGCGGATCCGTTCGCGCGTGACGCCCATGAGGGCACCGATGCGCTCGAGGGTCATGGCTTCGGCCCCCTCATCAAGTCCGTAGTACAGATACAGGATCTTGCGTTCGCGCGGGGTGAGGTACTTCCGGAACACGCGATCGATGAACTCCCGCATGAGGCGGAAGTCGGTGCCTTCTTCGATGTCGGTGTGCGTCTCGCCAGCGAAGCGTTCGCCGAGGGTGGACGCCTCGCGATCCTGACGATCGATGGGGGCGTCGAGGGAGACTTCGGTGCTGGTGATCTGGCGGGCGTTGCGGATCTGCTCGATGGGCTCCTGGAGGAGCTTGGCCATCTCGGCATCCGTGGGCTCGCGATTGAGCACCTGGTTGAGCACCATCTCACCGCGAGCCATGCGGATGAGCTGGGAGTTCTGGTTGAGCGGGATGCGGACACTGCGCGTCTGCTCGGCCAGTGCCTTGAGGACGGCCTGACGGACCCACCACACGGCGTACGAGATGAACTTGACGCCCTGGTCGGGATCGAACTTGCGGACCGCCTTGAGGAGGCCCTCGTTGCCGATGGCGACGAGTTCGGAGAGATCGAGGCCGTGTCCTTGATACTTCTTCACGTAGCTGATCACGAACCGGAGGTTCGCGGTCACGAGGCGCTCGGCGGCGGCCTCATCTCCCTTCTGGGCGAGCCGAGCGAGACGACGCTCTTCGGCTGCATCCGTGATCAGGGGGAGCTTCTGAATGTCGTGAAGGTACTGATCGAAGGCGGTGGAAGGGGAGGAACGGAAAAAGCCCTTGGAGCGGGCTTCGGTGGTTCTGGTCGCGGCAGCTGCCTGCATACGCCCTCGCCGAACATGTGCCTTAACGACGGGGTCCAGACGCGGCCCAGTCAGGGGGTGGGAACGCCACGATAATGGCGGGATACTGAGCGGTCAATGAAAATCTTTGCTGAGCGCGTAATTCTGGCATTTACATGGCATCTTGACGACGGTATCGCGACAGTAGTCTGGTTGAATGTCACGTACGTGACGGTCGTCTCATGGTTTGGAAGGGAGCTGTGCTGTAAGGGTGTGGGATCCCCACTACATAAACGCCCACGGCCCACGGCCCACGGCTCATGGCCCGATAGCTCATAGCTCAAAGCCCATGGCCCATGGCCCACGGCCCATGGCCCGATAGCTCATAGCTCAAAGCCCATAGCCCCGTGAACAGGCTTTGGGCTTTGGGCCGTGGGCCGTGGGCCGTGGGCTGTGGGCTTTGGGCCGTGGGCTAGATGAGGGCGGTGCGCACGGCGTCATCCGTGACCGCGACTGCCCATTTGCCCTCGGCGGATTCCATCTCGCCTATTCCGCGGGGGAGGGAGTACCTGGCGGCTCCTCCTCTGGCCTTCTTGTCGCCGTGGGTGGCGGCGATGATGTCGTCGAGGCTGATGCCTGACGGGAGGCGGGAGGGGAGACCGGCCCGTTCCACGGCGTCGGCGATGGCGACGGCGAGGCCGGGCCCGGCCAGTCCGATCGACTCGGCGATGCGGGCTTCGGCGACCATCCCCATCGCGACGGCGTCACCGTGGAGGAGCTCGAAGTTGAGCACCCGCTCCACGGCATGGGCGATCGTGTGGCCGAAGTTCAGGATCTGGCGCAGTCCGCCTTCGCGGGTGTCTTCGGCGACGACTTCGGCCTTGATGCGGACGCTGCCGGTGATCAGGGTCGTGATGGTGGTGGCGAAGTCGGGGGCCTGCGCGCCGTGTTCGCGCACGGCGTCGGCGAACCGCAGGACGGCGTCGAAGTAGGGCGCGTCGGCGATGACGCCGTGCTTGATCATCTCGGCCAGCCCGCTGCGCAGCACGTCGGCGGGGAGTGTGGCGAGCACTTCGGGGTCGATGACGACGGCCGACGGGTTATGGAACGCGCCGACGAGGTTCTTGCCGAAGGGGGTATCGACGGCAGTCTTGCCGCCCACCGAGGCGTCGACCATGGCCAGCAGCGTGGTCGGTACCTGTATGACGGGAAGTCCGCGCATGTACGTCGACGCCACGAATCCGGCGAGGTCGCCGATCACACCGCCGCCGACGGCGATGACGGTGGTGTCACGTCCGGCGCCCCATTCCAGCAGGGCGTCGGTGAGTTCGGCCCAGCGCGCCCGCGTCTTTTCCTGCTCACCGGGCGGAATGGTGAACAGGCGCGTGCTGCTGGCCGGGAACTGCGCCACGATGGCGTCGGCGTGCCATCGCGCCACGGCGGTGTCACTGATGACGGCCACCCGATGCGACGGGGCGGCGAGGCGCGCAATCTCCCCGATGGTGTGCCGCACACCGGCCCGGGCATAGACCGGATACGGCAGCGGCAACTCCAGTGCGTCGGGGTGCGCGCCGGCCACTACCAGGTCACCTCGCCCGCTCCGGCGCGCTTGTTGGCGACGCGGGCAAGCATGAACAGGAGATCGGACAGGCGATTGAGATACACCACCACCATGGCCGGCAGGTCGATCGTCGCCGTGAGATGCACCACGCGACGTTCGGCCCGTCGGCAGACGGTGCGCGCCACATGCAGCGCGGCCGCCTTGGGCGTGCCTCCGGGAATGATGAAGCTGCGCAACGGCTCGAGCTCCGCCTCACAGGCATCGATGGCCCGTTCGAGCTCCTCGATGCGCTGCTCGTCGATGCGCGCCTTGCTGAGCTGCTCCTTCATCTTCTCATGATCGGGCGTCGCCAACAGCGCACCGATGGCGAAGAGATCGCGCTGCACGGGCACGAGCACCTCGTCGATCCGCGGCATCATGTCGATGGAACGCGCGAGACCGAGCGACGCATTGAGTTCGTCCACGTCGCCGTACGCTTCGACGCGGGGATGGTCCTTGCCGACCTTGCCGCCACCAAAGAGGGCGGTCGCGCCCTCGTCACCTGCTCGGGTGTAGATCTTCATCCCGAAATACTAAACGGTGAGTCGTGGGTTTTGGGTAAAAGTATGGAGTACGGAGTAGGGCGTAGGGAGTACGCGTCTACCCCGTACTCCCTACTCCTTACCCCCTACTCCGCCATTATCTTGCACAGATGACGACCCATCCAATCCGCGACCTGACCATCATCGGCGGCGGCCCCACGGGCCTGTTCGCCCTGTTTTATGCCGGCATGCGCGGCGCGTCGGCCCAGATCGTCGATGCCCTGCCTGAACTCGGCGGCCAGCTCACGGCGCTCTACCCGGAGAAATACATCTTCGACGTGGCAGGCTACCCGCGGGTGCTCGCGAAGGACCTCGTCCGGAATCTCACGGAGCAGGCCAGGCAGTTCCATCAGGAGACGGGCATCCCGGCGCACCTGGGGCAGCGCGTGGTCGGCCTCGAGGAAGGGGACGGGCACTTCGTCCTCGTCACGGAGACGGACCGGTTCCCGACGCGCGCGGTGGTGATCGCCGCCGGCATCGGCGCCTTCAGCCCGCGCAAGTTGCCGCAGGCGTTCGCCGCCGAATGGTACGGTCGTGGTGTCGACGCGCTGGTCTCCACGCCGGAAGCGTATCGCGATCGCGATGTGCTCATCATCGGCGGCGGTGACTCGGCCTTCGATTGGTGCGCGCAGCTGCGCGACAAGGCCAAGTCGGTCACGCTCGTGCATCGCAGCGACCGTTTCCGCGCGCACGCCGCGACGGTGTCGGAAGTGCAGGCCGCCGCCGCCGCCAACGACGGCAAGGTGGCGGTGCACACGTTCCACGAAATCGACGCGATCATGGGCACCGATCGCATCACGGGCGTGCGCCTGAAGGACGTGAAGACGAAGGAAACGCGCGAGATCGCCTGCGACGCGGTGCTCCCGATGCTCGGCTACGTGTCCGACCTCGGCACGCTCCTGGAGTGGGGCCTCGACATCGAGAAGGACGAGATCAAGGTCTCCACGGCCATGGAAACGGGTCGCGCCGGTGTGTACGCCGCCGGTGACATCACGACGTATCCGGGCAAACTCAAGCTGATCGCGGCCGGCTTCTCCGAAGCGGCGATCGCGGTGAATCAGGCGGTGCACTGGATCTACCCCGACAAGAAAGTCGCGCCGGGGCACTCGTCGAATCTCGCGGTGTTCGGGCAGAAGGACGACTAGCTCGAGAGTGCTTGCGAGGAGACTCGTGGGTCGTTGAGGGATCGCTGGTTCACGCGAAGATCGCGAAGGGCGCGAAGGACGCGAAGAAAATCCCCTCTGCTGTTCTTCGCGTCCTTCGCGATCTTCGCGATCTTCGCGATCTTCGCGTGAACCTACGGGCTATCAGCGCACACGACACCCTCAGCAACGCACAGGATCAAGCCCGCACTCGCGGGTCGGCTTTCTGGTACGCGAGGTCCGTGACCAAGTTCACGAGCACGAACACGACCGACAGGAACAGCACGGCTCCCTGCACGGCGGGCAGGTCGCGTCGTGAGATCGCCATGACGACGTAGCGGCCGATACCGGGCCAGCTGAAGATCGTTTCGGTAAGGATGCTACCCGTGAGGTAGGCACCGAAGTCGAGGCCGATCACCGTGATCACGGGAATGAGCGCGTTGCGCAGGGCGTGTCGGATGATCACGCCGGACTCCGTCAGCCCTTTGGCGCGGGCCGTGCGTACGAAGTCGGCGCCAAGGACCTCGAGCATCGAGGAGCGCGTGACGCGGGCCAGGTACGCGATAGAGCGTGAGCCCAGTGCGAGGGCGGGGAGGATCAGAAACTCGATGCGGCCGTAGCCCGAGGCCGGCAGCCAGCGGAGGGTAACCGCGAAGAGCAGGATCAGCAGCAGGCCGATCCAGTACACGGGAAAAGAGATCCCGAGGTACGTCGTGGCCAGCGCGAGGCGGTCGAACCAGCCGTTGGGGCGCACGGCGGCGAGCACGCCGATCGTGATGCCGCTGATCGTGGCCAGTAGCATGGCCGCAGTGGCCAGCAGCAGGGTGCGCGGGAAGCGTTCGGCGATGTCGCTGATGATCGGGCGGTTGGTCACGTACGACCGGCCGAGGTCGCCCTGCAGCACACCGCTGGCGTAGTGGAAGAACTGCGCCGGGAGTGGGTCGTCGAGGCGGAGTTCGGCCCGGAGCCGCGCAATCGTGGCCGGGTCGGCGCGTTCGCCCACCATGGCCTGCACGGGGTCCCCCGGCGCGACATAGAGTAGGAGGAACACGACGACCAGCACCCCGGCCAACGTGGGCAGGGAGAGCAGCAGGCGGCGGGCGAGCAGCGACAGCATGTGAGCAACATTAATGGCCGTGGGAGTCGGGCCGATACTCTTGGCTAATTCCCGGAATCGCCGTCTGGGACAGGCCGACACCCTCCTGCGCCCGATTCATGCTCTTTCGTCGCTCCCCTTCTGAACGCGCCGTTACCGCTGACCCGTCGCCCGTCGTACCGGAAGGGTCCCCTGCGGAGGCGTTCGACATGGCGCCGCTGCTCGACGCGTTCGGGCAGGTGCTGTCGGCCTACGCACAGGGGAGCTTCGATCTGCCCGACATGTCGTCGAGCGACGCGAGCGAGGAACTGGAGAAGTGGCGTCGCCACGCGGTGCTGGGCGTGCCGATGGTGCAATCGGGCGGCGTGCCGTCGCTCAGTGCCGCGCAGCGCGACTACCGCGGCGCCGCCCGGGCCCTCACCGACCACCGTCGTCGTGAGAAGCGCTACGTGGAGTCGGCGTTGTCGGATCTGCGCGATGCGTTGTGGGCCTGCGTGGAGCGCGTACACACGGTGGCGCAGGCGGATCTGCAGGCCGATGAAGCCACGTCGGTGCAGATCGCCCGCGTGCAAACCGCCATTCACGGCCTCGAAACGCACGCCGTGAAAGACGAGGTGCTCCAGGCGATCTCGGCGATCACCGACATCTCGCGCAGCCGACGCGACACGCAACAGATGGCCTACGGCATGCTGGCCGAGCGCATCGACCAGTTGGGATCGCAGCTCGAAGAGGCCAAGCGCGAAAGCGAAACCGATGTGCTCACCGGGCTCGGCAATCGCAAACGATTCGAACGCGCGGCGCAACGCGCGATC
This sequence comes from uncultured Gemmatimonadaceae bacterium, assembly GCA_963843965.1. GTDB lineage: Bacteria > Gemmatimonadota > Gemmatimonadetes > Gemmatimonadales > Gemmatimonadaceae > Gemmatimonas. The sequence continues at coordinate 75,015 of CAWJMR010000031.1, forward strand.
CAGATCCACACGCTCAACCGCGCGCCGGTGTCGCTGGTGATGGTCGACCTCGATCACCTGAAGCAGATCAACGACACCTTCGGCCACTCTGCCGGCGATGCCACGTTGCAGGCGATCGGCAGCAGCCTGGCAAAGGTCTTCCTGCGCGAATCCGACGTCATCTGCCGCATCGGCGGCGACGAGTTCGCGGTGGTGCTGTCGAACACCGACATCAAGGTGGCAAGCCGACTCGCCGAGCGCGCGGTCGGACAGATCGCCGCCACGAGGCCGCCGTTCGCATTCGATGCGCCGGCGCTCAGCGCCAGCGTCGGCTACGCGGCGTACGCAGGAGGAGAAGGCGCGGAAGCATGGCTGGGCCGAGCGGATGCGGCGCTGTACCGGGCGAAACGGGATGGGAGAGGACGAGCGGTGGGGGCGGTTTGAACTGCGAACTGCGCTAAGAGTCACAAGCGCTAAAAGTCACAGGCGCTAAAAATTAACAGCGCTAAGAATCAAGGGCGTGAACTGCTAACTGCGCTCGTTCTTCCGCCGGGCCTCGTCTTCCTCGATTCTCCGGATCAAGGACGCCAGCATCCTTGCGGTGACGAGCGCTTTCGAATCGCAGAGGAAGTACGGCTTGGTTGGCAGTCTCGCCTCGTTGCGTGCACGCATGAGATGCGTGCGGGTTTCGTTGGCAGAACCCAAGGCGATACGCAACTGATTGAGGAACTGCGCGGTCGTTCCGCGACCGGCGCCTTCCGACGTATTCGCGGCGATCGACCCGACCGCGCTGATGAGCTGCGCCCGCAGCCCGGGCACGCGGCTGCACTCGCAATGGTCGAGGGAGTCGATCACGACGGTGCTGAGTTGGCACGCCGCGTCGTACACACGGAGGTCGAAGTGGTTGGGCATGGCGCACGGTAGTGCGCCCATGCCCAACCACTGTCACCAAAATCCCGCCACCAGTCACATCCCAACGCCGTTCGTAGTTTCGCCCCTAATTCTTAGCGCCGTTGACTCTTAGCGCTGTTGACTTTTAGCGCAGTTGACTCTTAGCGCTTTTTGTCACTCCCTATCGTAACGCGCTCCCATCTCTGCCCATTAAAAATGACCGGGACTTCGAATCCTTTCACCCACGGTTGTACCGCGTACACTTCGTTATAGAAGAACAGCGGGACCATGCCGACTTGTGCGTAGCCCACCGAGTCCGCCGCCGCGTACAACACCGCGCGCTTCTTCTCGTCGCTCTCGCGGCGTGACGCGTCCACGAGTCGATCGAACGTCGTGTCGCTGAAGAAGCTCACGTTGCCGCCGGCGCCGCGGTTGGCGGTGTGCAGCAGCGGGTACAGGAAGTTCTCGGCGTCGGGGTAATCGGCGTACCAGTCCTTCACGACCAGGTCTGTTTGTCCGGCGCGGGCGGCGGCGCGCATGGAGCTGGCGTCGCGTTGCACGAGCTTGATGCGGATGCCCACCGTGGCGAGATAGGCCTGGATCGCTTGCGCGAGGCGCGGCATCGGCGCGGTTTGTGAGCTCCACAACTCGAGGTCGATGCCTTTGGTGTAGCCGGCGTCGGCGAGGAGTTTGCGCGCGGCGAGGGTGTCGTAGGCGTAGGGCTGGCGTGCTTTGTCGAAGCCCTCGAGCGTGGGCGGAATGACGCCGGCGGCGAGGGTGCCGCGGCCGGCGAGGAGCTGGGCCAGCAGGGTGGGCACGTCGATGGCGTGGGCGATCGCCTGTCGCACGCGGACGTCTTTCAGCGGGCCGCGCGTGACGTTCACGCCCATGTACCACAGGCGCAGCGCCGGGGCGCTCACCAGCGTGGCCTTCTTCGTGTCGGTCTCTTCCCAGTCGCGCGTCTGATCTTCCGGCACGTAGAGAATGTCCACCGTGCCCGCCTCGAACTCGGCGACGGCGGTGGAGGGCTCGGGGATGATGCGGGCGATCAGCGTGTCGATGGACGGGGCGCCACCGAAGTACGTGGCGTTGCGGGCGAACTTGAGGTAATCGTCGTGCTTCCACTCCACGAGCTTCCACGGGCCGGTGCCGATGGGATGTTCGCTGAAGTCGGTGCCGACGGAGTCGGGCAGGATCGACGCCACCGGCATGGCGAGCAGCTTCGGGAAGATCGCGAAGGGTTCGTCGAGCGTGATCACCACCGTCGTGTCGTTGGGCGTCTCGATGCCGAGTGCGGTGCCCTTGCCGTCAGCGAAGGCGCGGGCGCCTTTGATCGGGTAGAGCGGCCACACCGTGCCACCCTTGGTGGCCGGGTCGAGCACGCGGCGGAACGACTGCGCCACGTGGCGCGCCAGCAGCGGTGCGCCGTCGTGGAAGCGGACGTCGGCACGCAGGTGGAAGGTGTACTGCAGGCCGTCGGGTGAGACGTCCCACGAGCGCGCGATCGACGGCTGCACCTGACCGGCGGGGGTGAACTTGGTGAGGCCGTCGAACAGATACGCCACGGCCCGTCCGCTGGGCACGTCGGTGGCTTTGGCGGGATCGAGCGAACGCGGATCATACCAATCGCGTGAGTCGATGAGCGCGTGACGGTCGGGGGTCGCCTCTCCGGTGCGGCAGCCGGCCAGCGCGCCGGCCAGCATGGTGCTGACCGTGGCGCACCGCGAGAGCCGCGAGAAGAACGAACGTGACGGGCGAATCGATGACATGTGCGGTTGACTGAGGGGCGATCCCACGTGAGCTTCAAGGCTATAGAACGTGCGACCTCTCGTCCATCTCCTCTTCGCGCTCGCAACACTTTCGGTCGCGCGTCCGGCCGCCGCCCAGGATCTTTCCTGCGATCGCGGCGACCGTGAAGTGCGTGCGCTCAGATTCGCCGGAAATCGCGAATATGCCGCCGTCGCCCTCGCGGCCACGGTCGCCACGACCCCATCGTCCTTTGCCGGATTGCCGGTCATCGGCGAGCGGCGCTGCCTCGATCCCGTGGAGTTCTCGCGGGATGTGCAACGGCTCGAGACCTTGTATCGCCGCCGCGGCTTTCTCGACGTGAAGGTGGATACCACGGTCACGACGGTGAAGCCGGGTGTGATCGAGATCACTTTCACGATTCGCGAAGGCGAGCCGATGCGCATCACCGCCCTCGCGCTGCGGGGGCTCGACATCAACCCCGAGGTGCGCGACGCGGCGCGTGATTTCCCGCTCGCGGTCGGTGGTGTGTTCGATCGCGGTGCACTGGAAGCCGGTCGGGATACGCTCGTGCGACGGCTGCGCAACAAGGGCTGGCCGCAGGCCGAAGCGCTGGTGGCCTACACCACGAACACCGTGCTACGCACGGCCGATGTCGAAGTGTCGGTGGTGCCGGGTGTGCGGGCCAAGCTCGGGCGCATCGCACTCGAAGTGGACGCCGGCGACGACAACCGGCGCGTGTCCGATGCCACGGTGCGTCGCGCGATGGCGCTCAAAACCGGTGATTGGTATTCGGCACGCGCGATCATCGATGCGCAGCGCAATCTCTATCAGACCGACGCCTTTCAACGGGTCGATCTGCAGCCCGACAGCATCCAGCCGGCCGGCGATTCCATCGTCAACCTCGTGGTGCGCCTGGTGGAAGGCGATCGCTGGGCGGCGCGCGGCGGACTGGGCTGGGCCACGCTCGATTGCTTCCGCATGCAGGGTTCGCTCACCGATCGCGACTTCCTGCCCTTTGCGCAGCGCCTGGAGCTTACCGGCCGCGTGAGCAAGATCGGCATCGGTGATCCGCTCGACGGCGCGCCCAATCTCTGTCAGGGACAGGCGCGCAGCGATCCGTACAGCCGCACGCTGAACTACTACACGTCGATGACCGTGCGGCAGCCGGTGCGCGCCAATCAGGCGCGTGTGCCGTCGCTCACGCTGTTCAGCTCCACGCTCTCCGAGTACAAGGCCTTCCTGCGTCGCACGCCGATCGGTGGGGCGTTGTCGGTGACCGACCCGTTTCCCATTGCGCGCGTGCCGAGCACGCTGAGCTATCAGGTGGAGCTCGGCCGTACCGAGGCGGAGCCCGCGTTCTTCTGCGCGGTGTTCAACGCCTGCGACAACGAGTCGCGCACCTTCCTGCAGCGCAACAACCGTCTGGCCGCGCTCGAGTATTCGATCGTACGCGAGCGTGTGAACGATCCGTTGCGCCCGACCGGGGGCAGTACGGTCCGGTTGAACGTGCGTCATGCGAGCACGCTCATCGGCTCCGACCGCTCGCAGCAGTTCAATCGCGGCACCGGTGACGTGTCGTGGTATCGCAAGTTGCGCGGTGGCGCCACGCTGGTCACGCATTTGCGCGGCGGCGTGGTGTACGGTGGCGGCACGACGCCACGTACCGGCGGTTTCATTCCGCCGCAGGAGCGGTTGTACGCGGGCGGTCCGACCACGGTGCGTGGCTTCCGGCAGAATGAGCTCGGGCCGGCGGTGTACATCGTGAGCCGCTACGACATCGACACGGTGAGCTCCCCCGGAAAGACGTTCTATCGCGCCGACTCGAGTTCGGTCACCGAGCGCGTGGTGCCGACCGGCGGTAACACGCTCATCGTCGGCAACCTCGAAGCGCAGTTTCCCAGCCCGATCGCGCCGAGGCTGCTGCAGATCGCCGTGTTCGCCGACGCGGGTAAGCTGTGGAATCGCGGCACGTCATCGCGGGCCGCGTCGCTGAGCGATGAAGGGCCGTCGGTGAAGATTACGCCCGGCATGGGCATTCGCATCGCGTCGCCCTTTGGCGCCATTCGTATCGATCTGGGCTACAACGGCTATCGCCTGCCGGCGGGTGCGGCGTACTACAACGCGCCGTTGCAAGCCGGGGTGGCGCCGCTGTACTGCGTGAGTCCCGGCAACGGGCTGTCGGTGAACGCGTCGGGCACCAACGGCGCGCCGCCGGAACAGGAGGCGGGCAGCTGTCCGAACAGCTTTCGCCCCACCCGAGGCAACGGCTTTCTGCGTCGCCTCAATCCGAGCATCTGGATCGGGCAGGCGTTTTGATGCGTGACGACACGCCGCCGAACGACGCGTTGAACGACGAGTCGGAAGACGAGTCGAATGACGACCTGTTCGATGTGCCGATCACGGAGAAGCGCGGCCCACGTCGGATCCGGCGACGGACGGTGGTGCTGGCCACGGCGGCGGTGTTGCTCTCGATCGTGGCGCTGATCGTGGGTGGTGTGGCGGCGCTCACGCAAACCGATCGGGGGCGCGCCGTGATCATGCGCGCGTTGGTGCCGGTGATCTCCAGTGCCATTCCGGGCAAGCTGTACGTGGGCAAGGTGAGCGGCACACTGTTCACCGACATCACGCTCGATTCGATCGATGTCCGCAGCGCCGACGGCACGCCGTTTCTGAGCAGTGGTCCGATCCGCGCCAGCTACGATCCGCGCGATCTGCTCGATCGCCGCATCGTGATCAAGACGCTCGACATCACGCGGCCATCGATCACGATGATCGACTACGGCAACGACGACTGGAACTGGAAGCGCGCGCTCAGGAAGACCGGCGCGCTCTCGTCGAAGGGGAAGAGCCGCTTCGGTGAGTACATCGTGATCGACACGACGACGATCCGCGAACTCACCTTCACGGCGCGTTTGCCGTGGGTGCTCTCCGATACGCTCAAAGGCGCCAAGCGCGACAGCGCGCTCACCTTCAATCTCACGCGTCTCGACGGTGAAGTGCGCCGCGATGGCAACCGCTTCGTGCGCGTGTACCGCTTCGTTCGCGGTGGACTCGCGCTGGGCCGCTCGCGCCTGGCCGATCCCGATTCGGCGGGCATGAAGCTGGCCATGCAGAAGATGGACGTGGTGTGGATCTATCCGCCGTTCTGGTTCCGCAACATGAAGAGCACCGTGCGCAAAGTCGCGGACTCGCTCTGGATGGACGATGTGAGCTTCAACCTCGCCAACTCCGGCGCGCACGGCAGCGCGAAGGTGGTGTGGGGCAGTGGCCTGCCGGTGCGCTACGACGTGAAGCTCAAGGGCGACAGCGTGGCGATGGCCGACATGTCGTGGATCGATGAAACGCTGCCGTGGAGTGGTGGTGGCAGCACGTTCATCACCATCAAGAACGATCCGAAGAATCTCGCGATCCTCGAGTACGGCCTTCGCGACATGGATGCCCGCGCGCTGAAGTCGCGCCTCAAGGGCAACATGACGTTCGCCGTGGGCGGGCCGGTGCTCAAGGTGAATGATGTCGATCTCGAACTCCTGCCGGCCAACACGGAACTGCTGCGCTGGTTCAACGGCGAGCCGTTTCCGTATGACTGGCAGGGCGACGTCACGGGGCGCGTGATCGCCCGCGGCGGGCCGGTCACCAATTGGCAGCTCGACGACGCGCAGCTCACGTTTTCCGACACGCACGTACCCGGCGCGATCTCGCGCGCCCGCGTGAAGGGCATGGTGGACATCTTCACGCCCGCCGAAGCCATCCTGAAGGGCATCGATCTCGACCTGCAGCAGCTCGACATGCGCACGCCGCGCTTCGTGAATCCGCTCTTCCCCGAGCTCAATGGGTTCGCGCGCGGCACCATGCGCCTCGACTCGCTCTGGTACGACGCGTTCTTCTCCAAGGCCGACATCGAACATGTGGACGGCCCGGGTTTGCCGTCGCGCTTTACCGGCGACGGGCATTTCACGCTGCTCACCGAAGGCGTGAAGTTCGACGTCGACATGCAGGCCGTGCCGCTCTCGTACACCACGATGTCGCGCTCGTATCCGTCGCTGCCGCTGCGCGGGTCGGCGGTGGGTCGCATCAAGGCGGCCGGTATGGCCGAGAAGTTCGAGGTGCAGACCACACTCGCGGGTGAAGGCGGCGAGATCTCGTTTACCGGCAGCGCCGATGCGCTCGAACCCGAGATGGGCGCCACCGGACAGTGGCGTCTCCGCGGCGGCAATCTGCAGAACCTGCTCGGCGACAATCGTTTTCCGATCACGACGCTCAACATGCTGGGCACCGTCGATATGAGCGCGTCCACCATCGAGACCTTGCGCGGCTCGTTGCGCGCGTCGGTGGATCAGTTCTCGCGCGTGGCCGATGCGCGGCTCTTCGGCGGCACGGCGGTGGTGCACTTCGACTCCGGGCACGTACGCGTCGATACGCTCACCGTCGAGAGCTCGGCGGTACGACTCACGGCGCAAGGCGGACTCGGGATCACCAAGGCGCGTCGGGATTCGCTGTCGATCTCGATGATTGTCGATTCACTCGGCGGACTGCGGCCGTGGCTTTCGCCTTCGGATTCCACCAAGCGCGCCCTCGTGCTTGCGGGCGATACGCTGCGCGGTTCGATCGAACTGTCTGGCCAGCTCGCCGGTTCTATCGATACCACTGATGCACGCGGACTCGATCTGCGTCTCCGTGGCGATGCCCGCGACGTGATCGTGGCAACGTCGCGCACCCAACGGGCATCGGTCGATCTCGCCGTGAGTGATGTGTTGCGCGGTGCGAACGGATCACTCTCCGCCACCATGGACTCGGCGAATTTCGCCGGCATCGATATCGCCTCGGCGGCGGGGCAATCCACCCTGCGCGGCGGATTGGCCGAGCGCTTCGGCGTGCAGATGCGCACGCCGTCGGAATCGCGCGTGGCGATCGCCGGCGGTGTGGCGCGCAACGGCGACTCCAGTGTCGTGACCATCGATACGCTCACGCTGCGCGTGGATAGCGCATCGGTGCGTCCGCGTGGCTTCGCGCTGGTCGCGCCGGCCATGCTGCGCTTCATGCCCGGCGCGAACGGCACGCTCGGCTCGCTCGACTCACTGGTGTTGCAGCACACCGACACCGGTCGCATCTCGCTGCGTGGTGGACTGGCGGCGGGCGGTGTCGTGAGCGGCCGCGTAGATGCCGATCGCGTCGCACTCGCCGACATCGGCCGCTTGCTGCGCACATCAGGACTCTCGCGTGGAACGGCGTCGGCTACGATTGCCTTGAGCGGTACGCGTGAGCAGCCCCGCATCGATGGCACGGTCGACTTGCGCGATGCCGTTGCCGGCCGCGTGCGCTTCGGCGATCTGTTCGCCACGGCCCACTACGATTCGCTGCGTCTCAATGTCCAGGGCGCGTTGCGGCTGGGCGGCAAGCCGGCGCTGCAGGCCTCCGCGTCGTTGCCGCTGGATCTGGCGCTCGTTGCCAACCGTACGCGTCAGCTCAACGAGCCGCTCACCGGTCGCATTGTCACCGAGCAGACCGATCTCACGCTGCTGGAGTCGGTGTTCCCCGACGTCACGCGCGCTCGCGGCACGCTATTCACTGACGTCGCACTGACCGGCACCTGGGATCGTCCGCGTCTGCGCGGTGAAGTGCGGCTCGACAGCGCGTCGCTGTCGCTCGACAATCTGGGTATCCGGCTTGATAAGGCACGCGCCGACATCGGATTGTTCGGCGACAGCATTCTGATTCGCCGGATCGGTGCCACCAGTGGAACGCCGCAGGACTCGATCGGGATCAGCGGTTCGATCGGCATTCGCGAGATCGCCAACCCGACCTTCAACCTGCGATTGGCAGCGAACGAATTTCAGGCGATCGACAAGCCGCGTACCGCGTCGATCGTGATGACGACGACCACGCCGATCACGCTGACCGGATCGCGCGACGCCCCGCGCGTGCAAGGGGCGGTGCGGATCGATCGGGGACGCGTGTACATCCGCGCGCTCGCGCAGCGTCGGGCGCTCGATCTCACCGATAATCTCGACATCATCGATACCACCCGCTTCGGTGTGAACGGACTGCTGCCGTCGGCGCCGCGGGCGATCATGCAGAACTTGCAGCTCGATAATGTGCGCGTGAGCATCGGCGACGACGTGTGGCTGCGCTCGCCGGAAGCGAACCTCAAGTTGGGCGGCGGGCTGCGCGTGACGCGTGCGCTCTCGCGCGACGGTCAGGTGCCGCGCCTGGCGCTGGCCGACTCGCTCACGGTGGATCGCGGCACGTATCAGCTCAACTTGGGCATCGCCCGTCCCGGTTTCGAAGTGGAGCGTGGACTCGTGCGCTTCTTCGGCGACCCGGATCTCGAGCCGGCGCTCGACATCACCGCCCTACATACGATTCGCGAAACGCGCGCGAATTCGAACCGGCAGGACGTGCGCATTCGCGTCAACATCGCGGGCACGATCGACCGCCCCACGTTGGCCTTGTCCAGCGCCGACAACCCGCCGCTCCCCGAGAGCGACATGTTGAGCTATCTCGTGACCGGCGAGCCCGCCTACGCGCTGCTGGGCACGCCCTACGCCGAGCAGGGAGCCACGCTCGCCCTCCGCCTGGCGGGCAGCTATCTGTCCAGCCGCCTGGCCGGTGGCCGCTTCGACGTGGTGCAGGTGGAGCCGACCGCGCTCAATCCGGGCGATGCCGCCAACTTGCGGGAGAACGGCCTCGGGATCCTCGCCTCCACCCGCGTCGGCGTGGGCGGTCAAATTGCCCGAAATACATACTTCACCTTCAGCACTGGACTGTGCGGGCTCTCCAGCCAGACGTCGGGCGGCGGCGACGCCTTGTCCCTGTTTGCGCAGGGGCTGGGAGTGAAGGTGGAGCGGCGCTTCGAGGGTGGCCTCAGCGTGGCGCTCGGTCTGGAGCCCGGCTCCAGCGCCCAGGCCTGCGGGCGGTTAGGGATAAGCCGCACGTTCCAGCAGACGCCGCCGCAGATCGGCATCGACTTTTTCCGAAGCTGGACGTTCTGAGTTCAGGCAGACGCGGCAGTATGTTGTTTCGACCGCCTTCGCCCGTTCGTCTTTACGTGCCAGATGTCACCAACCCTGCCTCCCCCCTCCAGTCTCTCGGCGCTGTCGCTGACGGAGTCTCTCGACGCGATTGATCGCGCCGAGTCGACCGCTGCGCGTGTGCATGTCACAGCGGAGCTGCTGCACGGCATGGGGTTCGACCGGGTGGTGATCACGCTGCGCGATGCGTCGCTCAACCCGATCTCGGTGGTGCGGGCCGGCTTGCCGGAAACGGCCTCACTCACGGGACTTGCCCTCAAGCCGCTGCCGGGGGCCGTGTGGCGTCGTCGCCTGTCGCATCTGGAGCGGTTCCGTGTTGGTGACCTGCACCTGCTCGATGGCAGCGATGCGTGGGTGTCCCGCGAGTTCTTCGGAGCGGAAGCGCATCCGGCCGGAGACGGTCACACCTGGCTGCCCACCGATCTGATTGTCGCGCTGCTGCGCGGCTCCGATGGTGAGCTGCTGGGCATCGTGAAGCTGGCCGGTCCGCGCGATGGTCGTCGCCCTAGCGAAGTACGTCGCCGTGATATCAGCGCGATCACGCGTCATCTGGCGGCGCGCGTGGCGTACGATGCCTTGCGCGCGTTGGCCGAACAGCGACACGAGCGATTGCTGCGGCTGCAGGAAGCGGGTGCCTCGCTCACGCGCTCGCTCGACGAGCATGAGATCATGCGCGAGCTCACGCGTCAGGTGCAGCTGGCTGTTCGCACCGATGGTGTGGCCGTGCTGATCCCCGATCTCGATGCCGACATCCTGACCACTGGCCTGCGCATCGTGCGCGGTGTCGAACGCGCCCGCGGCCCGGTGCGCCTGGGCGAAGGCATCGTGGCGGAAGTGGCACGTACGGGACGACCGGTGCGCGTGGGCGATCGGGATGCCGATCGCGCCCGTGAACGCGCGGGACTCATCCCGCCGCTGTCGATGTACGATGTGGTCGGAGAATCGGGCGCTGCCACCTCGGTGCTGGCGGTGCCGGTGCGCGTGGGCATTCGCTTGCTGGGCGTGCTGGCGGTGCACTCCACGAACGCCGACGTCTACACGGCGGAAGACGAGGAAGTGCTGGCCACGATGGCCTCGCAGGCCGCCACCGCGATCGCCAATGCGCGTCGCTACGCCGAGAGTGAGCGCGAACGTCGTACCACCGAGGCGCTGGCCGACGTGGCACGCGCCGTCGGCGAATCGCTGCGACTGGGCGAAGTGCTCCGCCTGATCCTGCGGCACACGGTGTCGTTGCTCGGTGTCGAAGGCGCCTGCGTCGCACTGCGGAACGGCGAGTACCTGCACATCGTGGCCTCGATCGGTAGCGCTGACGTGCTCAGTGGCGTGCATCTGCCCGTCACGGGCAGTGTGATCGGCCGCTCGGTGGTGTCGAACGAGCTGATCGTGCAGAACGAAGGGAGCACGGAAACGTCGCTCCATCGCATGGTGCAGCACCTCGCGCCGATTCAGCGCATGGTGATCGCGCCGCTCATCACCGGCCGTGGCACGATCGGGTCGATCGCGGTGATGAATCGCGAGCGGCCGTTCGATCAGGAAGACGGCAAGGTGTTGCAGCGTCTCGCCGATCAGGTGGCGGTGGCGATCGTGAACGCGCGCCTGTTCGAGGAAGTCGAGAAGGCCACGCGCGAATGGAAGGTGGCATTCGACAGCACGGCCAGCGGCATTGTGGTGCTCGAGGAATCGCTCACGGTGAGCCGCTGCAACTCGCGGGCGGCGGAGCTGTGCGGCACGACCATCCCGGCGCTGCTGGGCCGCCGTTTCCGTGATGCGCTGGTGGGCAGCAGCGAAACGCTCGACGCGAATGCGGTTGACCGCTTCATTGCGCGGGCGTTGGCGGAAGGTGTACCCACGCGCGAGCTCGTACGCGACGATGCGACCGGACGGTTGTTCTCGCTGCTCGCGGCGCCGCACCCCGATGGCGGCTGTGTGATCACGTTCGACGACGTGACGGATTCACACCGGCTGGCCGAACGGCATCGCAAGGTGCTCGACACCGTGTCGGACGCGATCGTGATCACCGATCTCGAAGGGCGCATCACGTTCGCGAATCCGGCGTCGCACATGCTGTTCCGCCGGCCGAATCTCGAGGGCGAGGCGGTGTCCAACATCACGCCGCCTGAGTGGCTCGAGAGCGTACAGTCGTACGAACGACTCGCCCGTGAGGGCGAGGGACAGCAGTACGAATGTGAAGTGCTGCGGGCCGACGGCGAGCGACGCCTGGTGCGCGTGAGCTCGGCGCCGCTGTTCGAACTCGGCCAGGTCACGGGTACCGTTGCGTGTCTGCACGACATCACCGATCGTCGCGCCGAGTCGCGCGCCCGCGAGCGGTCCGAGTCGCTGAACATGCGGCTCGTGGAAGCGGCGACGGATGCGATCTGCACCTGTGATCTGAACGGACTCTTCACCTCGGTGAATGCAGGCTTTCTGAACGAGGCCGGTGTGCAGCGCGAAGAGGTGATCGGTCAGCACTTCGCTGCCATGGTGCATCCGGCCGATCGGCCGACGGCGCTCGCGATGGTGGCCGACACGCTGGCCGGCCAGCGCCGGCGCCTGCAGATGCGCTTCCTGGGCGTGAACGGCCCGCGCATGGGCATGATCACCACCGCGCCGATTCACGAGAACGGCGAAGTCGTCGGCGCGCTCGGCATCATCCGCGACGTGACGAACGATGAGATCGCCCGTGAGACGAATGCGCAGCAAGCGCGGATGGCGGCGGTGGGACAGTCGCTCAGTCGCGTCGCGAACGAGCTGAACAACCCGCTGGCGAGTTTGCTGGCGGTGGCGGAGTTGCAGGCCTCGTCGCCCACGATGCTGCCGCAGGATCGCCGGGTTATCGAACAGATCTGCGAGCAGGCGCGTCGTGCGTCACGCATCGTCTCGCAGCTGCTCGATACCACGGGCGAGGCGCCGCAAACTGCCGGCGAACGTCAGATCGTGGACGTGAACGCGCTGATCCGCCGCGCCATCGATCTGCACGGATACGGCTTGCGTGAGCATGGCATTGTCGTCGAGTTCAGCGCCGCGCAGGAGCTGCCGGCGATTTCCGGCGATACGATCCAGTTGCAGCAGGCGGTGTCGAATCTGCTCGTGAACGCCGAGGAAGCGCTGATCGGTCACGATGGCGAGCGTCGCATCCGCGTGCTCACGCGTGCCGGAGACAAGGGTGTGGAAGTGCAGGTGAGCGACACCGGCCCGGGCATCACGTCGCATCATCTCTCGCGCATCTTCGAGCCGATGTTCACGACGCGCTCCGAGCAGGGCAATCGCGGCCTCGGCCTCACGATCTCGCATGCCATCGTGCGCGATCACGGCGGATCGCTCGAGGTGCACTCGCACGCGGGTGAAGGTGCGGTATTCACGCTGACGTTCCCCGTCATGGCTGCGGCGGCGCTGCCGGCGACGACCGACGGTTCGGCGACGCCAGAGGCGCAGCCGACGTCCGCCCAATCGCTGCTGCTGATCGAAGACGAGGTCACGCTGCGGAGCGCGATCGGCCGATTCCTGCGGAACACGGGTTACGCGGTGGATGTGGCCGAGGGCGGCTCCGAAGCGCTCGACCTGCTGGCCGACCGGTCGTACGACCTGATTCTGCTGGATCTCCGGATGAAGGGGCTCACCGGTGAGCAGGTGTACGAGATGATCGAAGCGCGCGATCCCGATCAGGCGCGCCGGGTCGTGTTCATGACGGGCGACTTGCACAGCGCCACGGCGTCCCGGTTCATCCGCATGACCGGTCGCCCGGTGCTGGCCAAGCCGTTCACACTGCTCGAACTCGAGACCCGCGTGGCCCAGCTGATCCAGGAGTCGCGTTAACTTTCCGGGATGACCCCCTGGGAGCAGCTCGGCCTGGCGATCGGACACGCCACCGATCACGAAGGCGCCACCGGATGCAGTGTGATCCGTGGTATCGACACGCCGTTCCGATGCAGCGCCGCGCTGCTGGGACGTGCGAGCGGCACACGCGAACTCGCCACGTGCGATCCCGACCATCTGGTCGATCGCACGGATGCCATTCTGCTGACCGGTGGCTCGGCCTATGGCCTCGACGCCGCGGCCGGTGTCATGCGCTGGATGGAAGAGCGCGGGCGAGGCTTCCCGGTGGGTGGTGGCGTCGTGCCCATCGTCCCCACGGCCGTGATCTTCGACCTGGCACCGCTGGGCCGCTTCGATGCGCGCCCCACGGCCGCGATGGCCTACGCCGCCTGCGATCAAGCATCGGCCACGTCGATTGCCGAGGGGTGCGTTGGTGCCGGCACCGGTGCGCTGGTGGGCAAGGCGGTGGGGCCGGCCGCTGCCATGAAGGGTGGCGTGGGCGTCGGTGTAGCCGAAGGCGGCGGCGTGCTGGCGGCGGCGTTCGCGGTGGTGAATGCCTTCGGCGACGTGCGCGATGAACAGGGTCGCATCATCGCCGGCGCGCGGGATACCAACGGCGGATTTCTCGACGCGGTGCGTTTGCTGCGCGGACAGGATGCGCCGGCCGAGTTCGCGCTGATGGCATCGGTGCGTCGCAACACCACGCTGGTGTTCGTGGCGGTGAGCACGCCGCTCACCAAAGCGCAGCTGTCGCAGTTGGCCCGCGCAACGACGGCCGCGATGCATCATCGCATTACGCCCTGCGGCACATCCTTCGACGGTGACGTGCTGTTTGCCGCGTCACCGCTGGAGGCGATGCCGGGGTTTGCCGGAGCCGACGAAGTGCCGCTGGCGCGCATCGAAGCGGTCGCCGGTGCCGCCGTCGAGCGCGCCATCGAACGCGGTGTCGTCACCGCGCATGGTCGCGACGGCATTCCCGGTGTGGCCGACCGCCAAGCCTGACCGTTCTTTCTCACGCACCACCTTCCCTCTGCTGCGAGTCCTCCGTTGGGCACTGCACTGACGCTCTCCACCGCCGACCGCTTCACGGTGCGATCGGCCATCGCTCCACTCCTTGGCGACGCGCGCATCTCCGCGCCGCTCACGTCGCAGCTGCTGGCCGGTGAAGTGCTGCAGTTGGTGGACGGTCGCGGCGACTGGCTGCACGTGCGTGGCGCCGACGACTACGAGGGATGGACCCACGTGGGCTATCTGATGCCGTTCACGGGCAGCGAAGCCACGTGGCGCATCTCGCTCGGTTGCGTGACGCGCGACGCCGAGGGGCAGCGTCGTGCCCTACCGCTCGGCGCACGCGTGGCGCCGGGACTCGAGGTGACGGAAGGCGTGGCGATCGACCCCGCCACCCGCGCCGCACAGTTTCCGCGCGACCGCGACGCCATCGTACGCAGCGCGCTCACGCTGTTCACCGGCGCCAGCTACCAGTGGGGAGGCGTCACACCGTGGGGCGTGGACTGCTCCGGCTTCGTGCAACGCATCTTCGCGTTACACGGTGTGGCGCTCCGTCGCGACGCGTGGCAGCAGGCGGAAGACACGGTGCTGGTCAGCGACGACGTGACCGCGCCGCACGCCCCGGGAGACCTGCTGTTCTTCTCCGATCGCGACGACAAGCGGATCACCCACGTGGGCATCGCCACCGGCAACGGCGGCATGATCCACAGCTCACTGGCGCGCGGAGGGACCTGCGCGGAAGGCGAACTCACAGCGCGGCTGAAGGAACAGGGAATCGGAATACGGCGGGCGGTTTGAACGGCCAACGGCGCTAAGAGTAAAAAGCGCTAAAAGTGAACGGCGCTAAAAGTGAACGGCGCAAAGAATAAACTGCGACTCAGTACTCAGCACCGCGCTGTTGGTTGTGTCGCCGTTAATTCTTAGCGCCCCTGACTCTTCGCGCTGTTCATTCTTAGCGCCGTTCATTCTTAGCGCCGTTCGTAGTACCTACGAGAGCATCCCCGCAGCCGCGCCCGGAACCACAGGCTGCCCTTTTACGTGCAGCAGCGCTTCGCCACGCTTCTCGTCGCGCAGTTCCACGATCATGCGGTAGTCGCCGGTGAGATCGAGCGGGAGATCGAGCTGCACGATCACCGGCATGTCGAGTTCGGTGGTGCCGGGCGGCGGCGGCGCGATGGAGAGCTCGGCGTTCGACACCCACAGCTCAGCGCCGCGCGGGTTGACCCAGCGCAGCGTCATCGGGTGATCGCCGGCATCGCTGGGGAGGGCCTTGATGCGGACCACGAAGGTGGCGCGGGGGTGCAGGGCAGGGAGCTGACCCACGTGGACGGCATCGAACACGCCCAGGATGTTCAGCTTTCCTTCCTGGGAGATGTTCGCCGCGTCGGCAAAGAGCGCAAAGGAGACATGCATGCGGGGAAGGTACCGGCGATGCGGCGGGGATTCCACCCGCTGCGCGCGAGGTGCCTAGATTTCGGGGATCATGACTTCGCCTCAGACTCCAGCGGCTGCACCCCGTCCGGGCTTCGGGACCACCGATCTCGGCCTCGTGCTCATGTCGCTCATCTGGGGCATCAACTACAGCGTCGTGAAGGCGGGACTTCGCACGCTGTCGCCGCTCACGTTCAACGGGCTGCGGGTGTCGATGGCGGCGATCGTGCTGTTCGCGATTGCGGCATTCGTGCGTGACAAGCTGCCGTCGCGTCGGGACATCATCACGCTGGCGCTGCTTGGCCTCGTCGGCAACGGGCTGTATCAGCTGTTCTTCATCTTCGGCATGTCGCGCACACGCGCTGGCGTGGCGGCCTTGGTGGTCGCGGCCGGACCGGCGTGGATCGCGATCATTTCGCGGATGCTGGGACGTGAACATCTGCCGCTTCGCGGATGGAGCGGCATCGGCTTGCAGCTGCTGGGTGTGGCCTGTGTGGTGGGCAGTGCGCAGGGCTTCGAGGGCGGACGCGACGTCATGCTGGGCGCGGGATTGATCGCGCTGGGCAGCATCGCCTGGGCCACCTTCAGTGTGCTGCTGCAGCCGTACACCAAGACCGCGCATCCGCTGCATTTGTCGGCGATCACGATGGCCAGCGGCGCCCTTGTGCTGGTGTCGATCGCGCTGCCGGATCTCATCAAGCTCGATTGGGGTGCCGTGTCGCTGGTGGAGTGGGGCGCGGTGACCTATGCCGGTATCGGGGCGCTGGTCGTGGCGTATCTGCTGTTCTATCGTGGGGTACGAGTGCTTGGTGCCACGCGCACCGCCATGTACGGCAACCTGCAGCCGATCGTCGCGATTGCCTTTGCCTGGCTCATGCTCGGTGAGCAGCCCACCGTGTGGCAGTTGCTCGGCGCCGCGCTCATCATGGCGGGACTGCTGCTGTCGCGCACCGCGCATGCGAGGCCGCTCGCGCCACGCCCCGCTTCCGTTTCATCCTCAGTCCAGACCTCGTGAAGCTCGTTTTGTTCGATATCGACGGTACTCTGCTCTGGTCCGACGGCGCTGGCCGTCGCGCCATGGAGAACGCTTTGCTGCGCGTGTTCGGTACCACCGGTGATACCAGCTATCGCTACGACGGAAAGACCGACCGGCAGATCGCGCGTGAACAGATGCGCGAGGCGGGTTTCACCGACGCCACGATCTCCAGTCGGCTCGACGACCTGCTCAACGAGTACGTGCACGGGCTCAACA
Source organism: uncultured Gemmatimonadaceae bacterium (assembly GCA_963843965.1). Taxonomy (GTDB): domain Bacteria; phylum Gemmatimonadota; class Gemmatimonadetes; order Gemmatimonadales; family Gemmatimonadaceae; genus Gemmatimonas. The sequence continues at coordinate 92,166 of CAWJMR010000031.1, forward strand.
GCGAACTCACGCGGGAAGGCGCCACGCCGGCCCGGTTGTGCGAAGGGATTCCCCCGCTGCTCGACGCGCTGCGCGGCAAGAGCGATGTCACGCTGGGCCTGCTCACCGGCAACATCGAACGTGGCGCCCGCGCCAAGCTGAACGCGGTGCAGGTCGACTTCGACCAGTTCCGCGTGAACGCCTTCGGATGCGATCACGAAGAGCGTCCGCAGTTGCCGGCCGTCGCGCAGCGTCGCGCCCTCGACTTGCTCGGCCTCGACATCGCGGGTGACCGCATGGTGATCATCGGCGACACCCCTGCGGATATTCACTGCGGACGCTCGCTCGGCGTGCGCGCGATCGGTGTGGCCACCGGTCGGTACAGCACCGACGATCTTGCCGCACACAACCCGGCCGCCGTATTCGCGAACCTCGCGGACACCGACGCCGTCGTGTCGGCGATCCTCGCCTGATGACCTCGGTGATCACGGCGCACGCGCGCGTCGTCGGCATCGTGCGTGGTCGCGAGATCGACGCGTCGGCCAACGTAACGCTCGATCAGGATACGCTCGTGCTGGCGTGGCTGGATGCCACGCCGTGGCGGTTGTCGCTGAACGGCATCGAGGGCATTGCCGGCGGTGCGTCGTCACTCACCGTGTACCTCGTGAGCAACGACGTCCTGGAGCTCAGCGGGGATGATCAGCTCCGGCCGCTCGGGTTGCAGCTGCTCGATCGCGCCTGCGCCATGCCCGAGCTCACGCGCGGACTCAAGTCACTCGGTTCGTCGCGCGGTACGCCGGTGGCGGCGCACGATCGCTGGTTCGCACCGTTCCTGGCCGCACGTCGCTCGGTGGAAGGCGTGAGCGATCCGGCGCGTCAGGTGATGCTGCTCGATGCGGCTGCGCTGACGAAAGAGATCGAGCGGGCCATCGCCGAGATCGCGGCCACGAAGGCGCCCGGTGATGCGGCCGAGCAGCGTGCGGTCGAGGCGGCGCTCGAGGAGGAAGCGGCGCCGGTGTTCTCGGCGATCGAGATCATGGGACTGGCGGGCGATGCCCTGCGCGGCGGTGCACTCGACACGCGCATCGCCGACTGGCGGCAATGGGTGGAGACGGTGCGCGGGGTGTTCGCGGCGGCCGATGACGCCTGGACCGGCATCGCCGCCGAACTTCGGTAGCGCGCGTCGCTGCGTGGCGTTAGCCGCAGCCGCAGTCAGAGCCGCAGCCGCTTTTCGGTTTGCGCGCGGCGGCCAGCGAGCGCCATGCGCGTCGCGCCACGAAGAACAGCGCGCTGGCCACGATCAGTACGACGACGATCAGTTGCGTGTTCATCGCGAGCCTCCGAAACCCAGTGCCGTGCCTCCCGCGTAGACGAGCCACGCGGAGCCCCACGCCAGCGCCAGCATGTACGCGAACTGCAAACCGGCCCACTGCCAACCGATGCGACCGCCGCCGGCTTCGCGTACGGTGACCGCGATCGTGCTGATGCACATGAGCGCGAACACGTAGAACACCATCAGGCCGACGGCGATCAGCGGCGTGTAGGCGCGCTGTCCAGTGACGGCATTGCGCTCCGACTGCAACCGCTCGGTGAGTGCCTGCTCACTCTCAGTGCCCACGCCGTAGATGGTGCCCATGGTGGACACGAACACTTCGCGTGCGGCAAAACTGGCGGCAATCGAGACGCCGATCTTCCAGTCATACCCCAGAGGACGCACCAACGGTTCAATGCCGTGGCCGATGCGCCCCAGCACCGAATGCTCGAGCTGCTGCTCCTGCTGTGCTTCCACGGGCAGCGCCGTATCAACGGTGGCCTTGGGATACGTCGCCATGGCCCAGAGCACGATCGACAGCGCCAGAATCACTGTACCGGCGCGCTGCAGGAAGAGCTGGCAGCGCTGCACGACCGAGACGCTCAATGACTTGAGGCTGGGAAAACGATACGGCGGCAGCTCGAGAATCATGGGACGCACGGGGCCTTTGAGCAGCGTGCGCTTGAAGATCGCGGCCACGGCGAGGGCCACGACGGTGCCAAGCAGATACATGATCAGCATCGTCGCCCCCTGGAGCGTGAGCCCGGGGAAGATCGACGTGGCCGGTACGAAGGCGCCGATCAGCAGCGTGTACACCGGCAGTCGCGCCGAGCAGCTCATGAGCGGCACGACCATGATCGTGGCCAGACGATCCTTCGGATCTTCGATCGTGCGCGTGGCCATGATGCCGGGTACGGCGCAAGCGTAGCCCGACAGCATCGGGATGAAGCTTTTCCCGTGCAGACCCACGCGGCGCATGATGCGATCCATCAGGAACGCGGCGCGCGCCATGTAGCCGGAGTGTTCCAGCAGACCGATGAATGTGAAGAGGATCGCGATCTGCGGCAGGAACACCAGCACCGAGCCGACACCGGCGAACACGCCGTCGACGATGAGCGAACGCAGATCGCCCTCGGGCAGCGTGTTCCCCACCGCACCGCCGGCAGCGGCGATGATCGCTTCGATGCCGTCCATCAATGGCGTGGCCCACGAGAAGACCGCCTGGAAGACGACCATCATGAGCACGAGGAAGATGAGCGGGCCCCAGATGCGATGCAGCGCAAAGCGGTCGATACGGTCGCTCACGTTGTAGCCGGCCGGTCGCGCGCGCGTGACGGTACGCTCGATGACCTGCGCGATCCAGGCGTAGCGCACCTCCGACTCGAGGCGCGTGGGCACGAAGCCCACGCTGCGCAGTTCGTCCGACGCCGCCTTGATGGCCTCGGGGAGACCCGGCACGCGATCGAGATGCGGACCGACCCGCTGCATGCCGAGTAATCGCAGCGCTTCCATGCGCGCGGCGGTGGCCGACAGCCCGTCGGACACGAGACAGGCCTCGAGCGGCGCGAGAGCGTCCTGCGCCGGCTCGGGGATCGAGAACCGACGGGTAGGGGCGGGCAGCCCGGCCGCGATGATGAGCGCTTTCTTGAGCGGTTCGAGCCCTTCACCGCGCTTGGCCACGGTGGGCACGATCGGCACACCCAGCTCGTGAATGAGCTCCGGTACGTCGATCCGCAGCCCCTCCGATTCGGCCACGTCGAACTGATTGAGCGCGATCACGACCGGCACACCGAGCTCGATGACCTGGCTGGCCAGGAAGAGATTGCGCTCGAGGTGCGAGGCATCGGCGACCACGAGCACGACATCGGGACGCCAGCGGTCGGCGTCGCGGCCCAGCAGGACCTCCAGGGCCACCTGCTCGTCGGGAGAGCCGGCGGACAGGGAGTAGCTGCCCGGAAGGTCCAGCACGGTCACCCGGCGGCCTTCGGGGCCCTTGAACCCGCCTTCGACACGCTCCACCGTGACGCCGGCAAAGTTGCCGACGCGCTGACGCAACCCGGTGAGGGCGTTGAAGAGCGTGGTCTTACCGGTGTTGGGGTTGCCGATGATCGCGACCCGCAGCGCCTCGCGGCCGGCTTCGCTGATAGCGCTGCCGTCGGTATGGCGGGGAACGATCGCCGAATCGTCGGGCGACAGGGGGCTCTGCAGAGTACTCACCGGATCCTGACGCAGACGCGGCGCAGTGGCCGCGTGTCGGGCGCCTCGCCAGTCGCGCTACGAGCGCGCGTTGACGGGCTGAACGGTGATGCCGGCCGTGAGCGCTGAACCCAGCGCGAGTCGGGTGCCGCGCACTTCGAGGAGCATGGCATCACGCGCGTCGATGACGTTGACGCTGGTGCCTTCGCAAAAGCCCAGCGCGCGGAGGCGACAAGCTTCGTCACCCGAGCATTCGATGTCGACGACGGTGACCCGGGTGCCTGCAGGACACGCGTTCAGCGCGCACGTGGTCCGTGCGGCGGAGGTGTTTTGCGACTGCAGGGTAGGGAGCTGAATCTGGGCCACGGCGTTAGATGAGAATGGTTCTCAAAGCGTGTATTGGAGTATACACAGCACCCGCCGCCGTCCGCAATGGGGAGTACCCGGATCGGCTTTTCAAGCCCACGGCCCACGGCCCATGGCTCATGGCCCAAAGCCCATAGCCCATAGCCCATAGCCCAAAGCCCATGGCCTTAGAAGGCCATGGGCCGTCGGCCGTGGGCTGTCGGCCATCGGCCGTGAGCTAAACCGTCGCCAGCGGACCACTCCGCTTCGTTCGCATCGCCACCATCACCACGCCGACCGCCAGAATCGCAATGCCGATGATCTGGGCCGTCGAGAAACCCATCACCAGGCGGTCATCCTTCGCGCGGAAGAACTCCACGATGAACCGCTCGATGCCGGCCAGAATGCAGTACATGCCGAACAGCCAGCCGGGCAGATTCGCGTGCTTCCGGAAGCGCCACAGGATCACGAACATCACGAACCCCATGAGCGTCTCGTACAGCTGCGTGGGGTACACGGCGATCACATCCGACATGTTGGTGCCGGCGGGGAACTGCACGCCGAACTGCTGCGACATCACGGCCGCGGTGCTCGGTGGCGCGCCCTCGGGAAACTGCGTGGCAAAGAAGCCATTGAACGGACGTCCATAGTCGTCGCCCACGGCCCAGCATCCGGTGCGCCCCACCGCGTAGCCGGCGGCGATTCCAATGCCACAGACGTCGGCGAACTTCAGGAAGCTCAGCTTCTTGTACTTGATTGTGGCATAGCAGAGCGCCACGGCGCCGATGAAGCCGCCCCAGAACACGAAACCACCGCGGCTGAAGAAGGCCGCCGGATCGCCGGTCAGCGCCACGTAATAGGTCTTCGCTCCCACCAGCGTGCCGATCAATGCCGCCAGTACGATGTCCGGCATCGCCTCCGCTTCCGCGTTCTGTCCACGGCGCCAGAACTCGCGCTGACAGACGATCTGCGCGATCACGAACGCCATGAGGACGGCGAGTCCGAATCCGGTCAGTTCGAGAAACCCGAACTTGAAGACCGTGGGGTGGTGGATGATGGGATGCACAGCGGAGTAAGGACGAAGTAAGGAGTAAGGAGTACGGGGTACGGAGACCGAATCGCTTACGAAAAGATACCGGGGATTGGCAGCGACGCTTGCGCGGTCATGGTCGGGTCGGCTCGCTCGCCGGCTTCGAACCGGAAGAGTCCGGCGGCGGCGATCATGGCGGCGTTGTCGGTGGCCAGTCGTGGCATCGGCGCGAACACGGTGCCACGCGGTGCCACCCGCTCGCGGATCGCCTCCTGCAGCGCGCGATTGCAGGCCACGCCGCCACCCAGCACCACCCGCGTGCGACGATGGCGTCGGGCGGCGCGCGCCACTTTTTCGGCCAGCGTTTCGATCAGCGAATCCTGAAAGCCGCGCGCGATACTGGCGCGTTGTTCGTCGAGCGCACCCGCCTTCTCGGCGTCGCGCGCGGCATACAGCACGGCAGTTTTGAGCCCGCTGAACGAGCAGTCGTAGTAGTCGTCGTCACCCGGCTCGGCCGACTTTCGCAACATCGGTCGCGCAAAGCGATGCGGATGCTTGTGCACCGGCGACTCGGCCGTGCGCGCCAACTCTTCGAGCGGGCGACCGCCAGGATACGGCAGGCCGAGCAACTTGGCGACTTTGTCGAAGGCTTCGCCCGCGGCGTCGTCGCGCGTTTGTCCCAGCAAGCGATACCGACCCCACGCTTCCACATCGAGCAGCAGCGTGTGGCCGCCACTCACCAGCAACGCCGTGAATGGCGGCTTGGCCTCGGGATGCTCGAGTAGCGTCGCGAACAGGTGGCCTTCGAGATGATGCACCGGTACGACGGGTGTGTGGTGCGTAAAGCCGAGTGCCTTGGCGTAACTCGTGCCCACCAGCAGTGCGCCCACGAGCCCCGGTGCGTGCGTGACCGCGATCGCGTCGAGATCGCCGAAGGACACGTTGGCGTCGCTCATCGCAGTGCGCACGGCCGGCACAATGCCTGTGAGATGCTGACGGCTCGCAATTTCCGGCACGACACCGCCGAACAGTCGGTGCACGTCCTGCGAGAGAATCACCAGCGACTCGAGCCGCATGTCGGTGGGCGTACCGTAGACCACCGCCGCCGAGGTTTCGTCGCACGACGTCTCGATACCCAGCACGCGGCGCGGCGCGATGTCACGCGCGATGTCACGCGCGATGTCGGGCGCGATCTCAGACATGCACGGCATGCACGTACAGCCACAGCGCCACCGCGAGCACGATGGCGGAGAGCGCCCGCACGACGTTCGGCCACGCTACGCGACTGACCTGACTCACTACGGCTTGGGTTCGGCCAACAACGACGTGAGCAGTCGCTGATTGCCTTCCGAATTCCAGTCTTCCGCGCCGATCCACTTCTTGCGGATCACGCCGTCACGTCCGATCACGAACGTTTCGGGAACGCCCGTGGTGCGGTAGATGCTCTGGATCGATCCGTCCGGATCGTGCAACATCTCGAAGGTGAGTTTGAACTCCTTCGCGAAATCCAGGATCTTCTGCTGATCGCCTTCGTTGTCGATGCTGACGGCGACAACCTTGAGTCCCTTCGGTCCGAGCGACTGATGCACGGCTTCGATGCTGGGCATCTCGGTGCGGCACGGAATGCACCACGTGGCCCAGATGTTGAGCAGTACGACGTCACCGCGATAATCGGTGAGCGTCTTCATGGCCGGCGCGGCCGTGAGCGTCTTCGCCGCGAAGCCCGGCGCATCGGAGCCTACCGAGACGCTGGTGAGCTCGTCCTTCAGGAAGTGCGATGCGGTGAACGCCCCGCCAACCAGCACGGCAACGATACCCAGCACCACGAGCCACTGCTGTTTCGCCGTCATACCTGTTCAACGCAGAGGCTGCGCAGCGCTTCGATCTCCGCCTGTGGATTTGCGGCACCGAAGATGGCGTTCCCCGCCACGAACGTATCGGCGCCGGCTTCCCAGCAGCGATAAATCGTGTCGCGCGAAATGCCGCCGTCCACCTCGAGCACCGCATTGCTGTCGGCCTGATCGAGCAGCAAACGCGTACGCGCAATCTTGTCGATGGAGTACTCGATGAACTTCTGTCCGCCGTAGCCCGGATTGACGCTCATGATGAGCACCAGGTCCACCATGTGCGCGACTTCCTCGATCACCGAGAGCGGCGTGGCGGGATTGAGTGCGACGCCCGCCTTGCAGCCCAGCGACTTGATGCGCGAAATCTGCCGGTCGAGATGCGGGGCGGCTTCGGCGTGAATGGTGAGCACGTCCGCACCCGCCTTCACGTAGTCGTCGAAATAATTCTCCGGCTCGACGACCATGAGATGCACGTCGATGACCTTCGAGCTGGAACGACGCGCCGCTTCGATCACCTTCACGCCGAACGACAGACTCGGCACGAAGCGGCCGTCCATCACGTCGACGTGAATCCAGTCGGCACCGCCGGCGTCGCACATGGCAATTTCTTCGCCGAGTTTGCGGAAGTCGGCGCTGAGTACGGAGGGCGCAATTCGAACGGTCATGGAGCCGGATGAAGCTGAGGGGTAAACAGCGTGTCGGCGGGGGAACGTCCATCGCTGATCACGAGTGATACGGTGCCGCTCGATGCGAGCAGACTGCCGCCGGGCGGCGTCGTGGCGAGCACGATACCGGCCGGACTGGTGCTGGCACGGAACTGCACATCGCCCACGAGCAGCCCGGCTTCGAGCAGCTTATCGCGGGCTGGGCCTTCTTCGAGGCCGACCACATCGGGGACGGGCAGCAGTACGTCTTCCTTGGCGGCGCTGTCGGCCGTCTGCGCGGCTTGCGACGCGCTGTCGGCCTGCCGCTTCGACTCCACGTCACGTTCGGCGGCCGTGGGCTCGGGGATCGTGCCGCGCGCGATGCTGTCGAGCACGGCCTGCACCGAATCGACCGCATTGGCGCGTCCCGGTTCAAGCGTGCGCACGGTGACTACGCCGCCGGCGCCGCCGAGAACGAGACCCGCAACCGCTGCGACGGCGCCGCGAATGAGCCACGTGCGCGTCGTCTTCGACATGGGGCCCCGCGGCGTGCGCGTGCCGGGCTTCTTGGCGGCCGCCATTACACCGCTCTCCGCAACCGCGCCGCGAAGGCGCCGTCGGTACCGTGCTGCTGCGGCAACACGCGGAGAAGACCGTTGTCCAACACCTCTTCAGGTACCGTGCCCGTCGGCGGCGGTTCCAACGTGAACTCCTTGTGCGTGGCCAGGAACGACTCGATCTGGTCGTCGTTTTCCTCGAGTTCGAGCGAGCAGGTGCTGTACACCAGCAGTCCGCCCGGCTTTACCATCGAGGCGGCCGCCAGCAGAATCTCGCGCTGCAGGGCCGGCAACACCGCGAAATCGGATACCCGCAGACGCCACCGGGCGTCGGGATGCCGGCGGAAGGTGCCGGTGCCCGTGCAGGGGACGTCGATAACTACCACATCGGCCTCGCCGATCGCCGGATGGCGCGCATCGCATACGATCGGGATGAGATTCGTGGCGTCAAGTCGGCCAAAACCGGTCAGCATGCGCTCCACGCGCGCCATCTTGGCGTCGGCGGCAAACACCAGCCGTGCGCGACGCGACAACTCGAGCGCCTTGCCGCCGGGCGCCGCGCAGAGGTCGACCACCACGCCACCCTCCGGCACGAACGCGTACTTGGCCACCAGCGTCGCCGCCGGATCCTGCACGAAGAACATGCCCTGCTTGAACGCGCCGAGTTCGGTGAGGGCCACGCCGGGCCCGAGCCGGATGGAGTCGGGAACCAAGGGCACATCATGCGTGGTCACGCCGGCGCCGGTCAGCGTGTCGTCGAGCTGCGCGCGATCCACACCATACGGGCGCACGGTGATCGAGGCCGGCTCGTTGTTCACCGCCAGCAGGCGCTCGGTGTCGTCCATGCCCCAGCGATCGACCCAGCGCGAAATCACCCAGCGCGGATGCGAATACTGCTGCGCCAGCGCTTCCAGCGGTTCGCTCGGCACGGGCGGCTCGATCGTATCACGTTCGCGATCGATCCGACGCAGCACCGCGTTCACGAGCTTACTGGCACCAATGCCGTGACGACGCTTGGTGAGTTCGACCGTCTGTCCGATGGCCGCATACGCCGGCACGCTGCCCATGCTGAGCAGCTGGTAGGCGCCAAGCCGCAGGAGATCGGCCACATCGACATCGATCTTGGCGATGCCACCGCGCACGCGTTCGGCCAGGATCGCATCGAGACGGTTGCGCGTGCGCAGCATGCCCCAGAGCAGCTCCTGCACCCAACGACGGTCGCGCGCATCGAGCGGCGCCACGTACCGTTCGAAGGCGGCGTCGAGCATCGCACCATTGCGCAGGTCGGCCAGCACCATCGCCGCGGATGCGCGCGACTCGGTGATGCCCAGCATGTTGTGCGGCTTCTTCTTCACGACGGCCATCATACGGTTCTCACGCTCATGCTCACGCGGGCTCGAGCAGATCGCCCGCCGACACGCCACGACCGCGCGCCAACGACGCGGCGGTCATGCGCGGCTTGCCGCTGGGTTGGACATCCATGAATCGCACGGCGCCTTCGCCGCAGCGGACCAGCAGCCCGTCGTCGTTTGCCGAGCGCACCGTGCCCGGTGGGCTCGCCAACGTGGGCTCGTCGAGATCGTCGTTCGTACCGTCACCGACCACGCGCACGCTGAAGAGCTTCGTCTCCACGCCGCGCAGGCTGGCAAAGGCGCCCGGTCGCGGATCGAAGGCGCGCGTGACGCGCGACACGCGTTCGGCCGACCAGGTGAAATCCAGACGTGCCATATCGCGATCGATCTTCGACGCATAGGTCGACAGGGCGTCGTCCTGCGCGATCGGCTGCACGATCTGCGCGTCGATCATGGCGAGCGCCTGGACAATGGCGAGGGCACCGAGTTCGGAGAGCCGGTCGTGCAGTTCACCGTACGTCTCGTCGGCCTGAATCGGCGTGCGCAGCACGTGCAGCATGTCGCCGGCGTCGAGCGCGGGCACCATCTGCATGATCGTGATGCCCGTTTCCGTGAGCCCTTCGAGAATCGCCGCCTGAATGGGCGCCGCGCCACGCAGGGCGGGCAACACCGAGCCGTGAATGTTGAGCGTGCCGAGGGTCGGCAGATCGATCACGGCCTTGGGCAGGATACAGCCGTAGGCAACGACCACCGACACGTCGGGCGCGAGGGCGCGCATGGCGTCGAGAAACTCGTCGCCCCGCGGCTTCTCGGGCTGCAACACCGGGATGCCTTCTTCGAGCGCGACGCGTTTGACCGGCGACGGATCGAGCTGCGTGCGCGAGCGGCCGCGCGGCTTGTCGGGCTGTGTGACCACACCGACCACGTCATGGCCTTCGCCAATCAGCGCGCGGAGCGGCGGAACGGCGAAGTCGGGAGTGCCCCAGAAGAGAATGCGCACGGGTGGGGCGGTCTCCGGTTATGTCTTCGTTTCAGGTGTCTTGGCGTCGCGCTCTTTCGGCAGATCGCCGACGGGGAGCACGCGCAGGAGCTTCGGGTATTTCGCCTTCTCGTACTCCCACTCGCGCATCGCGGCGCGACGCTTGAGCAGACTGAGACGGTCGGTGAACAATCGGCCGTGCAGGTGGTCGATCTCGTGCTGCAGGCACCGGCCCAGCAGTTCGGTGCCTTCGACTTCGTACCAGACGCCATCGATGTCCTGCGCCCGCACGATCACGCGCGAGAACCGGTCCACGTCGGCGTACACTTCAGGAATCGAGAGACAGCCTTCTTCGCCGCGCACCGAGCCTTCCTTCAGGATGATCTCGGGGTTGATGACGACCAGCCGCGTCTCGTCCACCTCGACCACCGCCAGCCGTTCACGCCGCCCGACCTGCGGCGCGGCGAGACCGACACCCTTGGCCTTGTCCATCGTGTCGAACATGTCGTCCACGAGCCGCCGCAACTCCGGCGTGAACTGCTCGACGCGTTCCGTCTCCTGGCGGAGGATCGGCGAACCCAGGACGTGAATATCGAGCAACGACACGGATACCTCAGGCCGCCGGGGTGGAGGAGCCGACGCGCGAAATGCGGCCACGCTCGACGATCACCTTCGACTCGCCCGACTTGATCGTGATGCGGTCTTCCATGCTCACCGCACCATCCTTGTTCACCGGATTGATGTGCACGACTTCGCCCACCAGCCCGCCGGCCGTGACGATCTCGTCGCCCTTCTTGAGCGCCTGCACGAGCTCGTTGTGCGCCTTCCGCTGCCGCTGCTGCGGGCGGATGAGCACGAAATAGAAGATCGCGAAGATCGCGCCATACATGAAAATCATGGAGGCGATCTGACTGCTGCCACCCAACTGCAGGGCGGCGAAGCTGGCAAGGACGGAGAAGCTCATGAAGACGTCGATCGTGAGTGATAGCGGGCGAGCCAGTCACGGCTCCAGCCCTGGAACGTGCCGGCCTGAACAGCGGCGCGTGCGTCGCGCATCAGCGCAACAAGGAAATGTACATTGTGGAGGCTCAGGAGGCGCAGTCCGAGGATCTCTTCCGACACGAACAGGTGGCGGATATAGGCCTTGGAGAAGCGGCTGCAGGCCGAACAGGTGCACTCGTCGTCCAGCGGCCCCGGGTCGAGACGCCAGGCGGCGTTCTTGATGCTCCGGCGGCCCGTGGTCGTGAAAAAGGCGCCGGTCCGCCCCATCCGCGTCGGAGCGACGCAGTCGAACAGGTCGACCCCGCGGGCCACGCCTTCCACCAGGTCCTCCGGAAAGCCGACGCCCATGAGATACCGGGGACGGTCGGTCGGCAGCGCCTCGTTGACCACGTCGAGCATGGCGTACATGTCGGGCTTGGCCTCGCCCACCGACAGGCCGCCGATGCCGAGTCCGACCCAGTCGGCCGCATTCCGGATGGCGGTGGCCGACTCCCGCCGCAGGTCGGCGTGAATGCCGCCTTGCACGATGGGGAAGAGGGCCTGGATCGGGGTCGGCGCGTCGGGATCTTCCCGCAGCAGCCGGTCGAACTCCACCCGGCACCGCTCCAGCCAGCGGATGCTGCGCTCCATCGCCACGCGGGCCAACCCGGCCTCGGTCTGCCCCGGCACCACGTGATCGAACTGCATGATCACGTCGGCGCCCACGTTGCGCTCAATGCGCATGACGGATTCCGGCGTGAACTGCTGCAGCGATCCATCCAGGTGGCTGCGGAATTCGACGCCCTGTTCGTTGATGGTGCGCAGCCCTTCCAGCGAGAACACCTGAAAGCCACCGGAGTCGGTGAGCATCGGGCCGTCCCAGTGCATGAAGCGGTGCAGGCCGCCCATGGTGCGGATCATCTCGTCGCCGGGCCGCAGGCGCAGGTGATACGCGTTGGCCAGGATCATCGTGGCGCCCAGACGCCGCAGATCTTCAGGATCGAGCGACTTGACCGACGCCAGCGTGCCCACCGGCATGAACTGCGGCGTGTTCATTACACCGTGGGGCGTCGTGAATTGGCCGGCGCGGGCGAGGCCGTCGGTGGCGTCGAGTTTGAAGGAGAAAGTCACGTGTGGAATCTACTGGCTCTCACGTGAGTTTCGGGTGGTGAGTTGAAGTTCGGAGTCGTGCGTTGAAAAACCCAGAACTCGGGACTTGAACCCACAACTCGAAACTCACCAGCGATCGATGGAACGAAGCGCCGCCCCTACAGGACGCACATCGCGTCGCCGTACGAATAGAACCGGTAGTTCTCCGCCACCGCCGTCCGGTACGCCTGCATTGTGAGGTCGTAGCCGGCAAAGGCGGCCACGAGCATGATCAGCGTGGACTTCGGCAGGTGGAAATTCGTGACCAGCTTGTCGATGCCGCGGATCGTGGCTGGCGGACGCAGGAAAATGTTCGTCTCGCCGCTGAACGGGTGAATCGTCCCGTGCAGATCCGTTGCGGTTTCAAGCGTACGCACACTCGTCGTGCCGATCGCCCACACGCGATTGCCGCGGGCCCGCACGGCGTTCAGCTGCTTCGCCGTGTCGCTGGTGACTTCGCACCATTCCTCGTGCATCACGTGCTGCGACGGATCTTCATCGCTGACGGGACGGAAGGTGCCGGCACCCACGTGCAACACTACGTTCGCCATCTCGACACCGCGAGCGCGCAGTGTGTCGAGCAGGTCGGGGGTGAAATGCAGACCGGCCGTGGGGGCCGCGACCGACCCGACCGTTTCGGCGTACACCGTCTGGTAGCGGGCGATGTCGCCCGACTCATCGGCGCGTTCGATGTACGGCGGCAGCGGGACATGTCCGTACTTCTCGATCGTGCCGGCCACGTCACCGTTGGTGTGCAAGCGCACAATGCGCGTGCGACGCGGCGTGGTGTCCACGATCTCGACGCGGAAGTCGGGAGCGATCGTGACCACGCGACCGGGGCGCAACTTGCCGCCCGGGTGGATCATCGCTTCGTAGTGATCGCCGTTGACCGGGCGGAGCAGCAGGATCTCCGCCGGCCCGCCGCTTTCACGATGCCCAAGCAGTCGCGCGCGGAACACCTTGGTGGTGTTCACCACGATCGCGTCACCGGCCGGAATCAACTCGGCGATATCGCGGAACGTGCGGTGTGCAATGCTGCCGTCGCGCCGGTCGACCACGAGCAAACGGCTCGCATCGCGCGGCTCGACGGGACGCTGCGCGATGCGCTCCTCGGGGAGCTCGTAGTCATAGTCGGACGTGCGGCTGCCCTTGTGGGGCAGCGCATCGACGGAGTCAGGCATTGCGGTCATGGAAGCGCAGAAAGACAATCGAATCGGTGCTGCAGCGCAACAGTCCAGACCGTTTTTGTGGCTCAGCGGATCCTGAATTCTGTGTTACGAGCCGTTTTCTTCTGATTGGCTAGGTCCGTCACTTCGACGCGCAAGCGGTAGCCGCCAGATGGAGCCTGCGTCATGTCGAGCGACAGGTATTCCACCAGCACCGGCAGCGCGCCGCCCTGGCGGTCGAAGGAGATCGTGAAACGATCGCGGGACTGCTGCGCGCGACCAACGGCCCGGCCGAGATTGTCGAGCACGCGTAGTGTGAATCCGCTCACGCCGTCGCGGTCCGAGCGCTCCACGGTGATCGCCACGCGATACTTCGTCTGTCCATCCTTCGGGACAAGGTCATACATCTCCCAAAGCAGACCGAGCGAACTGCCGCGCGCGTAACTGCCGACGCTCGGCGTGATCGCGATGTCGCGCCACCGTGACGGTGTGACGACACCGCTGCGGAGTTCCGGCTTGTTGCCGAGCAGGACATCACTCATGCCGAAGCCGACGTTCGTCGCCGGATCGAGGCGCGCCATTGCGCGTGCGCCGCGTTTGCTGTCGCTCTGCAGCGCTTCGACGCGCACCACGTTGATGCCGGGGCCAAGCCGTCGCGACCACAGGCGACCGAGCGGCCCGGCGCTGCTGTCGCGCGCGAAGGTGAGCTGATCGGATTCCATGCCTCGCACGCGAACGAACTGGTCGAAGACGCGCAGGTCGATATCGACGGGCACGCGCTCGAGGGCGTTGCCGCGCAGCAGCGAGTCGATCGGGACCAACGCGGCGATGAGTGCGTCCGTCGAGTCGGTGCCCGACCGGAACCGGGCGATGCGCATCGGGATCGTGTCGAGCAAGCGTGTGACCGGCACGTTGGCGAACGAGACCGGCACGACGTCGTTCATCTGTTCCACGTAGTCGCGGTCGAACAACGCCAGACGTCCGGTGGCGTAACCGGGCTTCAGATCGAAGAAAAAGGAGAAGCTGTTGGTGTAATCCCAGAACAGCGTGACTTCACCGTCAAGCCGCTGGCGGCCGTCCGTGGTGCTTCCGGGAATGGTCATCTCGAAATCGGGCGGACCATAGCGCACGTACACATCGCCCCGATCGGTATCCGCACCGCGCAGGTTCAGATCGTCGACCGTCCACCGGAAATCGGCGTACACCACGCGCGCGAGGAACTCGAGACGGAATTCATTCTCCTGGGTGAGCGCCAGTGGGTCGCTCATCATCCAGAACATTGCCTCCAACCCGTCGCGCTGCGACGACGGCAACTTGGCCCAGCCGGCCGAGTCACCGACTTGTTCCGCTGCTTTCGATCCCGCGCGCGAACGCGGGCGCAGGATGCGCACCAGGTTCTTCAAGCGATTCGCCTCGCTCTCGTCCATCAGCGCGAAGGCGCTGTCGAAGGCGATGGTGGCGCCCTTCTCGTTGGCGAGCCGGTGGTACGCGAGACCGAGGGCCAACTGCGACTGAAAGTCGAGCGGAAATTGCCGTGCACGCATGGAGGCGACGGTGACCACATCGGTCCAGCGTTTGCGTTCCACGTACGCCATGTACAGATGACGGCTGTACATCAGGTTGCTCGAGTCGGCTCCGACGGCGCGCGAGAAGAGCTCGAGCGCCTCGGCATGATCCGCGTCGCCGGTGGGCGGCAGGATCTTGTTGGCAATCGTATTGACATAGTCACGGGCGAGCCGGCGTTGCATGCCCGTGGGAACGACAATCTTCGAAAAGCCAGTCGGCAGACCGCGATTCGCCTGCGCGTCGTAGCGGCGCCATGCGCCCATCCCCGCCATGTCGGCGGCTTCGGCGAGCATGACCTTGTCGCCCATCCGCTCGGCCGCCGTCATTACTTCGCGCGCTTGACCGGTGGAGGCGAACCGCATCGTCGACACGCCGGATTGCAGATTGAACCGACTCAGGCTGAGCCAGAACCGCCCGCTGTCTGGGGCGAGTTTCGTGGCGAGCCGCAGCGAGGTGTCGGCTGCCGACAGCATGCGGATCTTCTTGACGTCCTTCATGAAATCCGGATTGCGCGCGCTGCGCGCCTGATTCCACAACAGCAGTCCAAGCTGATGCCACGCCGCCGCGTCTCGCTTGTCGCGGCGAACGGCTGAATCGAGTAAGGCGACGGCTCGGGCCGTGTCACCGATTGCGGCTACGGAGTCGGCGATTTGCGCGATCGACTGCCGTATGGGCTGCGGTGCCATCGGCTGCGCGACGAGAGGCGAACCAACCGCCAGATGTGCTGCGAGGGTGACGGGCAGGAGCAATACGTGTGCAAGCCGGGAGGCTCGCACCGAGGTGCCAAACATTGCGATCATTTTACGGAGAGCTTAGAACAGGGTGGGTTGTTCGAAGGCGCCAATAGGCGGCACGTAGCCAAGATGGCGATACGCATGCGCCGTAGCAACGCGTCCGCGCGGGGTGCGCTGAAGAAATCCGTGCTGAACCAGGAACGGTTCATATACCTCTTCAATCGTCCCGGGATCCTCGCCGATTGCCGCCGCAATCGTACCGAGCCCAACCGGTCCACCGTCGAACTTCTCGATGATCGATTTCAACAGGCGCGCATCCATGTCGTCGAGTCCGAAATGGTCGACGTTGTTCAACTCGAGCGCGGCCTGCGCCACTTCGAGCGTGATGCGTCCGTCAGCGCACACCTGCGCATAGTCACGCACGCGACGCAGCAGGCGGTTCGCCACACGCGGCGTGCCACGGGAGCGCTTGGCGATTTCATGCGCGCCGAGCGGGTCCATCTCCACCTTCAGCACTTCGCCGGTGCGACGCACGATCACTTCGAGCTCGTCCACCGGATAGAAGCCCAGCTGCTGCACGATGCCAAAGCGCGCGCGGAGCGGGGCGGTGAGCATGCCCAGTCGTGTTGTCGCGCCCACCAACGTGAACTTCTCGATGTTCATCGTGACTGTCTGCGCCTTCGGGCCATCGGACAGCCGGATGTCGATCCGGTAATCCTCCATCGCGGGATAGAGAAACTCCTCGATGATGGGGCGCATGCGGTGGATTTCGTCGATGAACAGCACATCGCCCTCACGCAGATTGGTGAGAGGACCGACGAGATCGGCCGGCTTTTCCAGCGCGGGACCGGAGGTGGTGGTAAGGTTCACCCCGAGTTCACGGGCCATCAGGTCGGCCAGGGTGGTCTTGCCCAGCCCGGGCGGTCCGAAGAACAGGGTGTGGTCCAGCGGTTCCTTGCGCGCACGAGCCGCGGCGATGGCGATTCCGAGGCTGTCCTTCACCTTCTTCTGGCCGATGAACTCGACCAGGCGCTGGGGGCGAAGGGACAATTCGACGACGCTCTCGTCGGCGAGGGCTTCCGGCGTGGTGATTTCGGCGCGGCTCATGGGGGGAATATACCGTGGAGACTGGGCACGAGCCGACGATCGGGGGGTACTTTCAGGGACGGCGGCAGCGCTCCAGCTTCCGCTGAACTCAGCGTTCCCGCCCGGATTGCGTAAATTTCCGGGAGTGACCCGCGACGTCGTCGTGTGGGCTCCCGTTCGTCCTGCTCCCAGGATTCGCCATGTCCCGTCGTTCGCCTGTGCTTTCGCTGGCCGGAATCTCCGTCGTGCTCTTGGCCACGACGGCGTTTACCACGCCGGCCCGTCCCAAGACTGCCACGCCGCCCACGCGCGTCGCCGTCGCTCCTGCCGCTGCCAAGGCACCGACGGCTCCGAAAGCGCTCGTCGAGGAAGCGGTGAACATCGACTGGCGCGTGCTGGCCGGCCTCGACTACACGAACGGCAAGTCGACCGACACCCTGAAGAAGCTCGAGGGCAAGCTGGTCCGCATTCCGGGCTTCGTCGTGCCGCTGGACGACTTCCAGGAAGAGGGAGCCGAGTTCCTGCTGGTGCCGTACTACGGCGCCTGCGTGCACACCCCGCCGCCGCCGCCGAATCAGATCGTGATGGTGGAGATGGGCGGCAAGAAGGCCGTCAAGCTCAACCTGTTCGACGCCGTGTGGATGTCGGGACGTCTCAAGATCGCGTCGGTCGAGAGCCCGTACGGCACGGTGGGCTACCAGCTGGAAGGACTCAAGGTCGAACCCTACTCGTCGAAATGAGCGAAGGGGCTGCGGTGGCAGCTCCCGCCGGTGCTGGTCTCCACGGGACCCCGGCGGTCGAGCTGTCCGCGTTGCGCTTTTCATACAAGAAAGGGCGCGACGTGCTGTCGATTGATTCGCTGAGGATCGACCGCGGCGAGACGGTGTTTCTGCATGGGCCGAGTGGCAGTGGCAAGACCACGCTCCTCGGCCTTCTTGCAGGCGTCTTGCAGGCGACCAGCGGCAGTGTGCGCATTCTCGGGCAGGACTTCTCGACGATGTCGGGCGGCGCGCGCGATGCGTTTCGGGCGCGGCATCTGGGATACGTGTTCCAGATGTTCAACCTCATTCCGTATCTCCCGGTGCGGGAGAACATCCTGCTTCCAGTTCGCCTCGAGCCTGCGCGCCTCGCACGACTGGGCGGCCGTTCGCTCGACGACGCGGTGCGCGATATCGCGTCGCAACTCGACATCGAGCAGTATCTCGATTCGCCGATCGCCGAGCTGAGCGTCGGGCAGCAACAGCGCGTAGCGGCCGCGCGGGCGTTGATGGGCAGCCCTGAAGTGGTGATCGCCGACGAGCCCACCAGCGCGCTCGATACCGATCGCCGCGAACGCTTCCTCAAGTTGTTGTTCGCGTCGTGCGAGAAGGCCAAGGCCACCCTCGTGTTCGTGAGCCACGATCACACCCTGATGCCGCTCTTCTCTCGCACGGTGGAACTGATGGAAATCAATCGGGCCGCGAAAGTGGGTGCCGACGCATGAGGGTATCGCGATGAGGGCATCACCATGATGCTGCTGCGTTTGGCGCTGACGTCGTTGCGCAGCCGACTGCTCACCACGTCGCTCACGGTCGCGTCGATCGCGCTCAGCGTGACGTTGCTGGTGGGCATCGAGAATGTGCGGGCCGGCGTGCGCGACAGCTTCGCGGGCACGATCCGCGGGGTCGACCTGATCGTCGGCGCGCGCGGTGGCACGCTGCAGGTGTTGTTGAGCGCGGTATTCGGTATCGGCTCGCCGTCCGGCTCGGTAAAGCTCTCCACGATGGAGCGCTGGAAAGCGCATCCCGCCGTGAAGTGGGTGGTCCCGTACTCGCTTGGCGACAGTCATCGTGGCTTCCGCGTCGTCGGCACGACGCCGGAGTTCTACGACCGCTATCGGTTCCGCAAGGATGGACGGATCGTGTTCGTGTCCGGTCGCGCGGCCGTGTCCGACACGGAAGTCGTGATCGGCAGTGATGTGGCCGAAAAGCTGGGCTACACCATCGGCACGCCGGTGGTGGTGGTGCACGGGCTCCGCGACATCGGCACATCGAGCCACGAAGCGCACCCGTTCCACGTGGTCGGGATCCTCGGGCGCACGTTCACGCCGATCGATCGGTCGGTGTACGTGACGCTGGAAGGGATCGAGGCGATGCATGAGCCTGAGGCTGGTGTCGCTGGGTCGTCGATGGCGTCGGCGGAGGGAGCAGGAGGGAGGGTATCAGGGGGGAGTGGGCAGGGGGGGACGGCGCAACCGCAAACGGCGCAGAACGGCGACAAAGCGGCGGCGATTATTGCGGCGAATAAGAAGCGAGCGGCGGCGATGGCACCGCCTCCGGGCACGCCGATGGTGATGCCGGGGGCGGAACCGCCGCCGGGGACGCCGATGGTGATGCCGGGCGCGAGTCCGCCGCCGGGGACGCCGTTGGTGATGCCGGGGGCGAGTCCGCCGCCCGGGACGCCGCTGGTGATGCCGGGCGCGGAACCGCCGCCGAGTGCGCTGCCGGAGGTGAAGGCGGCCGCGGTGAAGCAGAAGGCGGCGACGAAACAAGTCGTGGCTGAGCCGACGGCTGCTGAGCCGGCGCATGATCACGGCGACGACCAGATCACGGCGTTCTTCGTCGGGACCAAGAACCGGTTCGAAGCGCTGATGTTGCAGCGTGAGATGAACACCGATCTAGTGGAACCGCTCACGGCAGTGATCCCGGGTGTGGCGCTCGGCGAGTTGTGGCAGAACATCGGCAGCGCCGAAGTCGGGCTGCGCGTGATTGCGATCTTCGCTGTGGCGATCGGCCTGACCGGGATGCTCGTTGCGCTCTATTCATCGCTCGAAGCACGTCGTCGCGAGATGGCGATTCTCCGTGCCGTCGGCGCCGGTCCGCGCATGATCATCTCGCTGCTCGTGCTCGAGAGCGGGTTGCTGGCCCTGCTGGGCTGCATCATCGGTGTGGCCGCCGTGTACATCGGGTTGTTCGTGGCGCAGGGGTCGATCGAACAGCGCTTCGGGTTGCATCTCGCCTTGCATCCGTTGCGCTCAACGGAATGGACCTATCTCGCCGTTGTCATGGGTGCCGGCCTCGTGATCGGCTTTGTGCCGGCGTGGAAGGCGTACCGCACGTCACTCGTGGATGGATTGAGCCCGCGGGCCTGACGTCGCGCGCACGCTCTCGTTTCTCACCGAACACCAGAACTTCGTATGCGTTCATCCTCAGTTTTCGGTCTGCTGCTCGCGGCGACCGCTTCGGCCGCATCGTCGGCCTCCGCGCAGCCGGGGCGCGGTCCGGCGCCCGTGGCCAAGAACATTCAGGCGCTGCCGGTTGATCCGGCGCCGTCGTACGTCCGTAAGGACGCACCCACCGATCCGGTCATCCTGAAGTTGTGGGAAGAGGGGATGCAGCGGTCGCAGGCGGGTACGCTCGCGCAGCAGCTGCTCGATTCCGTCGGCCCGCGTCTCACGGGATCGCCGAACATGAATCGCGCGCAGGATTGGCTGCTGGCCACGTACAAGCAGTTCGGCGTCACGGCGCGCAAGGAGCAATACGGCACGTGGAACTCATGGAAGCGTGGTGCCGCGTTCGCGCAGCTCACGGCGCCGCGTGTGAAGGCGCTCGAGATCAACATGCTGTCGTGGAGCGGCAATACGGCGGGGAAGTGGGCCGACGGTGATGTGGTCGTCGTGAAGCCGTACCAGTCGCCCGAAGAGTTCACGGCGTGGTTGCCGAGCGTGAAGGGCAAGATCGTGCTGGCATCGGCGCCGCGTCTCACCTGCCGTCCGGCGTCGCAGCTCGCCGAGTTCGCGATGCCGAGCACGCAGGCGTCGCTCGACTCGATGCAGCGCGATCTGTCGGCCACGTATCAGGGCGTCACGCAGCGCGTGCCGACGTTCTACAGCGATCTCAAGGCCGCTGGTGCGGTGGCCGTGTTCGAGTCGAACTACTCGCAGTATCCCGGCGTGAACAAGATTTTCGGCTCGCCGCGCAATGCGGCGTTGCCGACGTTCGACGTGGGCTGCGAAGACTACGGCATGCTGTTCCGCCTCGCGCAGAACAAGCAGGGCCCGAAGGTGCGCCTGATGGCGGAATCGGAGGCGCTCGGCGACAAGCCGGTGTTCAACGTGATCGCCGAGATCAAGGGGGCCACCAAGCCCGACGAGTACGTGGTGTTGTCGGCGCACTTCGACAGCTGGGAAGGGCACTCGGGCGCGACGGACAACGCCACGGGATCGATCACGATGATGGAAGCGCTGCGCATCCTGAAGACGGTGTATCCGAAGCCGTCACGCACGATTCTGGTGGGTCATTGGAGCGGCGAAGAGCAGGGCTTGAACGGCTCCGGTTCGTTCACCGCCGATCATCCGGAAGTGATCAAGGGACTGCAGTTCGCGTTCAATCAGGACAACGGCACCGGCCGCGTGGTGAGCACGGGCCCGGGGCTGCATCCGGAGAATGGTCGGCGCCTGGCGCAGTACATGAGTCAGATGCCGTCGCAACTCACGCAGTACATCCGGCTCTCGGGCCCGTCGGGCATCGGCGCCGGATCGGACGATGCGTCGTTCCGCTGCTGGGGCGCACCGGCCGTCGGACTCGGCGCGCTGAACTGGGATTACAGCAACAGCACGTGGCACACCAACCGCGACTCGTTCGACAAGATCATTGTCGATGATCTGAAGCACAACGCGACGCTGACCGCGATGTTCGCGTACCTCGCCAGCGAAGACACGGAGAAGAGCTCGCGTGTGCTGGTGGATCCGATTCCCGGTGGCCGCCCGGGGCAGGTGATTACGGTGCCGAGCTGTGGGAAGCCGTTGCGGGACGCGACGCAGTATCGGCGGTAAGGCGGGCGTCGTGCTGGGGCGATAGACTCACGTGAGTTTGGGGTTGTGAGTGAAAGTTCGGAGTTTTGCGTTCAACCCAGCACTCCAAACTTTCACTCACCACTCAGAACCCACGTGAGTCTATTTCGAAGTCAAGCGACTTAAGGCCGCCCTCACCACCGCCCCCACATCCCCACCGGCGCCGCCGTCTACGACCGCGCGGACGGCGCGATCGGCTTCGAGCTGGTTGTAGCCCAGCGCGATGAGCGCGCGGATGGCGTCGTCGGCGACGGGACTCTTCGTGGCGCCCGCGGCCGTCGGCGCGGCACCCACGGTGTCCATCTTGTCGGCCAGATCGAGAATGATCTGTTCGGCCTTCTTCCGACCCACGCGTGGTACGCGCATGAGCGTCGTGATGTCCTTCTCGCGCAGCGCGCGCACCACGCGCTCGGGCGTGAGCGACGACAGAATGCCGAGCGCGAGTGCCGGGCCGACGCCCTTGGCCACGAGCAGCCGCTGAAAGACGGCGCGGTCGTAGCGATCGGAGAATCCGTACAGATGCCACGCGTCTTCGCGCACGGCGAGATGCGTGTGCAACGTGATCGGCGCGCCTTCCTGCGGTAACGACTCGAAGACCGACAGCGGAATGAGGCACTCGTAGCCCACGCCACCCGCCGTCAGGATTTCTACGCGATCGAGTTCGCGATGGACGAGCGTGCCGGAGACGAGAGCGATCATTTCACGAGCTTGGAGAGGGGAATGCGCATCGGCGGCAGCTCGGGGAGCTTTGGTCGCGATGACATGAGACAGGCGCAGAGCGCGGCGGCGACGCCGTCGGCGGCGTCGGCCGGTTGCGGGGCACTCTTGAGACGTAGCAGGCGCGCCACCATGAACTGCACTTGCTCCTTCGTGGCGGCGCCGGTGCCGGTGATCGCCTTCTTGATCTCCGCCGGCGGATACTCGCAGATCGTGAGCGCGGCCTTCTGCGCGGCGAGCAGAATCACGCCGCGCGCGTGACCGAGCACGATCGTCGTGCGCACGTTCTTGGCGTAGAACACGTCTTCGACCGACATCATGTCGGGACGGTGCCGCGCCAGGATCTCTTCGACGCCTTCGTGAATCTCGAGTAGACGCTGGGGCAGCGGATCTTTCGCGGTCGTGCGGATGACGCCGCACTCCACGAGGGTGGCGATGCGGCCGTCAAAGGCGACCACACCGTACCCCGTGACGGCGGTGCCCGGATCGATCCCGAGCACCAGCGACGGGCTCACGCCTCGGCCATCGCGTCGTCGTCCATCTCGAAGTTCGCATCGACCTTCTGCACGTCGTCGAGCTCTTCGAGCGCTTCGAGCAACTTCATGAGCTGGTCGGCCGCCGACCCTTCCACCTTCACGGTGCTCTTGGGCACCCAGGCGAGTTCGGCATCGGCCACCTTGTACTTCTTCGACTCGAGCCCTTCCTTCGTCGCGTGCAGCGCGCCGGGATCGGTCGTGATCGTGAACTCGGTATCGTCGCGCACCACGTCGTCCGCTCCGGCTTCGAGCGCGGCTTCGATGAGCGTGTCTTCGTTCACGCCCTCGGCGGACACCGACATCTGTCCCTTGCGCTCGAACAGATAGGCCACCGAGTTGCTGGAGCCCATGTTGCCGTTGTTGCGCGACAGCTTGTGCCGCACATCGGCCACGGTGCGCGTGGGGTTGTCGGTGACGGCCTGGATCATGATCGCCACGCCGCCCGGGCCATAGGCCTCGTACAGCACTTCGACGTAGTCCACGCCTTCCAGTTCGCCCGTGCCCTTCTTGATGGCGCGGTCGATGTTGTCCTTGGGCATCGACACCGCCTTCGCGTTGTCGATGGCGGTACGAAGGCGAGGATTGCCGCCCGGATCACCCCCGCCAAGCTTGGCGGCCATGGTGATTTCGCGGATCAGCCGCGTGAAGAGCGCGCCGCGCTTGTTGTCGGTGGCGGCCTTCGCACGCTTGATCGTTTTCCATTTGCTATGTCCTGCCATCGCCCTGCCCCGTGAATGCGGATATGGGTGCTGTCAAACCGATGTCGGGGAAAATAATGCCGAGAGGGGGCGGGGTGTAAAAACCCATGGCTCATGGCCCATGGCGCATGGCCCATAGCTCATGGCCCATGGCTCATGGCTCATGGCCCACAGCCCACAGCCCAAAGCCCAAAGCCCAAAGCCCAAAGCCCACAGCCCTTAAATGGGCCGTGAGCCATGAGCCATGGGCAAAAACCAAAAGGCTATGAGCCGTGAGCCGTGAGCCGTGAGCCATGGGCAAAAAACCAAAAGGCTATGAGCCGTGGGCAGAAACAGGCTATTCCTCCAACACATCCTCGAACCGGCTGAACCGGCTGTCGAAGTACAGGTCGATGTATCCCCTCGCCCCTTCCCGGTTCTTCAGCAGCAGCAACTCGGCCGCGCCGGAGACACCCATATCCGCCTCGTATAGCTCCTCGCGGTAGAGTCCCAGCACCAGGTCGGCGTGAGCTCCAATTGCGCCGCCGAGTCCGAAATCGGTGAGGCGGGGACGACGATCGTGCCGCGCGCGATCGAGCTGCGGGAGGTGCGTCGTCAGCAGCACGGCCACATTCCGCCGCAGGGCGAGTCGCTTGAGCGAGAGCACCGCGAAGCCCAGTGCTTCGTCGCGGCCGGCGTCGCGATCGAGCAGGCATTCCAGCGGATCGACCACCACCAGCGAGGCGTCGGGCGTCGCTTCCACGGCGCGATCGATCGCGGCCATGGTGCCTGACGTGATCGTCTCGATAACCGGCGCCCGGTCGCGGAGCGTGACCGCGACGGTGGCGAGGCGGGCGCGTTCTTCCTCGCTGACGACGCCAAGGCGCAGCGATTCCAGCGACACCTTCGCTCCCATCGCGAGGGCGCGTTCGTAGGCGCGCTCGGCCTGCATCTCTCCCGTGAGCAGCAAGGCGCGCGGAGACACGCGCAGGGAGATGGCGAGGCCAAGCGCGGAGCAGCCGGCGCTGTCGTCTCCGCCCACGACGATCAGGTCGCCGCGACGGAAGCCACCGCCGACCGCGCGATCGATGGACGGAAATCGGGTGGGGACGATACCGGGGTCGACATCACCGACACTGGCCCGGTCGAGGCGCGCCACGACGCGAGTGAGCGGCGAGATATCGGTGCGGTGGTTCATGAGCCCGCGAGCACGCGCGCGAGCTTCTCGAGCTCCTGCACCGAGGGGCCATCGAGGTGCGTGCCGGCGGCGGCGACGAGGCTGCGGATCGCGCCCGCCACTTGCAGCGACGTGCCGGTGGTCGACTCGACGCAGCGCGCAAACGGTACGCGCGTCGTAGCGGGAAGCGCGAGGGAGGCCAGCCACACCTTGGCGGCGGCGGCGCGGGTGACCCGCTCGCCGGGATGGAGGGCGTCGCCGGTCATCACGCCCTGCGCCAACCGGGCGGTCATGAGCGCGGCCAGGGCGACCTCACGTCCCCCACCCAGCGGCAGGCGTCCGGCGAGCGACGCGAGAGCAGGGAACGGGAAGCGGAGCGGTTCGAGCGCGTAGGGAAGGGATTCAGCGTGCACGGTCCGAATGTAACGCGTCCGATTGCGTCCGGCGCGGCGTGGCGGGGGCGGGGCCGCTGGACCGTAGTCCCGCCGCTCAGGTACCTTACAAGATGGCGCTGATGGCAAAAACGATTCTCTGGGTGGACGACGAAGCGGAGCTTCTCGAGCCGCATCGACTCCTGCTCGGAGACAAGGGCTATCACGTCGAGACGGCGACGAACGCGGACGACGCGCTCGAGCTGCTGCGTCGGCGCCCGTACGACCTGGTCCTGCTCGACGAGCAGATGCCCGGTACTCGCGGATTGGATGCCTACAAGGACATCCGCGAGATGCTGCCCACGATGCCCGTGGTGATGGTCACGAAGAGCGAAGAGGACGCGACGCTCAAGGAAGCGATCGGCGTCAACATTCGCGATTACCTCGTGAAGCCGGTCACGCCGCGGCAGGTGCTGACGGTCGTTACCCGCATCCTCGAAGGTCCGCTCATTCGCTCGCAGGCGTTGGCCCGCGCCTTCGTGGAACGGTTCCGCGCCATCGAGGCCGAGCGCTATGCCGGGCTCGATTGGCGCGGCTGGATCGAGCGCTTCGCGGAGCTCATGCAGTGGGACGTCGATCTCGCCGCCGCCGGCGAGCTGGGGCTGCACGAGTCGCTGCGCGGACTCTATCCCGATATGCATCGGGAGTTCGCCACGTTCATGCGCACCGAATATCCGCGCTGGCTGCGTGAGCTCGAAGGCGATCGCCCGCCGCTCTCGGTGGATGTCGTCACGGAATTCGTGATGCCGGTGCTGGCGCGCGATCGCAAGGCGATCTTCGTCGTCATCGACTGCCTGCGCGTGGATCAGTGGCGCGTGCTGGAGCCGTTGCTGGCCCCGTTGTACGACGTGGAAACCACGCACTACTACTCGATTCTTCCCACCGCCACACCCTACGCGCGCAATGCGCTGTTTAGCGGGCTCTTTCCGGGGGAAATCGCCGCGCGTTTCCCCGACTGGTGGGGCGAGAAGGACGACGAAACGCTCAACATGCACGAGCGCGACTTGCTGGTGGCGCACCTCGAGGAACTGAAGGTTCAGGCCCCCGTGCGGTATCACAAGATCACGACCGCCGCCGACTCCGACGATCTCGAGCGCCACTTGCCGGGCGCGATCGCCGGCGAGGGCATTCACGCGTTCGTGTTCAACTTCGTGGACATGCTCACGCATGGCCGAAGCGAGTCGATGATTCTGTTCGAGGTCGCGCGCGACGAGATCGCGCTGCGGGCCATCACCAAGCAGTGGTTCGAACGCTCGTCGCTGTTCACGCTGCTCAAGGAAGCGTCGCGCCGCAACATCTCGGTAGTCATCACCAGTGATCATGGCGCGCTGCACTGTAACTCGCCGGCTACGGTGTTCGCCAAGCGTGATGCCACCGCCAACCTGCGCTACAAGTTCGGCGAGGATCTGCGGGCCGAACGGCCCGAGCAGGCGTTGTTGTTCACGAATCCCGATGACCTGCGCTTGCCGCATCGTGGCCCGGGCAACAACACGCTGATGGCCGCCGGCGACACGTTCTTCGTGTATCCCACCAAGCTGCGTGAATACCAGAGTCGGTACCGCGGATCCTTCCTGCATGGTGGTGTGACGCCGGAAGAGTGCATTCTGCCGGTCGCCCTGCTCACGCCCAAGCGGTGATCGACGCGAGATGAGCGCACCACGATGAGCGCACCGCAGGGGTTATGGGGACGGTTGTGGGGTTTCGTGCGCCCGCACCGCTCGAAGCTGGTGGGCGTGGTGTCGCTCAACCTGCTCGCCGCCGTGTTCGACGTGTTCTCGTTCACGCTGCTGATTCCGTTCCTGAACGCGCTGTTCGAACAGCCGCAGCTGATTCCGGGCAACAAGGTCGTGTCGGCCATTCTTGGCACGACCATCGGCTTCTTGCTCGACCCGGCCGATCAGATGGGATCGCTGCGCAACGTGATCGTGCTGGTGTTGCTGGCGGTGACGCTCAAGAACGTGCTGGTGTGGTTGAGCGGGCAGATCGGGGCGCAGTTACAGGAGTTCGTGGTGCGCGATTTGCGCGATGCGATGTATGCGCATCTGCTGCGCTTGCCCATGAGCTGGTTCACCGCCAATAAGGTTGGCCAGGTGATCTCCCGCATGCTCACCGACTCCACGAACGCCAAAGCCGTGGTCACCGAACTCGTCACGCGCTCCATCTGGAGTACGGCGCAGGTGGTGTCCACGATCGCGATCATGTTCGCCGTGTCGTGGAAGTTGTCGCTGGCGTCGTTGGTGGTGGTGCCGCTTACGGTCCTCTCGCTGCAGCCAGTACTGCGCAAGTTGCGCAAAGGCCATCGCCGCATGGGCAACGAGCAGGGCGAAATCACCAGCATGGTGCAGGAAGTGGTGAGCGGCATCCGTCTCATCAAGTCGTACGGCGCGGAAGTGCGTGAAGAGCAGCGCTTCGTGACGCGCAATGCGGCCTTCGCCAAGGGCTACGTGCGCATCGGCCGCTTGGCGCTGATGTCAGGCCCGGTCACGGAAACGCTCGGCGCCGTGATGGCCGTGGCCATTCTCTGGTTCGGTGCGCGCCTGGTGCTGGTCGAGAAGTCGCTGGACGGTGCGCTGTTGGTGACGTTCCTGATCTGGGTGATGCGCCTGCTGCAGCCGCTCAAGCAGCTGTCGCAGGTGCCGGCCGCGGCCCAGCAGTCGCTGGCCAGCGCCGAGCGGATTTTCGAGGTGCTCGACTCGCCCACGGAAACGGCGGCCGATCGAGGTACGATCACGGCCCCGACGTTCGCGACGTCGCTCGAATTCGAGCACGTGACGTTCGCGTACGGCGACGACGCGCCGGCGCTCTCCGATGTGTCCTTCTCGGCGCGGAAGGGTGAGGTGATCGCACTGGTTGGCGCGAGTGGCGCCGGCAAGAGCACGCTCATCGACCTGTTGCCGCGTTTCCTCGAGCCCACCAGCGGACGGATCACGCTCGACGGCGTCGACCTGCGCCACATCACGCTCGATGAATTGCGCTCGCTCACCGGCATCGTGAGTCAGGATACAGTGCTCTTCAACGACACCGTGCGGGCCAACGTCGCCTTCGGTCGCGCGCAGGTCACGCAGGAGCAGCTTGACGCGGCGGCGCGCGCGGCCAACGCGATGTCGTTCATTCAGGAACTGCCCGAGGGGTGGGATACGAACCTCGGTGAGCGCGGCTCGCGCCTGTCGGGCGGTCAGCGTCAGCGACTGGCCATTGCGCGCGCGCTGCTGTCCGACCCGCCCATCCTCATTCTCGACGAGGCCACCTCGGCCCTCGATGTGGAGAGCGAGCGCCTGGTGCAGGAGGCCATCGACCGTCTGCTCGAAGGGCGCACGGTGTTCGTGATCGCCCATCGATTGGCCACGATTCAGCACGCCGATCGCATTCTCGTACTCGAGCGCGGGCAGCTGGTGGAGCAGGGCACGCATAGCGATCTGCTCGTGCGCAACGGCGCGTATGCCCGCCTGCATGCGCTGCAGTTCAATCGCGGCAGCGAGTGATCCGTGCGTGTCCTCGTGCTCACTACGGCCGCGTCGTGGACGCCTGACGTTCGCCTGCTGATCACGCTGGGCGCGGAGCTCGCGGCGCGTGGTGACATCGTGACGGTCGCGTGCTTGAGTCATGGAGTCCTTGAGCGCTCCGTCGAAGCCACGTTCCCCCGCCTGCCGGTGCGCGGCATCACGGGCCAGGGCGCCTTCGCGCGTGTGCGCAGTGCCCGCGGTATCGTGGCCGCCCTGCGCCCCGATGCCGTGCTGGTGCAGAGTGAGCCGGATGCGCTTCTGGCCGCATTGGCCACCGGTCGTCGCGGTGGTGTGGTGCGACGGTGGACCGTTGGCGAGGACGCACCCGACCGGCATCCGGCTGCGCGCACCTGGCGCACGCGGTTGGCCGGCTCGCGTACGCGTCTCACCTCATGGGGGCGCGATCCGATCGCCGTGAGCTGGCCCGGGCCTTCGTCACTGCGTGCGCATCGTGATGCCTCAACGGACGATGCCGTTCCGACCGCGTTGTGGATCGTGCCGCCGGCCGAGCATGACGAGCGCACCGCCGTGGCGTTGCGGGCCGCGGCCCGACTCGTGGGGCGGCATCCGTCACTGCGGATTGTCTTGCTGGGCGAGCTCGCCGCGTTGCAGTCCACGCGGGTGCACGCGGCCTCGCTCGGGCTGACGGCGTTCGTGCAGGTGGCGCCGATCGACGCGCTGCTGCTGGCCGACGACGTAGAGGCCGCGGCTGTCTGGGTCACCGCTGACGGCGACGAGGGTGCGATCGCCACCATTGCCGCCATGCAGCGTGGCATTCCCGTGGTCGTGCCGTCTGCGATGTCGTTCGCGTCGATGGTCGCATCGCGGATCACCGGCTTCGTGATGCCGGACGCCGATGTTGCGGCCATTGTCGCCGAGCTGGCTCGGCTGATGTCGGACCGCCATGAGTACGACGCGATGGGCGATGCGGCGAGGGCGCGCACGTCGCGGCATCACGACTGGCAGCAGTTCGTGGACGATGCGGCCGAGGTGTTGTCGAGGGCTTCCGGTTCGCGTGTGGCGTCCGCGGCGATCCGTCCGACCCTCACGACGGCCTGACGATGAGCACTGCCACTGGGAGCCCTGCCGTCGGTACCGCTGTCGGTGCCGCGGTCGGCAATGCGGCGTGGGTGCGTTTGCGCGAGGATCGTCGGGCGCGTCTGGGGCTCGGCGTGATCGCCGTGCTCATTGCGGCCGCGCTGTCGGCACCGCTGATCGACGGCGCCGACCCGATTCAGATCAACCTGCGCAATGCGCTGCAGGCACCGAGTGGCGCGCACTGGCTTGGCACCGACGCGCAGGGCCGCGATGTCTGGTCGCGACTGGTGCATGGTGCCCGCATCTCGCTGCTGGTAGGACTCGCGTCGCAGGGGATCTCACTGTCGATCGGACTCGTGCTCGGGCTGGTGGCGGGGTATCGCGGAAAGTGGACGGAGGAGGTCATCATGCGCCTCGCCGACGTGACGCTCGCGTTTCCGTCGTTGTTGCTGCTGATCGCGATGGCGGCGGCGTTCGAGCCCTCGCTGACCGTCGTGTGCACGGTGATCGGCGTGGTGGGTTGGGCCGGTATGGCGCGGCTGGTGCGCGGTCAGGTACTGGTGGTGCGCGAGCTGGAGTACGTGCAGGCCATGCGGGCCCTGGGCGCACGCGATCGCCGCATCCTGCTGCGCCATGTGCTGCCGAATGTGATTGCGCCCGTCGTGATCGCGGCCACGCTCGGCATTGCCGGTGCGATCATGGCCGAAGCGGCGTTGTCGTTTCTGGGCCTCGGTGTGCAACCGCCCACACCGAGCTGGGGCGCGATGATCGCCGATGGCCGCGATCTGTCGCAGCTGCGGAATGCGCCGTGGACGAGTCTCGCCCCGGGTCTGGCCATCGGTGTCGCGGTGCTCGGTTTCAATCTGCTGGGCGATGCCTTGCGCGACGCGCTCGATCCGCGCGGCGCCCGTCGCATGCCGTAGCGAGATTCGTCAGCAGCTTCGTCGTCTCACCCGCACTCGGACCCTTCCGAAGAGCAGACCATGACCACATCGCACGACGCCGCCGCACTCCGCGCCCGCGAGTACGCCTGGATGGCCAACGATCCGGCGATCTTCCTGAATGCTGCCAGCGTGGGGCCGATGCCGGCGGCGGCGGTGGAGGTCGCGAATACCTGGAGCCGCATGCGGGCGCAACCGCACCTGCTGCCGTTTCAGTGGATGCTCGATGCGGCGTCCACGGCGCGTGCGCAGTTCGCCGCACTGGTCGGTGCTGACGCCGACGAGATCGCCCTCATGCCCAATACGACGTACGGGCTGAATCTCGCCGCCCGCGCGCTGCCGTTGCGGCCCGGCACGATTCTCACCTTCGACGGCGAGTTTCCGAGCTGCGTGTATCCCTTTCAGGCGCTCGGGGCACGCGGCATCAACCTCGAGCTGATTCCGCGGAAGCACGGGCTCCCCGACGAAGACGCGCTGGTCGCCGCCATCGCGCGCCCGGACGTGGTGGCGGTGGTCGTCTCGTGGGTGCAGTTCGCCACAGGGTATGTCGCCGATCTCGCCCGGATCGGCGCCGCCTGTCGGGAGCGCGGTGTGTTCTTCATCGTGGACGGCATTCAGGGGTGCGGGGTGCGGCCGATCGATCTGCACGCGCTACCTATCGACATCTTCGCCAGCGGCGCCCAGAAGTGGCAGCTCAGCCCGTGGGGCACCGGTTTCGTGTACGTGCGGCGCGAGCTGGTCACGGCCATCGATCCGATCGACGTCGGCTGGGCGTGCATGAAGTCGTCCACCGACTACACGCGTCTCACCGATTACGACTACGACTTCTTCGACGATGCGCGGCGCTTCGAGGTGGTTACGCTGGCGTATCAGGACTTCGCGGTCGCCAACGCCTCGACCCGCGTCCTGCTCGACATCGGCGTGCACGCCGTCGCTGCCCACATCACCTCCCTCGGCACGCGGATCGTCGAGTGGGCGCAGTCGCGGCCGGATGTCCGGTTGGTGACGCCGGCGGACCCCGCGCGCCGGGCCGGGGTGATCTCGTTCGCGTCCGAGTCGTTGGGGGCGATGGCCAAGCGGCTCAGTGGGGCGCACGTCACGCATACGGTCCGGGAAGGTGCGATCCGGCTGTCGCCGCACTGCTACAACACCATCGACGAGATCGAGCGGGTGCTGAAAATTCTTGACAATTGAATACTTGCCTATTGGACCCTGAGTCCGAACCTGTCATGTTTTCAGTACGATGTCGAACTCTTCCAAAGACCTTCGGGCCTCACTCGCCGACCGCAGCGTTGCTGAAGCGCTGCGGTCCTGCGCGATGCCGCTCGGATGTCCGGTCGGGTTTCTCGAACGGCATCGCGTAGCGACCGTCGAACGGCTCTGCGACGACCAGCCGGTGGTGCGAACGTTCGTGCGTGACGCCGTCGGGCTGGTATCGGTGCCCTGCGAACATGAGGTCGAACTCGGACTCGACCCGGCGGAAGTGCAGGAGCTGATCGCCATCACGCGCCTTGAGGCTTCACCCGGCTCGGTGATCGAACTGCGTTCAGCGCGGCTCACCGTGAGCGAAGATCCGGCTGCCGTAGAACTGCTCGATGAGTGCACGATTGCGCCGGCACCGTGGATCCCCGCGATGTTCGTGTACGATCCGCGTCGCGAAGTGCTCGACATGCTGCAGAACGATGTGTCGCCGCACGAGTGGAGCGAGGGTGGGGGGAACATCGATTCGCCCCATCGCGTCGGCGCATTGCAGGGCGGCGTTCTGGTCGCGCTGGCGACGGTGGACGCGCCGCAAGGGCGTCTGGCCCGCGTCCGCGTGCTCGTGTCGCCGGGGCATCGCCGCATGGGATACGGTCGTGCGGTGCTCCACGCCCTCGTGCGCCACGTACTGAGTCAGGGATTCATTCCCTTCGTGCGCCTCGCCGTCGGTGACCTGGCCGCGCGCACCCTCGCGAGCACCGTCGGCTTTGTGAGTTTCGCGCGCGCCCTGACGCTGTACGTGCACCGCGTGGATGCGGTGGCGCCGGCCGAGGTGAATAGCTGAAAGCTCCGAGCTGCAAACTGCACACTCCGAAACTGCAAACTCCCTAGTAGCGGTGTTAAAGGTCAAGGAGTGGAAAGGGTCGGCACCGTCCAGTGCCGGCCCGTTTTCATCATGGTGTTCAGGATGACGAGCAAGCGGCGCATGCAGGCCATCAGGGCGAGCTTGGGTGGTTTCCCGACGGCGAGGAGCCGCTGATAGCAGTCGCGCAGCACGGGGTTGTGGCGGGCCCCGGTGAGGGCCGCCATGTAGAGCATGTGCCGGACCTCCGCGCGCCCGCCCCAGCAGCTGCGCTGGCCGCGGAAGCGCCCCGAATCGTTCGCCAGCGGCGCGATCCCGACAAGCTTGGCGATCGCGCGCCGGGAGAGGCGCCCCAGCTCGGGTAAATGCGCCAGCAGCAGATGCGCGGTCTGCGCGCCTACACCGGGGACACTTTGCAGGAGCGCGTCCTGCGCCTGCCACACCGGACTCTGTTCGATCCACTGATCCAGCTCGGTGTTCGCGTCGGCCAGCGCCTGCTCGAGAAAGCGGATGTGCTGCGTGAGACTGCGGCGCACACTCGCCCGCGCGTGCTCGAGGCGTTGGCGCTCCGCTTTCAGCATGTCGACGAGCTGACGGCGACGATCCACCAGGGCGGCCAGTTCTCGCGTGGCCTCGTCCGGCAGCGCCCGCGGCACGGGCTGCACGCGCGCGGCATACCGCGCCAGCAGCGCGGCGTCGAGGCGATCCGTTTTCGCGAGCTGCCCCATGCTGCGCGCGAAGTCGCGCACCTGCCGCGGATTCACCACGGCGACGGGCAGCCCCGCTTGGATGCACGTCGTGGCCAGCAGCTGGTGATACCGGCCCGTCGGCTCGACGACGATGAGGTCCGGCGCGAGCGGCGCCAGCTGCGTGAGCAGCGTGGCCATCCCGGCCGCATCATTCGTGACTTGCCACGTGGCGCCGCCCTCGACGGCCACATCCAACGTCTTGGCGCTGACATCAATGCCGATGAAGCTCATCGTCTCCTCACGCGGTCGTGATCGCGCGCGCCCGGCCTTGTGGCATGCGGGGTCGAACCCCAAGTAGCGGTTCGGGCTGGTGGCGATCAGTGACGCGGCGCTCGCACTAGGGAACGGGCTCGACGGGCCCTGGGAAGCAACGAGCTGCCGCGACCCTGAAGATGCACGAGAAATCGTGGACCGTGGAGACATACAAGGGAGCAGGGAGGAGGGCATCAGGACAGAGGGAGGAGGTAAACAGCGCGCAGGTCACCCTCCCTCCTCCCACCTGATACCCTCCCCCCTGCTTCCTAGGGAGTTTCAGTTACCGCGTCCGCCGATCACCCCTAGCTCTCGAAGTAGTTGTGCGTCTCCGCCGCCCCACCGGGATGCACCACGGCGCCGTACCGCGCCGGACTGACCGTCTGTGCGTAGCGCCAGATCGCCCCCGACTGAAAGTCGTGACGGCGTGGCTCCCACACCGCGCGGCGCGCGGCCAGCTCTTCGTCGGAGAGCCGCACCGACATCGTGCCGGCGTTCGCGTCGATGTCGATGATGTCCCCGTCGCGCAGCA
This sequence comes from uncultured Gemmatimonadaceae bacterium, assembly GCA_963843965.1. Taxonomy (GTDB): domain Bacteria; phylum Gemmatimonadota; class Gemmatimonadetes; order Gemmatimonadales; family Gemmatimonadaceae; genus Gemmatimonas. Next base: position 126,535 of record CAWJMR010000031.1, read on the forward strand.
GGCCGATCGGGCCGCCCAGGGCGGCCTCCGGGCCCACGTGCCCGATGCACAGACCGCGGGTGGCGCCGCTAAACCGGCCGTCGGTAATGAGCGCGACTTTGTCCCCCATATCCTGCCCGTAAATCGCTGACGTCGTGGAGAGCATCTCGCGCATGCCGGGGCCGCCGCGCGGTCCCTCGTAGCGGATGATGATCACGTCGCCCGCTTCGTAGCGGCGCTCGGTCACGGCGGCGAAGGCGTCTTCTTCACTGTCGAACACGCGCGCGGGGCCGCTGAACACGCGCGTCTGCAAGCCGGCCACTTTCACCACCGCGCCGTCGGGCGCGAGATTGCCGCGCATACCGACCAAGCCGCCCGTCATCGAGATGGCGCGCGACACCGGCATCACGACATCCTGTCCCTCCGGCAGCACGACATCGGCCAGATTCTCAGCCAGCGTACGTCCCGTCACCGTGATGCAGTCGCCGTGCAGATAGCCGCCGTCGAGCAGCGCCTTGAGAATGACCGACACGCCGCCGATTTCGTGCACGTCCTTCGCGAGATATTTGCCGCCCGGCTTGAGGTCGGCCAACAGCGGCGTGCGCGCGAACACTTCGGCCACGTCGAACAAGTCGAAGGCGATGCCCGCTTCGTGCGCCAGCGCCGGCAGATGCAACGTGGCGTTGGTGCTGCCGCCCGTCGCCGCCACCACCGCCGCCGCGTTCTCGAGTGACTTGCGCGTCACGATCTGTCGCGGGCGCGGACCGTCGCGCAGCAGGCGCATGACGGCTTCGCCGGCGCGTTCGGCGTACACGTCACGTGACTCCAGCACTGCCGGCGGACTGGCCGATCCCGGCAGCGCGAGGCCGATCGCTTCCGACACGTACGCCATGCTGTTGGCGGTGTACTGACCGCCGCAGGAGCCGGCACCGGGGCAGGCCACCTTTTCGAGGGCGGTGAGCTCGTCCAGCGTCATCTTGCCGGCGGAGTGCTTGCCCACGCCTTCGAACACATCGAGCACCGTGACGTCGCGTCCTTGATACCGTCCCGGCATGATCGAGCCGCCGTACAGGAACACCGACGGTACATCGAGGCGCACCATGGCCATCATGAGGCCGGGCAGCGCCTTGTCGCAGCCGCCGATGGCGACCAGCGCATCGTACGTGTGACCGCGCACGGTAAGCTCGACCGAGTCGGCAATCGTTTCGCGACTCACCAGCGACGACTTCATGCCGGCGTGCCCCATCGCGATGCCGTCGGTCACCGTGATCGTGGTGAACTCGCGCGGCGTACCGCCCGCGGCCGTGACCCCACGCTTGGCAGCGTCGGCCTGACGGCGCAGGGAGATGTTGCACGGTGCCGCCTCGTTCCAGCTGGAGACGACACCGACGATCGGCTGCGCGATCTGTGCTTCGTCGAGGCCCATCGCGTAGTAGTACGAGCGATGTGGCGCGCGCTCGGGGCCTACGGTCGTGTGACGACTCGGGAGCTTCGACTTGTCCATGCGGTTGGGTACTCGGAGGGGTGGAGACCTGCCGGACGACGCACTTACGGGACCTGCACCAACCCGAATTCGCGCGCGCCCTTCTTGAGCAGCAGATGACGGCCGCGCAGCAGCCGGTCTTCGCCGATCAGACGATCGGCCGCCGACAGCTTCGTGCCGTTGATGCTGACGCCACCCTGCTCAAGCAGCCGCTTCGCTGCCCCGCGCGATGCCGCCACGCCGAGTGCCGTCAGACACTCGTATACGTCGATCCCCTCGGAAAGCGCTGGACCGTTATCCGGTCCACCATCCGCCGGAGCCGCGTACGTCGCGAACGGAATCTCGTGGCGCAGCGCGTCGAGCGCGGCGTCGGAGAGTCCCTGCGGGTCGGCCTTCTCGAACAGCAAGGCCGACACTTCCTGCGCCACCCGCGCCGCCTCGGCACCGTGCACGCGGGTGGTCACTTCCGTGGCCAACGCGCGCTGCGCCTCGCGTTTCTCGGGCGTGGTGCGCACCGACTGATCGAGCGCCTCGATGGTGTCGCGATCCAGCAGCGTGAAGAAGCGCAGGTAGCGCGACACGTCGCGGTCGTCGGCGCCGATCCAGAACTGGTAGAACTTGTACGGTGACGTGCGCGCCGGATCGAGCCACACCGAACCGCCGCCCGTGCTCTTGCCGAACTTCGAGCCGTCGGCGTTGGTGATCAACGGGAACGTGAGCGCATTGGCATCACCATTGGTGGTGCGGCGGATCAGCTCGAGACCGGCCGTGATGTTGCCCCACTGATCGCTGCCGCCGATCTGCAGCGTCACGCCCTCGCGCTGATGCAGCTCGAGGAAGTCGTGGGCCTGCAGCAGCATGTACGAGAACTCCGTGAACGACAGCCCGCTCTCCAGGCGCGACTTCACGGAGTCCTTGGCCAACATGTAGTTGATCGAGAAGTGCTTGCCCGTGTCGCGCAGGAAGTCGAGCAGCGACAGCTTGGTGAGCCAGTCGGCGTTGTTTACCAGCTTGGCGGCGTTCGGTCCCTCGAAATCGAGGAACTTGGCCAGCTGCAGCCGGATGGCTTCGGCGTTTTCGGCGATCGTTTCCAGCGTCTGCAGCGTCCGTTCGCTGCTCCGGCCGCTGGGGTCACCGATCATGCCGGTGCCGCCGCCCACCAGGGCGATCGGTCGGTGGCCGGCCCTTTGCAGGTGGACGAGTCCCATGACGGGCACGAGGTTGCCGACGTGCAGGCTCGACGCCGTGGGGTCGAATCCGCAGTAGCCGGTGACCTGGCCCGCCGCGAAGGCGGCCGGAAGGCCCTCGGTGTGCTGGAACAGCAGCTCGCGCCAGGCGAGTTCGGAAATCGGGGCTGATGGCTCGGACATTCTCACAAGTTATCGCGGGTCCGGCTCTTGGCGCGCCCCCGCGCGAGCGGGTAGCCTTCAGACAACCTATGGCTCTCTCCTCCGTTCTTTCGCGGCGCCCGTGGCTGGGGTGGCTGCTCGTGGTTGGGATTTTCGGCGGCATGGTCGGTGCCGGCGGGCTGCTTGGCGCCTGGAGCGTCATCTGCCGCGACGGGCGCTGCCCGTCGATCGCCTCGCTCGAGCAGTATGTGCCCCGCCAGACCTCCAAGGTGTACGCCGCCGACGGCCGGTTCATCACGGAACTCGGTCTCGAGCGTCGCACCCTCGTGAGGCTGCAGGACATCCCCAAGCATGTGCGCGACGCGGTCGTCATCACCGAAGACCGCCGGTTCTACTCGCACTCGGGCATCGACTACTACCGCGTGTTCGGCGCCCTCGCGCGCAACGTGAAGGCCGGCAGTTACGTGCAGGGCTTCTCCACGATCACGATGCAGCTGGCCCGCAACGTCTTCTCCGATCGCATTTCCCGCGAGAAGACGCTGCTGCGCAAGATCAAGGAAGCGCGGGTGGCGCGCGCCATCGAGCAGCGCTACACCAAGGACAAGATCCTCGAGCTGTACCTGAACCAGGTGTACCTCGGCAACGGCGCGTACGGCGTGGAAACGGCGTCACAGCGCTACTTCGGCAAGCCGGTGCGCGAGGTCAGCGTGGCCGAAGCCGCCGTGCTGGCGGGCCTGCTCAAGGGCCCCGAGCGCTACAACCCGCGCCGGTTCGCCGATCGCGCGATCCTGCGCCGCAACACGGTGCTCGAACTGATGCGCCGCGAAGGCGCGATCAACGACGCCGACGCCTCGCTTGCAAAGGCGTATCCGCTACAGCTGGCCGAACGCACCGAGTCGGGCGACGTGGCGCCGTACTTCGTGGAGTGGGTGCGTCAGGAATTGGAGGAGCACTTCGGGAAGGGCCTCTACGACGAAGGCTACAAGGTCTACACGTCGCTCGACGTGGATATGCAGGGTGCCGCCGAACGGGCGCTGGAGAATCAGCTGCAGGCCATCGAGGCCGGACGCCACGGCAAGTACTCGCACCTCACCTACGAAGCGTATCTCGCGCGGTCGGCCGAGGGCGGTGAACGCGGCGCGGCCAATTCGCCGTACTTGCAGGGCGCCTTCGTGGCCGTCGATCCGCGCAGTGGCGCCGTGCGCGCGATGGTCGGTGGTCGCGACTTCGGCGACTCCAAGTTCAATCGCGCCGTGCAGGCGCTGCGTCAGCCCGGCTCCACGTTCAAGCCGATCGTCTACGCCACCGCCGTGCACGAGGGGTTCAGCCCCGCACAGATCGTGGACGACTCGCCCATTTCGCTCGATCAGATGAGCGGCGAAGCATGGACGCCGCAGAACTACGACATGAAGTTCATGGGCAACATGCCCATGCGGAAAGCGCTGTATCAGTCGCGCAATCTGGCGGCGATCCGTACCGGCATGGCGGTCGGTGCCGGCAGCGTGATTTCCATGGCGAAGCGCTTCGGCATCACGACGCCGATCCCGCCGTATCCGTCGATCTTCATCGGGTCGGCCGACGTGTATCCCGTGCAGATGATCGCCGCGTACTCGGTGTTCGCCAACCTCGGCCTGCGCACGACGCCGCACGCCATTCTCAAGGTCGAGAACGCCGACGGCAAAGTGGTGTGGCAGCCCACCACGGAGCGCGAGGCGGTGCTGTCACCGGAAGAAGCGTGGCTGATGGTGAGCATGATGAAGGACGTCGTGGTGCGCGGCACGGGTGCCCGCATCTGGAGCTCGGGCTTTCATGTGCCGGCCGGTGGCAAGACGGGCACGACGAACGACGGTGCCGACGTGTGGTTCATCGGCTACACCGCCGACCTGGTGGCCGGCGTCTGGATGGGCTTCGACAAGCCGCAGAAGATCAAGGCGAATGCACAGGGTGGCGAGCTCGCATCGCCGGCGTGGTCATCGTTCATGACCGAGGTGTACCGCCGCAAGCCGCAGCCGCCCGACTGGCCGCGCCCCGACGGCGTGGTGGTCCGCGAAATCGATGCGCTGAGCGGACAGCTCGCGAACAGCAGTTGCATGACGGCGCTCACCACGGAGTTCTTCGTGCAGGGCACCGAGCCCACGGGGACCTGCACCGATCCGGCGCCCCGCACGCTGCTCTCGACCGACAGTGTCGCCAAGCTGCGTGCCAAGGCCGATTCGACGAACCCGTTCAAGATTCCGCCGCAGTGAGTTCCACGTGAGCGTGCGCACGCTGTACACGGCGGACTGGGTGCTGCCGATCGCGTCGGCGCCGATCCGCCATGGTGCGGTGCTGGTCGAGGCAGGACGTATCGGGTTCGTGGGGGCGGCGACTGCCGTGACCGTCGAGCAAAGCGCTGTCCGCACCGTGGCGCTCGGCAATGCGGTGCTCATGCCGGGGCTCGTGAACGCGCATTCGCATCTCGAACTCACCCTGCTGCGCGGCTTTCTCGAAGGGCTCGACTTCCGCGATTGGCTGCGCACGCTCACCACGGTGCGCCGTGATCTCATGAGCGAGAGCGTGCTGCTCGATGCGTCGCGGGCCGGCATCCGGGAAGCACTGCGCAACGGCATCACCTGTCTGGCCGATACCACCGATTCCGGTGCGCCGCTCACCGCGATGCGCGAATACGGTGTGCGCGGCGTGGGCTATCTGGAAGTATTCGGCCCCGATCCGGCGCAGTGCGACGGCGCGATCGCGCAGCTGGCGGCCCGCGTGCGCGAGGTGCGCAGCCACGATACCGCCCTCGTGCGCGTGGGGGTGTCGCCGCACGCGCCGTACACGGTGTCGCGCGACCTTTTCGCGGCCACGGCCGCCCTGTCGCGCAACGAGTCATTGCCTATGGCAGTGCATGTGGCCGAGAGTGCGGCCGAGATGCTGTTCGTGCGCGACGGGGCGGGGCCCTTTGCCGACCGGTTGAGGGCGCGCGAGATCGCGGTGGCACCGCAGGCCGAGTCGCCGATTGCGCTGCTCGAGGCGGCCGGCGTGCTGGCGGCCCGGCCGCTGCTGATTCACGTGATTCAGGCCGACGACCGTGATCTGCAGCGCATTGCCGATGCCGGGGCCAGCATCGTGCACTGTCCGATCTCCAACGCGAAGCTGGGCCATGGCATCGCGCCGCTAGACCGCATGTTGGCACACGGCATCCGCACCGGACTCGGCACCGACTCCGTGGCCAGCAACGATCGCATGGACCTGTTGGGCGAGGCCCGTCAGGCCACGCTCTTTGCGTCGCTGCGGGTGGGCACCCCCGACGCCCTGTCGGCCCACGAGGCGCTCGCGCTGGCCACGCGGGGCGGAGCCGAAGCCCTGGGGCTTGGGTCGCGCATCGGGACGCTCGAGGTGGGTAAGGACGCCGATCTGACGGCCTTCCCGCTGGATCACGACGATGCGCAGCCGATGTTCGATCCGGCGGTGGCGCTGGTGCACGCGCTGGCCGGCAAGGTGGAAGCCATGCTGGTGACGGTGGAGGGACGCGAGTTGGTCGCCGATGGTGTGATGGCGCAGCGCGACGAGACCTTACCGTTACGCATCGGGGCGTGGCGCGATCGCCTGCAACAGTGGCGACAGGCTTCCACCGCGTAGTAAGCTTCATGTAGCGGACCCATCGACCTTAACACTGTAGAGTGGAGGGTAGGGCGTGATCGCCGGATGTCTCGCACTGAATGCGTCGTATGAACCCCTGACCATGGTGCCGCTTCGGCGAGCGCTACGGCTGGTGATCGACGGCAAGGCGGAAATCGTCGAGGCCGACACGGGCATGCCCGTGCGCTCCGAACGACAAGCGTTTCCGCGCCCGGCGGTCATCCGCCTGACCCGCTTCGTGCACGTGCCCCGACGATTCCGTCGACAGGTCACGAACACGTTCCTCTTCGCCCGCGACGACTATCAGTGTCAGTATTGCGGGCGTCGCTCTACTGAGCTCAAGCCGCGGGAGTCGCTCACGCGCGACCACCTGATCCCGATCTCGCGCGGCGGCTCGAACGAGTGGACGAACGTGGTGACGGCGTGCAGCCCCTGCAATACGAAGAAGGCCAATCGCATGCCCTACGAAATCGGCATGACGCCGTTGCACGCGCCGTCCGAGCCGCACTTCGTGCATCTCAGCTGGGCCGTGCGGCGACTGACGCCGATTCAGGCGCAGTACATCAAGGTGTTCTACGGCGAGGAGACGTTGCGCGAACTCGAGAAGATCGAGGGCGCGGTGCTCACGACGTAACTCAGTACGTCACGGCGGGACTCTTCGCCTCGAGCCGTCGCACTTCACCGCCCAGCAGACGGCTCGCCAACGACCGGACACCGCGCGTCAGCGCGGTGCCGGGGCTGCGCTTCCCGCGCACGGCCGGCGACGCTTCACCACGCAGCCAGCGCTCGAGTTCATCGAGATCGCTCACGTCGAGCGTCTGCAGCTCGGCTTGCACCGCCACGTAACTCCTGCGCCCGCGCGGCGGCGTCGTGAGCGCGGGGAGATATGGCAGCTCGCTGGCCGCACGCGCGTCGGAAAAGCGCACGTAGCTGCCCAGCGACGTGAGACGTCCGCCAACGAAGCGACCCACTTCGTAGGTGCGATCGATGGCGTCGTACCGCACCACGACATCCCATTCCGCGCGACCAAGCACGTCGTCGAACCAGCGACCGATCGTCCAGACTTCGGCCCGCACATGCAGGCGTGCCGGGAATCCGCTGCGCAGCAGTTCATCGAACGGCTTCTCGGTGAGCACACCGCGCACCGCCACCAGTGGTGGATACGACGTCGGCGCCACGCGAATGTCGATCTCCGGGCGCGACTGCGCTGACGCCGTTCCACCAACTCCGGTCAGGAGCAGCAGAACGGCGACCAGCGTAGGCACCAACGAATGCACCGACCGCGACGCGTGTGACAATTCGGGAATCAGAAGCGGCGACTGAGCCGCATGTAGACATTCGGAGACAAGCCGCTCTCCGACACCGCCTGCGCGACGTACACGCCGAAGTTACCGAAATCGAAGCCGCCGCCAAGGTCGGTGCGCCACGACTTGATGTCGGGGATCGAGCCCTTCGGATAGAGCAGATTGTCCGAGCTGCGCGGACCGACGAGCCAGCCGCGACCCGAGTTCGCGAACACCACCCACGCGCCATCGGCCTTGACGCGACCGAACACCCAACGTCGATCGCCGAGATCATCGTCGTCGCCGAACAGATTCACGCGGAAATCGCCCTTCCACTCGATCTGCAGGAGCGCCATGCGATCGCACAGCGACGGGCGGCCTCGCGCGGCATAGGACTGTTCATCGCCCACGGCGCAGGTGCCGACGTCGGTGCCATCGAGCTGGCGTCGGAAGTCGAAGCCGGGCAGGGCATCGATGCCGCTCACCGAGAACCGACGCTGCGCCGGCAACGGGTCGCCGTCGATCCACCCACCCAGCACGGCGCGCATATTCAACGAGCCGTTGGGGCCAAGACGGTTGTAGCGACGCAGGTCGAGCAGGGCGCGGGAGTACTGCGCATCGTTCTCGAGCCCCTCGAATGGCTCCACAGCATTGGAGCGCGCCAGCACACCATCCCCCCGCTCATACTCGCCGCGCAGATACCAACCGGCGCGCGGGTCCTTCGGACTGTTGCGCGTGTCCAACGTCGCCGACACGGTCAGCAACTTCATCACGCCTTCGTCGGCCCGCGGATTCACCCGCCACGGCACGTTGTCGTTCACGATGGACATCACGTTGCGCGCCCGACGTGTGCTCCACCGCTCTTCGCCGTACGAGGCACGCAGTTCCGACCCGCGCCCGGCGAACAGGCTTACGTAGCCCAGCCCGCCATGACGCTGCCAGTAATCGCGGTAATCGCGCGTGAACAAGAAGGCGTTGAGTCCGACTTCCGTGTCGGTGAGCTGCCACTTCTCGACGGCGTCCACCTCATCGAACAAGCGACCGCCGATCGCCACGCCGGCGCGGTTACCCTGGCGCACTTCGAACAGCACGCGATGGCCGAGGTTCTCACGCTTCCACGTCAGCTCGTCGCCTGTGCGGAAAATGCCGAACACTTCCGCGCGCACCCGCGTGTCTCCGCTACGCGTTCGAAAACGGGGCCCCACATAAATCGGCAGTCCCTCTACGCGATTGTACGTGTGCGCCGTCGTGACCAGCAGATCGCTCCGCGTACTGCCGGTGCTGCGCTCGTCGTCGCGCATCCAGCCGGACCAGCGTGAGAAGAAGTCGAGGTCGGCGACCAGTGTGTCACCCACTTCGTGGTAGCGATACGCCGCGCTCCACACGCGAATCTCACCGCCCACATTCGGCCGCTCGGGCGAGTCGAAGGCGCCGCCGATGACCGTGAGCGAGCGCTCGATCCGCGCGCCATCCACCAGCGCGGCGTCGCCGTTGAGCACGACCACCTGTCCGGTCACTACGCCGGCCAACCGTGCGCGGCCGCCGAGGACTGCGAGGTCGCCCCGCACAGTGTCCGTTGGCGCCAGCGCGAAGTCGCCGCGCACGCGCCGGGTCGCCGGGTCGTTCCATACGGCCGTGACTTCGAGAGCCACCTCGCGAGGAACGCCGCCCAGCCGTCGTGAACGATCCGGGTCCGCGTCGCGATCGCGCTGCGCCGACGCCGATGCCCACGGCATCGCACTCATCGCCACGCACATCACCGCGAGGACCATCCGTGCCTGACCACGTCGGGTCATGGCTGCCTTCATCCGTTTCTCCTGCTGAGGTTCACGGCCCCCAAGGGCACGTCATGTACCACGCGCGCGGCACTGGGACCGGTCGGCGCGAGCGTCATCGATTCCGGACAGCATGTGTGTCGTCCCGATACGCGACGCGACCGCGGACACTCGAATCACTTCAAAGGTTTGAACGGCGCGCGTCATCATTCGCCGGCGGACGCCAAACCCAATCGACGCATGCGTCGATACAGATTGGGCCGGTCGGTTTGCAGGCGTCGCGCGGCCTCGGCCACATTGCCGTCGCTCTGCGCCAACGCCGCCGAGATGAGCCGGCGTTCGTAGGCGTCGAGGGCGTCACTCAGCGGCAGGATCGGCAGCGTCTCGCTCGCGCGGTCCGCACTCTCGCTTGCCGGCAGGCTGAACGGGTCCGTGGCGACAGTCGGCAGTACCTGCAACACCTCGGCGCGGCCCACCACGCTGCCCGCATGCAAGATGGCCAGTCGCTCGACCACGTTGGCCAGTTCACGCACGTTGCCCGGCCAGCGATAGCTGCTGAGGGCACCGAGCGCGTCGTCGTGCCACTGCACCAGCGGACGTCCGGTTCGCGTGCGATGGCGCGCCGAAAAGTGCCGCACCAGCGCCGGCAGATCGCCCGGCCGGTCGCGCAGCGGCGGCAGCTGAATCGGGATGACGTTCAGGCGGAAGAACAGATCCTCCCGAAAACTGCCGTCGGCAACGGCGCGACCCAGATCTTTGTTGGTCGCGGCCAGGATGCGCACGTCGATCTTGATCGGCTTGCCGCCGCCCACGCGTTCGATTTCCCGCGCTTCGATCGCACGCAACAGCTTGGCCTGTGCTTCGGCGCCGAGGTCACCGACTTCATCGAGGAACAGCGTACCGGTGTGTGCGAGTTCGAAGCGGCCGATGCGTCGGTCCGTGGCGCCGGTAAACGCGCCGCGCTCGTGACCGAACATCTCGCTCTCCACCAGATCGCGTGGAATCGCGGCGCAGTTCACGCGAATGAACGGCCTGTCGCGTCGGGGGCTGGCCAGATGCAGGGCAGCGGCCACGAGCTCTTTGCCGGTGCCCGATTCGCCGGTGATGAGCACGCGGGCATCCGACGGCCCGACGCGCGCGATGAGGGCGCGCACCTCATGCATGACGGGCGACTCGCCGACCATCTCGCCCGAGATACCGAGATCTTCGCGCAGTGCGGCGGCCGCGCGTCGCGCCTGACGCAGTTCGAAGGCCGAAGCGAGGGCGAGCAGCACACCCTCGGGGGTGAGCGGCTTCTCGAGAAAAGTGAAGGCGCCAAGCTTCGTGGCCCGTACCGCGTCGGTGAGCGCGGCGCGACCGCTCATCATGACCACCGGCATATCGGGGCGACGTTCACGCAGCTTCTGCAGGAGCGCGAGCCCATCGAGGTCGCCCGGCATCATCAGATCGACCAGCGCTACATCGGGTTCATTCGCTTCCGCGAGGGCGAGCCCGGTGACCCCGTCGGCGGCATCGCGTACGTCATAGCCTTCGGCGCTGAGCAGCGCGCCGACCATGCGTCGGATGTTCGGTTCGTCGTCGACGATCAGGACACTGGGCATCGCGGTTGTCGATTACCGGTTCGCGTCGACCGGCACAGCCGACCGCTGTTCGAGCAGCTTCGACGTGAAGCGCTGCGCTTCGCTGAGCCGCTCCATCTCCACCGCCACGGTGTCGATGTTGCGCTCCATCGCCTCGAACCGTTGCGCCAGCTGCGCCTCGAGCGCGTTGTCGGCGCGCACCGCACGGCCGCGACGGTCGAGGTATCGGGCCACGGCGCGCGCAATCGGCCAGCCGATGAAGACGGCGATCACCGAGGCGGCCACCGCCCACGACATCTGCACCAGTCCGCGCGGCACGACGTCGTTGAGCGGAATGGTCGTGGTGTTCGTGCCCTGCGTGAGCACGACGTTGCCGCCCTTCACATTGATGCGCACGTTTTCGCCGCTGCCGTCGCCGGTGAAGACGATCGTGCCCGGCGGCAGCGGGGCCTGCGGTGCACTGGCGGGTCCGCCCTGGGCGACCCGCGCCGCGTCGGCATCACTCGCCGCCTGGTTGGCGTCACGAATCGCCTGCGCGATCTCCGCCTTGATGCCGTCGGAGACGGATTGCTGCCGCAACGCTGTTCTCATACGCGCTCCGCTTCAAGCTTGGTTCGCTCTGACAGCAGCTTCGTCGTGAAGCGCTGCCCTTCACTGATGCGTTCGACTTCCACCGCCACTGAATCCACCGCCTGCTCGATCGCCCCGAGCCGCTGCGAGACTTCCGGAGGCAAGGCCGCCGGCGTTGCGATCGTGCGCTTGTCGATGCGACGGGCAAATGCCCGCGCGAGGGGGCCGAAGACCACCACCATCATGATCATCGCTCCCATCGCCTGCACGATATCCACGACGCCGTTGGGGAGACTGCGCTGCGATCGCGCGGGCGGCGGCTCGATGGCGGTCGTCGTGATGCCATCGATGCTCAGCAGCTCCTTCCCGTCGGCCGACAGCTCGATACTGCGACGCGTGCCGTCCGACGACGGCATCGTGATGAGCAGGCGATCGCCGAGCGACTTGACCTGCACGCCCGTGGTCTGATTCTGTGTCATGCGATGCTCTCGCGAATGGGGAGGCGCAGGGTGATCTCGGTGCCCTGGCCGAGTGCGCTCGTGGCGTCGATCGACCCCTGATGCGCTTCCATGGTCTGTCGGGCGATGGCGAGTCCGAGGCCGGTCCCGCCCGGCTTCGTGGTCACGTACGGATCGAAGATGCGCGCCAGCGCGTCGGGCGCGATGCCGCAGCCATTGTCGCGAATCGTGATCGTGACATACGGGGCCGCGTAGCGCAGCGCGATATCGATCTGTCCCGACGCGCCGCAGGCATCGACGGCATTCATCAGCACGTTCGTGACGGCGCGAACCAGCGGTTCGTGGAAACCGTGCACCAAGGGCAACGCGTCGTCGCCGGCGATCGCCACGGTGAGCCGTTCGGGCACGGTGCTGCGCGCGACGCGCGTGACGAGCTCCGACACGTCGATGTCGGCGGCGGGTCCATCGGGCAGACGGCCGAACTGGGCGAAGCTCTTGGCCATCGTCTCGAGTCGCGCGGCCTCTTCGGCGAGCACCTCCACGGTGTCGCGCAGCTCATCGGGCGCGGAACGCCGCAGTCGATCAACCGCAAAGCGGATCGGCGTGAGCGGATTCTTGAGCTCATGCGCAAAGCGGCGGGCTGACTCGCGAAACGCCTCGGCGCGCTCGGCCTCGAGCGCCCGTCGCCGTCCCGTTTCGAGTTCCTGAGCCATAGTGCGCATCCCGGTTCGCAGTACTTCGAATTCCGGCGCGCCGCGGCGCTCCGGTTGTCCCGGGATGGGCCGCCCCGTGCGGATCAACCCGGTCCATCCCACCAGCTCATCAAGTGGACGGCTGAGCTGACGACTCAGATGGCCAGCCACGCGTGACGCACCAACCGCCACCAACAGCACTACCAGCACGGCGCCCGCCACGACCAGCCGCATCGAGCGACCGGCCACGAAATCGAAGCGACGCGCCAACTCCACCGACTGTCGCAGCTCGGCTTCGTGTCGTTCTACCGCGGCCCGTTGCTCGACCGTGAGCGGCGCGGACCGCGTGGCGGCCAGCGCCTGTTCACCACTGACCGCGATGCGCTCCCAGGCTGAACGGGCCGACAACATCGAGAGCGCCCGACTGGCCGTGCCGACGCCCACCAACGTGACCGCCACGGTAGGGACGAGCGCGAAGAGAATCAGCATGGCGAACAGTCGTGACCGGAACGGCGCCCGGGACCCGGCGCGCGCGAGCCGACGCCGTTTGCTACGGGCGTCCCTACGGGAGCCTTCGGAGGAGGGTTTCTCTCCGGGGCTCTTTTGAAGGGGCGACCCGCCATCGTCAACGGTCGGCTTCCGCATCTCGTTCATAGTCAGTAATTTACGTGGCTGTACCCGATCCCGGAGTGGAATGGCAACGTCGTGGTCCCTAGCCCCCCTGGTCGAGCAACGTGCGCAGGAACATCCCGCACGCGTGCTCGCCACGAATGGTGAACGGACGTGGACCTATCAGCAGGTGGACGCCGACGCGTCCTCCCTGGCTGCTGCTTTCTCCGAATTGGGGCTGGGCATGGGGGATCGCATCGCGGTCAACCTGCCCAACGGCGTCGAGTGGATCATCGCCACGTTGGCCGCCGCGAAGCTGGGCGCCGTCGTGGTGCCGGTCAGTCCGCAGCTCAGCATTCACGATCTGCGCTACCAGCTGCGACACGCCGAGGCGAGTGCCGTCGTCACCATCGAGAAATGGGACGGCGTCGACTTTCTGCAGCGCTTCGAAGAATTGCTCGGCGATCTGCCCGACCTGCAGTACGTGGTCACGGTAGGCGACGAGGACCTGTGGTACGACGACCGGATCTTCCAGTTCGAAGATCTCGTCTCGAGCGGCACCGGACGATCGGTTCCGCGACCAGCGGTGTATGACGAGACGGCCGACCTGGCCGTCATGTACACGTCGGGAACGATGGGCAAGCCCAAGGGCGTGCCACTGTCGCACCGGGCGCTGGTGGAAAACGCGGTGCGTGTGGCGGAGATCCTCGAGATTTCGCCCGACGACCGTGTGCTCGGAGCGGTTCCGTTCTTCGCCATCTTTGGCTTCGGCATCATGCTGGGCACGATGGCACGTGGGGCGACGATCGTGCTGCAACCCTCCTTCGACCCGGCGCGCGCCCTCGCGCTCATCGCCGACGCGAAGGTCACGGTGCTGCACGGCGTGCCCACGCAGTATCACCTCCTCATGCGTGAGGAGTCGTTCGACCCGTCGCGACTCAAGTCGCTGCGAGCCGGCGTCATTGCCGGCAGTTCGGTGGACGAGGCGCTGGTGCGCCGGGTGCGTCGCTGGTGCGATGTGCTCGTGGCGTACGGCCTCACGGAAACCGGACCTGTCGTCACGATCACCCGCTTTGCCGACAACGACGAACGTCGTTTGAGCACCGTGGGCTGCGCCCTTCCCGGCGTCGAGATCATGGCGATGGATCTCATGACGGGAGAGCTGCACGGACCCGAAGCGGTCGGCGAGATCGCCGTCCGCGGGTCCAATCTCATGCGGGGCTATCTCCGCATGCCGGCCGAGACCGCCAAGGTCACCACGCCGGACGGATTTTTCCTCACCGGTGATCTGGGGATCATCGATGAGGATGGCTATGTGAAGATCGTCGGGCGGCGGCAGGAGACGATTTCACGCGGGGGCATGCAGCTCTACCCGCGCGAACTCGAGGATCGTCTGCGTGCGCATCCGGCAGTGGACGATGTCTGCGTGATCGGCGTGCCCCATGATGTCATGGGAGAGCTGGTGTGCGCGTGCATCGTGCCAGTAGAAGGGGCAGTCATCACGGGTGGCGAAATCAAACGCTTCGCCCAGGAAACGATGGCTGCCGACAAGGTTCCCGATTTCGTCCGCTTCTTCGATGTCTTTCCCATGACGGGAAGTGGCAAAGTGCGGCGGCGAGAACTCGCGCGGGCAATCGCGCTGAGTGCGAACACGATGAGCGCCTCGGCGCTGCATGGCAACGCGCTCGATCACTCCGTTTCGTATCCAGGCTAGTACATGAGTCGACATGACACCCGGTCCCGCAGTGCGGCACCGTCCCGTACCATCGCGCCGTTCCATCGTGGACCGCAGGCCGTCACTCCGATGACGTCACCGAATGCCGCGCCGCCGGCCCACGCACCGAACGCCGCGCTGCTCATCGATTTTGACAACGTCACGATGGGCATCCGTTCCGACCTGCAGGGCGAGCTCAACAACCTCCTCTCGTCGGACATCGTCAAGGGCAAGGTCGCGGTGCGCCGCGCCTACGCCGACTGGCGTCGCTACCCGCAGTACATCGTGCCGCTCACCGAGTCGTCGATCGATCTGATCTTCGCGCCGGCGTACGGCTCGTCCAAGAAGAACGCGACCGACATCCGTCTCGCCATCGACGCCATGGAGCTCGTCTTCACGCGTCCCGAGATCGGCACCTTCGTGCTGCTCTCCGGCGATTCCGATTTCTCGAGCATGGTCATCAAGCTCAAGGAATACGGCAAGTACGTGATCGGCGTCGGCATCCGCGAGTCGTCGAGCGACCTGCTCGTGATGAACTGCGACGAGTACTACTCGTACAACGCGCTCGCCGGCCTCACCAAGACGGGCGACGACGAGTCGACCCGCTGGGATCCGTGGGAGCTCGTGACCGAGTCGGTCAATCGCATGAAGCGCAACGGCGACGTGATGCGCAGCGACCGTCTCAAGCAGGTCATGCAGGAAATCGACTCGTCGTTCGACGAGAAGAACCTCGGCATGCCGAAGTTCTCGCGCTTCGTGCAGGACGCGGCCCACAAGGGACTGCTCAAGGTCACGAAGCTCGACAGCGGCCAGTTGGAAATCGATACGCCCGACGGCAGCATCGCACCGGCGTCGAGCCCGAGTGCGGCCGCGCCGACGGAAGCGCGTCGTGAAGAAAGCGATCGCGAGCGCGACGAACGTCGTGGTCGCCGTGGCCGTCGTGGCCGTGGCCGCGATCGTTTCGACCGCACGCCGGTCGACGGCGAAGTGCGCGACGCGGCGCAGGATGCCGCCGACTCCGAGCATGATGCCGCCGACGACGCGATGGAAGCGGCGGAGCTGGTGCAGTTCACGCCGACGTTCACGCCGGCGTTCGACGCGGCGGCCGTTGACGTGCCGGCGGAAGCCGATGCGACCGGTGAGCCTGGTGTCGAGCCGACGGCTGATGCCGCCAGCGAAGGCGAGCGGGAAGCGCGTCGTGGTCGCAACCGTCGTGGCCGTGGCCGTGATCGGTTCCGTGATCGTGAAGGTCGTGAGCCGCGTGTCGAGACCGATGTCGCGGCGCAGGCCGATGGCGCGGTCGCTCCGGCGTCGCTCGAGCCCGTGTTCGTCGAGCCGAAGCTCATCGAGCCGGTGTTCGTCGAGCCGAAGCTCCCAGAGCCGACGTTCGTCAAGGCGCCGGCCGCAGCAACCCCGACGTTCGGATCGGCCGTTGCCGGTCACATCGGCAGCAGCGGTGAGCGGCTCACGCGCAGCGAGGCGTTCGACCTCGTGCGTCGGGCCGTCGAAGCGCTGGTGCAGGGTGATGATTCGACGAGCGCCAGCGCGGCGCGCACGAAGGCGTTCGAACTCCTCGGCCGCGACAGCGAGTCGTTGAGCGCGCGCATGTTCGAGCGCATCCTGCAGGACGCGCATGACGCGAACATGATCGATCTCCGTCGTCGTGGAAACGACTTCGAAGTCGCTCGTGCCGCCGATGCGGCGTCGATCGTGGAACAGCTCAAGACGGTGGACGACGCGCAGAAGGCCGAGGCCAAGGCGGCCGCGGCGCTGCTGCCGCAGGCGCCGCGTGGGATGGGTGCCCGTGGTGTCGCCCCGCGCGGTGGATCGCGTGGCCGTGCACCCGCCGGCCCGCCGGCCGACCTGCTGATGTTCGGTGTCGTTGGTGCCCGTCCGGTCGGCGCGGTTGCTCCGGCGACGAACGGGACGACGGCAGCCGCGCCTGCTCCGGCGGCTCCGGCTGCGGTTGCGGTCGCCCCCGTGGTCGCGCCGGCCTCTTCGGCGGTGGTCGAAGCGCCGGTGGTTCCGGCCGCTTCGGCGGCTCCGGCTCGTGGTCGTGGTGGGAAGCCGGCGGGTCGGAAGGAAACGCCGGCCAAGGCTGCGCCGGCCAAGGTCGTTCCGGTGAAGACGTCGGCGCCCGCCGCCAAGAAGGCGGTGGCCAAGGCTCCGGCCAAGGCACCGGCGAAGCCCGCGCCCAAGGCCGCCAAGGCCCCTGCCAAGGCCGCCAAGCCGGCGGCGAAGGCTCCGGCCCCCGCGGCCAAGAAATCGGCCGCCAAGGCTCCGGCCAAGAAGGCCGCGAAGAAGCGGTAAGGTGATGTTCGGCGCCCCACTGCCGGCCGGGTTTTACGACCGGGACCCGGCAGTGGTGGCCCGCGAACTCCTCGGTGCCGTGCTACGGCATGAGGATGAACTGGGAGCAGTCAGTGGCCGGATCGTGGAGACCGAGGCATACCTCGGACCTCACGATCCGGCTTCGCATTCGGTGGTGGGCCGCACGGCCCGCACCTGGCACCTGTTCGGCCCGCCGGGGGTCGCCTACGTGTACTTCGTGTACGGCATGCACTGGTGCGTGAATGCCGTGACGCGCGAGGAGGGCTTCGGCAGCGCCGTGCTCATTCGCGCCCTCGAACCACTCGAGGGAATCGAGCGCATGCGGGCCCGACGCCCCAAGGCGCGCCGTGACGAACAGCTGTGCGACGGTCCAGGCAAACTCTGCGCCGCCCTCGGCATCGATCGTCGCTTCGACGGCGCGGTGCTCACGGGCGGGTCGGTGCTCACCATTCACACCGGAGTCGCGGTACCGGAAGACCGGGTCGTGGTGGGTCCGCGGGTGGGGATAACGAAGGCGGTGGAGTGGCCGCTGCGGTTCAGAACAGCGAAGTAAGGGGTACGGAGTACGGGGTACTCCCTACTCCCTACTCCCGGTCCACAGCGCCACGATCCCGCACGAACCCTGACCGTTCGCGTTGGGGCCCGTGAGCGGAACGAGCTCCGCCGGGGCGTTGGCGGTGCTCGCGTAGATCTCGATCGCGGCAATCGTCGTGGCCGACGCGATTTCGTCGATCGCCACGCCGCGGCCGGGCTCAGGCTGCACGACCTGCCCGTCGAGCAGCACCAACATCGGACACCCCGCCCGGCCGATTGCGTAGCGCACCCCCGCCGGATTGCGTGAGATCGCGACGTAGCGCCGGCCCACGAGCATGTCGCTCAGTCGCGCCACATTGCGCGTGTCCAGCACCTCCGGCGTGAGAAACTCCGCCACGAACGCACCGCGCTGGGCGCGTAAGACGCGATCGTAAAACCCGCGCGATTCGAGCGGCGACGTGCCGCGCGCGTTCACCGACACCGTGGCCAATCGCTGCGCGATCGGGAGCAGCACGATCGTCTGCGGTTGCGAGGCCGCACTGTCCGAGCGCGCCAACTTCCCGTCGAACGCCGCGTATCCGATGCGACGCACCGAGACGGCGAGCGAATCCGGCGCATTCGGGACAATCAAGTCGCCGTCGGCGTTCGTGACGCGAATGGCGCCGCCGTTCAGGGTGATCGTGGCGAACGGAATCGGGTGATTGGCGGCATCGCGCACCGCAATCCGGAGCGCGCCCCTCGGCGCGGTCTCCTCAGCCGACGTCGTGAATCGCAGATCGACGCGCAAGCGACCGTCGAGCGCTGGTACGCGCACGCCGAGGGGGCGGGTGCGGCGGTCGCCCAACTGCGCGCGGATCGTGACCGGGCGGTCGCGGGGAATGCCGCACAGCTCGAAGAACCCGTCGGAGGCGGTGAACGCCGACTGCTGTTTCGTTTTCCATGTCCACCCGAACGCGCCGGTCTGTCGAAACTCCTGTTTCCACTCGGCACGCACCACGGCATCGGCCACGCGACGTTGATCGCCACGCAACACGGTGCCGTAGACCAGCGCCGTGGGTTCGCCGCCCGAGACGTCGGTACAGGTGGAGGCGGTCGCGATCGTGTCGCTCTCCATCGTCATGCCCGATGCCGCAACCGCCGCCGCCAATGACGTCGCATCGACATCGACCGCGCGACTGCTGCCGACAAAGAGCAGGTCGTCCCCTTGGCGCATCTGGACCACTTCACCGCCTGAGGCCTGCACGCCGGTGAGTCGGAGTCGGCGTGTCTGTTGGCCGATGCGCGTTCCCGAGAGATCCACTCCGCGCTCGATGGTGACGCGTGGCATCCGGATTTCCCAGCGGCTGATGAACACCAGCCCGTCGTCGAGATGCGTGAACTCGATGGTGCCGCCAAGATCCGCGCGGCGGAGCGCCCGCGGGAGCGTGTCGTACAAGAAGTGAATCTGCCGCAGCGCGCCGGTGGAGCGGTCGAGCCACAGCGTGCCGCGCACATCGACGAAATTGTCGACGTGCTGCGAGGGTTCGAAGGCGAGACCGACCCACGCCGCGTTCGCGCCCGTACCGGCTACCGCGCGATAGCAATGGCGCGCGAGAAACGAGTCAGACAGCAAGACCTCCGCATCGGGGGCGCGGTACACGACGCCATCGCGCTCATCCGTGACGTACCCCACGCGGGCCAGCGAATCGGCCGAGAGGCTGCGGAACGGCTGCGCCGTTTCACCGGCGCGCTGACTCTCCTCAAGTACGGTGATTCGTTCACCATCGATCGATCGCAGTTCGCGGAAGAGCCGCACCTGCGCCGTCGCGCGCCCTTCGCTCGGCGACAACTGCGAGGCGAGCAGCGTTTTCCGGGATTCCTCGAGGAGCGTCACGATATCCGCCCCGGCTTCCGGACCGATCTCGCAGGGCCGCGATGCGGTGGTGCGCATACTGGCCAGCGGAATCGGCTCATGGGGGAGCACGATCGCGATCGGCACCGGCGGTGTGACAAGTCGCACGGGCCCGAAGTCGAACGGACGCTGACCGATGCGCAGCGCCTGCACGCGAATCTGCTCGCGCCCGATCACGACGGAGAACTGCCCGCGCGCGCCCGTCACCGCGTTGGCCAACACCGAGTCGCTGTCGAGCGCGCGGACGACGATGATGGCCCCGGCCACCGGGGTGCCATCTTCTGCGCGCGTCGCGGTGCCGGTGAGCGTCTGCGCACCGAGCAGTGCAGGGCACAGGGCAAGGCCCGCGACCAGCCGGCGAACCAGCCCGCGAACCAACGCAGGGAGTGATGGCTCCAAACTCACGAGAGTTGTGAGTGGTGAGTTCAAGTTCGGAGTTGTGAGTCGACTCAGGACTCCAAACTTCGACTCAAAACTCCACACTCACGTGAGTGGTGAGTCATGAGTACAAGTTCGGAGTCATGAGTGGCCTCCGCGCTACGCCCTACACCCTCCGGACCGCCAACAACGTCACGTCGTCCGCCGGCGGCTCGCCCGCGGCGTGCACATGCACGGCGTCGAGCACGCGATCCAGCAGCAGGTCCGCACTCGACGCCGGTGCGGCGAGCAGGGCATCCGTGGCGTCGTCGCCGAACAACAGCCCGTTCGGCGCGCGGGACTCCGTAATGCCGTCGGTGAGTACCAGCAGCGTCTCTCCTGGTTCCAACACGATCGTGCCGGCGGTGAACGGAATCTCCGGCAGCATGCCGACTGCCGGTCCGGTTGGCGGCAACATCGTGCGCACCATGCCGTTCGCCCGTACCACACGCGGCGGTTCGTGGCCACCGTTCACGTACGCGATCGTGCCGGTGGCCGGATCGAGTGCGCCCACGAAGAGTGTGGCGAACATGTTGGCGCGGCCGTGCGTGTTGGCGATGTAATCATTGGTCACCGTCACCGCGTGCAGCACGCGCGACTCCAGCATCTCGACCGTGTGCGATCCGATCTGCGACGCGCTCACGGCGCGGATCAGCGAGCGGAACAGCGCCATGAACAGCGCCGCGCCGACGCCCTTGTCGCACACGTCGCCCAGCACGAGCGCGACGGCGCCATCGGGCAACCGGAACGCGTCGTAGAAGTCCCCACCCACTTCCCGCGCCGGTTCGAAGCGGGCGGCGAACTGGTAGCCCGGCACCGCGGGCAAACTCTCGGGCAGAAAATCGCGCTGGATGCGCGCGCCCACTTCGAGCTCCTTCTGCATGCGACGCGAGCGGGCCTGCTCGCGATCACGCAGCCGCTTCTTCTCGAGCGACGCCCCCACGCGGGCGCGCAGCAGCACGGGGTCGAACGGTTTCGGCAGGTAGTCTTCGGCGCCGAGTTCGATGCACTTCACGACGGTCTCGAGCTCGGTGTTGGCCGAGATCATGATCACCGGGATGTGCCGCGTGGCGTCGCTGGCCTTGAGTGCCGTGAGGGCGCCGATCCCGTCGAGCACCGGCATCATCACGTCGAGCATGATCAGATCCCAGCTGGGATCGCGAGTGAGATCGAGCGCTTCCTGGCCGTCGTTGGCGGTCGTGACCACATGCCCCATGCGCTGCAGGCGACGCGACAGCAGATCGCGGTTCACCTCGACGTCGTCGACCACCATGATGCGGGCCGGGGCCGACCGGTCTTCGGTCATCGGCTGGCTACTCGGATTCGTCACAGGCCGGGCGTCGGCAGCGGCCCGGCCATCGAGGCCTGCAGCAAGCGCCGCAGGTACGGCATCTGTTCTTCAGCGGCGCGTTCGCCTTGTTCGATGAGATACGGAATGTGCTTCCACTCGGTGAGACCGATGTGGCGATCGAGCATCGGCATGATCGGCAGCACTTCGGCGTGGTGTGCCACACTATAGAAGGCGAAGGTGGCGCGGAGCAGGTGATTGGTCACGATCGTCGAGGTCCGCCCCAGTGCGTTAACCAGCGACCGGACCTCGGCGTTCATCTGACTCTCGAAGCCCATCGCGAGAATGATGTCGCACCCTTCGCGGATCGCGACGTCGATCGGCAACGGGTTCGAGGCGCCACCGTCAACCAGCATGCGGCCGTTCACTTCCCAGGCGCGCAGCAGCATCGGGATCGCGACACTCGCCCGGGTCGCGTCGGTGATGCGCCCGGAATCGAGCACGACCTTCTCACCGGTGCGAAAGTCGGTGGCCGACTGCAGCAGGGGGATCCTCGTATCGGCGAACGTGCGCTCGCCGAACAACGACTCGAGCACCTTCCACACCTGCCGGTCGTCCACCATGCCCACCTGTTCGTGGTATCCCATGAACATCGGGGCGATGGCGCGAAGCAACGAGCGATAGTGCAGCTTGGTGAAGAGATCCTTCCAGAGCACCAGTGTTTGCCGCTCGATGTCGGCGGCGCTGTCGCCGAGGGCGAACAGCGCGCTGTAGATCGCGCCGCCGCTGCACCCCACCGCCACGTCCACCGGAATCTTCTCCCGCTCGAGCACCTTGAGCAGGCCCACGGCAGCGGTGCACTTGATGCCGCCGGAGCCGATCACCAATCCGATGCGCGCGCGGCGTTCGCTGAAGTCGCCCAGCGAACGCTCACCGGTGGAACCGAGTCGGATGGACATCAGCGGGTCGTCATGCGGGGATCGCGCTCAGGAGTCGGCGCAGGTACGGCAGTTGTTCGCGCATCGCGGCGTCGCCTTCGTCGACCAGCAGTGGAATCTTGCCCGTGTCGAACAGGCGGATGCGCTGCGAGAACTGCGGAATCACGGCGATCACTTCGCTGTGATGGGCGAGGCCGTGAAAGGCGAACGATGCCTTGAGCAGGTTGTTCGTCATGATGCTGCTGAGCTGGAACGCGAAGCGTCCGCCCGACGTGACCCGCTCCTGATAAGGACTCTCGAAGCCCATGGCGATGATCACGTGTGCGCCTTCGCGGATCGCGACGCCCACCGGCAGCGGGTCGGAGAGAAAGCCGTCGATACACAAGCGGCCGTTCACTTCCCACGGCGCGAAGGCAAAGGGAATCGCGATGCTGGCGCGCACGGCGTCGGCGATACGCCCCTCGCTGATCGTGACCTGTTCACCGGTGCGGAAATCGGTAGCGGTGATAAACAGCGGAATCTTGCAGTCGGCGAACGTGAGGTCGCCGAAGGCGGTGGTCAGACGTTCCCAGACCAGGTGGTCCTTCTTGAGGCCGAACCGCTCGGTGAACCCCAGCAGCTTGGGGAAGAGCATGCGCATCAGCGCGGCGCGGTCGGGCTGTGCCGTCACGTCGCGCGTCCACAGCGCCGTGCTCATTGCCGCTGCTTCCTCGGCGTTCTTGCCGAGCGCGATCGCCGCGGCGTAGATCGACCCGCCGCTGCAGCCCACCACCAGATCGATGTCGATGGATTCACGGGCGAGGCATCGCTGCAGGCCGATGGCCGCAGCGCACTTCACGCCGCCGGAGCCGATCACCAGCGCAATGCCGGTTCCTGTCACTTGCTGCCGCTCATGTTGGCGAAGCTCGCGACCGCGCTGTCCACGTCGGCGAAGCACTTCAGGATGCTGGTGAATCCGCTCAGCTCCAGCACCTGTCGCACGTTGGGGCGGATATCGGAAATCCGCAGATCCCCGCCGCGCTGGCGCGCTTCCTTGAGCGTGGAGAGCAACACCCGTAAGCCGGCGCTGCTCGTGTACTCCACGGCGCCGAAGTGGGCGACCAGTCGCGTGCGGCCGGCCCCGACTTCGTCGAGCAGCGCGGTGACCAGCGTGTCGGCCGTGAGTGCGTCGATGCTGCCGGTCACCGCCACGATCGTGACATGGTCCTGCTGTGTGATCGATATCTGCATGGTCAGACGGGTCCTGAAGAGGAAGCGCTGGCGGCGCCGCGCTTGATAAGCGTCAATCGGTTCAGCGTGCCCTGCTCGGTGGAGGCCGAGTCGTAGTGCACCTCGTCCACCATTTGCTTCACGAGAAACCAGCCAAGACCGCCGATCGGGCGGTCGATCCAATCAGAAGTGAGGTCGGGAGCCGGGGCGTCGGCGGGGTCGAACGGGTGCCCACGGTCTTCCACCACAATGATGGCATCATCTTGGCTCCGCCGCACGGAAACGCGCGTCGGACCCGGCGCCATCCCCACCGTCTCGTGGTCCACGGCGTGCTCCACGAGGTTGGCGCACACCTCGTCCACCGCCAGCACAATGGCATCGATGGCCCCGGCGCATCCCAGTTCGTCCAGCGTCATCCGCAGGAACTGCCGGATGTCGCCGAGCCGGTCGAGGGTGAGCGGCGACAGCGCGAGGGTACGCTCGGCGTCGTGGTCAGTGGGCTCAGCCATGAAGACTCTTGCCCGTGGCGAGAGGGATCTGGAACATGCGGGTCTGGAAGGAAATCGGTTCGGAGTCGTCCACTTCATCGCCCGCCGCCGCCTCGATGGAATCGGGTGCGGGTCCTTTGGCCGGCAGCATGACGGTGAACGTGGAGCCGCTGCCCGCCTTCGATTCCACTTCGATGTCGCCACCCATCATGAGCGTGAAGCGTCGGCAGAGCGCGAGTCCGAGGCCGGTGCCGCCGTGGTCGCGCTGCGTGGTGGAATCGGCCTGCGCGAAGGCCTGAAAGAGTCGGCCGAACTGTTCGCGCGTGAGCCCGACGCCGGTGTCTTCCACGCTGAGCGCGAGGAAGTCTTCGCCGCGACGCTCGGTGCGCACGGCGCGCAGGGTGACGGTGCCGTTGGTGGTGAACTTGCCGGCGTTGGACAGAAGATTGAGCAGCACCTGACGCACCTTGCCGGGATCGGCCGTCATCGTGCCCACGTCGTCCTCGCTATGCACCACGAACTGATTGCCCTGCTTCTTCACGACCGGCGCGACGGTGGCCTCGACGTCGCGCATCAGCGTGGCGACGTCGACCGTTTCGAGATTGAGCTCCATACGCCCGGCCTCGATCTTCGAGAAGTCGAGCACGTCGTTGATCAGTCCTAATAGATGCTTGCCGGCCCCGGTGATCTTCTTGAGGTCCGCCGCGATCTCGCCGGGCGTCATGTCGGCCGCGTCTTCCTGCAGCATTTCGCTGTAGCCGATGATGGCGTTGAGCGGGGTGCGCAGCTCATGGCTCATGTTCGCCAGGAACATGCTCTTGGCGCGGCTGGCCGACTCCGCCTTCTGCTGCGCCTCGGTCGCGGCATCGCGCGCCGCGCCGAGGGCCTTGATCGTGTCGTCGAGTTCCACGCGTTGTCGCACACTGTCACGGTGCAAGCGCGCCTCGCGCGCACGGAAGTACGCCACGAGCGCCGCCACAGAAAGCGACAAGATGATACTGGCCAGCAGGAGGGAGGCTGGGGACACGGCGCTTCCGATTCAGGTGATCCGACACCAAAGCATTTCTCTGCGTTCTCTGCATCAAGAGCCCACCGCCCACCGCCCACAGCCCACCGCTACTTCAAGAGCCCGACCAACTTGCCCACTTCCTTGAAGGCTGAAATAACCGCGTCGAGGTCCTCACGCGTGTGTGCCGCACTGACCTGACAGCGCACGCGCGCTTGACCCTGCGGCACCACCGGGAAACCGAAGCCGGTCACGAACACGCCGCGGTCGAGCAGCATTTCGCTGACCTTGATGGCCAGCGCCGTCTCGCCCACGATGATCGGGACGATCGGTGTTTCACCGGGGAGCGGATGGAAGCCCGCCTCCTGAATCGCCGCGCGGAAGTACGCCGCATTGTCGTGCAGCTTGGTCACCAACTCCGGATGTGCCTCCGTGAACTCGACCGCCGCCAGCGAACTGGCCGCGACCGTGGGCGGGAGCGCATTGGAGAACAGCTGCGGCCGCGAGCGCTGCGTCATCATGTCGCAGAGCGCGGCGGGACCGGCGATGAATCCGCCGGCGGCGCCGCCGAGTGCCTTGCCGAGCGTCGAGGTGATGATGTCGACTTCGCCCATCACGCCGAAATGCTCGGCCGTGCCGCGTCCCGTCTTGCCCAGAACGCCGGTGGCGTGCGAGTCGTCCATCACCACGATCGCGTCATGGTCGCGCGCGATCTGCAGGATCTCGGGGAGCTTGGCGATCGAGCCTTCCATCGAGAACACGCCGTCGGTCCAGATGATCTTCCGCTTGGCGTCCTTGGCGCCGCGCAGCTTCTCGCGCAGGTCGTCCATGTCGCTGTGCTTGTAGACCGCCGTGGTGCACTTGGTGATCGACTTGGCCAGCCGCACCGAGTCGATGATCGACGCATGGTTGAGCGCGTCCGACACCACGAAGTCGCCTTCGCGGGCGATCGTGGGGGTCAGCGCTTCGTTGGCGTTCCAGGCCGACACGTACGAGAGCGATGCTTCGGTGCCGACGAATCGGGCGAGCGCGGTCTCCAGATCGCGATGGAGCGTGAAGGTGCCGCAGATGAAGCGGACCGACGCCGTGCCGGCGCCGTACTGTTCGAGCGCCTGAATGCCGGCCTGGACCACGGCCGGTTCGTTGGCGAGTCCGAGGTAGTTGTTGGACGACAGCACGATCACCTCGCCGCGCCCTTCCATCCGCACACGCGCCCCCTGCGGCGACTCGAGATAGTTGAGACGCTTGTACGTGCCGGCGGCCTTGAGGGCGTCGAGCTCGGCCTGCAGTTCAGTCTTGAGTGACATGGGAGAGCCCGGTCTACAGCTGGAAGATGATCTTGCCGGCGTCGCCGGACTTGATCAGGTGCATCGCGTCATCGACCGCTTCGAGCGGGAGACGGTGCGTGATCACAGGGGTCGGGTCGAAGTTGCCGGAGGCCACGAAGCGCGACATCTGGTGCCACGTGTCGTACATGCGGCGGCCGACCACGCCGTAGATCGTGAGGCCCTTGAAGATGATCTCGGTGGCGAAGTCTATGTCGATCGTCTTGGACGGAATGCCGAGCATGTTGACGCGGCCGGCGGGGCGGCAGAGCGCGAACGCCTGATGCACCGCGGAGGGAACGCCCGACATTTCGAGCACGACGTCGGCGCCGTTGCCGTCCGACGCTTTCATCACGGCGGCCTTGGCGTCGTCGGGGTGCACCGCGTCGTGCGCGCCCATGGTGCGGGCCAGCTCGAGCCGCTTGGGATTCACGTCGGTGGCGATGATGCGCGCGGCGCCGGCGGCCTTGCAGATGCCGACGGCGAAGGCGCCGATCGGGCCGCAGCCGGTGATGAGCACGACGGCGCCGGGGATGTTGGCCGTGAGCGCCGTGTGGAAGGCGTTACCCATCGGGTCGTGAATACCGCCGATGTCGTAGCTGATCGAATCGTCGAGGTGCCAGACGTTGGTGGCGGGCATCGCGATGTACTCGGCGAAGCAGCCGTCGCGGTCGACGCCGATGATCTTGGTGGACGGGTCGGCGTGCGCATTGCCGGTGCGGCTGAACAGCGAGCGCTCGTCGACGATGTGTCCCTCGGCGGTGACGCGGTCGCCGACCTTCACACTCTCGACGAAGCTGCCGACGGCGACGACATCGCCGGCGAACTCATGGCCGCAGATGAACGGCGGCTTGCAGCGACCGGAGGCCCAGGCGTCCCACTCGTAGATGTGCACGTCGGTCCCGCAGACGCCGGCGCTGCGCACGCGAATGAGCACCTCGTCGTCGCGGATCGTGGGCTCGGGCACCTCGGTCAGAGTCAGGCCACGCCCGGCCGTTTGCTTCACCAGCGCTTTCATGTCGCTCCCAGGAGAGATCGTCGTGCAGTTCGAACGCGAAAAGTCGCACGCGCGCAGAGCGCGTGGAAGGCCGGATTTCGGCGTCCGATTTTGAATTCGGGTGATGTAATCGCGCGCGTTCTTTATACGCGCTATTGCGCACTTGAATTATCCACGCGTATATTCGCGTGAATTCAACGACTTGCGTGCTCTGTCCACATCCGGGTCTCCGTGGTTCCCGCAACACGGCAACAGGGTGCGCAATCCTCATCGGCAACGCGTGGCCATAAAACGGCACGAGTTCCTCGAGCAGTCCACGGTCGCTTCGGCGACCACCTCTGGCGTGGCGAACCGCAGTTCGGTTCAGACCACGGTTTCGTCGTCGCTGCTCGCGCCTATGCGCGGAGCGACGGCTTGCTCCGCTGTCGCCATGGCGATGCGTGAGCCGCGCGGACTTCGTGTCGTCGCCTCCCACGACACCATCGGCATTCGTTGCGACCGTCGTCGCGGCATTCGTTGCCTCGCGCGCACCTCCCCCGTCATTCGTGAACGCATGGTACGGCCGCGTTACGCTCCACGCGTTTCTGCGCTGCGCTCTGCTGCTACTTGGTCCCGTCGCTGGTCAACGCGGACATCCACCTGCACGACTCCTCTGGAGACCGTGTAGCGCATAAGACCGCGGTGCATGCGCCGCGCCTTGTGTGAGCTCACCTTTCCACCGGGGGAAAGGGAGTGCGATCCAAACCTCCTCGAGAGGATTTTCGAAATGGCTCCTGCCAAGAAGGCCGCCAAGAAGGCGGCAAAGAAGGGTGGCCGTAAGGTCGCGAAGAAGGCGACCCGCAAGGTCGCGAAGAAGGGCGCAAAGAAGGCCGCGAAGAAGTCGGTGAAGAAGGCGGCCAAGAAGGCGACCCGTAAGACCGCCAAGAAGGCGACCCGCAAGGTTGCCAAGAAGGCTGTAAAGAAGGGTGCCAAGAAGGCCACGAAGAAGGCCGCGAAGAAGGGCGCCAAGAAGGCTGCGAAGAAGGGTGCCCGCAAGGCCACCAAGCGCGCCAAGAAGGTTGTCGCTCCGGCTCCGGTCGCCGCGTAACATCGCGTTCGTGCCGTTTGCAGGTGTATAAACGCGAAGGCGCCGGCATGTCTGCCGGCGCCTTTCACGTTTCCATGATGTCCTTCAATGCCCTTCGATCACCTTCACGATGCGGCGACGAGCTCCTTGGCGCGCTCGATCTCCAGCAACTCGTCGTCGGGCACCGGACCCCACACGAAGGCGGCAAAACGCGACGGACGATCGCCGGGGCCACCGTCGGCGATCACGATCCCCATGGGTTCGCGCTGTTGCAGCACGAGAACTGACTCTTTGAGACGCATTGTGGGTGATCCTCCACCCCGAGTGTGAGCACTACCGGGCCGCACAGAAGCGACCGATCATCCTCCCTATAAGCACGCCCAGTGCCATGCGGTCGATATTTGCAAGTCGTTGATCTTCAATGACTTAAAAACAAACGCCGACGGGAGCTCCGTCGGCGGTGTCCTACTGACACGTCACAAATTCGACTTCGGCGTGTGGAAACGACACAGGCGCGTGTCGGTTCCCGGTACGACCGCCGCTCAGGCGACGGCGAAATCCTTGCGTGCCATGAACGTCTCGCGGAGTCCCACCGTCTTCTCGACGGAGATCGTCCAGCCGCGGTAGCGCGAACGCAGCTCCTCGAGCGGGAAGCCGTCGTGCAGGCTTTCGGTGCCGGCCGCGATCGTCTCCACGAGATGCACGCCGCCGTCGACGGTCGCGCTCTGCAGCACCTCGATCACGCGGGCGCGATCCTGCATGGTGAGACCGGCAAAGGCGGTGGGCGAACAGACCACGCCATGCAGTTCCACATCGGGCGCCCAGCCGCCAAGATCGGCGCAGTAGCCACGAACGCGCTCGGTAAGCCCTGCGGCTTCCGCCGCGCGCACGACGCGCTCTACGGCGTCCTCGGCGGGCTCCACGGCGGTGACGGCGCACCCTCGTGCCGCGAGATACAACGCCGGGCCTTCACGCTCCGCACCTGCCACCAACACGTGGCGATCGCTGGAGTCGGCGAGGGCGCGAACCAGCATGGCGTTGGGGTCGATGCCCCAGTGCTCGGGCTTCTGGTACTGCTCGAGCATCTTGAGCCGACGGCGCTTCCACGTGGCGTACGTGGGCAGTCGCAGGCGCTTGGTGATCAGCCGGTCGACTTCCTGCCACACGACCATCTCAGTGAGCGCGATCTGATCCTGCTTGCGCAGCACTTCAACGGCTTCGTCGCCGATCTTGAGCAGCGCGCCGCGCGACACCGAGTCCTTGTAGTCCTCGATCTCACGTTCGACGAACAGCTCGTACTCGTACTTGAGCGATCGGGGAGATTGGATAACGGTGCCCCAGAGGTGTGGATGGAATGTGGATAAAGTAGGTGTCCCGTGCGGGAACGCAAGAGGAAATCGCCGACGTATTTGTGATCCCAGAACTTCCAAGTGTCTTTCGGCATTACAGTTGGGATGGTGCCGCGACAGTGCTGCATGGCCGTCCCCGTCTCGTCTTTCTCCGCCCCCGTCGTATGCCCGAGTTGCCCGAAGTCGAATTCGCTGCCTCGCGTCTGCGCACCGCGGTCGTCGGACGCGTGATCGCCCGCCTCGACGCCCTGCACCCCTCCCAACAGCGCTACCTGCCGGATGACGCCAGGCGGGCCGCCGAAGGGCTCACGATCGACCGCGTCGAGCGCCGCGCGAAGATCCAGCTGGTGCATCTGCAGGGAGGGGCGATTCTCGAAGTCCACTTCCGGATGACCGGCGACTGGGAGTTCACCCGGGTGGGTGAGGCCCCCCCGCGCCACGAGCGGGTGCGTCTGGAAACGGCTGACGGCGTGCGCGTGTCGTTGGTGGACAGCCGGGCGCTCAGCGTGGTGCGCCTGCACGCGCCTGGTGCCTTCGTGCTGCCGGCGATCGGCCCCGAACCACTCACTGACGACTTCACCGTCGACGGCTTTCGCACGGCACTGGCGCGTCGCAATGGACCGATCAAGCCGGCACTGCTCGATCAGAAACTGGTAGCCGGCGTGGGCAACATCTACGCGTCGGAGGCGCTCTGGGAAGCGCGCGTGCATCCGGCCACGCCCGCGAAGTCGCTGTCGCGCGAACGCGTGGGACGCGTGCGTGATGCGATTCGACTCGTGCTCGAGCGGGCGCCGACCGAGCGCTACTACGGACTCAGCGTCGTGAATGAGAACGTGAACGAAGACGAGATCTGGCGCGTGTACGGACGCGACGGTGAACCGTGTCGTCGCTGCGGCACGACGCTCAAGCGCTTGCCGCAGGCCGGACGCAGCACGTTCTACTGCCCCCGCTGTCAGCGCCGCTAGGCCGGACGCGACACGCCCTGCGTTGCCGCGCGGTCGAAACACGCCAGCGTGTCGGCCGCCGTCGTCGTCCACGAGAATCGCGCCGCCTGCGTCTGTCCACGGGCCACGAGTGCATCACGCAGCCCCGGCTCATGCAGCAATCGCATCAGCTGCGCGGCCAACGCGGCGGCATCGTTCCACGCAAAGCGCAGGGCGGCATCGCCCGCCACTTCCGGAAGGGAACTGGCATCGGCGCAGACCACCGCACCGCCCACGCGCATGGCTTCGAGCACCGGCAAGCCGAAGCCCTCGTAGCGTGACGGAAACACGAGGGCCGTGGCGCGTCGATACAGTGCCACCAACTGCTCGTCACTCACGTATCCCACATGCGTGAGCCACGGGGCGGCACCGTACAACGCCCGCGTCTGTGGCGACATACCGGGACCACACTGCACCAACGGTACGCTCATGCCGTGCGCATGCAGCAGGGCCATCGCCTCATACAGCGTACGCAGATTCTTGCGCCCTTCCTGACCACCGACCGTGAGGAAGAACGGGCCGGTGACCGACGCCGCACGCTCCGGCAGCGGCGCCGGCGTGTCGTCGAGCGGGAGGTCGTCGGCGGCCAGCAGTGTGACCGAGACGCGCGACGGACGGACCTGCAATCGCTCCATGATCTCGCGCTTGCTGAACTCGGAAATGGTGAGCATGGCCGTGGCCATCGCGGCGGTGCGCTGATAGCGGCGGCGATACTTCATGCGTTTGAGCACGCGCCACCATTGGTCATCCAGCTGCAGCATCGGTGCCAGATCGAGCGTGCTCACCACCATCGGCCGACGCGCCGCCTTCGTGATGAGATTCCAGGGATACCACACCACATCGGCAGCAGTATCCGGCAACGCATCGATGTGCGCGATCTCGGTGCGCGCCGCCAGCTGTTCGTGCCACGACGCCAACAGGGCGATGAGTGGCGCCGCGTCGTCGAGACGCGACACGTACATCGTGAAACGCATGGTGGGCCTCTGCTGCACGAACTGCCGCAGCAGATTGCGCACGTAGCGTCCGATCCCGCGACGCTCGCCCAGCAGTTTGGTGGCTTCGATGGCCAGATGCACGCGCGCGCTCCTTATGCCACGCGCGCGGACTGCGCACTCGCGAAACAGGCGAGCGTCTGATCGGCCACGCGCGTCCATGAAAAGCGCGACGCGTGCGCGATACCGGCGGCGATCTGCGCGTCCCGCAACACGGGATCGTTCGCCAACCGCGTCATCTGCGCGGCCAACGCCGACGCATCATCCCACGGAAAGAGCAGGGCGGCGCTTCCCGCGACTTCAGGTAACGCGCTGCTGTCGGCACAGATCACGGGGCAACCGGCACGCATGGCCTCGAGCACCGGCAAGCCGAACCCTTCGTAGCGCGACGGCAGCACCAACGCCACGGCGCGACGATACAGCGTGACCAGCTCGGCGTCGCTCACGAATCCCACGTGATGCAACCACGGCGCGTGGCCGGCGATCGCCCGTGTGTTCGACGACATGCCGGGGCCGCACTGCACGAGCGGAATACGCAGACCAGTCGCGTAAAGCGCGTTCATGGCCGCATACAGCGTGCGCAGATTCTTGCGACCTTCCTGGCCGCCCACCGTCATGAAGAACGGACCGGTAACGCCCGTGGACTCGAGCGGGCGCGGCACATCCGGGCCCTGCAGGGGAAGATCATCGGCCGCGAGCGGTGTCACGGCAATACGCGACGCGTCAGCGCCGAGGTAGCGCACGATCTCGGATTTGCTGAACTCGGACACGGTCAGCACGGCGGCGGCGCGCTGCATGGTGTGTTGATAGCGCCGCTTGAAGCGCACGCGCTTGAGCAGCTTCCACCAGCGTTGGTCGAGCTGCAGCATGGGCGCCACGTCGTGCATCGTGACCACCATCGGTCGGTGCGGCGCGGCCACGGTGATGAAATTCCACGGATACCACACCACATCGGCCTCGGTGCGCGCCAAATCGCGCACGTGGGCCACGGTCGTGCGATCGGGCAGGGCAGCGTGCAGCGTAGCCAGATGCGCCCGCAGCAGCGCGATGTCATCGTCGCGCCGCACGTACATCGTGAATCGAAGCGACGGGTCCCGCTCCACGAACTGCGGCAGCAGGTTGCGCATGTAGCGACCGATGCCACGACGCTCATGCAGCAGCTTGATGGCTTCGATCGCGAGATGCACGCTCAGCTCATCGCTTCGAGCAGGGCACCCTTGAGGTAGCCGGTCTCCGGCACGGTGATCAGTTCCGGATGATCCAGCGGCTGGCCGGTGATGGCACGCAGTGCGAACGCGCGACCGCTGTCGGCCGACGCATCCTGCAGCATCTCGAAGAAGTGCCCGCGCGACAGGTGAAAGCTGCAGCTGGCGGTGAACAGCAATCCGCCCGGTGCAAGCAGACGCATGGCCTGCAGATTGATGTCCTTGTAGCCGCGCAGCGCGCCGTCAATGGCGTTCTTGGTCTTCGCGAACGCCGGCGGATCGACCACGATGGTATCGAAGCGCCGTCCTTCCTTGTACCACGCGCGCAGCACGTCGAACGCGTCGCCTAACACCGGCTCGATATTCGTGAGTCCGTTGCGTTCGGCATGCTCATGCACGCGAGCCAGCGCGGGCGCCGATACGTCGAGCGCGAATACCTTGTCGGCTTTCTTGGCCAAGTGCAGCGCGAAGCTGCCGTGATACGCAAAACAATCGAGCGCCTGACCACGGGCCAGCGAACCGATCAGCACACGGTTCTCACGCTGATCGAGAAACGCACCCGTCTTCTGGCCATCCCACGGGGCCGCCAGATAGCGCACACCGTGCTCCACCACTTCCACCGTGCGCGGCACTTCACCGTACAGCAGCTTCACCTCGCGGGGCAGCCCCTCGCGGCCGCGCGCGGCGGGATCATTGCGCGCCAGAATACCCGTGCAGCCCGTGAGCTCCACCAGCGACGACACGATGGTATCCGTCCACGCGTCCACGCCGGCCGAGAGTAGCTGCACCACGAGGACATCGCCGTACTTGTCGACCACGAGCGAGGGGAGGCCATCGCCTTCACCATGCACGAGTCGATACGCGTTCGCTTCACCGGCCAACGGCGCACGACGTGCGATCGCGGTGCGCAACTTCTCGTGCCACCAGGCGGCATCGGGCGTGCGCGACAGATCGGTCTCGATGCGACGCAACGAGATTTCCGACAGCGGACTCCACAACGCAAAACCCAGCGGCGCACCGTCGGGGCCTTCCACCGGCACAATGCCGGCGGGCTGCGAGGGCCGGCGTTCGACATCCGAGCGGAACACCCACGGATGTCCCCCACGCAAACGCTGCACGGCGCGACGGGAGACGACCGCCGCCCCTTCCATGCGTGGACCACGACTCACGGTTTCCCCTTGCTTTTCGCCCGCTTGATGTCGGCGATCGCCTGCTGATGCTCGGCGAACGTGGTACGGAACTCGTGACCGCCATCGGCGCGCGCCACGAAGAACAGATACGGCACATCGGCCGGCGCGAGCGCGGCGGCGATCGATGCTTCACCAGGTGACGCGATCGGGCCGGGTGGCAAGCCGACGTACTTGTACGTGTTGTACTTCGATTCCACTTCGAGATCCTTGAAGAACACGCGATCCACGTGCTCCGGGAGTGCGTACTGCACGGTGGGATCGGCCTGCAGCAACATGCCCTTCTTCACTCGATTCCAGTACACGGCCGAAATCAGCGCGCGCTCTTCCGGCTTGCGCGCTTCCTTCTCGACGATGGACGCCATGGTGATCGCATCGTGCCGCGAGATGGCCATCGCCTTCACGCGCGCGTCCCACTCTGGCGTCCACACCGATTCGAACCGTTCGAGCATCGCATTCACCGCCTCGCGCGCCGTGGTGCCATCGGCGAACGCGTAGGTGGCGGGAAAGAGATAGCCCTCGAGCGACGGGGCCGGCACGTTGAGCTTCCGCCGCCACGTCGTATCGGTCACGGCCACGCGCACGGAGTCTTCGGGCACCGACAGCGCCTTGGCCAACGCTGGTGCGATGTCGCGCAGATCGAAGCCTTCGGGGATCACCACGGTGCGCATGATGCCGCGCCCGGTCACGAGCGCGTCGAGCACGTAGGCGTAGCCGGCACCCGTCGGGAATTGATACGTGCCGGGTTTGATGGTGCGCTCACGTCCGGCGGCCGCGGTGTACCAGCGGAACAGGCGCGTCGAGCCGATGACGTCGTGCACCGCCAGCGATTCCGCGGCGGCGCGCATCGAGGCGCCCTTGGGAATCACCACGCGCTCGCTGGACGTAGTGGCATCGCCACTGCCTGCGATCTCGCCATACCCGTACCACGCCACGGCCACGAGCGCGACGAGCAACAGGATGCGCGTGAGCCCTCCGCGCGACCGCGAGCGCCGAGCCATTTACGCCCCGGTGCTCTCGTCGGTGCTCTCGTCGGTGCGCGCGGCCGTCGTGTCCGCCGGCGCCTCGACCAGCTCACCCAGCGTCACACCCTGCGACGACGCACGGAGCACGCCTTCCAGCAGAATGCAGGCGGCCAATGCGTCCACCTCTTCCTTGCGGCCTCGCGTGCTGCCGCCCTGTTCCTTGATGCTGCGCAACGCGGCCGACGTGGTGAAGCGCTCGTCGACCAGCCGCACGGGAAGCGGCTGACGCGAAATCAACTTCGCCGCCACATCGCGCACTTCGCGGCAGCGGTCGGTTTCCAAACCGGCGGGATCGATCGGCAGGCCGAAGACGTAGCCGGCCACGCCGAGTTCGTCGGCGCGGCGCATCAGTTCGGCGATTGGCGGGCGCTTGCCCGCGCGGCGCGTGATGGCGCCGGCGGACGAGGCGAGCATGCCCAGTTCATCACTGACGGCCAGCCCGATACGCTTGTCCCCCCAGTCCACCGCGAGGAGGCGTCCGGTCGTAGCGTTCATTGCGTGTTGGGCATAAGGGTGTTCAGGGTTCCGCCATCTGTTCGAAGAATTCCTTGTTGTTCTGCGCGCGTTCCATGCGTTTGATCAGGAACAGCAGCGCCTCATCGGAGGGCATGTCGGCCAGGAACGCGCGCAGCAGAAAGATGCGCTGCTGTTCGAAGGGCGTGAGCAACAGCTCTTCACGACGCGTGCCCGACTTGTTGATGTCGATCGCCGGGAAGATGCGCTTGTCGGCCAGCTTGCGATCGAGCACGAGCTCCATGTTGCCGGTGCCCTTGAACTCTTCGAAGATCAGCTCGTCCATACGCGAGTTGGTCTCGATGAGCGCGGTGGCCACGATCGTGAGCGAGCCGCCTTCTTTCAGATTGCGGGCCGCGCCGAAGAAGGCCTTGGGCTTCTGCATGGCGGACGCTTCCATGCCGCCCGACATGATCTTGCCACCCTGCGGCGCCACGGCGTTGTGGGCGCGGGCCAGTCGCGTAATCGAATCGAGCAGGATGACCACGTCCTTGCCCGATTCCACCATGCGTTTGGCCTTTTCGATGACCATGTCGGCCACCTGCACATGGCGATCCGCCGTTTCGTCGAACGTGGAGCAAATGACCTCGGCCTTGGGACAGCTGGCCTGCATGTCGGTCACTTCCTCCGGGCGCTCGTCGATGAGCAGCACGATGAGCGTGATCTCGGGATGATTCTCGATGATCGCGTTCGCGAGCTGCTGCATGAGGATCGTCTTGCCACCCTTGGGCGGGGCAACGATGAGGGCGCGCTGGCCCTTCCCGAGTGGGGCGATGATGTCGCAGATGCGGGTTGCGACTTCGCCGTTGCTCCGCTCGAGGCGGATGCGTTCGTCGGGATACTTCGCGGTCAGGTTGTCGAAGGCGCTACGCAATTTCGACTGCTCAGGGTCACCACCGTTGATGCGCTCCACCTTGAGGAGCGCGAGATAGCGTTCCCACTCCTTCGGCGGGCGGACTTCCCCCATCACCGTATCACCGGTGCGGAGGTCGAAGCGCTTCACCTGCGAAGGGGAGACGTAGATGTCGTCCGGGCCGTGCAGATAGTTGAAGTCCTGCGACCGGAGAAAACCGTAGCCTTCCGGGAGCACTTCAAGGACGCCTTCACCGTACAGCGTCGTTTCGGCATCGAGCAGAGCCTGCTCGATCCGGAAGATCAACTCCTGCTTACGAAGGCCGCTGGTACTCGTGACGTGCAATGACGCGGCCAGCGCCAGGAGATCAGGAACAGACTTCCGCTTCAGCTCGGCTACGTGCACTAGGCATGGGAAACGAGAGTGACCGCAGGCCGAACGGACGCGCATGGCAGGACTCGAACCTGCGACCTTCTGCTCCGGAGGCAGACGCTCTATCCAACTGAGCTACACGCGCAACGCCGGATCGTGGCATCCCCGAAGGAACACCGTTCGTCGGCTAGACGGGACAAGTTAATCCGCTTGTGACGACTGGGGCAAGGAAGCATCGACGTGTGGGCTGCGGTCGATTTCTTCCCGGAACGCCCGAAGGGCCTGCACAAAGGCGCCGCGGGCCCGCAAGTGCGTGATGTTGGTGCCCGTATAGCGCCGCAGCGTCATGCGCAGATTCGCGGCCTCGTGGAAGTCCAACTGTGCGGCCACCGAGTCGAGCGTATGTCCCGGCTCGTCGAGCAGGCCGGCCGCCACCAGAATCCGGCACCACGTCAGAAATGGCCGCAGGGGCGGGAGTCGCGCTTCCGTGAGCCGGTTCTGCAGGGTACGGCGCGACAGGCCGAACACGGCGGCCACGCCGTCGCGGTCGAGATGCTCGTCGGAGTGCTCCAGCACATAGGAGAGCAGCGGATGCAGGCGCACCGGCACCACGTCGGCCAGTGCGTCGATGATCCGGTGACTGATGACGCGCTGAGTCGCCGAGGCGACGATCCGGGCGAACACGTGGCGCAGTTCGTCGAGATCCTGGCGGACCAGATCCTGCACGCCGGCGCGGGCGATTTCGAGCAGGTCCTGCGACTCGATGGCGCGCACATCGCACCAGGCGATCACGGGGTGCTGCGGAAACCCCTCACGCAGGCGCCGCAGCGCGAGCAGCGCCGGGGCATTGGTACCGCCGCCCGCTTCGACCACCGTGAGCGCCACCCGACCACTGCTCACGGCGATCAACAGTTCGACCTCATCGGCGCACGGCACAACCACCGCTCCCGGAGGAACGATGTTGCGGAGACGATCGATCGTCGGTGACGACGATGGAATCCATCCGATGCCGAGCTCAGGCGTCACGTGTGGGTCGACGTGAGAAAGGTCGAGGGTGCCGCGAAAAAGTCGTTGCCCACGGTGTTCGGTGATTGCCCACCGTGATGAAGTGCCCCCGGAAGCATACCCGTATCACTGGGTATCCCTTTCCCGGAGTATGTCGTGATCGATTCCCGCCGCCTGTTGCTCGTTGCTCTGCTCGCCGTCGCCCCACTTGTTGCCGCCTGCCAGACGCCGACCGGCAATGACGGCGACGATCCGAACACGCCGCCGCCGACGGATACGACGGCACTGAAGGATGCGAAGCCGTGGGGATGATCCCGGATCGTCAGCAACTAGCGCAGGGCGGCGAGGCGATCGATACCCGAGCGCAACGCGCGTTGCCGCCGAGACCGAACGACCGTGGGCGAAGCGGCGACGCGCGCGTTGGTGGAATCGGACATCCCCGTTTGAGTCCAACTCTCGGCCAGGCTGTCGGCACGGAATACGAACTCATGGTACCCGTACTGCTCGGCGAGCGCACGCCCGGCATCGAGCGTCGTGCGTGCGCCACCGAGATCGTCGATTTCATGGAGCGCGCCCGCAGCGTAGATGAGTGCCTGGGCCGCTTCATGTGGCTGATTGGCATCGCGGATCGTGCGTTCGATCGTAAGACGGAACGTATGCACCTGACCGATGAGCCGAAGTCGCGCCGCCGCGCGAATCGCGCCGCCGAGGATGACGAGTTGCAGGCGCGGCACGCGTACCCGCTCGAGGGCATGCGTAAAACCGCGCATGGCGGACTCGGGAAAGCCGGCGTGCAACGCGACAACGGATAGTTCGAACAGCGCGACGTAGCGCATTTCCGAGTCTTCCGTACTCGCGTCGTGTAGTTGCCATCCGTACAACAAGGCATCGCCCAGCTTCCGGCGGTTGATTGCCAAGGTCATGAGCCCCAGGCACGCCATACCGTAGGCCCCGCCGCCCGGCACGGACAAATCCAGCGCCTTGCGATAGCTCGCTTCGGCCGCCGGCAAGTTCCCGCGCATGTCACTCAACAGCGCGCGGCCGATGTGGCCGCGCGCGGCCAGTGGCGCATCACGTTCACGCGTGGCGCGCACCACGACCCGGTCGTAACAATCCTGGGCCGCGGCAAAATCATTCATCTGCCGTGCGATGCGCCCGAGGTGCAAGGTGGCCAGCGTCGCGGTAACCGCATCGGCGTGCGCCGTGAGCCGGCACACTGCCGCCACCGTCGTGAACGCCAGCTCGTAACAGCCGGCGATCTCCATGGCTTCCGCCGCCACCCGAAATCGCTCGGCGATGCGAGGGATCGCGACGGTCGGTTCCGGCAAGGCATCATGCACCATGCTGGGACGTTGGTCGCCGAACTCGGCCAACAATGCCGTGGACTGGGCCAGCGCCTGCTCGGAAAGCACGGAACCGCCCGCCGAGAGAATGTCGGCCGACTGCGCCACCGACAGCCACGACATGAGCTGTGCGCCGAGGTCGACGCCACGGGAGGTGGCACCGCCCGCGTCGGCCGCAAACGCTTGCAGGGGAGAGAGAGGCTTACGCATAGAGCTCCGGAATTCGTGACAATGTAAGGGTCAATACTGCCAATGCATTAATCCGCATGAATTCACGCATTTTGTGGCGTCGTCCCCCGCTCGGGTCGACTAGCTGGCGCGCGTCCATTCGGACTCGAGCTCGGTGAGGGTGTTGATCATGTGTCGCAGCGCGCGCACCCGTCGCAGGCGTGCGGCACGGCGCTCCACGTCACTCGGCGCCTGCTCGATGTCCGCGATGGCAGCATCGAGGTCGGCCGTGATGGCGCGGAGGTCGCGGACAATACGCAGCGTCGGATCACCCTTTTCAGAGAGTGAATCCAGAACGGCACGGAGGGCACGCGGCATGACCATGCCCCAACATGTCACGGTGCTCACGAAAACCACCGAACACAGTGGGCAACCACCGAACACCGTGGGCAACGACTTTCCGAAATCGGTGATTTTCTTTCGAAACGGGGACGAAATCATGCAGGGTGATTTGTGGAGCGCGCGGTGATGCGACGTCGCGTCGGCGTTTGGGTCGCGGTGGCGACGGTGGCGACGGTGGCGACGGTGGTGCTGGCGTCGTGCGCGGGCAACGCGGCGGACCGCGCGGGACCCGACGGCGTTACGGCGATCACCCTGATCGACAGTGTGGCGGTGGTGGAAACCGACAGCGTGGTCGTGGGGAAGCCGAACGCGATCGCGGTCGATGCCGCCGGACGCGTGTACATCTCCGACGCGTCCGAGAAGCGTGTGCTGCGGGTGGAGCGCGACGGCACGACACTCACCCCGATCACGCGCACTGGGGGCGGGCCGGGTGAAGTCATGCGGCCCACGTCGCTGGCCCTGGTCGGCGATAGTGTGCTGGCGGTTCAGGACGGCGGGCAACGTCGCGCGACGCTGTTCGATCGTGCCACAATGCAGCCACGCGGGTCGATCGCGATGGGCTGGCCGAGTACCGCTATACGAGGGTGGCACGACGGGCTGGCGGTAGGCGCGCTGATGGCCGACAGCGGGACAGCGTTTGCGCTGTTGACCGATAGCGTCACCGCCCCGCGACGTGGGGGATCGGTGCCGCGCATCTATACAGAGAACCCGCCCATCGCCCAGGCCTTCGGCAGCGTGGAAGTGGCGCGCGATGACAGCAGCGTCGTCGGCGTGTTCGAGGCGTCGAATACGGTGTATCGCTGGCATCTGGCGTCGACGCGCATCGACTCCGTGGCCGTTGCGGTGTCTGCGCGGCGCGGCGCGCGCCCGGAGGTGATGCTGGAGCTCCTGCGCGATCCATCGAAGGCGCCGGCATTGGCCTTCACGTGGTCGTTCCCGATGCTGGTGAGCATGCTCTCCGGCGAGCGATCGGCGGTGATCACGTATGATCCCACCTTCGCGAACGGCACCTTCACCGGACCGGCGCATGTGCAGGTAGTGGACTGGCGTTCGAAGCGCAGCTGCCGCGAGGTAACGCTACCCGTGTCGGCGGAGATCCCGGCGCGCTATGCGATGCGCGGGGATACGCTCACAGCGCTGGTGCAGCACGCGGAAGAAGAGGCGGCGGGCACGTGGATCGTGCGGTGGGTGGTGGGAGCGGCGCGGTGTTGAGTACCTGGCCGTGCCGATTGCGGCGCGCTGGCAGTGGTGCGCTGCTATCCCTCGCGGCGGGACGCGCGCAGGCACAGCGCGTCGACAAGATCAGCGCCGTTGATATCACCCGCGCGGCGCAACAGACCACACTCAACGATGCGAAAGGGGCAGCGTTTCGCCTGAGCTATGACGGCAATGCGCAATACATCCTGAATCGTCGAACGGGTCCAAGTAAGGTTGAGATGCACTGTGCGTGGGATGACCTCCTGCTGGTGCAGAGTGGCGTCGGCATCGTGCGTACCAGTCGAAAGTTCAAAGGCCTTGCCAAGTATTCGACGTGGGAATGGCGTGCCGAATCGCTCGTGCAGGCGAGTGAGGAGACACTCGCGCCCGGGGACGTGGTGCGCATTCCCGCAGGGAATGGGCACGTCATTACGAGTCTTGGTGATGCACCACTGATCTATCTGGTCGTGAAACTGCGGACCGTCGATGAGCGCGCTTGCGCGAGCTTGCCGCGTCGCGGGCAGTAGGGCTGCGCTCGAATCATCCCACCCGCGCACTTTCGCCATCGCGCGATCCGGCCCAGCGCTCCATACTTGTCCCGACTCCGCTGTGGCAACCTTTCCACGCCACGGTGACACCAATTGCGTGCCATCGCTCGGCGTCGCGCACCTGCGGGCGCCAGCTTCGCTACTGACGATCCCAATGCAGACACCTTCCCGTCGTCGTCCCACGCTTGGCCTGCTGGCGGCCGCGCCACTGCTCGCCGCGATCACGCTCGCTGGCTGCCAGAAGGGCGATGCCGCCGCTCCCACCGATTCCGCCAGCGCCACCTCCACCGCCGCGCAGGAAGCGGCTGAAGAGGCCGGGCGCCCGGCGCTCGCGCTGCCGGTGATGGCGGAAGCGGCGCGTGACGGCGACCTGGTGCTGCGGGTAACGACCACGGGGCAGATTCGCTCCGACGCAGCGGTGAAGCTGCGCGCCGAAGTGGCGGGCACGGTGGCGCAGCTGGTAGTGCGACCGGGACAGGCGGTCACCAAGGGGCAGGTGTTGGCCCGGCTCGATGGGTATCCGTTCGATCTCTCGGTGCGTGATGCGCAGGCCAGCACCGACGAAGCCGAGCAGCGCTTTCTCGAAAGCTTCGTGCCGGAGTCGGTGGTGACCGGCCGCGGCCCCACCCCCGAGCAGCGCAAAGCACTCATGAACAAGGCCGGCTTGGTCGGCGCGCGGTTGCGCCTCGAGCGCGCCAAGTACGAGCAGGATCGCGCCACGATCCGGAGCCCCGTCAATGGCACGGTCGACGCCATCGAGATCTCGGCCGGCGAAAAGGTCAGTGCCGGGCAGGCGCTGCTGACGGTGGTGGACACGCGCAATCTGCGCATCGAGGCGCAGGTGCTCGAACACGACCTGCCGTTGGTGCGCGTGGGCGGCGAAGCGAGCATCAGCAGCGCCGGTGCGCCTGGACGCTTGTTGCGCGGTCGCGTGGATGCGCTCCTGCCGCTGGTGGACTCCGTCACTCGCGCCGGTCGCGCGATCGTGCGCGTGCAGGGAGACGGCACACTGCGCCCCGGCATGTACGCCGACGTGCAACTCGAGGCCACGCGCCTGCCGGGACGCCGCATGGTGCCCTCGCGTGCCGTGATCGAGCGCGACGGGCGACCACTGGTGTTCGTGGTGAAAGACGGACGCGCGCAGTGGACGTACATCGTGCCCGGCCGCACCAATGGCATCGATACCGAGGTGCTCCCCGATTCCACCACCGGACAGATCCCGGTGAATCCGGGCGATCAGATCATCACCGAAGGACATCTCACGCTCACGCACGATGCGCCGGTGCGGGTGACCGCGCCGCGCGAAGCGGCGTCCGCGCCCGGTGCATCGGGTGAGCGTGCGCCGAGCGATCGTGCGCCGAAACTCAAGCGATAGGGAGGGCGGCGCGTGAGTCTCGCCGCCTACGCGGTGCGTCGCCCCGTCGCGACGCTCTCCGCCATTCTGGCCGTCGTGCTGCTCGGCTCCGTCTCACTGAGCCGGTTGCCGGTGTCGCTGCTGCCCGATGTGTCGCTGCCGGTGCTCACCATTCGCACGGTGTACAACGGCGCTGCGGCGCCCGAAGTCTCGCGCTTTGTGGCCGAGCCGATTGAAGAAGCGATCGGCGCCACGCCGGGGCTGACCGAACTGCGCAGCGTGAGTAGAAACAATGAAGTGACCACTACGGCGCGGTTCGAGTGGGGCACTGACATGCGCGCCACCGTGCTGTCGGTACGCGAGCGGCTCGACGCGGCGCGCAGTCAGCTGCCCGAGCGCGCCGATCGCCCCACGCTGCTGACCAGCGATCCGGGTGAGCGGCCCATCGCGGTGCTGGCGATTCGTCAATCGCAGTCGCAAGCGGCGAAGGACTCGCGGGCGCAAGGTGGTGGCGACTTGCGCAGCTTGGCGCGTACGGCCACCGAGGTGCATGCGCGAAGGCTCGAACAGATCGAAGGCGTGTCGAGTGTGGCCGTGGTAGGCGCACCCGACGATGAAATCCGCGTGGAGCTCGACCCCGAGAAGCTGCGTGCCCTCGATCTCACGCCCGAAGATGTAGCGGCCGCGATCCGGGCCGAGAATGCCACCGGCGCCGGCGGCACCATTCGGAAAGGACAGTTCCGATTCTCCGTGCGCGCGCTCACCGAGTTCCGCAATCCGGCCGAGATCCTCGATACACCGGTGGGGCGCGTAGGCGCCGGCATCA
The DNA here is from genome assembly GCA_963843965.1 of uncultured Gemmatimonadaceae bacterium. GTDB lineage: Bacteria > Gemmatimonadota > Gemmatimonadetes > Gemmatimonadales > Gemmatimonadaceae > Gemmatimonas. The sequence goes on from CAWJMR010000031.1 coordinate 170,460, forward strand.
CGCTGCGCGATGTGGGGACGGTGTCGTTGGGATTGGCCGATCCGCAAACGCTCACGCGCCTCGATGGGACGTCGGCCATCGGCATGGTGGTGTACAAAGACGCCGGCTCGAACACCGTGGCCGTCACGCGCCGCATGACGGACGCCATCGCGCAGCTGGAGAAGGAATTCCCCGGCGTCTCGATGACCGTCGTGGCGGCGCAGGCCGATTTCGTGGTGGATGCGCTCTCGAATTTGGGGCAGGAGATCGTGGCCGGCGGACTCTTGTCGCTGCTGGTGATCTTCGTGTTCCTGCGCGACTGGCGGTTGTCGTTGGCGATTGGTGTGACGGTGCCGTTGTCGGTGCTGATGGCGCTGGTGGCACTGCAGGCGCTGAACGTGTCCATCAACGTGCTGAGTTTAGGTGGCCTCGCGCTGGGCACCGGCTTGTTGGTGGACACCGCGATTGTGGTAGCCGAGTCGGTGGGACGACGGCGTGAAGAAGGGATGTCGTTGTTGGAAGCAGCGGTGACGGGCACCGATGAAGTGGCGGCGCCGCTGTTCGCCGGCACACTCACCACCGTGTTGGTATTCGGCCCGATCATCTTCGTGCGCGGACTCGCCGCGGCGCTGTTTCGCGATTTGAGCTTGAGCGTGGTCACCACCGTGGCGGCGTCGCTGGTTTTGGCGCTCACGCTGATGCCGGTGATGATCGTGGGGCGACGCAAGCTCGCGAACGCAGGGCCGGCGCCAGTCGCGCGGGCGCCAGTCGCACCACCGAAAGCGCCGTCGGCCATCGCCCGCACGCTCGACGCGTGGGGACGCATTCTCACCGACTGGTACGAGCGTGGCATGCGCTGGTCGCTGTCGCATCCGCGGTCGGTGTTCGGCATGGCGGGCGCGCTGCTGGCGGTCACGGTGGTGCTGATCTACACGTTGCCCAAGGAGATCCTGCCGCGCGTGGATGAAGGGGTGCTGGTGGCGGCGGTGCAGCTGCCCGAGGGCACCAGCATTCAAGCCACCGCCGCGCAGGTCGCGCGCGTGGAAGGCGCCGCACGGGCGCTCGGTGCGAAAGGCATCTATGCGCGCGTGGGCAAGGCCACCGACGAAGAAGTGCTGGCTGGTGCCGATCCCGGGTCGAGCGCAACCGCGCAGCTCATCGTGCCGGTGCCGGCCAGTGCCGATGCCGCTGAGTTTGCGCAGGAGCTCCGCGCCAAGTTGCCCGATCTCGCGAAGGGGGCGCTGGCGATCGATCTGGCCGGACAATCGGAGTTCGGATCACTCATCGGTCGTGAAGGACGGCTCGTGCGCGTGGAGCTGTCGGCCCCCACGCTGGTGGAATCACAGCGCTGGGCCGACACCGTGCGCACCGCGATGCAGACCGTGCCATCGCTCACCGATGTGCGCGACGCCTTCGCCGCCACGCAGCCCATCGTGGAGGTGTCGCTGGAGCGTGCGCGCATGGCCGAACGTGACATCGTGCCGCAGCAGGTGGCGAGTGCGTTGGCCGGCGCGTTGGGTGGGGTGAGTGCGAGTGAGTTGCGTGAGACCGATCGTCGCACGCCGATCATGGTGCGCTATGCCGGTCTGCGCAACGAAGAGCTCGAGACCGCACTCAAGACACCATTGCGCGGCGTGCCCTTGGCGCAGCTGGTGCAGGTGCGCGAAACACGGGCACCGCTGGAAGTGGTGCGCGTGGGACAGCGACCGGTCACGATCATCGAGGGATTGGTGGAAAGCGGTGGCACGGCCAAAGCCACCACCGACGTACAGTCGCGTATGGCCGCGCTTACGCTGCCGGCGGGGGTGTCGTGGCAGGTGGGCGGGGCCGACGCCGAGCGTGCGCGCACGAGCAACGAACTCACGCTGGTGGCGATGTTGGCGGCGCTGCTCATGTTTTTGGTGCTGGCCGGCGAGTTTGCCAGCTTCACGATTCCGCTGGTGGTCATGCTCACGGTGCCGTTGGCCGGGGCCGGCGCGGTGATCTTCTTGTGGCTCACGGGACAATCGCTCAACGCCGTGAGTCTGATCGGCATCGTGGTGATGATCGGTATGGCCGACAACGAAGCGGTGGTGAAGCTCGACGCCATTCGCAAGTTCCGCGAAGACGGGCACAGCATCGACGACGCGATCATTCGTGGCGGTGAGCAACGTCTGCGCGCCATTGCGATGACGTCGATCACGACGGTGACGGGCGTGTTGCCGCTGGTGTTCGGCTGGGGCAGTGGCGGCGCGTTGTATCAGCCGCTGGCGGCCGGCATTATCGGTGGCAGCATCAGCGCGCTGCTGGTCACGTTCTTCCTGTTGCCCACGGCGTACGCGGTGCTCGAGCGTCGCACCGAACGCCGCGCGTTGCGACAGCAGGCGCGTGGTGAATCGCGTAGTACGGAGCGCACCGCGTGATTCGCTTCGCGACCCACCGTCCGGCGGTGGTGTGGGCGATCTGCGTGGCCCTGCTGTTGGCCGGCGCGATGGCGTTCACGCGATTGCCGCTGGCCACGCGCACGACGGTGGAATTGCCTCGGCTCATGGTCAGTGCGAGCTGGCCGGGCGCGTCGCCGGAAGTGATCGAGACATATCTCACGAGTCCCGTCGAAGCGGCCATTCAGGGCGTGCGCGGTGTGCGGCGCGTGTCCAGCAATTCGTACGACGACTTCGCCAGTCTCACCGTCGAACTGGAGGAGCGCGCTGATGTACAGATGGCGCGACTGGCCATTCTCGAGCGGCTCGAGCTGTTGCGGACCGATCTGCCCCCCGGTGCCAATCCACCCACGGTGGCGAACTACGTGCCGGAAGGACTCGAAGAAGCCCCGTTGATGTCGCTGTCGGTATTCGGGCCGTACACCTCTGGCACCCTACAGAAGCTGCTCGACGAACGGGTGAGTCCGCGACTGGGCAGCATTCCCGGCGTGGCCGGCGTGCAGGTGCGCGGCGGGACGGACCTCGGGGTGTCCGTGTCGTACGATCCGGTGCAGCTGCGACGCATCGGTGTCTCGCCACAGCGACTGTCGGAAGCGATTGCCGGTGCGCGCATGGTGCAGGCCCTGGGGGCGCTCGATCGCGGCAGTGATCCGGCGCATGCGACCACACAGAACGTGGTGTTGCGCGACCAGCCGAAGGCGCTGGAAGACCTGCAGGCGCTGCCGGTACGTGGACCCGGCACGCGCGTGTTCAAGCTGGGTGAACTGGCCACGGTACGCGCCGAAGAAGACGCCCGCGGCCGCTTCTTTCGCATTGATGGGGCGCCGGCGGTGGCGGTGGAGATTTCGCGGCATCCCGGTGCCGATGCCATCAAGACGGCGGCGGCACTGCGCGTGGCGATCAAGCAGCTCGAGCCCACCATGCCGCCCGCGGTCCGGCTGCGCATCAACAACGACGAAAGTGAAGACCTGAAGGAAGAACTCGACGATCTGGCGCTGCGGAGCGCCATCGCCTTCGGGTGTGTGTTGCTGGTGCTGGCGTTCACGCTGCGGCGCTGGCGCGCGGTGGCGGTGGTGATGGGGACCACGGCCGTCGCGATCGCAGCGACAGCGCTGTCGCTCTATCTGTTCAACATTCCCGCCAACCTGCTCACGTTGGCCGGACTTGGCATGGGTGTCGGCATTCTCGTGCAGAACGGACTCGTGGTGGTCGAGCGTCTGGGCACCGAGCCCGACACGCCCGACGGGCGGGCGCGCGCCACGCAGCGCATCATGCCGGCGATCATCGGCAGCACGCTCACGACCGCCGTGGTGCTCTTCCCGTTTCTCTATCTCCAGGGCGACACGCGCGCCGCGTTCGTGCCGTTCGCGGCGGCGTTCGTGTTCGCGCTGGGGTGGAGTGTGTTCACCGCACTGTTGGTGGTACCGGCGCTCGGGAAAGGCGTGGCCGCGCAGAACGCGTCGTGGCCACGATTGCGGCGACTCTACGCCCGCGTGCTCATGCGACTGCTGCGGTGGCGCGCCGCCACGATGGTCGCCGCGCTGGCGGTGTTGGCTGTGCTCACGTGGGGCTTCATCGAGAAGGTGCCGCGCTCGTCGTTTGGCGGGTTCGGTGAGCGACGCACGTCGTTGAGCGTGGGGTTGTCATTTCCACGCGGCTCCGACCCCGGCACCCTCGATCGTGGCATGGCGGAGTTCGAGCGCCTCGTAGTTGGGCGGCCCGAGATCGAGCAGGTGCGGGCGGCGGCGCGCTCCGGCACGTCGGCGCAGATGTCGGTGCTGTTCACGCGCGCCGGCGGACTCACTGCGGTGCCGCTCGAGCTGCAGGAGTTGCTCACGCAGCGCGCCGTCTTGATCGGCGGCGCCAGTGTAAGTGTGGTCGGCGACGGCCCCGGTTTCTCGAGCGGCGGTGGCGGGTCGAGCTTCGCGACGTTTCGCATACAAGTGCGCGGCTACTCATACGACGGCGTGGGGCGCGTGGCCGAGGATCTGAAGTCGCGCCTCGAGCGCATCACGCGGGTGCGCGAGGTGCGCATCACCAGCGGCGGGTACTTCGGCGGAGAGCGCGGCTATCAGGTCACGCTCGAACCCGATCGCGCCGCGCTGTCGCGCTACGGACTGAACGCCTCGTTGCTCGCGGGGGCGATTGCGCGCGAAGTACGCGGGCCGGTGGGGCAACAGCTGCTCGAGATCGGTGGCGATGAACTGCCGGTCACGGTGAAAGCGGCCGGCGCCCGCGACCGCAGTCTCGAAGAGTTGCAGGAGGCCATGGTGCCCACGTTCACCGGCGCACCGGTGCGCATCGGCGATGTCGCCACGGTGGATGCACGTGAAGCGCTCAGTACGATCACGCGTGAAGACCAGCAGTACATCCGGCAGGTGTCGTACGACTTCCGCGGACCATCGAAGCTCGCCCGTCGTACGCATACAGCGTTCATGAAATCGCTGGCCGCGCCGGCGGGATACAGCATCATCGATCTCACCGAAGGCTCGCCGTTCGATCGCGATGAAAGCGAGAAGGGCCTGTATCTCGTATTCGCGATCGGCGTGGTGTTGGTGGTACTCGCCGTGGCGCTGGTGTTCGACTCGATGTGGGGCGCCGCGCAGGTGTTCCTGTCACTGCCCTTGGCCATCGGCGGCGTAGTCGCCGCGTTCTGGCTCCTGAAGACGGCGTTCACCCGCGAAGCGGCTGTCGGGGTGATTCTCGTGATCGGCCTGGCGGTGAATCAGGCCATCCTGCTGGCTGATGCGGCGCTCGAGAAACGTCGTGCGCTACGCGAAGCCGGGCTTGATGCCCGCTTGCACGCAGGGCAGGTGCTGCAAGCCGCACTCGACCGGGCCGGCATGATTCTCATTGTCACCCTCGCCGCGATGGCGTCGCTCATTCCGCTCTCGGTGGGCACCGACGCCACGCGCCTGTTCGGCGCCATCGCGCTGGCCACCGCCGGTGGCACCGTCGCCGGCACACTCGGCGTGATGTTCGTCATGCCGGCATTGCTCGTTGGGCGACGGGTGCAGGCCGCGCGATCGGTGTTCCGCTGGCGCCGATCCGCCGTACTAGCCGCGAAACCGTAGGTTCACGCGAAGTCCGCGAAGGGCCGCGAAGAACGCGAAGAACAGCTAAAGGAAAATTGCAGTTGCTGTTCTTCGCGCCTCTTCGCGTCCTTCGCGCCCTTCGCGTGAATCTCTGAGCTCTGAAGCCTGACGCCTACTTGTGCGACAACGTCCACACGTACGCCGCCACCGCCTGGATCTGCGGATCCGTGAGCGCCATGCGGCCACCGCGGGCACCCATCGCGTTCGGATGCGTCGGATCCTTGATCTTGTCCTTCGGTACGCCGCTCACGATTGTGGCCACGATCTCATCGAAGCTGCCGGTCGTCATCTGCAGGAATTTCGGACCCGACAGCGGGGGGGCGTTCGTGGCGCCGACGCCGCCCTTGCCGTGGCAGCGGGCGCAGGAGCCGTTGTTGAAGATCGAGTCACCCATGGCGACCGCCGCCGCGGTGACAGCCGCCGGCTTCGCGACCTTCGCGTCGGCCGCCGGACTCAGGTTGGCGTTGCCGCCGCCGGATGACTTGCAGGCGACCGCGAGCGTGGACAGCACAGTGAGCGCAACAAAACGACGCATGAGCGGGACGGGCTGAAGTGAAGGGCGGGGACGAACCGCTAAACTGCAGCACACATTCGGAATCGGCTATCTTTCACCAATGACCACTATCGCGTTTCTCGGCACGGGGCTGCTCGGTAGCGGCTTCGTGGAAGCCGCCTGTCAGCGCGGCGATACGGTGACGGTATGGAACCGCACCATCGACAAGGCCCGTGCGCTCGAGTCGTTCGGTGCGATCGTTGCCGACACACCGGCTGATGCCGTCCGTGGAGCGACGCGCGTGCATCTGGTGCTCAAGGATGACGCCGTGGTGGAAGACGTCATCGGTCAGCTACGCGCCGGGCTCGCCCCCGACGCCATCATCGTCGACCACACCACCACGCAGCCGGCGCTCACCGCCGAGCGTGCCACACGTCTGAACGCCGAAGGGGTGCGCTATCTGCACTGCCCCGTGTTCATCGGACCGGCCGCGGCGCGACAGAGTCAGGGCATCATCCTCGCCGCCGGCCCCACCGCGTTGTACGACACGGTGAAAGACGCCCTCGGCCACATGGCCGCGCGCGTAGAATACTTCGGCGAACGCCCCGACCTGGCCGCGGCGTACAAGTTGATGGGCAATGCGTTCATCATCGGCATGGGCGCCCTACTCAGCGACGTGTACAGCATTGCCAAGGGCAGCGAGATCGCCCCCACCGATGCGCTCAAGCTGCTGGAGTTCTTCAACCCCGGCAACATTCTCCAGGGACGTGGCCGCACGATGGCCGCCGGCAAGTTCGACGCGAGCTTCGAGCTCACGATGGCGCGCAAGGACATCCGCCTGATGATGGAAACCGCCGGCGACCTGCCGTTGGCCGTGCTGCCGTCGCTCGCCGCGCGCATGGATGCCGTGATCGCCGAAGGGTTCGGCGCGAGCGATTTCGCCGTCATTGCCAAGGACGCGATTCAGGGCACCGTCGCGTAAGGCGCGACAGGCAGGCAACCGCGGACGGGGGGTGTGGTGACGAATTATCGTTCGTGACCTCCACCCCCCTCCGCATATGCGCACTCCCTGCGTCATCGCACTGCTGGCCTCGACCGCCCTCCCCGTCGCCGCGCAGCAGCCCACCCGTACACTGTCCAAGCCGCTCGCCGAATACGGCGAACCATTTTCGCAGATCGCCGCCGTGCGCGAGCTGAAGGACGGCCTGCTGCTCGTGGTCGATAGCCGGGACAAGCTCGTGCAGCTGGTCAATCTCACGGCCAACAGTGCGACGAAGGTTGGTCGCGAGGGCTCGGGTCCCGGCGAGTACGGTCTGCCGACCCAGCTCTTCGCCCTTCCCGGCGACAGCAGCGTAATCTTCGATCCGCTCAACCAGCGTTACCTGATGGTGCACCCCGACGGCAAGCCAGGTGCCTCGTTCCGCGTGGGCGACGAGCCGTCGGCGCCACCGCGCCCGCAACAGGGCCAGCGCCCCGAAGGCGGCGGGCAGGTCATGCGGATCGGCGGTCTCGGATTCGGCATGCCCCGCGCGTCGGATGCCCGCGGACGACTCTACTTCGAGGGGGGCGGGATCTCGATGGGCCCCAACGGCCCCGTAACCGCCGACACCGCGCCCATCGTGCGCTACGATCGCACGACCAAGGTCGCGGATACGCTGGCCTGGGTGCACTTGCCCAAGAACAACGCCTCGGTGAAGTCCAGCGGCAGTGGTGGTAATCAGCGCATGGAGGTGAGGATCGGTGGACGCACACCGTATCCCGCGCGCGACGCCTGGACGGTGCTGCCCAACGGCACCCTCGTGATCGCCCGGGTCGGCGACTATCACCTCGATCTCGTGTCCCCTACGCGTGTCGTGACCCGCGGCGGCGCCGTGGCCTTCTCGGCGGTGAAAGTGGGCAACGCCGAAAAGCAGGAGTACCGCGATCAGTCGAAGAACGCCGGTGGAATTTCCATCTCACGCTCGGAAGGCGGCCCCGGTGGATCGCAGACGCGCGCCAGCACCGCGCCACCACCGTTCGAAGAGCCCGCCGAGTGGCCGTCCACGAAGCCACCTTTCAACTCGAACGGCATTTTCGCCACGCCAGCGGGAGAGATCTGGATCGCCCGCAACCGTGCCGCGTCCGATCCGATTCCCACCTATGATGTTTTCTCGGCAGCTGGAAAGCTGACCGGTAAGGTCGTGCTGCCCAAGCAGACCCGCGTGATCGGGTTCGGCGCCGGCGGCACGGTCTACACTATTCGCGTGGACGACGACGACCTGCAGTATCTGCAGCGCTTCCGGGGCTGAGCGGGACCTGCTAACCTTCACGCGTCGTCGTTCTGAACCTTCGCGAGACTACCCATGCCGTTCTTTTCACATCCCGCCAACGCCGATTGGCTCCTGCCGATCGTCAAGCTGCCGTTGATGCTCATCTCGGCGATCTTCGGTCTGATCCGCGTGATCGGTCCTATCGGTCAGGTGGCCCTGGTCGCGATCATCATCGCGATCTACGCCAAGAACATCATGGGGCCGGCCCGCTCGTAAGCGGTCAGCCAACGAACCGCGGTGCTGCGTGATCGCTGAACCGATCACTCAGAGCGAAAGAGAAAAGGAGAACACAGAGCCGGTGGCTCGGCTGTTCTCCTTTTTTATTGCATACGAACGTTTTGGCGTATTCGGGGTGTCCAATCCTGTGTCCCCCATCACGCCATGACCGCCCTTCAAGACCAGATCCAGCGCCAACTCGGCGACGACTTCGCAATCGAGCGTGAGCTCGGGGGCGGGGGGATGTCACGGGTGTATGTGGCGTACGACAAGCGACTCGACCGGCGCGTCGTCATCAAGCTGCTGCGTCCGGAGCTGTCGGCTGGCGTGAGTGTGGATCGGTTCCGTCGCGAGATTCTCACCGCCGCGGCGCTGCAGCACCCGCTGATCGTGCCGGTGCTCGACACCGGCGAGATCGATGGGCTGCCGTACTTCCTGATGCCGTTCGTGGAAGGTGAGTCCCTGCGGTCGCGGCTGCAGCGTGGGTCGCTCGGTGTGGTCGACACGGTGCGTATTCTGCGGGATGTGTCGAGGGCGCTCACGGTGGCGCATGCGCGCGGCGTCGTGCATCGCGACATCAAGCCAGACAACGTGTTGCTCGCGAACGGTGCGGCGGTGGTGGCCGACTTCGGTGTGTCGAAGGCCTTCGCGGAAGCGCGTCATGGCGATCGCGACGAGGCCTCGAGCGACATCAATGGAGGTCCACACACCACGGCGGGCGTGTCGCTCGGTACGCCCGCTTATATGGCGCCAGAGCAGGTGGCGGCCGATCCCGCCGCGTCGTACCCGATGGACATCTATGCCGTCGGCGTGATGGCGTACGAGATGCTCGTCGGTGAGCCGCCGTTCGGCGGTCGATCGCCGCAGCAGGTCATGGCCGCGCATATCGCCGAGGAGCCGGTGCCCGTGCAGCGGCACCGTCCCGACATCCCGGCAGCGCTGGCCTCGTTGATCATGCAATGTCTGGCCAAGGATGCGCTGCAGCGGCCGTCCAGCGCGGCGGCATTGGCGCAGGCGCTCGATGATCCGCAGGTGATCAGTGGTTCGTTCACGCCGATCCCCGATGACGGGTCCGGCAGCGACGCGATTCGTGCGCTCACCGGGGCCCGCGCATCAGCGTCGATCGGCACGCCGTCGAAGCGTTGGCGTGCCCTGCTCGCTGGCGTGAGCGCGTTGCTGGTGGCGGCGCTGGCGTGGATCGCGGGTTCGAAAGACGGCGCCACCGCGTCGAACGATGCCGGCGCGGTGCGACCCGCGATGACGGCGCTCGATACGACGCCCAGTGTAGCGGTCCTCCCGTTTGTGTATCTCAGCGCGGATTCGTCGCAGTCCTTCGCGGCGCAAGCGATTGCCGATGCAATTACCGATGCGCTGTCGCGCGAGAAGGGACTTCGTGTGAGTTCACGCTCGGCCGCCGACGCGCTGCAGAAGCGCATCGCCGCCGGCGATACGACGCGGCTCCCGGTGCGTACGCTGGTAGAGGGCGTGGTGGAAACTGAAGGCGACAAGTTCCGACTCACCGTGCGACTGGTGAACGCCGCCGACGGGTTCACGTTGTACGCCGACCGGCTTGAAGGCATGAAGGGCAATCTCTTCGCCATGGAAGACGAAGTGGCCGGAGCCATGCGTGAACTGCTGCGATCGCATTTCAGCCTGCAAACGCCGGACGGGGGCGCCACGCAATGAATTGCTCATGCGTAGCGCCCCCGTCTTTCGGCTATCCTCCGACACTACCCGCCAACGATCACGGCGTCGTGTAGTTCGGGTTCGACCGCTTCTCTGACAGCGGTGTGGCGAAGCAGAGATCGCGCCCCGTCATGTCGTCGGTCGTACCGGGCCGGTTGTTCGTGGCCCAGCGACGGAAGTCACCGAGGCGACGACCTTCGAGCCAGAGTTCGATGCCGCGTTCACGCTTGAGGGCGGTCCAAGCTTCCGTGGCGTTCGCCGCGGTGAGCAGCGGCAAGCTGAGCGCGGTGCGACGAAGATTCATCGACGTCAGTGCGCCGTTCACGTCGCCGTTCACCAGCTTCACTTCAGCTTCGATCAGACGCATCTCCCAGCCCGAGGAGAGGTTGATGTTCGCCGTGGTGGCGGCGTGCTTCGTCTGGAAGTACCAGCGCACGCGCTGCGACACGCCGTTGTACGTCACGGCACCGTCGCCCTGCAACACGGTGAGGCTGCTGTCGTAGGGCACGCGCGGATCACGCGTGGTGCGACGGTAGTTCTCGTAGAACGTGTTGAATACCGTGTGCGCGCGGTACGGCGTGTTGGCGCCTGCCCAGAAGATGCGGTTGTACTGCGCCTCTTCCGTCTGGTAGTACGGCATGCGGTACACGAACGTGTTGGCGATCGCGGCGGCGTCCGACGCTGCGCCGGTGAGGTTGTTGCGTGACAGCCGCACTGATGCACGCGCCGCTGTCGCCGCATTCGTCAGATTCGCGTTCGCGGCCGCCGTGGCCACCGCGATCGCCCGCGTGAAGTAGCCTTCGGCCCGCTCGAAGTACACACTGGCTGCCTGCGGAGCGCCTCCGTTGATCACGCACTCGCAGAAGTTCTCGCCGAGGTGCCGGTTGGCATACCCGGCCCAGAGCAGTGCTTGTGCCTGCGTCGTACTCTTTCCTGCGGCGTCCGCACCGAGCACCGTGTCGATGCGCGCGACCGCGCTTTCTGCGGTCCACCGTGCGCGCTGGGCGAAGTTCCAGTGCGTGTTGTCGTCGTCGTCGGTGAGCTTGCCGGCTTGCTGCCGCACCGTGATGCCGAACGAGCCGGTGGAGCCGGCCGGGAAGAGCTCCTTGGATACGGCAGAACCGGTGTACGCCACCCAGTTGAGTCCTTCGGCCAGGTCGCGCCCCGCCCCGTTCACCAGGCTGCTGAGCACCGCCGGACTGTTCAGAAACTCCGACTGAATCGGACCGGGGTTCGTGACTTCGAGGGCGCAGCCGGTGCCGACCAGCACCACGGCAGGAGCGATCCACCGCAGCGCGCGGGCCGCGCGCTGCGCGGCAATACGTGTTTGCGTCATGGTCATCTCCTCAGAACGACAGGCGCAAGGAAGTCATGTACATCGCCGGGGCAGGGATCTGCTCCGAGATGTACCGCGGATTGGCGTTGAAGCCGTCGTTGCCGGACATCTCGGGATCGAAGAGAGGCATACCGTAGTTGCGGCGGAAGAAGTTCTGCGCCGAGAAGACGAGCGAGCTGCTGGCCACCTTCGGGATCAGCTTGCCCAAAGGCACCACGACAGTCACGTCGCGGATCTTGAAGAAGTCGGCCGGGAAGATGAACATCGTGCTGCGCACGTTGGTCGCCTTGCAGGTCAGGTTCTCACGCACCGTGATCGGCTTGCCTGCCGCGATGTTCTTGTACGCGTTGAAGCAGGTCGGCCATTCCACCGAGCGCGAGAGCGCCTGGTACGACGCGTCCTCGTTGATGTACGCGCCACCCTGGTACTCGGTACGCATCGAGATCGTGATGCGCTTGTAGGTACGCAGCGAGAGCGTGCCGCCGATGATGTGCGTGGGCTGGCTCGGGCCGAAGTTGTAGTTCGACATCGTGTCCGGCGCGACGCCCACCGCATCCGGATTGCGGATCAGCATGCCCTGCACCACCGGCGCCGCAGAACCCGTCTGCACCCAGCCGTTGTTGCCGATACCGAACGCCGGGACGCCACCGAGCGACTGCACCAGGCTGTTGTTCGTGCTGAGATTGATGCCGGCGTTCAGGCCCCAGTTCTCGCGATCGAGGATCGTGGCGTTGACGGCGATCTCGACGCCCTTCTTGTTCAGCTCACCGACGTTCCGCAGCACCGAGTTCAGGAAGCCTTCCGACGGCGGCGCATTCACGCGGAACAGGGCGTCGCTGGTCGTGGCGTTGAAGTAGGTGAAGTCGGTGGTCAGGCGGCCACCCCACAAGCTGTGATCGAAACCGAGTTCGGTTTCGGCCGTGCGCTCGGGGCCGAGATTCGCGTTGCCGAGGTTGAGCGGACGGAGAGCCGGATCGACGCCCCAGCCCACCGGCGTCCAGGTCTGCACGGCGTCGAAGGCACCCGGTGCGCGTCCGGCCTGTCCGTACGCCGCACGCAGCTTGAGCGTGCCGAGCTTTTCCTTCCAGAAACCTTCGTCGGACACCACCCACGAGCCGGAGATCTTCGGATACGTCTGGAATCCGAAGTCCTTACCGAAGGCGCTGTTGCCGTCGATACGGGTGGCGATGGTGACGAAGTACTTGTCCTTGAAACCCAGCAACGACTGCGCAAACACACCGCCGGTGATCACGCGCTGGCGATTCTCGTCGGACAGCTTCTGCGAACCGCTGGCCGCCGTGACTTCGCCGGGCGCGGCGAACCGCTCCGAGTACGCCACGACATCGCCGACGGCCGAGTTCACGTACTGCGAGCCGAAGGACACGGTGGCTTTGAAATCATCGTTGAACTGCTTCTCGATGTTGTTCACCCAGTCCATGCTGAGCGTGGTGTTCGCCCACCGCTGGTTCTGGGCGACACCGAGCGGCGCATTCGGGAAGCCGTACGGGCGGATGTTGCGGTTCTCCACGGCCGCGCGATCGAAGCCCACGGTGAAGCGCGACGAAACGGCCTGGATCGGCGTGAACGTGTTCGTGAAGCCGAGGATGAGACGGTCGATGTTGCTGGCCAGCTGCTGCGTCAACACGCGACGGATGGTGTCCGGATTCTCCGACGCGAAATAGTTGCGGTTACGGCGGAACGCGTTGAGCGTGAGGCCCTGCGCGTTGTTACCGGCCGGCGTGTTGTTGATCAGGTTGTTCGTGTACGACACGTTGAAGCTGGTGGCCAGCTTCTTCGCCGGGGAGAAGTCGAGATTGGAGCGCACCGAATACTTCCGCTCCAGATCGTTCGGCATCACACCGGCCATGTTGTCCGCGCCGACCGACAGCAGATACTTGAGGCTCGGGCCGGTTCCGCCGGACACCTGCATCTGCGTGCCGTAACGGCCGCCGTTGCGCAGGTACGGATCCATGAACAGCAGCGGGGCAGAGTCGGTGCCGAACTTCTGCAGCTTGCTGAAGCCGGAGTTGAACTGGACGTTCCACTTCGCCGCGCCGGCCGAGCCGCGCTTGGTGAAGATCTGGATCACGCCCGCCGACGCGTCGGTGCCGAACAGCGTCGCCGCCGCCGCACCCTTCACGATTTCGATGCGCTCGATGTCATCGGGGTTGATGTCGTTGAGCGGGCTCGAATTCGAGTTCGCACCACGCTGCGTCGCGCCCGTGAAGACGCCGTTGCGCGGATACTCTTCGCTGCGCGTGCGCACGCCGTCGATGTAGATGAGCGGCTGATTCGTGAGGGAGACGCTGGTGGCGCCGCGCAGACGGATCGCCTGACCGCCGCCGGCGTTGCCGACGCCGCCGGCCACCGTCACACCGGCCACGCGGCCGGACAACAAGTTCGATACGTTCGTCGGCACTTCCGGAATGTCGGCCAGCTTGACCTGCCCGATGGAGTTGCCGACTTCGCGCTTACGCGCCGAGCCCGCAGTGCCGGTGACCACGATTTCGTTCAGCGACGTAGGGGCCGCCGTCATCGCGAAGTCGAGCGTCACGATCCCGTTGGCGGTCACCGTCACCACCTTGTCGACTTGGCTGTAGCCCAGTGCGCGTACACGAACCGTGCGCTGGCCGGGGGCAACGCCAGTAATCAGGTACGAACCGTCGGCACCGGTCGTGGCGCCGATGCGCTCACCGAGAATGCCGACTTGTGCCGGGACCGGCGCGCCGTTGCCGACGTTGGTGACCTTGCCGCGAATACGCCCCGTACCATCCTGTGCGGCGGCGGGGTGGGACGCCACGAGCAGTGCGAATGCACCGATCCATGGCCTGAGGGTGCCTACGTGTCGCAGCCATCGCCGCATGCGGGCCTCCGGGAAGGGAGAAAGGTCATGCCAACGGCAGGGACTAGCGGGAACATGCAGGGCCGAGGCGTGGCTAACATCCCACAAATCGCGTCATTCCGCAAATCCTCGGACATGAAGATTTTGGACGACGACAAAGCCCCGCCGCGCGCGAACGCACGGCGGGGCTTTGTGAATTCAGCAGGCGGGGAGCTCAGCTCTTGAAGTTCACGTTGTTCCGCGTTTCGACATCGGGCAGCGGCACGCAGGTCAGGTTGCTGTAGGCCTGCCCCTTACGGTTCACGCCCGTCGAGATGAACGGCAGCTTCTTGCGCAGCATGTCGCTGTACCGCTGACCTTCGCTGAAGAGCTGACGGCGGCGCTCCTCCAACACCAACGCCACAATGTCCGCCCCAGGAGCTGGTGTCGCCATCGGTGCGATGCTCGACAGCGCCCGGACCCGATTGATGGCGTCAATGGCCGCCTGTCCCTCCGACGCTTCCGCCAGGATCAACTGCGCTTCGGCGTACGACGCGATCGTCAGCGACGCCGCGCCGCTACCGGTGAACTTCTGCTGCTGCCACAGCGGCGTCACGTTGTCCGGACCGACGCGATTCAGATTCGTCACGCGCACGCGCGGGTCGGCAACACCGTTCACCGTCAGGTTTCGATAGTCCGGTCCGACCGACAGGTTCGTGTTGCGGACGGTGAGATTGTAGATGCGGTTCTCACGCGACACGGTCGCCTCCGAGAACTCTGCGACGCGCGTGAACGTCGACGGGACCAGTGCGGCGTCGGCTGCCGCGCCGGGCAGATTGCCCAGATCGAGACGCGTGCGAGCACGACCGACGCGCGCCATGTTCAGCAGGCTCGCGTCGTTGATCGTCGTGGACAGCGCGATGGCATCCGTGAACCGTTTCTCGGCAATGGCGAACACTTCGGCCGACGTCATCTTCGGACCGCCATCGATTGCCATCTCGCACATCGACTCACCGAGGAGCGTGTACATGTAGCCCGAGTACGCGGCCATCTCGGCAAGCATGCGCTGCCGCCCGGGTACCTGGGCATCGGTAAACGTGAGCAGACGTGCATTCAGGTCTTCGAGCTGAAAGCGCGCTTGTTGCGCCGGCGTGTAGAAGCCCATGGAGGTCGTGGCGCGATTGCCGGGGCAGCTGCCCGGCGCCTGCTTGATCTCCACGATGCCGCGCCACTCCCAGATGTGATTGTCGACGAAACCGTTGGCCGACAGGTATTCGCCCGAGAGCATACCGGCAGTGGCGGCGAACTGCACGAACGCACACTGCGCCGACTGCAGCGCTGCCGCCTCGAGAATCGGCGCGAGGCCGGGGTCGCTGAGGGCGTCGGCGGTAACGCGCCCCGGATTGTCGACGGCGAGCAGGCTGTTGCAGGCGGTCGTGATGGCACTCGTGGCCGTGAGCGATAGCACCAGCGTCGCACGCCGGAACGTGATCTTTTGCATGATCGTCTCGGTGGGTCAGAAGGTGAGTCGTACGGTGGACACGAAGCTGGCCGTCGGCGGAAGAATCGTCTGGAAGCCGTTGGACAGCTGACCGACCGCGCGAATCTCGGGGTCCCAGGCGTGCCGCCCGGCGATGTCGACATCGATGCGACCGTCGCGCGAGGTGTTCCAGCCGTGCTGCGCGGTCCAGAGCATGGAGAGATTCCGTCCCGCCACGCTGAAGGTGCCTCCCTGCGCGCCGATCATGCGCACGAGCTTCGGTGCGATCGTGTACGTGGCGGAGAGTTCGCGCAGACGCAGGAAGCCGGCCTTGTACGTGCCCGGCACGTCCGCCTCGATGGCGCGATAGACCTGCAGCAACGGATCGTTGCGCAGAATCACCGCTTCGGTGGAGCCCTGATTGTGCAGCGCGCGAATCTCGGTATTCGACTGGATGTGACCGCCATTGCCGTCCACGCGCGCGTACAGCCGCAGGTTCTTGAACAACGTGACCGTGGAGTTCACGCCGAACTGCCACGTGGGCTGCGAGTGCCCCCAGTACACCCGAGGGGCCGCCGAACACGCGATATCGGCGCCGCCCTGTTCGAGCCCTGCTTTACCCGTGCCGCCGTCGCACGTCGAGGTGAGCACCGCGCCCGTCGCGTCGATCGTGGCCGAACGCACCTTGTACATGAAGAAGTCGCCGATGCCGAAGCCGACGCGGTTCTGCGCCTGACCACCGCCACCCACGGTGAGGAACTGCGTGCCACCCATGTCCTCGATGCGGTTGCCGTTGTTCGACAGCTGCGTGCCCACTTCCCACGCCACCTTCTCGCCGCGCAACACGTTCACGTTGAGGCCAAGTTCATTGCCCCAGCCCTTCACCTTGCCGATGTTGATCACCTGTGAGCCGGGGAAGCCGATCGACGGCGGAATCGGCGAGTTCACGATGGCGTCGGTGACATTGCGGACGTAATGCGTGTATTCGAGCTCGACGCGCCCGTTGAGCATCGTCGCTTCGAAGCCGCCTTCGGTTTCGGTGCTGCGTTCCGGCTTCAGCTGCGGATTGCCGTACGACGCCGGGACAAGTCCTGCACCGTTCTGGTAGCCGACGCTCGGGTCGTACAGTCGTGAGGCGTCGAACGTGCCGGGCTGCGTGCCCGCCGCGCCGATCGCGCCGCGCAACCGCAACGACTCCGTAAAGGGCAGCTTGAACCACGGCTCTTCGCTGATCACCCAGGAGCCGCTCAACTTCGGATAGTAGATCGCGGAAAAATCTTCACCGAACGTGCTGTTGTCGTCACCGCGCACGGCGGCGGTCAGGAACACCCGGTTGTTCCACGCCGCCTCCTGCTGCACGAACACACCGACCGTGGCATTGGCCAGATAGTCCTCGGTGCCGGCCCGCGTGGCGCCTCCGCTTACCGTGGTGATCGGACCGGCCGGGAAGGTGAGGGCCGACGCACCGATCGAACTCAGTTCATTGCGGAAGTGCTGCAGTCCGACGGAGCTCGTCATGCCGAACGGGCCGAGGTTGTATTTGAGCGAGCCCGCGTAGTCCAAGGTGAGCACGGTGCGCGTGCTGCGCGTGACGTTCTTTGTGCCAAGACCGTTGCTGCCAAGGAAGTCGAGGTTGCCGAGCGGCTGTCGCGGATACAGCAGCCAGTTGTTCTCGGAGCCGACGTCGAATCCCGTGGTGAAGCGGTGCGTGAACCACGGCTTCGGAGCGTACTGCGCCTTGAGGCTGATGGTCGTGCGGTCCACATCGGCGTGACTCTCCACCGTGGACCACTCTTCCGGCGGCGAGTTCGCGAAACCGCGCTTGCCCGTCGACAGCGTGAGCGGGGTGCCCCACACCAGTTGGCTGAACGGGTCCACGTCGATACCCGGCTGCGCGAGTCGCGCCCGGTCGCGCACGTGACCGATGCTGGCCCCGAGTCGCAGCGTCTTGCCAGCCGTCATGTCGACGTTGGCGCGGGCACTGAACTTCTTGTCCCAGTTGTGCTTCACGATGCCGACGTCGTCATCCCACGACCCCGAGAGATAGTAGCGCGCGTCGTCGGTGCCGCCACTCAAGCTGGCGCTGTAGCCGGCGTTGCTGCCGTTGGTGAAGATCGGACCGTTGCCGAACTCCGCTTCGTGGCGATAGAGATTGACGTTCTCGATCGCGCCTGTGGTCGTGTTGCGACCGTACAAGTAGCCCGCGCGACCTTCCGGGTTTTGCATCCAGTTGGTGCCCTGCCGCGTGGTGAAATCGAAACGCGGCTTACCCGACTTGCCGCGCTTGGTGATGATCTGAATCACGCCGTTCGAGGCCTCGGTTCCGTACAGGGTCGACGCGGCCGGGCCCTTGATGACTTCGATGCTTTCGATATCCTGCGGGTTGATGTCGTTCAGGCGACTCGCGCCCGCGCCGCCGCGCTGCCCCGGTCCACGCGATACCGAAGCATCCATGCGAATGCCATCGATGTACACGATCGGTTCGTTGCTCAGCGACAGACTGCTGGTGCCGCGTACGCGCAGCTGCGCACCGGTGCCCACCTGGCCGGTGGACGGCAGTACGATCAAGCCCGGTGTGCGCGCGCCGATCAGCTGTTCGACACTGCGCGCCGGTGCGACTTCAAGCACCTTGGCCGCGTCAACCGTGCTGACCACGTTGCCGATGGCGCGACGTTGTGTCACGCCCGCCGTGCCCGTCACGACCACCTGATCGAGCTGCATAAGCCGCTCGATGAGGTTGAAATTTGCCGTATACGACTGACCGGCGGTTACGGTCAGCCGACGTTGCTGCTGCGTGTAGCCCACGAGGCGGACACGCACGGTCACGACGCCGGTGGCGGTGCTCACCACGGAATACCGTCCGTTTTCACTGGCTCGGGCACTGCCGGCGAGCGTGCCGTCTGCATCACGCAGGACGGTCACTTCGGCGCCGACCAAGGGCCGCTTCGAGGTGGAATCGACGATCTGCCCACTGATGGTGACGGGACCCTGAGCTAGCGCGCGGCCGGCCAGGCAGAGCAACGCGAGCGGCACGACGAATCGTGCGGCGCGAAACAGTCGGGACATCGACTCTCCTCGGAATGTGAGTCGGACGGAGTCGCTCTCGGCGCATTGCCGACAGGACGCAAATCGGCCGACGAGGCGCCCTGCTTGCGTCGTCGGCCGATATGGCACTGCTGAGTTACCGTCACCAGAACGGTCTGTCAAACGTGGTGTTGCTTAAGCCTCCATCACGTATCCGATCAGCAGGATACGCACTTGTGGTTGTTCTTGGCGCCCAACTTCTCGAGCAACGCAACCGTGTCCAGGAACGGCGAGATACGCTGCACCGGGCCGTTTGCCATGTCGACCGTCGTCTGCCCGGTGCGCGCGACGACCATCACGTCGGCGCCCTTCGAGATCAGGTACTCGATCATCGCGTTGTCGCCGCGCGCGGCGGCGTGATGCAACGGGGTGTAGCCGTTGAAGTCCCGGCTGTTGACGTCGAACTTCAACTCTTCCACGAGAAAGCGCATGGCGGGCAGCCAGCCGTCGGGAGTGTGCCGGTGGTCGTTCGCCGCGAAGCCCTGGCCGTATCCCACGCCGGCCGCGGCGTGAATCGCGAACACGCCCGGGCCACCCTCAGGAATCGGCGCGAGCCCCGACGGATCTTCGCGGGTCACGGCCACTGCGCCACGACGCGCCCTCGGCTTGGGCTTGATTGTGGCGATCATCGGGTCGGCACCCGCCGCCAGCAACAGCTTCATGGCCGCGACGTCGGTCGCGTAGGCCGCGCGGAGGAACGGCGTGGCACCGGAGAAGTCGACCCCGAGATTGTCGCGATTGTACGTCGTGTACCACAGCGAGCGCGTCAGGCGTGCGTTGGGATTCGCCTTCGCCTTCAGCAACGCATCGACCACCTCGAGATAGGTCGCGTGCTGCTGCAGCTGGAACGCCGGTTGTGGCGTACGCGTCGTCGGCGCCCATTCCTTGTTCAGCACCGCGAAGAGCGGTGCCGCGCCGGCGTCGCTGGCCAGATTGGGATTCGCCCCGCGCTTGAGCAGCCGCATGACCAAGTCATAGTGCCCGTTGATCGAGGCCATCAGCATCGGACTCGTGTGATCACCGGCGCTCACCTGATCGATATTCGCCCCGCCATCGAGCAACGCGTCGACGGCGGCCACCTGTCCTTCGCGCACGGCCAGCAGCAGCGCGGTATGGCCGCCCTGCACGCCCAGCTGTTCGTTGTACGCCGGATTGTCATCGTCCAAGCCACGGCCACCCTGCGCGGCCAAGCGAGCCTCTTCGGCTGCGGCTGCGGCTGCCGCTCCGTCGAGGGCCGCCTTCGAGGCCGCCTGCACCTCCACTTCGCGCGACGCTTTGACCGCCGCCTGCACCTGCTGCGGATTCGGCATCCAGTTCGGATTCTTCGTCTGCCCCTGTTCTTCGCGAAGCTGCGCCAGCACGGCGTCACGTTTCGACTTCGCCTGACGGTCCTGCGCCGCGGCCTCCATGATGTCCACCGTCTTCGCGGTGACGGCCGGGTCTGCCCCGGCCTTCAACAGGGCGCGTACCGCGTCCGCTCGGCCTCGCGCGGCGGCGGTCATCAGAGGCGTCTGCCCCCACGCCGGCTCCTTGGCGTTCACGTCGGCGCCGGCCCCGATCAACGCGGTGATCGTTCCGGGCACACCCGCGACAGCCGCCAGATGCAACGGCGTCGCCCCGTCCGTCGTCGCCGCGCGAGCGTCGGCCTTCGCGGCCAACAGGGCGCGCACCACGCCGGTCGCACCGCTTTGGCTCGCCACATGGAGCGGTGTGTATCCGCCGATCCGCGTGGTCGCGGTGAGGCGCGCCTTGGCGCGCAGTAGCACCACCGCGAGCGACGAATCGCCGCGATTGGCTGCCCAGTGCAACGCCGTCATGCCGTCACCCTGTGCCGCGTTCACATCGACGCCAGTCGCCACCAGCGCCCGCACCGTGGCGCCATCGCCGCGCATGGCGGCGTCGGCCACCGGCGTCGAGGGTGGCAGCACCGACCGCGGGGTCGCCATGGGCAGTCCCCCGGGGATTCCCAGCGCGATCACCCCGAACACCTTCAGCATCGATCGATTCATACGCCCTTCGCTCCGCGTGGGTCAGAGACAGGTCAACGACAGATCAGAACGAGAATTCGCCGGTGCTATCGCCGAACGTGTTGATGTCATCCATGCCCAGCTTGTGCATCAGGCTGAGCATCACGTTGGCCATCGGCGTCCCGTCGGGCGCTTTGAGGTGCTGGTTGCCGGAGGCCAAGCCGTGGCCGCCGCCGAGCAGGATCAGCGGGCAACGACGGTGGTTGTGCGTGTTGCTGTCCGACATCGGCGAGCCGTACACGATCGAGGTGTTGTCGAGCAGCGGCGTGTCGCCGTCCATCGTCGTCTTGAGCTTCTCGAGCAGATACGGCAGCAGGCTCACGTGGTAGCGGTTGATCTCGGCGAACTCGCGCACGCGGGCCGGGTTGTTGCCGTGGTGCGACGCCGGGTGGAAGCCCGTCGCCACGCCGCTGTCGGGATACACGCGGGCCGAGGCGTCGCGTCCCATCTTGAACGAGAAGACGCGCGTCATGTCGCTCTGCAGTGCGAGCACCTGCAGATCGAACATGATCTTCACGTGCTCGGTGTAGGAATCCGGAACGCCCGCCGGCGCACCGGCCAGTTCGCGTTCCTCGCCGCGCGCGTTGCGCGCCTCGACCTGCTGGATGCGCCGCTCGATCTCGCGGATGTTCTCGAGGTACTGCTCCATGCGCCGCCGGTCGCCGGCGCCGAGCTGACGATTCAGCTGCGACACGCGACCGGTGATCCAGTCGAGCACACTGCCCGTGCTACGCGTGCGGTCGGCACGTTCCGCCGGCGTGCCGCCCGTGCCGAAGAGCTGCTCGAACGCCACGCGCGGATCGCGGATCATCGGCAGCGGCTCGGTCGGCGACGCTCCAGCTGATCGAGTCGGTGTAGACGCACGAGTAGCCGTACGCGCAGCCGCCGGCGCGATCGAGCGGTCTCGATGCAGAGCTGCATCGACGGAATCGGCGTCGCCTGTCCGAAGCGCTGCGCGTACATCTGGTCGAGCGACGTGCCCGCGAAAATGTCGGAGCCTTCCGTCTGCGTTGGATGCGCCTGGGTGAGGAACACGGCGCTCGACCGGAAGTGGTCACCGCCGATCTCTTCCGACTTGTACGCTTCGGCCATGCGCACGTCGGTGTTGCTCACGATCGTGAGGTACTTCCGCCACGATTCGAGCGGCGAGAGCGACGTGGCGCTGAGATCGAACGCGCGTCCGGCAGTGGGCGGCGCCCACAGATGTTCCGTGAGGCCGAACGGACTGCAGCCGGCCGCGCCGTGCACCATCTCGAGACAGAGCAGGCGCGCCGGACTGGCCGGGGCGCTGGCGGCGAACGCGGTCGTGGGAATCATCGCGTCCAGATACGGAAGCGCGACCATCGTGCCGAGTCCCTTGAGGAACGTGCGGCGCGGCAGTGGTTGGCGGCTGATGAACGCCATGTGGCGGCTCCTTACCGGGACGACGAAGACGACGCGCCGGATGACGCGTCGGTGGCTTTCGGGATGGCGCTTTCCGCGCGCTGCATGCGGAACGCCGGGCTACGAACGACACCAAGGATATAGGCCGACATGCGATGGTCCTGTTTCGCTGCATCGCGTACGATGCCGCGCACCGTCGGCATGTCGTACGCTTCGATCCGACGCCCGATGGCGTACGCCATCAGGTTGCGCGTGAATGTGCGCAGCAGGGCGTCTTCGCGGCGCAGCAATGCGGCCTGCAGTTCGGCCACCGAACTCGCCGTGCTGCCGTCCCACAGATCGCCGCGCGAATCAATCGGCATGCCGTTGTCACGCACGCGCAGCCGTCCGGTCACATCGTAGTGCTCCATCGCCAGACCGATCGGATCCATCATCTTGTGGCAGCTGGCGCACGCCGGGCTCTTGCGGTGTTGCTCCATCCGCTCGCGCACGGTGAGCAGGCGACCCGACGTACTACCGGGCGTCGCTTCGAGATCGGGTACGCCGGGCGGCGGCGGCGGGGGCGGGGAATTGAGCAGCACTTCCATCACCCACTTGCCGCGCTCCACGGCCGACGTGCGGTCGGCATGCGATGTCAGCGTCAGGACGCTGGCGTGCGACAGAATCCCGCGCCGACCTGCGTCAGGATACTTCACCCGACGGAACGACGGGCCAACCACGTCGGGCATGCCATAGTGCTGCGCGAGACGCTCGTTCACGAACGTGTAGTCGGCGCGATACAGATCGAGCAGCGGACGATCGCGACGGACGAGATCGTCGAAGAACAGCTCGGTCTCCTGTCGCATGGCAATGCGAAGTTGCTCGTCGAAATCGGGATACTGCCGGATGTCGGGCTGCACGATGTCGAGATCGGGCAGGCGCAGCCACTGCGCCGCGAAGCGCGTGGACAGCGCCTTCGCGCGCGGGTCGCCGAGCATCCGACGGACTTCGCGTTCGAGCCCCGCCGTCTGCGACAGCGTGCCTCGGCCAGCGGCGGCGAGCAGCGCTTGATCCGGCGGCGCCGACCACAAGAAGAACGAAAGCCGCGACGCGAGGTCGATGTCGCGCAGCTTGTAGTTCGTGCCGGCGGCCACATCGCGCGGCGCCTGTTCAAAGCGGAAGACGAAATCCGGGCTCGCCAGGATGCCTTCGAGCGCGGTGCGCACGCCGGTCTCGAAGTTGCCACCCTTGCGGCCGGAATCGTACAGCGACATCAGTCCGGCGCGATCTTCATCGGTGAGCGGACGGCGATACGCCATCGTGCCCAGGCGATTCACGATCGACTGCGCACAGGGCCGCTCGGCGGACACGGTGGCAGGGCGGCAGCTGAAGATGTTGCGACGCACCGGCGTGTCGGAGACGCCGGTCACCTCGTACGGGCCGTTCACCGTGAGTTCGCGCAGGTGCGGCAACAGCGAGAAGCCATAGGCCACCGCATTCGATGTGCTGTTCAGCGAATACTTGAGTGGACTGATGAGATCCTGCACGACGCCCTGAAACGCCGGCGGCACGAAGGCGGCGGCAATCTTGTGCGGGCCGGCCGTGACGCGCACGCGTTCACTGCCCATCGCCACGCCGTTCGGATCGGACGCATGCATGAAGCGGTCGATGCCGAGCAGCGCAACGCGCTCACCATCGACCGAAATCTCGATCTGCTCGCCGCGGGCGAGGCCGCCGGCGAACGCGCCCGTCGTCTCGTGGAAGAAGTTCACGTCGAAGCGGTACTCACCGTCGGCCGGGAACGTGTGCACCACCGCCATGCCACCGCGCGAACCGAACGGCGTGCCTTCCACGTGGTCCACCTGCGACGCCATCTTCGGCATCGTATACGTATTCGACGCGGCACTCGCGGCCGCGTTCCCGATGGCCAGTCGGCTCAGGTCACTCGCCGCGCGCAGATAGGCGCTGAGCAGCGTGGGGGAGAGCGCCTGCACGTCGGCGATGTTGTCGAAATTGTCGCTCTTCGTGTCGGGCGGGAGGTACGCGGTGGCGTCGACGTCGAGCTTCAACAAGTCGGCGATGGCCGAGCGATACTCGGCGCGATTGAGCCGCTGAAAGGTGCGACGTCCGGGATTCGGATGGGCGAAGGCACTCGCGTCGAGTTGGCGTTCGAGCGAGGTCACGAGCGCGTCGAGCGTGTCCGCACTCGGCCGCGCCGAACCCACCGGCGGCATCATGCCGGAGCGCAGCTTCGCGACGACTTTCTCGGCGACATCGGCTTTTGCATCGGGCGCCCCCACGTCGAAGTCGGCCAGCGACAGATTGCCGCGACGCATCGTGGGGTTATGGCACTTCTGGCAGTACTGCTTCACCACCGCATTCAGCTCGACCGGCGCGATGCGCAGTGCGTTCGGCGGCAGCCCGTTCGGTCGCGAAGGACGCGGCAGAACAGGATGGCCGACGGCTCGCACCGCCGTGCGTCGCACCACGTTCACAGACGGCGTGGGCGTTTCGGGCGGCGACGGGGGTCGCGGATCGCTATGGCCGGGAAGGGCGACGGCGAATGAGAGCGTAACCGCCAGTGCGGAGATCGCTTTCATGCCTGACCTCGTGCGGGAGGGAACTGCAGGGAACTGCGGAGGGGAAGGACGAGACGCATGAAGATGCGGTCCGAGACGCCATTGCAGCAAGAATTTGACCGTAGGGAATTGACGACCTGTCCCCGGAGCGGGAGCTTGCGGGTAACTTCTCGTACCGCCGTCCGCACTGTCCGGCCTCCCGGAGATCCATGCTGCTGCGCTCTGTTCGACCCATGTTGGCGTGGGCTCTGTTGATGTCGGCACCCTCGGGCGTGCTGGCGGCACAGAGCGCGCCCAAGCCTCCGGCGACCGTTCCGCAGGTGCCGGCCGACAGCATCGAGGCCATGCTCCCCTTTGCCCGGGCCTACGTCGCGCTCAACGCGCTTCGTGAGCGGGCCGACGCGGCCTATGCCGAGCCGAAGAACAAGAAGCCGGAGGAGCTGGCGGGGCTGCGCCAGAAATACCGCGTCGAGCGCGACGCGCTGCTCAAGACGCACGGCTTTACCGATGCCACCTACGCGCGCATCACGCAGCGCGTAAGCGGTGACGACGCCGCACGGCTCGCCTTCGAGGCGGCACTGGCCAAGGTGACCGGGAAGTAAGACTCAGCGGCGCGTGCGGCGTCCCATGGCCCAGGCGAGGCCGCCGATCACGATGCCCGCCGGCACGAGCCAGCGCGTCGTGTCGGCGATCGCCGCGACCTCCGGGTATCGCGCGCCAATGCCGCGCAGTGCCCACGCCACGACCAGCGGAAAGAGCCAGTTGCCGCGCCCCCACGCCATGATCGCACCGAGCAGCGTGGCCACGAGCATCATTGCCACCGCCCACGTCGATTCCGCGATGCCGAAGCCGCTCCACTGCACGGCCTGCGCGAACTGAAAGCTGTTCGCGATCAACGCCACTGAGATCCACGCCAGGTAGATGTCCTGCGGCCAGATCATGAATGCCTGGTCGGTGCGTGATGGTGCGGTTCCCGCGCGCACCCGTTCACCGATCACGACCAACGTGACGAGAAAGATCACCATCGCCAGCAGCGCCAGCGCGAACTGCCCGAACGAGAAAAGCGAAATCCACGCCACGTTCAGCGCGCCGGTCACCGCCCACCAGATGCCGAGTCGCTGCACGGCACGATCGGCGCCGGCGGTCGGGAGTGCCTGGTACACGGCCGACGCGATCAGGCCGAGATAGATCACGCTCCAGATGCCGAACACGTAGTCGGCCGGTAGGAAGAGCGAGCGATACCGGTTGGCGATCACGCCGATCGAATCCCCGCTCATTGCACCGGTGGCGGCGAGCCCATTGAGGGCGATGACCACCACCAGGGCGAGCACGTTGCCGGCCTTTTGGCGTGACAACGACGAGGTCAGCGACATGGTGGAGTGGCGTCGTGAGAAAGAGACAGCGCGGCGGGTGCACGCAGGATAACATTCCCGGCGTGGGCGACAGCGACACGACGCGGCTTTCGCGTCTCATTCTTCGGAGGACGATCGGATGTACGGGATCTTGATTGGTGCGCACAACCTGCTGGCCTGGGCCGTGCTTCTCGTCGGCGTGCTGGTACTGACGCGGGCGGGTAGCCGCAGCGCCACGTGGTCGGAGGCCGATACCGGACTGGTGCGGAAGCTGACGCTGCTCGTGCACCTGCAGTTGCTGGCCGGCATCGGCCTGTGGTTCGTGAGCCCGGCGGTGGCGGCGGCGCGCGCGTCGATGAGCACCACAATGAAGGATCCCGCGCTGCGCCGACTGGTGGTGGAGCATCCGTTCCTGATGGTGCTGGCCGTCATCGCGGCGACGGTGTCGAGTGTGCGGGTCAAGAAGGCCTCGGACTCGGCCACCAAGGCGAAGCGGGCGCTGGTCGGCACCCTGTTGACGCTGGCGCTGGTGGCCGCGGTGATTCCGTGGCAGCGGCTGATCACCAAGTGGACGCAGGGGTGACCGGACAGGGCAGGTGAAACAAAGAACCCCGCAGCGACCGAAGTCGTTGCGGGGTCTCTATTTATACAGTCGGGGCGACAGGATTTGAACCTGCGACCTCCTGCTCCCGAAGCAGGCGCTCTACCGGGCTAAGCTACGCCCCGTGCGATCTCATGGTGCTACCTGCATCCAAACCACTACGCGCCTAGAAGGACTCGAACCTCCAACCTTCTGATCCGTAGTCAGATGCTCTATCCAATTGAGCTATAGGCGCAGAACTCCGATGCACCACGATCAACGCACAGCCTCTCTTTGCAGAGAGTCCCGGAACCTAGTGAATCACACGCGCTCACGCTACTGACGAGCTTTCACCAGGTTGTCCAACACCAGCACCAGCGGACCAGCATATGGGTCGTACAAGACTCGAACTTGTGACCTCCACGATGTCAACGTGGCGCTCTAACCAACTGAGCTAACGACCCAAGACACCGTTGCACTACAAGCGGGAAACGGGACTCGAACCCGCGACCCCAACCTTGGCAAGGTTGTGCTCTACCAACTGAGCTATTCCCGCAGACCGACCAAACACCTTCGAAAACCCTGCACCAACCGGAGTGGAGACGAGCGGGATCGAACCGCTGACCTCTTGAATGCCATTCAAGCGCTCTCCCAACTGAGCTACGCCCCCGGTACTGGCTCCCTGCGCATCCGCCCTTCCGTTACCCCGTCCCAGCGGCACCGTGCCGGCGAGGGCATCAGGAACGCGCAGTCTAGTGAGGTGTATGTCCGGCGTCAAGCAGAGTTCCGCAGAATTAGACTGGCGAAAGACTCTCGTCGGCGTATCTTGCATGGCTACCCCTGTAATTGCCCAGCCGCTGCCGGCTGGGATCCTGTGGGTCGCCGGCGCCGTTTGTTGGCAAGCCGTTTCCATTTCGTTTCCTCCTTCAGGGATGATGTCTCATCCCAAGGTCTCATAGAACGCCATGACTGAAGTCAAGCGGAAGCGCCGTCGTGCGGCACCCGCGGGCATCGCGCCCAGTGAACCCGAGCGCGATATCCTCGACCAGTATCTCTACGAAGTCAGCACGTATCCGCTCCTGAAAGCGGCCGAAGAGATCGAGCTCGCGAAGAAGATCCGTACCGGTGACCAGGACGCGCTGCAGGAGCTCGTCAAGCGCAACCTCCGCTTCGTTATTTCGGTTGCCAAGAAATATCAGAATCGCGGTCTGCCGCTCATCGACTTGATCGGTGAAGGCAACGTCGGCTTGCTCACCGCCGCGCGAAAGTTCGATCCCGATCAGGGCGTGAAGTTCATCTCGTACGCCGTGTGGTGGATCCGTCAGGCGATTCTCTCGTCGCTCGCGCGACAGGGCCGTACCGTGCGTGTGCCGCTCAATCGCACCGCCGATCTGTCGCGCATCATCAAGGCGTCGGAAATCCTCCGGCAGAAGCTCCGCCGCGAGCCGTCGCCGGAAGAACTCGCGCAGGTCACCGGCCTCTCGGTCGACGTGGTGCAGTCGCTCGCCGCCCTGAATACCGGCGACGTGCGTCTCGATGCCCCGATGGATCCTGATGGCGATCGGTCGCTCATCGAGCGGTTCGTCGCCGACGAGATGCCGGACACGGAAGAAGAGGCGATGAATCGCTTCCTCACGGACGAAATCGAGCAGGCGCTCTCCACGTTGCCGCCGCGCGACGCCAAGGTGCTCCGACTCTATTTCGGCCTCGAAGGCGGCCGTGAGCACACGCTCGAGGAGATCGGCAGCATGCTGGGCGTCACCCGCGAACGCGTGCGTCAGCTCCGTGACCGGGCCCTCAAGCGCCTCCGTGAAGGCGATGTGGGTCGCGCCCTGTCCAGCTTCGCCGCATAACTCGCGTCGCGAAGCAAAGCGGGATCAGCGGGGTACAGAGCAGCGAGGGGCGTCCGACGGTCGGACGCCCCTTCTGCATTCTGCCCGCGGATCCACGCCTACCTTCGCCGAACTTTGGCGGTACATTTGTGATCTCATGATTGAGTTCAAGAACGTCCACAAGGCTTTCGGGCCCAAGCAGGTGCTCCGCGGTTTCTCCCTTCAGGTCAACGAAGGCGAGACCATGGTCATCATCGGCTATTCCGGAACCGGCAAGTCGGTGGCGATCAAGCACATCGTCGGCCTCCTCGAGCCCGATGAAGGCGAGGTCTGGGTGGACGGCCTCCGCGTCGATCAGCTCTCGCGGAAGGATCTCTACGCATTGCGCGGACATATCGGCTACGTGTTTCAGTTCGCCGCGCTCTTCGACTCCATGACGATCGGTGAGAATGTCGCCATGGGGCTGCGCAAGCAGGGTGAACTCAGTGAGTCGGAGATCACCACGCGCGTGGACGAAGCGCTCGCCCTGGTCGACCTGCCCGATGTGAAGAGCCGCATGCCGGCCGAACTCTCGGGTGGTATGCGCAAGCGCGTCGGCATTGCCCGAGCCATTGCCCTGCGCCCCAAGTACATCCTGTATGACGAACCGACCACGGGTCTCGATCCGGTCACGTCGGCCACTATCGACGCGCTCATGGTGCGCATGCGCGAGCAGTTGGGCGTGACCGGTATCGTCATCACGCACGACATGCGCAGCGCCTATACCGTGGGCACGCGCATCGCCATGCTGTACGAAGGTCAGGTGCGCGCCGTGGGTACCGTCGATGAAATCCAGCACAGCACCGATCCGCTCGTGCGGCAGTTCATCGAAGGGCGCGCCACGCTCGAAGGCAGTGCGCCGCTCATTGGCGTCGCCGCGACGGCGAGCTGAGTCGTGTCCTCGCGCGGCATCTGCCGGTAGTATCGCCGTGACGACGTCGCGGGATCCGCAGAAGCGCTCCGGGCGCGCCAAGCTCGAGACGTCGGCTGGAGGCGTCGTGTATCGCGTGCAGGACGGCGAGCCGATGTTCCTGCTCATTCGCGACAGCTATCAGAACTGGGGATTTCCGAAGGGACATCTCGAGACCGATGAGCCGCCCGATGCGGCCGCGTTGCGCGAAGTGCGCGAGGAGACCGGCTTGGATGATGTCGCGCTCGACGGCGCGATCGATACCATCGATTGGTTCTTCCGCTTTCGCGGTCGGCTCGTGCACAAGGTCTGCCATTTCTTCCTCATGCGCAGCGATGCGTCGGGCACCACGCCACAGCGGGCCGAAGGGATCACGGCCTGTCGGTGGGCCACCTTCGACGAAGCCACCAGGCTGGTGTCCTACGCCAATGCGCGAGATGTGCTGATGCGGGCGAATGCCATGGTGCGTGGGGAAGATCCGACGGCCGATCCGGCGCAAGCACCGACACCGCGCGCCGGCGTGCACACCGAGCACTCCCGCTGATGGCGGCGCGCACCGGGGCCGATAGTGCCGCGCCGCCGATGTGCGTGGTCGCGCTGCTCAAGCGCGAGCGCGCGCGCGCCCTCGTGCGGGCCGCCTTCCCGCGCCGTCGCGCCCATGTGCACGCCGCCAAGAGTGCCGCCGATGTGGAAGAGTATCTCATCAAGGAACTCGTCGACGTCGTGATCATCGACGCCGGCGCCGGCGACGACGCGCAGCGTTTGATCGCGCGCGCCGAAGAGTTTCCGAGTCTCCCCTTCGTGCTCATTACCACGCTGTTGCCGGCCGATGCGCCGTTGGTGGCGCGGGCGGCCGATGCCGGCGTGACCGACGTGCTCGTGGAGGGCGTGGACGACAGCGTCGCGCGCGAACTCGTGCTCCGCCGCGCCTTCTCCAGCCGCTTCGAGCGCGCGCTGTCGCAGCCGCCGGCCATGCTGCATCTCGAAACGCCGCTGCAGATCGCCGTCTGGCAGAGCGTCGTCCGTCGCGCCGGTCGCCCCGTGCGCACCGACCAGCTGGCCAAAGAGCTGAGCGTCTCGCGCGAGCACCTCTCGCGCAGCTTCGCCGTGGGCCAGGCGCCCACCCTCAAGCGCGTCATCGACCTGGTCCGGGTACTGGCCGCCGCCGAGCTCTCCAAGAACGCCGGCTTCGACGTGCGCGACGTGGCGCAGGTGCTCGGCTTCGCCAGCTCATCCCACCTCTCCAGCACCACCCAACGCCTCGTCGGCGCCCGCGCCTCCAGCCTGTCCCGCCTCCGGGCCGTCGACCTGCTGGAGCGCTTCGGTCAGGCCGCCTTCGGCGATCCGGCGGCCAACTAGTTCGGTCGAAGCCGCGGAGCCCGCCGAACCGCAACAGCAACCGCAACAAACTGCATAACCGCGAATTTTCGCTGACACCGCGCGGATGGTCCCGACCCGGCCGACTGCCCTGTGGGCCGTTACAAGTCGTTGCGTTTCTTGTTGTTAAACAAAAAAACAGAAAAGCTTGTCGTCGATGTGCCGATCGTCATCGATGACGACACCATCCGCGTGTTGTCGGTGACAATTCGCGGTAAAGCTGTTGCTTTTGTTGTTTTCGAATGCCGTAGTCGCCCCCCAAACCAGCGGTGCAAAACCCGGGTTGCACCGACTCACCCCTTGTGATAATTTTCACAAGCTGTCCCCGAATCGTTACCACGCATATAAAGCCCCTGCCTCATGGCTACTCAGACCGCCCTGCGCCCCGGCGAAATCAAAGACATCCTCCTCCGCGAAATTGAAGCGGCGGATCTCGCCGATCTCAATGTCGAGGAAGTCGGTTCCATCCTCGAAGTGAAGGACGGCATTGCCCGCGTCTATGGCCTGGGCAAGGTCATGGCAGGCGAGATGCTCGAGTTCACCGCCTCGGAAACGAAGGCCGTTATCACCGGCATGGCGTTGAACCTCGAAGAGGACAACATCGGTGCCGTTATTCTCGGCGATTACCTCCAGCTCAAGGAAGGCGATGAAGTCCGTCGCACCGCCCGCGTGCTGGAAGTGCCCGTCGGACCGGAACTGATCGGTCGCGTCGTTGATCCCCTTGGCCGTCCCATCGACGGACTCGGCGAGATCCGCAGCACCACGTTCCGCAAGGTCGAGTCGCCAGCGCCCGGCATCATCGTGCGTCAGCCCGTCAAGGAGCCGATGCAGACCGGTATCAAGGCCATCGACTCGATGATCCCGATCGGCCGTGGTCAGCGCGAGCTCATCATCGGCGACCGCTCCACGGGCAAGACCGCCGTGGCCGTCGACACGATCATCAATCAGAAGGGCCAGGGCGTCATCTGCGTGTACGTCGCCATCGGTCAGAAGGCCTCGACGATTGCTTCGGTCGTCGAGCGTCTCCGGCAGACCGGCGCGCTCGAGTACACCATCATCGTGGCCGCCTCCGCTTCCGATCCGGCGCCGATGCTCTACATCGCGCCCTACTCGGGTTGCTCGATGGCCGAGTACTTCATGTACAACGAAGGCAAGCCGACGTTGTGCGTGTATGACGACTTGTCGAAGCAGGCCGCGGCGTATCGCCAGCTGTCGCTCGTGCTCCGTCGTCCGCCCGGCCGTGAAGCCTATCCCGGCGACGTGTTCTATCTGCACAGCCGTCTCCTCGAGCGCGCGGCCAAGCTGCGCGAAGACGAAGGCGTGGTCGATGGCAAGACGATCCTCAAGCCGGGTGGTTCGCTCACCGCGCTGCCGATCATCGAAACGCAGGCCGGCGACGTCTCGGCGTACATCCCGACCAACGTCATCTCGATCACCGACGGTCAGATCTTCCTGGAAACGGACCTCTTCAACGCCGGCATTCGCCCGGCCGTGAACGTCGGTATCTCGGTGTCGCGCGTCGGTGGCTCGGCGCAGACGAAGGCCATGAAGAGCGTGGCTGGCCGTCTCCGTCTCGACCTCGCGCAGTTCCGCGAACTCGAAGCCTTCGCCGCCTTCGCGTCGGACCTCGATGCCGCCACCAAGCGTCAGCTCGAGCGCGGTGCGCGTACCGTCGAAATCCTCAAGCAGGGTCAGTACCAGCCCATGCCGTTCGAGGAGCAGGTGATGGTGATCTACGCCGTGACCAACGGTCTCCTCGACACGATCGACACCGGCAAGGTGCGGGCGTGGGAGAAGGGATTCCTCGAGTTCATGCGCGCGCAGTTCCCGCAGGTCGCTGAGACGGTCCGCACCAGCAAGGCGCTTTCGAAGGAAATGGAAGCGGAGCTGAAGCGCGGCATCGAGCAGTACTCCAAGAGCCTGTAAGATGGCCAAAGGCCGCGAACTCAAGGGGCGCATCAAGTCCGTCGAGAACACGCGCAAGATCACGCGCACGATGGAAATGGTCGCCACCTCCAAGATGAAGCGCGCGGCGGATCGCGTGTCGTCAGCGCGTCCGTACGCGCTGGCGCTCGGCGAGGTGCTGTCGCACGTGTACACGCCGGAACTGGCGGAGCGTTTTCCGCTGCTGCGCCGTCCGGCGCAGATCAAGAAAGTGGCGCTGGTGGTGCTCACGGCGAATCGCGGCCTCTGCGGCGCGTTCAACACCAACCTGCTGCGTGAGGCGCGCGCGCGTCTCGCCGAGCTGGAAGGGAAGGGCATCAGCGTCGAGCTGCACGTCGTGGGTCGCAAGGGTATCGGCTTCTTCAAGTACCTGGGACGCGAGCTCGCGTCGCAGCGCGCCGACATCAGCGACAAGCCCACGTCGGCCGATGCCACGTCGCTCATCGACACGCTCATGACGCGCTTCGCGTCGGGCGATCTCGATGCCGTGCACGTGACGTATGCCAAGTACAAGTCCGCGCTGTCCACGCCGCCGGCCACCGAACAGGTGTTGCCGGTCGTGGCACCGACCACGGCGGGTGCCGGGTTGTCGCGCGATTTCATTCTCGCTCCGTCGGCCGACGAAATCCTCGAAGCGCTGTTGCCGCTCTATGTGCGCAACACCGTGTACCGGGCGCTCGTCGAAACCGCCGCGGGTGAGCAGGGCGCGCGTCGGACGGCGATGAAGAACGCCACCGACAACGCGACCGAGATGCTGCAACTGCTCAAGCGCACGTACAACTCCGCGCGGCAGGCGCAGATCACGCAGGAAATCGCCGAAATCGTCGGCGGCGCATCGGCACTGCAGGGCTGATTTCCCTATCTCCATATAGAGTCTCATGGCTACCACTGCCGCGCCGACCACTGTCGGCAAGATCATTCAGGTTATCGGCCCCGTCATCGACGTGGCCTTCGAAAACGATCATCTGCCCGAGTTGTACAACGCGGTGCGGGTGGAAGGCACGGCGCCTGATGGACAGGTGATCTCCGTGACCGCCGAAGTGCAGCAGCACATCGGTCGCAATCAGGTTCGCGCTGTCGCCATGTCGAGCACCGACGGCGTCACGCGTGGCATGGACGTGATCGACACCGGTGGCTCGATCACCGTGCCCGTCGGCGCCCCGGCGCTCGGTCGCATTCTGAACGTGCTCGGTGAGCCGGTGGACGAAGGCGCACCGATCCCGAAGGACGCGCTGCGCTGGCCCATCCACCGCAAGCGTCCCGACTTCGTCGATCTGCTCCCGAAGACGGAAGTCTTCGAAACGGGCATCAAGGTCGTCGACCTCGTCGCCCCGTTCGTGAAGGGTGGAAAGATCGGACTCTTCGGCGGCGCCGGCGTCGGCAAGACCGTCATCATTCAGGAGCTCATCAACAACGTCGCGAAGGGACACGGTGGTAAGTCCGTGTTCTGTGGCGTCGGTGAGCGCACGCGCGAAGGCAACGACCTCTATCTCGAATTCCAGGAAGCTGGCATTCTCGACAAGGTGGCGCTGATCTACGGACAGATGAACGAGCCGCCCGGAGCCCGTCTCCGCGTCGCGCTCGCCGGTCTCACCGTCGCCGAGTATTTCCGCGACGTCGAGAACGCCGACGTGCTCGTGTTCGTCGACAACATCTTCCGCTTCACGCAGGCCGGTTCGGAAGTGTCCGCACTGCTGGGCCGCATGCCGAGCGCCGTGGGGTACCAGCCCACGCTCGCCACGGAAATGGGCGAACTGCAGGAGCGCATCACCTCCACGCGCAACGGCTCGATCACGTCGGTGCAGGCCATCTACGTGCCGGCCGACGACTTGACCGACCCGGCGCCCGCCACGGCGTTCGCGCACTTGGACGCCACGGTCGTGCTCAACCGTAAGATCACCGAGCTCGGCATCTATCCCGCCGTGGACCCGCTCGACTCCACGTCGCGCATTCTCGATGCGCAGTACATCGGTGAGCGCCACTACAACGCGGCGACCACCACGCAGCGCATCCTGCAGCGCTACAAGGAGCTCCAGGACATCATCGCGATTCTTGGCATGGACGAACTGTCCGAAGACGACAAGAAGATCGTGGGTCGTGCGCGCCGTCTGCAGCGTTTCATGTCGCAGCCGTTCGCCGTGGCCGAGCAGTTCACGGGCATCCCCGGCAAGTATGTGAAGCTCGAGGAGACGATTTCCTCGTTCGAACGCATCTGCGCCGGTGAGTTCGACAACCTGCCCGAGCAGGCGTTCTTCATGGCCGGTGGCGTGGACGACGTGGTCGCCAACGCGAAGAAGTTCCAGAGCTGATAGCATGAGCGACTCACTCAAGGTGTCGGTGATTTCCCCCGAGCGCGTGCTCTTCGAGGGCAGCGCGCGGGGCGTCATCGCGCCGGCGTTCGATGGCGAGCTGGGAATCCTGCCGATGCACGCGCCGCTGATGACGCTGCTGGGTAAGGGCACGCTCCGGCTCGATACCGCTGAGGGCGAAAAGCGCTTCGGCATCGAGGGGGGCTTTCTCCAGATCATCGACGACCAGGTTCGCGTCGTCACGGAGCACGCCACGGCGATCACCGCCGGCTAAGCGGTCGACGCAGAGGGACCTCACACGCGGGACATGGGTTTGACCATGTTCCGCGTGTTTCGTTTGCGGCCACCCGGCCAGTGGCGATTTCTGATGTTTTCGCCATTTGGACGCAACGTCCGGACGCCGTGGTCCGTATGCTCTGTGGCGCCCCCGGTGTGCACTGTCGTCTGGCAGCTCGCGACGCCGCGGTCGTGATCGCAGCATGTCTGCTCGCGTTTTCACCAACACTCATGGCTCTCCGTGTCGTAGTTCTCGGCCAGGTTCCGGCGTCATTGCCCGAACAGCTGGCCCATCTATCGGCCTCGCTCGATGTGTCGGTACTCGGGTATTACGCCGATTCCTCGTCGGCGCGTGCCGCGCTCTCTCCCGTTCCCGATATCGCGCTGGTGAGTGCGGAGCTGACCGACATGTCCGGCTTTGCACTCGTGCAATCGCTCGCGACATCCGAGCGACCGACCGCGATCGTCTTCGCCTCGGCGCGTGAGGAAGACGCCGTGCATGCGTTCGAGTTGCAGGCCACCGACTTTGTGCCGGTACCTGTGGCGGCCGAACGACTGCGTGATGCAATCGCGCGCGCGCGTCAGCAGGTGCTGCAGGTGGCCTTGCTGCGTACCGCCGACGAATTGCAGCGACTGATCGGCGAAGCGAGCGCGTCGGGGAATCTCGAGCTCGGTGCGCTGTTCACGCGTGCAAGCGGCAACGGCCATGCCAACGGCAATGGCAACGGCCATGGAAACGCCGCGACACTCGAGCAGGAAGAGGGCGCCGATGCGCGCCGTCGCAAACGCGCGAGCGGCCAATCCACGGGCACCCTGATTCCGTCCACGCCGTGGCGCGCGGCGCGGAACACCGAGCATTCGCTGGCCCGCTTCACGCGTGACGAGGCCGAAGAACCGGTGCTCGATCTCACGCAGGATGACGGCGGCCGCGCGTCTTCCGGCTACGGCGATGCCCGCCCGCTCCGTGTGCTCGTGCGCGAAGGTCGTCGTACGCGCTTTGTGCCGCTGTCCGATGTCGATTGGTTCGAAGCCGATGGCAATTACATCCTCGTGCATGCCGCCGGCGAGAAGTACCGGACGCGCGGCACCATCACGGCCATCGAGTCGGCGCTCGATCCGCGCCAGTTCGTGCGCATCCACCGGCGTATCGTGGTGAACATGGACCGCGTGCGGGAGATGTCGCCGCTTCCTGGTGGCGACGGACTGCTGATGCTCGGCAACGGTTCCACACTGCGATTGTCACGGACCTATCGGTCGCGCGTGCGCTGACACGGCTGTTCGTCCCAGAATATTTTTCATGCACGAGGCCGCCTCATTTCAGGCGGCCTCGTTGCGTTGTCGGGATTAGTTCTGCGCATCGACGCCGTCTGTCGCAACGTTGGACTCGTCGGTGAAGACTACAGCCTTCGCGCCTAGAGATCTCGGACGAACGGTTCGCCCCACATCCGTCCACAGGGGACGGGGTGAGCGGATTGGGTGACGTAGGTCATCCCAGTGCTGTTCTTCAGCACGACGGCGTGTGGGTGTGCGCTGGTGTGCGGGGTCGCGCGGTGAAGGTACCGCGCCCTCGGCGCAATCGACGCCCATAAGGGTCAGTGTTCCACTCGCTGGTGATTGACAGTCCCGTGTGGACTGCTAGCTTGCCGCCACGGTTACGTCACAGTCATCCCCTCAGTAATGAGCGGAACTCTGCGCTGTAGCCACCAGGTTGTACCCTCTCCACGTGTTTTCCCGCCGACGCGCCCCTGCGCCGGCGTTTTCCAGTGTCATGTCGGTACCCTCAGCCTTGTCAAAGGTTGCCCCAGGTATCGCCGTGGCGTTGCAGACGTTGTCGACGCGGTCCCACCGGTCGAAACGTTGTCCCGCAGTACTAGCCTCCCGGAGGAGCAGATGAGGGCTTTCGGACGTCGTATGTGGTTTATCGCGACGGTCCTAGGCGTGGTGGCATTTGCCGCGCCGATCACCGCCGCGCAGGCACAGACCGGTAAGTTGACCGGTGTTGTGACCGACGCGGAAACAGGCAAGCCCGTCGAGGGCGTTGCGGTGGTCATTCAAGGGACGACGCTGGGTTCGAACACGAACGCCAGCGGCCGCTATTTCATCATTCAGGTTCCTCCCGGATCCTACTCGGTTCAGGCCCGTCGCCTCGGCTTCCAGAGCGTGACCGCCACGAACGTCACGATCTCGATCGACGCGACGCGCGAACAGAACTTCAAGCTGCGGGCGTCGAACCAGACGCTGGCGGCCGTGACGGTGCAGGCCGACGTTGCCCCGCTCGTCGAGCGCGGTCAGGTCGGTTCCCGCACGACGGTCACCGCCGAGCAGATCACGTCACTCCCCGTGACCAGCATTGCCGGCGTGCTCGCGCTGCAGCAGGGCTTCACGGAAGTCCCGCAGAACACGTCGGTCGTGTCGCTCGCGGAAGAACAGCGCAGCACCACGCCGGCGCTTCGCGTCCGTGGTAGCCGCGGTGGTGCGACGCTGTCGATGATCGACGGCATCGCCATCAACAACCCGCTCTTCGGAAACGACGCCGTCAGCATGAGCGCGTTGGCCGTGCAGCAGGTCGACTTCCAGCGTGGCGCGATGGAGCCGCAGTATGGCAACGCGCTGGCCGGCGTCATCAACCAGGCCGTGCGTGAAGGCGGCTCGGAAGTGTCCGGTGCGATCGACTTCCAGAACTCGACGCTCCCGGGCAGCATCTTCGGCACCGACTACGACAAGCTGCTCGGTCTGAACCTGCTCCGCGGTTACCTGTCCGGCCCGGTGCCGGGCACGAAGAGCAAGCTGCGCTACTCGGTGTCGGGTCAGGTGCAGAGTCAGGCCCAGCGCGTGCTGGAATTCGACAAGGACGTGTACTCGGCCAACTCCGCGCTCGTGCTTGGCGACATCCTCGGCGTGTCCACCAAGGACCTCGTGCCGGGATACCAGGCGTTCGGCGGCACGCAGAACTCCTCGGTCGTCGGCAAGCTGACGTTCCTGCCGTTCGACAACACGACGATCAAGTTCACCGCCATCGGTTCCGAGCGTCAGAACCGCGGCTACGATCGCCGTTATTTCTTCGCCTATCGTGGCGATCCGCTGTCGCTCGTGAACAACCGCACCGACTCGCTCTTCGCGCTGACGGGCGGTGACAACCGCGCGTCGCGCGACCTGATCCAGCCGTCGGTGCGCGACCAGGGCAAGCTGCTCATCGGCTCGCTCGAACAGCGCTTCGGCCGCTCCAACCTCACGGTCCGTGTGGCGCAGATGGATTTTGAGCGCACGACCTGCGCGATCTTCCTGGGCACCTGTATCCCGGGTCCGTTCGCCTACGGCAATTTCGACCAGTCGTTCCTGTCGATCTGCGGAACGTTCACCGGTTGCGATCGCGTGCCGTACTCGGGCATCGCGTCGGGTATCTACGGTGGCGAGAAGTACACCACGCGCACCATCAAGGCCGACCTCCAGTCGCAGGTCACCGATCACAACAACATCCAGATCGGCGCCCAGTTCGTGAATCACGACTTCGCGTACAGCGACGTGCAGCAGGACGCCAGCACGACGTCGGGTCTCAAGAACAACGTGTACCAGGTGTACCGCGGCAAGCCGATCGAAGCCGCGGCGTACATCCAGAGCGTGATCGAATACGACTTCATCACGATCAAGCTCGGTGGTCGCTTCGATTACGGTCGCGCGCGCGGTCAGGCGCTGTCCAATCCGTTCGATCCGTCGAATGGCACCACGGCGCGTGAGGTGTGCGCCGGCGCCTCGGTTGGCGGCAAGCAGCTCCTCAACGCGGCCGGTCAGCCCTACGGCCTCGCCGGTTGCGCCGCGTCGCCGATCGATCCGAAGACGCAGCGCGCTCGCCTGCTCGACACGGCCACCGCGATTGCCCAGCTCGACGACTTCCGCGAGTCGCCCGCCCGCACGGCGTTCAGCCCGCGCGTCGGCGTGGCCTTCCCGCTGACCGAGAAGTCGCAGGTGTTCTTCAACGGCGGCCGCTATACGATGGTCCCGCTGTACGGCAACACGTACCGCAACACCGGCATCGGCACGACGGCCGGCGCGGGTGACAACTACTGCGCGTCGAACCAGGTGAAGCCGGGCACGACCGAGTGCACGCCGAACCTGCAGCCCGACAATCCGTCGTTCGTCGGCAATCCGAGCCTCCGTCTCGAGCAGGCCAAGCAGTTCGAAGTCGGCTACTCGGGTGAAATCGGCAAGGGCTACTCGATCCAGGTGGCCGTGTTCAGCCGCTCGGAAACCGGCCTCACGGGTATCCGCAGCAGCCGCGCCAACCAGGATATCGGCAGCACGTACGCCGGCGCGTTCCCGACGTACAACATCATCGTGAACGGCGACTTCCTGTCGTCGCGCGGTATGGAAGTGGCGTTCCGCCGTCGTCTCGCCGATCGCTGGGGCTATGACATCAACTACGGCCTCTCGCGCTCGACCACGAATTCGCGGCCGCCCGATCGCGCCAACGAAGTGTCGCGTACCGACGAGGCGCTCCGCGCGCAGAACGTCGAAACGCTTACCGACGTCGACCAGCCGCAGCGCTTGAACGTTCAGCTGTTCTACCGCGTCGGCAACGACGTGCCGAACCTGCCGTTCAACGCCGGCAAGCTGCTCAAGAATTTCAGCGGCTCAGTCACCTACAACATCACGTCGGGCATCCCGTACACGCCGCTCCGCGGCAGTGCGGCCGGCACGATCGGCACGAACAATCAGGGCGAAGTGAACTCGGCGCGTCAGCCGTCCACGCAGGATGTGGGCTTGCTGCTCGACAAGGCGTTCCGCATCGGCAACCTGCGCTACTCGGGCTTCGTGCGCGTGAACAACCTATTCGATCGCAAGAACTGCGTGCAGGTCTTCAACAACACGGGCACCTGCGACGCAGGTCTGCGTGACTTCGCGAACCGTCGTATCGGCAACGCCGGCGACAACACCTCGACCGCCTTCGACCAGCCCGAATTCATCGGGGCGCGTCGCAGCATCTCCACCGGCCTGTCGGTCAACTTCTGAGCATGGACGGCGTAAACCTCATGGGTTTCATGACCAATAATTCTCGCCGACAGCCTCAGGGCCTCGGGGCGCGCGGAGTCTCGCGCGCCTTGGGTACCCTTGCGGTGCTGGCCGGCCTATCGACCATCGCGTCCGGCGTGGCGGAGGCGCAGCGCGTCTCGCAGCCCAAGGTCAACTATCTCGAAGAGATGTTGCCCGACGGCACGATCCGTCAGATTCCGATT
Source organism: uncultured Gemmatimonadaceae bacterium (assembly GCA_963843965.1). Lineage (GTDB taxonomy): Bacteria > Gemmatimonadota > Gemmatimonadetes > Gemmatimonadales > Gemmatimonadaceae > Gemmatimonas. The sequence goes on from CAWJMR010000031.1 coordinate 211,197, forward strand.
CCCTCCACGAACGGCTTCGATCTGTTCGCGGCCGAAGATCTCGCGTTCGGTACGCTCCGCATGAGCGGCACGTACCGCGCGGCGATTGCCAACCAGGGCGGACCGGTCTCGCAGAACCAGGGCGACGTCGCGTTCAGCGCCCGTGCAGTCAGTCCGACACTCGGCGGCTTTCACGTGTTCTTCCAGATGGGCTTCGTCGTCGCGGCGCCGCCCACGGAGTTCCGGAAGCTCCGCACCGTGGCACCGCAGATCAACAACATGTCGGGCTCGCTGGGCTATACCACGATCACGTGGGAAACGCTCGTGTCGTCCAGCCGCAAGTGGGGCGCGGCCGACGCGCAGTTCGGCAAGAGCTTTGCCGGCGTCACGGCGCAGGACGGCGCCTCGTGCCGCTCTGACGGCAACGTCTACGCGACCACCGGCTTTTCCCTGCTCGCACAAAAGGACTGCCCGGACACCTGGGGATCCGAAGGCTTCAAGGGCAAGCTGGTCGTGCAGGACTCGGTATGGCTCAACACGTTCAACGCCAACAAGAGCACGTTCCGTTGGGACGACTGGCGTATCAGCCGTGAGCGCCTCGATGCTACGCAGTTCCTTGGCACCCAGAGCGTGTATGGCTTCATCTCGGACTACTCCCGCGAGCAGAAGCTTCGCTGGGGCGGTGTCGTGCCCGGCGGTTCAGGCACGCCGCTTGATGGCGGCTATCCGCTGGGTCTCGAACTGCGCGTAGACAGCTACCAGTTCGCGTCGCCGGCGACCCGCAACACGCAGTACTACCAGGTCCAGATGGTCAACAAGTCGGCCGCCGTGTACGGCACGGGTGTCGACTACGACTCGCTGTACTTCGGCACCACACCGGGCTTCCTCTTCGCCGTCGGTGGTCAGTATGCGTCGCTATACTTCGACTACAACACCAATACGGTGCTGGCCACGAAGGGCAACACGAGCGGCAACTGCAGCACGTCGTACCCAAAGCGCTACCTGAATTCCACGCTGGGCGGCTGTCAGAGCACCGACGCCTTCAACGCCGGCGTCTGGACGATGACGTGGCTCAAGTCGCCGTTGGGCGACGTGCGCAACAAGCGTTTCACGCGCAACCCGGCTGATCCGTACTACAACCCGAGCAGCCCGTTCGCCGACGACACGATCACGTTCAACCACTCGCACGCCGGCTCCGTCGGCCGAGCGAGCCAGGCCATGACGCGCTCCACGCGCGCCGGCTTCGGTTACGTGGCGTCGAAGGAAGATGACTTCCTGGACGGGCGTAACCCGTCGGACTTCACGATCAACAACTTCACCGGCATGGTCACGCCGGAAGAATGGAGCGGTTCGCTCCCGGCTACGGCAGCTGGGGTGAAGTTCCCGAAGTTCGTTCCGGGTGGTACCACCAACCCGATCAACGGACAGCCCTACGGTAAGTGGGACTACAACAATGACGGTGTGCAGGACACGATCTCGGTGCCCGGCTGCGGTTCGCTCGGTTGCCACGCGATCTACTCCGACACTATCGTCGGCGGCTATCGCAACGAGTACGGCAACATCCTCGGTACGATCACGGCCGGACCGTTCAAGTTGAAGGCGGGCGACACCACGCAGTTCCTGTGGGCGTTCTCCTGGAATGCCGACTCGGTGACCACGCGTAAGGCGATCGAAGGCCTCACGGAAGCGTACCTCACGAACTACGCCGGACCGCAGCCGATCGCGTATCCGGAAGTGAAGGCTGGTCTCTCGTACACGATCAACTCGGCCGAGCTGCTCGACTCGCTCACCGCTGGCGCCGCGACGTCGATCGGTTCGCAGATCGTGATCCGCTATCCGAATATCAACCCGGCCGATCCGTACATGCTCGGCCTGGTGAACAAGCTCCGTGCCGATTCCGCCGCTGGTGACGTCGCCACGCGACGCATTCTGCGACTGAATCCCACGCTGCTCGATTCGCTCAAAGCCCGCGCGAATGACAACCTCGCGTCCGTGTACCTGTTCAAGTCGTGTGACGGTGGTACGACCTTCACCAATACGACCGGCAACGCGGCTACCTGTACGTCGGCGCCCACCCGCACCATTGATGCCGGTCTGCAGGCTTTCAACTGGCGTCCGGTGGCAACGGTGAACTACGTGAAGGGTGTGCCGCAGACGGCCAACTTCAACGAAAATCTGCAAGCGGGTCGCACGTACAACTACGTGTTCGTGACGCGAACCCGTGGCTTCTCCGACGACTACTTCCGGATCATCGACTCGCTGCCGGGTCGTGGTTTGTACATCACCAACGCGCAGGACGCCTTCGGCTTCCCGCGTGACACGATCAACTCGGCGTTCGCCACGTCCGGCCCCGCGTCGCTCACGGTGTACGCACCGATCACGAACGCGGCCGGTCGTCAGTTTGCCCGTGTCGACACGTCCACGGTGGTGGGTAACTCCACGCAGCCGGTGCTCGTGCAGGCGGTGTCGAACAGCGTGACCGGCACGTCGCGGCTCGTGTTCGGAAACCAGTTCATCATCCGCAAGGTGCAGGACACGGTCACGCGCGCGGTCTCCTCGACCATCAGTGCCCGTTGGGTGCTGCCGAGTGCGACCACCTCGCCGACCGCCCCGGCGACCACGAATTTCGTGGCGAAGGAACAGTCGTTCACCACGAGCGGCGATATCCCGGTTCGTCTGGGTGCCGCGTTGCTCGGCGGCACGGCGCGCGGATTCGCCGGCTCGGCCCGCGTGTTTGTCGACACGATCTCGTCGCCCGCCGGGTACCCCGGCTACGTTTGGGTGACGGGTGACAACAAGCCGATCTTCGCGATCAACGATCCGTACGGCACCAACGGCGGTAACCAGGTCCGTGACCAGGTTGGCTCGCCGCTGTACCCGGGCTTCACCGCCCAGCCGGACGACTCGTCCAATACGGCCAACGGCTTCCGCACGGAACGCCTGTCGGGCAACACGTCGCGCGATCGCAACTTCGTGATCCGGAAGGACGGCGACACGCTCTCCGGCAATGCGCGTCAGTTCGTGCCGCAGGTGCAGGGCAACTTTACGACCGCCACCACCGGTGCGCTGGTCGGCAACAAGCGGATCAAGGGTGGACGCTACGAGCTCACGTGGCTCACCGACCCGTGGGGCGCCAAGGCGTTCAAGCTCGACCCGGTCGCTGATCTGCAGTCCGCGGTCACGACCGCGCTGGTGGATGTGGCCTCCAAGGCCACGACGACCACCGAAACGTCGGCCGCGGTGGCCGCGCTCGTTGGCGCCACGACTGCCCGTCCGCTGGTCAAGGTGCGCGTGCCGTTCACGATGAAGTTCACCGATCCGGTCGGTGGCCGTGAAGAGCAGGTCAAGTTCGCCATGCTTGCCCGCCAGACGTTTGCGCAGGGCGGTATCGGCAACACGCGTCTCTTGGGCTCTGGCAACGACACTGTTCGTGTCGCGGTCCCCGATTCGCTCTGGATGCCGGGTGACACGCTGATCGTGCTGCAGAAGGTCGAGAAGGACAGCACGGTGCTGCAGGGCACCACGCGCGTCGTCGTCCTACAGGCCGATGGCACGAATGGCTACCGCACGATTCCGGTGCTGGCTGACTCGGTCGGCTTGAACAAGTTCCTGGTAGCGTGCACCGGTGGCGTGAACGGCACGGGTGTCCGTCCGTCGGCCACCATCGACCAGAACAGCTGCAACCCGCTCGCGATCAACACGCGCGGTGCCACCACGGCTGGCGGCTACCTGCCGATCGAGCCCACGTGGAAGCAGACGTTCGAACTCACCCGCACGTTCGATCCGCGCTCGAGCATCCAGCTCGTGGCCACGCCGTTCAGCATCAAGTCCGAAATCACCAAGGCCGATCTGGCCAAGGTGTCGGTGGTGCCGAATCCGTACCTCGTGCGCTCGGACAACGATGGCGTGGATGGTGCGCGACTGGCCGTCCCGCGCATCTACTTCACGAACGTGCCGGAAGAAGGCGTGCTGCGGGTCTACTCGGTGTCCGGCCAGTTCCTCCAGGAACTGACGTGGACGAAGAGCGACCTCACCTACGCGGGTAACAACTCGACCTCAGGTGACCTGCCGTTCAACCTTCGCACACGCGAAGGCACTGACATGACGTCGGGTCTCTACATCTACGTGCTCACTGCGACCGGCTCGGCTGGAAAGGACCAGGTCCAGCGCGGCAAGTTCGTGATCATCCGCTAAGGGAGCAGCGATGCAAATCACCCGGCTCATCGGCGCCTTCGGCGCCGCCACCCTGCTTCTGGGCACGACCGTTCGTGCCCAGGGGCCCGGTGGACTTCTTCCTACGCCAGCGGATACCCCGAATCGTCAGGGTACGCGTGGCGCCAACTTCCTCCACATCGGCGTCGGTGCACGTAGCGGCGCGATGGCCAATGCCACGGCCGCATCCGTCAGCGGCCCGTTGGCGTGGTTCTCCAATCCGTCGGGCGCCGGCACCTCCGAGTCATTCTCGGCGGTCGCCGGACGTCAGAGCCTGTACGGTGATCTCGGGCTCGGTCAGACGTACGCCGCGCTCTCGATCCCCGCACTGGGCGGCAACATCGGCGTGCACTTCAACACGCTGAGCTCGGGCGACATCAAGCGTACCACGGAGCTCAACCCGTTTGGCGATCGACTGGGTGGCAACTTCTTCCAGTGGACGTCCACGGTGGTTGGCATCGGATACGCCAAGCGCCTCACCGATCGTCTGCAGGTCGGCGGTCAGATCAAGTACATCAGCGAAGGCATCCCTGATGCCGGCACGAAGTGGGTGGCTGGCGACATCGGCACCCAGTTCAACACCGGTCTCTACGGCCTCACGCTCGGTGGCTCGATCTCGAACGTCGGTCCCACGGCCCGCGCATCGGGCGCGCTGATCACGCGCGTCATCAGCACGGCCGATCGCGGCACCTTCAGCGACAACCGTCGCGTGTCGTTGTACACGTCGCAGGTCGAACTGCCCGTCGAGTTCCGCCTGTCGCTCGCGTCCGACCTGCTCGGCTCGGCGAACTCGCTGCTCGGCAAGGGCAGCGGCAACAACACGCTCAACGCCGAAGTCGCCGTCAACGAATCGACCGACTTCACCACGCAGTACGCGATCGGTCTCGAGTACGGCTATCGCAACATCCTGTTCGTGCGCGGTGGCAAGCGCGTCTACAACGACGATCGCGACCGTGGCACCGACACGCCGGTTGGACTGGCCGGTGGTTTCGGTCTTCGCCTCCCGGCGAAGGGACGTAACGTCCGCTTCGACTACTCGTACGAATCGGCTGGCGCGCTCCAGAACATTCAGATCTTCTCGTTCGAGGTGGGTCGATGAACCGCGCTGCAGGTATTCTCGCTGCATTGGCGCTGACCGCAGCGAGCGTCGGCGCGCAGATCGCGCCGAAGCAGTTCACGGTCACCACGCGTCTCGGCATTCTTCAGGCCGAGCGGGCCGCCAGCCTCGATCCGGCGGCACTCATCGGTCTCGACGCGGAGTACGCGCTGTCCAAGTATCTGGGCATCGGTACCACCGTCGATGTGTCCCGCGGCAACACGACCAAGAAGGACTTCCTCACGCGTCTGCGCTTCGGTCAGGCAGCCGTAGCTGGTGGTGACTCGATTCGCTACCAGTATGTCGGCCAGCCGGTGAACACGGTCAACCTCGGTCTCGCGGCCACGCTGCGTTACCCGGGCAAGAAGATCGCGCCGTTCGTCATGGCTGGTGCCGGCACCTACGTGATGATTCTCGACGCTCAGGTCAACGGTAAGGAGACGCGCAACAACGACGTGTCCTACACCGGTGGCGCCGGATTCTGGATCAAGCTCAGCGAGCAAGCCGGCCTCCAGTTCGACGTGCGCGCGGTGCAGTACCAGGGCTATGATCGCAACTTCCTGAATCCAGCACGCGACCGCACCGAACTCATTCAACCGTTCCCGGAAGACTTCCCGACGCCTCCTGCGGCGAAGACGACTGCGTTGAACACCATGTTCACGCTGGGCTTCCGGTACGTCCCCGGCGGCATTGGCGGGGGTAAATAACCGATGCGTATCATGCGTCCTTTCCTCCTGGCAGCCGGCGTTCTCGCTGTCGCCGTTTCCACGGCCTGTGGCGACGAACGGTCGATCACGACCGAGCCGGCGGGTGCTCTCGGGTTCGGTACGAATTTCCTCCGTACCTCCACGAACCTTCCGCGTGGCACGGTCACCTATCCCGTTGGCATCGTGGCCTCCGCCACGCCGGCCAACGATTCGGTGATCATCACGCTCGCCGGTCTCGATACACTGACCACGGGCAGCTACACGGTGTGGTTCGCCAACGACTCGGCCACCAAGTTCGCGCCGGCGACGGCGCTCAACATCGTGGCCACCCGTCGTGACTCGTCGCTCAACGCGGCGGGCGATCCGGTGTTCACGAACACCGCGTTCCCTTCCACCGGTGCGAGCTTCAAGGCCGGCGGTGCGAACATCGCGCTTCGTGTAGCCGTGTCGCGCGCCTCGGCTCCGGCGCTCGCCGCCGGGGACTCGCTCAACACGGTGCTGATCAGCATCGAGCCGGGTGCCGCTGGTGCCGCGCCGGGTGAAGTGCGTCCGTTGTGGGCGCGTCGCAGCCAGGCCAATGCGAGCCGTGTCGCGAGCCTGCGCTTCGGCACGTTCGGCCGTGGCATTCCTGCGCAGCCGGGCAACCCGGGTGCCAATCAGGAGTTCGTGGTCGCCACGAACGGCGCGATGACCATCGTGCCCCGTGGTCGCGTCGAAGTGCGTGGCAACATCATGATCCTGAACGACTCGAACTACTTCCGTCCGCCTGTTGGCTACTACTACAACGCGTACGGCATCAAGCTCGACACCACCGGCAAGTTCAACGACACCACGTACCTCGGACGTCGCACCGCGCCGTACCCTGAGCGTGCGATCTCGCTGTACGAAGCCGACAAGACCAACCCGGCACCGAGCGTCGTGTTCGACAGCCCCCGCGTGATCTTCGCGATGGCGTCGCGTCTCTCGGCCGATACGATCCCCGACGCGACCGGTTCGCCGGCGTGGAAGAACTACGGGTTCGTGCGCGTCAATCTGCAGCCCAAGGCGGGCATCGAAGGTCGTATGGGTTCCGCGACGATCCTCGAAGCCACGTTGCCGCCGTCGATTCGCGGTCGCTGATTTTTCCACTGTTTTACTCAAAGCGCGCCCGGCGATCATCGCCGGGCGCGCTTTGTGTTTCCAAACTGCGTGTCCGCCACGGCTCGGAACTAAACATTTTCTTGATGTAGTTCATCCGCGACAATTCGTGCAAATTCGCGGTCAATGCTGTTCCGGGTCGGCTTAAACGAAACTGCCTTACCGCGAATGACCGCGAACAGGGCACGAATGCACCAGTCGCACGAACCGGCATCAGCGCCGGCGCTAGGAAGCAAACATTTTCTTGATGTAGTTCATCCGCGACAATTCGTGCAAATTCGCGGTGAATGCTGTTCCGGGTCGACTTAAACGAAGCTGCCTTACCGCGAATGACCGCGAACAGGGCACGAATGCACCAGTCGCGCGCCGACGCGTCAGTGCGACGATTCGAAAGCAAACATCTTTTTGATGTAGTTCATCCGCGACAATTCGTGCAAATTCGCGGTCGAATGCTGTTCCGGGACATGTTAACAAGTGCCCTTACCGCGGCGTATCCGGATACGTCACCCGATTCAGTGTCCCGCGGCCGCGGTCTCCGACCCAGATACCGTGCTTCGCATCGACCTTCACCAACGTAGCGAAGGGCAGGTCGCGCGACACGCCAAGCACCGTTGGCGTAGGATCGAGGGCGATGCGAACCAGGCCGTCGGTGCCGCCAGCCACCAAGAGCGTGCCGTTGTAGAACGCGAGGTCGTACGCGAAGCGGGGCTCGCTCTGCAGTCGCACTGGCCTGATGATGCCGCCGCCTATGCTTACACGGCGCCATGCGGTCACCCCTGCTTCGCCCAAGGCCGCGACGATCCACTCAGGCGAGAACGCGATGGCGCGCACACCAGCGTCGGTGCTGAAACGCTCGGCGATGCGCAGGCCATTCCCTGTGGTTCGCTCGAGGCGAAGCAGCGCCGAGTCGGTGCCCACCCACCACGACGCGGAGCTCTCGTCGTATGCGGCGCTGGTGGCGGGTGTGCCGATATCGATCGTGTCGCGCACCGACGCCCCGCCGCGCGGCGACTCGATGGTGACCGCAGCACCGCGCGCGGCCAGCCAGCCGTCCCCACCCACGGCGATGGCGGTGATGGCCCCGTCCAGCAGGCGCGACGCGACGCCCGCACGGCTGCTCGTGCCGTAGAGCGCCACGTCGCTGCTGACCAGCAGTCGCTCGTTGCCCGGCAGCAGCGCCACGTCGCGCAGTCCGCGCAAGCCGACGCCCCGCCGACGCAACGCGCGCGGCTTTGCCTCGGCGGCGAACAGCGAGACGCCGCTGTCGGACACGATCGCGATCAACGAGTCGCGCAGCGACATGCCATTCGGCATCGCCGGCAGCACGGCGACCTCGAGGCCGACGCGATCTCGTACGCCGACTCGCGGCCGCTCCGCCCGGCGCTGTGCATCGATCTCGCGCGCGAGAAACAATCCCGTGATCGCGCCGCTCAAACTCAGAAAGGGCATCGCGCAGCCCCACGGATCGCACGATGGCGGCACCGCCTTGTCCACGACGCTGGAGTAGCCGGCCGCGAGGGCGACGCCGACCAGTCCCCCGACCACCGTGTAGCGCAGTCGACGCACCGGCGAGCCCGCGGCCTCGTTCTCGGCACGTTGGCCGAGCACAGGCGTAGCCGCTCCCACCATGAGCGAGCACGCAACCGCGAGCAACAATCCTCGCGACACCAAGCATCGCTTCGATTGCGTCATTTTCCGGATTCTCCAATGGAGCCGATGGTGAATTCACGCGAGACCTGCGCCCGACGGTCATTCCCGATCTCGCGTACCTGTACGTCGAGGCGGTAGCGGCCGCTCGGGGCCGTACCCATACCGATGGACGTCAACAGCGGCACACGATCGCGGCCGTCGAGACGTTCGGTCCTGTTGAATCGCATTCCGAGTTGCTTGTCGCCTTCGGGCGTCAGCCCCACGACGTCGGCGAGGTTTCCCATCCATCGCTCGATCGTGGGCCCCGAGCGACTGATCTCCAGCAGCGTGACGGCGAGCGATATCTCGATCTGCACGTCGCCGCGCGAATCGGCGCGGAGCCCGTAGGCTTCGACGTACAGCGAGAAGGTGTCCCGCGGTGCAATGCGTGTCCCGAACAGTGGACGGACTCCCGCATCGGCCAGCGAGCGCAGCGTACGGCCCATACCGTCCGCCGTGCGTGTACCCAGCAAGACGTCGCTCAAGGCGATAGCCGTGTCGCGCACCGCCGGCAGCGAGACCGACACACTGGCCCGCGCGGCGGCGGACTGCACACCGGGATCCACCACTTCAATTCGCACGCGGTGATCGCCAACCGGCAGCGTATCGAGCCGCAGATATTCGACAGGGCGTGACGCCGGCAGCGCTACCGTGACGTGCTGAGAGTCAACCAGACGAAGGCGATCGGGCGATCCGCGGAACGATCGGATAGAGAGTTGCCCGCGGTCGATCTCCACGCCGTCATAGAAGCGCGCCGGGCGGGCAGCGGCCGCCGTCAGCACCTGATATTCGTTGCCGCTCCGTCCGCGAAACCGCGCCACCTGCACGCTCATCGAATCCACGCGCGTTCTCGCCGCCATGTCGTCGAGGCGGAACGGCTCATCATTGCGGCGCTGATCGGCCACGTCGCGAAAGTCGCCGGCGAAGCCCGCCGAGTTCATCGCCGGCGGCCCAGCGAATACGAACTCGAGCTCGAGCGCCGGATAGGAAAACACCGTGACGATGCGTCCGGTTACGTCGCGCGCCGAAATGTCGTTGGCCGGCGGCAGCAACACCTCCATCGGTGGTTCCCCGTATCGGATCACGATCGTGCCGCGATCGGTGCGCCATCCCCGCACGCCCTGTTCCGCGTCGTCGTAGCGCAGCATGGTCACGGCGACGCGCGCGAAGTACTCGATCTGTGCTTCGTTCTCGGGCGTGCTGATCAGCGGATCCGCCGTTTCCCAAAACGAACGGACGGTGGCTTCGCGAACAGTGTCCGTCAGTCCAGCCACACGCACACTGTCGCCGCGTGTAAGCAACCGGGAAATATCGAGCAGGTCGCGACGTTCGCGCGGGGATAGCCGGGCCAGCCCCACGGCAAAGGCACGCTGCGCATCGGCCGATGCGCCGATGCGCGCGGCGGCCAGTCCATCGGCAAACGCGATCGATGCCACCGATACCACGTCGGCCTCGCCGGGAATCGGGTTCGGATGCCGTAGGTCGTACCCCCGCGTGAGAAAGGGCGCGGCGACGGCGCGCATCTCGGGGTAGCGCTGCTCGTCGTACAACAACCCCAACAATCCCACCGCGCTCGCGACATGCTCGGGATCGACCGACAGCGCCAATCGGTACAGCCGATCGGCCTCGGCGCGATCGGCGGCGCCGGCGTTCTCGATGGGGCGAATCTGATGCTCGAGGAACTCGCGCACATAGTGCAGGCGGTTCCGCGCAGCATACGGATCGAAGAAGATGTTCGCGATGTAGACGTGGCGCTTTCGCGTGGTCCGGTAGCGACGCTCGTACAGACGACCGAACTCACTCGACGACTCGGCGATCATGGCCGTGTCCGCCGCGGCGACAGCCACCGTCACGGACTTGCCGAGCAGGCGTTCAGCGTCGGCCCGCAACAGCGGCGTGCGGAGCCGCAGTCGCGCGAGCTCGAGCAGAAAGCGCGCGTCGCGGGGCGCGAGATCGGAACCGCGGTTGAGCAGTCGCCAAGCGAGGACTTGTCGCGGCGTGTTGTTGAAGCCCAGCGACGTGGTACGCGTGAGCAGTCGCCCACGCTGGTAGAGCGCCTCGAGATTCCGTGGCGCACGGTCGGTGGCCTGCTCGAGCACTTCCAGCGCTTCGGCTGTGTCTCCCTTGGCCACGAGCGACAGTCCCCGCTGAATCAGCGAGTCAATCGCGGGCGAGGGTACCGTGGGGCGTTCCTGCGCGTGCACCGTCGCGCTCGGATACAGCGTGACGGCGGCCACTGCCACGTACAGGAAACGCGGCAGGCGCATGGACCAAAGCTGAGCCTGCGCGGTAGAAGGCGCGAGACGCGTCACGGTGTGGTCGGGCAGATCGAATTCACAGAGGAGAATCTGTGGGCCGTGACACGCGTAGTGAACTGCACGACTCGTGTTCGTCCCGGCTGACTGTGGCGCACCACGGTGGGCTGGCGTTGATTTCCGCCAGTTCCTTTTTTACGACTTTCCTGTACCCCGGAGCCTGATCGATGATGACGTTGCGTACGACCGTGGCCTTCACGCTTGGCGCCCTGGTGGCCGCCGTCACCGTGACCGAACGCGCTGACGCGCAGGCGTCGAACTATCCGTCCATGCAGGTGCCCACCGCATCGACGCGGGACTACACCGCCGCCGTGTCGAGCGGCGCCGGGACTACCGCGCTGTTCCAGTGGCGAGAAGGGTGGCAGCCGCGTCGGCACTGGCAGCTCGAGGCCGGTCTGACCGATCGCAAGGGCAGTGACAACCTCGCGCTCTTCGTGGGGGGCGCCATCGGTCAGGAGCTGGCGCGCGCCCGTGGTGATCAACCGCTCGACCTCTTGTTCACGGCGGGTGCCGGTGCGGCCTTCGGCGGCGGCTATACCCTCGTGCGCATTCCGGTCGGCGTCAGCATCGGCCACACGTTCGATCTCGAGCAGGGCATGGCGATCACGCCGTACGTGCATCCGCGGGCGTCGGTCGACATCGCCAGCAGCGGCGGTCGTAATGACGGCAGTCAGTCGGAGGTCAGCCTCAACTTCGACCTGGGCGTCAATTTTCAGGTGAACTCGCAGTTCTCCGTGCGCGCGGCCGCCGCGTTTACGGGCTCGGAGCTGGCCGGCGCGCAGGACACGTTCGCCATCGGATTCAATTGGACGCCGGCCCCGTTGGCTCGTCGTTAATCTGATAGTAAGAAATCGACGGCAAATCGGTTGACGATGATCGCGTGATCGGCTAGAGACACGCGGCAAAAAAGATGGCAAAAACGCGAAGGCGCCCGGTCGAAATTTCGATCGGGCGCTCTGTTTTGTCACAGCGCATGCGTCCGGTCCCACGATCCGTGATGCGGCATTGCCGACCTGTGACGCGAACGGTACTATTGCGGTTCTAATGGCGGGACAAGCGGAACCGATGGGGGACAATCCCGTTGTCGTTCGCTTTGTCCCAACCCCACCGCTCGTCCCTCGTCCCTCGACATCTGCCTGGCGATCGACCCGCATGCGCGCCGCACGGCGCCGCAGCCGGTTGTGCTCCGGGTTTTCGGTTGGTGTTCCCCGGCGCACACGCGACCCGCGTTCGCGACCGGTGCAGTGCCCTGGCTGGCTGTCCTCCGCGGAGGCGGTTGGTCGGGTTTGTAGGCCGGCGGGATCTCCACTCCCGTCGGTGAGATTCCTCTCCCCCGTTTCCGGCTTCAGATGCGCCGAGGGCTGAGCATGTCGAGATTTATGCGGTGGCTGTCGCAGGTCCCCATCGCCGTTGCCCTGTTGCTGATGCCCGTCGTGGCTCAGGCACAGGGTCCGGCCGTTATCACTGGAACCGTGAAAAGCGAGTTCGGTGATCCCCTTGAAAACGCCAACGTCTATATCGTTGAGCTCGCCATTTCGGTGGGTACCAACGCGGCGGGTCGTTTCACCATGTCGATCCCGGCGGATCGCGTGCGCGGACAGGCGTTGCAGTTGCGCGCCCGTGCGATCGGCTACAAGGCCGACGCCAAGCCGATCACGCTGCGTGCCGGCAACCAGACGTTCGACTTCTCCCTGGCCAAGGACATCAATCGCCTCCAGGAAGTCGTCACCACCGGCGTGACCGCGGGTACCGAGCAGAAGAAGCTCGCGTTCTCGGTGGCACAGGTGAGCGAGAAGGACATGCCCGTTCCGGGCTCCAACCCGCTCTCGCAGCTGCAGGGTAAGGTGGCCGGCGCCAACATCGTGTCGGCCTCGGGCCGTCCGGGTACGGCGCCCGCGATCATCCTCCGTGGCCCCCAGTCGATCAACGCGACGGGCCGTGGTCAGGATCCGCTGTACATCATCGACGGTGTCGTCTCGCAGGGTGGCCTGCAGGACATCAACCCGCAGGACATCGAGAACATCGAAGTCGTGAAGGGTGCCGCCGCCTCGTCGCTGTACGGCTCGCGCGCTGGTAACGGCGTCATTCAGATCACGACGCGCTCGGGCAAGAACCAGAGCGAAGGCGTGAAGTTCCGCGCCAACGTGGAATACGGCGTGTCGGACATCGAGAACGAGTACCAGTACCCGTCCACGCACTTCATGCTGATGAACGAGAATGCGTCTCGTTTCTGCGTGACGGTGTCGGGGCAGGCGGACTGCTCGCGCACGGTCGACATCTATCAAGAAGCGTATCGCATCAACAACGACGGCGGTGATTTCTCCCTGCCGCCGGTCACGTTCGCCAACGACGGCGGAATCTCCCGGAATCCTGGTGCCGTGAACTCGCGTGCGCTGTTCCAGGTGAACCAGTTCCCGAGGACGTACAACCCGATCGCGCAGTTCGTCACGAACGGTCAGGTTGTCAACTCGACGCTCGACGCCACGGGTCGCGTCGGCCGCACGAACTTCTTCGCCTCGGTGAACCAGCTGCGTCAGGAAGGCTCGGTGAAGCTGCTGCCGGGTTACACGCGTAACTCGATGCGCCTCAACGTGGACCAGCAGTTGGGTGGCAACATCAACTTCTCGGTTCGCTCCAGCTACTCCAGCGCCAACGACTACAACACCGGCGCCGGTTGGTTCGGTCTCACGCGTCAGCCGGCCAACGCGCAGCTGTTCGCGGAAGACGGCAAGGGCCGTCTGTACATCCGTACGGTCGCCCAGAATCAGGGCGCCCAGAATGTGAACCCGGCCTACGCTGCGCAGAACTCGGTGCCGCTGAATCGCATCGACCGTTTCGTGGGTAACGCCACGGCGCGCTGGACGCCGCTCAGCTGGCTCGACGGTGAGTTCAACTTCGGCTATGACGCGCGCAGCAACTTCCAGGAGCAGCAGCGTGACCGCGGCTATCGGACGTCGGCGCTGAGTGCGACCAATCTCGGCGACATCGACCGCAGCGCCGGTCGCTCGTACTCGCTGAATGCTTCCGGTAACGTGTCGGCGCGCAAGAACTGGTTCGACGAGAGCCTCACGTCGCGCCTCACGCTGCGCTACCTCTACGAGACGCAGAACTCGCGCTCGCAGGGCACCGGCGGTACGAACCTGGCCGTGCCGGGCCTGCAGGATCCCGACGCCGCCATCACGAACTTCTACACCACGGGTTCGTCGGAAATCGTGCGTCAGCTGGGCTTCTTCACGAACCTCGACCTCGACTACAAGGGCCGGTACATCATCGGTGCCCTCGTCCGTCGCGACGCCGCCTCGCTGTTCGGCGCGGCCAACCGTTGGCAGACCTACGGCCGCGCCTCGGCCGCGTGGCGCTTGTCCGACGAGCCCTGGTTCAACTTCGACCAGATCTCCGACCTCAAGTTCCGCTACTCGATCGGTCAGGCCGGTAACCGCCCGAACTTCACGGCGCAGTACGAGACGTTCACGATCGGTGCGGGTGGTGCCCTCAACCCGAACCAGCTCGGCAACAAGAATCTCAAGCCGGAAGTGTCCACCGAGCAGGAATACGGCATGGACCTCGAGCTGTTCAGCAAGTACGGCGTCACCGTCACGAAGTCGCACAACGTGATCGACGACCAGCTGCTGCAGCCTCCCCCGCCCGCCGCAGCCGGCTTCGCCAGCCAGTGGACGAATGCGGGTCAGCTTACGAACAACACGTTCGAAGTCTCTGTGAACGTGCCGATCGTGGCCACGCGCAACGTCGATTACTCGGCGCGCTTCAACTACGACCGTACGACGTCGGTGATCACGCAGCTCGACATCCCTGAGTACTTCGTGTCGGCCGCCGGCCAGCAGGGCTCCGAGACGATGTTCAAGATCGTCAAGGGCGGCTCGCTCGGTCAGATCTACGGACGCAAGTTCGTGAAGGAGTGCGGTCAGCTCCCGGCCGACTTCCAGGCGCGCTGTGGCTCGGGTCTCGACTTCCAGCGCAACTCGGACGGCTTCATCGTCTACGTCGGCCAGGGCAACACGCTCGGCGACGGCATCACGAAGAATCTGTGGATGACCCGTCTCCCGGCCGCACAGGCGCCGTGGGCCGGCGGCACCACGAGTGATCCGCTCAACTGGGGCTTCCCGATCCTCGAGCGTGACGCCACGGGCGCCGTGCCCGTGCTCCCGGTTGGCCAGGCGCTCCCGAGCTTCCGTTGGTCGGTGGCCCAAAACTTCCGCTACAAGCGCATCACCGCCTACGGCCTGCTCGACGCCACGGTTGGTAAGGACGTGTGGAACGTCGGTCGTCAGTGGTCGTACGGCGACTTCATGCACAAGGATGCCGATCAGCAGGGCAAGTCCGTCGCTGACGCTCGTCCGGTCGGCTACTACTTCCGCGCCGTCTCGACGGGTGGCATCGGTGGTCTGTACGACGTGCTGGCGCCGAACAACAACACTGTGGAAGACGCGGGCTTCGTGAAGCTCCGTGAACTCTCGGTGGGATACAAGATCGGTTCGATCGGCGGCGTGGGTAACTGGAACCTCGCCCTCATCGGTCGCAACCTGATCACGTGGACCAAGTACAAGGGCTTCGACCCCGAAGTGGGCCTGGGCGGTGGTGCTCTCGGATCCGGCGTGTTGAACGCCGCCGACGGCTTCACCTTCCCGAACCTGCGCCAGTTCACGTTCTCGCTCAGCACCAGCTTCTGACCCCGGAGTTCACGCGGCGCGAGGCTTCGATTGCCCTCGCGCCCGTGGACAGCCTCTTGAGGAGATTCGATGCGTAAGCACGTTTCACAGTACATCGCGGGCAGTGGGGTACTGCTGGGGCTCATGGCCTGCAGCGGCGACTCACTGAACGTCCCCAACCTGAACAACCCTGACGTCGCGCGCGCCTACGCCACCCCCTCGGGTGTCGAAGGTGTCGTGGCCGGTCTCGGCGTGCAGGTGTTCAACACGCAGCGTGCCACCGAATCGGTGAACACGCAGGCGCGTATTCTGTCGGGCGAGAACATCGCGTCGGTGGCCAACTTCGGTATGGCCGCACGCTCGCAGATTCCGCGCTCGATCATCTCGAACGAGCTGGGTAACGACAACCAGACGGGCAACCTCGCGAACTTCAATCAGTTCTCGCGTGTATCCCGCACCGCGTCCAATGCCGTGGCCGCCGTGAACCGCTTGGCCACCAGCGGCCAGACGATCGGCAGCCCGGCGCAGGATGCCCGCGCCAAGGCGTTCGGCTTCTACATCCTTGGTCAGGCGCTCGGCAACCTGGCACTGGCGTATGATTCGGCGGCCATCGTGACGCCCGCGACGCCCAGCGACGAAGTCCCGGGGCTCTCGGGCGCGACCCAGGTCGGAGCGGCCGCGTTGCAGATGCTCGACTCGGCCATCGCGATCGCCAGCTCCGCGGCGGCCACGAATGGTGCCAACGGTTTCCCGCTGCCCACCACGTGGATCAGCGGTGTCGCCGTCTCGCGCGACGATTTCGTGCGGCTCTCTCGCTCGTACAAGGCGCGTATCCGGGCCGGTATCGCCCGCACGCCGGCTGCACGCGCGGCCGTCGATTGGGCGGCGGTTATCGCCGACGCCACGAACGGCATCACCGCCGACTTCGCGGTGACGTTGGGTGGTACGACGGGTTGGTCTGCGGCGTATGACTTCAACCAGATGTACGTGACCGGCGGCTGGCATGCCGTCCCGTACTTCTACTACGGCATGGCCGACGTGTCCGGATCCTACGACGCGTGGCTCGCCACGCCGGTGGGCTCGCGGCGCGCATTCACGGTGATCTCACCCGACAAGCGGTGGCCGGTTGGCGCCACTCGCGCGGCGCAGCAGGCGGCGGGACCGACGGTGGCCCTCCCGGCCGGCGTCTACTTCCGCAATCGCCCCACGGGCGAAGACGTGCCGCTCACCGGCCCGGGTGACTCGCAGTATGACCACCGCCGCTACGGCTCGCAGTGGCTCAACTCCGTCTCCGGTCCGTACATCGAGATGTCCAAGACCGAAATGGACATGCTCGCCGCCGAAGGCTACATCCGCACCAACAACCTCCCGGCCGCCATTGCCCTCGTCAACGTGACGCGCGTGAAGAACGGCTTGGATGCGATCGGCAGCGTGGCCAGCGCCACGGCGCCGTATTCCACGAACCTGGCCACGTGCGTTCCGCGCGTGCCGGTCGCGCCGAACTTCACCAGCACGGCGTGCGGCAGCCTGCTCGAAGCCATGAAGTACGAGAAGCGTATGGAGACGGCCTACACGGGCTACTTCATCTGGATGGCGGATAACCGCGGCTGGGGCGACCTGGTCGAGGGCACGCCGGTTGAATGGCCGGTGCCGTACCAGGAAATGCAGGCTCGTCAGAAGGCGTACTACAACGGCACGGTCCGCGCGGCGCGCGGGACGTACGGGTTCTGATGTCCGACTCGCAGGCACTCCGCATGCGCACGCGATCGGAGACGATCGCACAGCGGTCCGTGAGTGTCCTGTGCGCTCTGGCGCTGGCGCTGCAGATCGGGTGCTTCTCTTATCTCCCGGTGCAGTCCGCACCACCGGCGCCTGCCCAGCAAGTCGGGGTCGTGATCAATGATCGCGGTCGCGTGCTGCTGGGTGACCGGGTCGGAGCCAGTGTCGACCGGATCGACGGCAAGGTCGTCAGCCGGCAAGACGGGTCGCTGGTGCTCGATGTGTATCGCGTGACCGATCTGCGCGGAAACACCGCCACCTGGACCGGTGAGCGGGTCTCGATCCCCGAGGATGCCATCCTCGGGTATCGCGCCCGCAAAGTCTCGAAGGTGAAGACGCTTCTGCTGGTTGGTGTCGTTGTATTGGCTATCCTCGGGACGCTCAAGAGTGGGTTGGATCTCTTCGGAGATCCGGCCACCGATCGTCCCGATGGCGGCCCGCAACAGTCCTGAGCGGCCGCGCACTCGCGCGATCGTCTCGCTCAACGTTCCTATTTCGCTTCCTCTCGGAGTCCTTGCCTCATGCGGCTCTCCCGATTTGCAATTCTTGGCGTAGCAGTGACGGCGATGGTCGGCTGCAGTGAGCCCAGCGATGGGCCCACGACGCCGAACATCCCGCCCCTGGCGTACGTTCGCTACATCAACGCGGTCCCCGACACGCTCGGCACCACGGTCCGCTTCATCGACCAGGTCGAGTACTCGCCGATCTCTTGGGCCAACGTGCAGTTCCGTGGCCTCGGTCAGGGCGGTTATCAGCCCACCGCCGCGGGCGCGCGCAAGTTCCGCGTGTTCACGTACAGCTCCGACGTGTCGGCCGCTGGTAATACGAACATCCTGGTGGACACCACCATCACGTTCGAAGCCGGCAAGTACTACACGATGTTGCACCTCGGTTACGCCCGCGCCGGCTCCGCGCCGAAGCAGCGTATCGTGAACATCGTCGACGCGTTGCCTGCCACGCCGGCCGGTATCGCGTTCCGCGCGATTCACGCCGGTCTCGATGTCGGACCGGTCGACATCTACGCCACGGCCACGACCACGGATGCCATTACCGGCACGCCGCTGCTCGCGAACGTCGCGTTGAATACGGTGTCCGCGTACCTGCCGCGCTCCACGGGCGCGTTCGCGGCCCGCGTCACGGCCGCTGGCTCCACCACAGCGGTCATCAGTGCGGCAGCTCCGGCCGGCACCGCTGGTAGCGCCTCGGTCGATCCGCTCGGCGGCGCGACCATCGCCGGCTCTATCATCACGGCCATCGCGTTCCCGGCTACGCCGTCGAACTCGGCCGGCACGCGGTTCACCGCGCCTGGCGTGGTGTACTACGTCGACAAGCAGCCGCCGCGCACGACGCCGAACCCGTAACCACTACGGTTGTGCGTATGCACGGCAGGATGCCAACAGCGACCGCGAACGAGACGAAAGTCCCGTTCGCGGTCGCTGTGCTTTCGGCCATGCTGTGGATCCCCGTCAGCATACAGGCCCAAGTGCTGCGCGGCACGGCCAAACTCGTCGGCGACGACCGGCCGCTCGATCAGGCCCGCGTCATGGCGTTGCTGCGAGACGGCCGATCCATCGGCAGCGCCGTCACGGATGACAAAGGCCGCTTCCAGCTCCGCATCAATGCCGGCGGCAAACCGTTCGCCATTTCGATCACACGCATCGGCATGGAGCCGACGCTCTCCGAAGAAATCACCATCGGCGTCACCGACACGCTCGAGGTGAACTTCAACGTGGTCGAAACGGGTATTCGCACGGATACCGTGCGCGTGAAATCGTCGCCGTCGTTCAACGAACTGCGTCTGACGGAAGCGCGCCGACGCGGCTGGCGCGTGTTCCCGCCCGTCGAAGTTGAGAAGTTGCGCGAGCGCTCCAACTCGTTCGAAGATCTGCTCCGTTCCACCGGTTATCCGGGCTTCGTCCTGCCCAGCCGGCGCGACGACTGCATCCGCTCCACACGCTACAACCGTTGCCTCACGATCGTCCTGGATGGCATCCCGCTCAGCGGCAGCTACCCGAATATCAATCCGCGGGACGTCTACTTCTTCGCGCTGCTCAACAAAACGGAAGCGTCGCTGCAGCACGGCGATCGTGCACCGTGGGGGGCGATTGTGATTTATACGCGGTCCAAGGGCGACAAGTACTGAGCGATCAATGCTGCCTAGAGCTGCGCCCGCAACAGCCGCTGCACCAGCTTCACCGACCGTTCCGTTGCGCCGAGTTCGCGCTGCACGAGTGAGCGCGCTGCCGCGCCGGCCGTTTCACGTGCCACGGGGTCGGCTATCCACGCCCGTAACGCGGTCTCGCACTCGCTCACTTCGCGCACCACACGAGCGCCGCCGGCACTGAGCAGCAGTCCCGCCTCGCGACTCATGTCGTGCCCAGGTCCGAACAACACCGGTGCGCCGAAGGCGGCCGGTTCGATGACAGAGTGCAGGCCGGCCGCGTGAAATCCGCCACCGACGAACGCCACATCGGCGAGCGCATAGAGATCGCCCAGCACGCCAACGCGATCGACCACGATGACGTCGGCCGCGGCCGCCGCCTGATCCTTTTCGGTATCCGCCAGCGTCGCGCAGGACAATCCCGCGGTGCGCGCCCATGCCATAATCGGCGCGATATGCGCCGGCGTGGGTTCGTGCGGGGCGATGATCAGTCGCGGCCGTTCGGGCGCGCCGCCCGAGCCGTGTGCCACGCGCGCAAACGCCTCGAGCACGACGGCTTCGTCGGCCGGCCACGTGGAGCCGGCGACTACACTCGGCCGCGGGGACGTCAGGCGCTGCAGCATCGGCTGCGTCCGATCGACGGCCTGCGCGCGCGCCCAGACCTGATCGAAGCGGGTGTCACCCGTCACCTCGAGCACGGAGGGGCGCACGCCGAGTTCGACCAGTCGGTCGGCGTTCGCCTGGTCGATCGCGCCGACGCCCACGAGGGCGTTGTAGGCGTCATGGAGCAGCAAGCGTGACCACGCTCCCGATCGGCCCGATCGGGGCGCCAGGGTGGCGCTGAGGAGCGCCACGGGGATCTCCCGCGCGACCGCACGCTCCACCAACATCGGCCAGACATCGAGCTTCACGAACACCAGCACCGTGGGCTGCAACGCGTCGAGCATGGCGTCGGCTTCGCGGCGCCCGTCGAAGGGCAGATAGTCGGTGATGTCGGCGCCAATCGATGCGGCAAACGTCTCCGCACTCGGCGAGAAGTACGTGTACGCCAGCTGCAGCTCGGGGTGCAGCGCGCGGAGTCGATGCGCGACGGGTCGCGCCTGCAGCCCCTCGCCCACCGACGGCGCGTGCATCCACACCAGCGGTCGGGCCGGGTTGCGCACGGCACGACTGGCGGCCACGACCCGCGCTAAGAGACCCCGGCGGGCCGCCAGCGAACGCCAGAGCTTCGACCCGCTCGCTGGGGCCAACTGGGTCGCCACCCGGGCGGCGAGCACGCCCGCTCCGTACGCGGAGCGGACCAGCGGATTCAGCGCGTCCTCCTCGACTTCGCCACCACCAGCGCCGTATCGATCGCCTTGCGGAAATCCTTGTACGGCAGCGCGCCCTGCACGAGGAACTCGCCCACGAGGAACGACGGTGTGGACTGCACCCGTGCCTGGGTGGCCTGTCGCTCATCATTCTCGACGAGCATGCGGATCGCGTCGGACTTCCGGCAGCGGGTGAAGGCGGGCATGTCGAGCGACACTTCGCGAGCGATCTCGTCCAGCTTGGCCGTGGGATTGTCGACTGGCTGAAAGGCGCGCTGCTCACGGAAGAGTGCGTCGGCATACTCCCAGAACTTCTCCTGCACCGCGGCGCACATCGATGCCTCCGCCTGCGCCTTCGCATGACGATGAATCGAAAGCGGCAGATGCAGATAGGCGAGACGGATCTTGCCGGAGTCGATGTAGTCCCGCTTGAGATTCGCCATCGAGGAGTCGTGCCACTGTTTGCAGTACGGGCACTGGAAGTCGCTGATCATCACGACCCACATCGCGTCTTCGCGACCCATCAGGCGACCCTTGTCCGCACGCTGAATCGTGATCGAATCGGCGAGCGTGTCACTCGCGGCGTCCGACGCCGCCATGGCGGTGGTCTGCAGCAACGGTGAGCTGCCCGTCGGCGCTGCGCCGCTCACCGTCGCGCTCGCCGTCGTGCTCGCCGTCGCGCTCGCCGGTTTGGCGGCGTCGCGGCCGCAGGCCGTCAGCGCAGCCAGGCCCAACAAGAGCGCCGACAGGCGAAACGCAGAGCTGAATCGGGACATGAAATTCTGGATCGGGTGGGAGGCCGTTGTCGTAGGGCCTTTTGAAATCTAACGGGTTCGGACACGTGGGCACTGCTCGTGCAATGAGTGGCCGGCGTGACACTGAATCCCTGCGGCGACCGTAGGGACTGTATCTTTCACTCCGTGCGCATCCACTTGGTTCAATCCGACAACCGTCGTCCCGCCGCCCGGCCGAGTCAGCGCGCGCGGCGAATGCTGATGTGGCTTTTCGCGGCGCTCGTCCTCGTCGCCGGATCGCCGGCGCGTGCGTGGAGTCAGGTGGCGGCGGCCGGTCAGCCGCTGCCGGCGCCCGTGGGCTACGTCAACGACTTCGCCCATGTGCTCACGCCCGATGCGGCGGCCCGCATCGAGGACCTCGCCAAGCGCGTGAACGCGGCGACCCGCGGCGACATGGTGGTCGTCACGCTGCCGTCGCTGGGCGGTCGTCCTGTCGAAGAAGTGTCGCTGCGCCTGGGCCGGGAGTGGAAGGTCGGCGCTGACGCGGCCATCGGTGATCAGGCCCGCAACGCGGGGGTGATCATCCTGCTCGTGCCCAAGGAAACGTCGGACGATGGCCGCGGATATTGCCGCATCGAAACGGGGCAGGGCACCGAAGGCTTCATCACGGACGCGACGTCCGGCGAGATCTGTCGCGAGCAGACGCCTCTCTTCCGTGCGCAAGACTATTCCGGCGCGTTGGAACGCATCGCCACTGATGTGGCCGGTCGATACGCCGCGAACTTCGGCGTGGCGCTGGATGGCGTGCCGCCACCGCAGCAACGCCGGCGATCGCAGCAGTCGCAGGGCATTCCGCCGTTCATGGTGGTGCTGGCGCTCGTGATTCTCTTCTCGCTGCTCAGCTCCTTCGGTGGACGACGTCGCCGCGGTTGTGTGGGCTGCATTCCGATTCCGATGCCGGGTCCGTCATCAGGCGGGTGGAATAGCGGAGGCGGTGGCTTCGGTGGCGGCTTCGGCGGCGGTGGTGGCGGTGGCTTCGGCGGATTCGGCGGTGGCGGCGGATTCAGTGGTGGTGGTGGCGGCTCCAACTGGTGAACAGATCCATGGCACGTGCTTCGATGTCTCTCGATGATCTCGTCCAGCAGCTGCGTCTCGTCCACGGTGACGCGTTGCGGGCGGTGGTCCTGTACGGATCGGCCGCCAGCGGCGAGCAAGTGGTCGGACACTCCGATTTCAATGTCCTCGTGATCGTATCCTCGATCGACGTGGCGCAGATGCGCAGTCTCGGGCAGACGATGCGCGCGTGGCAGGAGGCCGGCAATCCGCCGGTCCTCGTGCTCACCGAGCAGGAGTGGCTGCGCTCGGCGGACATCTTCCCGATGGAGTACGCCGACATTCTCGAACGCCATCGGTTGCTGCACGGCACGCTGTCGCTGACCGAGCTGGTGGTGGATCCCCAGCATCTGCGACTGCAAACCGAGCAGGAAGCGATGGGCAAGCTGCTGCGCCTCCGTCGCGGCGTCATGGTCGCCGGCACCGATGTGGCGCGACAGACCGATCTGCTCCGCTCCAGCTTCAGCGCGCTGCTCGTGATCTTCCGCGCCGTCTTGCGCCTGCACGGCGTGAAGCCTGAGCGCGACGCGACGCGGGTGATTCAGGATGTCGCCGCGCAGTGCGGCTTCGACGCCGCGCCGTTCACGTCGGTGTCGGCGCTCGTGCGCGGCACGCCGTTCGCCAATGGCGAAGCAGAAACCGTGCTGACGGGGTATGTACGCGGCATGGATGTCCTCGTCGAATATCTCGATCGATTCACGCC
This sequence comes from uncultured Gemmatimonadaceae bacterium, assembly GCA_963843965.1. Lineage (GTDB taxonomy): Bacteria > Gemmatimonadota > Gemmatimonadetes > Gemmatimonadales > Gemmatimonadaceae > Gemmatimonas. The sequence continues at coordinate 234,799 of CAWJMR010000031.1, forward strand.
GCCCACGGCGGTACCCGCAGTCACTTCCCCAGTCCAATCATGAGGAGCCCCATGGTCACCACGCCGCTTTCGGGACGTCCGTCCAGTCCGTTCTCCTGGTCACGCCTCGCGTCGCGTACGGCCTCACGCGCGCGCCTGCTCGCCGTCGCCCTCGCCTTGCCGCTCGGCATGAACGCCTGTGGTTACAACACGATCCAGTCGTATGACGAACAGGCCGCGCAGGCCAAGCAGAACATCGATGCGCAGCTGCAGCGTCGCGCCGACCTGATCCCGAATCTCGTGAACACCGTGAAGGGATTCGCGGCGCAGGAAAGCGAAGTGCTCACCGCGGTCACGCAGGCGCGGGCAGGACTCGTCGGTGCGTTGCAGAAGCCGGGCGGTTCCGATCCGACCGAATTGGCCAACGCCAACCAGCAGCTCACGACCGCGCTCGGCCGCCTCACCGTGACGGTCGAGGCGTATCCCGAGCTCAAGTCGAACGAGAACTTCCTGCGACTGCAGGATGAACTCACCGGCACCGAGAATCGTATTGCGGTCTCACGCACCGATTACAACGGCGCGGTACGGCTCTACAACGAGTACATCCGCAAGTTCCCCGCGGTCCTCACCGCCAAGGTCACGGGTTCCAAGCCGCGTGCCTACTTCGAAGTCACCGACGCCGCGTCGCGCGCGGCGCCGACGGTCGACTTCAAGAAGTAACCGAGCGGTCGCCCCGTCACATCCTGTTCTTCTCGTAGAGCAGGTTGCGCGGGGCGACGCGCCACTCGTACCACCGATCCACCGGCTTGCCCTTGTTCACCGCCGGGTCGCTGCGGTCACTACGGATCTTCGCGCGGATCCGCACGCCCATCACGTCGTTGCCGTCGTTGGTCGTGTCGGCGTCGAGCCCGTCATAGGTGGGATGCTCGGCGCCTGACGTGAACACCAGGCGGCTCTGGAACACTTGCACGCCCGTCGCCACCACGTCGCCGTCGGGAGCGCCGGTGGACGTGAGACGTTCGGCGCGCATGAGTTGCTTCGTAGAGGGTACCCGCCAGTACATCACCGCATTCAACCGCTGAATCGTGGTGCCCGAGCGGGCCAGGAGCAGATTGTCGAGTCCCGCCTCGCGATTGACGAGTCTCGTGGCCGGCAGGAATCGAATGCGGAAGACGTTGGCCGATTGATTCGCGACACTTGTGAGCAGCAACAGTCGGCGCGTCGTGCCGACCTGCAGCCGGACCAGGTCACCCGATTTCAATGTGTAGGCCCCGTTCACCTTCTTGAAGTCGATGCACGTGGTGCCGCAGGTGCCCCCCGGCGGGTAGTTCGGCAGCGTGTCGCCGTCGTCGAAGATCGGGTACACGGGCGCTTCCTGCGGATCGAACGGCACGGACAGCACCGAGACCGTGTCGCCGACGGAACCCAGGGCCGAGAACACTGCGGTGCCGACCATCGAGATGCCCGCTTCCTGCACGTCGCGGGCGATCGAGAGACCGACGAAGCGAGCGCCACGATCGACGCTTTCGCGCACGGTCCAGGATCGACGCGTCTGCCAGCTACTGAGAGAGAATGCCGTTGCTGACGCGATCACGACCATGCCGATGGTCATGGAGATCAGCACTTCGGCCAACGTGAAGCCGCGACGGGCGCGTAGCGATGTGCGCATTATTGCGCTCCGGAGAGTCCGTTGCCGCGGAACAGCAACGTGGTGAGCAACACAGGCGTCTGTGCGCGCGGATAGTCCACCTTCACGTCGATCTTCACCAGATTCTGCCGCGTCTCCGTGACAGTCATGGTGCGCACATACGGACCGTCGGCCTCAGGCGTCCCCTCAGCGCCAAGACGCACCGGCGCTTCCGATTCCACGAGCCACGGGTCACGCGTGCGAACCTGTTCGAGATACGCGCGGCCGAGGGCGATGGCGTTGGTCCGGTTCTGGGCCAGCGTCTGCAGCTTGATCGTGCTGGCGTTCGCACTCGCCAATGAAGACAGACCGACGGCCAACAGGATGATGGCGACGATCATCGAGACGAGCGTAAAGCCGCGACGTGCCTTTCGCGTCGGTGTCATTGCCAACCTCCATCCTGGTGATAGGTCCAGAACCGCACGTTGCCGGACGGCGTGATCTGCACGGCGACGACCGCGTACGGATCGTTGTCATTGGCCAGATACACCACGCCACGTGCACCCATCGGCATGGTCAGTCCACGTGAGTCGAACTCGATGCGTTCGTTCGGCAAGCCGATACCGCCACTCGTCGCATCATCAGGAATCGGTCCGGCCGAGCCTCGACTGAACGACACGCGAATGGGGAGTTCGCGGATGCCGAATCCGCGAAGTGCCTGCCACTCGGCTGCGGTTTCGGCAATGGTGCCGTCGCCGTTGTCGTCGAGGTAGCCGCCGTACTTTCGCGTGGTGCCGTTGAACGCGACGCGAACTTGCTCGCGCGTGGACAGCGCGCGGGTACGGGCGATATCGATGTCCTGCGCCAGCTGAATGCCGGCCAGCTGCACTTCGGTCTTCTCGGAGATGCGGAACTTGGGGAGCATCACGGCCATCATGATGCCCACGATCATCACCACCGCGAGCAGTTCGATGATCGTGAAGCCGCGACGCTCGCGCCTTGTGTGGGTACGGGTTGACATCAGTACAGTGGCCGAAACGCGGTTTGCAGCACGGTGCCGACGGACGGTGTACCGGGCGGCAATCGTTCAGGGAAGCGGAAGTTCACGTCGAAGCTCCATTGGCGCGTCGGCGCGTCGTAGTACCCACCGCCGGGCGATCCCGAACTCCCGGGATTCGTGGAGTTGCCCCAGAGCCCGAAGGCAAAGCGGCTCTGATAGAGCGAGACGAGGGAGCCGGTATAGCGGAACGTGACGCCACCCCAGTTCTCGAGGAACCGAGGCAAGTTCTCGAGTCCACCACCGTAGGCCGGCGACGAACATCCGGCGCGCGCATAGTCGCAGGTGGTTGCTGAATGTCCCACCAGCAACGCGGCATTCACGGTGGATGGGCGCGCCACTCGCTTGGCATAGTTGGTTTGCAGCGTATCGCACCATCCGGTCTGCCCGCTCTGCCCACACCCGCTCGATGTCGGCGACGCCGTCAACGTCATCGCCGCGTTGGGCGGATTCGACAGGAACGTGATCGCGTCACCCATGATGGCCGCGGGACGCCAGATCGTGGTGTTGTAATCGCCCAGCACGTACATCGGGCGTTCGGTCACCATCGAGAGGCCACCGGTATCGGCAGCGACGCCGGGCTTCGGCAGCTGCGCGCCCTGGCGCAAGCGGACGGCCACGTAGTCCTTGTTGGTGTTGCCGCCGACGTTGACGAAGTTCACGTAGATGATGCGCGGTGCGCGCGCCGCCTTCGAGGCGTCGCTCCAGATGCGCAGCGAATCCATGTGAATGTCGAGAAGGTCGGGGCGCAGATCTTCGCGGCCCTCGTAGAACGCGTTGCGCCGCAGTTTGAAGATCTTGGCGCAGCTCGCGGCATCGGGCACCTGGAGGCCCCCCGAGCGCTCCTGCGTCATGTACGTCGTGCAGAGTGACGCGTTCATCGTTGCCGCATTCGCGATATCGAAAACGGCGGCATTGATGGTGATGTACCAGTCTGCCTTCCACGCCATCTTCACGTCCTGCACCATCGGACTGTCACCGGCGTTGCGCGGGAGCACGAGCGTGACGGGAGGGACGTTCGCCGGCAGCGGCAGCTTCAATGGGCGCACGCCATGCGCCTTCGACATCAACCGGCCGTTGAAACGCACTTCACTGCGGGTCTTGAAGGACGGCTCCGACAAACTGCGTGAATCGAAATCCAGCTGCACGGCGGTACCGGCCGCGTTGTTGATCCGTACGCCGCTCAGCCGATCGTTCGCGTTCTTGCGATTCCAGAACACGCTGTCGGGTGTCGTGAGATTGCTCTGGAACGTCGCACTGGCCGATGAGAGGTACAGGTTGCCGTTGGTGTGCACCCATCCGGCAAAGGTCATCGGTGCGCCCGGCAGAATCTCGAGGTCGTCCTCGTAGAACACGCCGAACTGAAAGAGCGGAATCGTCTGGGCGTTCACCGACAACACGGCGGTGGCCTTGTTGCCGGAGGTATCGCGGGCGGTGACCGTGATGTCGATCGGCTGGTTCAGCGAATACAGTCCGGAGAACGGGCCGGCCGTGATCGTCCTCGATTCAGGCACCCCCGTGGTCGAGGTACTCTGCGTCATGCGAAAGCCGGTGATTTCCGGTTTCGTGATCGACGCGATGTCCTCGCCGTTGATGATCCCGTCCTGCATCGCCGCGTCGAGCTGCGACATGATGTCGTCGGCGCCGCCTTCGGCGGCGTAGCTCGCCCGCGCGCCGCGGTAGTCGGCGTTGGACGTGCGGGCGATCGTCGTCACCGCTGACAAGCCGGCGAGGACGATGATGGAAAACATCACGAGCATGAGCAGCACCACTTCGAGGGCGAAGCCTCGACGAGGGCGGAGCGCTGGCAGCCGCGGCTGCTTGAATCGTTTGAACGTCATGGCACTTCCTCTGGCTTAGGATCGGTACGCCAGATGAAGTACGATTAATCCACCGTGAAAGTAATTTCACAAATGGTGGCAAGTCGAACACCGAACGAGAAGGCTCGAATTCTGTGACGAGTCGCTGCGGCGCTGTAATGAAAGCGCCGACGGTGTGACGGCCTACTTGGCCGGCGGCGCTGGTCGTGGGAACACGCCTTCGCCCTTCTGCACGTGCCAACCGGCGGGGTCGAGATCGGCCAAGGCGTCGATCCGCTGCGCGGCCGCGGAGCCGGGCGCACCAAGCTGCGCCCAGACGGCTTCGACCTTGGTCGGCATGAACGGCGCGAGGAGTACCGTCTGACGCGCGATCCGGCGAATGAGCGACGAAAGGATCTGCTCGAGTTCCGCCATACGCGCCGGATCCTTGGCGACGGCCCATGGCGTGGTCGCGGCCGTGTATTCGTTCGCGCGCGCGGTCATTCGCGACACCGCCGCCAGCCCCTCGTGCAGTAGCCAGCCGCGCGAGCCGTTCATGCCGGCATGGTATGCGGCCACGTCGGCGTCGTCGTCCAGTTCCGCATCCGGGCGGGGCGCAGCGGGCACGACGCCGTCGAAATACTTCTCGACCATCGCGATCGCGCGGCTGGCCAGGTTGCCGAAGGCGTTGGCGAGATCACTCGTGTAGCGCTCCTCGAAGCGCTCCCAGGAGAAGTTGCCGTCGCTGTCGAACGGCACTTCGCGCAATAGCACGTAGCGGAACGCATCGGCGCCGTATCGGTCGATCGCTTCGCCCAGGTCGAGCTTCACGCCCGCGCTCTTGGAGAAACGTTCGCCGCCCAACTGCACGAACCCGTGTGCCCACACCTGCTTCGGTAACGGCAAGCCCGCCGCCTCGAGCATGGCCGGCCAGATCACGACGTGGAAGCGCGTGATGTCCTTGCCGATGATGTGCAGGTCGGCCGGCCAGCGCGCCTCATAGCCGGCATCCGGGAAGCCGGTCGCGGTGAGGTAGTTGGGTAGGGCGTCGAACCAGACGTACGTGCCCTGTGTCTCCCCGTTGGACAGCACGAGCGGGAAGGGCACGGCCCAGTCGAGACGGGCGCGCGATGCCGAGATGTCATCGAGACCCTGCGCGAGCAGTCCGAGAATCTCGTTTCGACGGCTCTCCGGCTCGATGAACGACGGATTCGTGGCCAGCAGGTTCTGCAGGAAGCCCTGATACTTCGAGAGGCGGAAGAACCAGTTGCGTTCTTCCACTTCTTCGAGCGTGCGTGTGGGGTGCAGCACGCATTTGCCTTCAACGATATCCGCGTCCTGCTTGAACGCTTCACATCCGACGCAGTACATGCCGGTGTACGAGCGCTCGTAAAAGTCATCCGGATTGCGTTCGGCGATCATGCGGATCAGCGCCTGCACACCGGCCTTGTGATGCGGCTCGGTGGTCCGGATGAACTGATCGTACGAGATGTCGAGCTTGGCCCAGATCGCCTGAAAGCGCGCCGCGATCTCATCGGTGAAGGCCTGCGGTGCCATGCCATCCTTGGCCGCGGTCTGCTGCACCTTCTGCCCGTGCTCGTCCATACCGATCAACAGATGCACATCGTCACCGCACTGGCGACGATAGCGCGCGATGACATCGGCGCCGATCTTCTCCAGTGCGTGGCCAAGGTGCGGATCGCCATTCGCGTAATCGATGGCGGTAGTCAGGTAGAATCGCGGCACGTCCAGCTTACTCCTCGTTGTCATCGCCATCTTCGGCATCATCGCCGCCATCGGCACTGCTGTCGGGCGGCATGGGCGATCCGTCCTGCTCGGACTGGCGTCGCTGTTCCGCGGCCCTGAGACGCCGGCCACCGCGACGGCCACGCCGCCGCTTGCGACGCGTCGCGTCACCGGCGGCGTCTTCGGCGTCGGCGCCTTTCGTTGCCGACGCGTCGGCCGCTTCGGTGGATGCGGCGACCGCTGGCTCGTTCGACATCGGCGTGGTCACCTCGGCCGCGGCCACCACCTCGCCCACTGGCTCGGGCACGTACACACGCTGAGGCGTGGTCACACGCTCGGGTGTGATCACTGCCATCGATGCGGCGAGCGGCGCAATCTCGGTCTCGACCGTATCAAGCATCGCATGCAACGCCGCATCGACGGGATACTCCGCCGTATGTGACGGCACGTCGTCGTGTGCATGATCGGTTGGCTGATCGAGTCCTTCCAACTCGCTCCGCAGATCGGCCAGGGCGATCACACGGCTGTCGCCTTCCGCGGTGCGCAGGGTGATGCGCTCGTTGAAGATGTCGCACGCGATCACCTTCTCCTCACCCAGCGACGTGGTGAGGATCTTCCCTTCCTTCGGGAATTTGCGGCGGCTGAGCACGTAGAACTCGTGCTCGTAGCGCAGACAGCACATCAGTCGCCCGCACGCACCGGAGATCTGCTGCGGGTTGAGCGAGAGCTTCTGATCTTTCGCCACACCGAGATTTACCGGGCGCAGATCGGGAAGCCACGACGCCGAGCAGTACTCGCGACCACAGCGTCCGACTCCCGATAGGCGCTTCGCCTCGTCGCGCACGCCGATCTGCTTCAGTTCGATGCGCGTGCGGAACAGCGCGGCGAGATCACGCACGAGGCCGCGAAAGTCGACGCGCCGCTCGGCCGTGAAGAAGATCGTGAGCTTGCGCCGGTCCCACTGCCACTCGGCGTCGGTGAGCTTCATCACGAGATGGTTCGCCTTCACGCGCTCCATCGACTTGCGACGCGCGTCTTCATTCTCCGCGGTCAACTCGCGGTCGAGCTGCTCGTCGGCTTTCGTGGCGAGCCGGAGCGCCGCGCGCGGCGGCGGATTGGTGCCGCAGCCGTGCGCACAGCCGTTGCAGCGCACCTCGGCCAGCTCACCGGTGGAGTGCACACGACCAAAATCCTCACCACGGTCAGCCTCGACGATCACCCCCGCCTTGAGGGGGGGTGCCGTCTCGCCTGTCCAGCTGAAGAATTCCTTCCGGTTGCCGCGGAACGCGACTTCGATCAGATGCGCCACGGCGTGAAAGCTACTCGGTGAACTGCCCCATGCGCAGGAACTTCTCGCGTCGACGACGCACGAGCTTGTCCGGCTTCAGGCGGCGGAGCTCTTCGAGGTTCTTGACCAGGGCGTCGCGAAGGTTGTTGGCGGTCGTGGCGTGGTCCGAGTGGGCGCCGCCGACGGGCTCGGGGACGATCTCATCGATCACCCGCAGTTCGATCAGATCGGGGGCGGTGACGCGCAGCGCGGTGGCCGCCTTCTCGCGCATTTCCGGGCTCTTGCCGTCCTTCCAGAGAATGGCCGCGCAGCCTTCTACGGAGATCGTGGAGTACACGGAATTCTCGAGCATCAGCACACGGTCGGCGACGCCGAGCGCCAGCGCACCGCCAGAGCCGCCTTCGCCGATCACGGTGGCGATGATCGGCACCTGCAAATTGCTCATCTCGAGCAGATTGCGGGCGATCGCCTCGCTCTGTCCGCGCTCTTCGGCACCCAACCCCGGCCACGCGCCCGGCGTGTCGATGAACGTGAGCACCGGCACCTGGAATTTCTCGGCGAGCTTCATGAGCCGCAGCGCCTTCCGGTAGCCCTCCGGATGCGGCATGCCGAAGTTGCGGCGCAGGTTCTCCTTCGTGTCGCGGCCGCGCTCGTGCCCGATCAGCATCACGGTCTCGCCCTCGAGGCGTGCCCAGCCCGCGAGAATGGCCGCATCCTCGCGAAACAGCCGATCACCGTGGAGCTCGAGGAAGTCGGTGAAGGCGAGCCTGATGTAATCCGACGTGAAGGGACGGCGCGAAATGCGGGCCACCTGCACGCGCTGCAACGGCGTCAGCTTCTGATAAATCTCGACACGCAGCTCGCTGAGCTTCTTCTGCAGCGGCTCCAACTCTTGCGTGACGTTGAGCGAACTATCGGACGCGAGTCGCTTCAGCTCCTCGATCTGCTTTTCGAGCTCCGCCAGAGGACGCTCGAACTCGAGAACCGGGGCAGCAGCCATGACAATCCTGGAAAAGGGACGCCGCGCTCGTTAGCTGCCGGCACGCACGAGGCGCACACGATCAGCGCCGAGCAGCGCGCGAAGATCGGATAAGATGGCGGGCGACGCCGCCACGGTAAGCGATTTCGACCGGAAGCGAATGGTGCGCCCGGTGCCATCGTCCCACCGCAGTTCGAGCGGAGCCGAGCCTTCATGTGCCTCGACACTCGCCCGCACGTCGTCCATCACGCCGGGAGCCAGATCCAGCTCCCGACTCAAGTCGATTGCAACCGCCAGCTCACCGTTGGCCCGCACTTCCGCGAAGCGCGTCACCGTGTCGACGATGAACGTGGCATTCTCGACGCCCTGGTCCTTCCGCGAATAACCGCCCTTCAGCAGCAGCGGCACATCGGGCCGGACACGTTCGGCGATGACCGCCCACGCCTCCGGGAAGACCAGCACTTCGGAAGATCCGGAAAAATCCTCTACTGTCAACCGGGCGAACTCAGCGCCCGACCGTTTGGAAATCTGCTTCTTGATCGCCGTGATGACCACACCAATCGTGACCGCATCTCCCGTCCAGTTGCCCAACTGTGCCACCGTGCTGCTGGCGAAGAGTTCGCACTCTGTTCGGTACGGCTCGAGCGGATGACCGGAAATGTAGAACCCCAGCAGCTCTTTCTCACGCGTGAGCCGCTCGCTTTCACTCCACACCGGGACCGACGGGAGCGGCGGCGGTGCACCGCCATTGCCCGATCCCGACGTTTCCTCGGCGTCACCACCGAGCAGATCGCCGAAGAGGGAGACCTGTCCCTTGGCGGCCTCTTCCTGCCGAAGCGACGCCTCGTTGATGGCGTGGTCGAGCGCCGCCAGCAGCTGCGCCCGGTGTCCGCCCAATCCGTCGCACGCGCCCGCCGCGATCAGCGCTTCGAACACCCGCTTGTTGCAGACGCGAAGATCGACCCGCGAGCACAGATCGTACAGCGACGTGAACGGACCTTCATTCCGGGCCGCGATCAGCGAGTCGATCGCCCCGCGGCCCACGTTCCGGATGGCGCCCAGACCGAAACGCACCCGCTTGTCTCCCACTACCGTGAAGCGCCACCCCGACTCGTTCACGTCGGGCGCGAGCACTTCGATCTGCATTTCGCGCGCTTCGGCGATGTACTTGATGACTTCTTCGGTCTTCCCGATGTTCGACGACAGCAACGCGGCCATGAACTCGGCCGGGTGGTGCGCCTTCAGGAACGCCGTGTGGTACGCGACGACGGAGTACGCCACCGAGTGCGACTTGTTGAAGCCGTACCGGCCAAACGTTTCGATCTGGCCCGAGAGCTCATCGATGATCTTCGGGTCGTAGCCCTTCGCCACGGCCTTGGTGACGAACTTGCCGAGCTCCTTCTTGATCAGCTCGGAGTCCTTCTTTCCCACGGCCTTTCGCAGCACGTCCGCTTCGGCCAGCGAGATGCCCGCAAGCACCTGCGCCAGACGCATCACCTGTTCCTGATAGGTGATGACACCGTACGTGTTCGAGAGAATCGGCTCCAGCTCGGGCAGCGCATACACGGTGGGCTCTTCGCCGCGCTTACGCCGGATGTACACGTTGTGCATGCCCGCGTCGAGCGGACCCGGGCGCAGCAGGGCGTTCGAGGCAACCAAGTCGTCGAATCGGTCGCAGCGCATGCGCTTGAGCACGTCCGTCGCGAGCGGTGATTCGAACTGGAACACGCCACCGGTGCGACCGGCGCGCAGCAGCTGATAGGTCTTCTCGTCGGTAAAGCCGCGCTCTTCGAGCACGACACTCGCACCCGTGCGCTGCTTGATGCTGGCCAGCGTGTCGCTGATCACTGTCAGCGTGGTCAGACCGAGGAAGTCCATCTTGAGCATGCCGGCTTTTTCGAGCGCCGTCATGTCGTACTGCGTCACGATCACCCGCTCGTCGTCACCGCCGCCGCCGGCGCCCTTCGAGGCCTGCGTACAGATCGGCACGAACTCGTCGAGCGGGCCCGGGGCGATGACCACGCCGGCCGCGTGAACACCGGTGTGCCGTGACAGACCTTCCAGCGAAATCGCGAAGTCCAGCAGCTGCTTGTAGCGAGGCTCGTTCTGATAGAACGCCTTCACTTCCGGCACCTGCTCGATCGCTTCCTTGACCGTCAGCGAGAAGTTCGGCGCATTCGGAATCAGCTTCGCCAGCGCGTCCGTTTCACCGGGCGTGAAGCCCAAGGTGCGGCCGACGTCCTTCACGGCGGCGCGCGACTTCATCGTCCCGAACGTGACGATCTGACCGACCGAGTCCTTGCCGTACTTCTGCCGCACGTACTCGATCACTTCGCCGCGTCGCTCGAAGCAGAAGTCGACGTCGACGTCGGGCATCGAGACGCGTTCGGGATTCAGGAAGCGTTCGAAGAGCAGGTCGAACTCGAGCGGACACACATCGGTGATGCGCGTCGCATACGCCACGAGCGAGCCGGCCGCCGAACCACGTCCCGGTCCCACCGGAATACCCCGGTCGCGCGCCGCCTTGATAAAGTCGGCGGTGATCAGGAAGTAGCCGGCGTAGCCGGTCTTGGTGATGACGCCGAGCTCGTAGTCGAGGCGCTCCTGCACGTGCGCCGGCAGCGGATCGCCATAGCGCTCCTTCGCGCCATCGGTCGAGAGCCGGACGAGGTACTCGTTTTCCGTCTCGACGCCGGGAGGCAGCGGGAACGACGGTACGTAGTACTTCTTCGCGAACTGCACGTCCACCGAATCGGCGATGGCGAGCGTGTTCGTGAGCACATCTTCGCGCCCGGGGAAGAACGGGCGGATCTCGTTGGGCGGCTTGAAGTACAATCCGTCGTCGTACTTCATGCGATCGCGGTCGTTGCGATCCTTGCCGAGGCCGATGCACAACAGCACATCGTGCGCGTCGTGATCCTCGTGCTTCAGGAAGTGCGCGTCGTTCGTGGCGATGACGGGCAGCCCAAGCTCGTCACCCAGCGACAGGATCTTGGCGTTGAGCTTCGCCTGACCTTCACTCGTATGCGCCTGGACTTCGAGGTAGTACCGGTCCTTGAACAGCTCGGCGTACCACGCCGCCGCCTCGCGGGCCGCATCCATGCGGTCTTCCATGAGGTGACCGGCCACTTCACCGGCCAGACACGCCGACGAGACGATCAGTCCCTCGGAGTACTTGGCCAGCAATTCGCGGTCGATTCGCGGCTTCGTGTAGAAGCCTTCGGTGTACCCCAACGACGACAGCTTGACCAGATTCTTGTAGCCCACGAGATCGCGGGCGAGCAGCACCAGGTGGTAGTACGGCTTCTGACCCGGCCCGGGGCGTCCGCGCGTGCGACGGTCGCCCGGCGCCACGTAGGCTTCCATCCCCATGATGGGCTTCACGCCCGCCTTGCGTGCTTTCTCCTGGAAATCCCAGGCAGCATGCATGTTACCGTGATCCGTGATCGCCAGCGCCGGCATTTCGTAATGCTGTGCGCGTTTGATCAGATCATCGATACGATTCGCGCCGTCGAGGAGCGAATACTCGGAGTGGCAGTGCAGATGAACGAACGACATGGACCGAGAATGATAGCCGAGCAGGGCGACGAACGACACGGGATTGACAAGCGCGATCGGATGCGGCAGCGACGGGTGCCGACCGGCCGCATCTCCTGGCGCTCGCTGCGCCGCATCACCGGCGCGACGGCCGTATTGCTGGCCGTCGTGCTCGGAATTACCCCAACCGGGTGCTACATCTCCCGCGCCGCGTACGAGGAGGCGCGGATCCTGTCGAGGCGGCAGCCCATCGCAAAGCTGGTCGCCGATTCCGCAACCGATCCCGTGCTGCGCGCGAAGCTCAGTCTGGTGCAGGAGGCACGTCGCTTCGCCATCGACTCCCTCGCCCTCAAGGCCGGCAAGAGCTTCACGGCCTACTCGCGTCTCGACCGCGACACGTTGGTGCTCGTCGTCAGCGCCGCCTATCGCGACCGACTGGAGCGGAAAACGTGGTGGTTCCCGGTGGTGGGCCGCTTTCCGTACAAGGGCTTCTTCGACTTCCCTGGGGCGCTGCGGACCGCAGAATCGCTGCGCAACGAGGGTTTCGACGTGACCGTCGGGCCGTCATCGGCCTTCAGCACGCTCGGCTGGTTCAATGATCCGCTCGTAAGCACCACCGTCAAAGCGGATTCGATCACGCTCGTGAATACGATCATTCATGAACTGCTCCACAACACGTTCTTCGCCAAGGGCGCCGTGTCCTTCAACGAGTCCTTCGCCACCTTCGTGGGTGGCCGCGGCGTCGAACACTTCTTTCGGGCCCGCGGCGATTCGGTGTCACTGCGTCGAGCCGAAGACGAGTGGCACGACGACCTGTTGCTGGGCGCGTTCTGGGAGCGTACCTCGAACGAGATCGAGCAGGTCTTCGCGTCGCTGCCCGACTCGGCCAGTAAAGAGCGGATCGCCGCGCGCGACCGCGTGTATGCCCGCGCGCGGATCCGTCTCGTGGACAGCATCGGCCCGCAGCTTCGCACCTATCCCGACGGATGGTCAGAGAAAGTGAAGCTGAACAACGCGGTGCTGCTCTCACGCCGCGTGTATGCCGAGCGTCTCGATCGATTCGACTCGGTGTACGTGGCCGAGGGACGAGACTTGAAGCGGGCCATTCAGCGCATCATTGCGACCCACAAGGATTCCGTGAGTCGCAACGATCGCTGACCGTATCGCTACTTGCTCTCGGGGAGCAGCACGAACCGCGCCCGGTTCGCTTCCGTGAGATACTTCTTGGCCGCCGCGGCCAGCTTCTCGGCGGTGAGGCCCGCGATCATCGGATCTTCGTTGCCGATGGTCCCGAGATCGTCCCCGTTCTCGAGTCGCGCGCGGATCGTGCTCAGCCAGTAGCCGTTCTGCTTGCGCGCCACTTCGAGTTCTCGGCGCTGCTGCTCGCGCACGCGCTCCACTTCCGCCGCGCTGGGCGGCACGCGACGCAGCGAGTCGAGTTCCTGCTTCACCGCGGCGAACATCGATTCCGCCTTGTCCGGCGCCGAGCCGTAGCCGATCACCAGCTGCCATTCCTGTCGCGGCGTGCGTGAGTACTGCGCGCTCACCGACACGGAATAGGTACCGCCCAGCGATTCGCGCAGACGGTCCAGCAGGCGCATCTCGAGGACCTCACCGACCGACGAGAGCAGATAGGAGTCTTCGCGGCTCCACGGGGCCGCGCCGGCCATCAGGATGGCCGTTTGGCTCTGTGGCGCGATGCCTTTGCGAACCGTCTTGTCGATCTGCCCCGTGAACAGCTTGGGGCCGACGTCCTTGAACGTCTCCTTGCGCCCGGCGGCCGGCAGCGGGGCGAGCCACTGCTCGACCAACGGCTTCAACACCGCCAGATCCACGTTACCGACGAACAGGAACGTGAAGTCACCCAGATCGGCGAAGCGATCACGATAGATCGCCAGCATCTCGTCGAGGTTGAGCTCCTTCAGCATCTCCGCCGAGAGCGGACGCACGCGCGGATGACCGCCGGCCAGCGTCATCTGCACGGTATCACTGAACACGGCGGCCGGATTGGCATCCTTGTTCTTGAGTACCTGGTCGAACTGCTGCAAGAGCGCCTTGAACGCCGATGTGTCCGCGCGCGGTGACGTGAGTCGCAGCCAGGTAAGCTGCATCATCGTTTCGAGGTCTTTCGGCGACGCGCGCCCACTCACGCCTTCGCTCAGATCCGAAATCACCGCCGACGCCGAGGCGACCTTGCCGGTGAGCTTCTTGTTCAAGTCGATGATCGAGTAGTCGCCCACGCCGCCGCGCTCGATCACCGTGGTCGTCAACGACGTCTTGAATACATCCTTGTCGGACACCAGGCTGGCGCCACCCGGGCTCCAGCCGGTCATCACGATCTGATCGGCCGTGAAGTCGGTGGGCTTCACGAACACCTTGATGCCGTTCGACAACGTCCATTCGGTGAGGTTGAGCGACTCGGTCTTCTTCTCGCTCACTACGCGACCCGCCGTCGGCGCCGTGGCCACCAGCGCGCCCGCCGTGACCGTCTCCACCCATGGCGTAATCGTCGCCGCATTCACCTTCCCAAAGACCGCGCGAATATCGGCGTCAGTGGGTACCGCGAGTCCGTCCTTCTCCGGAAGACTCACCGTCACCACGCGATTGGCCTCGCCCACGCGCCCCGCGCCGAGGGCATTCACTTCGGCGAGGGTCACCGTCGGCAACAGGCGCTGCATGGCGGCGTATTCGAACGCGATGCCGGGAATCGCTTCGCCCTGCAGAAAGTTGTTGATGTACTCGTCGACAAATGCGCCCGACGGCGTCTTGTCGCGCTCCTGATACGCGCGCTCGTAGCCGCGCAGCGTGTTGGTCTTGGCCCGCTCGAGCTCCGTGGCGAGGAACCCGTGACGACGCACGCGCTCGGCCTCGGTGAGCAGCGCCTGCAACGATTGCAGCAACTGTCCTTCTTTCGCCCGCGCGTCTAGCGAGTAGTACTCGCTGTTGCGCACGAAGCTGCCGCCGCCGGCACCGGCGCCAACGAATGGCGACTCGGGCTTGAGGGCGAGTTCACCGAACCGCTGGTTCAGCATCTGATCGTAGAGACGCTCCATCAGATCCCGCCGGAGATCGCCCACCGTGCGCGTCGTACGGCCCTTGCTCTTCCACAGTACGCCAACCGAGGAGCCGCTGAGCTCCTTGTCGGTCGCGATCGAGATGAGTGTGGAATCGTGCGTGGGCACCGCCGCGATCGTACGGGCCCGAGCTCCCTTGCGAGGCGCGATACCGCCGAACGTCGAGCGGATCAGAGCTTCGAGCTTCTTCGGGTCGGCGTCACCGACGGCCACGACCGCCATGAGATCGGGGCGGTACCAGTCGCGCCAGAACCGCTTGAGCGGCGCCGGGTTTGCCTTCTCGAGAATCTCGGGCTTACCGATCGGGAGCCGCTCGGCGTAGCGCGAGCCGCGGAAGATCACGGGAAACTGCTTGTCGCGAAGCCGTTCGCCGGCACCGAGCCCATTCCGCCACTCCGACAGCACCACGCCGCGCTCAGCCACGACTTCCGTCGAGTCGAACAGAATGCCGGTGGCCACGTCGCCCAGGAAGCGGAAGCTCTTCTCGAGAATTCCCGCACTGTCCGTCGGCACGGGCAGGATGTACACCGTCTCGTCGAAGCTCGTGAAGGCGTTGAGATCGGCGCCGAATCGCACGCCGATCGACTCGAGGTACTTCACGATGTCGTTCTTCGCGAAGGACTTCGTGCCGTTGAACGCCATGTGCTCGATGAAGTGCGCGAGGCCGCGCTGATCGTCGTCTTCCAGAATGGAACCGGCATTCACGACCAGTCGCAGCTCCGCGCGCTGTTCCGGCTTGGCATTCCGTCTGATGTAGTAGCGAATGCCGTTCGGCAGCGTGCCGATGCGCACGGCGGCGTCAACCGGCAACACCGACGGCAACGCGAAGGAATCGACCGGCGCTTTCGGGGCCGGCTTCGTCGCGACGCGCTGGGCGTCGGCTACGGGAGCGGTCATGACCGCGGCGATCACGGCGACCGACAGATTGCTGAAGAAACTCAATGGATCCTCGTCAAGGTGAAGTGCACTACAACTTACTCGGTGGGGAACCGGCCTCGCAGCAACGCCCGCAGGTCGAGCGGCGGCGCGTCGCCACGGAGGGCCGGCAGGGCGGGGGGCATCTCTTCGCCAACGGTGACCCGTTGCATCGATGAGCGCACTCCGGGATCGAGAAAACGGGACAGCTGACTGTAGGCGAAGTCGGCGCCGGTGCGCGTCGCATAGCTGTGCAACGGGTAGGTGACGAAGAGTTGATCCCGCGCGCGCGTCATCGCCACATACAGCAGTCGCCGTTCTTCGTCGATCTGGGCGTCGTCGTTCGCCGAGCGCGCCATCGGGAACACGCCGTCGGAGGCGTGAATCACGAATACCGCATCCCATTCCTTGCCTTTCGCGGAATGCGCGGTGGACAGGATCAGCGCATCGTCTTCATCCGTACTGCCCACGGCGAGATCCTGCGTGTTCGACGGCGGCTCCAGTGCGAGCGCCGAGAGGAACGTGCTCCGGTCGGGATAGCCGGCCGCGATGACTTCGAGCTGATCGAGGTCGGCCATGCGCGGCGGGGCGTCATCGTAGGTGCCTTGCAGGATCGGATCGTACAGATGACGACACAGGCGAATGGTTTCCGCCGGCGAATGCGGGTTGTTGCTGCGTTCCACGCGCCGCATGCCGTCGAGCAGTGCGGCCAAGGCCTGCAGTGCCGGCCGGGCGCGCGACGGGGCCTTGGTCGCGCCGAGCGCCATGGGCTCCCACCCGTGCTGCGCCAGCAGGTCGATCGCCGCGCGCGCCGTGGCGTCGCCCACGCCGGGCAGCAGGCGCAGCAGGCGATACCAGCTCACTTCGTCGAGTGGATTCTCGAGGACGCGCAGGAAGGCCAGGATGTCCTTGATGTGCGCCGCCTCGAGGAACTTGAGGCCGCCCCACTTCTCGTACGGAATGCGCCGGTTGGCCAGTTCGATCTCAAGATCGGCCGACAGATAGCCGGCGCGAAAGAGCACCGCCATTTCGCGCAGCGGGATGCCTTCCTCGTGCAGCTCGAGCAGCCGATCGACCACGAATGCGGTCTGCGCATGTTCGTCTTTCACCGTGACCAGCCAAGGCGGCTCGCCCCCCGTGCGCTCGGTCCAGAGCTGCTTCGAGTAGCGCTCACGGCTGCGCGAGATCAGCGCGTTGGTGGTGTCGAGAATCGGTCCGGTCGAACGATAGTTGCGTTCGAGTGTGACGATCTGCGTGCCGGGAAACTGGTGCGGGAAGTCGAGGATGTTGCGGATCGTTGCGCCGCGGAACGCGTAAATGCTCTGCGCATCGTCACCGACGACCGTGATCTTTCCGTTGGTGCAGAGCGCGCGCAGGATGCGCGATTGCAGCGGATTGGTGTCCTGATATTCATCGACCAGCACATGATCGTAGAGCGCGCGAATCTGCTCGGCGATCGGCGGCGCCTGCTCGAGCAGGAGCGCCCACGACAGCAGTAGGTCGTCGTAGTCGAGGAGATTGCGCTCGGCCTTCCGCTTCACGTAGTCGCCGAAGAGTCGCTCGATGTCGCCGGTCCAGGCGAGGAAGTGCGGCCACTGCTCGCCGAGCAGGTCGACGATGGGGCGCTCGGTGTTCACGTGTCGCGAGTAGATCGACTGCAGTGTTTCGGCGCGCGGGAAGCGTGGCGCGGAGCGCGGCGCATTCTTGAGATCGGCGTAGCCAAGGGCGGCCCGCGAGATCCCCATGAGATCCGAGGCGTCGGCCTGATCGAGGATCGTGAAGTCGGCGGGGAGTCCGGCGGCGGGTCCGAAGCGGCGCAGCAGCCGGTGAGCGACGCCGTGGAAGGTGCCGCCGTGCACCTGATGGGACGCCGAGCCGACCAAGCGTTCACAGCGTCCCAGCATTTCCTGGGAGGCGCGTCGGGTGAACGTGAGCAGGAGAATCCGGCTGGC
>CAWJMR010000032.1:0-14500 GCA_963843965.1 uncultured Gemmatimonadaceae bacterium
TGCCGCGCCTCTCGTCGCGGCACAAGCCATGGCGATCACCAGCGTGAGCGCGCAGCGTCGTGTGTGGTTGCTCATGCGCTCGGGTGCTCCGATCCAGCCGGCTGCGGGAAGCACGTATGCATCCACGTTTCCCACTGCGGTATTTCCCGGGCGATGGTCGCTTCCGCGTCATCGCCGTATTCGTAGAAGGTGAAGCCCGCCATCACCATGTCGCCGAACGAAATGGTGCCGAGCGCGGCGATCCCGGCGCCAGGTGCGTCGAGCCGCAGGAGCGCGCCGAAGGGCTGGTCGCTCATGTATTCCACGACGCCGCTGAGCATCGGCACACCAGCCGGCGCAGTCCACCGCTCCCCTTCTCGCACGCGGTCGAGTCCGAGCGCGGTGGTGAGCGTGCTCCACGCCTCCGCAGCCGTTCCGGGCACGGGCGTCATCACCTTGCCGATCGCGGAACGCTGCCCACGAAAGTGCGCGAGATAGAGGCGCAGGATGCGGATGATTCCGGGCCAGCCTTCTTCGGCGCCGGTCAGCTGTCCGTCCCAGTCGTCCGTGGTTGAAAAGAGGCTCTGCACCACCCGCACAACGCACACGCCGCCCGCGCGCGCTTCGATGTGGAACTCTGCGGCAATCGGCGGCGAGCCCGGCACCCAGCCTGGCCCCTCTCTGGTGAACAGGTGCGGCGGATTCCACGCCGTCACCGAGTGGCGGAATACCATCCCGCCGCCGAAGTCGAGGTTGACTGCGACGGGCTTTCCCCCCGCCTCCTCGAACCTGGCTGGCACGAACCAGGCCGACATACCGGGCCCGGTGGCGAGGGCCTGCCAGACGTCATCCGGCGTGCCGGGGAGCTCAATTTCGAAATCGATGAAATGGCGTCCGGACGAATCCTTCTTTACGCTCATTGTAGCTCCATTGGCTTGGCCTGTTGTGGGAGGGGGTGTGCGACGACGACCAGGCGATGTGCGCGGCCTCCGATGGCGGATGGATCGTGGTACTTCGCGACGAGCGTGGCGATGGCGTCGGTGAGTTCATGGCTGAACGCCGCGCGCTCCGCTGGCGAGCGAAAGCGGACTTCCGTATCCACCGCGAGGGTGGCGAGGCGCTTGCCGGAGTCGTCGGCGCGACGCACGAGGTTGCCGAGTTCGCGCACGAGTCGCGCGCCGAGCGCGATGAGGTAGCTCGCCGACAGTCGATCCACCTCGCGATCCGGATCGACGGCTGCGCGTCCCATGGCGCTCGGCGACACGACATAAGACGCGGCCGACGCGACGAGCAGTCGCTCCGTGAGCCCGCCCCACTTCCGTTCCTCGGCGAGTCGTACGAGGCCGTGCGCCTCGAGCGCGTTCAGGTGGTAGTTGACCTTCTGCCGTGTCAGGCCGACTCGCGTGGCGAGCGTCGCCGCGGAGGCGGGGACAGCCAGCTCGGCGAGGAGTCGGCTTCGCATAGGGTCGAGGGCGACCGTGGCGGCCGAGGGATCGTCGATGACCTGGATATCGCGCATGGCCAGATGCTAGCCTTGACAACTTTTCTTGTCAAGGGCAGTAACGGGCTCCTTTTGCAGCGCAAACAGGCGGTGATGACGCCTGAGCCGCGGCTGACGCTGCCACCGCACGTCGGCCTCTTCGCGTGCTGGCACTCATCATGCTCACAGGAGTGGTGAGGGGCGCGAAGCATGTCGCGCCCCCGTCACCTCGGCAAAGCGTGGTTCCATGGGCGAGAAACATCGGCAGGCCTCGACCGATCACAGCGGGCAGTATTCCGCGCACTTTCAAGCTGCGGCGCAGTACCAGGCCGCCGCGCACCATCATCTTCAGGCGGCCCACTACGATGACGTCGGGCAGCATGCCGATGCGATTCGCCACGCAGAGAAGGCGATGCGTCACGGCGCGGCCGGTCACAAGATCGCGAGCGAATCGCACACCACCGATTCGGCGTAAGCTGGCGATTCCATGGCTCCCCGCGGTCCACGTCATGCCCGCGCGCAATGACAGGCTCGAGTGGCGCAACGGCGGGGCGCTGGCGTTGCACGGGTGCGTTGTGGCCTTCGAGTCAGATCGTCCCCGGGACGGTCGCGACGCCTCGGCGCGCGACGCCATGAGGACGTCGAGCGCTACGAATCGATCTGCATGGGCATCCGGCGAGGTTTCGCAGTAACCACGGCGAGCGATGCCAGCGTCAGCGGCCAAAGGATCGCGTCATCACGCAGAAAGCCGAGACCGATGGCCGTGACGGCACGGACGACGACGGGCGTGCCAGCGCAGCGGGGCGCAGCGAGTACGGCGCCTGGCACACCGGCACCGTCGGCGTGCGTCGACATCGTCGGCAAGCCGCGGGGCAACGTGTCAGCCATGCGAGACGGACGGTACCGGTGACGGCGCGCAGCACGATGCATTCGGTGCCGCGTGCGGTGCGAGCTGCATCGGCGGGCACACGACGGACCCGTAGGAGCAGAAGACGCAGCAATGACCTGCGTGAGGGCGCAACAGCTCGTGGCAATGCGTGCACTCGTGGAAAAACTGACACGCGTCGACCGGCATCATCAGTGATTCCGCATAGCCGCAGTGTGGGCAGGCGAGAAGCGAAACGCGTTCCATGGAGGACGGGGACGTGGGGGACGTTTCATGGGTGCACTGGCAACACCCGCCGACAGCACACGACTGGCAGCACTGCGACGGGCACGTCGCGATGGCGAGACGAATGGTTAACTCATCGCCGGCATTCCAACACCAACTCGTCACTTCACAGTCGAATCGGCCAGGCCTCCCGTTGGGAGGCCGCGCGGTGCATGGAATCCGGTGCCCCGCGAAGGACACCCGCGGCCCGACTGACGCTGGCACACACCCCGCTAAAGATTCGTGCGGCGCAGAAGCTGAGCGTTCACTGCCACGATGATCGTTGAGATCGACATCAGCCCAGCTGCGATCGCCGGCGTCAGTGTCAGCCCCCACGGCGCAAGGACTCCAGCCGCCAGCGGAATGGCCACCACGTTGTAGCCGGCGGCCCACCAGAGGTTCTGCACCATCTTCCGATAGCTCGCTCGTGACAGCGTGATGATGCGCGCGACGTCGCGCGGATCACTGCGCACGAGCACCACGTCTCCTGCCTCCACCGCCACGTCGGTACCAGCACCGATGGCGACACCAACGTCCGCCGTCACCAGGGCCGGTGCGTCGTTCACGCCGTCGCCGACCATCGCCACGCGCTTGCCGGCCTTCTGCAGCGCCTGCACCTGCGACGCCTTGTCCTCTGGAAGCACCTGCGAGAGCACCGTCGTGATGCCGAGCGTCTTCGCCACCGCATCGGCAACCGCCTTGGCGTCGCCCGTCATCATGACGACCTCGATCCCCGCCTTCTGCAACGCCGCGACCGCTGCGGCCGACTCGGGCCGGACTGCGTCCGCAACCGCGAACGCGGCGCGCGTCTGCGCACCTTCGACGAGATAGATCACCCCCTGCCCCTTCGCAGCCGCGTCGGCCTCGAAGGCCGCCAACTCCGTGGTAGGTGGCACCTTCATCTGCGCGAGCAGATTCGGACCGCCCACCGACAACGCGCGACCATCCACTGTCGCGCTGACGCCGTGGCCCGGGATCGCCGCGAAATTCGTGGCCACAGGAACGCTGAGCTTGGCATCAGACGCACTCTTTACGATGGCGCGCGCGACCGGATGCTCGGCGTCGTGTTCCACACTCGCCGCGAAGCGCAGTGCATCGGGCTCCGTCATGCCTGCGATGACGTGCGTCGCGACGACCCTGTGCTCACCGAGTGTCAGCGTGCCGGTCTTGTCGAACACGACGGCCGTCAGCTTGCGCGCGTCCTCGAACCCGACGCGATCTCGCACGAGCAACCCGTTACGTGCGCCGAGCGTGGTCGAGATCGCGAGGACCAGCGGCACCGCGAGGCCGAGCGCATGCGGACACGCGATCACAAGAACGGAAACCAATCGCTCGACCGCGGTTGCAGCCCCGGCACCGATGCTGAGCCAGACGACGAACGTCAACAGCCCGCTGCCGAGCGCGATCCACGTCAGCCAGAAAGCGGCGCGATCCGCGAGCGCCTGCGCGCGCGACTTCGAGTTCTGCGCCTGTTCGACGAGTCGCATGATCCCAGCGAGTGCCGTCTTCGTGCCGGTGCCCGTCACTTCTACGCGGAGCGAACCAGAGCCGTTCACCGTGCCAGCGAGAACTTTCGCTCCCGTCGTCTTGTTCACCGGCGCCGACTCACCGGTCACCAGCGCTTCATTGACCGAGCTGTCGCCGTTCCGCACGAGGCCATCGGCGGGAATTGCCGCGCCGGGACGCACCAGCAGCAGATCGCCGTCGTGGAGATCAGTCACCGCGACGTCGTCGAGCTTCTCGGCGGCGCCGCTGCCAGTGACGCGCGTCGCCATGTCGGGCAGCAGTTTCGCCAGTTCGCCCAGCGCGCCTTGTGCCTGCGTGACCGACCGCATTTCGAGCCAGTGGCCGAGCAGCATGATCGTCACGAGCGACGCCAACTCTTCCCAGAGCGGCATACCAGGGAAGCCGAACAGCACGGCGGCGCTGAATCCGAAGGCCACGCTGATCGCGAGCGCGATCAGGACCATCATGCCTGGCAATCGGTCGCGAATTTCCTGCAGCGCGCCTTTCAGGAACGGAATTCCGCCGTACACGAACACCGCCGTGCCGAACAACGCCGGGACATAGGCGACGCCCGGAAACGACGGCGCTGCATACCCAAGTGCGGTCTGCAGCATGTGGCCCCAGACCAGCGTCGGCACGGTCAGCGCGAGCGAGATCCAGAACTTGTCCCGGAACATCGCCACCGAGTGACCGGCGTGACGATTGTGGTCCATCGCCATGGCATCATGGCCGACCGAGTGCGGGGGCGCTCCTGGAGCGGGCGACGCCGGCATGGCGTGCCCCGTTGGCATGCCGGCAACCGTCGCGTGATCGTGCATCTCATGCTCCTTCATCGAACGCTCCAGTGCTGTGTCGCAGGTTGTCGGCGCGTTGCATCAACACAGCGGCGTCAGCGCTCTTGAGGATTGACGAGCGTTTATGCATCATAAAGCATCGCGTCTCGCCTCGCACGGAATTCTCCAGATCCCACCTGTGGCCAAATCCAAAGATCCAGCCGGCGCGAAAGGCAGCACTTCACACCCTTCAATAGCAGCCCCTTCCGTGACGCCACTTCTGCAAGACACGGTCCGGCTTTCTGCAGAGGGACTCGCGAAAGTGCTCGGCGACCTCGAGGCGCGCGTGATGAGCGCCGTGTGGTTGCTGGCGCGCCCCGTGACCGCCCGCACCGTACATGATGAGGTGTTGCGCACCCACGCTGTCGCACTTCTGACCGTCGTCACCGTGCTCAACAAGCTGGTGACGAAGCGCCTGCTCGCGCGCAAGACGCGCGACGGTTTGCTCCATTTCGAGGCGCAGATGAGCGAGCCAGTCTTCATGGCGCACGCCAGTCGACGTGTGGTCGAAGGAATTCTCTCCTTTGGGCCGGACGCCGTGGCTGCGTCGTTCGTCGACATCCTTGCAGAACGCGATCCCGCCCAACTCGCAGAGCTCGCACGCTTGATCGAGCAGCGCTTGAAGTCCTGACGGACGCCGTTCACACCCGAACATCATGACGGGAGACGCCATGCGTCGTGAGTTTCTGCGCTGGTCTGTTGAAGAACATGAGGCGAGACACCGGCGTCGCGTGCTCGTTGTGATCGGCGTCCTGACGCTGGTCGCGATAAGTCCGGTCGTTGGGCACCACCTCACCACGCGATTGAGCGACGCCTTTTCTGGCCAGGACCATTTCTGGATCCTCTGCCTCGTCGCACTGCATGAACTGATGGCCCCCGCGCACACGATCTTTCACGTCTTGCTGATGACCGGAATCGTGTATGCTGTCGCAGACCGCGTCAGAGCTTGGATCAGTGTTCGTCGCACGCTTGGAGGGTTGAAGTCGCGCGAGGCCACACCAGTGGATGCTGTGTGGGAAGCGAGTCGGGAGAGCGGCGTGCCGGTCGCCGCGTTGCGCCTGGTCGAAGGGCTACCGAATCCCGCGTTCACGACGGGTTGGCTTCGACCGGTCATCTTCGTCGACACCAACCTGCAGTCGGAGCTGACGCAGTTGCAGCTGGGCGCGGTGTTGCGGCACGAGTACGCGCATGTGCTACGTCGCGATCCTGCGCGCCTCACATTCCTCCGCGCCCTCGGCTGCCTGTTGTTCTGGTTGCCTGCACTTCGGCGGCTGGCGCAGGACTTTGCAGATGACGCGGAGATCTCGGCCGACAATTTTGCTGCGAGAGGTGACCCCGTCGTCCTCGCGTCGGCGATACTGCAGCTGGCGGAATCGTACGCGCGCGGTGCGCGACGAGGGGCAGGTGCGTCTGCGCTTCCCGACGGCGGACGCAGCGTGATCGGGTTTCAGCGCGATGCAATGCTCGACAGGCGCATCCACCGACTGCTCGGCAATGAGGCGCCGATAGTGACGCACGTGACTTGGAGATCTATCGTCGCTGCCAGTGCCGGATTGATCCTTGCCTGGTCATCAGGGATTGCAGTCGCCCATCCGATGACGCCGGAGAGCCTGCATTGCGATCATCAGCATGCGTGGGCATTCGAACACCTGTTTTGCATCGCCGGCCATGCGCGCGGACCGAATGCGACTTGTCCACACGAAGACATCGCCAATCGCTGATCCTGCTCCGTGAGGCTCGCACGCTTTTCAACCGCGTCGCCGGACCTAGAGTCCCGCAATCACAAAAGCCGCCGGTCAACCCTCTTCCAATGTCGCTCATGTACAGCATTCTCCTGGCTCTGGCTATCGTGCGCGTGCCGTTCTGGTCGCCCCCGGCAGAGAGAGTGAGTCATGCGGCGCTCTCCGCTTCAACGGTCGCCATTGGCGTCACCAGCGCCCATTCCGACACGTATGTTTGGAGCGGAAGCGACTCTGCGGAGGTGGCGAGGGTTGTCGAGTCGTTCCACGCCGCGCTGGCCGCAGGTGACAGTGTCGGGGCGCTCCAGTTTCTGGCTCCCGACGCCGTCATCCAGGAGAGTGGCGGCGCTGAGACACGCGCCGATTATGCGCGCCATCACCTGCCGGGCGACATCGAGTTCGCGCGCGCCGTACCGTCAACACGCGGCGCGGTGCGCGTAGTCGTGGCAGGTGACGTGGCCTGGAGTTCCGCGACGAGCACGACGAAGGGGACCTATCGCGGAAGGACAATCAACGCGGTCGGCGCCGAACTCATGGTCCTCTCGCGCTCCGGCGGCGGTTGGCGTATCCGCGCGATCCATTGGTCATCGCGCACGCCTCGGTCGTCATGACCCAGCAGGGCAACTACGGGCTTCCCCGAGGGACGCTTGACGCCGCGTAAAGCGTGAAGTATTTTAGGCACCGTAAAGCCTGCTGGGCCCGCTGACCGCGACTGTCACGCATTCGCGCCGGTCGGTGGCCTCACAGGCGATATCGGCCGTCGGCGCCAGACGGCCATGGTGTTCTGGGTGCACGTTCGCACGGAGCCGGTATGAGCCTCTCGTCTGCCGCTGCAAAGCTGGACAAGATCGAGCCGTTGAATTCCCTGCTTCGCCTTCGGTATCGGCGTCGCTTTCGAACTCCACGGGGTGCGGGTTGCTGGTCCGGCGTCTATCAGAGCTTCGCTGCAGCGCTCCAGGACGCCCCGCCCGCCGCTCCCGTTGGCTACGATCATGCTGGTGCCGCCACGCTCTACGACGACATGGTGGAGCGGGTCCAGCCGAAGGACTATCCCGTCCTATACTGGCTTCGTCGCTGCTTGCGCCGAGGCGCATCGCTCTTCGATTTCGGCGGGAGTGCCGGAGTGTCATTCTATGCGTATCAGCGTTATGTGGCCGATGTTGCCCCCGCGCCCTGGATCGTTTGCGATACACCGTCGGTCGTGGAGGTTGGTCGTACACGAGCTGCGGCAGTGGGCGCTGACCGACTTCGCTTCACCAGCGAATTTGGTGATGCCAGTGGCTGTGATGTGTTGTTTACCGCGGGAACGCTCCAGTATGTCGAGCCGTCATTTCACGACATGGTCAGCAGGCTGGCTCGCAAGCCCGCGCACATCATCGTGAACATGCTGCCGACGGTTCCAGACCGAACGATCATCACGCTCCAAAACATCGGTGTCAGCTTCTGCCCCTACCGAATCATCGAGCGCAGCGCACTCGCAACATCTCTGCAATCGGTGGGATACGCGCTCGAGGACTCATGGGTAAATCCCGAATCTCGCACCAGGATACCGTACGCGGACGGCGTGCCGGAGATCACGTGGATCGGGCAGTACTTTCGACTCGCAGCCTGACCTTCGGCACGGCGCCCTGCTCTCGGGGCGCCTTGCCAGTTCGGTCATAGCGGAGCAGCAGCCGGCAGTCTCGGGCACGGGTGCGAATGGTGGATGTGCCGCACGACCCACGCCGAATCCCTGCGCACCCACACCATCGTCTCGTTGCTCGCGGCCGTGACAGGCATAGTTGCGCACACCGTGGGCGAGTTCGAACTGGCATTGACGACGACGACCACTTGACATTGCTTTTTCGTGCGTAAAAGCGTGCGCCACGGGATCGGCGTCATGTGGGTTTCACCTTGTTGCTTCTCACCTGGCTGGTATGACGTGATCGTCTTCCCGATTTCGCCGCGCGTGCGTCATCGCGTTGCGGTGCTGGTGCCCGCCGGACTGCTCGGCGTGATCCTCGTCGGGTGCGCGTCGGTACCCCCCCAGCATGGACTGGCGAACGTACGGCGCGACATACAGCATCGTTCCGGTCTGCGGGTGGATTGGACGCAGGACGCGCGCTCCGACTCAGCGCTGGTAGTCTGGACCGCGAGCACGCTCATCGGCGAAGTAAGTGTTGACACGGCCATCCAGGTCGGGCTGCTGCGGAACAAGGGCCTGCAGGCCGCCTTCGAGGATCTTGGCATCGCGCGGTCTGATCTGGTGCAGTCGGGCTTGCTGGCGAACCCGGTCGCCACCGCGGCATCCGCGTTTGCACGCGGCGGCGGTACCGGCATCACGTCATTCGGCGTGGCACTGCCGTTCATCGACCTGCTGCAGCGCCCACTCCGTCAGCGCGTCGCCGCGCAGGAGTTCGACGCGGCGCGCGCGCGCATGAGCGCGGCGGTGGTGAAGCTTGCCGCCGAGATCAGGATTGCCTACGTCGACGCACAGGCCGGGGAGCAGCTGCTCGAAGTGCGTCGCGCCGTCAGCGCGGCGCTGGACGCGAGTGCCACCGCTGCCATCGCGATCCACGATGCGGGGAACCTGTCGGACTTCGATCTGGCCCAGGAGCGCGCGCAGGCAGCTGACGCGCGCCTGGAAGTCTTCCGCGCGGAAGCGAACGTCCGGGTGACACGTGCAGAGCTCGAGCGCGTGATGGGCGTGAATGGTGGTCAGGCGTGGACGCTTACGCCGAGACTCAGGTCGCCGAGCGATTCGACGCAGGGCGATGCGGGACTGATCGAGACAGCGATGGGTCGCCGGCTCGATCTGCGTGCCACGCAAAGCGATGCCAACGCCGCGGCCCAACGGCTTGGCCTTACGCGCGCCTTCGCGCTGCTGCCGGACGGCACACTCGGCGCCACCTATGAGCGCGATCCGGACGGTACGTTCGTGGGCGGTACGATCAGCGTGCCCGTGCCGCTGTTCGATCACGGCCAGGGCCGCGTCTCACGCAACCGGGCGTTGCTGCGCCAGGCGCTCGCACGACACGATGCGCTCGTGCAGGACATCGTCGGCGAAGTGCGCCATCTGACGGCGTCACTCGTGTCCGCTCAGGCACGCGAGGAGCATCTCCGTCGGGTCGTACTGCCCCTGCGGCATCAGGCGGTCCTCGAATCGCAGAAGTTCGCCAACGCGATGGAGCACAGCGTGTTCATGCTGCTCATGGTCAAGCAGGCGGAGATCGATGCAGGCAGCGCATACGTCGAGGCGCTGCGTGACTACTGGATCGCGCGCGCAGCACTCGAGCGCGCGGTGGGCGGTACGCTGGCGCCCCTGACGGCTGACGAACGCGCCGAACTGACCGCGATGCCCAGCAGTGTCGGGCGCGCGTCTCCACCACGCTGAGCAAGGGACCTCATGGCTGATTCACCGATCTCACGCCGCGCGATGCTCGGACAGGGCATCACGGCGCTCACGGCTGGCGCAGCGGCTGCGTCGCTGGTGCAGGCGCAACACGTCGGCCACGTGATGCCCGCACCCCCACCCCCTGCACCCACCCCGGCGCCCGTGCGCTCGCGAGGCAGGCGGCGCCCACGTACGCCGGGGCAGCCGCGTCGCGATTACACCCCGGTCATCACGCCCAACGGCGAAACACTGCCGTTCCGTATCGTCGACAACGTGAAGGTGTTTCACCTGATCGCGGGCGCGGTGGAACACGAGTTCGCCCCGGGCTTGAAGGGATCGTGCTGGGGCTATAATGCGCGTACCATCGGCCCTACGATTGAGGCCGTCGACGGAGACCGCGTCCGCATCTACGTCACCAATCGGCTCCCCGAGCCGACGAGCGTGCACTGGCACGGCATCATCCTGCCGTCGGGCATGGATGGCGTGTCCGGCGTCAGCCAGGCACCAATTCCGCCTGGTGAGACCTTCCGGTACGAGTTCGATCTCGACCAGCACGGCACGTTCATGTATCACCCGCACTACGACGAGATGACCCAGCAGGCGCTTGGCATGATGGGCATGTTCGTGATCCACGAGCGCGGTGCACGCCGACGACCTGACAAGGATTTCGTCCTGCTCAGCAGTGAATGGCGCATGAAGCTCGGCACTTCGCGTCCGGATCCGAACGAGATGACCGACTTCAACGTGCTGACGTTCAACAGCAAGGCGTTTCCGGGTACGGCGCCACTCGTTGTCCAGCTGGGCGATGAGGTGCGGATTCGCCTGGGGAATCTCGGTGCGATGAGTCATCATCCCATCCATGTGCACGGGCTGCAGTGGCGCGTCACGGCGATGGGCGGAGAGCCACTCCCTGCGTCTGCGCAGAGCACGGAGGTGACCACGCTCGTACCCGTCGGGACCACGCGCACGGTGGAGTTCACCGCAACGAATCCCGGCGACTGGGCGGTGCACTGCCACATGACGCATCACGCGATGACACAGATGGGGCACAGTGGCGTCAACCTGATCGGCGTTGATCAGACGAAGATCGATGGCGCCACCGCCTCCATCCTGCCGCAGTACATGACGATGGGCCAGACAGGCATGGGTGAGATGGGCGCGATGGGCATGAGTGTGCCCAAGAACTCGATCCCGATGCTCGGCGCACCCGGACCCAAAGGCCACATCGACATGGGCGGCATGTTCACGATGATCAAGGTGCGCGAGCGTGTGACCGGCCAGTCGGATCCAGGCTGGTATGCCGACCCGCCAGGCACTGTCGCGCAAGCGGCGACGCCGGACGAGTTGCGTCGAGACGGGATCACCGTCTGACGCCCACGCCCGGGGAATGCGGTGCGCCGCTCGCCGCGGAGCATGCCCCGCTCGCGTCGATGTTCGCCGTCCCCTTTCAATTCTCGCTCACTCCGATGACAGCTCTTCCCTGCTGACTCGCGCCGTGGTCCTGTCACTCGCCATTGCGGCTCCTCTCTCTGCCGTCGCGCACCCCCGCCTTCTGGCGTCCCTCCCGGACACCAATGGCCGCGTGAAGACGGTGCCTGCGTCGGTGCGCCTCACGTTTCAGGAACGGCTCGAGCCAGCGATCAATCGCATTTCGATGGTGCCTGCAGGCACGCACAGCGTGACGATCGGGCCAATCACGGTCGACACCACGGACAACAAGACGCCCGTCGCGGCGATGAAGACGCCGATGGGTGACGACGCCTATGTGGCAGCATGGCAGGCCGCTGTGCGAGACGGGCACCCGATGCGCGGGACGTTCACATTCACGGTCGATGCGTCTGCACCGAGGTAGGGTGCACGTCCTTCGCGCGCCGAGACGACTGGCGGTGTCTTTGCTGCTGAGCGCAGCGTGAACGAACGCTTTGGCGTCGAGTCGACGGCATGCGTCGCGCTCCGGTTCTTCCAGTACGTGGCGTTGCTGATCGTCCATGCTAACCCGAAGCGTTGGCGGTCGTCATCACCATCGACGCCTGCCCGTGTGCGCGTGCTGCATGGCCGCCGGCGCGACATGGACGTCGCGCCGTCCTAGTACTGCGGCACGAACGACTCCGCGAGACGCAACGCCTCCTGACACGGTGCGATCCGCTGGCGCCCCACAATCTGAATGTCGGGATGCACGGAGTCACGTGCGTTGACCGTGAATTGCACGAAACTATTGCGCGACGGCACAGTCTCTTGATCCTGTGATAACACGGCGATGCGCCGGACCGCTGCATCATCCACGACGACATACACGGTCGAGCGGCGCGCGGGCGACGGTCGCGAATCCAAAACGCACGTCGTAAACGGCGCCGAACGCCCGCGTTGCAGCACCTGCAACACGCCCTTGAACACGGCCGACGCGTCGGTCTGCGGGAGATAGCGCCAATCGCGGGCGATATGCTGGAGCGGCTTACCGCACGGGTCACTCGAGACCACGAGATTGTCGTCTACGGTGTCCAGCGACACTTCACCGACCACAATGCTGGAGTCGCGGAGTCGAATCGAGACGCCCTGCAGAAAGGCACCCCGCATACGACGCGGCGCGAGGGAGACATCTTCACACACCGCCCCCGCCGCCACGCCGACCCGCAGCCCGCAGGTGAGCGGATCATCGTCCGGCGTGGCGGGCGCCTGCCGACACTGCACCACCCGCGGCGCCGGGCCGACACGCGCCGGCGCCGCGGGCGGCCGCACACACGCGACCGCGCCACAGAGAAGAAGTCCATACACGAGCGCGTGACACCGCGCGCGATGTCTCATAGCCTGACCGCCTCCGGTGATGCGGGACGCGTGCACTGAGCTCAAGGTGGCGGCGCGCCACCACGTTGACCACCGCTGCCGCCGACAGGCGTGACATACGTGCCGCCGAACGAGACCGCCCCGTAGTGGCGGCCGCCGGAACGGAGGGTTGCGAGTTCCGGTGACAGGGCACTCAGTCCCCAATCTTGCCCGCTCGGCCGATTTCGGTGACAGTGCACTCATAGCCATTTCGGTGACAGTGCACTCATTGCGGAGAATTGCTG
Source organism: uncultured Gemmatimonadaceae bacterium (assembly GCA_963843965.1). GTDB lineage: Bacteria > Gemmatimonadota > Gemmatimonadetes > Gemmatimonadales > Gemmatimonadaceae > Gemmatimonas. Next base: position 13,126 of record CAWJMR010000032.1, read on the forward strand.
TTTCGGTGACACTTGCCCACCGAGAGCTACGGACCAATTCCGCTCGGGCAGCCGACGACGCGCCGTAGTGTCGCGAGCAGACCAAGTGTCACCGCATCGCACCGTGCTCATCACCGAATGGCAATGAGTGCACTGTCACCGGACTTCCACCGGATTTCCCAACCCTCGACAACTCACCATGACAAGCCGTGCGCTCACAACCCTGCTCGCCGAGATTCGCGCCTGCACCGTCTGCGCAGCACACCTGCCCGCCGGCCCGCGTCCGATAGTGCAGTTCAGCGGCACATCGAGCCTGGTGATCATCGGCCAGGCTCCCGGCCTGCGTGTACATCGAACCGGCGTGCCGTGGGACGACGCCAGCGGCAAACGACTGCGTGAATGGTGCGGGCTGACGCCCGTGCAATTCTACGATCCAGCCGTCGTGGCACTCGTGCCCATGGGATTCTGCTATCCCGGCACCGGCGCGAGTGGCGACCTACCGCCGCGCCCGGAGTGCGCACCGCTGTGGCACGGGCGCGTACTTGCGGCACTGCCCGCCGTGCGGCTCACGATTCTCGTTGGCAGTTACGCGCAGGCGCGGTATGTGCCAGCCACGAAGCGCCAGACACTGACAGCGCGCGTCCGTGACTTTCGTGCGCACTTGCCCGAACTCTTCGCGCTCCCACACCCATCGTGGCGCAACACCATCTGGATGAAGAAGAACCCGTGGTTTGCGACCGAGGTGCTTCCGGCGCTGCGCGAGGCGGTGATGGTGGCGATCGCTACGGCGCGAACTCGCAATCCGCAGGCATGAAGAACTCGGGGCTACGACATGAGATCGGCAGCCCGTCGAATCGCAGTACAGGATGACGAGTGCGCAACGTCGGTAGTGCGGCCGTGCATGGCGAAAGAACCGTTGCATGTAGACGCCTTGAGTGCAGCGTCGACAATCACGACCGGATGTTCCAGCGACGATGGCAGCAGCTTCACCTGCCCGGCGCCTCGCCGTGCGACCTTCACCACCGGAATCCTCGCGGCCGGGTCGCGCTCGAGCTGCGTCGGCATCGTCCGACGCATCGGGATGATGACCCACTCTGCGGAGTCGAGCTCCAGTGCGTTTACATACGGAACGACCTGATTGCGATGGAGCGACTCAAGTGCAAACGGCACTTCATCGTGGGCCATCGCCACCGCGCTCATCCGCCCCTTCCAGACACGCAATGTGAGCAGCTCGCGCCCACAGACGGAACGCGCGTCGAAACTCGGCGACATGCAGTGAGCCGACCGGACGCGCGACCCGATGAGGACACAATCGGGCACAAAACGGCACCGACCCCCTGAATCGTCAAGATTCAGAGGGTCGGAACTCGTTGTGCCACAATGCTTTACCCCATCG
>CAWJMR010000033.1:0-109606 GCA_963843965.1 uncultured Gemmatimonadaceae bacterium
TATGTTAACTGGCTCCTGATGCGAATCTCACCGATGGTCTAGCCGCAAAAATTTCCCGCATTACCTTTACGCTCTCTCAGCCATTTTTCGATATGATTCGCTTTTAATTGGCGATCGCTAACAAATTTTCTTCAGTATTTTGTTGTATCTGCGCCCCAAACCACTGGAAAGCCCAGAAACCACCGCCTAGTATTCCTGCTAAAGCTATTGTGCAAACCAATAAAACAAACTTTGGCTATCTGAACGCTTGGGTTGAAGTATAATTTGCTGTCTTTAAGAAATTTAGCATTCTCTCACCGAATCCTTTTTCTAGTAATATCTTTTTCTAGAATATCTTTTTCTAGTAATATCTTTTTCTAGTAATATCTTTTTCTACTTCTACGGTTGTTATGTAGCGATTGCGCCCTTGCTGCTTGGCTTGATAGAGAGCAGCATCGGTCATCTTAATTAAGCCATCAACAAATAGATTGGCTGTAGGAATTAGGCAACTAATTCCCATGCTGACAGTAACAACATCACTAACTTTTGAATCTTGATGAGGAATGCACAAGTCGCGGGTTGCCTGTTGGATTGACTCAGCTACCATAATTGCACCATCTACATTGGTATTCGGCAGAACCACGACAAACTCCTCGCCGCCATAACGCGCAAAATAATTCTGCTGCAACCTTTAAAAGATGTTGAAAGTTTTATTGATTTTACTTGTAAAAATGCTACTCTTTGTGGCGACCAAGACATCCGTGATAATCAAGATGGAAGTAAAAATTTAATCTATAAAATTAAAATAACAGGGGAAAGTGAAGTTGTTATTATACAGGAAAAAGAAATAATTAAGTCTAAAGCTAAAGGAAGTCAGAGCCAAAAACTTCGTAGTGTGTTGTTTAATCTTTATAATCAAAATGATAGTGGCGACTTTGAAAATTTCTACATTAAATATATGGATAAATTGATAAAAGAAGCACAATCATTACTTATATGAAAATTAAAACATTAATAACAACACCAACAGAAAAAACACTAGATACTTTATGGCGGAAATGTGCTTTATTAAAATACGGAAATAAGTGTGAATATTTATTTTGTAGAAAAAAAGAATATTTAAATGTTCACCATTTTTACAGCCGAAGCAGAAAGTCTGTCCGTTGGGATTTAGATAATGCCATAGTTTTATGTGCAGGTCATCATAGTTTGAATAATGACTCTGCACATAAAGACCCAAACTTTTTAAGAATAATTGTTGAAAATAATATTAGAAGTAAAGAATTTATGGATAAATTAGAAAGAAAAGCTAAAAATCCTTCTAAAGTTGATAGAAACTTAGAATTACTTTATTTAACAAGCGAATTAAAGAAAGGTAAAATGTTTTCTGTTGGTGTAGGTAAAGAACTCCTGGTAGAGTGATTGATGGTCTTGGCAATCCCATTGATGGGAAGGGCGAGCTTAAAGTTTCTTCATATCGATCACTATATAGAGAGCCGCCAAATCCATTAGAGAGAAAAAGAATTAATACTGTTCTGCAAACAGGAGTTAGAGCTATTGATGGTTTGTTGACTATTGGACGCGGACAAAGAGTTGGAATTTTTGCAGGAAGCGGGTAGGAATATTTTACTTTAATAGACAAAGGCCGGACTTAGCAATTGACTCCTATCAAAAAGCGCATAAAATATTTTTAAGTCTGGGTAATGAGATTAGCAGGGGACTTGTACTTATTAACATGGGCGAAGTTTATATGAAAATATGTGAATATGAAAAATCACTCACCACTCTTATTGAAGCTACAAAGGTTTTTTCGCAACTTGAAGACTATGAGGAACTTGCAGAAGCTATGTTTTTTTAGGTAAATTTTATTATGTAATTGGGGTAAAAAGCCGGGCTCTCACACATTAAGTGACCTTAATCACTGGCATGAAGGCTGCCTCATGTGATGGAAGAGACAAATCCTTCCCTCACTCCCCAGCGCGCAGCGCAAGGTGACTATGAAAAAGATTTCGATGGCAGTCGGCGCAGTGATCGCGCTGACGGGTGTTACGGCTCCGGCACAGGCGCAGACAGATCAACTGGTACGGAACGTACTGCCTGCTTCACGGGCGCGAACCCCGAGCGGTGTCTCGACCGTGAGCCCGAGCAACTTGCATTCGGCAACTCGCAGACCAATACCTCGATTCAGTGGGACACGAACGACCAGCTGGCTAACTCATCGCTGAACTTCAGCATCACCGAAGACAATTCGTCTAATCTTCCGGGCGCGTTGCCGAGCAACACCAACTCGAACAGAAGCATCAATCTCTCGACGCCGGGCAACAAGTTCGTTTACTTGGGCTTTCTCGGCTTCAATAAGGCTGGTTGCCCGTGGTACGGTTGCTCATCGGGCACGGCAGAGTCGCTGAACTCGGTCAAGCTCAACCTGAAGCTCGACTTCCAGGGCGGCTCGCTCGACTACTCGGATATGTTTGTGATCAACATGTTCGAGCAGTCGGGCCCCGACGGCGTCACCTACAACGCGGGTGCGTGGAAAGACTTCACGGTCGGCGGGCAGTCGTATGGTTTCCGCATCAGCGCGCTTGACGATTACACCAACAACTCAAGCCGCGTGCTCAACGCCGAAGATATGTACTGCCAGGACGGATATCGGGACGAGAACCTTGCGACGGGCGCGGTGAACTTCACCAACGACGCCAACCGTAAGCTCTGTGGCGAGTTCCGCGTGAACAGCTCCCCCAACATCCAGACGGTCCCCGAGCCGTCGACCTACGCGCTCATGGGCGCCGGCCTCCTCGGCATCTTCGGATTCGCACGTCGTCGCAACCGTAACGCGTAACACTACGAGCTGAGCGAAGTCGTGCAAAGAAGCCCCGCCGCAAGGCGGGGCTTTCTGCATCCCGCCCCGTAGCCCGCCCCTTCGCAACGCCCCTTCACAACGCCCGAATACACGAAGGCCCCGGCATCGCTGCCGGGGCCTTCGTCTTACCACTCACCGCGTGCGGCTTACAGTCCGATCTCGTCTTCGGAGCTATGCACCTTGCTCGGCTCGGCCGGCTTGGGCGGCTGCTCTTCCGGGACCGACGTCACGGCGAGCACGATACGGCGGTGGATGGGATCCACCTCCAACACGCGCATCACCAGGTTCATCGTTTCCCACGCGAAGTCGGCCGGGTTCGTGACCGTGCCTTCGGGGTTGAGCTGGCTCACCGGAACGAAGCCTTCGATGTCGTTGCCGAGATCGACGACCACGCCCTTGTCCATCAGGCGGACAACCTTGCCCGGAAGCTCGGTGCCGACCGGATACGTCTCACCGATGCGAAGCCACGGATCTTCCTCGGCCTGCTTGAGGCCGAGCGAGATGCGCTTGTTTTCGCTGTCGATGTTGAGGATCACCACGTCCACCGCGTCGCCCTTCTTCACGACTTCCGACGGATGCTGGACGCGCTTGGTCCAGGACATATCGGAGATGTGAATGAGGCCGTCGATGCCCGGCTCGATTTCGACGAACGCGCCGAACGAGGTCAGGTTGCGGACCTTGCCGTTGATACGCGTGCCGACCGGGTACTTGAGCGGCAGGATAACCCACGGATCCTGCTCGGTCTGCTTCATACCCAGCGAAATCTTCTCTTCGGTCTCGTCGACCTTGAGCACCACCGCCTCGATCGCTTCGCCGATCGACACGATCTTCGACGGGTGGCGAACGTTGCGCGTCCAGCTCATTTCGGAGATATGGACGAGGCCTTCGATGCCCGGCTCTAGCTCGATGAACGCGCCGTAGTTCGTGATCGACACGACCTTGCCGTTCACGCGGGTGCCGACCGGGTACTTGGCCGCCACGTCCTTCCACGGGTAGCTCTGGAGCTGCTTGAGGCCGAGCGAGATACGCTCGCGCTCCCAATCGATATCCAGGACCTTGATCTCGAGCTCCATGCCGATCTGGACCATCTCGCTCGGATGCGAGATACGGCCCCACGACATGTCCGTGATGTGCAGCAGGCCGTCCACGCCACCGAGATCGATGAATGCACCGAAGTCCGTGATGTTCTTGACGACGCCCTTCCGCACCTGATCCTTCGAGAGCTCCTTCATGAGCTTCTCGCGCTTGCCGGCGCGTTCCTGCTCGAGGATCACACGACGCGACACCACGATGTTGCGGCGACGCTTGTTGAGCTTGATGATCTTGAACTCGTACTTGTGACCGAGCAGCTCGTCGATGTTCGGCACGCGACGGAGCGCGATCTGCGAACCCGGGAGGAACGCATCGACGCCCATGAGGTCGACGACCACGCCACCCTTGATCTTCTTGACGAGCGTGCCTTCGACCGGCATGTCGCTCTCGTAGGCCACGCGGATGCGCTCCCACACGCGCATGAAGTCGGCCTTCTTCTTGGACAGGACGACAGAGCCTTCCTGGTCCTCGAGGTGCTCGAGGAGCACTTCGACTTCATCGCCGACCTTGAGGTCGGGCATGTCCTTGAACTCTTCGAGCGGGATCGTCCCTTCGGACTTGAAGCCGATATCCAGGACGACCAGGTTCTCGCGAATCTCAAGAACGTGCGCCTTGACGATCTCACCTTCTTCGATCGACGCCAGCGTGCCGTTGTACAGCTCCAACATCCGCTCGTACTCGTCGGACGTGAACTCGTCTTCTTCGTAGAGTTCCGGGCGACGGTTCGCCAGCGGGCGAAGCTGGCTCTTCTGCAGGTCGCGCTTTTCGCGCGCCGTGAGCTTGTTGTGCGCCGGCTCCGCGTCGAGCTCGTCCATGTCCGCGTTGAGGGCGGCGTTCAGCTCGGCGGCGAGCTCAGGGCTCAGTTCAGTGCTCATACTTGTGGGTATCTCCGAATCGCGGAACTGCACTCGCCGCGCCGAGATGAGGGTGGAACGGATTAACAGCGGGAACCCAGAAACGTAGAGGGATCAAGCCCCTGCGGCAATGGGTGCGCCGATCCGTCCCGCCGAGGCCGCGGCTCAGTGCCCGCGCAGCCGGTCCCGGGTGGCCTTGGCCAGCGCCACGATCCGCTCCACCTGTTCTTCCTGCGTCACCGTCGTGGTGTCGATGGTGATGGCGTCGCGCGCCGGCGCGCTCTGGGCGGCGTCGAGGGCGTCCCTGGCCACCAGCGCCTCGGTCTCCTCGGCGATCTCGGCGTCATTCGGCCGGCGGCCGAGCCGCTGGATCAGGCGGCGCCGCGCGCGCTCCCAGGGATCGGCGACCAGAAAGACCTTGAGCGCCGCCGTCGGGAAAACGGCCGTCCCGATATCCCGGCCATCAACGACGACATCCGTGGCGGCACCGGCGGCGCGGACCTGATCGTTGACCCAGTGACGAACCGCCGCCATCTGGGCCACCCGCGACACCTGCCGTGTCACGGGCGCGTCGCGCATCGCCTCGTCCTGCACGTTCCCATCGACCAATGGCAGCACCGACCGTTCCGTCAGGCGCCACGTGATCCGGTGCGCCTGCCCCAGCACCGCCTCCGACGTCCACTGCTCGGGGGCGATGCCGGTGCCGAGGGCCAAGAGCGTGATCGCACGATAGAACGCACCGGAATCGACATGATGCACGTTCAGGAGCTGCGCGACCCATTGCGCCGTCGAGCTCTTACCGCTGGCCGCCGGCCCGTCGATCGCGATGACCAACGGCTTCGGGCCGCCGACGATGGCGGACGCCTGGTCGGAGGCGTCGCTGGCCGGGCCGATCGCCTGCGCGAGATCGCGCCAGAAGGTCGGATACGACACCGACACACAACCCGGATCATCGATCGTGATGCGATTTCCCGGGATCGCGCCAAGAATGCCGAAGGCCATGGCCAGCCGATGATCGCCATGCGTGACCACATGTCCGGACAACGACGCCTGCGAGCCGATGATGCGCATGCCATCGGGAAGCTCCTCGGCGTCCACGCCAAGTCGCCGCAAGTTCTCGACGACGGCACGAATACGATCGCTCTCCTTCACGCGCAGCTCGCCGGCGTCCGTGATGCGCGTTTCGCCAACGGCCCGCGCCGCGACACAGGCGATCATCGGCAATTCATCGATACACCGCGGAATCTCCGCGCCGCCGATCGACGTCGCGCGCAGCGACGCCGGAAACACCACGAGCGTACCGATCGCTTCCCCACCGATAATGCGTTCATCCTGCACGTCGATGCGCACGCCCATACGCCGCAGCACGTCGAAGGCGCCGGTGCGCGTCGGGTTGAGGCACACATTCTCGAGGCACAGTTCGCCCTCGTCGGCCAGCGCGGCCAGGGCGGCAAAGAACGTGGCGGACGACGGATCGGAGGGGACCACCACATCGACCGCATTGAGCGTCTGCGCCGGTGGGAGCACGACACCGTCGTCGGACACGATCAGCTGCACGCCGCGCGCGATCAGCATGCGTTCGGTGTGATCACGCGAGCGCTGCGGCTCCTGCACCGTCACGCCCGAACCCGACGCCAGTCCGGCGAGCATCAGGGCGCCCTTCACCTGCGCACTGGCGTGCGCGTTCACGAACGTGATCGCCGACAGCGGCATGCCATGCACGCGCATCGGTAATCCATCGTGTCCGGTCGCGCCTTCAAAATCGATACGCGCGCCCATCTGCGTGAGCGGCGCGGCGATGCGGCGCATGGGCCGACGACTGAGGCTCGCGTCCCCCTCGAAGCGCGCGACGCGGCCGGCGAGTCCGGCCACGAGTCCGGCGATCAATCGGGTCGTCGTACCGCTGTTGCCGCAGTCGAGTGCCGACGCGGGCGAATGCAACGCGTCGACACCGCGTCCGTGCACCACAAAGTCGTCGCTCAGCGCGGGGATGTCGGCGCCCATCGCGCGCAGCGCACCGGCCGTGGCGTGCACGTCGGCCGACGCGAGGATATCACGAATACGCGTGGGGCCGCTCGCCATGGCGGCAAAGATCAGCGACCGATGGCTGATCGACTTGTCACCGGGAGCGCGGATGACACCGCGCACCGCCAACGGCGAGCGGGATACGCTCACCGCAACCACGCCTCGAGCGCGGTCGCGGCGTCGGTCTTGTCATCGCGGTACTTCACGATGACCGGCGTCTGCAGCGACAGTCCCTGCGCTTCGCCGAACGCCGAGCTGACGCGACGAGCCCCGGGCACGACCACCGCGCCCTCGGGAATGATCAGCGGCAGATCGGCCGTGGCGCGATGCACCGTCTCCTTAACCAGATCGTACACCGGCGTGCCACGTGTCAGAATCACACCAGCGCCGAGTACGGCCTTCGCACGCACCACGGTGCCTTCGTACACGCCGCAGTTCCCGCCGACGATCACATCGTCCTCGATGATGACGGGCGACGCATTGATCGGCTCCAGCACGCCGCCGATCTGCGCCGCGGCACTCAGGTGCACCCGCTCACCGATCTGCGCGCACGAGCCCACGAGGGCGTGCGAATCGACCATCGTGCCGCGACCGACATACGCCCCGACGTTGATGTACATCGGCGGCATGCACACGACATTCGGTGCGAGGTACGCGCCACGCCGCACGGTGGAGCCACCAGGCACGATACGGACCTGATTCTCCACACGGAACTCGCGCGTGGGGTACGTGTGCTTGTCGAGAAAGTGAAACGGTGCCTGCCCCGGCATCTCGATTACACGACCGATGCGGAAGCCCAGGAGAATGGCACGCTTCACCCACGGCACGGCGTGCCACGTGCCATCCGCGTCGCGACGGGCCGCGCGAATCTCACCGCGCTCGAGCAACGCCAACGCGTGATCGAACAGATTCTGCGCGTCGGACGGCAGCGCCACGCCGCCATCGAGCAGGTGCGGATCGTTGAAGCGCGCTTCGAGATCGGTCAGCGAGAAAGCCATGAGAACAGAATCGTGTGGAAGTGGAAATCGACAGGCGACACGTTAGGCCGTGAGGGCGCCGGCCTGCACGAGCGCCGCACGAAGCAGCGGGTGATGCGCCGCGAGCAGCGGAACCAACGGCAGGCGCAGCTGCTCGCGCATGCGTCCCATCATCGCGAGCATCGCCTTCGCCGGAATGGGATTCGACTCGATGAAGGCGGCATGCGTGACCGGCGCCAGCAGCGCATCGAGCCGACGCGCCTCCGTCAGATCACCGCGCGCCATCGCCTCGCAGAGTGCCGACATCAAGGCCGGCACTACATTCGAAATCACCGAGATGACGCCGTCTCCGCCATGCGCCATGACACTAAGTGTGAAGCCATCGTCGCCCGAGAGGACGGCGAAGTGCTCCGGGCGCTCGCGCAGGATCTGCGTGATCTGCGCCAGGTTGCCCGACGCTTCCTTCACCGCGACGAAGCGCGGATCAGCCGCCAGTTCGAGACAGCTGCTGGCTTCGAGATTGATCGCCGTGCGACCGGGCACGTTGTAGATCACGATCGGCAGGTCGCACGCATCGGCGATGGCGCGGAAGTGCGCGATCATCGCGCGCTGCGGCGGCTTATTGTACATCGGCGTGACATGCAACAAGTGCGTCGCACCGATCGCCTTCATCTCGCGCGACGTCGCGATCGCGCGCTGCGTGTCGTTCGAGCCGGCGCCCGCGATGACCGGCACGCGGCCATTGACCTGCTCGACGGTGATCTCGACGACACGACGATGCTCCGCCGGCGCGAGTGTGACAGCCTCACCCGTCGAGCCGCAGGGAATCACCATATGCACACCTTCCGTGACCTGCCACTCCACGAACGCCCGAAGGGCGACTTCGTCGATGGAACCATCCGCCATGAATGGCGTGACGAGTGCGGTACCGCACCCGAAGAGTCGCTGCGCCATCGTCGTTCCGCGCTGAGAGGTCAGGAAATCGCCTGGCTCGATGCCAGGACGTCACGCATGGTGTAGACCCCGGGCGCGCGCGCGGCCGCGAGCCACCGGGCCGCGGTGAGCGCGCCATCGGCGAACACGCGCCGGTCACGCGCCTCATGCACGAGCCGAATCTGCTCGAAGGGCGCGTCAAAAACGATCTCATGCGTACCCGGCACGGAGCCGGTGCGCACGCTGGTAATCGGAACATCGCGCCCCAGTCCATCGCGCAACCGGTCGGCGATCGCGATACCGGTTCCCGATGGTGCGTCGAGCTTCGCGATGTGATGCGTCTCGACCACATGCGCGTCGAAGCCGGACACCTGTCGCGCGCGCTTCGCGGCGTCTTCCGCCATCGCGAGAAAGAGCTGCACACCGATGCTGAAGTTCGGCGACCACAAAGCGGCACACCGCGAATCGTGCGCCGCGGCCTCGATCGCCGGCAACTGCGCCGACCATCCGGTGGTGCCGATCACCACGGGACAGCCGACACGAAGCAGCGCGATGGCATTGGCCACCGACGACTCCGGCGTCGTGAACTCGATCGCGACCTGCGCGCCGTGCAGATCGGCGGCGGAGACACCATGCGACATCTCGGCCGCGTCGAGCCGGGCGACGACCTCGCAGCCGCGCTCGGGGGCCAGCGCGTCGAGCGCACGCCCCATGCGTCCCATACCGATCAGCGCGACGCGCACCGGAACGCCGAAGACCGGTGCGCCGCTCACGAGGCCTGCTCGAAGAACGCGGCGTGCAAGCGCTGCATGGCGGGCACGACCTGCTCATCGTCGATGACGAGCGTGAAATTGATACCGGTGGCGCTGAGTGAGGCCATGTACACCGGAATCGGACCGAGTGCGATCAGCGCGTCGGCGATCGCCCGGCTGCCGTCGGCGATGCCGGCACCGACGATGGCCACGATGCCGCTGCGACGCTCCACCGCCACATCGCCGAACGCCGCAAGATCCTGCAGAATCGCGCCGAGATTCGTGGCATCGTCGAGCGTAACCGACACCGACACTTCCGACGTCGTGACCACGTCCACCGACGTGCGATGGGTTTCGAATACTTCGAACACGCGGCGCAAAAATCCGGGAGCCAACAGCATGCGCGAGGAGCGCAGCTTCACCAGCGTCGTGCTGCGCTTGCCGGCGATCGCGCGCACAGGAAGGCGAGGCGCGTCGAACGCGATCATCGTGCCCTTCCCTTCCGGCTTGCGCGAATTGAACACGAACACCGGGATGCCACGCTGCACCGCCGGCGCGATCGTGGCCGGATGCAGCACCTTCGCGCCGAACGCCGCGAGTTCCGCCGCCTCGTCGAAGCTGATGCGCTCGATGAGCTGCGCGCCGGGAATGACACGCGGATCCGCCGTCAACATGCCGTCGACATCGGTCCAGATCTCGATCGCCGTGGCTTCGATGGCGGCCCCGATCAGCGACGCCGAATAGTCCGATCCTCCACGACCCAGCGTCGTGGTCACGCGTCCCGGCGCCGATCCGACGAAGCCGCCCATCACGGGAATCTTGCCCTGCTGCAGGAGCGGGAGCAGATGCTCCTGCGACGCGAGCGCGATGGCATCGACATCGGGTTCGGCGCGCGTGAAGAAATCGTTCGTCTTCATCACGTCACGCGCATCGACCCAAACGGCAGGATAGCCGCGCTGCCGGAACGCGGCAGCGACGATTTGCGACGACAGCAACTCGCCAAGTGCCGCCACGGTATCGAGCGAACGCGGCGTGAGATAGCCGAGCGTCCGGAACGCTTCCGCCAGATGCGCCAGCTCATCGAAACTGGCACTGATCTCGAGGGCCAACTCGTCGACTTCCGGTGCGCCGCCGAGCAGCGCATGCACCTCTCGCAGATGGCGATCGCGCAGCTGCTCGACCATTTGCAGGGCCGCGAGCAACTCGCCACCCGCCGCCTTGTGCGCGAGATCGAGCAATACGTTGGTGGCGCCTCCCAGCGCCGACACGACCACCACCGGACCGCTGGACTGTTTGCTGACGATGACGTCGACCACACGGTTGATCGCGGCGGCGTCGGCCACCGACGTGCCGCCGAACTTGCAGACGATCACGAGGCGACCAATCCGTCGAGCTGACCGGTGGCCACCAGCAGCTCGGCGTTCAAGATCGATCCGCCCGCGGCACCACGAACCACGTTGTGCGCCATCGCCACCAGCCGCAGATCGAACAGATTGTCGGCGCGGACGCGGCCGATGGTCACCGCCATACCATTGCCGGCATTCACGTCGCGGCGCGCCTGCGGACGATCCTGCTCATCACGCACGACGAGCGCGGGCACTGGTGCCGACGGCAGACCCTGCACCGCCGCGAATCCCTTCCACGCACGCAAGGTCGCAAGCGCCTGTTCAGGCGTCGGCGCGCGTTCGAAGGCGACCGAGAGGCAGACCGTGTGTCCGTGTTCGACCGCCACGCGATTGGCGTGCGCGCTGGTCACGATGGACGCCGCGACGATCGTTTCGCCGTTGTACGTGCCGAGCAGCTTCACCAGCTCGGTTTCGATCTTGGGCTCCTCGTCGCCGATGTACGGGATGACGTTGCCCAGGATGTCGAGCGACGGGACGCCCGGATAGCCGGCACCGGAGACCGCCTGCATGGTGGTCATGAACACCTTCGTGACACCGAACGCGGCATGCAACGGCGCCAGCGCCATCGCGGCTACGGTGACCGCGCAATTCGCGTTGGTCACGATGCCCCCCGGCCATCCGCGATTCGCCCGCTGCTGGGTGAGCAGCGCCAGGTGATCCCCATTCACTTCGGGAATCACCAGCGGCACATCGGATTCCATCCGGTAGTTCTTCGCGTTGCTGAGCACGAGCCGTCCCGCCGCCGCGAACGCGGCTTCCACGTCACCGGCGACTGACGAGTCGAGCGCCGAAAACACGATCGGCGCTTTCACCTGCTCCGGCGTGCACGCTTTCACCTCGAGCGCAGCGACGGCGGCCGGCATCGTGCCTTCGAGCCAACGGGTCGCGGACGCGTACGATTTGCCGGCGCTGCGTTCAGAGGCAGCGACTTCGACGAGATCGAACCAGGGGTGGCCTTCGAGCAGGCGGATGAAGGCCTGGCCGACGGCGCCGGTGGCGCCGAGAACGGCGACCGGCCAGCGTGTCACGGGCGTAGTCATGCGAGCAGGGTGCGGACGATTCGTTCGTAAGCGCCGACCGACGCTTCGAGTTCCACCACATCGATGTATTCGATGGGCGTGTGGGCCACGTGAATGGATCCCGGGCCGAACAACAGCGGCGTCCCCCAGCGATCGAGCAGCGGGATGTCGCTTGTGTACGCAACGGGCACCACCTCGAAGCCGTTGAGCACGTGAAAATACTGCGCGGGGATGTGCGAGCCCCAGATCAACTCGGCGCGCGTACCAGCCCACTCGGTGAACGCCTGCTTGACCGGCGCGATGTCGCCGACGAGGCGAATCATGATCTCGGCTTCAGCGAGTCCGGGGACGATGTTCGCCTCGGTGCCCGCGCGCAGGACGCCGATGTTGTACGTGGTCTCGCCGAGAATCGGATCGACCGGGAGCACCAGATCGCGGAGCTGCGGCAGCATGTCGAGCAGCGGCTCGAGCGCGCTACTGCCAAGGTGCGCGTAGGCGGAGTGCGCCTCGCGTCCGCGCACGCGAACGATGACGCGCTGCGCGCCTTTGCAGCCCGACGCCAGTTTGCTCTCGGTCGGCTCGCCATTGACGAGGAACTTGCTCGTCGCGGGAAGTCGGTTCGCGGCGCGTGCGCCGGGCGACCCTTTTTCCTCACCCACGACAAAGAGCAGGTCGACGCGCTCCTCGCCCGCCTCGGCCAAGCGCTGGGCGGCGATCATCATCGCCGCGGCGATGCCTTTCGCGTCGGACGACCCTCGCCCGTAGAGGCGATTGCCTTCGAGCCGCGGCGGCACATAGGGCGGAACGGTATCGAGATGCGTCGAGAGTGTCACACCGCCGCCGCGGCGGGTGGCCCAGACATTCGAGCGACCCGGCTCGACTTCCTGGAGAGACACGTTCCAGCCGTGCGCGACAAGCCAGCGCGCGGCGAGATCCACCGCGTCCCGTTCGCGGCCGGTGGTGGATTCGACGGAGAGTAATTCGGTAGCGAGCGTGACGACGTCGGACATGGCCGAAACATACAATCGCCGCCGCTCGCCTCCTACTGCATGAAATCGGCGATCGTCTTGGAGAGCGTCACATCGTCCATGTCGTCGTCCCAGCCCGGCGCCACCAGCGCAATCACCCGCTCGGCCCCCGAGTTACACTCGATCGCCACCGTGTCGGCGGGGAGCGCTGCGGCGGCTGCGCGCTGTTCGACCGGCACTTCCGGCAATTCGAGGCAAATCCATGTGGTACCGCGCGGGTCGCGCACTGTTCGCATCTGGGCTCCAGGCCACTGGGAGTACTTGGTCTACGCGAAAATCTCGCACGGGCAACGACGCACTGCGCGAGGGAGCGACGACGACAACGTACCCGGAGCGGGACTCGAACCCGCACGCCCTTTCGAGCAGGAGATTTTAAGTCTCACGCGTCTACCGGTTTCGCCATCCGGGTATCGCGCCGTCGTCGGCTCACCATCGCCGTGCGATCGTATGGCGATCGTACGGCGCGCGTGATCCTGAGAGCTTAGCGCGCTCGGCGATGCAACGCAAAACGGGAGCGCCGAAGCGCTCCCGTTTTACGAAATTTCACGATGCCGCGTGCTGCAGCACTACCGATCAGAGCGGGAAACGGGACTCGAACCCGCGACCCCAACCTTGGCAAGGTTGTGCTCTACCAACTGAGCTATTCCCGCACAGACCGGATTTTAGCAGGGTGGCCGGACCCGGACAAGCGGCGCGGCCCAATCAAGCGCGAAGTCCCAGGGCGTGAGCGGCGTACCAGACCGTGTGCGCCAGTAATCCAGCCAACGCCGCGTCGCCGCCATTCTCGCTCGCCCGGCCCTCGGCATCCACGAATTCAGCGGCGATGCCGTTGTCGAGCGGTGCCCGACGGAGCCACGCCAGCACCTCCTGCGCCTCGGGGCCCAACAATCGGGCGATCTGCGGCAACAGCGCCGTCGCCTGAGGGGCGGCGCCTTCGGCACGGAGCGCGCGCACGGAACGGCGATACAAGGAGTCGTCCCGATCGAGCGCCTCGTAGAGCGGCAGCCAGAGCAACGAACCCACCGCATCGTCGTCGAGCGACGCATTGCCGGTGAGGTCAACCGCGACAGCCAGCCGCGCCTTCTCTCCGCGGTCGACGGCAAAGTGCCGTCGGATCGCCGCGCGTACGGCGGCCGGGTCTTCAACGCCCGCTGCCGCTTCCTCGTCGAGCGTGCGACGGAACACATCCAGCGCCAACGCCACGACCGCGTTGCCATGCAGCGTGAACGGATACTTCGCCGGTGCGCCCGATGGCATCACTTCGGTGGAGTACAACGGCACGCGCTCATCCCGACGCGCCGTGATGTCTTCCGACGCCAGATAGAGCGTGTCCGCGACGACAGGATCCTCGACGATCTGATCGTCCTCCGAATCGCGGATGTAGCGATCGGTGGCGATGGCAAAGGCCGCCGGCCCTTCAATGCTGAAGCCCGGCTGAAACAGCGTGCCGTCGATGT
Organism: uncultured Gemmatimonadaceae bacterium; assembly: GCA_963843965.1. Taxonomy (GTDB): domain Bacteria; phylum Gemmatimonadota; class Gemmatimonadetes; order Gemmatimonadales; family Gemmatimonadaceae; genus Gemmatimonas. The sequence continues at coordinate 14,383 of CAWJMR010000033.1, forward strand.
AGTGCACCCCCTGACCGGGCGCATACCCATGCAACTCGCAGGTCCGCACCAGGAGCTCGCGCGCCAGGCCGGTATCGGCCAACTGGACGGCGGGCAGCGTCCACATCAGCGCTTCCCAGTCGCGCACGGTGCATCCCATCGAATGCCACGGAGCGCGCGACCGCACGAGGTAATAGTGGGCATCGTCGAGACCGCGCCCGACGCCGTAGAAGTACGCGAAGAGGAGATTCCGGTTCACGATGCGATCCATCACATCGCTACCGGTCGTCTGTTCGAGCCCCGAGAGGGCTTCGCGGGTCGCCGTCAGCAATGCGCGCCACCCGCGGCGGCGCAGCACCGCGACCGTGGCCTGCGCGCCGTCTCGCTCGGGGCCGACGGAGATGTAGAATGCCGCCTGCACGGCTCCATTCGCCGGAGCGACGAGCGCGCGCCGAATAGCGAACGGTCGGGCATCGCGCGAGGCCTCGGTAGGCACCTCGAGGGTCGCCGGTCCGTCGCTGCCGATCGCGATCGCCGCGAGGCCCGGAATCGCGCTCCCCTCGAGCAAGACCACATCGTCGGGGCCGATGCTCACGAGATGGTCGTCATCGAACGGGCGCGGCGTCCGCACGCGCTGCTGGCGATGGCCCAGCGCGCCTTCGAGCGCAATCTCCAGATTGACGTCGGTCGCCCCGCGATTCTCCACCGCGAACGTGTAGACGGCGCCGGCCATGTCCGCATCGCGCCCGTACGGCGCGAAGATGGTCCCGCGCACCACCAGGGAACCGATCGTGCAGGTAAACGTCGGCAACCAGCCCACCGCACGCTCCCAGGCGATCCCTTCTGCCGCGAGCACCCGCACATTTCCGTCCACACGCAACACCGGCCCCATGAGCGGGGTACCCTGCCCCGACATGAAATCCGGCGAGCCGGCGAACTCGATCGCGGCCCGTGCTCCACGGTGCAGCACCCCGACCGCGTGAATCGCGCCGTCCGCCGGGTTGATGCACGGCAGGGTCAGCCAGTGGTTGCCGGTCAGTTGCCAAGGGACAGGAGGAAGATGCACAGCACGCTCTCAAGTGACGGGACGAGGGGTTTCGTTGACGCCCCCTCTGATCAGGGCTAATCTAGCCGGTTCGGCGCACGACGCTTCCGACCGATGCCTGACGCGGGCGTCCGGCGGAAACGCGCTGCTTCACCTCGTACATGACAACTCGCCTTGGCCTTACACCGATTGCCGTCCGCGCATCACTTCGCTTTCTCGCTCCGCACGCTGCTTGCCGTCAGCGGCGCTCTGCTGGCCGGCGCTGTCGCGCGGCCGGGCACCGTACATGCGCAGACCGTGGCGGGCCTCGGGGATGACGCGATTCCCCTGCCGAAGGGGAGCAAACGGTTCCTGATCTCTGGCCTCTGGAACGACTGGGATGCCGTGTATACGCCGGCTGGGAGTGGCGGTTCGAAGACGCGGCCGCTGTTCGCGTCGTTGGCCACGTTGCAAGCGGGCGTCGCGATCTTTCCCCAGCTCGTGTCCGCCGAGGCAGGCGTGCGTACGTTGACCGGCCAGTCTGCCTTCGCGCTCTCGCTTGGCGCGCTCGATGCCTCCGGCGAAGTGCGTCAGAGCATCGCCCCGCTTGGCGTGAGCCTCGGACTGACGCGACGCCTGTCGCTACGGCTCCTCGTACCGTACGTCGAGTCACGCGATGTGTCGCAGCTCCTGCTCAATCGCGTGGGCTCGACGGCGAACGTCGGCATGAACCCGGCGTTCGGATCGGGTACGGGCGCCGCCGCGCGATCGGCGAACGGTGCCGTGCTCTCACAACTCGATCTGGCGCGGACGCAGCTGTCCGCCGAGATCACGCGATGCGCATCGCCGACAGCGACTGGCTGCGATGCCATTCGTGCCAACGGCGCCGCCGCGCAGGCGTTGCTGGTGCGCGCCGGGACCACACGCACCGCCATCGCGTCGGTCTACGGCGATGCCACGACCGGTGGCGCGCCGGTGGTCCCGATCGCGAACGGAACCGCACAGGCCGCGGTGAAGACCACGATCGCGACGCTGCGTACGGAGTTCGCCGCGTTCGGTATCACCAACATCGTCGACGGTGCCGCACCCGCCGGTGCCACCACCGTGTATGGCCCGGGCGGCATGACGCGCATCGTGAGCGACACGGCCTGGAAGCTTGGCTACAACAGACTCGGCAACACCCGTCGCGCCGGTATCGGCGACATCGACCTCACGGCGTCGTACCTGTTGTTCGACAGTTTTCAGGCCGATCAGGTGCGTCGACTGCTCACGCCGTCGCGCGGCGTGCGCAGCATGCTGACCGCCGGCTGGCGCTTCGGCACCGCGGGAGCGGATCGCACCGACGACCCGTTCGATGTGCCGATCGGCGAAGGGGCGAACGCCCTGCTGGTGCGCAGCACGACGGACCTGGTACTCACGAAGTCCTTTTGGATGAGCGCCACCGTGCGTGGCGTCAAGCCGCTGTCTGACGACATCGCCGTAGCGTTACCCTTCCGCACCGACGCAAACGTCTTCGACGCGTTCGCCGTCGGTACCGTGACGCGATCACTGGGCACGCGGTTCGAGCTCGAAGTCGCACCGCGCTTGTCCATCGGACAGTTCTTCGGGATCTCCGCCGCCTATCTGGTTCGCCGATGGGGAGCTGATCGGTACGAGGGAGGCGATCCCGCCTCGAGTGCGCCACTCATGAGCAACTTCGAGACACCGTCGCGCACCATGCAGGCGGCGGCATTCGGCGCGAGCTTCTCGACGCTGGCAAGTTACGTGCGCGGTCGATCCCGCTTCCCGGCCGAAGTGATCTACTCGCACACCATTCCGGTGTCGGGCTCGGGAGCAACACTTCCAGCGTCGACGAGTGACCGGCTCGAACTGCGGGTCTATACGGGCTTTCCGCGCCGCTGACGCACCGGGGCCGCGACGGACGATGCGTTGCTGTCCTCGTCTTCACCGCGCTCCAGCAGTTCCCGCGCATGCGCCCGGCTAACCTCGCGGTCGGCGTCGCCGCCGAGCATGCGCGCGATTTCGATCACGCGTGGCTCGTCGCGCACCACGGTGGTATCCGCCGTGGTCACCGTGCCGATCGCGCTCTTTCGCACGACCACATGGTGGTGTGCACGCGCCGCGATCTGGGCAAGATGCGAAATGGCGAGCACCTGATGATGCTTGGCCACTCGTCGCATGAGCGCGCCGACTTGCCACGCCACGGCGCCGCCGATGCCGGCATCCACTTCGTCGAACACCAGCGTGGGCACCTGCTGCAGGCGCGCCAGCACCGTGCTGAGCGCCAGCATGACACGAGCGAGCTCGCCACCCGAGGCCAAGCGCCCGAGCGGACGCGCTTCGCTACCGGCATTCAGCGCGGCCACAAAGGTGACCTGCTCCGCCCCGAACGCGCCGATGTGGTCAACGGTGTTGAGCACCACCTGCAGGCGTCCTTCGGGCATGCCCAGTTCAGGCAACAGCTGCGTGACGGCGCGTGCGAGCTGCTGTGCGCCTGACTGCCGGCGGCGCGTCAGTTCCGCCGCGGCTTCCACCAGCGCACCTTCCGCTGCGGCCCGTGCATCGGCGATCGCCGCCAAGTCGAGCGTGCCGCCGTCCACGAGCTCAAGCTCGGCGCGCGCCTGAGAGCCGGTCTCGATCACTTCCTGCAGCGTCGGCCCGTGCTTTCGCATGAGCGACAACAATTGATCGCGACGTCGCTCCAACGTCCGCAACCGAGACGGATCGGCCTCGATCGACTCGGCATACGTCTCGAGTTCACGAACCAGCTCATCGAGCGCGTAGACGGCGGCGTCAAAACCGACCTGCCAGCGTCCGGTGTCGGGATCGATGCGCTCGAGCGAAACCAGTGCGCGACGCACGCTGGCAAGCCGAGTGAGCGCCGCGCGCTCATCACCGGAAATCGCCGCCGCCGCCTGCGCCGCCAACGTCTGCAACTCTTCGGCGTGCGACAGGCGTCGGATCTCGCCATCGAGTGTTTCGTCTTCACCAACCACCGGATTCGCGTCGTCGATTTCGCGGGCGACGAATCGCAGATAGTCCGCGCGCTTGGCTGCATCCTGACGGCGCACTTCCAGCTCGCGCTCGCGGGCGCGCAGTGCGCCAAGCTGTGCGAACGCGTCGGCGACGCGCGCGCGAATGTCGAGCGCACCGATGAAGGCGTCGAGCACATCGCGCTGATGTTCCGCATCGACGAGCTGCCGCGAGTCATGCTGTCCGAGCACGCTCACCAGTTGCGCCCCGACCTCGGCCAGCACGGCCGCGGTGACTGGCGATCCGTTGATCCAGGCCCGCGACCGGCCGTTGCTACCGATCTCGCGTTTGAGCACCAACGTGTCCTCGTCGGCGTCGATGCCGCGCTCATCGAGCATCGCCCGCAACGCCGGCATCGATCCCGGCTCGAACACACCCTCGACCGTGGCCTTGTCGGCGCCGCTCCGTACGCGGTCGGTGGCCGCGCGCTCACCCAGTAGCATGCCCAACGCCCCGACGATGAGCGACTTTCCGGCTCCCGTTTCGCCCGTCAGCACGTTCAGCCCCGCCGCCAGCGGCAACGCCACCGTGTCGATCACCGCCACATTGCGGATACGCAGCTCGACGAGCATGCCCTACCTCCTCAGATCGTCTCGCCGTCGCGCTCGGAGAGTCCGCCCCACCCGAGCTTCCGGCGCAATCGCGTGAAGAACGTGGTGCCTGGAAAGCGCACGATCTGTACCGCGTTGCGCGCCTTGCGAACGACCAACGTTTCGCCACCCGTGAAGGTAGTGCCGACTTGTCCGTCGATCGTCACCAAAAGTTCTTCGGGCCCATCATCCGCACGCACCTTCACTTCGACATGCGGCGGCAGCACGAGCGGCCGCATCGCCAGCGTATGCGGTGACACGGGTGTGAGGACGATGCTCTCCACCGTCGGCACAACGATCGGTCCGCCGGCGGACAGGGAGTAGCCCGTGGAGCCAGTCGGCGTGGACACCACCAGACCATCAGCCGAGTACGACCCGATGGCTTCATCGTCCACGAACACGGTGAACTTCACCACGCGCGCGAAGCCGCCCTTGTGCAGGACGACGTCATTCAGTGACAGCCAGCTGCACCGTTCGACCCCATCGCGATTGAGCGCACACGACTCGAGCGCCATGCGCGGCTCGGAGACGAAATCGCCGGCGGCAAAGCGACGCACGCCCGTCTCGAACTCTTCACCGCTGCATGCCGTGAGAAAGCCGAGTCGACCGAGATTGATCCCGAGAATCGGCACCGTGCGGCCGTTCAGGAATCTCGCGCCACGCAGCAGTGTCCCATCACCGCCCAGCGTGAACAAGGCATCGACCTGCTCCGGCGTCTCGAGCCGTCCGCCTTCTTCCGCGATTTCCCACAGATCCTGCTCGAACAGCAGCGTCAGTCCGAGTTCGGGGGCAATGTCGAGCAGCGTGGCAAGGATCGCGGGCAGTCCGACGTATCCCTTATGGCCGATGACACCGACGCGCATCAACCGGCGAGTGCTTCGGACTCGTGCAACGCGCGCACGCGATCCGCGATACCAGCCGGGTCGAGTCCGAGCGATGAGAGCTGCTTCTGCCGCGGCGCGGAGTAGATGATGCGATCGGGCACACCGTGCACCGCCGTACGCACGGTCGGTGCCTGGCGGTGAATGACCGAACTGATGAACGCGCCGAATCCATTCACGACCGTACCCTCCTCAACCGTGAGCACGTGCGTATGACTGGCGAGAATCGCGTTCAGCGTGACTTCGTCGTACGGCTTGATATAGCGGCAGTTGACGACCGTGACGTCCATGCCGTCCGCGGCAAGCAGGTCGGCGGCCGCGAGCGCCTGATTCACCATCGTGCCGACGGCGAGAATCGCGACATCGCGGCCATGGCGCAGGACTTCCCACGTCGCGTACGGCGTCGCGGCGATCTGCGACATTGCGCCCGGAATGTCGGGGGATGCGTCACGCGGATACCGCAGCGAGAACGGTCCGTCGGTGTGCTCGACCGCGGCGCGCAGCAGTCCGAGCATCTCGGTACCGTTCTTCGGCGCCGTCACCGTCATGCCCGGAATCGTGAGCATGTAGGCGATGTCGTAGAGCCCCATGTGTGTCTCGCCGTCCTCACCTACGAGTCCGGCGCGGTCCATCGCGAACACGACGGGCAGCTTCTGGAGCGCCGCATCGTGAATGATGTTGTCGTAGCCGCGCTGCAGGAACGTCGAGTAGATCGTCACGATCGGACGCACGCCGCGCGTGGCCAGACCGGCGGCGAACGTGACACCATGGCCTTCAGCGATACCGACATCGAAGAACCGCTCGGGGAACGCCTTGGCAAACGGGGCTGTGCCGGTACCGGTCGGCATGGCCGCCGTGATCACGGCCATGTCCTTCCGCTCTTCGCCGAGTTCGGCGAGTCCCTTGCCGTAGACCGTCGTGTACGCGGGATTCGCCGTGGAGACCGCCAGCTGCTTGCCAGTGGCCGGGTCGTGGCCGGGCGGCAGGGCATGCCACTTCTCTCCGTGATCGCCCGCCGGAAATCCCTTGCCCTTCTTCGTGATCACGTGCACGAGACGCGGCGTATTCATGGCCCGAACGGCCGTGAACGTTTCCAGCAACGCGTCAAGATCGTGTCCGTCGATCGGACCGAAGTAGCGGAAGCCCAGTTCTTCGAAGAGCACGCCCGGCGTCAGCAGCGACTTCACACTCTCTTCCCACTTCCGCACCAACGTGCTCACGCCGGCGAATGGCGCCGGGGCGTTGTCCACGATGTCACCGATGCGCGAACGCAAGCGGTTGTACAGCGGGTTGCGCTGAATGCTCGTGAGATACTTGTGCATCGCGCCGACGTTCGGTGCGATCGACATCTCGTTGTCGTTGAGCACGACGATGATGTCGCGATCCGAATGGCCGGCGTTGTTGAGGCCCTCGTAGGCCAGGCCGGATCCCATCGAGCCGTCGCCGATGATCGCCGCCACTTTGAACTGCTCACCGAGCACATCGCGCCCGGCCGCCATCCCCAGCGCCGCGGAAATCGCCGTCGCCGCATGACCGGCGCCGAAGGTGTCGTACTCGCTCTCGGTGCGCTTGAGAAAACCCGACAGCCCGCCTTCCTGTCGCAGCGACTCCATCTCCGAATTCCGTCCGGTCAGCAACTTGTGCGGATACGCCTGATGCCCGACGTCCCACACCAGCTGATCCTTCGGCGTTTCGAAGACGGTGTGCAGCGCAATCGTCAACTCGACGACGCCGAGACCGGCGCCGATGTGGCCGCCGGTACGCGAGCAGACGTCGATCAGGCGCTCGCGCATGTCCTGCGCGAGGGTGCGAAGCTCGTCGCGCGACAGGCCACGGAGATCCGCGGGTGAGTTGATGCCTTCGAGAATAGACATGACGGAGTCAGGATGTGCGTCGCGGGAGACAGCCGCGGCGATCAGGTACGACGAACAGGTACGGCGAAATGCGAAACGACAGCGATACGTACTTCTCGAACAGCGGCGCCAGCCTACGAACGCCGTTCCACGATATAGCGAGCCAACTGGTCGAGCGTGGGCGTGAGCAGCCCCTCGTCCGCCAGGCCACGACATCCTTCTTCGACCAACGCCACAGCACGCTCAATCGCTCCATCCACACCCAAGAGGGCGGGATAGGTGCTCTTGTGCAGCGCGATGTCGCGACCGGCCGTCTTCCCCAATTGATCGGTTGTCGCCGTGATGTCCAGCACATCGTCGGCAATCTGGAACGCGAGCCCGATCGCGGCGCCGTACTGGGCGAGCGCCAGACGGCGTGACTCGGACGCCAGCGCGGCGCGTGCCCCCAGGGTGACGGAGGCCATGATCAGGGCACCGGTTTTCAGGCGGTGCACCCGCTCCAGTGCCTCGAGGGTCAGGTGCACACCTTCGGCTTCGAGATCGAGGAGCTGTCCACCGATCATGCCACCGGCACCGGACGCGTCCATCAGATCGCGCACGATGTCCCCGGCCACGGCGTCGGAGAGCCCCATCGCTTTTGAGGCGTGCCACGCACTGCGCGCAGCCATCGGCACCATCGCGAGGCCCGCGGCCGTCGCCACCGGCACCCCGTACACACGGTGCACCGTGGGCCGACCACGCCGGACGTCATCGTCGTCCATGCACGGGAGGTCATCGTGCACCAACGAGTACGCGTGCACGACCTCAACCGAGGCGGCGAGATCTCTGGCGTCACCGGTGCCGCCGCAGGCGCGGTAGGCCTCCATCAGCAGGATCGCGCGAAGACGCTTCCCTTCCCCGAGAAGGGAGTACCGGATCGCCTCGGCGGTCAGCGGCGCGATATCGCCGAGCCAGCGGGCGCAGAACGCGTCGAGCGCCTGCTGCACCGCGGCGCGCTCGCTCGCGAACGACGGCGCCGACGTTTCGGTACTGGTTCCAACCGGCGTCATCGCGTCAGCCGCCCAGCTCGACGACCGAGAACGATCCATCGGCCGCCTCGACCAGCTGCTGCACACGGGCATCCACCGTCTTGAGCGCCTCGCCGGCCGTGCGCAGATGCGTGATGCCTTCCTCGAAGAGGCGAAGGGCCTGTTCGAGATCGACGTCGTTACGCTCGAGCTCACGCACGATCTCCTCCAGGCGGGTCAGTGACTGTTCGAAGCTCATACGCCCTCCTCAGAAGGAAATCCCGGAATCGACTCGGGGAGCGGACGACCCGCCCCCGCGATCGCCGACACGATGCCGTCCCGGAGCCACAGATCGAAAGGGGCTCCCGGCACGAACTGATCCCGTCCGCTCAAAGTAGCGCCCTCGGGCGTTCGCGCCACCGCAAAACCACGCGCTAGCGTGCTCAATGGCGAGAGCGCGTGGAGCTGACCGGCCAGTGACTCCACGCGGGAGCGGCGGCGCTCCACGATGCGCGTCGCGGCGAGCCCCAACCGCTTCTGCACCTGGGCCAGCGAGGCGATGGCCCGCTCCTCACGCCGCCTCGCGGCGGCGGCCAGCCGATTCCCCAGCGATTCGACGCGGGCGATGACTTCGCGACGCGACGGCACCGCCAGTTCCGCCGCCGCCGACGGCGTCGCCGCACGGACGTCGGCGACCAGGTCACAGATCGTGACGTCGACCTCGTGGCCGACGGCCGAAATCGTCGGCATGGGACAGGCCGCAAGTGCCCGCGCCACGCGCTCGTCGTTGAACGCCCACAAGTCCTCCCGTGCGCCGCCCCCGCGCCCGATGATGAGCACGTCGGCGTCCTGCCACCGGCTCACGCGCTCGATCGCGGCTACCAGCGATTCCGGAGAACCCTCGCCCTGCACCTTGGCCGCGACGATGACGATCTCCACGTCGGCGCTGCGGGCCCGCGCGACGGTGATGATGTCATGCATCGCCGCACCGTCGGGGCTCGTGATCACCGCGATACGCCGTGGGAAGGCCGGCAGCGCGCGCTTGCGGGCGGGATCCAACAACCCGTCCTTCTCGAGACTGAGCCGCGTGCGTTCCAGCGCCTTCCGCCAGAGACCGTCGCCTTCCGCTTCGAGCGCGCGCACGGAGAACTGGAGGTCGCCGCGCACCGGCCAGACCGTCATCTGACCGTACGCGAGCACCTGCATGCCGTCGTCGGGCGGAGCGGGTATGCGCTTGGCGGCCGAACTCCAGATCACGCACTTCACCTGCGCCTCGGCATCGCGCAAGGCGAAATACCAATGCCCGTTGCGGTGCGCTTTGAAATCACTGACCTCACCGCGCACCCACAACGGCGGGAACGCCCCTTCGATCAGATCCTTGGCCGCACTGGTGAGCGTGTGCACGGCGATCGCCGATTCCGGCGCGCTGCCCGGCGCCTCGTCCGAAGGAACCGGCGGTCCGTAACTCTGATATCCGCTCGTGCGGCGTCCGGCCACGCGACTCAGCTCACCGTGCGTTCAGCCGCACGCACCGTGTTGCGCAACAACATCGCGATGGTCATCGGCCCGACGCCGCCAGGCACGGGCGTGATGCGCGACGCGACTTCCACGGCGCTCGCGAAATGCACGTCGCCGCACAAGCGACTGCCCTTGGCGCGTGTGGCATCCGGCACGCTGTTCATGCCCACGTCGATCACCACCGCGCCGGGCTTGATCATGTCGCCCGTGATCATTTCCGCGCGGCCCGCCGCCACGATCAGGATGTCGGCACGGCGCGTATGCGACGCCAGATCCTTGGTGCGACTATGACAGATCGTGACCGTCGCGTCGCCGCCCGCGCGCGCCTGCACGAGCAGCGCCGCCATCGGCTTACCGACGATGTTGCTGCGGCCAACCACGACCACCTCGGCGCCGCGCGTCTCCACGCCGCTGAGCAGCAGCATCTCGATCACGCCCGCTGGCGTGCAGGACACAAAACCATCCGTGTGTCCGATCAGCAGCTTGCCGACGTTCTCCGGATGGAAGCCGTCGACATCCTTGTCGGGACGGATGTGCCGGATCACCGTGTCGGGATCGATGTGCTTCGGCAGGGGCATCTGCACGAGAATCCCGTGAACCGCCTCGTCGGCGTTCAACTGCGCCACGAGCGCGAGCAACTCGTCCTGCGTGGTCTCGGCAGGCAGTCGAATGGTGCCGCCGGCCATGCCGGCCTCGCGGGACGCCTTCTCCTTGGCTCCCACGTAGGTCGCGCTGGCCATATCGTCGCCGACGAGGACCACCGTAAGGCCCGGCACCACACCACGCTCACGCAGCGCGGCCACGTCGCGCGCCACATCGGCACGAACGCTGGCCGCGATTGCCTTTCCGTCGATCAGTTCAGCGCGCAAAATCCACCGCCCGGCTCTCTCGGATAACTACGACTTTGATCTGCCCCGGATACTGGAGCTCGGACTCGATGCGACGCGCGATCTCTTCGGAAAGCGCCGTCATGCGCGTGTCATCCACCTGCTCCGGCGTGACGACGACGCGAATTTCCCGACCGGCCTGAATGGCGAACACCCGCTCCACGCCGCGATAGCTCGACGCAATCTTCTCCAGTCCTTCCAAGCGTTTGACGTACGTCTCGAAGGCTTCGCGCCGCGCACCGGGGCGCGACCCGGATATGCTGTCGCCGGCCTGCACGAGCACCGACACCTCACTTTCGTGAGGTACGTCGTCGTGGTGGGCCGCGATGCAATTCACCACCAACGGATTCTCGCCGTACTTGGTGGCGACTTCGACGCCAAGCTGCACATGCGTGCCTTCGTGCTCATGCGTGAGCACCTTGCCGATGTCATGCAGCAGCGCGCCGCGCTTGGCGAGCGCAACATCAAGTCCGAGTTCGGCGGCCATCATGCCGGCCAGCCACGCCACTTCCTTGGAGTGCGCGAGAATGTTCTGGCCGTAACTGGTGCGCCACTTCATGCGACCGATGAGCTTGATCAGCTCAGGATGCAGTCCCGCCACTCCGACATCGTAGGCGGCCTGTTCACCGGTTTCGATGATCGCGACTTCGACTTCCTTGCGGGCCTTCGCCACCACTTCTTCAATGCGACCCGGATGGATGCGGCCGTCACTCACGAGCTTTTCGAGTGCGAGTCGCGCCGTCTCTCGACGGACGGGATCGAAGCACGAGACCACGACCGTGTCGGGCGTGTCATCGATGATCACGTCCACACCGGTTGCCAGCTCGAAGGCGCGGATATTCCGTCCCTCGCGACCGATGATGCGGCCCTTCATCTCGTCATTCGGCAGCGAGACCGCCGACACCGTAGTCTCGGCGGTCGTTTCGGCCGCGACACGTTGCACGGCCAGCGCCACGATCTTCTTCGCTTCCCGGTCCGCGTTGCGCTTGGCGGACTCGCGAATCTCACGCAGCCGACTGGCCGCGTCGGCCAGCGCTTCGTCTTCAAGCCGACGAATCAGCTCGGACTTCGCCTGATCGGCGCTGAGGCCGGCCAGTTGCTCGAGCTTGCGGCGTTCCTCAGCGATGAGCTTGTCGAGTTCCTGCTCTTTCGACGTGGCGACCGACTCGCGACGGCCAAGTTCGGATCCGCGACGCTGCACTTCCTGTTCGCGGCTCTCGAGGGATTCGCGCGCGCGATCCAGCTGCGCTTCGCGCTCGAGCACCCGCTTCTCCTCGCGTTCGAGCTCGACGCGGCGCTGTCGCACATCCTGCTCATGCGACTCCCGAAGCTGGAGGACTTCCTCCTTGCCCGCCACGATTGCGCCACGCCTGAGCGTCTCCGCCTCGCGTTTCGCCTCGTCGATGACGCGCACCGCGCCTTCTTCCGCGACGACCAGCGCTCGCTGCTGCTCGGTCGTCTCCACCTTACGCCACGACTGCCGTCCGACAACGTATGCGACGACAGCCGCGATCAACCCAAGGGCGCCGACTAGCGCCGCTGCGGGAATCTCGCCCATGAGGATCTATGCTCCACCGCGGCTGAGCGCGGGTTCTTGATCGTTTTCCAGCGGTTCTATCGTGCGCACAGCACGGGCGACTATCACGATGCGCCGCGGCCGGCGGAGAGGGAGCGACCTCCGCTGCCGCGGCACAGGGGTGCGCGCATGCTGTTGACTTTCAGAACGTACGGACGCGTCGAGAGGGCCGCAACGGGGAGCATCAGACGACCACCGTCCCGCCCGCGCATTTCTGCGGACGAGCCGTTTCTCAGGCCGGATTGCCGTCCTCGCCTCGCTTGGCGGGAGGCAGCAGTGGGCGAATATCAGCGGCCAGCTGCCTGATATCGGACGTCAGCAGTTCCACTGCCGCGCGTTCACGGAAGAGTTCGTCGGTGATCTGCAGCGCGGCCAAGATCGCCGCCTTCTGCGTTTCCATCGTGGAGCCACCGCCCATGATGGCCCGGATCGTCCGGTCCACGTGTTCGGCCACCGCTTTGGTATGCTCCGGTGAGGCCTCGGTCCGAAGGGTGTACTCCTCGCCGACGATCCGGACCTTGACCACCAACTTGTTGTCGATCACCGCTCCGCTCCGTGTCCGATCTGCTGGCGGAGGAACCGCACCCGCTCACCAAGCTGCGTCGTCTTCTCGCCCGCCTCGGCGAGGCGGTTCCGCAGCCGCTCGTTTTCACGGGCCAGCTCGCTATCGACCGCCTGCGGTGTGGCCGCCTCCGCCGCGGCCGCGAACGCCGCTTGGACACGCACCACTTCCGCCTTGGCCAGCTCCGCCTTGGCCTCAAGCTCCCGCACCTTGGCTTCGAGCAGCGCCCGGGCCTGGTTCGATCGCTGCCCATCCGCGCGAACCTCGATCAGCGTCCCGTCACGCTCCGCTACCAGCTGTTCGAGTTCACGGGTGCGCGACTCGGCCGACAGCGCCCGCCGGCGGTACCCGGCCAGCTGGTCGCTGAGATTACGAACGAGCGTATCGAGTTCGCGAAACGCGGCGGTTTCAGGACGCACGAGGACGGATACCGAGTTCCTTGTCGAGGAGATCCAGCAGGCGGGCACGCCGACCTTCGATTTCCTTGTCCCGCAGGGTGCGCTCCGGATGCCGGAACGTCAACCGCCAGCCGAGACTCCGATGGGCCTCGGGCACGCCGGCTCCGCGGAACTCGTCGAATAGCGCGACCTGCTCGAGCAGTTCACCACCGGCACTGCGCAGCGCCTGCTCGACCGTGGCGGCGGCCACCCCGTCCGGAACCAGCAAGGCCAGATCGATTTCGGCCGCCGGCGTGGTTGGGAGCGCCTTGAAGCGAACACCGGCAGATGCCGGGGACTCCCGCTCAATCGGGGCAGCGTGGTGGCCGTTGGCGCGCGGCGCGGCCACATCGGCCGACGGCATCACGCCCAAGGTGACCTCGATACCGAACGCCTCAGTCGCCCAGACCGGACGGTCCAGCGCGACGGCTTCGACCGTACCGACGTCACCCAGTCCGTCTACGGCGAGCGTCCAGATCGCGGGCGCGGCGCCCGCTGACACGGTGGCCGCCTTGCCAGGGAAGGCCGCCGCGAGCACGCGCACCGCGATCTCCTTCGCATCCCACATATCGAACGCCGGCGGTTGCGGCTCGGTGAAATGGGCCGGTCGACGACTGCCCATGATCAGCGCTCCGACTCGGACTTCCTCGCGCGGCAGCCGCTCCGACGTGCCGATGAACACGTTGCCGACTTCGAACAACCGCAGGTTGCCCTGCATGCGCGTGAGGTTGTACTCCGCACGCCGGGCGAGCGTATCGAGAATCGACGCGCGCAAGAACGGTTCGTCGTCCGCCAGCGGATTGCGCACGCGCGGCGTGTGCTCGTTTCCCGTGCTGGTAAACGGCATCGGTCGCGTTTCCGCGAGCCCCATACCCACCAAGAGATCGCGCACGCGTCGACCGGCGAGATGCAACGGATGATCGGGGGCATTTCCCGGTCGGAACGGCCGCAACTCGTCGGGCAGCGTATCGAATCCCACCAATCGCGCGACCTCTTCGATGAGGTCGACTTCGATGAGCAAATCATGGCGCCACGTCGGCGGCGTGACGACCAATCCGTGCGCGTCTTCGACGATCGTACAGCCCAGCGACTCGAGGCGATGGCGAATCTCAGACGGCGCGACGACGACGCCGAGTACCCGTGCGAGCCGCGACGGACGCACCGTCACCACATTCCGCGCGGCCATCGGCACGCCCACGTCGATGAACTCGACGACCTGTCCACCGGCGACTTGCGTAATGAGTGCAGCGGCCGTGCGCGCCACCTCGAGCGTGCTGCCGCCATCGACACCGCGCTCGAAGCGATACGACGCATCGGTGGACAGATTCACCGCACGACGCACGCGACGCACGAATCGCGGCTCGAACACCGCGACTTCCAACAACACGTCGGTCGTCGACGCGGTGACTTCACTCTCGAGGCCACCCATCACGCCGGCCAGTGCCACTGGTCGCTCACCGTCGCAGATCACCGTGGTACCAGCCGTGAGCGCGCGCGTGGTGCCATCCAGCGTCACGATCGATTCACCATCGACCGTGGGTCGCACGACGATGCCGCGGCCCGACAGCTTCGCGAGATCGAATGCATGCACCGGCTGTCCGAGACCGTGCAGCACATAGTTGGTGGCATCGACGACGTTGCTGATGCTGCGCTGGCCGATGCTCTCGAGACGCTGGCGCAGCCAATCGGGACTCGGGCCGACCTGCACTCCCGTGATGACGGCCGCAACGTACCGCGGGCAGCTCACGGCATCGTCGATCCGTACGGTCGCATGCGCTCCGGCGGCACTCGACGGCGCGCTGTGCACCGGCACGCTCGACGCGGCCGGCGCGATCTCGGCCGGACGCTCGGACATCGGCACGCCCAGCACGGCGGCGACTTCGCGCGCCACGCCCACGTGCGACAGCAGATCAGGGCGATTCGGCAACACGTCGAGATCCAAACGCGCGTCGGCAATCGGCAGCACATCGAGCAGCGCGGTACCCGGTGCCGCGTCGGTGTCGAGCGCGAGAATGCCGTCGTGCTCCTGACCGAGTCCGAGCTCGCGCGACGAGCAGAGCATGCCGTTGCTGGTCTCGCCGCGAATCTTTCGCTTCTCGATCTTGAGGCCGCCCGGCATGATCGTGCCGGTGCGTGCAAACGGATACTTGGTGCCCACCACGACATTCGGCGCGCCGCAGACGACATCGAGCAGCGTTCCGCTGCCGTCGTCGACTTTGGTCACCCAGAGATGATCGGAATTGGGATGCCGACCCGCTTCGACGACCTGCGCGACGACGAACGATGCGAGTTCGGCACCGAGCCGCTCGATGTTGTCGAGCGTGACGCAGTGGCGGCTGAGCGCATCGCCGATGTCCTGCGCGGAGCGCGTGTGCGGCACGAACTGCTTGAGCCATTCATGAGAAACGATCATCGCGCGAACTGCTCCAGGAAACGGACGTCGGAATCGTACAGAACGCGGATGTCGCTGATGTCGTAGCGCGACATCGCAATGCGCGCCGGTCCCATACCGAACGCCCATCCGGTGAACTTCTCACTGTCGAGTCCCGCATCGTCGAGCACGTGCGGATGCACCATGCCGCAGCCGAGAATCTCGACCCAACGCAGGCCCTTGCCGTCGTTCAGATCGACTTCGACATCCATCTGGGCGCCGGGCTCGACGAACGGGAAATACGACGGGCCGAAACGCACGCGACGCGACGCGCCGTAGAACCGGCGCGCGAACTCGGCGAGCGTGGCCTTGAGATCGACGAACGAAATGCCTTCATCCACGGCGAGTCCTTCCAGCTGCATGAAGGCCGGCGCGTGCGTGGCGTCGAAGAAGTCGCGCCGATATACCTGCCCAGGCGCGAGCACGCGCACGGGTGGCTTGTACTGTTGCAGCGTGCGCACTTGCACCGGCGACGTGTGCGTGCGCAGCAGCGTGTCCTTTCCGAGGTACAACGTGTCGTGCAACTCCATCGCCGGATGGTCCGGCGGGAAGTTGAGCGCGCCGAAGTTGTACCACTCGGTTTCCGCTTCCGGTCCGAGCGCGATCGTGAATCCGAGCTCGCGGAAGATCTCGCAGATCTCGTCGATCACGAGCGTGACCGGATGCAGCGAGCCGCGCCACACGCCACGCGACGGCATGGTCGCATCGAACGTCGACGCACCGGCCGCCGAGGCCTGTCGTGCGGCGAAGACGTCGAGCGCCTCCTGGATGCCCTGCTTGAGCGTATTGAACGCGGTGCCGGCGGCACGGCGATCCTCGGCGGGCAGCGCGCGGAGCGCGCCCTGCAGGGCGGCGAGCCGGTCATCCTTGAGGGCGTTGAGCTGCCCCTTGGCCACATCGAGGCGCGTGTCGGGTTCGAGCCCGTCAAGGAGCGCGCGCGCGTCCTGCGCGAGGGCATTCGCCTGGGCGAGGTACTCGGAAAGTTGCACGAGACGAAATCGGAAATCGGGGAATCGCGACGGATGGCGGAGCGGGTCCGCCGCGGATGCACGAAGGGCCGACATCGCGTCGATGTCGGCCCTACAACTTAACCACGAACGGCGCTGCCGTTCACGGCGTGCTGTACATGTTCGTTATGCGGCAGCCGTCTTGGCTTCGATCGCCTTGCGAACCTGCTCGGCGATGAGCGCGAAGGCTTCCGGCTCGCGCACGGCGAGGTCGGCGAGGACCTTACGGTCGATCTCGATACCAGCGGCGTGGAGGCCGTTGATGAAGACGCTGTACGACATGTCGTGCATGCGGGCGGCAGCGTTGATACGCACGATCCAGAGGCGACGGAAGTCGCGCTTCTTGTTCTTGCGATCGCGGTACGCATAGCGCCAACCACGCTCCACGGTTTCCTTGGCGGCCTTCCAGAGCTTGGACCGGCCACCGAAAGCACCCTTGGCGTGCTTGAGGATCTGCTTCTTTCGCTTGAGGCGAACGACGTTGGATTTTACGCGAGGCATGGTGGCTCCTTATGACAAGATGAGACGCTTGATACGCTTCACTTCGCCGTTGGTCTCGACGATGGTCGGACGGCGGAGATTACGCTTACGCTTCGACGTCTTCTTGGTCAGGATATGGCTCTTGTACGCCTTCAGACGCCGAATCTTCCCCGATCCCGTCACGGAGAAGCGCTTTTTGGCGCCACTGTGGGTCTTCATCTTTGGCATATTCTGCTCACGGCTACGGTCAACCGCTCCGATGCGGAAGCGGCCCTGCATGCGATCACGCGCTGCTTACTTCGGCGCGAGAATCATCGTCATCGATTTTCCTTCCATGGACGGCGCGCTCTCGACCTTTGCCAGATCGGTGAGTTCCTGAGCCACCCGATCGACCACCTGTCTGCCAAGCTCAGGATGGGCGATCTGTCGACCGCGGAACATCAGCGTCACCTTCACCTTGTTGCCTTCCTCGAGGAATCGCCGCGCGTGGCGGGTCTTCGTCTCGAAGTCGTGATCATCGATGCCCGGTCGGTACTTGACCTCTTTCAGATGAATCACATGCTGCTTCTTCTTCGCGATTCGTGCCTGCTTGGCCTGTTCGAACTTGAACTTCCCGAAGTCCATGATGCGGACCACGGGCGGCCGCGCGGCAGCCGCCACTTCGACGAGATCCAGCCCCTGCTCGACTGCCTGGGCGAGCGCCACGTCGACTTCCATGATACCGAGCTGACTTCCGTCGGCGCCGATCACGCGAACGGGGCTGATCCGGATCTGCCGGTTCACCCGTGGCGGACGCTTCGTCGAATCCTGAATAGGCCGTGCTCCAGTAGAAGAAACAGAAAACGCGAACCCCTGGAGGAGTCCGCGTCGCATACCGTGCAGCTCCCAGCCCGACACCCAATACGGGCGCGAACGAGAGACACGGTGTCGATCGACTCCAGCAGCACACCTCCGCAGGACTGAGCCTGACGCGAGGGCCGAAGGGTGGGACCGGCGTCGCTGCCGGCCCGCTTCTCAATTGTGAACACGGAATTGCTTCCACGTTCGGACCTGCCGAATAGCTGCTACGGCAGAGATAACCTCAGAAACGTAGACACCACGGGCGCAACGTCAAGGGGCACCACCGGTTCCGCGCGATATTCACTCTGCGAGGCGGTAGCTCTTCCCGTCGTGCATCACCCGCCCGAACCCCACCGTGGCGTCATGCTCGAAAATCAGGAGCCAGTCGTCGCGCAGGGCGTCGGCCAGCAAGGCCCGCTTGGACTCGAGCGTGACCAAGGGCTCCACGTCATACCCCATGATCCAGGGCAGCGGCAGGTGGTGCGACGTGGGGACGACGTCACCCAGGAAGCACGCCGTCTCGCCGCCGGACTCCAGAATGACGCTTTGGTGGTGCGGCGTATGCCCGGGGGTGCGTCGAACCGAGATGCCCGGCACGATCTCCCGGTCACCGGTGATGAAGTCGAACCGGTCGGCCGCCACGATCGGCGCCCAGTTGGCCGGGAAGTAGCTGGCCGAGGTCCGCTCGTTCGGATGCTCGGCGTACGCGCGCTCGCCGGCCTGCACGACGAATCGCGCATTCGGGAACGCGGTCTGCACGTCACCCGCCGGATCCCGCCAGGTGTTGCCGCCCGCATGGTCAAAATGGAGATGCGTGTTGATGACGAGCCGCACGTCGTCCGGCCTGAAGCCGGCCTCGCGGATCCCATCCTCGAGCGCCGTGCGCCCTTCCGTTCCGTCGTTCTCCACGCCGTAGATCTCGTGGAACTTCGGATTCTCCTTGTTGCCCAGACCCGTATCGATCAGGACCAGCCCGTCATCGTGTTCGACCAGCAGACAGCGCATCCCCAGCGGGATGCGGTTCTTTCCGTCGGCCGCGAGGCGACGTTCCCAGAGCGTCTTGGGGACGACGCCGAACATGGCGCCGCCATCGAGTTGCTGGCCGCCGGCCTGAATCGCGTGGATGCGCCAGCGACCGAGCGTTCGGGTATCGAGCAACGGATGCGGAAAACTCACGCGATGTGATCCTCGGAGGCGGGAAGCGGAAACGCGCGACGGCGGCGATCGCTCGCCGTCGACCGACGTTTCGCGGTGGGTGTGGACAGCATTCGCTCGAGCGCGGGCCAGGAACGCACCCCTTCGTCTTCGGCAATACGGAGCATGCGAACCAGCGCCTGCGCCGTGGCCACCGCGTCGCCCTCGGCCCGGTGCCGCGCTTCGATCTCGATGCCGAAGTAGCGCGTGACGTGGTCGAGCGACTTACGCGGGAGCGCCGGCAACAGGACGCGAGCCAGCCGCACCGTGCATAGCTTCGGGCCGGCCAGGAGATGCCCGATGCCGCGGTCGAGTTCTTCGCCCACAAAGCGCCAATCGAAGGCCGCGTTATGCGCCGTGAACACATGGCCGGCAAGCCGATCCACCACGGCGGGCGCGATCTCGCGGAAGGTCGGCTGGTCGCGCACCATCTCCCACGAAATCCGCGTGAGCTGGGTGATGTACGGCGGAATCGGACGCTGCGGATTGACCAGCTGCGCATAGACATCGACCACTGCGCCACCGCGCACCTGCGCGATCGCGATCTCCGTGATCTTGTCGCCGGCGGTGGGGCTCGTGCCGGTGGTCTCCACGTCGACGACGGCGAAGTTCACATCGAGCAAGGAGCCCGACGATGTGCTCCCCGTGGGGTCGGCGTCGCGATCGGCGGCGGCCGGCACGCCAGCCGATACGTCGGCGGGCGAGGCCGTGGTCGCCGCCAGCGCCCAGTGGCCGCTGGGTAATCGCACGAACTCGGGATGGCTCGAAAGCAGCGCCACGGCCATGCGTTCGGCGGCATCGGCCTGCAGGCGATCCACCTTGCAGACGTCGCACATGAGCGTGACGGGGTCGAGTGGACCGGACGCCAGTCGCTGAGCGGCGCGCGCCGAGAGCGTGGTGGGGCGAGACATGTGGCGGAAGATAGCGAGCGGACCGGGTCCCGCTGGTAAATCGTGGGGCAGCTGTCTAACTTTGTGAAGAATTTCACAAGCCACCGACTCTGCCGTGAAACGCATCGCCGATTCGACCGTCCGACGCCTCTCGATGTACCTGCGGTACCTCGAAGATCTCGACACTCAGGGCCAGCAAACGGCCTCCAGTGACGAACTCGCACACCTCTGCGGGACGACCCCGGCGCAGGTACGAAAGGATCTCTCGTTCTTCGGGTCCTTCGGCAAACGCGGACTTGGATACCCCGTGCATGAACTGACGGCGCACCTTCGGGAAATTCTCGGGCTCGAGCGCGAGTGGAAGGTCGTCATCATCGGCGCCGGCAAGATCGGTGCGGCGCTGGCCAACTACCGCGGCTTCCGGCAGCGCGGCTTCAAGATCGTGGGCGTGTACGACAACGATCCCACCAAGATCGGCAAGCCCTGGGGCGAAGCGATCGTGCACGACATGGCCGATCTCGCGCAGGACATTCAGCGGGAAGAAGCCCCCATCGCCGTGCTCGCGATCCCGTCCGACGATGCGCAGGATGTCGTGGATCGCCTGGTCGGCGCCGGCATCCGGGCCATTCTGAATTTCGCCCCGGCCCAGATCACCGTGCCACCGCATGTGTCACTCAAGTCAGTGAACATGGCGATGGAACTCGAAGGGTTGTCGTTCGCCCTTACGAATTCGATGACGAGTCAGGGCGCGGCGTAAGCACGCGCACCAGTCGTGCGAAATCGGCCGGCGTGAGTGTCTCCGGTCGCACTTCATTCGGCAGCCCGGCTTCCTGCAGCACGGCCGCGGCACGTTCCGCATCGAGGGAGGCGACGGTGCGCACGACGCGAATGAGCTGCTTGCGGCGCAATCCGAATGCCGCCAGCACGAAACTGCGAAACTTCTCTTCGATCTCGGGCTCGACCGACGGCACCGCGCGCGGCGTCACGCGTACCACCGCCGAATCGACGGTCGGTGACGGATTGAACGCCGACGGTGGCACGCGTCGCACCATCTCGACGTCGACGACCGCCTGCAGGTTCACGCTGAGGGCACCGTAGGTCTTGTCGCCTGGTGGTGCCGCCATGCGCTCGGCCACTTCCTTCTGCACCAGATACACCGCCACGTCGGGACGCGGCAGTTCGAGCGCGTGGAAGATGATCGGCGTCGTGATGTAATACGGCACGTTGCCCACCAACACATACGGTCCGCCCGCGAGCGTCGGCAGCGACACGGTCAGCACATCGGCCTCCACGATCTCGACGTGCGGCATGTCGGCGTAGCGCGTGCGCAGGTGCTGCACGAGATCGCGATCGAGTTCGATCGCAATCACCCGCCCCGCCCGCTCGACGAGACGATCGGTCAGCGCGCCGCGGCCCGGTCCGATCTCGACGACCGTGCGTCCTTCGAGCGGACCGAGCGCCTCCACGATGCTGTCGAGCACGCGCGCGTCCTTGAGGAAATGCTGTCCGAACCGCTTCCGCGCGGCGGGCAGCGCCCCTTCGGGACGCGGCGGCCGTGCGCCGCGCGTTCCAAACCCATGTTTCTGACTCACGAGCGTTCCTCGAATGGACGATCCACGATGACGGCGGCGAGATCGTCGCGCAACGCAGTACGGCGTGTGTGTGATTCTACCTGCGTGAACAGCGCATCCAGCATGTCATCGGGCGATTCGCCGTGTGTCATCGTCGCGAGCATGTCGAGTACGGCGTCTTCCCCCAGTCGCTGATCGCGTGCATCACGGGCGTCGGTGATGCCGTCCGTGAACAGCACCAGCCGGTCCCCGCGACGCCACGACATCACGCACTCCTCGATCGGCGCGTCGCTGAACCCGATCGGCGGCACGACCGCGGTGAGTCGTACACACTGCCCATCGGCGCCGACACGAAACGCGTGCGGATGACCGGCGTTGGCGAAACGCACTTCGCCGGCTCGCGTGTCGATCACCGCATAGCACATCGTGATCGACATCTCCGTGGACGTGAGTTCGTCGTCGAGCGAGCGACGCACGGCATCGAGCGCAATCGATGGATCGAACGCGGCCTGCACATGAATTGCCGCCGCGCTGAGCGCCAGCGCCATCACCAGCGCCGACTGATAGCCATGTCCCGACACGTCGCCGATCAGCACACCGGTGCGGTCGCGGTCGAGACGCGCCAAGAGGAAGAAATCACCACCGACGCTCTCGGCGGGCACCAGTCTGGCCGCCGCACGCGCTTCCGGGCCGACGACCGCCGGCTTGGGGAGGAGCTTGAGCTGCAGATCGTGCGCCAGCCGCATCTCCCGCACGAGCTGTTGCCGTTCGACGGCCGCCCGGACAAGCGAGGCATTGTGCATGGCGGTGCCGATCTGCGTGCCGACGGCGACGGCCAGCTTGCGGTCACCGGCGCTGAACGGCTGCCCATTGGCCCGTCCACCCAACACGAGCACACCGAGCGGTACCGGCGTGCGCGGCTCCACGACGTTGCCACGTCGCATCGGGATCTGATGGGTGCCCGTGATGCCGACTCCGGTACTCGGGCGGGTGATGGCAACTGCCATCAGTGCGCCGCCACGCGCCGCCAGCACGGGGTCCGACTCGCGCGCCACCACCCCAGCTTCGGTGATGGCGCTGGCACTGCGATACGCCGCCACGGCGATATGTCCGACCTGATCGAGAGACACGGTCGGATACTCGATGTCGTCGAGCCCGAGCGTGGCGATAGGCGCCAGCATCCCCGTGAGAGCGTTGTTCTGCAGGAAGACCGCGCGCGTGGCGCCGACCGTGACGGCCAGTTCGCGCAACAGTGTGTCGGCCACATTCTCGACCGACGTCGTTCCACCCAGCAGTTCACCGATCGCGTAGAGCAGACTGATTTCTTCGTAGCGCTCGACGAGTTCGCCGGTGGCGCCGTCGCGCTCGCGCGTGAGTCGACGCACCTGAGGCACCAGGCGCGCCAAGAGGCGGTCGGCATCGGGTGAGTGCCCCACCTCGACGAAGAGCCAGCCCACAGTTTCCCCGGTCGTGACCAACTGCGCATGCAGCCCCTGCGATTGGGCCCACCCAATGGCATCCCACGCCCCGACACCGGCCTCGGTGCGCGCCGCGAACGCCGCCGACGAGGTCCCGAGCAGAAGCGGTGATCCGCCCTCGCGCCGTTCCCAGATGGCCGCCTCGCGTCCGGTGGCCTCGAAAAACGCGGCCAGGAGCGCAGCGACCTCGATCATGTCCGGTGGAGAATCAGGCGGATGCAATGGCCGGTCTCGGCGTCGGGCCCCGAGCTTTCCACCCGATCCATCAGCTTGCGCATGAGAAAGACACCGCGGCCATCTTCGCGCTCGAACCAGTCGGCCTCATCGGGGCTCTGTTGCAGTGCCGAGAGATCGAATCCTACGCCCTCGTCGGTGACGTCGACACGCAGCGCGAGCGCGTCGAGCTCCACGCTCACCTGCACCGTTCGCGAACGCTCGCTGCGGTTGCCGCGCAGCATCGCATTGGCCATCGCCTCGGTGACCGCCACCGGCACGTTGAGATTGCAGTGGCGCGCCGAAAATCCGGCGGTCACGCAGAGCGCAACGATCGTCTCCACGACCGGCTCGATCAACGTGAGATCGGACGCGACCGTCCACCGACGACTCACTGGCGTCGGAGTGTCCACCACGGGGCGCTGCGCAGAGGGGCCGGTCATGGGGTCCGCCGCAACCAGGATGGGTCGCGACTTGAGGCGAGTTGCCACCCGGTCAGCGCGCCGCGAGCGCGTCGGCCCGAGTCGCGTAGAGCGGGAAGAGCTGGTCGAGCCGGGTCAGTTCGAACAGCGTGCGCAGATCCTCGTTGAGGCCGGCGAGCCGCAGGTCGCCGCCCGCATCGCGCACGCGCTTGCTGAGCGAGACCAGCGCCCCGAGTCCGGAGCTGTCGATATAGCCGGACCGGGTGAAGTCGATGATCACCGTGCGGGCGCCCTGCTCGACGGCGTCGAGAATCGCCTGCTTGAACTCCTGACGATTCGTCACCACCAGCTGCCCCTCGACATCCACCAGCAGCACGTCGTCGTTACGATCGAGAACAAAGCTCATGAGGCGCTCAGGAAGCGGTGGAGGAACGAGCGTGATTACCAGCCTGCAACGCGGTGATCGCCGCGACATGCACAATGTCGTGCGACGTGGCCCCCCGCGACAAGTCACTGCAGGGACGCGCCAGCCCCTGCAGGATCGGGCCGATCGCCGTACCATGCGCCAGGCGCTGCACCAGCTTGTACGCGATGTTGCCGGCGTCGAGCGAGGGGAACACGAGCACGTTGGCCGTCCCGCCCGCGCCTTCTCCCGGCGCCTTTCGACGGGCGATTTCCGGCAGGAGCGCCGCATCGGCCTGAAGCTCTCCGGAAACAATCACGCCCGGTGCCTCCGCGCGCACGATCGACACCGCTTCGCGCACCTTGCTCACACTGGGTCCATCGGCACTGCCCATCGTGCTGTACGACAGGAATGCCACGCGCGGCTCATCGCCGACGATCCGGCGGCGATCGGCAGCGGCGGCGATGGCGATGTCCGCCAGTTGACGGGCCGTCGGATCGGGAATGACGGCGCAGTCCGTGAACGTGAGCACTTCCGTCTCGCCGCCACGGAACGGTGGCACGATCAGATAGAACGACGACGACACGGTCCGTACCCCAGGCGCAGCGCCGATCGTCCAGATGGCCGCGCGCAGGACGTCGGCGGTGGTGTGCACCGCCCCGGCCACGCATCCATCCGCCTCGCCCAACGCGACCAGCGAGTCGGCGAAGTACAGCGGATCGCGCGCCAGCCGCTCCGCATCTTCGCGACTCAGCCCCTTCGCGGCGCGACGCGCCAACAGATGCTCGACCACACGCGGCGTGCGTGCGTCGATCAGCGGATCGATCATCTCGATGCCGCGGGATGGCACGACGCCGGTCGGTGCGTCATTGCGTCGCACGAGCACCGGCACCACCGATCCGAGCTTGCCAAGCGCAATGACCGCTTCGACCGTCCGAACGTCGGTGGCTTCCGGGAAGAGAATCGTGCGCGGCGCGGCCGCGGCCCGTTCGTGCACGGATCGCAGGAACGTGCCGGCCGCATCGTCGAATGTCGGCACGGTGCTCATTGCAACTCGGCGAATCGGGTGACGAGCGCCTTGCCGACCAACGGGTGTACGAGACCGCTCACGTCGCCACCGAATCGCGCCACCTCACGCACCATGCTCGAGCTGATATACGTGGTGTCGAGCGAAGGCGTCATGAACACCGTTTCCATCTCGGGCAGCAGATGCCGGTTCATCAGCGCCATCTGAAATTCGTACTCGAAATCGCTCACCGCACGGAGTCCGCGCACGTTGACCTGCGCGCCGACCTCGCGCGCGAAATCGACCAGCAGACCACTGAACGCGCGCACCTCAATGCGGTTGTCATGTCCCATGATCTCCGAGATGAAGCGCAGACGCTCATCCACGGAGAAGAGCGGCTTCTTGCTCACGTTGTTCGCGACGGCGACGATCACCCGGTCGGCGAAGGTCAGTGTACGCCGGATCAGGTCCTCGTGCCCATGCGTGATGGGATCAAAGGAACCGGCGTACAGGGCGACACGCTCGGCGGAGGCGACTGGGGACGGCGTCACGAAGGGGCGCGGAAGAAGGTCAGAGACGTGGAGCCGTACCGGCGGGTCTCGCCGATTGCCGGCAGAACCACCGAGGACGAATGTTCAATGCCGAACACGTTGGCGAAAGGGACCGCCATCCAGCAATCGACCAGGCGCTGCACGGTCTCGGCAGAATACGGCGGGTCCGCGAAGGCGATGTCGTAGGCGCCGGCCGAGAGTGTCTCGACGAAATGCACGGCGTCCTCGCGATGCAGATGCGCTTCGGGATGTCCTCCCAGCTTTTCGAGGTTGCCCCGGATGACGGCAAGCACCTTCGGCGACTGTTCGACGAAATCGCAGCTGGCGGCACCGCGCGAGAGCGCCTCGAGGCCAAGCGCGCCGCTTCCCGCGCACAGGTCGAGGACGCGCGCTTCGGGGAGCAGCTGGTGCACGATGCTCATCCACGATTCACGCACGCGATCGCCGGTGGGACGCACCGCCCCACCCTCCGGCGCGTCGATCCGACGGCCCCGCCACTTTCCTGAAATGATCCGCACGTGCTACTCCGAACAGGGACGCACGCCGGCGACCCGTAGTTGAAGGCGCGACACGCCACGATACTCATCGCGGTCGAGCCGATAGGCGAGGTCCACGGGTCTCGACACGCTCAGCGTCGGGGCGAGTGCCGCCATGCCCCAGCCGATGGCTTCGAGCGTACCATGGCCTCCGTCGATGGACAACTTGAGTCCGTCGCCGCCGACCTTCCGCGGGGCGGCGGCCAGCTGCACACCCGTGGTACGAAACAGCGGCGACGCGTTTCCGATGCCGAAGGGTTCGAAGTGCCGCACCAGGGCCTCGAGCTCCTCGCCAACGCTCTCGATCGGGACCTCCAGATCCACGCGCAATTCAGGAACGAGGTCCTCCGGCGTCAGTCGCGCGCGCGCGACCTCGTCGAATCGTTCGGCGAAGGCCGGCAGTTGCGCGGCATCCATCGTGAGGCCCGCGGCGGCACGGTGTCCGCCGAAGCGCTGAAAGTGCATCGCGCAGTCGCCCAGCGCCCCATGCAGGTCGAACGCGCTGATGGAGCGACCCGAACCCTTGCCGATGCCGTCCTGCACCGCCACGAGGACCGCCGGACGCGCGGTCTGCTCCACGATTCGCGACGCCACGATGCCGATCACGCCGGCGTGCCAGCCTTCGCGTGACAACACGTACGCGTAGCGATCGGCCATACCCGGCGCGTCGACCTGCCACATGGCATCATCGAGCACCGCGCGATCCAGCTCCTGACGCGCGCGATTGAGCTCCTCGAGTTCCCGCGCAATCACGTTCGCTTCGTCTTCGCGCTCGGCGAGCAGCAGCTTGAGTCCGAGCTTCGCGTCGGCGATGCGACCGGCCGCGTTCAGGCGTGGCGCCAGCACGAAGCCGACCCGTCCGGCGGTGAGCGGCTTGCCCTCCAGGCCTGATGAGCGGATCAGCGCCCGCAATCCGGGGTGCGTCGTTTCGGCCAGCAGCTTGAGGCCGTAGCGCACCATGACGCGATTTTCGCCACGCAGGGGCGCCACGTCGGCGATCGTGGCCAACGCCACGAGATCGAGCTGACGGTGCGCGAGCGCCGGCGATACGTTGAACGCCTCGCAAAGGGCCAGCGCGATCTTGTAGGCGACACCGACCGCCGCCAGATCCTTGTCCGACGACGTGCACTCGGGATGTCGTGGATTGCAGATGGCATACGACGCAGGCAACGCGTGACTGGGCAAGTGGTGATCGGTGATGATCACATCGATGCCCGACGCGTTCAGCGACGCCACCGCGTCGCGGGCACTCGTGCCGCAGTCGCACGTCACCACCAGCGTGGCGCCGGCGCGCTGCGCGGCTTCCACGCCGGCACTGCCGAGATCGTAGCCGTCGGTGAGCCGATTGGGCACGAACGGCACCACGTGCTGGGCTCCGAGCCCGCGAAGCACCCGCACCATCAGGGCGGTCGAACTCATGCCGTCGACGTCGTAGTCGCCGTGTACGAAGATCGTTTCCTGGGCCCGAACGGCGTCGGCAATCCGCTCGACGGCCCTCGGCAAGTCACGTAGCGTGTCGGGCGCCGAGAGATGCTCGAGGCGCGGACGGAGAAACCGCTTGGCGGCCTCGACGTCGCCGTACCCTCGGGCCACCAGCAGGCGGCAGACGGGCTCGGGCAGCAACAGGGCCTGCATCAGCCCCCGCACGCCCTCGCCGGCGGCGGGGACGGTGGCGATCCACCGTGCCTCCGGCCGAAGTCGCGCCGGCTGGAGGGAGGTCGAAAGCGGGCCGCCTTCGAGGCGGCGGTCGAGTTGAGAACGGGAGGACGCAGTCACACCCGCAATGTACCGGCAGAGCGGCGGGGGATGCACCCGAAACGGTGCACGCATACCCCCGACGCGGCCGACCTACCCGAAATCAGCCCTGTACCGCAGCCGGCGATGCCGGGATGTAGTACAGCAGGCAGCCACACCCTTCGCAGGGTTCGATGATCGCGCCGGTGGACATCGGCAGTCGACGCTGCAGCGGGATCGAGGTATCACAGCTCCCGCACGAGAAATCATCGTGCAGCTGGAACACGACGATCGTCCGGCGACGGGCCTGAACACGATCGTACTTGCTCAGCAGCGACTTGCCCACGCCCTCGGACGACTTGTTCCGCTTGGCCCGTGCAACTCCGAGTTCCTTGTCGATGACCGCGATCTCGGCGGCGAGCGTGGAACGCGCCGCTTCCTGATCGGACGACGTGCGCTCGAGCACCTCACGATGCACGGCGAGCGCGTTGCGCAGGTCGACGATGCGACGCGAGATCGCCAGCGACTCACTCTCTTCGTCGGCGACCACCTTGCGTGCCGCTTCCACCTGCGCCGCCGCGGCCGTGACTTCCTTCAGTTTCTGCGCCGAATTCAGGACCTCGACGTTCTTCTCGTGCCGGATCTTGTGTTCGACGAGGCGCGCTTCGATCGCCCGGTGCTTCTCCAACTCGCGCTCGAGCGCGCCTTCCGTGCGGGACACCTCGTCGGCAGCGCGCTTTCGCGCCTTGTCGAGCGTGGCGAGACGAGGGGCGAGCGCATCGCGCCGCGCCTCAATGGCGCGTATGACTTCATCGTCCTGCTGGACGATCAACAGTGCTTGCAGTTCGGTATTCACTACACCTCCAGGAGGGAGATCGGGTCGATGATCGACCGTCACCCCTTCGGTTTAGCCCGCGGACTGCGGATAGGCAAGAGCCGACGGATTTCGGCCTCGAGTTCAAGGCGCTCCTTCATCAACGCGTCCTGCGCTTCTCGCGTTGCAGTTCGCATCGCCTCACGGATCTCATCGACCCGGAATTCCAGTACACGTGCGTCGAGCTTGCTGAGGCTGAGCCCGATGTCCGAGGCTTCCACATTGATTGCAACGGCCCCATCGGTGAGCTCGCGCAGCACCGCGAGCGAATCAGGAGCCAGTCGGTCGGCGATCTGGTCCAGATCATCGTGCATCGGTGCATCGAGTAACGCCGCAAAGAGCGCACCGTACTGCGCGTGCCGGAACGAACTCGGCGGATGCCGCTCGGCAACGCGTTCGGCGATCCCGCGATCCGCCAACATGGCGCGTACCAGCGATCGCTCAACGGGCTCGTCGCGACGCGGACGAGGCGGAATGTTGGTCGTCTTCCACTCCGGCCCGCCGCCGTACTTGCTGTTCTTGCGCGATTTCCAGACGGGCTTGTCGCCTTCGGGCGGCGGAAGCGGAGCCGGTTCGGCATCCACCGGCGGTCCTTCGAATTCGGGCATCGGCTCGTCGGAGCTGCGCTCCGGCGGCCCGCCTGGCGCCCGCCGCCGTCCCTGCTCCGTCACCGCGTCAGCTTCCGTCGACAGCGTCACCTTGTCGAGGTGCGACACATCGGCGAGACGCGCGAGGTACAGGTCGCGCGTGAGCGGATCGCGGGCCGCACGAATGGTGGGCAGCAGCTTGTCGATCGCAATGCGGCGCCGACGCAAATCGGAGAACCATCCGAGGCGTTCGAGCATCTGGACCTGACGGTCGAAGAGATCGATCGCCAAGCCGAGCTGCGTATCCATCGCCGCGCGGCCGTGATCGCGGACGAACGTATCGGGATCTTCGTTCTCCGGCAGCGTCACGACTCGGACCGTGGCCTTGTGCCCGAGCAGTTCCAACCCCGAGCGAAACGTCGCCTTCTGCCCCGCCTCGTCACTGTCATACAGCAGGAACACTTCGGGCGCGTAGCGCACCAGCAACTGTGCCTGTTCGTCAGTCAATGCGGTGCCGAGCGGCGCCACGACTTCTTCGATGCCGGCCAGCACGAGGCGAATCGCATCGAGATAGCCCTCCACCACGATGGCGCGCCCGGCCCGACGCATCGCCTGTTTCGCGGTGTGCATGTTGTACAGCGTCTTTCGCTTCTGAAAGACCACCGACTCCGGACTGTTCAGGTACTTCGGCGTATCGTCGCCGAGCGCACGTCCGCCAAAGCCGACATGCCGACCCATTTCGTCGAGAATCGGGAACATCAGCCGTCCGCGAAAACGCGGACGCGGCTCGGTCTCGCCGTCGCGCACGACGAACAAGCCGGCTTCGATCAGGCGCGCATCATCGGCGCCGAGGGAGTGCAGATATCGACGTAGCGCTTGCAGGTCACGCGGCGCGAAGCCAAGTCCGAAGCGTTCCCATGCCGCTTCGTCGAGTTGGCGCTGCTGCAGATAAGCACGCGCATCGCGACCGGTCGCGTCTTCGGTGAGCTGTCGCTGGAACCATTCGGCCGCAGCCGCGAGCACTTCGAAATTCGGCGCATTCGGGTCGGGCGCCTGCGCGCGCATCGGCACGTCGATCACTTCGATGCCGACGCGCTCTCCGATCATCTTGACGGCGGATGGCCAATCGAGGCCAAGTCGCTTTCGTACGAACGAGAACACGTCACCGCTTTCGTGACACACGAAGCAGTGGTAGCTCCCCCGCTTGGGGGACACGGAGAAGTTCGGATTCGTGCCGCCGTGAAACGGACACGGTCCGCGATAGTCACCACCGGCGCGCTTGAGCGGCACGAACTCGCTGATGATCTGCACGATATCAGCGGCCGTGCGCACGCGTTCGATGATTTCGTCGGAAATCACGTGAGCTCGGCGACGGTCACGCCTGCTCCACCTTCGTTCCACGCGCCAAGCCGGAAGCCGGCCACGCGCGTGTCCTTCTTGAGCATCTCACTCACGCGGGATCGCAGCGCGCCGGTTCCCTTGCCGTGAATGATGCGCAGCTCGCGCATATCGGAGCGTACAGCGGCGTCGAGCGCCTGAAGCACCTCATCGTCGACTTCATCCACGCGGAGACCGCGCACATCGACTTCGCGTAGCGGATCGGCCTCGGGGATACTTCCCGCGTACGTGACTTTCACCGTCGGCGGCGGCGGAGCAGACGACCGCGTGAGCGTCGATACCGGCACAGTCACGGTGAGTGAACCCACCACGACGCGCGCTTCCTTGCCGCGCACCGAGAGCACCTGCCCGCTCTTGTTGTCGAGCGTTCCCACCAGCACGCGATCACCCTCAGCCAACGGCTGCTGCGCCTTCTGCGGCGTGCCGGGACGCGGAGAAGCCACGTCGACGGCCTGCCGTACCTGCGTGCGGACCTTCTCGCGCGCGGCGCGTTGCTGCACGGCTTCAACCGCCAGCCCCTGCGCGGCGGCGGCCTCTTCGACGGCGCGACGCGCCGCGCGTGCGGACTCTTCGAGCGCTTCCGCCTGTTCACCGGCTTTCGTGCGGATCTCGGCAATGGCGCGCTCCACCTGACCGCGCGCCTCCAGCAGATATTTGCGCGCCTCCTGACGGGCCGACTTCTCGGCCTCACGCTCGCGCTCGCGCACCTTGAGTTCGCGATCGGTGACCGTGGCCAACCGGGCGCGCAACTTCTCCTGCTCGCGGTCCATCACCTGCTCGCGCACACCGAGCGCACCTTCGCGCGCTTCCACGTCCGACAGCAGCACGGCGAGATCACGTTCGCCATGCGGCAGCCGCTCTTCGGCGCGCACAATGATGTCTTCGGGCAACTGCAGACGACGGGCGATGCTCAGACCATAACTGCGACCGGGAATACCCTTCAACAATCGATACGTCGGCGCCAACTGCACCGCATCGAACTGCAGCGATGCGTTCACGACGCCATCCACTTCTGTCGCCAGCAGCTTGAGCTGTCCGAGGTGCGTCGTCGCGATGGTCGTCGCCGACCGGCGCGTGAGCGTTTCGAGAATGGAACCGCCAAGCGCCGCGCCTTCGGCCGGGTCAGTGCCCGAACCGAGTTCGTCGATCAACACCAACGAGTCGGGTGTGGCCGAGCGCAGAATCTCCCCGAGATTCTTGAGGTGCGCGCTGAACGTGGAGAGGCTGGCTTCGATGCTCTGTTCATCGCCGACATCAGCAAACACGTCATCGAATACGGGCAGCCGACTCGTCGC
The DNA here is from genome assembly GCA_963843965.1 of uncultured Gemmatimonadaceae bacterium. Lineage (GTDB taxonomy): Bacteria > Gemmatimonadota > Gemmatimonadetes > Gemmatimonadales > Gemmatimonadaceae > Gemmatimonas. The sequence continues at coordinate 46,640 of CAWJMR010000033.1, forward strand.
ACCGACCGGCACCGGAACACCCGACTGCGCCAGAGCACTGAGCAAACCGATCGCCTTCAGCAAGACCGTCTTACCGCCGGTGTTCGGACCAGACACCAGCAGTGTCCGCTCGTTCTCGAACAGCGTCAGATCGAACGGCACCACCGGTGTGCCGCGCGAGAGCAGCAGCGGATGGCGACCATCGACGATCGCAAGACCTTCGGCCGGCGCGCAGAACGCCAAGGGCGCACAGCTGGCCTCGATCGCGTACCGTGCGCGGGCATACAGCGAGTCGAGTGCGACCAGCGCGTTGAACGCGGCGATCAGCTGATCGTGATATGGGTGCAGCTGCTCGGTGAGCTCACGCAGGACGCGTTCGACTTCGCGAAGCTCCTCGATCTCGAGCTCGCGCACGCGGTTGCCGAACTCCACCGCGGCAGGCGGCTCCACAAAGATCGTGGCGCCCGTTCCCGAACTGTCGTGCACGATACCGCCCACGTACCCGCGCGCTTCTCGGCGCATCGGCATGACCCAACGGCCGTTGCGCATGGTGACCGACAGATCGCTCACCTGATGATGCGATTCCAACTTGGCCATTTCGCGCTCGAGCAACCGCACCAGCTCGCCCTCGGTCTGCCGGAGCTCGCGACGCACGCGACGGAGCGCCGGCGAGGCATCGTCGCGCACGGTCCCGTCATCGGAGATCGCGCGGGCAATCGCCTCTTCGAGCGGACGCAGGTCGATGAGCTGATCGAGATACGCCTGCAGGTACGCGACCGTAATGCGCGGGCGTCGCGGATCGCGCAACGCGTCACGCACGCGACGCGAGGAGCGGATCAGGGTGGCGCCTTGCAAGAGCTCCAGCGCCGTCCAGGTGAGCCCCTCGATGCGCAGTCGGCGCAGCGGCTCACCCAGCTCCGGAATCGGCTCGGTCGGCCAGGGGAGATCCGACGACACCAGCGCGCGCATGGCGCCGACGCGTGCGTGCTCGGCCTCGATCCACTCACGATCGCGTCGGGGGGCGAGCGTGCGGACGGCGGCTGCGCCGGGATCGGAGTTCGCACGTCCCGCGACGTGCGCGAGCATACGAGGGAACTCGAGAATGCCGAGGGCGTGCGCGTTCATCATACCGAGGGTGTTCGTCGGTGTGTCTCGTGGCTGAAACGGCACGAACCCGGACCGCCGAGGGCGCTAGTCCGGGTTCGAAACCTGCTGTGTGCTGTCATTCGGTTCGCCACGACGTGTCGTGCGTTGTCGTTGTCACCCGCGCGCGAGTTCCTCGCGCACGATTGCGTTGATCGTACCGCCTTCCACCCGTCCCTTGAACTGCGGCATCACCTTGGCCATGACGGCACCGATGTTCGCAGCCCCGCCCTGTATCGCTGCGCGAACGGCTGCGCGCAATTCTTCAGGATCGACCTCGGCGGGCAGATATACCTCGAGCGCCGTGACCTCGCTCTGTTCCTTCTCGAGCAGATCAGTTCGCCCAGCTTTTCCGTAGAGCTCGACGGACTCGCGCCGCTTCTTGATGCCCTTTCGGATGACGTCGATCACGTCATCGTCCGTCGCATCACGACGCAATTCCAGCTCACGGTTCTTGACCTCGGAAATGATCATCCCAAGAAGGAGCACGCGATCCTTCAGCTGCTCCCGTCGTGCATTGGCCTGATCAAGCTGCAAACGCGGCAGCAACGAACCGCCGGCATCCACGGAACTGCTCACCCGTTACGGGTGCGCCGATTCTTGCGGACCGCCGCGTTCATCTTGCGCTTGCGCTTCTCCGAGGGCTTCTCGTAATGACGATGCTTGCGCAGGTCGGACAGAATGCCGGCCTTCTCGCACTTCTTCTTGAAGCGCTTGAGCGCACGCTCAAAATTCTCGTCCTCGTGGATGATGACTTCGGACAAACGAAACCTCGTAAATGATGGCGTGACAGACACGTTGCGATAGAACGACAGCCTTAAATCCTACCCATCCCGAGGGGGGAGGTCAAGGCGCAAAGCACGATAATTCCAGAGGGAAGCGACCAATTATCCCGGCGGCCAGTGCATGGTCCGGCCGCCCAGCACGTGCAAATGGAGATGGTGCACCGTTTGGCCGCCGTCATTCCCGGTATTGGCAACCACCCGATACCCCGTTTCCGCCAGGCCTTCCGAGCGGGCCACCTCGGCCGCCAGCAACAGCAACGCGCCGAGTTCGGCCGCGTCCGTGGCTTCCGCTAACGACGATACATGACGCCGCGGAATCACCAACAGGTGCGACGGCGCCTGGGGATGGAGGTCCCGGAAGGCGACCGCATGGTCGTTACTGGCCACCAGCGTGGCGGGGATCGTTCCAGCCGCGATGCGGCAGAAGATGCAAGCGTCGGACATCAGGACTCCCGAACCGGAGAAGGAGAAACCGACACGGCACCGAGCGCCGTCCGGGCGATGGCCAGTGCCGCCACGGCTGCGGTCTCAAACCGGAGGATGGTCGGCCCTAGTCGAACCGGGCGGAAGCCGGCAGCCACGAGCGCCTCGAGCTCATCCGCCTCGATACCCCCTTCCGGGCCGATCGCCAACACGATCGGCTCATGCAGCGACGCCGAAGTGGAACCAACCATGGGGGCTCCAGCCGGGTCGAGCACCAGGCGGTCTCCGGGAGGCGCCGCCAGCAGTGCACGCTCGAACGGCGCCTCGGGAAAGGGCTGGGGCAGCCACGCCCCCTCCGACTGCGCCAGCGCGCTCGTCATCCGCGCCATGACCTTCTGCTGGAAGGCGACGCCTTCCCCACGCGGCGAGACACTGCGAGACCGCCGCCAGAGTACCGGTCGCCAGCTCGTGCAGCCCAGCTCACACGCTTTCTCGGCGAGCCACAACATGCGGTCGCGGTCGGCCACGGGCACCAGCAGATGCACTTCGGGGAGCGGCGCGATGACCTCGACGTCGCTGATCTCGATATGCGCCTGCGTTTTCGTGAGGCGCACGAGCTGGCCGGCGCCGACGTGCCCCTGCCCGTCGCGGACGCCGACCACCGCACCGGAGTCGAGCCGCAGCACGCGCATGTGTCGCGCCGCGTGTTCGTCCAGCACGCACGTCGCCCCGACCGCAAACGGCTCGGTCGTGACGAAGTTCGGACGTCCGGCGGCTACGCCCTCGCGATCGAGACCGACCACCAGATGTCCTCCGCGTCCTCGTCGAGCACGCGCCAACCGGTAGCTGCCAGAACGCCGAGCATTTCCGCGCGCTCTTCCTGCAGAATGCCACTCAGGATCGCGCCGCCATCGTCCGTGAGCGACTCCGCGATGATCGGCAACAGTTCGACCAACACCGACGAAATGATGTTCGCCAGCACGACGCGGACCGGCGCCAATAACGGCAGCAGCGCACCGGCGTCCGCCTCGAACACGTGCACGCGATCCGCGACACCGTTGCGCAGCACGTTCTGCTCGGCGTCCGGAATCGCTTCGCCGTCGAGCTCGACCGCGTACACACGCGACGCCCCGAGTTTGGCCGCGGCGATCGCCAGCACCGCACTGCCCGCGCCGAGGTCGGCGACGATATCGCCATCACGCATGACCGTCGGCAGTAGTCGGACCACACCACGCGTGGTGGCATGTTCGCCGGTGCCGAAGGCCATCCCTGGCTCGATCACGATTGTACGAGCCGGATCGCGGCCCTCCGCAAGCCACGGCGGCGTGACGGTGAGCGAACCGAGATCGTGCGCGTTGATGCGCGACTTCCACGCTTCGCTCCAGTCGATGTCGGGCACCGGTGCCGTCTCGATCGTCACGCCCTCGTCGGCCTCGGTCAGCGCGACATGGACGGCTTCAAGATCGGTCGACGGAGGAAAGTGCGTGACCAGCGACGTGCCGTCTTCATGCACGCCCTGCGCACCGACCGCGAAGAGCGCGGCGAGGCACGCATCACGACTGCCCGCTTCAACGCCCGGGCTGACCCGCACGCTCACCCAGCGCAGCGACGCATCAAGCACCGAGCGCCTCCTTCATTTTCGACCAGAAGCCCTTCTCACGCTGCGCTGGCGCCTGCCCCTGCAGCGTGCCCAGCCGCTCGATCACGGTCTTCTCTTCACCGTCGACGTCCTGAGGTGTCCAGAGCTGCACCTTTACATGCAGGTCACCGGTACCGGACGCATTCACGCGCGGCAATCCGCGGCCGCGCAGATGAAACACGGTGCCGCTCTGCGTACCCGTGGGCACGCGCAACGAGAGATCGCCCGTAAGACCGGGGACACGGATGTCGGCGCCGAACACGAGCTGCGAATACGTGACCAGCGCTTCGCAGAACAGATCTTCTCCATCGCGATCGAAACGCTCGTCGTCTTCCACTTCGAACACCACCAGCACGTCGCCCTTGGTGCCGCCTCGCGGCCCCACATTGCCTGCGCCACGGAGCGTCATGTACTGCCCCGTCGCCACGCCGGCCGGCACCTGGATCTTGAGCGTGCGCTCTGCCCGGGCGCGTCCTTCGCCACGGCACTTCTTGCACGGCGATGAGACGACCACGCCCTCACCGGCGCACGTCGGGCACGGTGCCACCGACACGAACTGGCCGAAGAACGAGCGCTGAGCGCGTCGCACTTCACCGGCGCCCCCGCACGTGTTGCAGGTTTGCGGCTTGGTGCCCGGCTCGGCGCCCGATCCTTCGCACTTGTCGCAGGCCTCGAGCACCTTGAGCACAACGGTTTTTTCGACGCCCGTCGCCACTTCGGTCAACGTGAGCGGAAGCGGCAGCTTCACATCAGCGCCCGTGCGCGGCCCGTTCCGACGCCCGCCACCCTGCCCGCCGAACAAGTCGCCGAAGCCGCCGAAGTCGCGCATGAAGATGTTCAGCGCCTCCGACAGATCGACGTGCTCGTATTGCTGCTGTTGCGCCCCCCGCAGTCCCGCCTCGCCGTAACGATCGAAGGCGGCCCGCTTCTGCGGATCACGCAGCACGTCGTACGCCTCGGTGATCGTCTTGAACTTCTCCTCGGCCTCCTTCGCGCCCGCGTTGCGGTCAGGGTGCCACTGCATCGCCAGGCGACGATACGCCTTCTTGATGTCGTCATCAGATGCATCGCGCGGCACACCAAGCACCGCGTAAAAATCGGCCATGTCGAAACCCGGAAAAACGCGCTGCCAGTGGGCGGCGCAGTCGAACGACGGGTGCCGGAATCCGGACGCCCGTCGGTGAACTCAAAGTCGTACAGAAAAGCCTATCGGAAATATCGACCGCTCCGCCAGCCTGAAGCGAGGGGAGGCGCGGTCAGCAGAGCAAATCGGACACCAGCCGGGACGTGTGACCGACCAACGCGATCACCTTGTCATACGGCATTCGTGTGGGACCGATCACCCCGATCACTCCGCTCAGCGATCCGGCCTGATACTCGGCCGTCACCACCGTGAACGGTTCCAGTCGCGGGTCGCCATGCTCGTTGCCGATCGTGATCGAGATACCGTTCGCCCCCGGTTTCGCCTCGAGCAACGAGGCGACCTGCTGACGGGTCTCGGTGAGCTCAATCAGCTGCCGCAGGCGCTCGCCGCTCGCGAACTCCGGCTGATCGGCCAACAACGACGGCTGGCCCAGCACGACGGTCTCCAGCGGATCCGCTACCCGGCCGAACACCTGCTCCCCCTCCTGCACGAAGATGTGCAGCAGCTCGGCGGTTTCCGGTTTGAGGTGCACATCGCGGAGCCGTGACGCCAGCGAGGTGCGTACCTGCTCGAGTGTGAGTCCCGAGAGTCGCTCGTTGAGCACGATCGTGACTTCGATGAGCGCTTCGTCGGCAATAACGCCAGGGACCTCGACGAACACGGTGCGAACGGCGCCGCCTTGCAGCGTGAGCACCATCAGCAGTCGCTCCGACGACATGCGCACCAGCTCGACCTGTCGCAGGGTCGCCCGTTCAAAGCGAGGGCCGAGGGCCACGCCAAGTTCCTGCGTCAGCACGCCGAGCGATTGCGCCGCTCGACGGAGGATCGCTTCGATCGCCGAACCACCCGCCGAGATGTCCGCGTGCAAACGCCGCTGCGCATCGCCGGTGATGGTCTCCACCCGCATCAGCGAGTCGACGTACACCCGATAGGCCTTGTCGGTGGGCACGCGTCCGGCCGACGTGTGCGGGTGAAAGAGAAAGCCCTTCTCCTCCAAATCGCTCATCGTGTTCCGGATGGTCGCCGGAGAGATGCCCAAGCCAAAGCGACGCGATAACGTGCGCGAACCCGCGGGCTCGGCCGTTGCCACGTAGCTGTGGATCACCGCTTCCAGAACCTGTCGCTCCCGCTCGGAGAGCTCCCCGCTAATAGCCATAAGTGTAACGCTACGAACGACTTCGAAGTGCTGTCAAGTCGACGGCCAGGGCATCGAGCCGAAGCCATCCGGAGGCGGTGCACCGGATCCGAGATCCGGCGGTCCCATGAACAGACTCGATCCACCCCTGCCGACGCCACGTGGCGACGCGGGCTTCCTCACCTTCCCGAAGCTCCAGTCCGTCGATCGTGCGTAACCCAAGGTACACCATCTCGGCCTCACGGTTCTGCTTGGTGAGCGTTTCCGTACCCTCGACTGGGTCGATTCCAGCAGACAGCGCCGATTCCCAGGCGGCCAAGGCCGCGAGATTCCAGCGACGTTCCGATCCGTCGAAACCGTGCGCCGACGGCCCGATGCCCAGATACGGCACGTTCTGCCAGTACGCACTGTTGTGTCGCGCGCGCCGGCCGGGCCGGGCGAAATTCGAGACCTCGTAGTGCTCGAAGCCCGCGGCCCGTAGTCGCTCGTGCGACTCGAGAAACTGACGCTCATAGAGATCTTCGGGCGCTTCCTCGACTTCGCCACGGGCCTGCCATCGCCCAAGCGGCGTGTGCGGCTCGATCGTGAGACCGTAAAGCGAGATGTGATCGGGAGCGAGCGCGAGCAGTCGCGTGACATCGCCGCTCCAATCCCGCTCCAGCGTATCCGGTGCGGCGAAGATGAGATCGAGCGACATCGCGTCAATGCCGCCGGCGCGCAGCGTATCGACCGCGCGCACGGCGGCATCCGCGTCGTGCACGCGATGCATCCACGAGAGCACTCGGTCGTCGAAGCTCTGCACACCCAGGCTCACGCGATTCACACCCGCCCGGCGCCACGCCGCCACCGCGTCCACCGACACGTCTTCCGGGTTCGCTTCGAGCGTCACCTCGGCATCCCCGGCGAGTCGAAGGTGCTGGTGCAGTATTTCGAAGAGGCGCTCGATGCCCTCGCCGCCCAGTCGCGAGGGCGTGCCGCCACCGAGATACAGCGTGCTCAGCACATCGCACGACTCGGCCGCGCCGCGAAGACGAAGCTCGGCGTTGACCGAATCTGCGAACGCACGCCACGGCACCTGCTTGCGCACGGCGATCGCGAAGTCACAGTAGCTGCAGCGCCGCGCGCAAAACGGGACATGCAGATACAGATGTCGATATCCCACGGACGTCGCCGCCGAAACGCTCACGACACACCGACGGACGGATGCACCTGCCCCGTAGGACCAAAGTGCACGAGCCCGTCGATTTCGAGAGCGCTCAGTACAGCGGCCGCCTCACGAGGGCGCAACTGAGCGACGGCCGCAACCTGCTCGATGTCATGCGCACCACGCTGGACCGCGTCCCAGCACCGCGCCGCATCGCCATCGAGCGCCATGTGCGTGGACACCGACCGATCGACGCGCAGCAACGCCAGCACGTCATCCACCGCGAGAATCGGCTCGGCGTGCATCTTGAGGAGTGCATTGCTGCCCAGCGACGATACCTGATCGATGGCGTTCGGTACGCAGGCCACTGTACGGTTCAATTCGAGCGCGTGATCGGCGGTGATCAGCGCACCGCTTCCTTTCCCGGCCTCGACGACGACGGTGAGATCGGCCAGCGCCGCGATGATGCGATTGCGACGAGGAAACGTGCCGCCGTGCCCCGTGTCACCCGGCTTCTGCTCGGTCAGCAACAGACCGTCCCGCGCGATCCGTTCCTGCAGTGTGCGATGCGAACGCGGGTAATGCACATCGAGTCCCGTGCCGAGTACCGCGACGGTGCGTCCGCCCGCGGCCAGCGCCGCCTCGTGCGCTGCGCCGTCAATACCGCGAGCGAGGCCACTGACGATCGTCACACCGGCGCGAGCGCAGGCGGTCGCGATGGCTCGCGCCACGCGCAGTCCGTACGCCGACGCGGCACGCGTGCCGACAATCGCGACGGCGGGCGGATGCGCGCTGGCCAATGTGCCCTGCGCGTAGATGACCGGCGGCGCATCAGCGAGTTCGAGCAGTCGCGCGGGGTAGCGGTCGGATCCGGCCACGAGTGCTTCCCCGCCAATGCGCCTCAGCTTCTCCAGAATACCATCGGCCTCGCTTAGCGCCTCGTCGCGTCGCATCGAGGCCATCGACGCCAGCGCGCGCACCGCGTCGCCATGCAGCGACAGCAGCCGCGCCACGCCAACGTCGCCGAGTCCGGCGACCTGACGCAGCGCGATCACAGCGCGCGCGTCCGCCACAGCTTCAGGGAAGAAACTGCGCGTCACGTGCCGGCTTCTCGGCTTCCACGCGCATCGCGAGCAGCTCACGCCACCATGCATCGAGCACCACATCGAGCCCCATGCGTCCGGCCGCGCTGATCGCGTACTTGCCGAACGCGCCAGGCGCTTCGATATCGGGCACGTAGTGTTCGCCGAGCAGATCGAGCTTGGTGAACACGACGCAGTATGGCTTGGCGGCGAGCTCTGTGGAGTACGAGGAGATCTCGTGACGCAGCTGATCGAGTTCCGCCTGCCAGTCTTCCGCGTCGATGGGGATCATGAACGCGAGCATGCGCGTGCGCTCGATGTGTCGAAGGAACCGGAGTCCCAGTCCCTTGCCTTCGGACGCCCCTTCGATGATGCCGGGGATGTCGGCCACCACGAACGAGCGGTGATCGCTGAGCGGGACCACGCCGAGGTTCGGCGACAGCGTCGTGAACGGATAGTCCGCGATCTTGGGTCGCGCCGCCGAAATCACCGACAGAAGCGTGCTCTTGCCCGCATTCGGCTGTCCGACGAGACCGATGTCGGCGATCAGCTTGAGTTCGAGTTCGAGTGTGCGGGCCGTTCCTTCCTCACCGGGCTGCCACTCGCGCGGCGACTGGTGCGTGGGCGTCACGAAAAAGGAGTTGCCCTTCCCACCACGTCCGCCCTTCGCCACGAGAATGGTATGTCCATCCTCCATGACTTCACCGAGGAACTCCTGCGTTTCGGCGTCGCGCACAACCGTCCCGGGAGGCACCGGCAGCACGATGTCTTCGCCCGAGCGGCCGGTCCGATTCGACCCTTCGCCGTGCTGTCCGCGTTCGGCCTTCCAGGCATCGCGGTACGTGTAGTCGAGGAGCGTGGTCAGGTTCCGGTCGCCGCGCACGATCACGTCGCCGCCACGTCCGCCGTCGCCGCCATCAGGGCCACCCATCGGCGCGAATTTCTCGCGGCGAAACGAGGTCTGTCCTGAACCACCGGTTCCTGCTTCGACCTTCACGAGTACGCGATCTACGAACATGAATCACTTCCGAAACGAGAGAGGCAGCCGGCCACCGGGGCGACGCCAAAAAACCTTCGAGTACACTACGTGCTGATGGTCCTGCCGTACCACTGACACACCGCCCTACTTCCCCTGCACTCGCGCCCACAGGCCGAGGTAGCGACGCATGTCGTCCTCGCCGATCAAGGGCGCGACCACCTGCAACGCTGCGGTTACGACGCCCGCCACGGCTCCTGCGTTCAGCGCACCGTGCAGATGCGAATGCAGCTGCCGGTCCTGTCGTGCGATCGCGCACGCGGCGACCACACACAACTCCCGGCGCGCCAGATCGAGCAACGGTCGACCCAGCACTTTGCCGTACCCTTCCGTGATCATCCACCGATCCAACGCCGGATGGAGCCCACGAATGTTCACGCGCAACCGATCGTAGAATTCGCCGTACACCGTGGCACATGTCGCCTCGCCACGCGCAACAAAGTCCAGCACCTCACGTTCACCATCTTCGGCCGGCGATGGCGCGAGGCGTCCAGAGATGCGCCGCCAATCCCGTGCCGCGTTGAGCGCGCGAGGGAAACCGGCGAACAGGTACGTCTGAAGAATGACTTCCTCGATCCAGATCGGATTGACGACGCCGTTCACCCCCGACAGCTCCGCACGAACCTCGGCCTCGCTTCCGCCGGCCAAGACCGCCGCGAGCCGAACGAGCGCCGCCGTCTCCGCATCGAGTGCATCGAGTGTAACAGCCACGTGGCCGCGCACTGTCATCGAATCCACGCCGGCGGTGTCGCTGGTACGCGCGCCTGCCTCGCTCATGCGTGCCTCGCCGTCATGAGGCGTTACTGCGCGCGGGCGCGCCGAGCGGCGCCTCACTCACGAACACTTCGCCGACCTGCTCGCCACGGGTATTCCGAACGGCCCGAACTGCTGCATCGCGCAAGCTCTCGGGTAACGGAGACGGCAACCCGTCGTACGCGGCCAGCATCGCCAGCACGGCGACGAACTGCGCCCGCTGCGATCCGTCTTCGACCTTGAGCGCGAAGCCGATGCCGCGGTCGATGATGGCGAACGTATGCACGCCTTCCGCGCCGACTTTGCACAGCACATTGCCGCCGACCGCTTCCATCAGGCGTGTATCGAACCGATCGCTGCCGCCCACCAGAAACGGATGCGACGTCATGGCCTGCACGATACGCCGACTCGCGTCGTCGCCGTGGGTCGACGCATGGGCGAGTCTGGCATACGAGAGTGCCATATTCGCCAGCGGGAGGGAGAATACGGTCACGCCGCAGCCGTCTACGGCCACACCGACCGTCTCCGGCATCATGCCTGCCCACGCGGCAACGGTCTCGTGCGCCGCCCGCTGCACCGCATGCGACGCCTGCTCGTAGCCGCTGGTCGGTTCGCCAAGCAATACGGCCCGGGCCAGCATCGCGGCGTGCTTTCCCGAACAGTTGTTATGGAGGCGCGTGACCCGATCACCCGACTCGCGAAGCAGCCGTGCGCCGCGCGACGCCAGGGGTTCGTGGGCTCCGCACGCGAGGTCGCCTTCCTCGAGTCCGATTCCGGCCAGCATCGACTCGGCCAGCGCCACGTGCTCCGGCTCGCCACCGTGCGATGCGCAGGCCAAGGCCAGCTGGCTCGAGCCCCAGCCCAGACGTTCCAGGCCACCGGCACGCACCAGCGGCATCACCTGAAAGGGCTTGGCGCAGGAACGCCACCACGTCTCGGTGAGCGGATCCCGCGCAGCCTCAAGCAGGGTCCCGTTGGCGTCCACGACGGCGGCATGCACGCGATGTCGCGATTCGACCGTGCCACCGCGCGTGACCACCACGTCGAAGCTGCGCTCCCGAAGCGCCGGGGCGAACACCACCGGCGTCGCCGATGCATACGGCCCCTGTGCTGACGCCCCATCCGGGTCGGCGTGCGGCGCTCCAGCGCCTGAAAATATCGATCGAGTCTCGCTCACCCCCGAAAGATAACCGGGTGAGGGAGGCGAGTCGGCTCAGGCGACCATCCGGTCCCGGTCAGTGCTCGGCGGAGGCCTGGGCACGGGGCGACGCGAGCAGGACGCCCGCCAGAACCAGCGCCCCACCCACGACCGTCCCAATGCCAGGCACCTCGGCGATGCCCGGGAGCAACGCAGCCAGGATCGTGGCCCCGATCGGCTCACCCAGGGTCGTGAGATTCACCACGAATGCCGGCAGGTGGCCGAGGGCCCAATTCATGCCGGTGTGCCCAAGCAGCATGGGGCCAAGGGCGAGTCCAGCAAAGATCGAGAGCTCGCGGCGCGGCTGCGGGAACAGGACCTCACTACTGGCGAGCGCGATCAGCAGACAGGTGACGAACGCCGCCCCATAGGCGAGAGAGACGTACGGCCAGACCCCGACCCGCTGCCGGAGGCGGCGCCCGATCAGGTAATACAACGCGGCCGTGACCGCGCCCACGAGCGCCAGCAGGTCGCCGAAGAGCGCACGGCCACCGCCCTCCGTGGTCGATCCACCGGTGATCGCGGAGACGATTCCCGGCAGTCCCCCAGGGACGTCGGCCAATCCGACCACCAGCGCGCCAATCACGGCGATGACGACGCCGATCCATTGGCGACCGGAGGGAGACTCGTGTAGCCAGAGCGCCGACACACCGGCGATCAACACCGGCTGCAGATTCACTAAGGCCACCGACGCCGCGACACTTGTGTAGCGCAGCGAGGCATTCCAGCTCCAGAAGTGCAGCGCCAGAAGCACGCCGGCGCCCGCCGCCAGCAGCAATTCCCGACGGGACAGCAGACGCCACTCGCGCCACGAGCCGGTGAACAGCAAGGCCGCCGCGACGATCAGCATGGACAAACCCAGTCGCCACGTCGCGATCACGATCGCTGAACTCGCGGACAGCCGGATCAGCGGCGCCGCGAAGGAAATCCCGATCAGCGACGCAGCCAGTACGAGCACCGGTGAACGGCGCGACACAGGGGATTCGCTGGGAGAGGACGAGGCGGGCATCGCGGCGGGAAGAGGCACGGGAATGGCACGACCGGTGACGAAGCTAATCGGTCCGACTAGCTTCCCCGCCATGACGCCCACCATCTCCCGCGCTCGGCTCGAGGCATTGCTGGCTGACGCCGCCTCGCAGCACGTGGTCATCATCGGCGATGCCATGCTCGATGTGTACCTTCGCGGCGACGTCGATCGCATCTCCCCGGAGGCGCCCGTGCCCGTGGTGCGCGTACGCGACCGGAAGCTGGCCCTCGGCGGCGCGGCGAATGTGGCGCAGAACGTCGCGGCCGTTGGCGCGGGGTGCGATCTCGTGGCGGTCGTGGGTGATGACGTGGCCGGCAGCACGTTGCGCGAGCGACTGGAGGCCGGACGCATGGAGTCGCGATCGCTGGTCACGGTCGGCCGGCCAACCACGACCAAGACCCGCGTGATGGCGCGCTCCCAGCAGCTGGTGCGCTTCGACGAAGAAGACGATGCGGACCTCGACGCGGCCGACGTTGCCCGCGTGCTCGAGGCCATCGAAACCGCCATGCCGCACGCAACGGCGCTGGTCTTCGAAGATTACAACAAAGGCGTACTGGTCCCGGCGGTCATCGAAGGCGCGATCGCGGCGGCGCGTGCGCGAAATCTCCCGATCGTCGTCGATCCGAAGTTCCGCAACTTCTTTGCGTATCGTGGCGCTACGGTGTTCAAGCCGAATCGTCGGGAGCTTGAAAGTGCACTCGGCGCGGCCGTCGATCTCGAGCATCCGGCCGCACTACCGGAGACGTTCGCGCGCCTCGGCGTGGAGCACCTGCTGCTCACGCTCGGCGAACGCGGCATGGCGCTGGTTTCGTCAGATGGTGTCGTGCATCGCGTCCCGACGACTGCCCGTGAGGTGTACGACGTGGTCGGCGCCGGCGACACCGTGACCGCGTATCTGGCAACGATGCTCGCGGCGGGTGCCACCGCACTCGAGGCGGCGATCGTGGCGAACTACGCCGCCGGGGTCGAAGTCGGAAAGCTCGGTGCGGCCACGGTCACTCCCGCCGAAGTCCTCGAAGCATACGACGCGCACATTGCGGACGCTTGACGTACATTTGCCATAGGCGGCGGCGGAGTATCGCGACGTTCGGTCCGGTAGCTTAGTCGGTTAAAGCGCTCGACTCATAATCGAAGGATCGTGGGTTCAAGTCCCACCCGGACCATACGCCTCGGTGCCATGCACCGGGGCGTTTGTCTTTCGCAGGTCCAGAGGGGCTTCCCACCGCCGTTCTCCTCCGTTACGTTCTTGATCCGCGCTATGAGTTGTCGGGCGCGGAATGGTTTCGGGCGTGTAGCTCAGCTGGTTAGAGCGCTGCTTTCACACAGCAGAGGTCCGGGGTTCGAGTCCCTGCACGCCCACTGCAGCATGCATACAACGAGAACGGCCGGTCATCATCACTGATGACCGGCCGTTTTTGCGTTCATCGCCTTCGGCGCGTGCTCAGTACACTTCCGCCGGTGCGACGGGTGCCTTGACCCGCTCGACGCCCCGGAGCACGGTGATCCGCGCGCCGGCCTGCCTCAGACGACCGATGGTGCGATCGTCCAGGCGCGCTCGCAGCACGATCACGTCCTCGTCGGTACGCTGATCCAGCACTTCGCCATCCCTATGCATCTCGGCGATCATCCGCCCGTTCGCTGCCGGCAGTCGGACTTCGAGTACCGGGCGTTGACGACGCAGGCTGTCCAACAGCGACGCGCGCAGCCCGTCGAGACCGCCGGGTTCGATGGCCGACACGAACAGCGAATTCGGGATGAGGTTCGCCACGCGTTCACGAACGGCCGCTGCTTCTTCCGGCGGCAGCAAGTCCATCTTGTTCATGATGTACAGCTTCGGCTGATCGGCGAGCCCGAGGTCTGCCAGCACCCCGTCCACGACATCGCGCTGTTCTTCCCACACGGGATGACTGGCGTCGATCACGTGCAGCAGCAGATCCGCTTCCTTCGCCTCGGACAGGGTGGCCCGGAACGACGCGACCAGGTGGTGAGGCAGCTTCCGGATAAATCCGACCGTATCGGTCAGGAGCACCGTATAGCCGTCCCCGACATCGACCTCACGCGTGAGTGGATCGAGCGTGGCGAACAGACGGTCTTCCACGAACACCTGCACGTCATTCGCCATCTGCCGCAGGATCGATGACTTGCCGGCGTTCGTGTAGCCCACGAGCGCCACGCGGTAGTGCGATTTGCGTCCTTCCCGCTGCACTTCGCGCGCGCGCTCGACATCGGCCAGCCGCTCCTTCAGCACACGAATGCGATGTTGAATGAGACGGCGGTCGGTTTCGAGCTGTGTTTCACCCGGGCCGCGCACGCCGATACCACCGCGAAATTTCTCGAGGTGGGTCCACATACGCGTAAGTCGCGGCAGCAGATACTGCAGCTGCGCGAGTTCCACCTGCATACGCGCTTCGCTCGACCGCGCCCGCGTGGCGAAGATGTCAAGAATCAACTCCGCGCGATCCATCACACGCGTGCCGACGATGGCTTCGACGTTCTTACCCTGCGCCGGCGTCAGCTCGTCATCGAAGATCACCAACGTGGCGCCGAGCTCGTTGATGCGCAGCTTGAGCTCCTCGACCTTGCCGCTGCCGAGGTACGTCGCTGGATGCGGCCGATCGAGCGCCTGCGTCAACCGGCCCACCACAATCGCCCCGGCCGTGTCGGCCAGACGGGCGAGTTCTTCGAGGTGTTCGTCCGATTGATGACGGGCATTACCACGCTTCGACGGTGCACTGACGAGCACCGCGCGCTCAACTGGCGGCGTGAGGGAGATGATCTCGCGGCTGATGTGCGTCTACCTGATCTGAGAGGGCGAATCCAATCAGCGTCCGTTGCCGGACACTGAGGAGTACCGTCCCGTCCGATCGTACGGACGGGTGAAATTGCCGAGCGGCGTGGAGACGGTGAAGTCGCCGCGCACGCGATAGTTCACGGTGCCAGCCGTCAACAGCGATCGACCGGCCGCGCCGAGCCCTGCGTACGTGAAACGTACCGGCAGGCGCACCAGCGAGGAGTCGTTCTCGGGCACCACGAACCGTCCGTCGAGCGCACCACTTCCCAGCTTGATCGTATCGACATCCACCTGATACGTCATGCTCAGCGCGTCGAGCTTGTAGCCGTTCGGATTGTAGACCGAGAGCACAACGTCGACACTGCCCCCGGTGAGTCCGAGACCGGTCACGTTGAACTCGCGCAGGGTCACCACCGGTTCCTTGAACGTCGCGCGTCCAAGCGTCGCGCATGCGGCGCCGCCCGTGGCCAACGCCACGACCGCTCCTGCCGTCATCCAGCGCCGTACAGCCCTCGTCATGCGCATCTCGTATCCCCTGAGCTGAAAGGTCTGCTCACATCGTGCAGGTGGCGCCGGAATCGACGACGCACCGAGTCCTTGAATGGTACCCGTTCCCTCGATCGTGTTCCGCTATTCGGCGACCGGCGGTCCACCACGCTCCGCCCACCAGGCGAGACGTTTGGCGATTTGCTTCTCTTCGCCGACCGATAAGGGATGATAGTAGGTCTGCCCCTGGAGTTCCGGAGGCTGATACGGCTGCGCAACGAACGCACCGGGATGATCGTGCGGATACTCGTACGGCACGCGGCGATCCGGGTCGGCGCGCAGATGCATCTCGGAATTCAGCAGATGCGCCGGCACGGGCACCGACGGCGATTCCGCCGCGGCCGCGCGGGCCGCCGCCCATGCTAAGTAGAGGCGATTCGATTTCGGCGCGACGGCGCAGTACACGGCCGCTTGCGCCACCGCTCGCTCCCCTTCCGCGGGGCCGAGGCGGCGAAACGTTTCCCACGCGGTCATCACGATGCCGATCGCTTGCGGATCTGCCAGACCGATATCCTCGGTCGCCATGGCGGCCAGCCGACGCAGGAAGATCTGGGGGTCTTCACCAGCCTGAAGGCCGCGCGCCAGCCAGTACAGTACGGCATGCGGGTCACTGCCCCGCAGCGACTTGTGGAAGGCCGAGAGCACGGCGTTGCGGTCGACATCGACCCGATCGTAGCTCACGACGCGCGTCCCGAGCGCGTCCGCCAGAGCGTCACGCGTGAGCGCGGCACCCGCCGGCAGCACCTGCGCGACGGCTTCCAGCGCACCGAGGGCGCGACGCGCGTCACCATCGGACTGCTCCGCGAGCCAACGCAACGTATCCGGATCCGCCTGCAACCGCTGCGTGCCGAGTCCGCGATGCTCGTCGGCCAGCGCGCGCGCGCACACGCTGACCACATCATCGGTGGTGAGTGGACGGAGCGCGTACACGCGAGACCGCGACAGCAGCGCGCCCACCACGGCGAAACCGGGCACCTCGGTCGTGGCGCCACAGAGCGTGATCACCCCATTCTCGACGTGCGGCAGCAATGCGTCCTGTTGCGACTTTGCCCAGCGGTGGATCTCGTCGATCACCACCAACGTGCGGCGCCCCTCGTAACTGCGACGCTTCTCGGCTTCAGCGACGATCTCACGAAGACGTGGGATACCGTCAGTGACCGCGTTCAGGACCACCACGGTCTGTTGCGTATATCGACCGATCAGACTGGCGATCGTCGTCTTTCCCGTCCCGCTGGGACCGGTCAGAATCACGCTGCCGATGGTGCCGTTCCGGATCGCGTCGCCGAGCGGGCGACCGGGCGCGAGCAGATGCTGCTGTCCGACGACGTCTTCGAGGCGTTCCGGGCGCATACGAGCCGCCAGCGGTTCCGGCGAACTCGCCGCGAACAGCGTGGCGCTCATCGGGCGCTCGCGCGGATGCCCGGTCGGGAGCCCGCCCGTAAGCCGAGTCTGTCGGCGGCGGACGCCAAGGCGGTGGCGAGCTCCGGCGAGGGGGCGAGCGCGGTGCGCGATGGGACCCACACGGCGGCGGGTGGCTCAGCCCGTTCCGCTAGCCCCAACCCGTCAAGCAGAAAGTACCATCGATCCGAACGGGAGTAGATCACCAGCAGCAGCTCGGGAGTGAGTGTCAGCTGATCGTCAGGACCGAACACCGACACCTCCACGCCACCGTACGTCGCCAGCGGAAAGCGCAGGCGACCGAGCGCCTCTCGCAGATCGGGGAGCGCCACGTCGAAGCCCTCCCATTCCGTTCCGCTTCGCAGATCGTGCACCACGACATCGACGGCGGGATCGAGATGCAGGGCCAAGGCGTGCATCAGGTCGACCGCACGCTCGGCCGTCGTCCCGATTCGCGCGACATACACGGCGGCATCCCGCGACGCGACAAACCAATCCGACACCGGTCGGAAGCGTCCGGCCTCGTCGCTGCCCAACGTGGACATCTCGTTTCGCATCTGGAGATTCATGCGGCTCGTCAGGCGGTTTCGGAGCGTCGGGCAAGGTCGCGAGCCACGTCGAGCAGCGCGTCCCGTGTGTTGACCGCGGGCTCTTCGATCACCCGCTGCAGCAGCGCATGCAACAATCGCCCCAAGGCCGGACCGGTCGCGATCCCCGCGCTCCGCAGATCATCGCCATCGACAGCGAGATCGGCCAGTTCAATGGGTTCCCGGAACGCGATCGTGAGCATGCGTCGGTGAAGCCGCCGAACCAACGCCGGGCTCACCCCACCCAGCGCACTCCACCGGGCGGAGGCGAGGCGCACGAACGCCGCGACTCGCAACCGACCGACATTCGCGGCCAGGCGCCTAAGTTCGCCATCGTCAGGAAGGCGGCCAGCCACCATCGAGTCGGTGAGCGATGGCCCAAACCGGCTCCAGCGATCCACCAGCGCCGCCACGTTGGCCGTATCCTGATTCGAAAAACGGAGGTCGCGCAGCGCCCGATCAGCCGGCTTACCGCCGGCCTCGCTGAACAGCGCGGCGATGCGCAGGGTCTTTCGGAGCGGGCGACCGGCCAGGCCGGGACGAGGCAAGGCGTTAATGGCGCGCAGCGTCTCGTCGCGGACCTCGGCGAGCACGGGTACCAGCGACGCGAAGGCCCCAGCGTCCCGCCACCGCTCGAAGGCCGTGGAGGGTGCCACTACCTGCTCCATCGTTTTCTCGAGTTCCTGCTTCACCCGCTCGGGGGACAACCGCGTGAGAAACGGCGCACTCTCGACGATCGCCGTCCAGGTGTCCGGCGCGATCTCGAAGCTGAAGCGGGCCGCGAACCGGATCGCTCGCAGGGCGCGCAGCCGGTCCTCGCGCATCCGCGCGTCGGCGTCACCCACGGCGCGCACCACGCGCCGGGTCAGATCGACCTGCCCGTCAAACGGGTCGTGCAGACGGTGCGTGGTGGGATCGTAGGCGATGGCGTTGATCGTGAAATCACGACGCGCCAAGTCCTCATCCAACGAGGCGCCGAACTCCACCACGGCGTGCCGACCATCCGTTTTCACATCCCGGCGGAAGGTCGTGACTTCGTGCATAAGGTTGTCGCGGTCGAGCACACCGATCGTCCCGAACTCGATCCCCACCGGCACGGTGCGGCGGAAGAGCTTCCGGACTTGCGTCGGCGTCGCGGCGGTCGCGAGATCCCAGTCGAGGTGGGCCTCCCCCAACAGGGCGTCGCGCACGGCTCCGCCGACACACCAGGTTTCGAACCCCGCCTGCTGGAGCGTGCGAGCGATCTCGATGACCTGGCCGGGGGCGCGAAGGTTCGGGCCGGAAGCCGCGCTCGCTATCCGCAGAGCACGCTCCCGCCATTCACATTCAGGATCTCGCCGGTCACATGGCGCGCCAAGGGACTGGCCAGAAAGAGCACCGGTCCGGCGATGTCCGAGGGGGACGCTACCCGCCCCAACGGGATCGCGGCCTCAATCCGGTCGCGTCCGGCGGCAAACGGCTTCTCCACCGCCTCCGTATCCACCCAACCGGGCGCCACCGAGTTCACCGTGATATCTCGGCTACCGAGCTCAACTGCCAGCGACTTCACGAACGAGATCATGGCCCCCTTGGTGGCCGCGTAGTCGGCGTGCCCGGCCTCCCCCCGCTGCCCCGCTGTGCTGGAGATGAAGATCATGCGACCGCCATCACTCATCACCCGCGCCGCCGCTCGCGCGCCGTAGAACATGCCATCCAGATTCGTCGCCATGGTAAAGCGCCACCGGTCGTCGTCGAGCAGCGAAACCGGCAGTGGATCGGGAGGCCAGAATCCCGAGTTTCCCACATAGATATCCACACCACCGAAGAGCTGCACGGCTTTATCCACAAAGGCATCATTCGCCTCTTTTGTGGACAAATCGCCCATGTGCGAAAAATTCTTGACTTTGTGATTTGTGAGATCGGCGATCACCGCCGCCGCCTCGTCGGCGCGACTCCGGTAGGCGATTCCCACATCAGCACCGGCCTGTGCGAGCAGGCGCGCCACAGCAGCGCCTATCCCCCGCGACCCGCCCGTGACCAGCGCTCGCTTCCCCATCAGTGAAATCATGCCCAGACTACCCGGTGAAAGTACATGAGACGATGCAAGCTAACCGCTTGAAGTAAAAGCGATTGAAGATGTACCCCAAACGGTCGTTCAAAGGGTCTGCTCGATCGCGTCACAAATGGCGTGCTGGATGCAGAGGTGAATTTCCTGCGCTCGATCGGTCCGATCCGTCGGCACCACGATCGTGTGATCCGCCAACAGACGAAGCGCGCCGCCGTCGCGCTTCGTCAGGGCCAGCACCGGGATGCCCTTCTCCTTAGCTGCCTCAGCGGCGCGTAGGACATTCGGCGAATTACCGCTGGTCGAGTGGATGACCAACAAATCTCCACTTTTTCCGAGGGCCTCGATCTGGCGGGAAAAAATGTGATCAAACCCAAGGTCGTTGCCCGCCGCCGTGATCAAGGAGGTGTCGGTGGTCAGGGCGATCGCCGGGTAGGCACGACGGTTTCGCATGTAGCGCACGACGTACTCCGTGGCCATATGCTGGGCGTCGGCGGCCGAGCCACCATTGCCGCAGAACAGCAACGTGCCTCCCTGCCCCACGGTAGTTCGGACCATGTCCAGGGCTCGCGCGATCTCCGGCGCGAGGTCACGCGCGACCCGTTCGGCCGTCGCGGCCAGCTCAGTCAGGGCGGCAAGCAACGGGGTAACGGACGCGTCTGGAGCGTTCTGCGGGCCTTGATCGGCGTGGGTCATAGCTCGGTATTGGTTCAGGTCTCGATCGCTTCAGCGACCGAATATGCGCTTGATGCGTCCAACCAGACTGCCTCGAAGGGGCGGCACCGGCAGCGGATCCTCGTCGCCCAGCACCCGCTCGGCGTTCGCGCGAAGCAGCAGGTCCATCTGCTCCTCGGCCCCCCGCTCGGTGAGCCAGTCTCGAGCCGTACCCAGCGAGCGGCCGTCGCCGTGGTTGTCTGACGCGAGGATGTCGATCAGTCCGTCGGCCAGCATCGCCTTGGCCAGGTCGGCCGGCACGCCACGTCCCATGAGCACCGAGGCGTCGGTTTGAATGACCACGCCGAGCGCGCGCCACTCCCGGACCAACTCCAGCGTGCAGCCGAAGTAGCGCTCGGGATGCGCCAGAATGGGTGTCCGACCGCTACGGGCAATGCGACGGAGTTCGCCGGTCGCCCCCCGGGGAAGGCCGCCGCGGGTGAATTCCACCAGCAGCGCCCGGGAGTTTCCCAAGCAGAACTCGGGTGCCGTCAAGTCGACGCCCGGGCTGTCGAGCATGATCTCCCAGCCCAACCGAATCTCCAGGCCGGCCGGTGCCACGGCCCGCAACTGCTCCAGCAGTTCGCAGTGACGGGCGTACGGCGCGCTGGCGGCCTGACTCGCGTTCAGATGCGGCGTGCAGACGAGCACCGTCACGCCCTGCGCCGCGAACCGCTGGAGCACGGGGATCGAGACCTCGAGCGACGGAGAACCATCGTCGACGCCCGGCAGCAGGTGCGAATGAATGTCGATCATGACGCGTCCCTCCTGCTGACGTGGCGCGGCGATACGGACATCGCTCGCGTGCGGCGGCTCAGGTGCCCAACGATCCGGGGAGCGCCGCGATTCTGGCGAGCGCACGGGCGGCCCGGGTATCCATCAGCTCCGGCTCGTCGGCGGCGGCTTGGAATGCGTACGTGACCAGCGCATCGACCGCGAGCAGGTCGAGCGCCGTCGTGCGCGATGTCGATCCGGAGGCGAGCAGCGCATCGAGCAACTGCTCGCCTGCGTCGAGGCATGCCTCCGGGACCTGCCGCACGGGCAGGTGCGCGAACGGTTCCAGCAACGCCGAGAGCCGCACCCGCAGCCCTTCGGGCGGCGCAGGCGTCAGGGCATCGAACCAGCCGCCGACCGTAGTCACGTTCGTGTCCGTGGTGCTCACCGCGCGATTCGTCGCGCTCACCCGGCGGATGCCAGGCGAGCGAAGATCTCAGCGGCCGCGGCAATCGCCGCGTCCAGCTTGTCGGCCTCGACTCCGGCCTGCGCCATGTGCGGCTTTCCGCCGCCACGGCCACCGACCGTTGCCGCCACTTCACGCACCACGACGTCGGCCCGCAGTCCGCGATCACGCGCGTCGTCGGTGGACACCGCGAGCAGTGCGCCCTTGCCATCGGCCAACACGGCGCCCAACACCGCCACGCCACTGCCAAGCGCCTCCCGGAGCGAATCGCCGAGCGCCTGCAGCGCCTTCACATCGACGACCTCAACCCGCGTCGCAATGAACCGGACGCCGTGCACCTCGGTGGCTTGCGCCGCCAGCTGCTGCGCGACCCCGCCACCGGACACGCCGCCCCGCATCGCTTCATCCAAGCGCTTCTCGAGCTGCTTCCGCTCGTCGATCAGCGCGTCAATCTTCTTCTCGATCTGCTCGATGTTCGTGGCAGTTCCGGCCATCGGCACCTTGAGACGCGTGGCCACCTGCACCAGCGCACGCTCGCGATCGGCGAGGAACTGAAACGCCCGCGGTCCGGTCACCGCCTCGATACGGCGCACGCCAGCGGCCACGCCGCCTTCCGACACGATGCGCACCAGGCCGATCTCGGCGGTGTTCTTCACATGCGTGCCACCACAGAGCTCGACGGACAACGACGGAATCTCCACGACGCGCACCACGTCGCCGTATTTCTCGCCGAACAGCGCCATGGCGCCCTGCGCCACGGCATCCGCATAGGCCGACTCGCGCGTGTTGACAGGCGCAGCGGTCCACACGCCGGCGTTCACCTGGGCCTCGATCGCGACCAACTGATCGTGCGTGAGTGGACCGTGGTGCGTAAAGTCGAACCGCAAACGATCGGGTGACACCAGCGAGCCGGCCTGGTGCACATGCTCACCGAGCACGTTCCGCAGCGCCGCGTGCAGCAGGTGCGTTGCGGTGTGATTGCGCTCGGTATCGTGACGACGCTCGCGCGGCACCACCGCGTGCGCCGGACCAAACGTGATCTCGCCCGTGGCCGTGCCGATGGCCGCGATACGTCCGTCGAGTTTCTTCACATCAGACACGCTGACCGACCAGCCGGCACCGGTAATCGTCCCGTGATCCGATACCTGACCGCCCGACTCCGCGTAGAACGGGGTCTCGCGCAGCATCACGGCGACACGACCGTCGGGCAGTGCGCGCACGGCCGTCACTACGGTATCGGCTTCCGTCACGTCGTACCCGACAAACCGGCCAAGCTTGGCGGCATGCTGCTGATCGTGCGTCCACTGCGTTGGATCGCCGAAGTCATCGGCGCTCACGGTGATCTGCCGCGACTTCCGCTCGTCCTGCGACTGCTTACGCTGCGCGGACAGGGACTGCTCGAATCCGGCAATGTCCACCAGGTATCCGCGCTCACGAGCCATGAGTTCGGTGAGGTCGATCGGAAAGCCGAACGTGTCGTACAGCCGGAATGCATCTTCACCGGACAGCGTGCCGCGCATGTTCGTCGAACCCTGCGTCGATGCCGCCGGCGCCAGCTCTTCGAACCGCGTCATGCCCGCGTCGATAGTGGTGAGGAACCGCTCTTCTTCGGCGCGCGTCGTCTCGAGAATGTGCTTGCGACGCACGTGCAACTCGGGATACAGGTCGCGCATGGTCTCGATCACGACATCGACGACGTGCACCAGCGTCGGCTCGCGACGCCCCAGCAGCCAGGCGTGGCGGACGGCGCGGCGCAAAATGCGACGCAGCACGTACCCGCGGCCTTCATTGCTGGGAAATACCCCGTCGGCCAACAGGAACGCGGTCGCGCGCGCATGATCGGCGATCACGCGGAACGACGCCGGATCGATCTCACGGCCGTCCTTGCCCACCGCCGAACCGAGTCCCACGCCCGGACGATACGGGTAGCCGATGCCGACGATTTCCTCAACCTTCGCAATGAGCGGGCGGAAGAGATCGGTGTGAAAATTGTTCGTGACACCCTGCATGACGGCGGCGATGCGCTCGAGCCCGGCGCCGGTATCGACCGATGGCTTGGGGAGCGGCACCATCGTTCCGTCTTGCTGCCGGTCGAACTGCATGAAGACCAGGTTCCAGATCTCCAGGAAACGACCGGCTTCGGCGCCTTCAACGAAGGCGTCGAGAGAGTAGTCCTGAATGTCCGTATTCGTCCACTCGCCGTGCGCGTCCTTCGGGAACGCCCAGTCGGGAGCCATGTGAGCGAGATCGACGTAGATCTCGGTGCACGGACCGCAGGGACCGGTATCGGCCATCTGCCAGAAGTTGTCCTTCGCGCCGAGTCCGTAGATCCGGTTATCCGGCACGTTGGCCACGTCCTTCCACAGCTGACGCGCTTCGTCATCTTCGTGGAAGACGGTCACGCGCAGGTGCTCACGCGGAATCTTCAGGTCTTCGGTGATGAACTCCCAGGCGAAGCGGATCGCATCGCGCTTGAAGTAATCCCCAAACGAGAAGTTGCCGAGCATCTCGAAGAAGGTGTGGTGACGTGCCGTATGCCCGACCTGTTCGAGATCGTTGTGCTTGCCTCCGGCACGTACGCATTTCTGGGACGTGGTCGCTCGCCGATTTCCGTCGGGGGCGTCCTCCATGCCGAGAAAGACCTTCTTGAATTGGACCATCCCTGCGTTCGTAAATAGCAGGGTGGGATCATCGGCCGGAACGAGCGCGGAGCTCGGGCGGATGGCGTGGCCATTCTTCTCGAAGTAGGCCAGGAATCGGGCGCGGATTTCGGACGCAAGCATAGGCGTGCAAATATAGACGACAGCGAGTGCTTTGTGCGGGGGCTACTCGCTCTCTATTTCAGATTGCCGTCCGAGCACGTCGCGCAGCACCGGTCCAATCACGCTGCCGCCGAAGCCTCGGCGCTGCAGAAACGCGACCAACCGACGGCGGAGGACCGCCGGCTCCTTGGATCCCAGTGCGCGCACTCGCTTCTCGGCCAACGCGCGGCACGCCGCCAACTCGTCGAAGCCGTCTTCACTGATCGCCGCCGTCACGGCCTCGTTCACCATCCGCCCTTCGACGCCCTTCCGCCGAAGCACCTGCCGCACCTTGGCCGGCGCCTCGCCGCGCCGGAGTCGTGCGGCGGCCTCCGCGTGCGCGACGTCCTCATCGGAAAGCACTCCGATGGCAGTGAGTCGGTCGAGCGCGTCGGCGATCAATGCGGCATCAGGCTGCACCCGACGAAGTCGAATCTCGAGCTCTCGGCGCGTCTTTCGGCCCCGCGCGAGGGCACCCACAGCGCGGTCGCTGAGGTCCGTGATGGCCGACTCGCGGCCGAGATACGCCACCGCCTCGGCATCGAGCTCGACCCCGGCACGCGTGGCGCCGGTCTCACTCAGCGCGCTGATCGCTACCGTGAAAATGCGCCCGTCGGTAAGCGTGAGCACGAATCGCCCGGGACGACGCGACGATTCCAGCACGGTTTTCACGGTGCCGGGTCCGCTCCCTGGCTCGGGAGGGGGTACGAAAAGAGCCGAGGGGCTACTCACAATGAGCCGTGGTGATCCGGGCACCACTTCACATCGCAAGCCACCCCTCGGCCCTCTTTTCGTTCACACATGCGGCAGATACCGCGTACTACTCCTCGGTCTCTTCGGGCGCGCCGGGCGCTTCTGCCGCCTTCACGCCGAGCAACACTTTGACCTTCTCTTCGATTTCGGCCATGAGCACCGGGTTGTCCTTGAGGAACATCTTCGCGTTCTCACGGCCCTGCCCGATGCGCTGCGTGCCGTAGCTGTACCAGGCGCCGGCCTTGTCGATGATGCCGGCCTCTGAGCCGATGTCGACGAGCAGCGAGGTATGGCTGATGCCTTCCGCGTACATGATGTCGAACTCGGCCTGCTTGAACGGCGGCGCGACCTTGTTCTTGACGACCTTCACGCGGACGTGCGAGCCGATCACCTCTTCCTTGTCCTTCACCGGTCCGATGCGACGGATGTCGAGGCGCACCGAGGCGTAGAACTTGAGCGCCTTACCACCAGTCGTGGTTTCCGGGTTGCCGAACATGACGCCGATCTTTTCGCGCAGCTGATTGATGAAGATCACCGAGGTCTTCGAGCGCGCGATCGCGCCGGTCAGCTTCCGCAGTGCCTGACTCATCAAGCGCGCCTGCAGACCGACGTGGGAGTCCCCCATGTCGCCCTCGATTTCCGCTTTCGGCACGAGCGCGGCAACGGAGTCGATCACGATGACGTCGACGGCGCCGGAGCGCACGAGGATTTCACAGATCTCGAGCGCCTGCTCGCCGGTATCCGGCTGGGAGATCAGCATGTTCTCCACATCGACGCCGAGCTTCTTGGCGTACTCGGTATCGAGCGCGTGCTCTGCGTCGATGAAGGCCGCCACACCGCCCAGCTTCTGCGCGTTGGCCACCACGTGCAAGCAGAGCGTGGTCTTGCCGCTGGATTCCGGTCCGTAGATCTCGGTGACGCGGCCGCGCGGAATTCCGCCGACGCCGATCGCCGCATCGAGATTGATGGCGCCGGTGGGAATCGATTCGACACGCACTTTCGAATCGGTACCGAGACGCATGATCGAACCCTTACCGCAGCTCTTTTCGATCTGTGCGACCGCGAGCGCCAGGGCCTTGCGCTTGTCGTCTGACATCACTGTGCCCGCCATAGATACCGCCGTCGTGAGTGGTGAAGCCGCCATGCCCTGGCTCGCGAGAATCTACCGGGAACGCGAGCAGGACCAAGACCCGAATAAAATACGAAGAACTAACGATGTGGACAACTCCCCTGCACTGTCTGATTTCAGGGCAGTAGAAAGGCATTCTCCACGTGCTGTACTCGGACATTCTGACCGGAAATAAGGACTCCGACCACGTCAAAGCGATAAGTCAGCTCGGGAGCACCGTGTCGATCCACCCAAACGCGGGCGCTTCGGCCGAGTTCCCGGCGCTTCCGGAAGTGCACGGCCTCGACGGGGTGGCCGAACGCTTCTCCGCGCCTCGCCTTCACTTCCACGAACGCGATGTCGTTCCCGCGCCGCATGATCAGGTCGATATCGCGATGCCCGCTGCGGAAGCGATGCGCAACGAACTCCCAGCCGTCGCGTCGCATCCATCGTGCAGCAATGCGTTCGCCCAGTAGCCCGAGCGCCTGTCGTTGTTTCGTCATGGCGCACGATATCGCGGTCGCCCACCGCGTGTGTCACCAGAAATGCGCCGGTGAACTCAAACGAACGCGGTGCGCGCGCGCGCGGCCAGAATGGTCGCGGGATCGTCGCTGATAATCCCCTGCGCGCCGTGCGCCCAGAGCCGTACGGCCTTTGCCGGATCGTTCACGGTCCAGATGTGCGTAACCACGTGTGCGCTGCGCACGGCGCGCGCGATCGCGCCGATGGGCAACGGCAAGCCGTTGTAGGTGGGCGGGATGCAGAGCGCCTGATACCAGGGCGATGGTATGGAACGACGAAGCAGCGACGGCAACAGCAGTCGGGCCACGTCAGGCGTACTCGCACCGAGGGCGAACCCCTGCCCGCGCAACGGCTGCGTACTGGCGGATTCGAAGCCGGCCACGAGCACGCGCTTCTGGATGCCATGTCGGGTGATCGCCGCGAGCAGCGCGGCCGACGCGGCCGGCGTCTTCAGCTCCACGATCAGCGGCAGCGTGCTCGGCAACGCTTCGATCACTTCGTCGAAAGAGGGAATCACGACGCCGCGGTCACGCCACGGAAAGGTACGACCACCGTCTGCGGTGAAACACGCTCCGGCGTCGTGCGCACGGAGCGTGGCGAACGACTGGCTCGCGACCGCTCCACTCCCACTGGTGGTCCGGTCGATCGTCAGGTCGTGCATGAGGAGCAGCACGCCATCGCTCGAGACCTGGACATCGAACTCGACGGCATCCACACCAAGCGCCACGGCCTCTTGCAACGACTCGAGGGTATTCTCTGGTGCGTGCGCGCGGTTGCCGCGATGTCCGATCACCGGACGGGCGTTCTGGTCAAGCAAAATCATGCTGCAAGATAACGGGAATGCACGAGGGGGCGGTGCACCGTGTGCACCGCCCCCTCGTGAACGCCCTCCAGTTGCCGTCGTGCACCGGGCGCGTGTCGCACCCGGTGCGCGGCCTCATCAGAAGGAGTACTGCAGACGCGTCATGATCAGGCGCCCTGTCTCCGGCACGCCGGGGAACGTGCGCATACGATTGTCGAACATGTTCTGCGCGTTGAGCGACCACGTGAGCTTCTGGCTGCCAAGGTCGAAGCGCTTGGACACCTGCGCGTCCACCGTGAGCGCCTCGGGCACATTCTCGTAGCAGAACGTTCCGGCAGGCGCCGGGCTGCAACGATTGGCGCCACC
Organism: uncultured Gemmatimonadaceae bacterium; assembly: GCA_963843965.1. Lineage (GTDB taxonomy): Bacteria > Gemmatimonadota > Gemmatimonadetes > Gemmatimonadales > Gemmatimonadaceae > Gemmatimonas. The sequence continues at coordinate 74,740 of CAWJMR010000033.1, forward strand.
CGACGCGTTCGCGACCGCGCCGGGCTGACCAGCGGCGATCGGGAAGGCAAAGTTCGTGGTGTAGTAGCTCGAGTTCACGGGATACGCTTCGTTGTAGCGCGTGCGGAGCTCGAAGCCCAACCCGTTCTCGTCATTCCTGTAACGGACGCCAAGCGAACCACGCGAGTTCGGCGAGTTCGACATCAGCGGCAGATTGTTTCCACCCGCGACGCTGCGGAAGATGTTCTGGCTCTGCCAGCTGTAGGACAGGTCCACCGTGACGCGGTCCGTGGCCGAGATGTCGGTGGCGAGGTCCAGGCCGCGCACCCAGATGGATTTGCCCACGCTGGAATACGTGAGGTAGAGATCGGTGCTGTTGCTGGTGGCGTTGTCGAAGGTCACGACCCCCAACGGGGCCGGCGCAAAGCTGCGACCGAGGCTCGGTCCGAGCGAGGCACCGATGCCAGTCGCCAGCGCGGTGGCATTGCCGACGCCGAGTCCTGCCGCCTGTTGAAGCGCGGTTGTCAAATACGCGGTCGTCTGGCCGGAGATATATCCCTTGAGCTGCGTCGTGTCGCCGAAGAAGACGTTCGGCGTGGCGATAGCGGAGGCCGTGCCGACGTCACCACGTTCCTGACCCCAGAAGGACAGGTCGAAGCCAACGCGGCTGCCGACGCGACCCTTGTAACCCACTTCGAACGTGTTGTTGAACGAGGCACGTAGCGGATCGATATCGGCGACTTGCGAAGCCTGCAGCGGCGTCGACGTGCCGATGATCGACAGCCGGGTGCTCAACTCAGCGGACGTCGGCGCACGCGTCGCGAGGTGCTGAATGAGGCCCGTCGCCAGTCCGGGGGCGAGCGCCGCCGCCTGCTGCGCGGAGAAGCCGCCCAGCTGCAGTGCGCCGGCGATGCCGGCCGTGATACTCGGATTGAGCGCGCCGGCGTTGGCACCGATGAGCGGGCCGAACGCCGCCGCCGCGTTGGCACCGACGAACTGACCACCGCCGGCAAGACGCGACTTCATGCACAGGCCCGACACGGCGCTGCTGGTGCAATCGCGGCGGAACTGGAAGCCTTCTTTCGGCGGATTGCCGCGGGCGCGGACGTCGAAGCCGGAGCCACCGACGTTGGGCGCAGCGAGCAGGTCGAGGAAGAAGGAGAAGTTGGCGGGCGTGGAGAACGCGCGGTTGTACGTGAAGCGGAGGTTCTGGTTCGGCGTGGGGCGGAAGATCAGGGCCGCACGCGGCGAGAAGAACTGTCCTTCGATCACGTTGTTCGCATCGCCACGCGCCGCGAGCAACAGCTCGATCTTCTCAGTCGGCTTCGTGGACGACTGCAGGTACGCACCGTACTCCGTGACGTTGTCGACCTCTTCGTTCGACCCGTTCGTCGTATTGCCGGTCTGCGGATTCGTCCAGATGTAATCAAGACCGTACGTGAAGCTCTGCTTCTTGCCGAGATCGAGGCCATGCTGGAGCTGTGCGGCCACGACGCGCGACTTGTCGACGATCGGCTGTCCGGATCCGAGGAGGAACGTACCCTGGTCGTCCATCGCATTCTTGTTGCCGGCGTCGCTGGCGTTGATGAACGCCTGCGCGAAGAGGCGATTCCAGCGGAAACGCTGCTGCAGATTCGTGTACGACCAGTTCTTGATCTGCGCCGTGCCGTTGGTGCCGGTGAGTTCGAGTCCGCTGCCGATCTTCGTGTACCCGAGCGTCGTGATGGCTTCCATGCCCTCACGGGGGCGCAGGTCGAGGCGTGCCTCGCCGGTGAAGCGCTGGAGATCGAAATCACGCTGGCTCGCCTTACCGCGCCGCGACTCAGGAACGACGAGCGAGGTGCTGAAGATCTTCGGCTCCTTCAGGTCGTTGTATTCCCAATCCTTACCCTGCATGTACTCGCCCGACACCTTGTACGCCGCCTTCTCACTCAGCTTGCCGGCATGACGCAGGCCGGTGCGGATGATCGAGCGCTCGCCACCGTCCACGCTGATCGTGGTGCCCTGCGAGGCGAACGGCGACTTGGTGATGATATGGAGCACACCATTCGAGCTGTTCGGTCCATACAGCGCCGACGCCGGTCCGAGCAGGATTTCCATCCGGTCGATGTCTTCGTTCGTACCGGTGAACAAGAACGGCACGTTCACGCGAAGTGACGGAACACCGGCGAAGCGATAGTCCTGCAGCATCAGCATGCTGCCGCTGAACGCGTTGTTGAAGCCGCGCGCGACGACGTTCGACTGCGCGAGACCACCGCGGCTCACATCGACGCCGGGGCTCGAACGCAGGTGATCGGTCACCGTGACCACCGGGCGTTCCGCGATCTGCTCGCTGGACACGACGGAGATCTGCGCCGGCGCATCGAGCACCTTTTCCGGACGACTGCGACTCGCCGTGACGACGGTCTGATCGAGCGTCGTCGTGCGCGCGGTCATCGCGATCGTGAGCACCGCACCAGGCCGCACGTTGGCCGAGCTCTTCGGCGCGAAACCGAGCACGTTCACGCTCACCGTGTACGAGCCATCGGGGAGATTCACGATTCGAAATGCGCCATCAGCGCCACTGACGGCACCGTACGTCATGCCGCCCGTCGCCGTGGCCTTGACGGAGGCGTTCTCGATCGGGCGGCCGCTCTCGGCGTTCGTCACCTTGCCGGTAATCGTCCCGGATTGGGCCGCCAGCCCAGCGGCGACCACAGGCAGCGCGCCGAGCGCGAGCAGGGTCGAAGTCAGTACTCGTCGAACGCGAAGAAGGAACATCTAACACCTCGGGAGGGAGGAAAAACGTCGAGGTCCGGCGGCCCGCGGGGAGGAGAGCGGGAAGAGGAGGGACAAGCCGTCTTTATGTTCGCCGGACTGTTGCACGCCGTCAATACGCTTTGACGAGAGTCAACAGAGATTCTGAAGAAGTCAGGAACCGCAGATGCGGTCCAAGTCCTGCACGCCCACCAGGACATCCCGCGGGCGCGCCGCGCCTTCGGACGGCGCCAACACACCGGCCGCTTCCAGCTGATCGATAATACGAGCGGCGCGTCCGTATCCGATCTTCAGCCGTCGCTGCAGTAGCGACGTCGATCCCTGGCGATGCTGGATCACGACTTCGGCCGCTTCACGAAAGCGCGCATCGCGGTCGTCGGAGGTGCGGTCGCCATCGTCGTCGTCGCCGCTGTCGCCCTTCGCTTCGAGCGCGCGCACAGTTTCCAGAATGTCCGGTTCTGCCGTGATGCCTTCACCCGCCTCGTGTCGGGCACGTGCGTCCTCATACCACTTGAGGAGCCGCTCCGTATCCTCACTGGAGAGATATGCGCCCTGAAGTCGCGCCGGTTCAGACTTACCCGGCGGAATGAACAGCATGTCGCCATTGCCCAGCAGCGCTTCGGCCCCGGCGCCATCGATGATCGTGCGACTGTCCACTTGCGACGCCACGCGAAACGCGATGCGGCAGGGAAAATTCGCCTTGATGAGACCAGTAATCACGTTCACGCTGGGTCGCTGCGTGGCCAGAATCAGGTGAATGCCGATGGCGCGCGCCTTCTGCGCCAGCATGGCAATCGGTGTTTCGACTTCGCCCTGCACCGTCATCATGAGGTCGGCCATTTCGTCGATCACCACGACGATATACGGCAGCACACCGCCGGAATATGTGCGATCCTCGAAGGCCACTTCGAGATTGCGCGGCTTCTGCACCGGTGCCCCTTCGCCATCAGCGTGCTGCTGCACGCGGCGATTGAACTCCTGCAGGTTGCGGCACGCATTGGCTTCCAGCAACCGGTAACGGTCCTGCATCTCCATCACCGCCCACTTCAACACCGACGCCGCGTCGCGATTGTCGGTGATCACCTTGTGTCGCAAGTGCGGCAGCGTGTTGTAGACGCTGAGTTCGACCATCTTGGGATCGACCATCAGAAAGCGCAGCGTGCGCGGCGTGTGTCGATACGCGAGGCTCGTGATGATCGTGTTCACGCACACCGACTTGCCGGAGCCCGTGGCGCCGGCAATCAGCAAGTGCGGCATCTTCGCCAAGTCGGCGATCACCGCGCGACCTTCGAGATCCTTGCCGAGCGCGATCGGCAGCGCGGCCCGCATCTGGCGGAATTCGGCCGACTCGAGCACTTCGCGCAGCACCACCATTTCCGGCGACGGGTTGGGCACTTCCACGCCAACGGCGCCTCGCCCTGGAATGGGTGCCACGATGCGAATGCTCGGTGCCCGCATCGCCAGCGCCAGGTCATCAGCCAACGCCGCGATCTGCCGCACCTTCACGCCGGGGGCCGGTTCGATTTCGAATTGGGTCACCGTCGGTCCCGTCGTGCGACCCACCAACTCGCCGTCCACCTTGAACGTGCGAAGCGTCGCCATCAGCTTCTCGCCCGCCAAATCCAGCTCGCGCTTTCCGGCGTCGGCGTTGCGGGCAGGCGCGGCGGTCAGCAGATCGGTGGGCGGCAAGTCGTCGCTGAAGGGCGATGGCTCCGAAGACGCGTCGAGCGCCGCTTCCACTGCGGCGGCAGGACGGGTCGTTTCTTTCGCGTTCTTCTTCGCTTTCGCGTTGTCGCGGCCGGCGTCGGGCGGCGCGTATCGCGCGTCCGCTTTGTCGATCGCGAGGATATCACGCGCCAGCACAGGGTCGATCGCCGGCAGTTCCTCGGGTTCCGGCTCGAGCTGCTGCGCCAGCGTGCGGCGCTTGCGGCCAGTCACGACCGCGCGGTCGACCGTCGTCGCTTCGTCGCCAGTGCTCGCATCGGCGCTCCGGCTGGGGCCGAGCACCAGGCGGATCGGATTCCATCGAAGCGTTGCCACCGTCAGCGCACTCGTCGCCAACAGAAAGAACACCCACGCACCGGCCGATCCGAGGCCTTTGCGCAGGTAATGCGCAACGAAGCTACCCCAGAGTCCGGAGCTATCCGACGCCGACGGTTCGCCGCCGAGCGCGAGTCCGATCGCCACGGGCACCAGGGTCACGGTGCCCGCGAAGAGCACGCCCCAATCGCTCGCGTCGTCAGCACGTGCAATGCGTCCGAACAACGTGAGCGCGACGACCAAGCACCCCATAGCGACGATTGCCGCGCCGGGAATGCCCACCGTGCTCACCAGCGCACAACGCGCCCACGTTCCGGCGGGTCCGAACACGCCGGTGGCCTCGAGGCACAGCTGGCCAGCGTCCGGTGCATTGAAGATCAGTGCGCCGGTGAGGAACACCGCGAGCAAGGTCAGCGCGATCGCCGAAAGCTCCCGACGCAGCACAGCGGGTTCCATGCCTAATGATCCGTGCGAGGCGCGGGCTCGAGCTGAAGCTGTCGATCGTGGTAGCGCACCGACCGATCGAAGCGATCGAGCGTCAGGCACAGCTCCACATCGCGTTCGAAGCCGGCGGCAACCAACGACCTCGCGTGTCCGGCTTCCAGCGCCACCGACGCGACTCCGCCCTGAAACGGCCGTTCCGCCATCTCCGCCACGCGCGCACCATCGCCCCGCGTGACGCTCTCGAGCCCGGCGGTAATGCCGCGCACCAGTCGTCCAGCGCAGACGACGTCCTCGAGCGCCACGTGCCGCTCATGGCCAGCGCAGATGATCGTGACATCGCCGCCGTGCTCGATCGCCAACCGCACCGAGGCCACGGTCGCGGCGACGTTCACGAACGCGGCGAAGTAGCAGACTCGCGCCCCGTGCGACGCGGCCAGGGCCATCGTGCCGTTGGTCGTCGTGTACAGAATCGTCCGTCCTTCGACCGTTGCCGGAGTGTACTCGGCGGGAGAATTACCCAGGTCGAAGCCATCGATCTTCACCATGCGTCGCTCACCCGCGAGCTGAACCTCGCCCCGCGCGTAGGCCTTCGCCCGCGATGCCGTCTCATCGACGGTTTCGAACGGGATCACGGCGCGCGCGCCCGCATCGAGCGCCGCGGCCACGGTGGTTGCCGCGCGCAGCACGTCAATCACCACGACGATACGATCCGCCACATCGGCGGGCGCGACCTGCGCCTCGCCGAGCAGCACATCGATCCGCACTATGTCGGCTCCTTGAGCAGGTCGGACCCTTCGAACTCCAGCCACTTGGTGTGCACCTTACCGGCCTTGAAGCCGGGGTGCTGCATCACGCGGGCGAGAAACGGCATCGTGGTCTTCACCCCTTCGATCACGAAGCTCTCGAGCGCGATCTGCATGCGCTTGAGCGCCTCTTCACGCGTGTTGCCCTGCACGATGAGCTTGGCGATCATCGAGTCGTAGTACGGCGGCACCGTGTAGCCCGCGTAGGCATGGGTGTCGACGCGCACGCCGGGGCCGCCAGGCTGATGGAAGACCTCCAGCTTGCCGGGCGACGGCTGGAAATTGCGGGCCGGATCCTCCGCATTGACGCGGCATTCGATCACGTGACCGCGGAACGCGGGCGTTTCCAGGATCGACAGCGGAAGCCCTGACGCCACGCGAATCTGCTCCTTCACGAGATCGACGCCCGTGAGCATTTCGGTCACGGGATGCTCGACCTGAATTCGCGTGTTCATCTCCATGAAGAAGAACGATCCATCTTCGTCGAGCAGCATCTCGACCGTGCCGGCGCCGACGTAGTTGATCGCCTTCGCGCCACGCACGGCGGCCTCACCCATCCGCTCGCGCAGCTCCGGGGTCATCACCGGACACGGCGCTTCCTCGATCAATTTCTGGTGACGACGCTGCACCGAGCAATCGCGTTCACCGAGGTGAATCACGTTGCCGTGCATGTCGCCCATCACCTGAAATTCCACGTGCCGCGGACGCTCGAGGAACTTCTCGACGTACACGTCGCCGTTGCCGAAGGCGGAGAGCGCTTCGGAGCGGGCGAGCTGAAAGGAGCGCAGGAAGTCGTCGGGATCGCGTGCAACACGCATCCCCTTACCACCACCGCCGGCCGCGGCCTTGATGATGACAGGGAAGCCGATGCCGCGAGCGAACTCCAGCGCTTCCTCGGGATCATCGACCGGTCCCGGCGATCCCGGCACGATCGGCACGCCGCACTCGGCCATCGCCCGACGCGCGGACGCCTTGTCGCCCATCACGCGGATCTGTTCCGGTGTGGGGCCGATGAAGGCAATGCCGGAGGCGCGGCACGTCTCCGCAAACTCCGCATTTTCCGCGAGAAAGCCGTAGCCGGGGTGGATTGCGTCGGCGCCGGTGATTTCGGCGGCCGCAATCAGGCGCGGGATCTTGAGGTAGGAATCGCGACCCGGTGCGGGTCCGATACAGACGTCATCGTCGGCGAAGCGCACATGCAGCGACTCGCGGTCGGCCTCGGAGTACACGGCGACCGTCTGAACATCGAGTTCACGGCAAGCGCGAATGACGCGGAGAGCGATCTCACCGCGGTTGGCGATCAGGACCTTTTTGAACATGCCGTATGGTGGCAGGGTCCAAGCCCTGCCGCCAGTCCCGCGGCCACCAATCAGGTGGCGGCGCTGCCCTGCCGGAATCCGTCCCAGTTGGTATCACTGGTGCCATCGACCCCCTGGATGCGGAGCGCAAACTCCGCCGGGTTGGTCGCATAGAAGAGCGCGTTCTCGTAGGAGATCACCCCGCGCGAGTACCAGTTCATGAGCGACTGGTCGAAGCTCTGCATGCCGTACGCCATACTCCCTTCCTTGATCAGGTCGGGGATGTTCAGGGTGGCCGACAGGTCGCGAATCTGGTCTCGGACCGCTTCCGTGTTCACCAGCACTTCACAGGCGGGCACACGCCCCGGACGGTCCGCCCGCGGCACGAGGCGAAGCGAGATGACCGACGACAGCGCGTTCGCGAGTGCGAAACGCACCTCGTTCTGCTGGTGCGGCGGATAGAACGACAGGATGCGATTGATCGTGAGCGTCGCATCGGTGGTGTGCAGCGTCGAGAAGACGAGGTGGCCGGTGCCGGCCGCCTTGAGCGCGACGTCGAGCGTCTCGAGATCTCGGATTTCACCGATCATGATGACGTCGGGATCCTGACGGAGCACGCGACGCAGCGCCTGAGAGAACGACGCCGTGTCCGTTCCCACTTCTCGCTGGTTGATGTGGCTCTGCACGTCGCGGTGCACGAACTCGATCGGATCTTCGATCGTGATGATGTTCGCACTGCGGCGTTCGTTGATGTGGTGCACCATGGCCGCCAGGGCCGTGCTCTTGCCCGAACCGGTCACACCGGTCACCAACACCAGGCCGCGCGGTTTGAGGGCCAACTGCTCGAGCACCGGCGGCAGATTCAGATCGCGGATCGAGGCCGCGGCGTGCGCGATGGCGCGCATCGCAAAGGCGACCGTGCCCTTCTGCTGGTAGACGTTCACGCGGAAACGTCCGATGCCCGGCACGTTGATCGCGAAGTCCGACTCTCGCATCTCCACGAATTCACGCAACTGCGCGGGGGGCAGCAGATGCTCGGCGAGCGACCGGAGTTCTTCCGGCCGCATCGGCGGCATATCCAGCGGGACGAGGTCCGAGTGCAAGCGAAGCGTCGGGGGCCGTCCGACTTTGAGGTGCAAGTCGGACGCGCCCTCACGCACCATGCGCTGCAGTGCGGCCTTCAGATCAAGGCCCGAACCAGGGGCCGTCGCGGGGACGGACACTGGAGCGGCACCGGAGACCATCGTCATGTCATCGCGTCTCAGCCGGTCGGATCAAGGCGGTAGAGCACTTGGCCGTACTCGACGGCGTTCGCATCGGTGACATTCACCTCGCGCACGACGCCATCGAATTCGGACTCGAGCTCGTTCATGATCTTCATCGCTTCGATGATGCACACGATCTGACCCTTGCTGATACGATCGCCGACGTTGACGTACGGCTTCGCACCGGGCTCAGGGGCAGAATAGTAGGTGCCCACCATCGGCGACTTGATCTCGAGAAGTGCAACCTTCGGAGCCTCGGCCTTCGGCGCCGCCGCCACACCCTCTCCGGCAGGACGCTCCGAACCACCGGCGGGCAACACCGGCGCCATCGCGACCGGAGCGGCCATCTGGGGCGCGACCGTCATGGCCGCAACGCGCTGTTGGGAGCTCTTCGAGATTCGGAGCTTCATCCCCTTGTCGGAGGAGATCTCGATGGAATCCACCGTGGAGCCGTCGAGCATCTCGATCAGCTTCTTCACGTAGCGCAGGTCGATCATGGCGGGGGAGTCAAAGGGGATCATCGGCGCGGAGAGCGCCGAGCGTACAGAAATCAGGAGAGTTCGTGCAGATCGCGTGGGAATCCAGTCAGGACTCTCGGACCTGCATCGGACAAGAACACGTCATCCTCGATTCTCACCCCACCCCAGCCTGCCCGATAGATCCCGGGCTCAATCGTCACCACCGTGCCGGCAGCGAGGGGAGACTCGACGACGCGGGCCAAGCGTGGCGCTTCGTGCACTTCCAGCCCGATCCCATGACCGAGCGAATGTCCGAACGCCTCGCCAAATCCGCGAGCGTCAATGTAGTCTCTCGCGACCGCATCTGCAGCCATCCCCGTCATTCCGACCCGAAGCGCGCCCGAAGCGCGTAAATTCGCCTCGCGGACAATGTCATAGACCTCCCGTTGCTCGTCCGAAGCGCGGCCGAGCACGAAGGTGCGCGTAATGTCGGAGCAGTAGCCAGCAGCGACGGCCCCGAAGTCGATCAGCACAAAATCACCGGTCTCGAGCAACCGATCGCCGGCGCGGGCGTGCGGAAGCGCCGAACGCGGTCCGGACGCCACGATGCTGGGAAACGGAAAGGCCTCGCTCCCGGCTTCCCGCAGGTGACGTTCGAGCATTCCCGCCACTGCGGTTTCGGTGATCCCAGGGCGCAAGAGCGGGACCGTGTGACGCAATGCCGTTTCCGCCATCGCGATGGCGCGTTCGATGTGGGCGAGTTCGCCGGCGTCTTTCACCGCGCGCAGCGTTTCGACCATGTCGGTCGTGGGCCGCCACGACCAACGCGCGCCCTGCTCCAGCAATCGGGCAAAGTCCCGATGCAGCAGGTGCATCGATTCGAAACCGACCCGCTCGACGCTCGGCATCGTCCCGAGCTGAGCCCATAGACCGGTCCAGAGATTCGTACTCTCGATGCGCACACTGGCGGCGGATCCGATCTCCTCCTCGACCTGCGTCGCGTACCGGAAGTCGGTGAGCAGGACGCAATCCTTGGCCGTGACCACCAGCAAGGCGTTGCTGCCGGAGAAGCCCGTGACGTAGCGGATGTTCGGCAGCGAGGTGACCAACAGGGCATCGAGATCGGCCCGGCCCAAGGCATCGCGCAACGCCGTAAGCCGCGCCGGTCGCGCATCGAGCGGGCTCGCGACCAGGGCAGCGCTCACGGCAGCGCTCACGCGCGCCGACGCAACGCGGACACCAGCCCGCGCAAGGCGAACTCGTAGCCGTCGGCACCGAGACCCGTCACGCTCCCGATGGCGACGCCCGCGAGCATGCTGTGATGCCGCTCCGGCTCACGCGCGTACACGTTGGACAGATGGATCTCCACGAAGGGGATCGACGTGGCCGTGAACGCGTCGCGCAGCGCGAGGCTGGTGTGTGTGTATGCGCCCGCATTCACGACGACTCCCTGCACCGTGCCGCGCCACGCGTGCAGGATATCGATCATGGTGCCTTCGACATTCGACTGCGCCGTCTGCAATTCGACGCCGAGATCCGCAGCGACCCGCGCGAGCCCGGCGTTGATATCGTCGAGTGTCGCGGAGCCGTAGATATGCGGCTCGCGCGTGCCAAGCAGGTTGAGATTCGGTCCGTTCAGAATCCCGATGATCACGTATTCCCTAATCCTTTCAGCCACGCGGAAAACTGCGCGAGATCGTCGCTGACGGTCGGCGACGGTGTCTCAGCTGCCGGCTCAGGCGCAGACGCCTGAACCGGTGACTGCGCCGGTGTGAGCGGCGTCGGCGATGTGGCGGGATCCGGGAAGAACCGATCAAAGGAGAACGGTCCACCCGCGTCAGCCACCGCCGCCGTGGCGATCGGCGTCGCGGAGCGCATCGGTGTCGCCATGCGGGCGGCACCGCCGAGCATTGCCTCCTCGAACGGGAGTGCGCCGCCGAAGTGGCTGATCTCGTCGATCGGAGCGAAGGCATCGGCCAACGCACGGGCGGCGAGATCGTCGTGCACGGGAGCATCACCGCCGAACAGCGAGGCCAGCCCATCGGCCGGCGTTTCGACGGCCACCGAGGCGCGAGGGGGCGTACGCCGCGGCACACGGCGCAAGGCGAGACGGGCGAATCGTTCGCGCGCCGTGACGCGCTCGATCGGCTCCTCGGCAAACACCGAGGCGTCGTACACCGGTGACGAGATCGGCGTCGCCGACAACGGCGTGAGGAACGGGGGCGTCACGCTGGCGACGAACGCCGGTGTCACGCTGGCGACGAACGCCGGTGTGGGGAACGCCGGTGTGGGGAACGCCGGTGTGGGGAACGCCGGTGTGGGGAACGCCGGTGTGGGGAACGCCGGTGTGGGGAACGCCGGTGTGGGGAACGCGGACGTGGGGAACGCCGGAGCCTCGGGCACCACGTCCGCCGCGAGGCGCTCATGGAGCTCGGCGAGGCGCGACGTGAGGACAGGGTCATAGGGGCGGCGGCGCACCAGCTCCTCGTAGACCGCCACCGCGCGCGCCGTGAAGCCCTGCGACACAAGCAACTCGCCCATCGTTTCGGTCACGAAGGCGGGATTGCTCTCCTCCGGCATCACGTCGGCGAAACTGGCCTCGACCGGATCCGACTCGTCATCCGCGTCAACGGATTCAGAGCGCTCGTCCACGAACAGCGCCGCGACTTCGGGCATCGCCACGTCGTCGTCCGCCACGGCCTCGTCGGAGACGGGCTCGTCGGAGACTAGTTCGTCGGAGACGGGGTCTGCCGCGTCATCGCTTGACAGCAGCGGCTCGGCGACGGCCGTGACGCCGTCTTCGACCACCGCCGCACGTTCCGGAGCCGGCGCGAGCCACGGCAGCTCATCAGACTCTGACGGCGTCGGTACGGGTGCCGTGGCAACGATCCACTCCGGCTCCGCATCATCGAGTTCGTCGAGTTCGTCGATCTGGGTGATGGTGTGCTCTGCCTCGGCCTCGACGTCAACCACCGCCTCGACTTCACTCGGCGCCTCAACCTCAGTTGTCGGCTCGAGATCGCTCGCCGCCTCGACCTCGCTTGCCCCCTCGACCTCGGCTGTCGCCTCGATCTCAGCCGTTGCTTCGATCTCAGCCTTCGTCGGCGCATCGGCGTCGCCGAACTGGGCTTCGATATCAGCCAGCAGTGCGTCCTCGTCGAGTGCGGGAATCGGCAGTCGATCGCCTGGCTCAGCGCCAAACGCGGCGACCGCGTCGGGCGTGAGTGCGGAGACGAAGGCAGGGGTCACGCTTCGCGGGGTCGCGCTGCGAGCGACGAGCGCTGACGTATCCGGCCATTCGGGCGCGATCAGCCCTTCCTCGAACGGCACCTCCTCGGTGGCCGCATCACTGAAGCCGAACGGATCATCACCGCCCGCTTCAGCGACCGTCGCTGATTCAGGAGCCGTCTCCGGCTCGGCGACGGTGTCGGCCATGACGGGGTCGGCCATGACGGGGTCGGCCATGACGGGGTCGGCCACGACCTCGGACGTCGCCTCCACCGGCTCCTCATCAGCGGACGCGGGCTCGGCTTCTCCCCCGGCGGCCTCGATCGCATCGAGATCGAGGAGCTCAGGCTCGCGAGCGACCCGGGCCTCTGGCACCGGGGCCTCGGGCGACGATTCGGTCCACGACGCTGACGACGTGACGCGCTCCGGCGGCGGCAGGTCGGGCTCGCGGAGTCGGGCGTTGATCTCGTCGAAATCGACGGCGCGCAACGCCGCATCGGGGGTTGGAATCGCCCCCAATCCGATCGGCGCCATCGAGAACGCCGGCGTGAACGCTGGCATCGACGGGGCCGGCGGCTCGGGCTCCGGCACCACCGGTACGGCGTAGACCGGCGTGGCGAGGGTCGCCAGTTGAGCGGCGATGTCATCGTTCCGCGGGTCCGCTTCCAGTACGCGCTCGTACCATCGACGCGCACCAGCCGTGTCCCCTTCCCACTTGGCGATGTCGCCCAGGTGGCGGAGGGCCTTCAGATTTTCCGGGTCGAGGGCAAGCGCTTGCTCGAACACCGTACGCGCCTCGGACAGATCGCCCGATTCGTACAGTGCCTGGCCAAACACGATGTACCCGCTCATGTGCTCGGGCTGCTTGGGCAGGAATTCCCGACAGAGGGCAATCGCCTCCGACAGGTTTCCTGCTTTCCGCAGCTCGTTCGCCAGGGGGGCGAAGTAGCGACGCGGGTTTTCCTCGAACTTCTTCCGGAGCTCGTCGATCCGGGCAGCAGTGCTCATCCGTCCAGTGCCCTCGTAGTGATGTTTCCCGGCCCGATGCGAGGCGCCCGTTCCGTCAGTGTGACGGGCCCCAAGCAACAACTTATTAGAGGTGGCCGTTCCGGGAAGTCATTCGTGGTGATGTGGTGCATCGTCTCCGCTTGTCTTGCTATTCGCGACTCGCGGCGGCTAGCTTGAAAGACTCTGCGGCATACGCCTCTCCCATGGAGGTGCGTGTGCCTTTCTGTTTGTCCAGCTTTTCCGCCCCAAGGAGTCTCGCCCCGTGCTGCAATCGATGCGGAGCGCCGCGAAATACATCTGGATCGTGCTGATCGTGGCTTTCGTCGGCAGTTTCCTTTTGTACGAGACCTCGGGTCTCGCAGGCCGCTCGCCCGTGACGACCACCACCGCCATTGCGACGGTGAACGGCGAAGACATCCTGCTGACGTCGTGGCAGAATGCCGTGAATTCCCTCGAGCAGCAGCAGCAACAGCAGCTCGGTCGCGGAATCACGCTCGACGAGCGCAAGACGCTCGAAGACCGTGCGTACGACGAACTGGTTACGGAGCTGCTGCTCCAACAGGAATACAAGCGTCGCGGCATCACGGTTACTGACGACGAAATCCTCGAAGCGGCACGACTCGCTCCCCCGCCGCAGGCCATGCAGTCTCCGGATCTGCAAACGGACGGGCGTTTTGACCTCTCGAAGTACCAGCGCCTGCTCGCCAGCCCGATGGCGCGGCAGTCGGGCATGCTGGCTGGTCTCGAAGCCTACTACCGCAACGAGATTCCGAAGCAGAAGCTGTTCGATCAGATCGCGTCCGACGCGTACGTGTCCGACGAGCGCCTCTGGCAGATCTATCGTGACCGTCACGACAGCGCACAGGTCAGTTACGTGCTCGTGGGCCAGAATGCCCTCACCGACACGGCCGTCACTGTCACAGACGCGGAGATCTCGCAGTTCTTCGACCGGAACAAGAAGCGCTTCACCCGTCCGGGCCGCGCCGTCGTCTCGCTGTTGACTGTGCCCCGCACCGTCACCGCCGCCGACTCGGCCAGTGCCAAGGCGCGCATCGAGACGCTGCGTGCCGAAATCGTCGGCGGTGCCAAGTTTGAAGACGTCGCGAAGCGTGAGTCCACCGATAGTGTCTCCGGCGCCAACGGCGGGTCGCTTGGCAAGGGTGGACGTGGCCGCTTCGATGCGAAGTTCGAGTCCGCGATGTACAGCCTCAAGCCGGGCGAGCTCTCGCAGCCTGTGCTCACGCCGTTCGGCTGGCACCTGATCCGCGTCGATTCGAAGTCTGGTGACACGCTCGACGTGCGCCACATTCTCGTGTCGATCGGCCAGAGCGACTCCAGCGCCACGCGCACCGATCGTCGCGCAGACTCGCTGGCCAGCAAGGCCGGCAGCCAGGAAGACCCGAAGGCATTCGACGCCGCGGCCAAGGCACTCGGCCTCTCACCGGCGTCCGTGGTCGTGTTCGAGAAAGAGCCGCTCTCGTACGCCGGTCGTTATGTGCCGAGCGTGAGCGCGTGGGCGTTCTCCGGCGTTCGCGCCGGTGAAACGAGCGACCTGTTCGACTCGCCCGATGCCTACTATTTGGCGCGTGTCGACTCGCTGACGCCGGGCGGCCAGCAGCCCCTGTCGGAAGTGAAGGAAGACATTCGTCGTCGCCTCGCCAAGGACAAGCGTATCGAGAAGCTGCGTCCGATCGCCGAGCAGATTGCGGCGGCCGCGCGCACGTCGACGCTGGAAGCGGCGGCGGCCCAGCGCAGCCTGCCGGTTGAGAAGTCTCCGGCCTTCTCGCGTGTTGACGCCGTGGCTGGCATCGGCCAGTTCGAGCCCGCCATCGGTGCGTCGTTCACCGTGCCGGTCGGTCAGGTTGGCGGTCCGTTCAAGGCCGTCGACGGGATGGTTGTCCTTCGCGTCGACAGCCGCACCGATGCGAGTCGTCCGGCTTTCGAAGCGGATAAGACCGCGCAGCGCCAGCAGCTCCTGCAGTCGATGCGTCAGCAGCGGGTCGACGAGTTCCTCACGAACCTCCGTGAGAGCGTCACCGTCGTCGACAAGCGGCCCACCGTGATGTCGGCCTTGCGTCGTCAGTCCGGCGTCTGATCACAGACGCCGCACGAAGAAGCCCCCGCGATGCCAAGGCATCGCGGGGGCTTCTTTTACGTCGAGCGCGAAAATCAGTTGAGCAACCGCTTCGGCTCGGGACGCTCTTCTTCGGCCGTGGTCTGCTCAGCGGTTCCGCCGCCCACACGATCGTTACGCGGCGCCGGCTCGGTGATCTGACGCTGCGCGTCGTTCAGATTGCGCTTGAACTCGTTGATGCCCTTGCCGAACGAACCTGCGATCTCCGGAATGCGCTTGGCTCCGAACAGGAGCAGCACAATCACGAGGATGATCATGATCTCCATGAAACCGAAATTCTGTAAACCCATAGGAAACTCCTAGAAGAGGGACCGCGCGATCAGGTAGGCGATCAATACTCCCAGGAGGCTCAAGAGCGAGACATCCAGGGCGACAGGTCCAACAGCAAACTTCAATATAATCAGGTCGATCGGAAGGGGGCCGATTGCCGGCGTCACGCCGGTCGTCAGGAACTCCTTCACCGCGCCGGCCGGCAGGAACCGACGCGCGACCTGGGTCAACAGTCCACCGGCCACGAACCCGGAGGCGAGCACCAGAACATGGAACACCGGACGGTGCTTGGATGGTCCACGAGCCATCACCAGCGCCGCTCCACGACGTACGCAATGGCGTCCGTCAATGCTGTACGCGCCGCGCAATCCGGCAAATCGGCCAGCGCATCCTCGGCCTCCCGAGAAAACTGGTCGGCTCGACGGCGAGCGTAGTCGAGGCCGCCGTGCTCGCGAACGATCGACACGACCTCGGCGATCGCCTCGTCTTCTGGCTCGGCGGCGGCAAACAGGGCGTCCACGCGCTGGCGCGCTGATGCCGGCATCTCGCGTAGTGCCGCAATGAGCGGAAGGGTGACCTTGTGCTCCTTCAAGTCGAGTCCGCTCGGCTTTCCGGTCATCTCCTGCCCTTCGGTGTAGTCGAGCAGGTCATCGGCAACCTGAAAGGCCATGCCCAGGCGTTCGCCAAATCGCGCGAGCGATTCGCGATGATTCGGCGCGCCGCAGAGGGCGCCGACTTCGCAGGAGGCCATGAAGAGCGACCCCGTCTTGGCCCGGATCAGCGTCTCATAATCCCGTTCGGTAAACGCCAAGGCGTCGTATGCCGCCAGCTGGCGAATCTCACCGAGGGTCATCTCGTTCGACGCCTGCGTCACCGCCTTCATCGCTTCAAGATCACCCAAGGCGACGAGTTCACGCAGCGCGCGAAGGTAGAGATAGTCGCCCATGATCACCGACACCTGGTGACTGAACAACGAATTCACCGTGGGCATGCCTCGACGGAGTGCCGAATGATCGACGGCGTCGTCGTGCACCAGCGTCGCCAAGTGAATGAGCTCGATGATCGCGGCGAAGGTGATCGCGCGAGCGGGGGGCTCATGCTCGACACTGCTGGACAGCAGCAGCAATGTGGGGCGGAAGAGTTTCCCCTTCATCCCCATCAGGTGCTCCTGTACTTCGTTCACCAACGGCACATCCGCCGAAACGATGCGCCACAACTCCTGCGACACCTTGGACAAATCGTCCTGCACGGGCGCCTGAATGTCGCGCAGGGCCGCCGCTAACGCCGTTGGCGTCCGCGTGGAAAGCGTCATCGCGCTACCTGGTCGAGCGCCGCCAATCTGGCGGCAGCGTCACGGAAATGGATGTCGGTCGCATATACGCGCTGATAATAGCTACGAGCCTCGTCCCAGCGCTGCAGGGCTTCGCATGAATATGCGAGAAGATAGAGGACACCCACCCGTTGTTCGTCATCCAACCCCGGCTCGTGGAGCGCCCGGGACAGCACCGTTGCCGCCACTTGGTGCCGTCCCTGCTCCACGAAACACTGCCCCAAGGCCTCGTAGGCGGGAAGTCGATGGGACCGGCTTCTCAGCGCCTTCTGGAACTCCTCGATGGCATCGTCGAGCAGCCCCATCTCCTTGTACGCGACGCCGAGGTCGTAATGGCTCTCGTGGTCGTCCTCACCAAGTGAACGCGCGACCCCCTCCTTGAAGTGCCTGAGCAGCGCATCAAAATCCGCTTGTTCGTCGCCGCTGATGGCCGGCTCCCGCATCCGCATGCGAGTTGACGCCGGCGCATCGTCGTCCCGAAGCCAGTCGGCGAGGTCGACGAAGTTGGCGTCACTCCCCGGCTTGGGCGGCGGGGGCGGTGCCGCGCTGCCGAGAGCCGCCCGGGCGCGGTCGTCATAGGGGTCGATCTCGAGGACTCGTGCGTACACGGCGCGGGCGCGGTTCTCCTCGCCGATCCGCACAAGCGCATCGGCCAAATCGAGGTACGCGACGCGAAGTCGCCCCTGATCCTGAATCCGCACCGACAGCTCGACGCGCTTCTGATGGAACGCAACGCGCTCTGGCGCGACCTGGACGAGGGTATCGGCGATGTCGGCACCGGCGTGCAGATCGCCCTGTGCGACGAGACCCTGCTGCGCCGCTTCGAGCTCGGCGAGCCCGGCGTCCCGCTCACCGGCCTCGAACAGCGCTTCCGCCAAGCGACGTCGGAGCAGCCAGTCTTGCGGCAGTTTGGCCACAGCCGCCCGCAGGGCATCACGACGGGACGACGCCACCAGCGTCGCCTCGGCGGCCACGGCAGCGATCGGTAGCGACGGCGTGACCATGACGGGCCGGACGTCTTCCAAAGGCGACCGAGCGTCCTCGTCCGCGTCGTCATCCTCGTTCGCCGCGGGCGGCACCGTCTCCGCGGACGGAGAGCTCTCGGCGTTCCCAACGGTCGGCTGCACGGCGGAGCCGTCGACCTCAGCGTCGGCGCTCGGGCCCCAATCTTCGTCAGCGTCGGTGTATGCCTCCGTATCCGACTGCGACGGAACGGACGCCCCGTCGCGTTCGAGCGCGGCAAGGCCGGCTTCGACGAGGTCGTCGTCGAGCAACAGCGGCGGGAGCTCGCCGGGGAGAATGAAATCGTGCGGATCGATCCGAAACGGCGCCCGCTGCACGACGGCCGCCTCCTCGATGACCGGTAGCGACGCCTCCTCCACGACGATCAGCTCTTCCTCAACAAAGAGCGGTTCCTCGTCTACGACCAGCGGCACTTCGTCAACAAGATGCGGCTCCTCATCCATCATCTCGAACGCGTCATCGTCGGCGGCGGCTTCGGCCTCCGCGACCAACTTCGCGCCGGCGGCGATCGCCGCGTCCAGCTCCGGCACTGGGGTGATCTCGATCGGCTCAAGTTCGAGGTCGAGGTCGCCAAGGTGCAGATCGGGCGCCTCTTCCACCTCGATCCAGTCGAGCGCCGGCGACTGCAGCGGCGTCTCCGTGTGGATGACGTTCGCCACACCGGGATCATCGGCAGCGTGCGCGAAATCCTCGGCCATCACCTCATCGAGCTGTTGGTGCGGATCGGCGATCGCGGCTTGCTCCCCGGTGGGCTGGAAGTCGCGCTCCTCGTGCACCTCGGCGAGACCTTGCGCGTCGGGCAGCCAAGTGACGTCCCGCGGATGCACAGAGGGATCGACCACCGCATCAGCGGATTCCAGCTCGTCGATCGTCAGTCCTTCCAGTGGGGCCGCACCAAAATCCGCGAAGTCGCTGGTGGCCTCCAATCCGGCGAGTCGCTCCACCACCGGCTCCTCGACGGGCACTTCCGCCGGCAAAGCCATCGGCAAATCCGTCGGCACCGTCGGATCGAAAATCATGAAGGCTTCGAGGGCCGGACCAACCGACGTCTCCACCTCGGGCTGGGCCACAGGCGCGACAGCAGGTGCCACGATGGGCGCAGCGATCGGCTCTTCGACCGTGAAGGCGGGCACGATCGCCAAGGGCGGCGGCGTCGGCATACGTGTCTGTCGCACCGGCGTGCGACGCGACACAGGCGCGCCGTAATCGACCTCGAGAAAGATCAGATCCTGCGACTTGTCTCGACTCGACGAGGGCCCCCCCTCGTCGCTGAGCGCCATCGAGGCGCTCGAGGGCGTGCGCCTCCGCGGGAGCACGATACCAGCCCGATCAGCATGCTCGTCGACCAGCCGCCGCACTTCCGTGAGCTCCGGCATCAGATCGGCAACTTCGGCGAGGGCACGCATGCCCTCGTCCACGCGCTCTTCCTGCTGCATGCGCGTCGCATACTCGAGGAAATTCCGCGTGGCGTCCCCCCGCAGTCCCTTCCGCGCGCAGATACGACCGAGCGTGAAGTACACATTGGCCCGACCCGGCGCATTGCGCAGGATCTTGTTGCAGAGGGCGATGGCGTTGTTGAACAGGCCGGAGTTCGCGTAATGCTCGACGGCCCGCTCGTAGTACGTGATGGCGTCGGGAACACGCCCCTGACGCAGCGCGAGGTCGCCGACCTTGTTCAGCAGCGCGACGTCGACGTCTTCACCTGCCAGCTCGCTCTCCTCGATCGCCCTCACGTAGGAGGCGATCGCGCGATCGATCTGTCTCAGCTGCTCGAACTCAGCCGCCTTCTTCCGGTGCTTCGCGGCGTTAGACATGAGTGCGAGAAAGACTCCGAGTTGCTGGACGAACGACCCGTCGGCGGGCTCGCGAGAGAATCGTGATCACGCCGGGGTGGAAGCTGCGGAAGCTAGGGTTCACGCGGACACGTGACAAGCACGCCCGCGAGCCCACGCCACTCGACACAGACGCTCGCCAAACCAGTAAGGCAACGCGCGAAAATCGTCAGCGGCGTGCACCGCGAGGTCAGCCCGGAATCCTTCCCGCAATTGGCCGGTTTGCCCGGCCAGCCCCAGTGCAGCCGCCCCGTTCACCGTGCCGGCGATCCAGGCCTCTGACGCCGAGAGGCGAAGCTGACTCACCGCGAGGGTGAGGACCAAGGGAAACGACTGCAGCGGCGACGTTCCTGGGTTCAAGTCCGTCGCCACGGCGATCGCGGCCCCGGCGTCGATCATCGCCCGAGCAGGGGCCTGACGCCCCGTCCCCAGAAAGAGCATCGTTGCCGGCAACAGGGTCGCCACGGTGGACGACGCGGCCACCGCGGCTATCCCCTCAGGCGAAATGGCGGCGAGATGATCGGCACTGACTGCCCCCAGCTCAGCGGCCAGCACCGCCGCCCCACCGTCATGCAGCTCGTCGGCGTGCAGCTTCAGCGCCATGCCCTGGCCGCGAGCCGCCTCGAGCAGCCGCCGCGTCTCGGGCACGGTAAACACGCCCGGTTCGCAGAACACATCGGCAAAGCGCGCGAGCTCCTCGGCCGCGACCGCAGGATAGAGCTCGTTGATGAGACAGTCGATCCACGCCGCCCGGCCATCGGGACGCTCGCGATACTCGAGCGGCACTTCGTGCGCGCCGAGGCAGGTCGCGACGATGTTGAGCGGACCGGCGTCGGCCAGTCGAGCGATCACCCGCAAGGTCCGCAGTTCGTCGTGCACCGTGAGCCCGTACCCGGACTTGATCTCCACGGTGGTCACGCCGCCCGCAGCCAATGCGCGCAGTCTCGGCACCGCGAGGGAAAACAGGTCGTCGTCGCTCCGAGCGCGCAGGTCCCGAACAGAGGCATGAATGCCACCGCCGCGCCGGGCAATCTCGAGGTACGGCACACCGGTGGCGCGAAGCTCATGCTCCTCGTATCGCGCGCGCCCGAACACGGTATGGGTATGCGAATCGACGAACCCTGGGGCGAGCACGCCACGGTCGCAGTCGATCTCCACGGCACCGCGGTATCGACGGCGCAACACGGCATCGGTGTCCACCGCGACGATACGTTCTCCCTGCACCGCCACACCGACGCCCGATTGCACCGCCGCATCCTGCATCTCGGCACCGCGTCGTGCGCGCGCCGGACCGGCGCAGGTGACGGTCTGCACCGCATTCACGAACAGAGTGACCGTCTCGTCAAACAACGTCGGTGACGCGCTCATGCCATGACATCCCGCACGCGCGACATCAGGCGCAGCGGTGCCTGCGCTTCGCCACGGCACGCGTAGAAGCATGCATTGCAGTTGATCGGCTCGTAGCCCTTGTAGTCCTGCCAGCGTCCGTCCGGCTTGAAGTCGGGACAGCGGCGCACGAGGCCCTGCGGGTCGATGTGAATCGTCGTCGAACCGCTGCGGCACGGCTCCGTCATCTCACCGCGCACATACCGCGGAATCTGCTCGAGATAGTAATCCGAGTTGGTGATGACGCCGCGCTTGCGCCGCTTGTACGCGAGCAACTGCTGCACGACCGTCTCGAGCTCACGCTGCTGCGTATCGCCGAGCAGATAGTCGCCGTTGCCGTTCTTGAAATCGGTGTAGAGCGAGAAATTCACACCGCCGCCAAGGGCCGCTGCGCGCTCGACGATCGGCATGATCTGGTCGAGATTGTCGTTCTTGATCACCGTGTTGAAGCGCACGCTGCCGATCCCCGCGTCCTTCATGCGCGGCACCAGATCGAGAATCTTTGCCGACAGTCCTGGAATGCCGCGTGCGACGTCGTGGCGCTCATCGAGGTAGTCGAGCGAAATGTTGAATTGATCGACCCCGGCATCCCACAGCGATTTCGCGCGGTCGAGCGACAGCATGGCCCCGTGCGTGATCATCTGCACGTACGTGTAGCGTACGGCCTTCCGAACGGAAGCGACAATCTCTTCGAGGTCCTTGCGCAGCGTCGGCTCGCCGCCGGTAAACGTGACGAGCATCGGCGAGAAACGGCGTGCGATCTCGGCGAAGTCGCTCATTTCGCTGTGCTTCGCCTCGGCGGGCGTTTTCCAGTAGTCACAGAAGCCGCACTTCGCATTGCAGCGCATCGTGACTTCGAAGTTCAGCAGCACCGGTCGATTTCGTGCGCGCAGCCACGCGTACTTCCCGAGGAAGATCGGCACGTGCCACGGACGATATCGACTCGACAACATCAGCCTTCCTGCATGGGGAGACGAATCCCTTCACGGGCCGCCGTTGCGATCGCGATGTCGTAGCCGGCATCGGCATGGCGCGCCACGCCGATGCCGGGATCATTGGTGAGCACGCGCTCGAGCCGACGACGCATGCGCTCACTGCCGTCGGCCACGATGACCTGTCCGGCGTGCAACGAGTTCCCGATGCCGACACCACCGCCGTGATGGAACGAGACCCACGAGGCGCCGCTGGCGACGTTGAGCATCGCGTTGAGAATGGCCCAGTCGGCGATGGCGTCACTCCCGTCCCGCATCGCTTCGGTTTCGCGAAACGGCGAGGCGACACTGCCGGTGTCGAGATGATCGCGGCCGATGACGATCGGCGCCGATACTTCGCCCCGCGCCACGAGATCGTTCAGGGCGAGCGCGAGCCGTGCACGGTCGCCCTGCCCGAGCCAGCAGATCCGGGCCGGCAAGCCTTGAAACGCGATACGCTCACGGGCGAGTTCGATCCAGCGACGCAGCTGCGCATCGTGCGG
This sequence comes from uncultured Gemmatimonadaceae bacterium, assembly GCA_963843965.1. Classification (GTDB taxonomy): domain Bacteria; phylum Gemmatimonadota; class Gemmatimonadetes; order Gemmatimonadales; family Gemmatimonadaceae; genus Gemmatimonas. The sequence goes on from CAWJMR010000033.1 coordinate 97,469, forward strand.
AAAGAGCTCGAGCACCAATTCGTCGGTTCGCGCGATGTCGGCGGGATCGCCGGAGAGCGCCACCCAACGGAACGGTCCTTTCCCCTCGCAAAACAGCGGACGCACGTATTCCGGCACGAAGCCGGGAATGCGGAACGCATCGTCGATGCCGGCGTCGAAGGCGACGGTGCGAATGTTGTTGCCATAGTCGAAGGCGATCGCACCACGGTCCTGCATGGTGCGCATGGCCCGCACGTGTTCCACGACCGACGCCGTGGAGCGCGCGATGTACGCGGCCGGATCAGCTGCACGCAACGCCGCAGCGTCGGCCAGCGACAAGCCCACAGGGACGTAGCCCACCAACATATCGTGTGCACTGGTCTGATCGGTGACCACGTCGGGGGTGATGCCACGTCGCACCAATTCCGGCAACACGTCGGCGGCATTGCCGACCAATCCAACGGAGAGCCCACGCCGTTCGGTCTGCGCGTCGCGAAGCCACGCAAGCGCCTCGTCGAGCGAGTGCGTCATGCGATCGCAGTAGCGCGTCTCGATGCGCTTCTCGATGCGTGACGCATCGACGTCGATGCCAAGAATGGCCGCTCCGTGCATCGCGGCTGCCAGCGGCTGCGCACCGCCCATTCCGCCGAGGCCCGCCGTGACCACCAGGCGCCCTTCGAGGGTGCCACCGAAGTGCCGCGTAGCCACCGCGCCGAACGTCTCGTAGGTCCCCTGAACAATTCCTTGTGAACCGATGTATATCCACGAGCCAGCCGTCATCTGGCCGTACATCGTGAGACCAGCACGCTCCAGCCGACGGAACTCATCCCAGTTGGCCCAACGGCCGACGAGATTCCCGTTCGCGATCAGCACACGCGGCGCATCTTCGTGCGTGCGGAACACGGCAACCGGCTTGCCGCTCTGCACCAGCAGCGTCTCGTCGTTCGCCAACGTTTTGAGCGTGCGCACGATCGCGTCGAACGCCTCCCAGGAGCGCGCGGCGCGCCCGGTGCCGCCGTACACGACGAGGTCGTCCGGCCGCTCGGCGACGTCGGGATCGAGATTGTTCATCAGCATGCGAAGCGCCGCTTCCTGCTCCCATCCGCGGCATTGCATCGTGCTGCCGCGGGCGGCACGGACTTCGCGCGGACCACTCGCGGGCGTCGCCGTTGGCGACGGGATCGCAGTTCCGGTCATACGACGAACCCCTCGGTAATGGCATCGAGCGCGCCGGCGGCTACGGCATCGCCAAGGCGTGTGATATCAGGCGCCGGCGGTCGGTCGCCGGTGGCGCGCGCCACGTGCTGTCGGATGATCGCGTGCGCGCGCTCGACGGCCACGCTGCTGCGCAGCGGACGACGATACTCCAGCGCCTCGGCGGCGGCAATCAGTTCGATTGCGAGCACGTGTCGGAGGTTTCGCACGGAGCGCCGCAGCTTCGTGGCCGCGCCCATCGCCATCGGCACCACGTCTTCCTTGTTGCCGTCGGTCGGGATCGAGTCCACGCTGGCCGGATGTGCCAATCCTTTGCACTCGCTGGCCAACGCGGCGGCGGTCACCTGCGCCATCATCTGCCCCGACTCCAGACCGGGAGAGCCGGCCAGGAACGGCGGCAGCCCCTGATTGAAATCCGGATGCACCAACCGATCGATGCGGCGCTCACTGATCACCGCGAGATTCGCGCAGATGATCGCCAGCAGATCGCTCGCCATCGCGACGGCCTGTCCGTGGAAGTTGCCGCCGCTCAACAATTCGCCGGTGGCAAGTACCAGCGGATTGTCGGTGGCGGCGTTGAGTTCGCGCGAAATCACGCCACGCGCAAAGCGCAGCGCGTCGAGCGCCGGGCCGTGCACCTGCGGCACGCAACGCAGCGCGTAGGCATCCTGCACGCGCGGATCACCATAGCGGTGCGACTCGCGGATCTCGCTGCCCTCGAGCAGCATGCGCAGCATCGCCGCCGATTCCATCTGCCCCGACTGTCCGCGCGCCTCCTGAATGCGCGCATCGAACGCATCGGGCGTGCCCAGCAGCGCTTCGAGGCTCATTGCCGTCGCGACATGCGCCGCGTGCCACAGTCGGGTCAGTTCGGCGCAGGCCAGCGACGCGACCGCCGTGTGGGCCTGCGTGCCGTTGATCAGCGCGAGGCCCTCTTTCGCTTCGAGCGTCACGGCCGAGAGCCCCGCCAAGGCAAGCAGTTCCTGCGACGGGCCTTCATGCTGCTGATAGCGCGCGGTGCCTTCGCCGATGAGCGTGAGCGCCAGATGCGCGAGTGGGGCGAGATCGCCGCTGGCGCCGACGCTGCCCTGCTCCGGCACGACGGGCCACACGCCGGCATTCAGCATGGCGAGCAATGATTCCACGACCACCGGGCGCGCACCCGCGTACGCCGTCGCGAGCACGTTCGCGCGCAGCAACATCATCGCACGCACTTCACGTTGCGGTAGCGGATCACCCACACCGGCGGCGTGACTGCGCACCAGGTTGCGCTGCAGCGCCGCGAGCTGATCGCCGGCGATCGTGACCTCGGACAGCTTTCCGAATCCGGTGTTGATGCCGTACACGGGCTCGGCGCGCGCCACGGCGCGGTCAACGACATCGCGCGTGACTTGCATGCGCGCCCGCGCCTCGGGGGCCAATCCGACCGCCAGCGCGCCATCCGCCACCGCCAACACATCGGCGATTTGCAACGAACGTCCGTCGAGCAGCAGCATCGTGTCCTGTCTCCGCGCCGGCAGCGCCGACGGTTCAGTATCCACTCGTCGACCGGTACGTCTGACGGTCGTAGTTGAACTTGAGTTCCGGCTGGGCCTTCAACGCGATGAAGAAGTTGAAGGAGAAACTGCCACTCGGCGTTTGCGAGAAGGCAAACACGGCGTTCCAGTCATGCAACTGGCGCTGCAGGCCCACCTGCTGGCTCGCGAAGCGGGCGCGCTCGACGTCGTACTGCGTGCTCCACTGCGCCGACCAGTTCTGCGTGATGTTGAACGACATGGTGGCAGAAACGTTCTGGGTCGCCGGCTGGATGAAGACGGGCGCACCGATGGCACTCTGCCCCGACGTGAGACCGGTGGCCTGTGCGCTCTGCGCGTTGACCAGACATTGGTCGTACACGAAGAGGCCGAGCGCGCGCTGCGGCTCGCAGAAGGTGGACGGATCATTCACGATCTGCGTACCACCACGCGGACGGCGCTGACGCGCCGCATTGTACTGCAGATTCAGGTTCCATCCGCCACCCGTCGGCAGCGACGCCTGCATGCCGCGCATGTTCCCGCCACCCGCTGCGTTCATCTGGCGGCTCTGCTGCGCCACGTTCTGGTCGGCCGCATTGCGCGGCGCGTTCGTGCTGTCGATGGCCTCGAGCGCCGTCGACATGCCGAGCAGACGGCCGAACAGCGCGACCAATCCCGACTTGCCGTTGAGCGAGAAGGTGACGCCAAAGTCCGTGCGATAGGGACTGAATGTGGCGGTGTCCGAGGCGGGGTCGCCCTGGAATAGATCGTACGATGTGCGGAAGTCGAGGCCGGGCAGCAGATCGGTGCGGCCCGAGATCGTAAACATTTTGTCAGTGAAGCCGTTGCCGGTAGAGTCCGCACGGATGAAGTCGTACGACAGCGACGAGAAGTTCAGCGCCAGCAGCTTGATCTTCTTGCCCGACTCCGGCGTCGAGTCGGAGTCCGACTTGAGCTTCGCTTCCAGGTTCGTCGAGAGGTTGAGCGAGACACGGTTCTGCGCGAGTGACGACAGATAGCCGACGCGCGTGCGTCCGAGTGCCTGCAGGTACTCATCGCTGACGTTCGCGTTCGGCGAGTAGCTGTAGCTGAGACTGGGCGTAATCGAGTGGCGGATCTTGGCGACCGAACCAATGCCGGGCAGCATGGCATACAGCGTCGGCGACGCCGACAGCGCGTAGCTCAGACGCTTCGACTGCTGGACCCACTTGCCACCGCTGCGTTCGGTCCGGACGAACAGCCCCGACGCGCCGTCGACGTTGTTCACCGAGATCGACGGCGACAGGTTCCAGGTGCCCTGGAAGAAGCGCGGCAGGCCGAACGATGTGGTCCAGTCGAAATTCGACTCGTACGTCTTGGCGAAGATTCGTGTGGAGCGGATCGACGTATCGCGCACCCCGATGATCTCACGCTGCTCGGGAAAGTTGCGATACTGATCGGAGAGCGTGAACGAGTTGTTCCACTGCCAATCGCCGATCTTGATGGGCGTATCGAAGCCGAACTGCATGTTCCGGCGGCTCGCATTGAACCGCGAACTGTCGATGCCGCCGCCCGGACGGATGTTGTACACGTACGGGAACTGCAGTCCCTGGTCGATCTTGCTCTGTCCCGTAATCGCCAGGCGCATCGATGGCGTCCAGGCAAATGGGCCACCGGCGAGCGTGCCGGCCGTGACGTTGAGCGACGGAAAATCCATGTCGACTTGCGTCCGCCCGGGATACTGCACGCGGCTACCGCCGACGTTGATCTGCGCCGGACCGACCTTGGTCTGGTAGTTCAGCTGCGACCGGATCGTCGCGTTGGCGGCGGTCGGGTTGATGGTCGTCTGCCGCTGGATCTGCGTGTTCTGCACCCAGTTCAAACGGGCCGTGAGACGCGTCTGGCGCGAGAAGTCCTGATTGTGATTCCACGTGACCGATGTGTTGGTCGTGCCGTTGCGCTGCGCCAGATACGACACGGCGGTCTCGCCACTGATGAACCGGTCGAGCCACTTGTAGCGCAGTTCGGCATTGCCCCGCAGAAAGCCCGGATCCTGCTCGGTGCTACGCGCACCGGAACGCCAGTCGAACGACGCCTCGGCGTTCATGTAATCGCTGATCGCGAGGAAGTAGCCGATGTTCGAGATGCTGCGGCGATACGACGGGCTGTTCCGGAACAGTTCGGCGATGCCGAAGTTCGGCGTGAGCATGCCGCTGCGCCGCCCGCTCCGCACGTCCTGGAAGAAGAACGGAATCCAGAACACCGGCACCTCGCCGATGTACAGCACGCCCGGTCTCGCCACCATCACGTTCTCGGACACGAACTTCATGTCCTTGGTGGTGAAGTGGAAATGCGGCTCGGCGTGATCGCAGTATGTGAACGACCCGTTCTTGGCGAACACGATATGTCGACCGCTCACGAGCGAATCGGAAATGATCGTGCCGCGCTCGGCGCTCAGGAACAGTCGCTGTCCTGACGTCACCGACGTCGAGAAAGCGCCCGTGACACCCTGTTTCGAATTCAGGTCGTACTCGATACGGCCCTTGGCGATGAAATCGTCGGCGTCCTGCTGCTGCGGGTCCCGCAACAGTACCGTATCGCCGATGGCGACCACACGCTTCGTGGAGTCGTTGTAGACGATCGAGTCGCCGATGATCATCGTCTCGTCGCGCTGCACGGCCGACGGCTTGCCCTTGAGCACCAGTGCCCGCGACAGCGCGTTGAAGAACACGGTGTCGCCCTGATACTGGACCTTGCGATAGCCCTCACGATCGAGGAGCGCGCGCATGAGCGAGTCGGGCGGTGTCCAGTTGAACACCTCGCGATCCTTGCTCAACTGCGCCAGACTGTCAGTGCCCGACGCCTTCCCGGGCGCGCCCTTACCAGCGGGTGTCGGCCGCGCCGGAATCGGCCGCTGGGCGGCCACCGGTACGGCCAGCATTGCGATGCCGAACACGAGGCTCAGCATCGCCAGCGCGACCGAACGCCACCGGGCGTGAGGGGGCTCCGCGTGAACGGGCACCAGTCGACTCACTCGTCCCCGGCAGCGATCCGCCGCTCGCGACGACGACTGATGAACTTCGAGACCGTGATCGACACTTCGTACAGCATGTACAGCGGAATCGTGAGCGCGATCAACGACGTCGGATCACTACCCGGCGTGATCAGCGCGGCGGCGACGATGCAACCCAGAAACGCGTGACGCCGAAACTTGGAGAGGTATTGCGGCTGCACGATGCCCATGGCCGACAGCAGTGCGATCACGATCGGCAGCTCGAAGATGGCGCCGAAGGCCAGGCACATCGAGATCACGAAGCTGACGTACTGATCGACCGTCTGCATGATCTGCACCGAGCCGCTCTGGAAGCTCATGAAAAAGCTGAGCGTCACGGGCAGCACGTAGAAGAACGACAGGGCCATACCGGCCAGGAAGAGCACCGCGGCGCCGATCAGCGCCGGGATCACCGCTTTCTTTTCGTGGCCGTACAGCGCCGGGGAGAGAAAGCCCCAGAGCTGCCACGCCAGCACCGGCGAGGCGGCAATCAGCCCCAGCGTGATCGAGGCGTCCATCACGATGTCGAACAGGTCGCTCACGTGCGTAACCATGAGCGGCTGCTTCAGGTACGGCTGAATCGGCTGCGACAGGAAGGCGATGATGTCGACCTGCTTGGTATACAACAGCGCGAAGGCGACGCCGACGCCAATAGCGATGGCCACGGCACATTTGAAAAGCCGCCAGCGCAGTTCCTCGAGGTGATCGAGAAACGGCATTTCCACACTGTTACTGCTGGACATCAGCGAAGTCGTCCTGGTCGCGCGGTCAGCGCAGCGTCTTGAGTTGTTCGGCCGCGAGCTCGGCCTCATCGCTGCGCGGATAGCGCGCGATCACCTGCTCGAGCAGCTGCTTGGCCTGCGGGGTATTTCCCTGCTGCAGCACCAGCTGCGCTCGCTTATACAGCGCGGTCGGTGCCTTTGCCGATGTGGGATGGGCACTCACCACGGCGGCATACGCCGCATCAGCGGCCGGCACATTCTTTTCCTTCGCGAACGATTCCGCGATCCAGAACTGCGCGTCGGGCGCGTAGTCGGACGTAGGATAGTTCGTGAGCAACTCCTGAAAATAAATGCGCGCGGTCGCACTGCTGCCGCGCGTGAGCTGATCGCGCCCGTCGGTGTAGAGCTGATTCGGGCCGGGCGCGCGGGCGGCAGTGCTGTCCACCACCGCGGGCGGCGTCGTACGTCCACTCGTCGGAGGCGTGACCGGCGGTACGGTACCCGTTGGAGGCGGTGTCACCGGCGCCGCGCTGCGCGATTCGATCTCCGAACGCAGCCGGGCGATCGTGGCCTGGCTTTGCCCGAGCAACGTCTGCACCTGCAGCATCTGTTCACGAATGGCGCGCATTTCACCGCGGACGTCACCTTGAATGCTCACGGTGCGCGCGCTGACCTTGGACAACGAGTCGCTGGCGACCTGCAGCATCTTCATCGTCTGCGTCAGGGCGTCGCGCTGCTCCAGCTGATTCTTGAGGATCTCCGCGCGCAGCGACGAAATGTCGCTCTGCACGATCCGCACATCCCCGCGCGTGGCGAAGCATCCTCCCGTGGCGACGAGCGCCACGAGAGGAACGAGCCGCCACACCCGGGAGCGCAGCGTGTGCCGAAGTCCGAGTGCGGCGGCGGCCATCACTGGGCGCGCAGCTGATCGCCGCCGGCGATGATCTCGAACTCGTCGCGACGGTTGCGCGACCAGGCTTCTTCCGTCGTGCCCTGCACCGCGGGACGCTCGCGACCGAACGACGCCGTTTCAATGCGTGACGCATCGACGCCGCGGTCGGTCAGATAGCGCTTCGCCGCTTCGGCACGACGACGGCCGAGGGCGATGTTGTACTCGTCGCTGCCACGCTCGTCGCAGTGACCCGCGATGCGGATCTTCACGGCCGGGTTCGCGTTCAGCACCGAGATCTTGGCGTCCAGATTCGCCTTCGCGTCGTCGCGCAGCTCGTCGGCGTCATACTCGAAGTAGATCGTCTCGAGCAGACGCGCCCGCGTGGCCGCCAGCTTGGTACGATACTCTTCCATCGTGTCGCGTGCGGCGGGAGTGGTATTCGTCGGCCGAGTCGGCTGCGGCTGCGCAACGGGGGCCGTCTCGGTCTGCGGGGCGACCACCGGCTTCTTGCGGCAGGCACCCAGCACCAGCGTGGTGGAGGCCAACACCAGGGTCAGACGAGACAAACGCATCATGTCGGAAAACTCCGAGGGGTAAAGTGAAAAGGGTGGTGACTACTGCGGCAACAAGCGCGGAGACCACGCCGACAATCGCGCCTCAGACCCGAAGGTGAGCTGACGAGATCGTCCGGTTTCGATATCCACGATCCACAACTGGCGCGTTCCGCTCCGTGTCGACGAAAAGACGATGTGCCGGGAATCCGGAGCCCATGACGGGTCGTCGTTCCGGCCATCGTTCGTCACAATCTTCACGGTCTGATCACGCAAGTTGATCGTCATGATCTGGAAGGTGCCGCCGTTTCGCGATTGAAACGCGACGAGGCGCCCATCAGGAGACCAGTCCGGTCCCGCACGATAGTCGCGATCGCCGAACGCCGCCGCCGTGAGCAGCTCCACGTTCGTTCCATCCAGATCGCTAATATACACTTCGGGGTGCCCCGAGCGGTCCGACATGAAGGCGATTCGCTGACCGTCGGGACTGAACGTCGGCTGTGTACTGGCCCGCCCGCGTCCCACGGTGATCCGCCGTGGCGCGCCGCCCTCGATCGGCATGGCGTAGAGATCGGTACCCGTGTCCGAGCCGCGAGCGTACACCACCGTGCGACCGTCGGGCGACACCGACGGCGAACTGTGCTCGATCCCAGTCGACGACGCCAACGTGCGCTGCGATCCCGTGCTCAGATCCGTCATCATGATGGGATTGCGGACGCCGTCCAGCACGCTGTACACCAACCCACGTCCCCCGGGCAGCCACTGCGGCGACATGCCGCTCGGCGTCGCCGGGGTCACATTTGCGCGATCACTGTCAACTATCCACACCCGGCCGCCGCGCGTGAACGCAATGCGTGTCTGGGCGATGCCGCGCTGTCCCGTGATCCACTCTTCGATTGCATCGGACACGCCGTGCATCGCCGAACGCCACGCCGGCGAGAGCGCCGGAGACGGCAGGGGAAAATCCTTGCTGTTCAGCACGGCCTTCTTCGACACGTCATGCAGCGCCACCCGCACCCATCCCGAGGGCAGCAGCGTGGGCTGCACAATGCCATCCACGCCGAGCTTGGCGAACAGCGCGTAATTGGGCGGACCATTCACCACGGGCGCACTCGACGTGGACACGACGGTGAAGCGATCGCTGTAGTCGAAATCCCGTGACAGGATCGTCGCCACCGAATCCCCGTTCGTGCCCTTCACGGGCAGCACCATCAGCGAGGTCTTCTGTCCCGCCACATAGCGTGTGCTAAGGCTCACGCCCGGCGGCTGCGCCTGCGCTTCGGCGCGCAACGGCAGGGCCGCGCTCACGGCCAGCAGTGCACCGGCGACCAGCAGCGCCGCACGGGGCGACTGGGGAACGGACGTCATCTGGAGCATGCGGTCAGTTGGGTCGCAAGGCATAGTCAAACGTGAAGTACACGATCAGCACATCGTCCGTCCATCCCTGAGGAAGCGGACCGAAACTGCGCGAGGAGCCAACCGCTTCGATCGCGCCCATCGCATCGAGGTCGTAAATGCGATCGCCGGAGCCCTTCACCACTTCGATCGCCATCACCGACCCATCACGACGGATGGTGAATTTCACCTCCGACACGAGCGCGGCGGACACGCGGCGGGGCGTCCAGTTCAGCGTGAGTTGCCTCACGATGTTCTGCAGGTACCCGGGATACGGAAAGTCGATCCCGCGAATGTTGATGTTTGCCACATCCGCGCCCTTCCCACCTTGCGCACCGGCGCCCGCCTTCGGCGCCGCCGTCGTCTTCGTCGCAGTCGGCGATGCGGTCTTCGAACCCGCCTTCTTCGTGCGTGAGGTCGACGGTGTCGCCTTCGGCGACGGCAGCACCTTCTTCGCGGTCGACGCATCCTGATTGCCGACTGCGGCATCACGCTCGTGCATTACCTGAGCCACCGCTATTATTTTCTGTGGAAACTGCATGCCGTGCACCACAGCGTGCAGCGCATGTACGGTTTCAATGGCTGGATGAAACATCCGCTGCATCTGCTGCTCGAAGCGGCGGGCGGCATGCTGCCCTTGCTGCTGCTGGGCATACCGGAGAAGGTCATGGCCGTGCTGGCGTTTGCCGTGGCGATCCAGCTGTTGCTGCAGCACGCGAATGTCGACATGCGCATGGGGCCGCTGCGCCACGTGTTCGCCTGGGCGCCCTTGCACCGTTTTCACCACATGAAGTACGGCACGGCCGGCGACGTGAATTTCGGCCTGTTCTTTACCTGCTGGGACCGCCTGCTGGGCACGGCTTTCGACGCGCCCGGCTACCGCATGCGGGGTGAGGACCTGGGCATCGGCAGCCGTCCCGATTATCCCGTCGCTTATGGAGCGCAGTTGATCGAACCGTTCCGCGCGGAAGAGGGCGTGCGCGCGCCCGAGCTGCCGGCCGGCTTGCGCCAGGCTCTCAGTCGGCCAGTCAATCGAGCAGCTTGACGTCGAGCTGGCGCAAGCTGCGGTCGGCGCGCACGCCGAACAGGCTGCGCATGGTGCGCGAAAAATGCGCGGCATCGGCAAAGCCGGCGCCGTGGGCCGCATGCGTCAGGGTGCTGCCGAGCAAGATGAAACGGATGGCCAGGCGCAAGCGGCGCCACAGCACCAGTTGCCGCACGGGCAAGCCCAGCTGGGCGCTGAACAGGCGTTCCAGCTGGCTCAGCGACAAATGCGCCGCCTCGGCCACGACCGTCGCGCTGACCTTGCCGGACAACAGCGCATCGACCTTGTCCAGCGCCCGCCGCAGGCGGGGATCGGGCAAGTGCTCGCGCGGCTGCGCCTGCAGCGCGGCGGCCAGACTGTCGAGGCTGGGTACGCCTGCGCTGCCGACGGCCGCCAGCAGGGCCGCGCCGCTCAGGCGCTGCGGTTCCGCATAGATGGTCAGCATGGGGGCTGGCGCACTCAGGATGGCGTGCGGGCGCAGGCTGTCGACCAGCAAGTGCTGCGCCGTGTGGAGTTGCCGTCGAGCTCGGCCGTGAAGGGCGCACCCGTGCTCAGCATCAGCTGGTGCGCATAATGGGCGTGGCTAGTCCGTGGCGCCCGCTGCGCCATGCAAGATGGCAAAGTCCGGCGCCAGCCATAGTGTTCCCTGCCAGCTATCTTGCTGCAAACGCGGCTCCTTGGTGATGGATTGCGGGGCGATCATACCAGTGGCTAGTGCGATGGTTTTCATGGCATCGAATTTTCCTGGAGTACACATCATTGCATTGATGAAATATGTGGTCTTTTTAATACAATATTCAGCATTGCAAGGGCGCCCGCTGTAACGTACTATCATTCTCATCGACTACCGATGGTAGTCGTGCAGCCCGCTGCCAGCCATGTTGCTGGCCGTGAAATGGTTTGATGTCCGTTCTGCTTGTCAGCCTGTCATGTCTACACGCGCGTCTTCGTCGTGGTTTGCCCGGCCAGTGTCGCACTGGGTGGGACCGCGCGCGTTGGCCGCGCTGGTGCTGGCGCTGTGCCTGGGACTGACGTATGGCGCCTGGCGCAATGCCCATGACGCCAGCGAACAGCAGGTGCAGGCCGATTTCGATTTCCGCGTGCGCGAACTGGTGGGCAACATCGTCGGCCGCATGCAGACCTACATCCAGGTGCTGCACGGGGTGCAGGGACTGTATGCCAGTTCGCAGGAAGTCACGCGCCGCGAATTCCATGCCTATCTGGCGGTGCAGCAGGTGGACCGCCACTTTCCCGGCATCCACGGCATCGGCTACGTGCCGCTGTTGCCCGGCACCGCCCTGGCGCGGCACGAGGCCAGCGTGCGCGCGGAAGGCTATCCCGGCTATGCCGTGCGTCCGCATGGCCAGCGCGCCTGGCATGCGCCCATCACCTTTCTGGAACCTTTAAGCGAGAGCAACCTGCTGGCCTTCGGCTATGACCTCTGGTATGAACCCGTGCGCCGCGCCGCGCTTGAGCAGGCGCGCGACACGGGTCAAGCCGCCATGACGGGCAAGATCCACCTGGTGCAAGATGGCGACGGCGCTCAGGCGCATGGCTTCCTGGTGGTGCTGCCCGTGTATGACAATGGCTTGCCGCATGCCAACGTGGCGCAGCGGCGCGCCGCCTTGCGCGCCTGGGTGTTTGCGCCCTTCCGCATGGGCTGACCTGATGGCGGGCGTGGGCGGCGAGGGGGCGCGCCAGCTGGACCTGGAAATCTATGATGGCGCGCAACTGGCCGAGGCGGCCCTGATGTACGACAGCTTGCCGGGCGGCTTGTCGTCTGCCGCGTCGGAC
>CAWJMR010000034.1:0-114607 GCA_963843965.1 uncultured Gemmatimonadaceae bacterium
CAGTTACGCGCGAGCCTTCCGGCGACGCACCACGGCCAGCGCCACCAACCCACTCGCCATCAGGGCGTACGTGCCCGGCTCCGGCACGGTGGTCGTCGCGCCGTTTACCGACACGCTGTTTACCGCGAAATCCATCGGCTGATCAGCGGCCGACACGCCTTCGAAGCGCACGCCGCGGATGTCACCGTTGGTGCTGGTGATGCCGGCGAACACGGCCGATCCGTCACCGGCGCTGGTGGAGTTGCCGTTGAAATCGAAAAACGCGAGCACGTTGCCCGTGAAGTCGAGCGCGCTGATACGACCCACGAAGGCGCCGTAGAAGTCCGCCTGGAAGTTGGCGCCGGCCGACGAAATGTTGTTGCTGAACATGATCGTCATCGGGCCGTTGTTGCCGTTCGTCCAGAGGAGCTGGTCACCGTTGGCGAAGTTGCCGCCCCATCCGCCGCCCTGCGTGTTGCGGGAGAAACCGGCCGGCTGCAGCTGACTCACGGTGGCGGTCAGCGCGGTGTTGGTGACGCCGATGTTCACCGGATTCGACACGGTGGTGGAGGTGGCGCCAAGGTCCGACCAGTTGATGAGCCCCGTGCCGCCAACCTGCGCGCGCGACGTGAGGAGGCTGTACTGGGCCGACGCGGTGTTGGCGCTGAAGGCGAGGGCGACGACGGCAAGCAGGGTGTTACGAAGCACGTAGGACTCCGAAGAGGGCATGGCGGGACAGCTGAACGCCACCGATCTCTTCAATAAGCGTGCCTAGATGAAGGACCTCTAATGCTACTATATGGGCATCCGATTTATGAGGCTCCGCGCATATAGCTGGAGACGGATTTGCGCACACAGTGTGGCGCGGGGGCTACGGAACGGCAACACCCTGGTGAGCAGGGAGTCGGCTGTTTCCGACCCAATGGTGTACTACGTAAGCGCGACTCCCAATTCGGACCCACGGAGTCGGACTGTCACAGTCTCAAGACTCCGGAACCGCCCTCGCGGCACCCGTGTTCAAGCTCATGTTAGGACCGGTTGGTCCTATAACCACATAGACATCTCGGAGCTTTTCTGATGCGTAAGCTGTCCATGCTCGTTGCTGGTGCGATGCTCGCCGTCGCTGCCCCGTCGATCGCGCAGGCGCAGGATAAGGACATCGTCGAGACGGCGGTCGCCGCCGGATCGTTCAAGACCCTGGCCAAGCTCCTCACGGACGCTGGCCTGATCGAGACGCTCAAGGGCCCGGGCCCGTTCACGGTGTTCGCCCCGACCGACGAGGCCTTCGCGAAGGTCCCGGCCGCGACGCTCGCCGCGCTCGGCAAGGACAAGGCCGCGCTCAAGAACGTGCTGCTGTACCATGTCGTCGCCGGTAAGGTGATGGCCGCCGACGCGCTCAAGCTCGCGGGCAAGGGTGCCAAGACGGTGGAAGGCCAGGAAGCGAAGATCACCGTGATGGGTGGCGTGCCGATGATCAACCAGGCGCACATCGTGAAGACGGACATCATCGCCAAGAACGGCGTGATCCACGTGATCGACGCGGTGATCCTGCCGCCGGCCAAGTAACTGCGAAGTAGGGAGTAGGGAGTAGGGAGTAGGGAGTAGGGCGTACGAAGTACGTGTAGCGCGGGGTGACCATCACGGTTGCCCCGCGTTACTCTTTTCGGACCCTCCTACCCTGGCTTCATGATCGCCTTCCGTACTCTCCTCGGCGCGGCTGTCCTCGCGGCGCCGTTCGGTCTCTCGGCTCAAACCGTTGCCCCCAAGGCGCCCGCTGACCTCATCGTCACCAACGCTCGCGTATACACGGCCGATGACGCGCGTCCCCTGGTGGAAGCGTTCGCGGTGCGCGACGGGCGCGTGGCCTTCGTGGGCTCGCAGCGCGAGGCGGCGGTGCTCCGAGGGCCGAACACGCGCGTGGTGGACGCCGGTGGACGTACGGTGATCCCGGGCATGGTCGACGCCCATGCGCACTTCAGTGGGCTGGCGCAGACGCTGCGCTCGGTGGATCTCACAGGCACCAACAGCCTGGCCGAGGTGATCGCGCGGGTCGTGGCGAAGTCGAAGTCGGTACCCAAGGGCACGTGGATCACGGGCCGTGGCTGGGATCAGAACGACTGGGGCGTCACGGACTTCCCCACGCACGACGCGCTCACGGCCGCGCTGCCCGATCATCCGGTGTTGCTGGAGCGCGTGGACGGACACGCCACCTACGCCAACATGGCCGCGATGAAAGCGGCGGGCATGACGGCGGCCTCAAAGGCGCCGGTGGGCGGGCAGATCATCAAGGATGCGAAGGGCAATCCCACGGGTGTGTTCGTGGACAACGCCAGCGACGTGCTCGAGAGGCAGGTTCCCGCTCCCACCGCAGCCGAGTACAAGAGCGCGCTCAAAGAAGCCATTGCGGTCATGCACAGCTGGGGTCTCACCGGCATGCACGACGCCGGCGCCACGCGCGAAGCGATCGACACGTACGAAGCACTGGCCAAGGCGAAGGAGTTGAATCTCCGATTGTATGTGATGATCGGCGACGACAAGGCGGCGCTCGATCACTACTTCGCGAAGGGTCCGCAGTCGGCAATGTACGACGGGCAGCTGTGGGTGCGTGCCGTGAAGCTGTACGCCGACGGTGCCATGGGCTCGCGCGGTGCCGCCCTGCTGGAGCCGTACAGCGACGATCCGAACAACTCGGGGCTGCTCAAGAGCACCCAGGAGCACATCCGCGAGGTGGCCGAGCGTGGGCTCAAGGCGGGTTTCCAGATCAACTCGCACGCGATCGGCGACCGCGGCAATCGCGTGGTGCTCGATGCGTACGAGCAGGCGCTGAAGACGGTGCCGACGGCGGATCATCGCTTTCGCGTGGAGCACGCGCAGATCCTGCACTACGACGACATCCCGCGTTTCGCCCAGCTGGGAGTAATTCCCAGCATGCAAGCAAGCCATCAAACCAGTGACATGTACTGGATCGGCAAGCGACTGGGCCCTACGCGGTTGTATGGTGCGTACGCGTGGCAGTCGCTGTTGCAGACCGGCGTGGTGATTCCGAACGGCAGCGACTTCCCGGTGGAGCAGGTGAATCCGCTGATCTCGTTCCACGCGGCGATCGCGCGTCAGGACGCCCGCGACTGGCCGGCTGGCGGCTGGTTCCCGGAGCAGAAGATGTCGCGCGAAGACGCGCTGCGCAGCATGACGATCTGGCCGGCGTACGCGGGCTTCCAGGAAACGTCGATGGGGTCGATTACGGCGGGCAAGTTCGCCGACTTCGTGATTCTCGATACGGACATCATGCGAGTGCCCGCTGAGATGGTCATGAAGGCGAGGGTGGTGTCCACGTGGGTTGGTGGGAAGGCGGTGTTCGAGGCGGCGAAGTAGATCGTGTGAGTTTGGGGTTGTGAGTTGAAGTTTGGAGTTGTGGGTTGCCGACGAACAGCGCTTAACGCAGAACGCGAAACTTTTACTCACTACTCGAAACCCACAGGCGATTTCCCGAATGCGCACAGTCTCCCTCCTCCCCGCCGCCACGGAAATCATGGCGTTCCTTGGTGCCACGGATCATCTCGTGGGCGTGACGCATGAGTGCGATTACCCCGACGTGGTGATGTCGCGGGCGCGGGTGACCAAGAGCAGCTTGCCGCATACCAGCGACCCAGCGGAAATCGATGCGGCGGTGCGTGAGCTGCATGGCGCCGGGCACGCGCTGTATTCGATGGACGAAACGCGCATCAGAGCCTTGCATCCCGACGTGCTGCTCACGCAGGCGTTGTGCGAGGTGTGCGCGATCAGCGAGACCGACGTGCGCGCGCTGGCCGCAAAGCTGCAGCCGGTGCCGCGCATCGTGACACTGGGCGGTACGACACTCGATGGTGTGTACGCCGACATTCAAGCGGTCGCGCAGGCGATGGACGCGAGCGACGAAGCGGAAGAGCTGCTGGCCGGACTGCACGACCGCGTGAAGCATGTGCACGACATTCTCAAAGCCGCCAAAGCCCCGCGGCCGCGCGCGGTGCTCATCGAGTGGACCGACCCGGTGTACATCGCCGGGCATTGGGGCCCCGAACAGATCAAGCGCGCCGGCGGCTTCGACGTACTCGGCACGGCCGGCATGCACTCCACCACGGTGCCCATGGAGCAGCTGTCGCAAGCCGACCCGCAGTTCGTGCTGTTCGCGCCGTGCGGCTATTCACTCGCCGCATCAGTGGCCGAAGCGAAGCGATGCCTCGCGCTGCCGCAGTGGTCGTGGCTGGCCGGCCGTCAGGTGTGGGCGCTGGACGCGAATGGACTCGTGAGCCGCCCCGGCCCGCGCATCGTCGACGGCATCGAGGCGATGGCGCGGATATTCAACCCGTTGCTGTTCACGGCGATTGACGCGAGGCACGCGGAGAGGGTGCGTTAAGAGTACGGAGTACGGGGTAAGGGGTAGGGAGCAAGGGTCCGTTTCAAGGGGTCAGAGTCGTTGAACGCTGGCGTTCAACGACTCTGACCCCTTGAAACGCTGGCGTTCAACGACTCTGACCCCTTGAAATGCCTTGAAACGAAGCAGTTGGCAGTTAGCAGCCGTCAGGTTTCAGGTGGGACCTACCCCACCCACAACTTCACCGCCATCCCCACCAGCAGCACCGCGAAGCCACGCTTCAGCATCGTCGCGTCCAGACTCGTCGCGACTTGTGCGCCGATCCATGCGCCGAAGAAGAGCCCGATCGCGAGCAGCATCGACGCCTTCCACTGCATCTGGCCGGCTTTGTAGTACGTCCACGCGCCGAGTGCGCCGACGGGCAGCAGCAGGGCGCCGAGGGACGTACCGGAGGCCTGCTGCGGCGTCATCTTGGCGAGGTACAGCAGCGCCGGTACGATGACGATGCCACCG
This sequence comes from uncultured Gemmatimonadaceae bacterium, assembly GCA_963843965.1. Classification (GTDB taxonomy): domain Bacteria; phylum Gemmatimonadota; class Gemmatimonadetes; order Gemmatimonadales; family Gemmatimonadaceae; genus Gemmatimonas. The sequence continues at coordinate 4,844 of CAWJMR010000034.1, forward strand.
CCGATCCCGAAGATGCCGGAGAGCACACCGGCACCGAGTCCGATGGCGAGAAGGAGGAGAGTCATGCGAAAAGAATAGCACCTATATTTCGCCTATGCTTTCTGAATCCTCCGTAGCCTTCCTGAAGCGCCTGCTCGACACGCCCGGTCCCTCGGGCTTCGAAGGTGCACCGGCGCGCGTCTGGCGTGCCGAAGCCGCCACGTTCTCCTCCGTGAAGGCCGACGTGGTCGGCAACAGCCTCGCGACCGTCGAGGGCAGCGGTGGCCCCACGATCCTGCTGGCCGGTCATATCGACGAGATCGGTGTGATCGTGACCTACATCGACGAGAACGGCTACATCTACTTCGAGCCCATCGGGGGCTGGGACCCGCAGGTGCTCGTGGGTCAGCGCATGCGCTTCCTCGGTCGCAACGGCGACGTGTTCGGCGTGATCGGCAAGAAGCCGATTCACCTGATGAAGCCGGAAGAGCGCGAGAAGGCGTCGAAGATCACCGACCTGTGGGTCGATATCGGCGTGAAGAACAAGGCCGAAGCGATGGAGCACCTCGAAATCGGCGACGCCGGCGTGATCGACGCGCGCGTGATGGAGATGCCGAACAATCGCATCGTATCGCGCGCCATCGACGACCGCATCGGTGCGTTCGTGGTGCTCGAAGCGTTGCGTCGCTACGCCGCCAAGCCCGGCGCCGCCCGCGTGATCGCAGCCGCGACGGCACAGGAAGAAATCGGTTATGCCGGCGGTGGTGCGCGCGTGGCCGCGCAGCAGCTCGACGCCAAGATGGCGATCGCGGTGGACGTGACGTTCGCGACCGATCATCCGGGCGTGGAGAAGAAGGAGCTCGGTGAACACAACGTAGGCGGTGGACCGGTGCTCACCCGCGGTTCCATCGTGCACCCGGTGGTATTCCGCCTACTGGCCGATACGGCCAAGAAGCTCGAGATCCCGTACTCGGTGCACGCGGCGGGTCGCTTCACCAGCACGGATGCCGACGGCATTCACCTCACGCGCGATGGTGTGGCCACGGCACTGCTCTCGATCCCCAACCGCTACATGCATTCGCCCAACGAACTCGTGTCGCTCGACGACCTGGATCGTGCGGCGGATTTGATCGCTGAAGCTTGTCGTTCTGTTACGGCCGAGACGGACTTTACTGCGCGGTAACGGCGCTGGGGTGCGGGCGGGGCCGTCCGCGATGCTGACCCCTTAGCCGAGTAGAGATCCGAGTCGCCGAGCATTTTTCTCGACCCGGCGCTGAAGCGTCGAGTCTCGAAAAACGAGTCGGCTTTCGGACTCTCTCGGCTGCGGGGCCAGCGGCGCGGACTGGTGTCGCGCGAACCAAAGCGTGTGGCGCCGGAAAGATGGAGTGAGGCGGAGGGTGCGCGGTGAGACTCGCGCGAGGCGATCGCTGGTGGCGCGGGAGACGGTCGCCGGGCGACTGTCGTTTGCGTTGGGGGCGGTAATCGCCAACCGCAAACAGCGCTTGGGGCGGTGCCTGCTGCGAGGGGAGGCCGAGAGTCCCCGGCAGCCGACTCGTTTCCTCGAAGGTCGTCGCGCAGCGACGGCCGAGAGGAAATGCTCGGCGGCCGGGGATCTCCTCGGCCGACCCGAAGCCCGCGCCGACCGAAGCGCAGTTAAAGCAGTTAAGCGATCGTAGCCCGCAACCGAACGACAGCCGCCGCCACTTCAGGATCCGCGTCACCGGCGAGCGAATCGATGGCGCCCATCACGGCGTAACCGCGCGCACGAACGAGGGCCTCAAGGGCCGCAATGCGAATCCACGCGTCGCGATTGACCTGACGCTCGCCCGGCTCGGCGGCAGCCGATGGTTGCGCGATGCGCAGTAAACGCTGGATCGCGTCGGCGCTGCCAAGCTTGCCGAGTGATGCGAGCATCTCGAGCGCGACGTCTTCATCGCGTTCCTTGTCGAGTGCCACCGCGAGCCGTGCGGCGGGAGGGCGCACGCCGCCACCGCCGATGCCTGGCAGGCCGTACGCGGCGGCGGCGATGCGGCGCACTTCCGGATGCGGGTCTTCGATGACGCCGTGCAATCCGTGCATCGCCTTGGCCGTACCGAGTCGCATGAGCGCGCGGGCGGCGGCGATGCGGATGCGATCGTCCTCGTGCGTAAGCAGAGGCAGCATGGCCACGTCGGCCTGTTCCACACCCATCTCGCCCAGCAGCGCGACGGCGTTGCGCACCACGAACCAGCGGCTGTCGCGCACGAGTTCGAACAACAGCGTGGCGTTGAGGTCGAGCGCGACGATGCTGTCGAAGTAGGCGCGTCGCGCCTGACTTTCCTGCGAACTCATGAGCTCCTGCACCAGCACTTCGACCGTGGCGTCGCCGGCGCGGGCCATGAGTTCGAGCGTGATCGTGCGCTCGGGCGTGTAGGGCACGCGGGTGGCCAGCAAGCGCAACGAGGTGCGGTGCAGCAGCCGTCGCATGATGCGTTCGCCGCCCAGTCGTCCACCGCCGCCACCGACGGTGTGCACGTGTTGCATCGTCGCGCGCGCGATCGATTCGATGGTGAGTGCATCCCCGCGGAATTCGGCGCCGTCAATGAGTTCGACGAGCAGTTCACTGGCGGCCAGCGCGGCTTCGTCGGTGCGGGCGGCAGCCAACCGCGTGAGCGCGTTGGCCACCGCGCTGCCACCGGCCGTGCTCGTACCGATCCCGCTGTCGTCGATGACGGCAGAGCTGGAGGGGGTGAAACGGGGCGTCAGGTCGGCGCCGGGCTGCGTCGGCGTGACGAGCACACTCCACGAGCGCAGCAACTCGCGCGGCGGTTTGTCGCTCATGACCGCGCGCGTGATCGTGGTCGGCGTGTCACCCGAGAGCGGACGGGCGTCTTCGCCGGTACGAAACGGTTGCGCGAACAGCGAGGCGAGCGTGAGCAATTCACCGGGCGCGGCACCCTGACGCACGGTGATCGAGCCGATCCCGAGCGTCAGCGAGCGACGGAGCAGTCCGCCGAGCAACGGATCCTCGGCGGCGAGTCGGCGCTCGATGGGAACGCCCTCAAGCACGAGCTGCCCGTCGATGATCCGACAGAGCAGCGCACCGTCACGGGAGCGCGCGGTGAGCTGACGGAGGGCGTCGCGCACGAGCGGCTGCATCACGAGCTCCGCGTCGATCTCGCCGGCCTTCTCGGGCGGACGCAGGGCCTGCACCGTGACCACCCGATCGATCAGCAGTGCGAGGGCCCGAAGCACGGCGCGGGACGAACGGCCGTCGGGCACGGCCCGCTGCATGCCGCTGTCGGTCGAGCTCGCACCAGGAGTGCTGCGTCGGTAGCCAAGGGGACCCATGTGCGGGAAGTTACGAAGCGGGCCAGTCGATGGCGATAGCGCCCGCGCCTTATCTTCCGGACATGGGACACAGCGACCTTTCCGCCACGTCGGACACTGCCACGTCGGATACTGCCATGACCGATGGCGTGACGCAGACGACCGAGTTGCCGCTCTACTGGCGGGCCGATGGGCCGCCGGGTGCGCCGCCGCTGTTGCTGTTGCACGGGGGGCCGGGCGCGCATCATGACTACTTGTATCCGCAGATGCTGTCGCTGTCGGACACGTATCGCGTGATCACGTACGATCAGCGTGGCGGGGGCAAATCCAAGACCGACGATCCAACGCCGATCACGTGGCAAACGCAGGTGCGTGATCTCGCCCAGATCGTCACGGAGTTCGGTCTGATTCCGCCCACGATCGTGGGCTATTCGTGGGGCGCGCTGCTCGCCATGCTGTATGCGGTGCAGTGTGCGAAGGACGGCGATGCGCGACTCGCTCCGGCACGTCTCGTGCTGGTGTCGCCGGCGCCGATCACCCGTGCGTGGCGCGACGAGTTCGAAGCGTCACTCTCCGCGCGCGGGCGAAGTGCCACGATTCTGGCAATGCGCGAAGAACTCGCCGCCTCGGGCCTCCGTGAGCGGGATCCGGCGGCGTATCGCCAGCGTGGGTTCGAGTTGAGCGTGGCCGGATATTTCGCCGATCCGTCACGCTCACGCGCGCTCACACCATTTCGCGTCACGGGTCGAGTGCAGCAGTCGGTGTGGGAAAGCTTAGGTGAATTCGATATCAGGGACGATTTGCGTGGCGTCCACTGCCCGACGCTCGTCATTCACGGTCGACAGGATCCTATTCCGCTCGAGTCGGCTGCCGCCGTTGCGCAGTCGTTGAGCGCCGAGTTCATCGCGTTGGACGACTGCGGGCATGTGCCGTACGTCGAACAGCCGGAACTGTTATTTGCCGCCATACGTCGATTCCTCGCTGAGAGCCATGGTTCCCTTCGGTCCGGTCACCCACACACCCCTCACCACGATTCACGTTGATAGCCGCGATGTGCGCGTGACCTTGCACACCGCGCACGACGGCATCGAATTGGTGGGACGCCTGTTCTTTGCCGAACCGGGGTGGACGAACAACGGCATCCCCGATCGCGGCGTGCTGCCCGGCCGCACGCTCCACGACGTGGAGCTATTGGCCCGTGATCTGCGCCCGGAAGAGCTGACGCAACGCTACCGCCGCGCGAATGCCGAGAAGCGACGCTTTCACGGCCTGCGTCAGCTCACGCTCGAGCTGTTATCGAAGGTGCGCTATATGAACCAGGTCGCGGTGAGCGTGCGGACGGGGCTGCTGGACGGCGAGGCGGCGAGTCAGGAGCTGGATTTGACGGAGGAGCAGATGGGGCAGCTGGTGAAGCAGGTGCGGCACTTGGCGGGGATTGAGGGATAGGAACTGTACGGCCGACTGAAAACTCCCTAGGTAGCAGGGGGGAGGGTATCAGGACGGAGGAAGCAGGAAGTGCGCGGTTCACCTCCTCCGCCGTTCAAGGGGTCAGAGTCGTTGAACGCGCCTCCTCCCCCCTGCTCACTATGGAGTTAGGAGTTCTTGTCCCGCGAACCACGCTAGATTTCCTGCATGGATTGCCGCTCCGCCGCCTTCGCCCTGACCCAGATCGCCACGCTCCTCGAGTTGCATGACGAGGACCGGTTTTCGGTGCGAGCGATGCAGACTGCCGCACGAGTCGTGGCGGCGCATGGCGAGACGGATTTGGGGCAGGCCATGGCGCGCGATCTGTCGGCGGAAGATGTGATCGCCCCGGCGGCCATCGAGGTGCTGCGCGATCTCGCGATGAGCAACGGCTCAGCCCTGTTGGAGCGACTGCAGGAAGAGACGCCCGAGGGACTGCTCGAGATGCTGCGCGTGCCCGGCTTGGGGCCGTCGCGCATTCGCTCCATTCACGACGGCCTGCACATCGACTCGCTGCTGGATCTCGAGATGGCGGCGCGCGATGGACGGCTGGCCGAGCTGCCGAAGTTCGGCGCCAAGACGGCGGAGAAGATTCTCAAGGGGATCGCCGACCTGCGCGCCACCGGGGCGTACGTGCTGTGGCAGCACGGCCGGGCTGAGGCCGAGCGCATTGCCGAGGCGATTCGGGCGAATCCGGATGTCCTGGAGCTCGAGATTGCGGGCTCGATCCGTCGGCGCATGGAGATTGTGCGCGATGTGGACTTGGTGTGCGCGGTGCGCGGTAGCCCGAGCGTCGTGGCCGCGTCGTTCGCGCAGCTGCGTGGCGTGAAGGAAGTGCTGGGCGGCGGTGGACGCACGCTGTCGCTCCGGCTCGACGACGGCGTGCGCGTGGACGTGCATTGCGTGCGTCCGGAGCAGTTCGCGTTGGCGCTCTGGCGCGCCACGGGCAGCAGTGCGCACGTGAAGCAGGTGACCGAGCGCGCGGCGGGCATGGGCTTCGTGTTGGCCGGCGACGAACTGCGTGATCGTGACGGCGCACTGGTATCGATCCCCGACGAAGCGACACTTTATGCGCGACTCGGTTTGGCGTATGTGGTGCCCGAGCAGCGTGAAGCAATGGGCGAAGTGGACGCGGCCGCGCGCGGCCCGTTCCCGACGCTGATCACCGAAGCCGACCTGGTGGGCGCCCTGCACTGTCATTCGCAGTACAGCGACGGTGGCGCGACGATCAGCGACATGGCCGACGCGGCGCGGGCGCGTGGTCTGCGCTATCTGGGCGTGTCTGATCACTCGCAATCGAACACCTACGCCGGCGGCTTGGCGCGCGATGCGATTCTGCGGCAGCATGACGAGATCGATCTGCTGAATGCGCAGTACGTGGCGCATGGCATCGCGTTCCGCGTGCTCAAAGGCATCGAAGCCGACATCCTGCCCTGCGGTCGCGTGGACTACGACGCGGCGTTCCTCGATCGCTTCGACTTCGTGATCGGCTCGGTGCACTCGCGCTACGGCATGAACGAGCGACAGATGACCGACCGCGTGCTCAAGGCGCTCGACGATCCGCATCTCACGATCCTCGGTCATCCCACGGGTCGTTTGTTGCTCACGCGGGAGCCGTACGCGATCGACATTGCGGCGATCATCGAGAAGGCCGGCGCGGTGGGTGTGGCGATGGAGCTCAACGCCGATCCGCACCGCCTCGACATCGACTGGCGCGCCTGCCGCATCGCGCAGGAGAACGGCGCACTGGTCAGCATCGGTCCCGATGCCCATTCGCCCCAAGGCTTCGAACACCTCGAACTCGGCATCGCGAGCGCGCGCAAAGGCTGGCTCACGCCGGCCAATGTGCTCAACACGCGTACCGCCGACGAGGTGCTTGCCTTCGCGCGGGCGCGACGTGATGGCACGACTGCGACGTCGCCGCATCTGCGTGTGATGCAAGGCTGACATGGCGCGTAGCGCAGGAGGAAGCGGTCCGCGTCAACCGCTGTCGGCGAAGAAGCCGGGAAAGGCCGCACAGAAATCCGCGCCGGTGAAGCCGGCTGTGAAGAAGGCGACGCGCAGCATGACGAAGACACACGGACAGAAGCCGTCGCAGCGCGCGGCGCTGGTGTCGCGGTCGCCGAAAACGAAAGCGGACAAGCAAGCGATCGCCACGGTCGTGCTGGAGCGGCTGAAGGCCGAGTATCCCGACGCACACTGCGAGCTGGACTATCGCAATCCGTTCGAGCTGTTGGGCGCCACGATTCTCTCGGCGCAGTGCACCGATGTGCGCGTGAACATGGTCACCCCGGTGCTGTTCGCACGCTATCCGGATGCCGAGTCGCTGAGTGTTGCGCGGCAGGAGGACGTGGAAGAGATCGTGCGCACCACGGGGTTCTTTCGCGCGAAGGCGAAGAGTCTGATCGGCATGGCCGCGATGCTGGTGTCGCGCTACGGCGGTGAGGTGCCGAAGACGGTGGCCGAGCTGGTGCCGCTACCCGGTGTTGGTCGCAAGACGGCGAACGTGGTGCTGGGGAATGCGTTCGAGATCAACGAAGGCATCGTGGTGGATACGCACGTGCAGCGGCTGGCGCGACGACTCGGGCTCACGCGTGAAGCGGACCCGATCGGGATCGAGCAGGCGCTGATGCCGCTGTTTCCTCGCGATGACTGGGCGCTGCTGAGCCACTTGTTGATCTGGCACGGACGACGGCGGTGCTTCGCGCGGAAGCCGGACTGCGGCGCGTGCGTTTTGGCGGAGGTTTGTCCGAGTTGTGAGGTTTGTTGAACTGCTAGCGGCGCTAAGAATCAAAGGCGCTAAGAGTTAGGGGCGTGAACAGCGGTTTTGCGCGGTGTGCGACGAAGAGGACCACGAGCGCGATGGCTACAATCGCTGCTTGGCCTAGTTCGATGCCGGCGTTGAAGCCGACGAGGCTGATCAGCTTGTTGGTTCTGATTAGGCCGATATCGGCGATTGCAGATCGGAAAGCCGTCGATCGCGAAGCCCACGAGCGTCACGGCTGACCCTTGTTCAGCTTCGTGAGATACGCTTCCGGGAGTCCGTGGTAGTAGTACTGCCCATTGGGCTGCACATGCGCGTTGCTCCCGTCGGTGCCGAACTGAAACGCGCCTCCGATCGCCTTGAGGCGTCACGGATCGGCACCCATCGCCGCCACACAGCCACCACCGGGATTGATCGAGGTCGCGTTGGACGCACACGTCCCGGCCGTGGCCGGATCGAACTTCACGCTATTCAGCGCGTATCCCGGATTCGCCGTCGTGACCGGATGATCGGGAATCCCATTTCCCGTCATCGTGCGCGTGGTGGAAGTGCAACTCCAATTCACGGTGCTCCTGGCGTTCACCTTCGCCGAGCTGTTGAACGAGGAGCTGTTGATCGCACACGCCACTCCGTCAACGGTGTTGCCAACGAGCTCTGTGCCGCCATCACCACCCGACGAGGAACAAGCCGTCAGAGCGGCGAAAGCAGCGCACAGCACGATCGAATGAATGCAGAGCATCGGATTGCCCGGATGCGATGAAATGCACGTCTCACCACCGCAGACGTGCATTCACCCTAAACATCAGCGCCCCACGAGCCACGCCCCCGCGAGCTACGCGGCCACGTGCTGCGTCAACGAGAGCAGATTCCCGTCGGGATCCTTGAACCACGCGACACGCGTGCCACCCGGCGCCGTCCATATGCCGTCGGCATCCTGTTCGATGAAGCCATAGCGCTCGAACTCCACGCCCCGCGCACGCAACGCCACAATCGTCGACGTCGCGTCGTCCACCTGCCACCCCAGCGACGTGAAGGCATGCGGCGCGAACTCACGAAGCTTCTGCAGTCGCAGCGGCACGCCCGCAAGGTCGAACACCAATGCGAACGGATCCTCCGAGATCAGCCGCAACCCCAGCGTGTCGCCATAGAATGCCTGCGCACGCGCGACATCCGTGATCGCCAGAAACGCCACCGGTTGAGTAAGCCCCAGCATCCCGCCTCCGTTTACGCCGTTAGCCGTTCACGCCGTTAACTCTTAGCGCCGTTAACTCTTAGCGCCCTTCGCCGTTCTCACCACATCGCCAACACGTAGTATCTCCACCCTGTTATCCCGTTCACGATCGTCACGCCTGCCGACGCCGTCCCCACGCCGGTCACGCCGCAGTACACGTCTTCGTTCGTCAGCGGCGTTTGCGTCACCGACAGCCACGTGCGTCCATCGATGCTGATCCAGCACGCCACGAACGGCAGCCGGTTGTTGGCCAGTGCCGCCGCTGGCAACGGCATCGAGAACGTGCCGCTCAGATCGAACACGCCGCTGCTCTCGATGCGATTCACCACGCCCGATGGTCCTTGAGGCCCCGCGGGTCCCGTGGCTCCCGTCGCACCCGTCGCACCAGTGGCGCCCGGCGTACCGGGAGCGCCCGGTGCACCCGTGGGACCGGCTGGCCCCGTCGGTCCCGCTGGTCCTTCCGGACCCGTGCAGGCCGCGAGCACCAGCAGCGACGCCGTGGCAATCAGCGTGGTAAGACGCGTTGCGAAGCGCGAACCAACCGGAGACAACGTCGAAGCGGTCACTTGGTCACTCCACGAAAGCGTGGCGTATAGTCGGGGAAGATCGCCGACAGATTGCGGTTGTTGAGACGGTTCTGCACCACTTCGGCCAGCACGTCGCGCATGTCGATCGTGACTTTCAGGTCCTGTCCGTCTTCGAGCTGTTCGCGTTCGAGACCGGGCCACTGCGTGATCACCTGTCCGCCGGCGATCGACTTGCCCATCAGGAACATCACGCTGGCGCGGCCGTGATCGGTGCCGAGGCTGCCGTTCTCGCGCGCGTTGCGTCCGAATTCGGTGGTCGCAATCAGCGTGACGCGGTAGTTGATCGGACCCTGCATAATGTCCTGCCAGAAGGCGCCGAGGGCGCTGGCGAATTCCGTCATGTTGTCGGCCAGCACGCCACCGATCGAGCCCTGATTGGCGTGCGTGTCCCAGCCGTTCGCATCCACGTGCGCCGCTTCGAGTCCGATATCGCCTTTGATCATCGTGGCGATCGCGCGCAGCGCCTGCCCCAGATTGTCGTTGCGATACGTCGCCCCGTTGGCGGGGCGATAGCCGTTAAAATCGAGCTTGTTCAGCAAAGCGACGGTCGCGATGCCGTCGATCGCACTGTCGCGCATTGGCGTCCATGCGCCGTTGTACAAACGCTGCAACGCCGACGTGCTGGGTGCCGTGACGCCGAACGACGCCGGGCGTGGCACCGGCAGCGCTTTCGGTGCGCCGGCCAAGGTGCGCGGCATACCGTACGTGATCGACGTGGCGCGCATGGGGGCGGTGGCATCGACGGGCGCACTGGTGGCGAGATGTCGCGCCAGCCATCCCGACTGAATCGTGTAATCCTCGGGCTTGCCCTGCTCGAGATACCGCTCGGCTTCGAAATGCGAGCGTGATTTCGTGGCCGACTGGCCGCAGGCGTGCACGGCGAGCAGTTCACCCGACAGATACGGCGCCATCAGCGGCGCCATCGTGGGCGGCAGCATGAAGAACGTGCCGAGCGCGAGACCGCGATTGGGTGAGTTGCTGTCGGGGCGTGGAATCGCCAGCGTGGGGCGCAGCGCGTAGTACGTGGGATCGGCGTAGGGTGCCACGAGCGTGAGACCGTCGGCACCACCGCGGAGAAAGATCGAGACCAGCACATCGCGCGCGCCGTCTTCGGCTTCGGCGAACTGCACCGACGGCAACCAGGATGGCAGCGCAGCCGACGCGGCACCGATGGAACCGAGTTCGAGAAAGCGGCGCCGGCTGACGTGGCGGTATTCGTCGCACGCGACATCGTCACGTGGATGGTTCGGCGGATGGTTCATGGAGTCGGATGACATCAGTGGACCATCAATAGAACTGGAATTCCGGCGCCATCGTGGCGAGGTGCAGCGCGTCGAGCACGCGACTGCGCGAGAGACCGGCGGTGAGCCACGTACGCAGTTCCGCATCGAGGTCGGCCGACATCTCGCCACCGAAGAGCCGCGAGCGAATGGCCGCGACCACACCGTCTACAGTGGGCGTCGCCATGAACGCGTCGAGATCGACGATCGTCCAGCCGCTGGCGGTGTTGGCCACCTGCAGCACGGTATTCACGTTGTTCCACCGGTCGATGATCATGCCCGCCCAGAACTCGGCGCGATCGGGATATCCATCGGGCGTGGGCCAGCCACCGACGCGATGACCCATCGCCTCGAGCGGGAAGTAGAGTCCGTCGAAGTCACGACGCACATCGGCCACCGGCACCGCCCGCGCGCCTGTGGTGCGCAGCGCCGACACCATGAGATGCATGGGCCGTTTCAACTTGGCCGGCGCGCGCATGATGTTCTCGCGCGACAACACGGCGCGAAGGATGGCCTTGATGTCGCCACCGCTGCGCGTGTAGGCCGTGACCACGGCGCCGATCTGCGCATCGGTGGGATCGGGGCGCACGAACCAGCGCAACAGCTTGGCAGCGATGAAGCGCTTGGTGGCGGGATGATTGGCCAGCATCGTCGCGAAGGCGATGCCTTCGTCCATGCCGGCGGTACCGGTGCCCGGTGTGCGCGCCGGGAAGTTCATCCCGAACACCGTCTTCGCCTCGAAGTCGTGCAGTTCAGGCTTGTACTGGAAGAGGCCCTGCCCGTCCACCGACCATCCGGTGAGCACACGCGCGAGCTCGCGCACATCGCTCTGCGTGTAGCCGCCATCCCAGCCCACGGTATGCAGCTCCATCAGTTCGCGCGCGTAGTTCTCGTTGATGCCCCACTTGGTGTTCCACACCTGATCGAGATACCAGAGCATGGCCGAGCTGCGCATGCTGGCGTTGATCAGGTCACTGACTTTGCCGAGGGCGTTCGGACGGATGACGCGCTGATCGTGAAAGAGCTTGAGGCTGTACGCACCATCGATCGGCACATGGAAATGGTCGGACCAGAACTCGACCATGCGTTCGAAGAGCGTGCGCTCCGAGAGCATCGCGCGTTCGACCGTCATGCGACCGAGGGGGCGGATGATCTGGAAGTACGGGCTGCCACTGTCGGCGATGTTCATGGCCTGCCGCGGCGTCAGCGCCAGCAGGTCGCGGTAGGTCGCGGCGAGGTAGCTGTCGCAGGCCGAATCGTCGAGGCGCAGCGGGTTGAGCTGCTCCTCGAGGTAGGCCTCGTAACCGAGCTCGAGGGCGCGGGCGACCTGGGCCGCGGTGTGGCCGTGCGAGGTCCGGCGCAGCAGCCGCAGCTCGGGCGACTTCCAGAAAGCCTGCTGACCAAGCGTGCTCAGGAGGCCGCCCAGTCGGGCATTGCGCGACGTCGGCAGCTGGGCGGCAAGGGGGGCCGGGGAGAGGGCGGCCCCGGCAGAGGCCAAAATGGCCCCGCCAGCAGCCGTGCCGAGCCCCGACTTCAACCATTCCCGGCGGTTGGTCTTCATGGCTGCGAGTATCCTACCCAGCGGGCTGCTCTGTCAATGCGCGGGGATCGCATTAGTTTTCCCGTCTTCCCTCCCAATAGGATCCAGGAGACACAGTGGCCAAGCTGGCAACGTTCGAGACCACCAAGGGGACCCTTGTCGCCGAGTTGTACCCGGCCGAGGCGCCCAAGACCGTAGAGAATTTCGAGAAGCTCGCCAATCAGGGCTTCTATGATGGCGTGAAGTTTCATCGCGTGATCGATGAATTCGTGGTGCAGGGCGGCGACCCGTACTCGCGCGATCTGCCCGCGGGCGATCGTCGCATCGGCACGGGCGGCCCGGGCTGGCAGATTCCGTGCGAAACGGCTGGCAACCCGCACAAGCATGAAGTGGGCGCACTGTCGATGGCGCATGCCGGCAAGAACACGGGCGGCAGCCAGTTCTTCATCGTGCTGAGCGAGGCGAACACGCGTCACCTGAACGGCGTGCACACGGTATTCGGCAAGGTCACGAAGGGGCTCGAGTTCCTCCCCTCGATCGTGGCGAATGATGGCATGGTGTCGGTGCGCGTCACCGACGTCGACTGACTTTCTCCGGAGATCTGAGATGGGCGGACACGCACAGCAGGGCAGCGACAAGGGCGCCGCGTTCATGGGCCTGATCGGGGGCGCGATTTTCATCGGCGCCATCCTGTACGCCATCGTGATTTGGACGAACGGCCAGTTTGCGGGGCATGAGGCGGAGAAGAAGGCGGCCGCCGTCAGCTCGAGCCTGATGGTTGGGTAACTGCGAACTCCCTAGTAGCGGTGTTAAAGGTCAAGGAGTGGAAAGGGTCGGCACCGTCCAGTGCCGGCCCGTTTTCATCATGGTGTTCAGGATGACGAGCAAGCGGCGCATGCAGGCCATCAGGGCGAGCTTGGGTGGTTTCCCGACGGCGAGGAGCCGCTGATAGCAGTCGCGCAGCACGGGGTTGTGGCGGGCCCCGGTGAGGGCCGCCATGTAGAGCATGTGCCGGACCTCCGCGCGCCCGCCCCAGCAGCTGCGCTGGCCGCGGAAGCGCCCCGAATCGTTCGCCAGCGGCGCGATCCCGACAAGCTTGGCGATCGCGCGCCGGGAGAGGCGCCCCAGCTCGGGTAAATGCGCCAGCAGCAGATGCGCGGTCTGCGCGCCTACACCGGGGACACTTTGCAGGAGCGCGTCCTGCGCCTGCCACACCGGACTCTGTTCGATCCACTGATCCAGCTCGGTGTTCGCGTCGGCCAGCGCCTGCTCGAGAAAGCGGATGTGCTGCGAGAGACTGCGGCGCACACTCGCCCGCGCGTGCTCGAGGCGTTGGCGCTCCGCTTTCAGCATGTCGACGAGCTGACGGCGACGATCCACCAGGGCGGCCAGTTCTCGCGTGGCCTCGTCCGGCAGCGCCCGCGGCACGGGCTGCACGCGCGCGGCATACCGCGCCAGCAGCGCGGCGTCGAGGCGATCCGTTTTCGCGAGCTGCCCCATGCTGCGCGCGAAGTCGCGCACCTGCCGCGGATTCACCACGGCGACGGGCAGCCCCGCTTGGATGCACGTCGTGGCCAGCAGCTGGTGATACCGGCCCGTCGGCTCGACGACGATGAGGTCGGGCGCGAGCGGCGCCAGCTGCGTGAGCAGCGTGGCCATCCCGGCCGCATCATTCGTGACTTGCCACGTGGCGCCGCCCTCGACGGCCACATCCAACGTCTTGGCGCTGACATCAATGCCGATGAAGCTCATCGTCTCCTCACGCGGTCGTGATCGCGCGCGCCCGGCCTTGTGGCATGCGGGGTCGAACCCCAAGTAGCGGTTCGGGCTGGTGGCGATCAGTGACGCGGCGCTCGCACTAGGGAACGGGCTCGACGGGCCCTGGGAAGCAACGAGCTGCCGCGACCCTGAAGATGCACGAGAAATCGTGGACCGTGGAGACATACAAGGGAGCAGTAGGGAGGGTGTCAGGATGGAGGGGGCAGGACTGCGGAAACGCGGTCCTGCCCCTTTCCGCATCGGGCCCCGTTTCAAGGGGTCAGAGTCGTTGAACGCCGTCCGTTCAACGACTCTGACCCCTTGAAACGCTGACCCCTTGAAACGGGGCCCTTGAAACGCGCTCCATCGCTCGCCCCTTACTAACTGACTAGTCAGTCATTAACAATTCATGGTGACCATTATTGAGCCCCAACGCCGGCGAGCGCCGGAAGAACGCCCTACCCAGATCCTCGACGCCGCCTTTCATGAGTTCGGTGAACGCGGGCTGGCGGGCGCGCGCCTGGACGACATTGCCAAGCGAGCCCAGGTGGCCAAGGGCACCATCTACCTCTACTTCCCGAACAAGGAAGCCCTGTTCCGGGAGATGGTGCACACCACGATCGTGGCCGCGTTGGCAGAGGCCGAAGCCTCGCAGGCGGAGCTCGTGTCGGAGACGGCCGACGCCCAACTGCGCCGGCTCGGACTCGGCTGGTGGACGTTCCTGCGCACGGACCGGGTGCAGGTGCTGCAACGCCTCGTGTCGCTCGAGCTCGGGCAGTTCCCCGACCTCATGCAGTTCTACGCCGACGAAGTGATCGCCCGCGGGCGTCGCCTTGTGTCGGGCATCATCGCCCGCGGTGTCGAGCGCGGTGAATTCCGCGACGTCGACCCGCAGTTGGCGGCCCGCATGTTCTCGTCCATCTGGATGTCGCACAGCACGTGGTGTGCGCGTCGTGAGTTCCACAAGACACTCGGCAGCGACGAGCAAGTGCTCGACGAGATGCTCGAGTTTTATCTCTACGCCCTGCGTCCATGAAGCAACACCTCCTTCTCCTCGTCGCCGTCAGCTCGATCGCAGGCACGGCCCTGCCCGCGCAGAACGCGCTCTCCCTCGGCGACGCGGCCCGCCTGGCTGCCAAACAGAGTGGTGGTGTGGACGTGGCCCGTCAGCGCGTGGCGCAGGCGGAAGCCCGCGTGACGCAGCGACGCGGCGCGCTCTTCCCCGATCTCGCCGCCGGCATTCAGCAGGCCGAACGCAATCTCAACTCGGCCACATTCGGGTTCTCGTTCAGCAATCCCGTCACCGGCCAACCGTTGCTGCGCCCCGATGGTGAAATCATCGGACCGGTGCCCACGGTCGATGTGCGCTATCGCTTGCAGCAGCCGCTGCTCGACCTGGGGAACGTCGCGAAGTGGCGTGCCGCGCAGTCGTCGGTGCTCGCCGCGAGTGCCGATGTGCAGGCGCAGGCCGACCTGGCCGCCGCCAGCGCCGCGGCCGTGTACGTGCGCGCCGCTCGCGCCGAAGCGCAGCTGTCATCGCGCCGCGCCGACTCGGCATTGGCGGCCGATTTGCTGCGCATCGCGCGCGATCAGCTCCAGGCCGGCACCGGCATCGCGCTCGATGTCACACGGGCCGAGTCGCAGCTGGCGAATGTGCGCGCGCAGATCATCGGTGCGCGCAATGAACGGGATCGCGGACTGCTGGAACTCAAGCGCGCCGTGGCTCTGCCCCTCGATGCGCCGCTCACGCTCACCGATTCCCTGGCCGGCATGCCGGTGGGTGATGTGGCGCCCGATGTGGCGACCGCGCTGGCCCGCGCCACGGAATCGCGCGCCGATGTGAAGGCGTTGCTGGCGCAGGAAACGGCGCAGCGCGCCGCGTCGCAGGCCATCAAGTGGGAGCGCACACCGCAATTGGGTCTGGTGGTCGATCAGGGTGTGATCGGCAAGAACTGGAACCGCATGCTGCCCACGTACTCGTGGGGTGTGCAGCTGTCGGTGGGATTGTTCGACGGCTTCCGTCGTGAAGGTCGCGTGCAGGAGCAGATCGCGGCCACCCGTGAGACCGATGCCAAGCTGCGTGACTTGCGGGCGCAGAGTGCACTGGAAGTGCGCGCCGCGCTGCTCGATCTGAGCGCCGCGCTGGAACAGGTCGATGCCGTGCGCGAGCGGCTGCAGTTGGCCGAACAGGAAGTGAGCCAGGCGCAGGAGCGTTTCCGCGCCGGTGTTGCCGGCAACGGCGACGTGATCACCGCGCTGCTCTCGCTGAATCAGGCCCGCACGCTACGCAACGATGCACTGGCGAGCTATCAAGGCTCCCGTGTCGCGCTGGCCAGGGCGATGGGCGAAGTCCAGAAGCTCCCGTAACGAATACTCCGTACTCCTTACTCCATACTTCGCTTTCATCATGAAGAACATTCGTTTGCTCATTCCCATCGTCCTGGTCGTCGCCGGTGGCGTGTGGGGCTTCAATCGCTGGTCCTTTTCGCAGACGCACGAATCGACCGACAATGCGCAGGTTGACGGACACATTGTGCCGGTGGTCGCCAAGGTCGGCGGGTACGTCACCACCGTGAACGTCGGCGAGAACGCGCATGTCGACGACAAGGGTGTGCTGGTCTCGATCGACGAGCGTGAATACGCCGTGAAGCTGGCGCAGGCCGAGGCCGACTATGCGGCCGCGGTGGCGGCAGCGGGCACTGGTGGTCTCGAAGGGCAGGCCGCCGCGATGGTACGCACGGCGTCGAGTCAGCGCGAGGTCGGCGACGCGCAGGTGCTCGCCGCGCGGGCCCAGGTCGTGAAGGCGCAGAGCGATCTGGCGCGCGCGAAGGAACTGTCGGCGAAGCAGATCATCAGCATGGCGCAGCTCGATGCCGCGCAGGCCGCGTTCGATGCGGCTTCAGCGACGCTCACGGCCACGCAGCGTCAGGTGAATGCCGCCACATCGGGAGTGTCGAACGCGGAAGCGGGTGTGCGTCTGGCTCGGGCGCGCCTCGCGGCGGCGCAGGCCGCGCGCGAGAACGCGTCGCTGCAGCTGTCGTATGCGAAGATCACGGCGCCGCTCTCGGGCATCGTGTCGCGCAAGCAGGTGGAAGTCGGTCAGCTCGTGCAGGCGGGTCAGACGCTGTTGTCGATCGTGTCGGACACCGGTGTGTTCGTGACCGCGAACTTCAAGGAGACGCAGCTCAACCGCATTCGTGTCGGCCAGAAGGTTGAGCTCGAGATCGATGCGTACGCCGAGACGGCCGAGGGCGAAGTGGAGAGCATCGCGTCGGCCACGGGCGCCAAGTTCGCGCTGCTGCCGCCCGACAACGCCACCGGCAACTTCACGAAGGTCGTGCAGCGTGTGCCAGTGCGTATCCGCATCACGAAGACGCTGGGCGCCGATCGTCCGCTGCGTCCGGGCATGTCGGTGCTCGCGAACGTCATCGTGAAATAGCGCGACTCTCGTCATGGCGACCACTGTCCTCCCCACCGGTTTGACCGGCACCCCCTCGGCCTCCAAGGCGGCGGTGGCTGACGATCCGTACAAGAACAAGTACTTGATCGCGATCGCGGTGACGTTGGCCGCGGTGCTCGAGCTCGTCGACACGTCGATCGTGAACGTGGCGATCCCGCACATGATGGGCACGCTCGGCGCCACCCTCGACGAAATCGCGTGGGTGTCGACGTCGTACATCATCGCGAACGTGATCGTGATTCCGATGTCGAGCTGGCTGTCGGCATACTTCGGCCGACGCAATTATCTCACCGGGTCGATCACGATCTTCGTGGTCGCGTCGTTCTTCTGCGGCGCTGCCACGTCCCTCTGGGGATTGGTGTTCTGGCGCGTTATCCAAGGACTCGGCGGCGGCGCGCTGCTGTCGACCGCGCAGACCACCCTGTTCGAAGCGTTCCCGCCCCACGAGCGCGGCATCGGACAGTCCATCTTCGGCGTGGGCGTGATGGTGGGTCCGACCCTCGGCCCGACGCTCGGCGGCTACATCGTCGATGCGTACGCGTGGCCGTGGATCTTCTACATCAACGTGCCGCTCGGCATTTTCGCCGGCTATCTGGTGTGGACGTACGTGCGCGACGCGGCCCACCAGGTGAAGGCGACGTCGGTGGACGTGATCGGCATCGTGCTGCTCACGATGGCCGTCGGTTCGCTGCAGTGGATGCTCGAGCGCGGCGAACGCTTCGACTGGTTCGAATCGCGCTTCGTGACGGGACTCGCGATCACGAGTGTGTTGTCGGCGGTGCTGCTGGTCTGGCGTGAACTCACGATCGACGAACCGATCATCGACTTCCGCATTTTGAAATCCCGGCAAGTCGCGCCCGGCGTGATGTTCGCGACGTTCCTCGGGTTGGCGCTGTACGGCTCCGTGTTCGTGCTGCCGGTGTTCCTGCAGCAGCTCCACGGGTACACCGCGCAGCAAACCGGCATGGTGATCCTGCCCGGTGCGCTGGCGTCGGCGTTCACGATGGCGTTCGTGGGTCGCATCGCGAACAAAGTCGATGCCCGTCCGATGATCGTGTTCGGCGCGTTCATGTTTCTCGCGTCGATGGTGCAGATGTCGCGTCTCACGCTCGACTCCGGGCAGAGCGATCTGTTCTGGCCGCTGATCCTGCGCGGCGTAGGGCTGGGCTTCCTGTTCGTGCCGCTCACCAGCGCCACGGTGGCCGGGCTGCCGATGCGCCTGATCGGCCAAGGCACCGGCATGTTCAACCTCATGCGTCAGCTGGGCGGCTCGCTCGGCATTGCGGTCATGGCCACGATGCTGGCTCGACAGACGGTGGTGCAGAAGCAGCTGCTCACCGAGCACGTGGGTTCGTACGACCCCACCACGATGGCCCGGCTCGGTGGACTGACCCGCGGGCTGGTAGCCCGGGGGATCGATGTGTCGATCGCGAAACAGCAGGCCCTGATGATCATGGACCGCCAGATCGCGACTCAGGCCAGTGTGATCGCGTTTTCACGGATTTATCTGATTTCGGGGATTCTGCTGGTGGCGGCACTGCCGCTCCTGCTGATCTGGAAGACAGGGAAAGCAGCATCGATCAAGGTGGACTTGCACTGATTTTCGCGGATGGGGCTATGGGCCGTGGGCTATGGGCCGTGGGCCATGGGCCGTGGGCCATGGGCCGTGGGCGGGTGAGCCTACAGCCCCCTTCTCGCTCACAGCCCATAGCCCATAGCCCATGGCCCATGGCCCAAAGCCCATAGCCCATAGCCCATAGCCCAAAGCCCAAAGCCCAAAGCCCATCGCCCACTCCCCTCCAGTCAGCCTCCCCCCACCAGCCCTCCCCCGCAGTTAGACTTGGGAGACGATGCCCTTTCCCTCCCGCTCTGACGCGCTGGCGCTGGTCCATGAGTGGACCGCCTCCGAATCCCTCCGCAAGCACATGCTTTCGGTCGAGTGCGCCATGCGCGCCTACGCCACGCGGCTGGGGCAGGATGTCGAGCTGTGGGGGATCACCGGCCTGATTCACGACTTCGACTACGAGCGGTTTCCCAACGCTTCGCTGGCGGCCGATGTCGAACATCCGGCAGAGGGCGTGCGGGTGCTTCGGGCGGCGGGATGGCCGGAGGAGCTGTGCGAGGCGGTGCTGGGCCATGCGGAGTACACGGGCGTTCCCCGCGTCACGCTGCTGGCCAAGGCCCTGTTCGCCGTGGACGAGCTCACGGGATTGATTACCGCGAGCGCGCTGGTGAAGCCCTCCCGAGCCGTGGCAGACGTGGACGTGGCCGGAGTGCGCAAGAAGATGAAGGACAAAGCCTTTGCCCGGGGCGTGAACCGGGACGACATCATTCAGGGGGCGGCGGCCCTCGATGTCCCTCTCGACGAGCATATCGGCATCGTGCTCCAGGCCATGCAGGCCGATGCGCCGCAACTGGGGCTTGCGGGATTGGCGCCCCCGCCCTCAACGCCCCCCGTCGGCGATGCGTAAGTCGAATGACCCCACCATTACCGATGACTTCCGTCGCCCTCTCCTTTCCAGCTGCCTCCCCCGTCATGGGGACTGACCGACCGGTGTCGGCCGAGGCGCTCGAGGAGCGGGAGTTGGTGCTCTCGGCGCAGGCAGGGGATCACACGGCATTTGCCGGTCTGGTGCATCGTCACCAGCGCCGCGCGTATGCCGTCGCCCGTGCCATCGTGTTGTCGCATGATGATGCCGAGGATGCAGTGCAGGAAGGCTTTCTGCACGCGTTTCGCGCCCTCGAGCGGTTTCGCCCGGAGCAGGCCTTCGGGGCGTGGCTGCATCGCATCGTGGCCAATGCGGCGTTGGATATCGCCCGTCGGCGCAAAGTACGCGACGCGGACGAGTTGCCGGAGACGTTGTCGTCTCCACATAAGGATCCGGCAGAATCGGGTGAGTTACGTGCGCGCCTGGCGCGCGCACTGGATACGCTCGGCGAACGGCAGCGCGCAGTCATCGTGTTGCATGACGTCGAGGGATATAAGCACGCGGAGATCGGCTCCATCCTCGGAATTCCCGAAGGAACGGCGCGATCGGACTTGCACCATGCTCGGGCGCACCTGCGGCGACAGCTGAGCAATCTTCGGAGTGAGAAATGAACGTCACGCGGAACGGCAACGGGCACGGCCCGGATGCGGACCCTCGAGTGACCGACCTGTTGCGCAGCCACTATGCCGCGCCGCAGGACGAGACGTACTGGAACGGCCTGGAAGAGCGCGTGTTGATGCATATCAACGTGCTGCGTCCATCGTGGTGGAGCGGCTTCGGTGAATTCCGGACGGCCGACATCCGCAACGTGGGATTGATCGCGGCCACCATCGCGCTGCTCGTGGCCGGTGCCACGCTCGTGCGCGAAGCGGAGCTCGACGCCAATGCGCGCGCGATGGCGCAGCGGGCCGCGCTGGAATCGGCGATGCCGCTTCCGCTCGACGATGCGACGCTCACGTCGCGGGTCCGGGTGAGCCTGCCAGAGGACGCGCCAGAGCGGTACCTGCATCCTCTCGACTACTAGTCTCGAGCGATTCGTGTCTACCTCCCGCCCCAAATCGCTCGCCATGATGTTCATCCTCGGTGCGTTTCTCACTGGGGGTGCGGTCGGCTTTGCCGCCGATCGCATGGTGTCGCCACCGCGCCCGGACGTGTTCAACGAGGCCACGATGGTCGATGAACTCGCCCGCGAACTCAAGCTCTCGTCCGAGCAGCGTGTGGTCATCGACTCCGTGTGGGATTGGCGTCGCAAGCAGTCGCGCGAAATCATGAAGACCGTCCGGCCTACTCTCGATGCCGTGCGCGACAGTGCGCGCGTGCTGATGATGAACACCCTCGATGACGCGCAGAAGAACGCCTTCCGCGCACTGCTCGAGCGCAACCAGCGAACGGCCGACAGTGCGGCGCGTGCGCGAGGTGAGACCAAGTGAATCGCAGGAATCGTGTTGGACAGACCGTCGTCGGTGCAGTGGTGTTCGGGGCGGTCTTGATGGCCGCCCCGCTTGGCGCTCAGGGATTGTCCGGCGACGATGGCGCGCGTCCGGTCAGCCTGCGTGAAGCGATCGAACTCGCGGCGAAGAACTCGCCGGCGGCGGTGTC
Source organism: uncultured Gemmatimonadaceae bacterium (assembly GCA_963843965.1). Lineage (GTDB taxonomy): Bacteria > Gemmatimonadota > Gemmatimonadetes > Gemmatimonadales > Gemmatimonadaceae > Gemmatimonas. The sequence continues at coordinate 26,304 of CAWJMR010000034.1, forward strand.
GGCGCGCGGTCTCGACCGCAACGCCGCGGCAGCGCGTCGTCAGGCCGTCGGCTCGTACGTGCCGAACGTGAACCTCACGGCGGGCACGGGACGCACGCAGGGTACCACGATCAACAACTTCAACGGACAGCTCACGTCGTTGTCGGGCAATCCGTGGAGCTACAACAACGGCCTCGCGATGAACGTCGAAGTGTTCGACGGCGGACGCCGGTGGTCGGAAATCAAGCGCATCCGCGCCACGGCCGACGTGGCCGACGTGTCGGCGGTGTCGGCGCGTTTCGATGCCTCGCTGCAGGTGAAGCAGCAGTTCTACGCCGCGCTCGCCGCCCGCGAATCTGCGGCCGCCGCGAAGGCGCAGCTGGAGCAGGCCGAGCAGCAGCTCAAGGCATCCACGGCGCGATTGGCCGCCGGTGTCGCGACGAAGTCGGATTCGCTGCGCTCGGCGATTCTTGTCGGCAATGCACGGCTCGCCGTGCTGACGGCCGAGAACGATCTGCGCGTCGCCACGGCGTCGCTCACGCGGGTGGCCGGATCCACCACGCCGATCACGGCGTCGCCCGATGACACGCTCGATACGCCGATGACGCTGCCCACCGACGAGGAGCTGGCGATGCTCGCCAACGACGGTCCCGCGGTGCGTCTGGCCATCTCCAATGTGGCCGTCGCCCGCGCGGCCAAGCGGTCGCAGAAGTCGACGTATCTGCCCACGCTCACGATGTCGTACAACTACGCTTTCAGTCAGAACGCCGGCGGCTTCGCGGGTCGGAACCTGTTCCTCGTTGGCGGCAACAACGCGAGCCGTCAGACGATGAACTTCAACATCTCGTATCAGCTGTTCAACGGCTTCCAGCGTGAGTCGCAGACGGTGCAGGCCGATGTCACGCTCACGAATGCTGAAGCGCAGCTGCGCGACGTGCAGCTGGCGGCCCGTCAGAATCTGACGTCGTTCGTGCGCTCGCTGCAGAACGCGCAGGCGCGCGTGCAGGTACAGCTGGCGGCGATCGCCGCGTCGGAAGAAGATCTGCGCGTGCAGCAGCAGCGTTATGCGCTCGGCGCGTCCACCTTGCTCGACCTGCTCACGTCACAGACGCAGCTCAATCAGGCGCGTCAGGCGTTGATCCAGGCCCGTCTCGATGGTCGCATCGCCCGCGCGCAACTCTCATCACTCGTGGGGCGTGAACTCTGATGCGTGCTCTCGTGCAGTTCCGCGCGCGTGGACTGGCGCTCCCCGCGCTCCTGGCCAGCAGCCTGCTGGCCGGCTGTGGTGCGAAGAAGGAAGCAGCGCCGGTTATCGGCACGGCGGTCGTCGATCGCCGCACGATCGTGGTGGATGCACAGGCGACCGGCGCCGTCGAGCCGATCAACGTCATCGAAGTGAAGTCGAAGGCCTCCGGACAGATCACACGTATGCCGGTGGAAACCGGTTCGCAGGTGAAAGCCGGCGATCTGCTGGTGCAGATCGACACGCGTGACGTCAAGAATCAGTACGAGCAGTCCGCGGCCGACCTGCGCAGCGCGCAGGCCAGTCTCGAAGTCGCGCAGTCGCAGAAGAAGCGCTCCGACGAACTGTACAAGACCCGCATCATCACGACGCAGGAGTTCGAGGCCGCCCAGCTCGCCCTCACGCAGGCGCAGGGTGCGATCGTGCGCGCGTCGACCAACGTCGACCTGGCCAAGCAGCGCCTCGAAGACGCCACGGTGATCGCCCCGGTGAACGGCACGATCATCGACAAGCCCGTGTCGTTGGGGCAGGTGATCGCGTCGGCCACCGGCTCCGTGTCGGGCGGCACCACGCTGCTCAAGATGGCCGACCTCACCAAGGTGCGTGTGCGCGCGCTGGTGAACGAAACGGACATCGGCAACGTGCGCCCGGGCCAGTCCACGCGCGTCACGGTGGATGCCTATCCCGAGCGTCCGTTCCAGGGCGTCGTGGAGAAGATCGAGCCACAGGCCGTCGTGCAGCAGAGCGTCACCATGTTCCCGGTGATTGTGTCGCTGGACAACAACGAAGGGCTGCTCAAGCCGGGCATGAACGGCGAAGTGTCGATGCTGATCGACCGTCGCGACAACGTGGTCGCGGTAAGCAACGATGCCGTGCGCACGGTACGCGAAGCGGCCGTGGCGGCCACGTTCGTCGGGCTCAACCCCGACAGCGTGTCCGCGCAGGTGCGCGAGATGCAGGCCCAGATGCGCAACAACGGTGGCGGCGGCGCGGGTGCCGGTCAGCCGGCGGGCGACATGCCGTCGGCCAAGGCCGTGCAGATGGGCGACGCGAAGTCGGGGGCGAGGCCTGGCGCCGCAACGAGCGACAAGGGCGCGCCCTCGTCGAATCGACGCGGTGGTGCCCCGACGGCCGCGGGTGGTAGCGCCGGTGGCAATGCGGGCGGCAGCGTGACGCGCGTGCGCACCGCCCTCGTGTTCGTGGAAGACGCGCCGGGCAAGTTCAGCCCGCGTCTCGTGCGACTCGGGGCCTCCGACTACGACTACTCCGAGGTCGTGTCGGGACTCAAGGAAGGGGAGAAGGTGGCCACGCTCGCCGTGCAGGCGCTGCAGGCCAAGCGTGACCAGCAGAACGACCGGTTCCGCAGCATGACGGGCGCCGGCGGCATGCCTGGCGTGCAGTCGACTACCGGTGGTGCGGCCGGTGGCCGTCCGGCCGGCGGCGGTGGTGGTGGTGGCGGTGGCGGTGGTGCGCCGGCCGCTGGTGGCGGGCGTCCCGGAGGTCGCTGATATGTTGTACGCCGAGACCATTCGCGTGGCCCTGGGCGCGCTGCGAGCGAACAAGCTGCGCTCCATCCTGACGATGCTCGGTATCGTGATCGGCGTCGGCGCAGTGATCGCGATGGATGGCATCGGCCGTGGGGCGCAGGAGTCGATCAAGGATCGCATCACGGCGCTCGGCACGACACTGCTGACCGTAACGCCGGGTCAGGTGCGCGGCATGGGTGGCGTGGCGTCGGAAGCCGATCGGGCCAAGCTCACCATGAACGATGCCGCCGCGCTCGAAGAGCAGGCGACGCTGGTCACGGCGGTGCAGCCCGAGATGTCGCGACAGCTGCAGCTGCAGTTCCAGGCCAAGAACGCCAGCACGCAGGTGGTCGGCACGTCGGCCAACTACCTCACCGTTCGCAAGTACGAGTTGCTTGGCGGTCGGATGTTCACGACGCAGGAAGACCTGGGCAAGCAGCGCGTGGCGGTGGTCGGTCCGGCGGTGCTCACCAATCTCGGCATCGAGAATCCTGAGGCGATCATCGGTGAGGCGGTTCGTATCCGCGGCATTCAGTTCACCGTGATCGGCGTGCTGAAGTCGAAGGGGCAGACGTCGCCCTTCCAGAATCCCGACGACCAGGTGCTGATCCCGCTCAACACGGCGCGATTCCGCGTGCTGGGCACCGACCGCATCCGCTCGATCTCCGTGCTGGCCACGTCGGAGGAGAAGATTCCCGAGTCGATGGCGGAAATCCAGAAGATCCTGCGCCGTGAGCACCGCCTCCCGCGTGAGCGCGACGATGACTTCACGATCCGGAATCAGGCCGACTTCCTCACCACCTTCGCGGAAACGAGCAAGGTGTTCGGCTCGCTGTTGGCCGGCATCGCGGCCGTCTCGCTCGTGGTGGGCGGCATCGGCATCATGAACATCATGCTGGTGTCGGTGACCGAGCGCACCCGCGAAATCGGCGTACGGAAGGCGCTCGGCGCGACCGGCAAGAACATCCTGTTTCAGTTTCTGATCGAGGCCGTGGTGCTCTGCCTGCTGGGTGGAGCGATCGGCGTGGCCATGGGAAGTGGCGGGGCCATGCTGATCAGTCGCCTGTTCGCCTGGAATACATCGATCAGCAGCCAGTCGATCGTGATGGCCTTTGCCTTCTCGGCGGCCGTCGGCGTGGTCTTCGGCGTGTGGCCGGCCCGGCGCGCGTCGAAACTGGACCCGATCATGGCGCTCCGTTACGAATAGTGGAACCGGACACCAACCACCGAAGCTGAGTTTCCTGGCACCCGACAACGGGAGGCATACTTGCCTCCCGTTGTCTATTTCTGCCCGGCACCATGGTACATTTGGGATTCGTTCCGAACTATGCCAAACGACCAAACTCCTCAGGCCTCGGTGGATACCATCGGGGCCGACTCCGATAGCAGCGCGGCCAGCGGTAACGGCCAGCCGCCCTCGTCAGACGCCATGCGGCATCCGACGGGCTCGTCCGTCACCCCGTCAGCGGCGAACAATGCCGCGGACGCGCCGCTCGGTGCCGAGATTCGCTCGAACACCGGCATGTTTCCCGTCCAATCGCCGCTGCGAAAGGAAGGGCATCATGAGAACCCCACCGGCAAGCGACTCGCCATCCTGACCCTCACCGCGCTTGGCGTGGTGTACGGCGATATCGGGACGAGCCCGCTGTACTCCATCAAGGAGTGCTTCAGTCCGCTGTATGGGTTGCAGCCGACGCGGGAGAATGTCTTCGGCATTCTTTCGTTGATCGTGTGGGCGCTGACGTTGGTGATCACCGTGAAGTACGTGAGCTTCGTGCTGCGTGCCGACAATCGCGGTGAAGGTGGCCAATTCGCGATGCTCGCGCTGATCTTTCCGCGTGGCACGCCGCAGGGCTTCAAGCGCGGGGGCATCTTCGTTGCGCTCGCGTTGTTCGGCACCGCCCTGCTCTACGGCGACGGCATCATCACGCCGGCCATGAGTGTGCTGGGCGCGATGGAAGGCCTCGAGATCGCAGTGCCGAGTGTGGCGCACTACATCGTGCCGATCACGCTGGTGATTCTCGCGTCGCTCTTCGCCGTGCAGCGCTTCGGCACAGACCTCATGGGCAAGGCCTTCGGTCCGATCATGCTGCTGTGGTTCATCACGATCGCCTCGCTCGGCGTGCGTGAGCTGGTGCAGTCGCCGTGGATTCTCGGCGCCGTGAACCCGATGTACGCCGTGCATTTCATTCAGCTGCATGGCTCGCTGGCGTTCTTCGTGCTTGGCTCCGTCGTGCTGGTGATCACCGGCGGCGAAGCGCTGTACGCCGACATGGGACATTTCGGCATCCGTCCTATTCGCGCGGCGTGGCTGCTGCTGGTGTTCCCGGCGCTGCTGCTGAACTACTTCGGTCAGGGCGCGCTGCTGGTTCGAAATCCGGCCGCCGTCGAGAATCCCTTCTTCCTGCTGGCGCCGAAAGCGATGATCCTTCCGCTCATTGTGCTGGCGACGATGGCGGCCATCGTCGCCTCGCAGGCGATGATCTCCGGCGCGTACTCGGTGACCCGTCAGGGCATCGCGCTTGGCTTCATTCCGCGGCTCGAAATCCAGCACACCAGCACGGTGGAAGAAGGACAGATCTACATCCCCGAGGTGAATTACTTCATCGCGGTGGGCTGTCTCATCATCGTGGTGCTGTTCAAGAACACGTCGTCGCTCGGCGCGGCCTACGGCATCGCGGTAACCGGCACGATGCTGATCACGAGCATTCTGTTCTACATCGTGGCCCGTATCCGTTTCCGTTGGAAGTGGTGGCAGGCCGCCGCGCTGACGTCGGTGTTCCTGGCGGTCGATGTGGCCTTCTTCAGTGCTAACGTGGTGAAGCTCGTGCACGGCGGATGGGTGCCGATGGTGTTGGGCGTCGTCCTGTTCATGCTCATGCTGACCTGGAAGCGCGGCCGCGCACTATTGAATGCGCGCCTGGCAGAGGGAACCATGCCGATCGGTCTGTTCCTCGATGGCGTCGAGAAGTCGAGTGTGTATCGCGTGCCGGGAACGGCCGTGTTCATGACGGGCAGCGACGATGGCGTACCGCCGGTGCTCCTGCACCACCTGAAGCACAACAAGGTGCTGCACGAACGCGTGCTGCTGGTGTCGGTGAAGACGGCCGATGTGCCGGAGACGAGTGCGGCCGAGCGCGTGCGCGTGATGCCGCTTGGACATGGCTTCTGGCGTGTGGTGGCATCGTACGGTTTCATGCAGACGCCGAACGTGCCGAACGTGCTCGAAGTCGTCGACCAGATGGGCATCCGCTGCAAGCCGATGGAGACGAGTTACTTCCTCGGTCGCGAGCGGCTCATCCCGGTGCCCGGCCGCCCGGGCGATACGGTTACGCTGTCGCGGTGGCGCAAGATCATCTTCGCGATCATGGCGAGAAACGCGCGCTCGGCCACCGAGTTCTTCTGCATTCCGCCCAACCGGGTCGTCGAGCTGGGTACGCAGATCGAATTCTGAACGCGGCGCCTGGGGAACACGAGATGCATGTGTGCGAGGTGCAGCCGAGTCGCTGCACCTCGCTTCATTTCCGCCGACGACTATCGGAGCATTCCAATGCCTGCTATCAGTTAGGCATGACCATGCTTGCCGACGTCGGCGGCGGGCCATCAATGATCGTCTGACGCGGGACAGTCGCCCATCGCGTGAGACACTGAAGGGAACCGGATGCACGCACCGCTTGACGAATCTTCGCTCGCCCCTGCCCCGCGCCCATTCACGGCGCTTGCCCCGGAGCAGGCTGCCCTGCTGGAGTGGAGCCCGAATCCTAAGCTCGTGCTGGACCGCGAGTTCCGCATTCGCTTCGTCAATCAGGCGGCCGTCGCCTACGGGCAGATCGAGCGGGACGCGCTGATCGGTCGCAACGTGTGGGAGTGCTATCCGGAACTGAAGGATTCGGTCTTTCATCAGGCGTACGAGAGCGTGCTCAAGACGGGCGTGACGGCGCGATTCGAGCGGTACGACGACAAAAACGATCGCTGGCAGTCGGTATACGCCTTTCCGGCCGATGATGGCGTGATCGCCGTGCTCGAGGACATCACCGAGAGCCGACGCGCCGAGCGTTCGCTACAGGAGAGCGAGGCGGCGCTGGCTCGGGCGCAGGAAGTCGCTGGCATCGGCAGCTTCAGCGTCGAGCGGCCTGGGCATATCCAGTTGAGCGCCCAGGCATATCGTCTGCTCGGTCTCGATCCGACGGTCGACACGATCGACATACCGACCGTGCGCGCCATGCTCGCGCCGTCCGACTCCGAGCGGTGGGGCGCGCTGTCGGCCCGCACGCCCATCGGGGACGACATCTCGATGGACTTCACCGCCACGCGCCGCGACGGGAGCACGGTGATTCTGCATGTGCTGGCCCGTGTGATGAGGGAGAGCGCCGGCGGGAATCTGAAGCTGTTCGGCACGGCGCAGGATGTGACCGAACAGCGGCACGCGCTGGAGAATCTTCGTCGCAGCGAGGAGACACTGCGCCTGGCGCAGGAAGCGGCGAACATCGGCAGCTTCGACTTCGATCTTCGCACGAAGACCATGTTCCGCTCCGACCAGCTCATGCGCATGCTCGGCCTCGAGCCCACCGACGAGGCGCGGGCATACATTGACGCGCGGCCACGGTTCGAGTTCGTGCATCCCGACGATCGGGCCGTCGTCCAAGAGACGTGGGAAAAGGTGCTCCGCAGCGGAGAGCGGCAGGTCGTCCGCACGCGCGTGTTCCGCGTCGACGGGGCTGAACGCCACATGATCTCGAGCGCGATGCTCGTGCGCGATGGCAACGGCGAACCGGCGCGCATCGTCGGCACCCAGGTCGATGTCACCGATCAGGTGCGCAGCGATGAAGAGCGGGCGCGCGTGGAGTCGCAGATCCAGCAAGCGCAGAAGTTGGAGTCACTCGGCGTGCTCGCCGGCGGCATCGCGCACGACTTCAACAACCTGCTCGTGGGTATTCTCGGCAACGCCTCGCTCGCGCTCCTCGATCTCGAGCCCGGCGCCGAGGCGCGGCAGAGCATCGCGGAAATCGAGCAGGCAGCGCAGCGTGCGGCGGAACTGACGCGGCAGTTGCTGGCGTACGCCGGTAAGGGCCGCTACATCGTCGAATCAGCCGATGCGTCGGCCGTGATCTCCGAGATGACGTCGCTCATGCGCACGGGCATTTCGCGCAACGCCTCGCTGCAGATGGACCTGGCCACGTCGCTGCCCCGCATCGACGTCGACGTCAATCAATTCCGCCAGGTCGTGATGAATCTCATCACGAATGCCTCGGATGCGCTCGAGTCGAAGCCGGGGCTCATCAGCGTGCGCACCGGCCGGCAGGAGATCTCCCGCGAGTATCTCTCGGGCTGTGCGCCCGGCAGCGGGGCGCAGCCCGGCTCGTTCACCTACGTCGAAGTGCACGACAACGGCACGGGCATGGACGAGACCACCCGGCAGCGCATCTTCGAGCCGTTCTTCTCGACGAAGTTCACCGGACGCGGACTCGGCCTGGCCGCGACGATGGGCATCATGCGCAGCCATCACGGCGCGATCCGCGTGTACAGCGAAGTGGGATCCGGCACCTCCGTGAAGTTGCTGTTTCCGTGCTCGGTGCAGAACAGCGGGGTGGGCACGGCCTCCGGGGTGCGCCCCGACGAATGGCGCAGCGGCGGACAGATTCTGGTCGTCGATGACGAAGACAGCGTGCGCGCGGTCGCATCGGCGTTGCTTCGACGCCGTGGCTTCCGCACGCAGGAAGCGTCCGACGGCGTGAAGGCGCTCGAGATCTTCCAGCAGCAGCCGGATGCGTTCGACCTCGTGCTGCTCGACCTGACGATGCCGAGTATGAACGGCGAGGAAACGCTGCGCGCGCTGCGCGACGTACGTCCCACCGTGAACGTGCTGCTGATGAGCGGCTACAACGAGCAGGACGTCACGCGCATGTTCGCCGGGCGCAGCCTCTCCGGCTTCTTGCAGAAGCCATTTCGTGCGGAAGAGTTGTATTCGAGTGTAGCCCGCAGTCTGGGCGTAGACACGAACGGCCGCTAGCGGGAGCCAGCGGCCGTTCAGTGTGTCCGTTGTTCTGCAGCGACGGGAATCAGTCGCCGGCGACGGGCACCGGGTTCATGCTGCCACTGCTCTGCACCGGCACGGACTGCTTCGACTTGCGTCGACCCGCCTGGAACTGATCGAGCAGCGTGTACACGACGGGCGTGACATACAGCGTGATCAGCTGCGAGAACGCGAGGCCGCCCACCACCGCGAGACCCAGCGGCTGACGCGACTCGGCACCGGCGCCGAAGCCGATCGCAATCGGGAGCGTGCCCATGAGCGCGGCGAGCGTGGTCATCGTGATCGGACGGAAGCGCACGCGCGCCGCCTCCACGATCGCGTCACGTGGCGACATCTTGAGATCCCGCTCGGCCTCGATCGCGAAGTCGATCATCATGATCGCGTTCTTCTTCACGAGACCGATCAGCATGATGATGCCGACATACGAGTACACGCCCAGATCCTTGCCGAAGATCCAGAGCGTGAGCAGCGCACCGAGCGCGGCGAACGGCAAGCCGGACAGAATCGTGAGCGGGTGAATGAAGCTTTCGTACAGAATGCCGAGCACCACGTAGATCACGAAGATCGCGACGAACAGCAGCGCCAGCAGACCGCTCTGCGCCTGCGCGAAGGCCTGTGTATCACCCGACAGCACTGACGTCACGTCGGGCGGCAGCACGGCGCGGGCTTCGCGCTGCACGGCGTCGACGGCGGTACCGAGCGCCACATTGGGACGCGTGGCGAAGCTGATGGAGACAGCCGGCAGCTGCCCGTTGTGCTGAATGCTCTGCGGTCCGACGCCCTTCGTGAACGTGGCCACCGAGCCCAGTTGCACGAGGTTGCCGGTGTTGGAGCGCACGTACAGCTGGCTCAGTGACGCCGGGTCTTTCTGGAACGCTTCCTTGAGTTCGAGAATGACCTGGTACTGGTTGGTCTGCGTGTAGATCGTGGAGACCTGACGCGAGCCGTAGGCGTTGTAGAGCGCATTCTCGATCTGCGACGCGCTCAGTCCCAGCGCCGAGGCGCGTTCACGGTCGATCTGGATGCCGACCTGCGGATTGCCGACCTGCAGGTCGCTGGAGATGTTCTCGAGCTCCGGCAGCTCCTTCATGCGCGCTTCGAGGGCGCGCGCCGCCGTGTACAGCTCGGCGATGTCCGGCCCCTGCAACGACACCTGATAGGCGCTGTTGCCGCGACGACCACCGATGTTGATCGGCGGCGGATTGCGGAAGAACACCTGTACACCAGGCACCTTGGACGTGGCGCGCGTGAGCTCGCGCATGATCTGATCGACGTGCGGACGGTCGGGATCATCGCTGAGCGTGAGCTGCAAGCGTCCGCTGTTGGAGCCACCACCGGGTCCGCCACCGATCGAGGCCAGCGTGTACTTCACGTTCGGACTCTTTTCGATGATCGCCGCGACTTCGCGGATCTTCACCGACAACGCTTCAAAGCCGATACCTTCGGGTCCTTCGATGGAGCCGGAGAGACGTCCGGTGTCTTCCGACGGCAGGAAGCCCTTGGGGATGTACATGAACAGCCCCACCGTTGCCGCCAGCGTGAACGCGCTGAAGATCATCGTGAGACCGCGGCGATTCATCACCCACGCCAGCGAATTCACATACGCCGATTCGGTCGCCTGGTAGAGACGCTCGACCGAGCGCCACTTGCCGTCGCTGGGCGCATGGCCTTCGCCTTCACGCAGAAAGCGGGCGGCCAGCATCGGCGTGAGCGTCAGCGACACGAAGCCCGACACGAGAATGGCCACACCGATCGTGACGGCAAACTCGCGGAACAGACGACCGACCAGTCCCGGCATGAACAGCAGCGGGATGAACACGGCCACCAGCGATAGCGTCATCGAGAGAATCGTGAAGCTGATTTCCTTCGAGCCATCGAGCGCAGCCTGCATCGGCTTCTTTCCCATCTCCATGTGTCGCACGATGTTCTCGAGCATCACGATGGCGTCGTCGACCACGAAGCCGACCGCGAGCGTGAGGGCCATCAGCGACAAGTTGTCGAGGCTGTAGCCCAGCATCCACATGACCGTGCAGGTACCGATCAGCGAGAAGGGCAGCGCCAGCGACGGGATGATCGTTGCGCGGAGATTGCGGAGGAACAGGAAGATCACCATCACGACGAGAATGACCGTGAGGACCAGCGTGAACTTCACGTCGTTGACGCTGTGTTCGATGGCGACCGAGCGATCGAAGATCGGCACGATGCTGACGCTGGGCGGCAGCTGCGGGCCGAGCTGCTCGAGCACCGCGTTCACACCCTTGGCGACATCGACCGTGTTCACGCCCGGCTGACGGATGATCGCCAGCGCCGTGTTGGCGCGTCCGTTGATTTCGCTCATGCCGCGCATGTTCTGCAGCCCGTCGATCACGTTGCCGAGTTCACCGAGACGAATCGGCGCCCCGTTGCGCATCGCGACCACGAGATTGCGGAATTCCGTGGCGTTCTTGAGCTGCCCCGACGCCTGCAGGGTGAACGACTGATTGGGACCCATGAGGACGCCGGCCGGGGAATTCGAATTCCCCTGGTTGATGGCGTTCTGCACTTCGTCGATGCCGATGCCACGGGCCGCCATGGCGCCGGGATCGAGCTGCACGCGCACGGCGTACTTGGACGAGCCATACACCTGCACCTGCGCCACACCGCTCACCGTGGACACGCGCTGGGCGAGGAATGTCTCGGCGTATTCGCTCAACTCCTGACGACTGAGGACGTCGGAGTTGATCGAGAACATCATGATCGGGGCGTCGGCCGCGTTCGCCTTGTTGTACGACGGCGGATTGATGCCCTGCGGCAGCTGCCGCAGCGTCTTGGAGATCGCCGACTGTACGTCGGCCGCGGCCTTGTCGATATCGCGATCGAGGGCGAACAGCAGCGTGACGTTCGCGCTGCCCTGCGAGCTGGAGGAGGTGATGCTCTCGATGCCCGACACCGTCGAGAAGGCCTGCTCGAGCGGCGTCGCCACCGACGTCGCCATGACTTCCGGGCTCGCGCCGGGGAGACCGGCGGAGACGGTGATCGTCGGATAGTCGATCGTGGGCAGGTCGCTCACCGGCAACGCCCGGTACGCCACAATGCCGAACGTCAGAATGGCCAGCATGACCAACGTGGTCATGACCGGCCGCTTGATCCAGATCGCGCTCAGATTCACTGGGCTGCTCCTCGATTCTTGGCTGCGCTGTCGGCTCCGCCACTGGCTCCGCCGTTCGCTTCACCCTTGGCTCCACCTTTGGCGCCGCCGCGGCCGCCTCGGCTCGCGCCGGCCGGGCCGCCCTTCGAGAGCGCACCGCGCAGCTCGACCTTGGCCCCGTCCTGCAGGCGATTCTGTCCTTCGATGATGACTTGCTCGCCACCGACCAATCCGCTGTCGAGCTTCACCAGCGTGCCCGCGGGACGACCGACCTTGACCGCCACGCGCTTGGCCTTCCCGGCTTCCACCACATACACGAACGCGCCGTTGGTGGTCGTCACGACCGCTTCCGACGGGACGGTGATCGCATCCTGATCGACGGTCAGCTCGAGACCCACCGACACGAACTGGCCGGGCCACAGCGACCGATCGGCGTTCGGCACCCGCGCCTTCAGCAGCACGGTGCCGGTGGCGCGATCCACCGCATTGTCGATGAACGTGAGCGTGCCGGTGATCTTCTTGCTGCTGTCGCCCACGTTGGGAACGATGTTCACCGACAGTGCCTTATCGAGGCCCGACCGGCGGCGCATTTCTTCGAACGCCTGCTCCGGCACGCTGAAGCGCACCAGCACGGGCTGGAGTTCGTTGATGGTGAGCAGCGGCGGATCGGCCTGCGCCCGCACGAGACTGCCCACGCGGAGCGTGATCTGTCCGGTGCGCCCGGAGATCGGAGCCTTGATCGTGGTGTTCTCGAGATCGAGGCGCGCCCGCTCCAGCGACGCCTGACCGGCCGCCACGGTGGCGGCGAGGGCCCCCGCTTCGGCGAAAGTCTGATCGAGCTGCTGGCGGGTCACGTAGCCGTCCTTCGCCAGCCCGGCAAAGCGCACCGAGTCGCCACGAGCGCGGAGCAGCGTGGCCTGATCACGCGCCAGGGTGCTCTGCAACCGATCGAGTTCGGCGCGGAACGGCCGAGGATCGATCTGGAACAGGACCTGCCCTTGGCTGACTTCATCGCCCTCGGCGATGGCCACCCGGGTGAGCATTCCGGACACGAGTGATTGGACGGCAACGGTCCGGTTGGGCTCGATCTGCCCATTGGCGGACACGATGAAGGGCAGCGGTCCCTTCTTCACCGTCATCGTGGACACGACGGGAGCAGGACGTTGGGGACGTTGCTGCTCTTTGCAGGCGGCGAGTCCGAGCAGGGCAACCGACGAGAGAGCGAACAGTCGGCGCGAAGGATCTATGGCGAACCGGCGCGCGGAGCGCGGCGGCATCACATTGTCTGGCATTCGCAGGGGCGAACGGCGGGTCGGGTAAGACGCTCAGCATACGACTCGAAAGCCGGCAAACGTCACGGGGTATATCCGCCAAGATAACGCTACCCAATGCCCATTCGTTGCGACGACGTTGGGGTTTCGGGCCCGGCCGCTAGTCCGGACCCGAGTTCTCGATGTTGGAATGCCACCGACTCCGGTCGATTGGCGCTACCGGCGGTCGATGTCGATCACCCGTCCGTTCAGGATGATCCGCCCGCCACCCGGCATCGACCACGAGCGTTCCGGGAGCTCCGACGCCCGAACCGTCGCGATCGAGACGTCCCGGGTGCGTCCGCCCGACACCACGCGCAGAGTCACGGTGCCCCCCGGCGCCACTTTCTGCACCTCCCGCTGGAAGCGACTCACCCGCGCACTCCGCGCCTGCGGGTCCTCGAGGTCTTCCTTGGGGACCCGCAGGTCCACGCCGTTCACGGCCGCGATCCGCTCGCCTTCGACCACCCCGGCCTTTTCGGCCGGCCCCGCGGTCACGACGCTGCTCACGAAGAGCCCAAGGGTGTCACGCGCATTCCCTGCCCCGGTCACAGCCACTCCGACGGCCGCCCGGTTCCCGTCGTCGCCGCCCCGCTCCACGATCCGCCGCACGGGCCCGTCCTCGAGCTCTGCCGCCGATACGGTCTTCACCGTCACCACCCGCGGCGCCGCCCCGCCGCTCCGGACGCGGAGTGCGACGTCGTCCCCCGGCTTGGCCTTGGCCAGCGCGCGTTGCAGCCGCCGCTGCGCCATCCCGGTCAACGCCAGGTCCTCAGCGTCGTCCCGACCGACTTTCAGGCTCACGCCGTTGATCTCGGTGACGATGTCGCCGGCCTTGAGCCCGGCCTTCGCCGCCGGCCCGTTCTCGCGCACAGCGTCGATCTTCACCCCCGCCGTGTCGGCGCTCGACGCCGCGCCCAGGGTGACACCGAGCGCCGCGCGATCAGCCGAGCGGGTCCAGACCATGGAGGGCAGCCGCAGGCCCTCGATACGAACAATGGGATCGTCGGCCTGCGGGCGCTGCTGCGCGGCAAGCGGTACGTACGACGGAACAGCAGCCAGGGCGACAACGAGGGTCGCCGTGCGAATGGAGGTGCGCATGGGAGCAGTCTCGGGCTTGAGGTGATGGCCTACGACTGGTCTGACACACGCGCCGGGATCGTGGTTTACTGGGGCGTTCGCGTGGTGCCGCTCGCCGTTGTTTGATGACAGTGGACGGTGTGCTGGCGGATAGTTTCGTGGCGGCGGATGGCTGGTTGGTTCACGCGAAGCTCGCGAAGGACGCGAAGGACGCGAAGAACAGCAACAGCTTCTTTACTTCATTTCTTTTGCTGTTCTTCGCGTCCTTCGCGTCCTTCGCGGACTTCGCGTGAACCAGCTGACTCGGCCGCCGTCACGTCACCGTCCGAAGCGAGCACGCCAAACATGCAAATCCATCCAGACGATATGACCGGCTCCTGTATCAACGCGGCACTTCGGATTCACCGGAAGTTCCGTTCGGGCATGCTCGAAAGCACTTACGAAACCATTCTCTTTCGCACGCTGGTGCGTGAAGGACTCGACGTGCAACGACAACAGGCGATCTCCTTCGAATTCGAGGGAGATCACTTTCACAACGCGTTCCGTGCGGACCTGATCGTGAACGGCCGATTGATTATTGAAGTGAAGGCACAGGAGACCAACTCGCGCGAGCATGCCAGGCAACTGCTTACCTACCTGCGACTGACAGAACTCCCGCTCGGGCTCGTGATCAACTTCGGCATGTCGAAATTGATGGACGGCGTGAAGCGCGTCGTGAATGACCAACCGCCCGAGCAGTCGCCGCAGTTGCGCGTGAACCAATCGCCGCGCCGGCAGTCAGCGAACGCGCTACTGGGCGGCGACGCGCCCGCGGAGGTGCTCGGCGAAGCGTTCGCGAGTGATCGGCTTGCCGAGGACCAGCAGTGACGGGTCCTCGAGAAAGCGTTCCAGGTCGGGTGTCGTGGCGCCACCGGTCATGATCACCAGACGGCGGCGGAGCGCCGGGTGACGGGAGGCCAGTTCGTGCGCGAACTCCGCACCGGACATGCCGGGCATCACGAGATCACTCACCACGAGGTCCGGCTGTTGCTGCTCCAGCCACGTCAGGGCGTCGGCGGCGCTGTGGACGCCGTGAACGGCGATGCCCTCGCGTTCGAGGCCGCGGGTGAGGGCGGTGAGCGTGGCGCGGTCGTCCTCCACCATCAGCACGCACAGCGATGGCGCGTCGGCGAGTGACCGGAACGCCGGTGTGGCCGACGGCGTGCGACCGGTGGACAGTCGTGGTGACACGGCGGGCAGTCGGATCACGACCACGGCGCCGCACGACGCGCCGTCGAGACTGGCGGTGTTGTGGAAGCGCATCGTCCCGCCGTGCGCCTCCACGATGCCGCGCGAGACGAAGAGGCCGAGACCGGTGCCACCGCGTGACGCCTTCGTGGTGACGTACGGCTCGCCCAGGCGGGAGAGAATATCCGGGGCGAACCCGCCGCCTTCGTCGAAGATCTCGATCTCGGCCCAGCCATCGCTGCCCGTGCGCGTGGAGACGCGCAGCACGCGCGAGCGGGGACCGTCGCAGTGCAGAACCGCCTGCGCGCCGTTCACGAGCGGATTCAACACCACCTGCACCAGCTTGCCTTCGTCGCCGCGGACCTGTGGTACCTCGCCGAACACCGTCTCCACGTGCACATCGTGCCGCCATTGCGGGCTGCCGATGCGAAGCGCGGTGCGCACGATGTCGCGCACATCGAGTAGTTCGAGCGTGTCATCGGACGGGCGTACATAGGTGCGAAGATCGTCGACCACCTTGCGGATACGCTCGGTGCCATCGAACGCGTGCGCTACGGTGTCGCGCAACTCCGGCGCGTTGGCGATCACGGGGTCGTCGCGCAACTCCTCGAGGCTGAAGCGCAGGTACTGCAGCGGATTGTTGATCTCGTGTCCGACGCCGGCGGCCAGCCGGCCGAGCGATGCGAGCCGTTGCTGCTCGATCAGACGCACGCGGGCTTCATCGCGCTCCTGCGTGCGACGGGTGACTTCCTCGGCCAGGTGCGTGGAGAGCGTATCGAGACTCTGCGCGTCTCGCGTGAAACGACGAAGCAGCTGCATCGACACGGGCACCGTAATGCAGATATAGCCGAGGTCAGCGAGGTAGATGAAGTTGAGCACACCGGCAGCGACTAACGCTTCCTCGGCGGCAAATATCGTGAAGAGAATGAAGCCCACCACGACACTCGCCGCGCCTGCCTCACCCGCTTGCGCCCGCCGAAACTGTCCAACGGCGCTCAGCACAATCGAGACGAGCGGAATGAGAACAATGCCCTGTCCGATTGGAGTCAGGATCGACCCACCACTGGCTTCGCCGCGAGCCAGGATGTCGTGCTGCGCGAGTTCGGCGTAGTCGGTCAGCCCCAGAAAGCTGATCATACCGACAACGGCGACTCCACTCAGGATCCACCATCGCAGGCGGGACGAGAGTGAGCGCCAGCTCCCCTCTCTGTCGGAATACGTGTACGCCACCCACCCCGCCGTGTGAATCGTGGCGAGAAAAAGGTTTACACGCGTCACCCACCAGTAATGCCGCTCCGGCTGCACCATACCCAGCGTGTCGGAGAAGCTGTAAAGGCCGGCCGAACACGCCACCAACGCAAACCACCGCACCCGCTGCCATCCCGGCGCCCGGGCGATCACGATCATCGCCACGGTCGTCGAGAACTGCAGGGTCAAACTGACAATCGCAATAAACAGCGAGGCATCCACGACAACATCCGGAAGAGGAGCTACACCACGATGTTGAGCAGACGCTTGGGCACGAAGATCACCTTCTTGATCTCGCCGACCACAAACTTGGCAATGCCGGCATCGGCCATCGCTGCTGCCATCGCGGCATCCTGCGTTACATCCACGGCCACGCGCAGCTTACCGCGCACCTTGCCGTTCACCTGCACCACGAGATCGACCTCGTTGTCCACCAGCAGCGCCGGGTCGAACGCCGGCCATCCTGCATTAAAGACGCTTTCCTCGTGCCCCAGCAACTCCCAGCACTCCTCGGCGAAGTGCGGGGCGTAGGCCGCCACGAGCTGCACCAGCGGCAATACCTCGTCGCGGTGCACCGGGCGGTCGCCCGACCGCACGTGGTTGAGGCACTCCATCATGGCCGCGATCGCCGTGTTGTAGCTCAGCGTCGCGGTGTCCTCGCCCACCTTCTTGATCGTGCGATGGATCTGACGCGTCACGTTCGCATCGGTCGCGACATCCGTGCGCGCATCACGCACCGACGCCCACAACCGGTCGAGGAAGCGCCGGACGCCGCTGATGCCCTGATCGCGGAAGTCGCCGCCTTCTTCGTACGGACCGAGGAACATGAGATACATGCGGAACGCATCAGCGCCCCACTCTTCCATGTACACATCGGGATTGATCACGTTGCCCTTCGACTTCGACATCTTCGCGCCTTCGCGGATGATCATGCCGTGCGCGCGGAAACGCGTGAACGGCTCTTCGAAGTCGATATGGCCCGCGTCCTTCATGACCATCGTCACGAAGCGCGAGTACAGCAGGTGCAGCACGGCGTGTTCGTTGCCGCCGATGTACGAATCGACGGGCAGCCAACGCTTCGTCGTCTCCGTATCGAAGGCGACATCGCTGCGCGTCGCGCTCGGATAGCGCAGGAAATACCACGCGCTGTCGAGGAACGTGTCCGACACATCGGTTTCACGACGGGCCGACGCACCGCACGTGGGACACGGCACGCGATACCACTCTTCGTGACGCGCCAGCGGCGAGACGCCGGAGTCGTCGGGCTTGAAGTCGGGAATGAACGGCAATTCCACCGGCAACTGCGATTCGGGCACCGGTACGGTGCCGCACGCGTCGCAGTAGATGATCGGAATCGGCGGTCCCCAGTAGCGCTGACGGGAAATGCACCAGTCATGCAACCGGAAGTTCACCACCTTCGACCCGTGTCCACCGGCGGCGAGCCAGTCGGTCACGGTGAGTTTGGCATCGGCCACCGGTTGTCCGTCGAAGGCGCCTGAATTCACCAGGCGGCCCTGCGCGTCATCGGTATACGCGGACTCGCCGAGCGGCGTGTCGGCCGCATCGTCGGGACCGGCCACCACGCGCACGATCGGCAGGTTGAACACCTGCGCAAACTCGAAGTCGCGCTCGTCGTGTCCGGGCACGGCCATGATGGCACCAGTGCCGTACTCCATGAGCACGTAGTCGGCGATCCAGATCGGAATGTTCGTGCCGGTGGCCGGATTCACCGCATGCGCGCCGGTGAACACGCCCGTCTTGTCCTTGCTGCTCTTCCGCGCGATCAGATCCTGCTTCTTGGTGGCATCCTGGTAGCCTTGCACCGCCGCGCGCTGCGCGTCGGTCGTGAGCGTGGCCACCAACGGATGCTCGGGCGCGAGCACGAGATACGTGGCGCCGAAGATCGTGTCGGGTCGCGTGGTGAACACCTTCACCGTTTCGTCGTGTCCACTCACGCGGAAGGACAGCTCGGCGCCTTCGGACCGGCCGATCCAGTTCTTCTGCGCTGACTTCGTAATCGGCGACCAATCCAGCCACTCGAGGTTGTTCAGCAGCCGCTCGGCGTACGCCGAGATGCGGAAGAACCACTGTTCGAGGAACCGCTGTTCGACGGCGGTGCCGCACCGTTCGCACAGGCCGTTCTCAACCTGCTCGTTGGCGAGCACCGTCATGTCGGTGGGGCACCAATTCACGGCCGCGGCCTTCTTGTACGCGAGGCCCTGCTTGTAGAGCTGCAGGAAGACCCACTGCGTCCACTTGTAGTAGTCCGGGCGCGACGTGTCGACCTTCTGACGCCAATCGACCATCAACCCCGCACGCTCGAGCTGCCGCTGAAAATTCCCGACGTTCTTCGGCGTGAGCTCCATCGGATGCGCGCCGACCTTGAGCGCGTAGTTCTCCGAGTGGATTCCGAACGCGTCGTAGCCGAGCGGCTGGAACACATCGTGTCCCAGCAGCCGGTGGTAGCGCGCCGAAATGTCACTGCCGGTGAACGCGAAGAGATTCCCCACGTGCAGCCCTTCGGCCGACGGATACGGGAACATCATCAGCGCGTAAAACGGACGCTCGGCGTTGTCGAGGGCAGCGTGGTTCGTGCCACGTTCGGCCCAGCGGGCGCGCCACTTGGGCTCGACCAGCGCGGGGGCGTAAGGAGTCGGGATGGTGGGTTCGGACATACCGCAAGTTAAACGAACGGCGAACACCCTAGTGAGCAGTTCAAGGGGTCAGAGTCGTTGAAAGGGCGTTCAACGACTCTGACCCCTTGAAAGCCTCTCCCCTCCTCCCTGATACCCTCCCCCTGCTTCCTAGGGTGTCTTCACCCAAGGACCGTCAGCACCAATCCATCACCGCTTGAGCAGGTACCCCGCCTCCTCCAGCCGCGCCCCCTTCTCGTCGCACACCGCGAACTTCCCGCCCGAATACAGCGTGGCCCCGCCGAAGCGGCCGTCCTTGGTGAGGGCGTAGAACTCGAGGTCGAACTTCGGGCGGCCGTTGGGGCCCATCAAACGGGCTTCGGTCATGGCCACGACGCGCTCGAGGGTCTTGAGACACGCCTCCTGCGGACCGAGCCCCTGACGCATGAACTCCACGATCAGGAACGACGCGCAGGTCTTGATGTTCGCTTCGCCGCGGCCCGTGCTGCCGGCGGCGCCGACCAGGTTGTCGCAGTACTGCCCGGCGCCGATCACCGGGGAGTCACCGATGCGCCCCGGCACCTTCCACGCCATGCCGCTGGTGGTCGTCACGGAGCCGATGTCCCCCGCACCGTTCACGGCGTTCATGTTGATCGTGCCGGTCGTGAACTTGATCTTGATGTCCTCGTCGTGATTGAGCCACGCGTCGTTGGCGTTCAAACGGGACTTCCAGCGCATCCAGTCCTGGCGCGACTGCTCGGTGAGCAGGTTCTGCTCCTTGAAGCCCATCGCCTTGGCGAACTTCGTGGCGCCGGCACCCACCAGCATGATGTGGTCGGTGTAGTCCATGACCGCTTTGGCCACCAGCGACGGCGTGGCGATGCCTTCAATGGCCGCCACCGAGCCGGCCCGGCGGGTCGGACCGTGCATGCACGAGGCGTCGAGCTGAACCACGCCTTCCTCGTTTGGCAGGCCGCCCAGCCCCACCGACTGATCAGTGGGATCGAGCTCCACCAAGTTCACGCCGGCAATGGCGGCGTCGAGCGGGTCCTCGCCAGCGAGCATCTTGTCGTAGGCGACCTTGACGCCCTTGATGCCGTTCGACGACGACACCACCAGCGGACGCCCGCGGAATCCGGCCATCGGCGCGGCCGACGCCGCCGCCTGGCCCAATTCGTGCCCGAAGTCGTCGGGCAAGCGGGGAACGAAGCCGGCAGCGGCCAGCGCAGCGGAGCGCTCAAGAAAGTCGCGACGGGACAAAGGCACGTGGGGCTCCGGAACAGGGTCGGGTGACGACGTGGTACCACGAATGGTCTTCTTCTGATCAAACCGACGATATCGCAGCAAGCGACTGGTGGCGAGAGGCAGGTTCGTCGGGCAGCTTCCGTGCATCAGTATCCCACCTTTACTCCCCCCCATGACCACTCCGGCCGAAATCGCCGATGCGCTGCGCGCAACCTCGTTCCTCGAGGGCTTCACCGACGCGCACCTCTGGAAGCTTTCGCGGCACGTCACGCCGCTCACCCTCGTCCCTGACGAGACCATCTTCAACGAGGGCGAGGATCGCCAGCGCTTCGCGATCCTGCTCAGCGGCGCGGTCGCCATCGAGAAGTCCTCCGATGGCCGCACCACGCGCCTCGTCACCCTTGGCGCGGGCGAAGCGGTGGGCGAAGGCCTGCTGCTCGACGACTCCGCCCACGGCACCACCGCTCGCGTGATCATGCCCGGCACCGCCATGGTGCTGGCCCGCGCGCAGCTCGACGACATCACGCGGGAAGCGCCGCAGCTCTACGCCGCCCTCGTGGCCCGCGCGGCCCGCGCGATCTCCATGCGCTTGCGCCGCGCCGACGCCACGCTGGTGGGCCGAGGCCGCACGCTCGGCTTCGGTGGCCATCGCACCCGTCAGGAGCACGATCTGCTCGGGGAGCGCGACGTGCCGTACGAAGCGCTGTACGGTGTGCAGACGCTGCGCGCGCTCGAGAACTTTCCGATCACCGGCATTCCACTCCGTGAATTCCCGGTGCTGATCGAGTCGCTCGCCGCGGTGAAGGAAGCCGCCGCGCAAACCAACCTCGAACTCGGCCTGCTGGAACAGGAGCATGCCGATGTGATCATCCGCGCCGCCCGCGAAATACGCGCCGGCCGTCATCACGAGCACTTTCTGGTGGACATGATTCAAGGAGGCGCCGGCACCTCCACCAACATGAACGCCAACGAAGTGATCGCGAATCGCGCGCTCGAGCTCAGCAATCAGCAACGTGGCGCGTATGACGTGATCTCGCCCAACGATCACGTCAATCTCAGCCAGTCCACCAACGACGTGTATCCCACGGCGGTGCGGATTGCGTTGCACAAGAGTCTCTCGGGTTTCCGCACGGAACTGGCGCGCCTGGCCGATGCCTTCGGGGCCAAGGGTGTGGAGTTCGCACCGCTGATCAAGATGGGTCGCACGCAGATGCAGGACGCGGTGCCGATGACGCTCGGTCAGGAGTTCATGGCCTTCTCGCACACGCTCCAGGAAGACGTGGACCGCCTGGCCGAAGCGCAGTCGCTCATTCGCGAGATCAATCTCGGTGCCACCGCGATCGGCACCGGCATCAACGCACCGCCGGGCTACGCGGCGCTGGCGTGCAAGCATCTCGCCGTGATTGCCGAGGTCCCGGTGATTACCGCGTTCGATCTGGTGGAAGCGACCAGCGACACGGGCGCGTTCGTGCAGCTGTCGGGTGTCATGAAGCGCACGGCGACCAAGCTCTCGAAGATCTGCAACGATCTCCGCTTGTTGTCGTCGGGTCCGCGGGCCGGGTTCGGCGAAATCAACCTGCCGGCCATGCAGCCCGGTTCGTCGATCATGCCGGGCAAGGTGAATCCGGTCATTCCGGAAGTGGTGAATCAGGTGTGCTTCGAGGTGATCGGCGGCGACGTGACCGTGACGATGGCGGCCGAAGCCGGGCAGTTGCAGCTCAACGCGTTCGAGCCGGTGATCGCGTATCGGTTGCTGCGCGGCATCGACATGCTGCGCAACGCGTGCCTCGTGCTACGTGAGCGGTGTGTAACCGGCATCACCGCAAATGCCGACCGCATGCGTTACTTCGTGGAGCATTCGATCGGCATCGTGACCGCGTTGGTGCCCGTGCTCGGCTATGAAATCGCGACCGACATTGCCAAGACCGCTCTCGCCAGCGGACGCGGGGTGTTCGACCTCGTGCTCGAGCGCAAGCTGCTCACTCGCGAGCAGCTCGACGAGATCCTCAATCCGGCGGCAATGACCGCGCCGCGCGACACGCAGGAATTCAGCACGGTCACCATTCCGCCGGCGTAAGTCGCGGCGGGTACTCCGGCTCCCGGGGTACCCGCTGTCGTCCGGGTCGGATCGCCTGTCACTCTCGCCACGTCATGCACTCAGCCCCCTTGTCTTCCCGGACCCGTTTCACGTCTGCCCTGCGTCGTTTCCGGTCCGCCACGCTCGCGCTCGCGCTCGTGGCGTGCGGTGGCGGCGGTGATCCCTCGGGACCGCCGGTGGTGGTAAACCCACCCACGGTGCGCGGTGTGGCCGTCACACCGGTCACGGCCACGATTCGCGTGGGAGAAACGCAGTCGCTCAGCGCCGTCGTCGATGCGATCAACGGCGCCGGCACGGGCGTCACGTGGAGCAGTGAATCGCCAGCCGTGGCGACCGTCAGCAGCAGCGGACTCGTGACGGCCATCGGGATCGGCACCGCCACCATCCGCGCCACCGCCGCCGCCGACACGCGCGTGAGCACGACCGCCACCATCACGGTTCAGGCGGCCCGCAACATCACCGTGACGCCGACGACCGTGTCGCTGGGCACCGGACAGACGCAGGCGCTGCAGGCCACCGTGCAGATCGACGCCGGTCTCCCCACCACGGTGACGTGGCGAACGAGTGCCGCGACCATCGCCACCGTGTCGGCCGCCGGCGTGGTGTCGGGTGTGGCGCGGGGCACCGCCACCATTACCGCCGTCTCCGTCGGCGATACCACGCTGCGCGCCAACGTGACCGTGAACGTGGTGGCCGTTGTGCGATCGGTAACCGTCACGCCGACCACGGCCTCGCTGTTCATCAATGCCACACAGCAACTCACCGCCGCTGTCACCGCCGACGAGGGGGCCGCACAGACGGTGACGTGGCGGTCCAGTAACCCCGCCGCCGCCACGGTGAGCGCCACCGGTCTCGTCACCGCCGTTGCACTGGGCAGTACGACGGTCACGGTGCTGTCCACGGCGGATACCACGCGACGCGCCACCAGCGTGATTACGGTGGCACCGCGCCCGGTCTCGGTGAGCATCACGCAGCGCAACCTCGGCATCAATCCCGGCACCAGCATCACGCTGTCGGCCGTCGTGAACGCCGACCCGGGTGTCGCCACAGGCGTCACGTGGAGTTCCAGCGCGGGTGGTGTCGCCACGATTTCGGCGCAGGGCGTCGTGAGCGCCGTGAGCATCGGCAGCACGTTGATTACCGCGACGTCGGTGGCCGATGGCACGAAGCGCGACACGGTCACCCTGAATGTGGTGCCTCGTCTGGCCACCGCATGGAGCGCGACGCGACTGGGCGGCGCGTTGCGCGACGATCTGCTGTCGATCTTCGCGGTGAGCGCGTCCAACGTGTTCGCCATCGACCTGCAAGGCGACATCTATCGCTGGAACGGCACCACGTGGACGCTGTCGCTCTCGAACAGTGCCGACTACCAGGCACTTCATGGCTCGTCGGCCACGAACATCATCGCGGTCGGCACCAACGGTGCCGTCGCGCGCTGGAACGGCACGGCGTGGAGTACGATGACCTCAGGCACCACCCAGACCCTCAACGCGGTGTGGGTGGAGAGTCAGACCGTGGCGTGGGCGGCCGGCAACAACGGCATCGTGCTGCAGCTGGCGACCAACACGTGGAGCACAGAAACCACGAACTCCACGCAGACCCTGAACGGCGTGTGGGGCGGTGACAACGTGGTGTATGCGGTTGGCGCGAACACTGAAGTGCTGCGCCGTGTGGGCAGCACGTGGTCACGCGTGACGGTGCCGAGTACGGAGCTCCTGTACGGCGTGCATGGCAATAGCGCGACCGACGTGGTCATTGTGGGCACCAACGGCACTTTGCTGCGCTGGAACGGCACCGCATGGTCGGTGCTCGGCGTAGGCGGATTGGCCGGTGATCTGTATCAGGTGAGCGGCTCGGCCGCCAACGGCGGACGTCGCTACGTCGTGGGCGATGGCGGCGTCGCGCAGCTCGATGGCATCACCGCGGCGTTGGTGAGCACGCCGTACGCGCCGCAGCTGTTCGGCGTGAGTG
Organism: uncultured Gemmatimonadaceae bacterium; assembly: GCA_963843965.1. GTDB lineage: Bacteria > Gemmatimonadota > Gemmatimonadetes > Gemmatimonadales > Gemmatimonadaceae > Gemmatimonas. The sequence goes on from CAWJMR010000034.1 coordinate 51,025, forward strand.
TGGATGCCACGGGCACCGCGTGGACGAGTGGTGAACGCGGCGCGGTATTGCGCAGCGCCGATGGCGGCGGGGCCACGTGGACCACCAACAACCTGGCGCCCGATCTGCTCGACGTGTGGACCGCCGCGGCCAACGACGCGTTGGCGGTCGGTGAGTTCGGATTCGTGTATCGCTGGAACGGCAGCAACTGGACCAAAGTCACGGTGCCCACGCAGGCCACACTGACCAGCGTGTGGACAACGACCACCGGCGAGGGATTCATCGGCGGCGAGTCGGGCACGATGCTGCGACTGATCGGCAGCGCGTGGGTGCCGATGGCGTTTCCCAGTGTGAGTACGGTCTCGGCACTGTGGGGCACGAACGGGGGCAACGTGTATGCGACCACGAAGGCCGGCGAGATCTATCGCTTCAACGGCTCGACGTGGACGCTGCTCACCACGGCCACGGCGCCGCTGTGGGCGGTGTACGGTGCGTCGGCGGCCGATGTGTATGCGGCCGGCGAGAACGGCGGCGTGTGGCGACTGAACGGTGCCACCTTCACCGCCCTCCCGGCGCCTGGCACCGGCACGCTCGCCGGCATCTGGCTCACCGGCGCGACCAACGTGTTCACCGACGGCGCGAATGCCGCCGGCACCGCGGGGATTGCCCACCGCTACAACGGCACCGCGTGGACCTCGCTGCAGCCCGGCGCCACGCCCGCGCTCACCGCGCTGTGGGGCCCGAGTGAATTCGATCTCTACGCGACGGGCGACAACGGCACCATGCTGCGCTACAACGGCAACACGTGGACGTCGATGCCCACCGGCACGACGGACCTGTTGTGGAGCGTGTCGGGTGCACCGAATGCCGCCGCCGGATTCGCCGTCGGCATCAACAGCACAATCGTGGCCGCGAGCGGATCGACGGCCTTCCGTGCCGCGGTGCGCGCGGCATCGGGTGCGCGCGTACCGGGATCACTCGAACCGGCGGCCGCCGCGCGCGTGCGCCGCGGTCCACAACCGCATGGCGACGCACGCAAACGACGCTCATCGCGGTAGCAATGCCTTAGCAATGCAGCAGGTGTGCAGAAGTTCATTTAAACGAGCGGCGCGGTGACCACGGTCACGGCGCCGCTCGCTCATCCGTACCACAATGTTTTTTGTGCACGGTGTGTGAAAAACTTGAGCGTTCCGGGACGAAAATCTTTCCCGGACGCCGCCGCTGAAACAGCGGTGCCCGTGCCGTGATATCCCTCACAAACGCCTGTGCGAAATGATGCCGCGCGTCGGTATCGGTCGTCCAAAGTGTGAGTTGGATGACATTGTGCGCTGCGGATATTGACGGGGATGTACCCGTGACTCCACAGCAGCGCGCTTGGACCTTCGCTGGTGCGTGCTGTTCTCATGCGTGTTTCCCCGAACAAGTACGGCTCGCGCCCGACGCTTCGTCGCGCAGCCCGTTGGATCTCGCCGCTCGTTTTCGGATCGATGCTCGCCATCGGTCTGCAGGCGTGTGCTGCGCCCGCCGATGGCGTCACGGGTAATTCCGGCGGCGGCACGGGCGGTACGCCCACGCGCTTCGAGAGTTCGACCGGTGCCCTCAGTCTGAACGCCGTCGGCGCGTCGCAGTCGATCACGGTCACGGCTCGCGACCGGTCGGGGAATGCGATTGCCGGCGTACCGGTTACATGGACGAGCTCCGACGCCACGATCGCCGATGTCGCCGGCAGTGGTTCGACGGCGATGGTCACGGCGCGTGCGCCGGGCCGCGCGACGATTCGTGCCCGCACCGGCGATCTGGTGCTCGAGATCAGCGTCGGGGTTCTTGCGGTGCGCGCGATCACCATCGCCCCGCAAGCGGTGTCGGTGATCGCCGGTGGTCAGCTGCAGCTCAATGCCACGGTCGATGCCGACGCCGGTGCGTTGCTCGATCTCCGCTGGCTCTCCGACAATCCGTCGGTCGCGTCGGTGAATACGCAGGGCATCGTGACCGGCGTCGCCCCCGGCAAGACCATCGTTCGCGTGAATGCCGTCGGCGATGTCCGCGTGACGACGACGGCGCAGGTCACGGTGACGTCCGCGGGTTCGATTGCGATTACGCCGTCCACGCTCTCGATGGGCAGCGGTGAACAGCGCACGCTGGCCGCCTCGGTCAATCTCGAGCCCGGTCTCAGCACCGCGCTCACGTGGCGCAGTGAGAACAACGCCGTCGCCACGGTCTCCTCGACCGGCGTCGTCACCGGCGTCTCGGTGGGCAGCACGCTCATTACCGCCGTCTCCGTCGCCGACACCACGCGCCGCGGCACGGCCGCCGTCACGGTCGTGCCGGTGGTACGCGACCTCGATATCACGCCCGCCGCGGCCACGATCTTCACCGGTGACACCCGCCAACTCGGCGTCAACTTCACCGCCGATCCCGGCGCCTCGCAGGCCGTGATCTGGCGGACGAGCAACGCAACCGTCGCCGCCGTGTCAGCTTCAGGGCTGGTCAGTGGTGTGTCGGCCGGTACGGCCATCATTACCGCGATCTCGGCGGCCGACACGACCAAGCGCGCCACGTCGCTATTCACCGTGCGCTATGCGGCCGCCGTGAGTGTTGCACCGGCGGCGGCTACCGTCGGCGTCGGTGGAACCCGTACGATCGTCGCCACCGTCACCACAGAAAACGGCGCCACCACAGCGGTCACGTGGCGCACCAGCAACCCCTCCGTCGCGACGGTGTCGGCCACGGGTGTCGTGACCGGTATCGCCGTCGGCACAGCCGAAGTGAGTGCCGTCGCCGTCGCCGATACCTCGCGTCGCGCGACGTCGACGATCACGGTCGCGGCCGTCGTGCGGTCGGTCAGTGTCACGCCCGGCACGTCGGCGATGCTGGCCGGACAAACGGTGCAGTTGGTACCGACGGTGGTGGCCGATGCCCCATTGTCCACCGCGGTGACCTATCGCAGCACGAATAGCGCCGTCGCCAGCGTGAGCGCTGCCGGACAGGTCACGGCGGTGGCGCTCGGCAGCACCAGCATCGTCGTGCAGTCGGTTGCCGACACCACGATGCGCGATACCGCCTTCGTGTCGGTGTCCAACGGCCTTGCGTCCACATGGGCCGCCACCCGACTCGGCGGCGCCCTCTACGAAGATGTCGTCTCGCTGCGCGCGATCGACGCCAGCAGCGCGTTTGCGGTGAACGTGTTGGGCGACGTGTTCCGGTGGAATGGCAGCACGTGGTCGGTGGCCGTACGCGGCGCTTCGTATGGGACGCAGTTCCTGGCGGTGCACGGCTCGTCGTCCAACAACGTCATGGCCGTGGGCACGAACGGTGTCACAATCCACTTTGACGGCTCGATCTGGAGCATTGAAAGCTCGGGCACCACGAACCGCTTGAACAGCGTGTTCATGGAGAGCTCGATCAGCGGCTTCGCGGTGGGCGAGAATGGCACGGCGCTGCGCTGGAATGGTTCGACGTGGAGCGTCAACAGCACCGGCTCCACGCAGACGCTGAACAGTGTGTGGGCCAGCGGCGGCATCGCCTTCGCGGTCGGCGCCAACGGTGAAGTGCTGCGCTTCGGTAACGGCAGCTGGTCGCGCCAGACGGTCCCTACCACCGAATCTTTGAGCGGTGTATCGGGCATCACGAGTTCCAACGTGGTGGCGGTCGGCGCGTTCGGCACGATCCTGTCGTTCAGCGGCGGCGCATGGACGACGGTGAACAGCAACGGCATCGTGGCCGATCTGTATGCCGTGAGTGCGGTATCGCCGAGCGACACGCGCCTCTACATCGCCAGCGATGATGGCGTGCTCCTGCTGAATAGTGGCGCGCTGACCCGGGTGACCACGCCGTACACGCCGCGCATGTTCTCGGTGTCGGCTGACGCCAACGGAGAGCTGTGGGCGGGCGGACAGCGCGGGAGCGTGCAGCGTCTGGCGAGCGGCAGTTGGGAGACGGTGAGTCTGGCCCCCGACCTGATCGACGCGTGGACGACGTCGGCGACGAATGCGTGGGCGGTCGGCGAATTCGGATTCGTCTATCGCTGGAACGGATCAGCGTGGGCGCGACAGGCCACGCCGACCACCGCCACGTTGAACGCGGTGTGGGGCGCCAATAGCACGGAAGCGTTCGCCGGCGGCGACAACGGCACCATGCTGCACTTCAATGGCACGACGTGGTCCTCGATGAGCTTCCCGTCCACCGCCAGTGTGTACGGTCTCTGGGGCACGAGCGGGTCGAATGTGTACGCGGTGACGGCGGCGGGAGAAGTGGTCCGCTACAACGGCTCATCGTGGGCCGTCGCCGCCACGAGCAGCAATGCGCTGTGGGCCATTCACGGTTCGTCGCCCACCGACATCGTCGTCACCGGCGAGAACGGAGCGGCGCTCCGGCTGAGCACGGGTGGCTGGAGCACCGTCAACGTGAACACGACGAGCACGCTCGCCGGCGTCTGGTCGAGCGGCACGGGGGCCACCACGGTCGGCGCCGCGTCGTCGGGGAGCAGCGGGGTGGCGTTCAGCTACAGCGGTACGTCGTGGTCCTCATTCTCGACGGGCAGCAGCCGCGTGCTCACCTCGGTCTGGGGCCCGAACGCGTGGGATCTCTACGCCACCGGTGAGCAGGGCACGCTGCTGCGCTACAACGGCTCTGCATGGAGCGCCATGACCACGGGCACGACGGACTTGCTCTGGAGCGTCACCGGCGCCCCCAGCGGCATCGGCGGAGCGTTCGCGGTGGGCTACAACAGCACCGTGGTTGCCGGCTCGAACGGGTCCTCGTTCTCGACGAGTATGGTCCGCGCGTTGAGCGTGGCGAAGGGCATCGACCTCGACCCATCGGCCGGCGCCCGCAAGGTTCGCGGACCGTTGCCGAGCGGCAAGGCCCGCAAGACGCGGGGCAAGCGGTAAGGGCTGGACCGTAGGTTCACGCGAAGGTCGCGAAGTACGCGAAGGACGCGAAGAACGGCAAAAGCATTCTTGTTGTTGTTCTTCGCGTCCTTCGCGGTCTTCGCGACCTTCGCGTCAAAGATCGGACCGTCGCTCGTCAGCACGGAGCCAGCCGAGGCGGTAAGGCCGTAACAGCTGTGACGCGAAGGTCGCGAAGGACGCGAAGAACGCGAAGAACGGCAAAAGCATTCTTGTTGTTCTTCGCGTCCTTCGCGTCCTTCGCGTCCTTCGCGTCCTTCGCGTCCTTCGCGTCCTTCGCGGTCTTCGCGTGAACCTACGGACTATTCGCCGTCAGCACGGAGCCAGCCGACGCACACCCACCCGACGCGCTCACTCTCGTGAGAACGCCGCCATCGTGGGGCCCATGGCGTCGATCGTTTCGCGGGCGTGCCAGCGATCCTTGCCGTTGTACAGGAACGCGAAGGCCAGGATTTCGCCGTTCTCCGCGGTGACGTAGCCTGACAGGCCGATCACTTCGTTCGTGGTGCCGGTCTTGGCGTGCAGGTTGCCTTGGGCCGGCGTGGCCCGCATGCGATTGCGCAGGAGTTCGGATTCACCGGCCACGGGCAGCGACGCGTGGAACGCGCTACCCCAGGGGGCGCGGTGGGCGTGGGCCAGCAGCTGCACCAGGCTGCGCGGCGTGACGCGATCGAGGACCGAGAGGCCGCTGCCGTCGGTGACGCTGACGGCGTCGGGTGCGGCACCGACCTGACGCACCATGAACTCGTGCAACGTGGCCGAGGCGTTCTCGGCCGAGCCGAGCGTCTGCTTGTCCGCGCCGCGCGCGGCGCCGCGGAACAGGAGTTCGGCGAAGATGTTGATGCTCTCGCGGTTCATCGTCGAGATGAGGCGGGCCAGCGGCGGCGACGGCAAGCTCGTCACGAGCGTCGCGTTGTCCGGCGTGCGCCCGACACGCAGTGCGCCGTCGACCGTGATACCCTGCTCCTCCAGCGCGGCGCGAAACGCCCCGCCGGTGAAGGTGGCCGGGTCGCCGACCACGAGCTGGTAGCGCACCGTGCCCGCGCGGGCGCCGATCGTGCCCGAGACCACGACGCGATCATTCCCCACGCGATGCGCGCTGATGCGCGTGCTGCTGCCGGCCACGGTGCGGACCGTGTTGGTGATCGTGAGCCCCCGCGTGGCCGGCTCGAGGAACACCTTGGCGGCGCCCCCCGAGCCACCGGCCGTCACGCCCACGATCACGATGTTCTCGTTGAGCGTGAGCGCCGAGAATGGCGCCGCGTACCCGGCACCGGCATAGCGCGTCAGCCAGCCTTCGGGAATGCCGCGCATTTCCAGCGCCGAGGCGTCGGCCACCAGGTCACCAGTGATGCGCTTGATACCGGCGCCGGCGACGAAGCGCGCCAACATCGTCATCGAGGCGTCGGGGCCACCGCGCACGAAGCGCGGCGACATCGACGGATCGCCATCACCGCGGAGCACGAGATTGCCGCGGACCACACCATTGGCTTCCAACGGCCCGTCGCGGAGCACGTCGGTGCTGAACGTGTGTTCGGGGCCGAGCTTCTCGAACGCAATGGCGGACGTGAACAGCTTCATGGTGCTGGCCGGCACCATCTTGCTGTCGGCACCGTGCGCGAACAGCGTGTCGCCGCGCGTGATGCTGATGACCATCGCGCCCCATTCCCCGTTCTTCGTGCGGCTGCTTAGCAACGTGGTGAGATCGCTGGTGAGCGCGGCTTCGCCACGTGGGGTCGTGAAGCGCAACACCGGCACGATGGGCGCGCGCGTACGCCCCGCGCGCGTGCTGCGGGTGCTGCGGGTGCTGCGGGTGCTGCGCTTCGCCGGCGTCTTCTTCTTGGGGGTCGGTCGCTTGGCTTGCCGCGTGGAGCGCGATTGCACCGCCAGCGCTGTCGCTACGCTCGCCGATGCGGCGAAGGCCTCGACTGGTGGCGGCGCGACAAGCAGCAGGCCGGCCACGAGGGCGAGCGAACCGCGGCGAACGGTACTGGAGAGCCGGAAAGGCGTCATCGTCAGACCTTGAGGACGAACCCTCGCCTCCACGCGCCCCAGAGAATCAGGAACCAGAGCGCGACGAAGCTGATGGCGTACGCGAACGAAGCTTCCCGCGGCGGAAGCCACGAGGCGTACAGGGTGTTGAACACGAATCCCTGCGCCGAGATCCGACTGCCGGTGCCCGTTTCCCACGTCCAGATCGATGACGTGATGCGCGCCATCAATCCGGACCCGAGAAACGCGAGCATGGGGTTGGTACCATATACGACGAACGGGAACGTCCAGCGTCGCACCTGCATCACATCGATGATCCACATGCAAGTCGCGAGCGAGACGGCGCCCATGCCGGCCGTGAAGAGCACGTAGGAGCTGGTCCAGATGCTTTTGTTGATCGGGAACACCCAGTGCCACACGAGTCCCAGCATCATCGTCAGTGCGCCGACGGCAAACAACCCGGCGAGACGATCGGTGAGCGTGCGCTCCTGACGGGCGATCCATCGTCCGGCGAACGTGCCCAGGATCATCGTGCCGATCGCCGGGACCGTGCTGAGCAGGCCTTCAGGGTCCCACGTCTTGCCGCCGATCCACAGGTGATTCGTCCCGAGAATCGTGCGATCGAGCCAGGCGCTGAGCAGTTGGTCGGGCTTGTCGAGCACGAAACGACCCGCCACGCCGGTATCCGGCACCGGCACGAGCGTCATCAGCGCCCAGTATCCGAACAGCAGCGCCGCGAGGATGGCGAATTGTTGCCGGAGCGTCGTGCGCCACGTGAGCAGGCCGCCGAACAGGTACGCCAGACCGATGCGTTGCAGTACGCCCAGCACGCGCCAATGCTCGATGCGATCTACGACGCGATCGAGAAACGACGCATCCGGAAGCGCGGGCGGCCACGTGAAGAACGGAAAGCCGGAGAGCAGGAACCCGAACAGAAAAATGAGCGCGCCGCGGCGGAGAATCTGCCGCAGAATGGCGCGTTCATCATCACCGCGGGCGCGCCGGGCGCGTAGCGACAGTTCGGTGGTGATACCGACGATGAACAGGAAGAACGGAAAGATCAGGTCGGTCGGCGTCCACCCGTTCCAGGCCGCGTGTTCGAGCGGCGGATAGATCGCCGACCAGGTGCCGGGGTTGTTCACCAGCAGCATGCCGGCCACGGTCATGCCGCGGAACACGTCAAGCGAGACGAGTCGCTCTGGCCGCCCTGCCATCTGGCCGGCCGCCACCCGACCTGCGGCCATCAGGCGCCGCCCTCCGTCTTGGACGCGGCGACCTTCCATCCGGTCGTGTCACACCGCACCTCGTACGACTTGGTCGTCGACACTTTGCCGTTGTCGTCGCCCCCGACGTAGTGCCCGCCCAGGCGCACCGTAACGGTGTTGCCGTTGTCCGCCTCGGTCTTGCCGCGGAACACCACCAGCATCGAGGGATACGGGCCGACCTCTTCGAGCTTCTCGCGAATCTTCCGCTGCGCGATCGTATCGCTGCTGTAGAAGTACGTGGGCCCCTTGTCCTGCAGCACCTTGAAGCCGTCATCGGGCACGGCGGAGTCGGTGCCCGCGGCACTCAGGAAACGCTTGGGAAGCGGCTTTGCCTTCGTGATGAAGTCGAGCACCGCAAGCCCGACCGGCGTCGTGTCCGTGCTCACGCACGATGGACCGGCCGCCAGCTTCGCGTTCGCGGCTTTTTCGCGGTCGGCCGCCGCGCCACCACCGCAGGCGGCGAGCAACAGCAGGCTGGGACCGGCGGCGGTCAGCAACGTGGCCAAAACAGGACGAGACGCTCTGGGCATGGCAGGACTCGGGATTAGGTGGTACTCTCGCGAGAGCCGGACCGCAGCATCGACCGACCACCGCAGCCTAGCACGGGAGAGTATCGGGAACGACGACCGCCATGTGGCGTAGAGCTACAGAGGCGCAGCGACAGGCACACGGACTTCATCTTGCAGATATGTACTGCTGACGAAGCTATGTACAGCGTTGACGAGGTTTGTCGAGGGGCAGACCTCCGAAATCACCGTGACTGGAGGAGGGCATCGGATGTCTACGGGCAATCGAGTGGCACGTGAAGGAATCTCCGCCGGACTCATCGGAGCCACCGCGATCGCGGTGTGGTTCGCGATACTCGACGCAACACGCGGCGAGCTCCTCGCCACCCCAGTCATGCTGGGCAGCTCGCTGGGATCGCTCTTCCTGCAAGGCGATACGCCGAGCAAAGCGGCCGCGTTCCTCGGTTACACGGTCTTCCATTTCGCGATCTTCTGCGTCATCGGCTACGCGTTCTCGTGGGTCGTGAACAGCGCCGAGAAGACGCCGTCGTCGTTCATCGGCTTCGCCGGCCTGTTCATCGTGTTCGAAGTGGGCTGGATTGGCTGGACGACCGTGCTCGCGCAGGGATTCGGCGACATCACCTGGCTGCAGGTCTTCATCGCCAACTTGATCGCGGCCGCCGCGATGGGCGCCTACATGTGGAAGCAGCATCCGTCGCTGCCAGGACGCGTCGGAGCGCAGATAGCAGGAGCCCCGGAGTGATCTTTAGCGGCTAACGGCGCTAAGAATCAACGGCGCTAAAAGTCAACGGCGCTAAGAGTCAGAGGCGCCAAGAATCAGGAGCGAAACGACGAACGGCGGGAACAGCGAGCGATCCATCCGCTCCATCTGTTCACGCCGTTTGTCGTTTCGCTCCTGATTCTTGGCGCTGTTCACTTTTAGCGCCCCTGATTTTTAGCGCCGTTGATTCTTAGCGCCGTTAGCCGTTAAAACAGCTCGTCCAGTTGCTCCGCCATCCGCCCCAGCCCGTCGCGCCATTCTGCTTTCATCTTCTCGCCGGCAGCGACGTCGGGCAATCGCGAGTGCTCGAGTTCCACGGCGCAGCGCGCGTTGCCTTTGCGACCGATCGAGACGCTCACCAGCGTGCCGTCGTGCAGCATCAGTCGCAGGAAGCGCGGGGCCACGGCGTTCATCACTTTGTAGCCGAACGCGGCGCCCCATTGCCGGCGCGTGGGGTCGTTGAAGGCGCGGAAGATCTCACTCGGCGATGCGTCGATCGTGCGCGACACCGACACCGCGACGGTGCCGAGCGCCTCGGCGGGAATCGGCGCCGCCGCGTGCGAGACGCGCGGCTGTTCGGCGTCGCGCCACGCGCCCGGCTTCTTGCCGCCCTTTTCGGCGGCCTGTCGCGCGGCCTTGCCGAACTTCTTTTCGGCGGCGGCCGCGTTCTTCTTGGGCGCGACCTTCGGGGCGTCCTTGCCGACGTGACGTCGGGCAACCGGCTTCTTGCCCGCCATCAGGTCAGCGCATCCGGCGACGCGACCCAACCCACCTGCGCGCTGTCCTGGTCATCTTCGCCGCGCTGCGACCACTTGAAGAACACCACCGTCATCACCGCATAGAAAAAGACACCACCGGGAATCCACATGATCAGACCACCGTACTGCTGGTCCATCATGGGCGTGATCCCCAGGATGCGCGGGGCGACGGCATACGCGGGGTAGAGCAGCGTATCCGCCATCGCGATGTAGATCGAGATGACCGACATCGGGATGACCATCACGAAACAGTACAGCATCTGCGCCGGGTACGGTGCGCGCGGCAGCTCGGGGAGCGGCGACGTGAGCGGCCACCACATCAGCACCGACGCCGCGATGAACATCAGGTGCTGGACGATGTGAATCGGGTGGTTCGCCAGCGCCAGATTGTACATCGGCGGCAGGTGCCAGAACGAGAGCACCACGTTGAAGATCACGAAGCAGGCCGCGATCGTCGTGGTCTTGCGGGCCAGCGCGAACACCGCCGGTTTGCGCAGCAGCGGACGCAGCATCCAGCCGGGCGTGCCGATGATCATCAGCGGCGGCACGATCAGCGTGAGGATCAGGTGCTGCACCATGTGCCCGCTGAACAGGTAGTAGTCGCTCAGATCGTGCAGCGGCCCGTTCAGCGTGAGAAAGAGCAGCAGGAGCGACGTGAAGAAGCTCACGCGCTGTCCCGCCGTGGGTCCCTGCGGTGCGGCGGCCGCGTCGAGCTGGGCGCTGGTGGCCTGCGCCATGTCCGGCACCGTCACGGGCACGCGGTCCATCGGCGACGGCCCCTGACGCACGCGCCACATGTAGGCCGCCCCGATCGCGGCGATGCCGATCGCCGTGCTGGGGTGGACCGTGAAGTTCGACCAGCTGAGCTGGGCGGCAGGGTGCAGCAGAAGCGCGATCATATCGGAAATTTACACCGCAGCAGGGACCGCAGCGGTCGGGGAAAACGGAACGTGGCCAGTCACCAGCTGAACGCTGACGACTGGCCACGGGTTCTCGCGACAGGCGACTCAGCGGTCAGCTGAGCAGGCCGAGTCGCAGCACGAGCTTCGAGAACAGGAACAGCAGTCCGATCAGTGTGAGCGCGGCCACGATCAGCGGGCCGGTGAACAAGGAGCGGAACAGCTTGTGATCGTACTTGAGGTGCATGTAGTACATCACGACGATCCAGAACTTCACCGCCGACATGATCAGCATGCTGGGCACGTAGACCCAGCTCTCTTCCCATGCCTTGATGTAGTACGCCGAGACTTCGACTGCGGTGATCACCGTGAGGATCACGGCGATCTTCCAGTACGTCGTCCAGGTCGGGTGGTGCGCTTCGTCGTGGGCGTGTCCAGCAGTCGCAGAATGGTCAGCCATCACCGCCTCACTTGATCAGGTAGATGAGCGTGAAGATCGCGATCCACACCACGTCGACGAAGTGCCAGTACAGCGCACAGATGTCGACCAGCAGGGCATCCGACGGCTTGAGACCACGCTTGTAGTCGATCGCGAGCAACGTGAACAGCCACAGCACGCCGGCGGTGACGTGCGCGCCGTGGAAGCCGGTCAACGTGAAGAAGCTCGAGCCGAACAGGTTCGTACGGATGGTGAGCCCTTCGTGCACGAACGACGTGAACTCGTACGCCTGGAAGCCGAGGAACGTGATGCCGAGCAGGCACGTGGCCCACAGCCAGATCTTCGACGAACCGAGGATGCGATCCCACGCGCTGTGCTTCGGCAGGTCGCGGTTCTGCACCGCGGCTAACGCGAGCACCATCGCCAGCGACGACATGAGCAGCACGAACGTCGAGGCCGACGTGATCGGGATGTTCAGGATCGGCTTGAACACTTCGCCCGTGGTCGGGCTCGTCCACGCTTCATGCGGGAACGGGCCCTCGGGGCTGCGTCCCTTGTAGATCAGGTACGTCGAGATCAACGAGGCGAAGAGCATGCATTCGGAACCGATGAAGGTCCAAATGGCGACTTTGCGGTTGTCGAGTCCCAACGAGGTGTGATGGCCGCCGCCGTGCGCGTGGCCGTCGCCGTGAGCGGCGGTCGTAGGAGCCGTAGTGGCGGTCATCTTAGTGGTGATCCTCGAGCGGCGTGAGCAGCCAGGTGTAGAGCGAGCCGACCCAGAGCGCCGTACCCGCCAGCATGACGGCGACGGCCGTCGGGACACTCGCGTCCATGAACAGGAGCCCGCCGAACATCACGATCAACCCGAAGGCGGTGACCAGCGGCCAGATCGACGGATTCGGCATGATGATGCCGAGTTCCTGCGACGTGGGGATGTGCCGGCCCTTCTCCTCTTCGTACGTCGTCTCGTGCACGAGCTTCTCGCCGCCCTTCATGTTCCAGAGCGGATAGCGCGACTTCACCTGCGGCAGTTCGGCGAAGTTGTAGTCGGGCGGCGGCGACGGGATCGTCCACTCCAGCGTGGCCGCTCCCCACGGGTTGCTCGACGCCATCCGTCCGCTCCGCCAGCTCTTGAACACGTTGATCAGACCGAACAGCGTACCGATCATCAGGATGAGCGTACCACCGCTCGACATCGCATTGAACAGGTCGAAGCCCTGTCCCGCATCGTACTGGTAAATGCGGCGCGGCATGCCGAGCAGTCCGCTGAAGTGCATCGGGAAGAACGTGAGGTTCATGCCGACGAACGAAATCCAGAAGTGCCAGTTACCGAGCTTCTCCGAGAGGAAGCGGCCCGTGATCTTCGGGAAGTAGTAGTACATGCCGGCGAACAGACCGAACATCGAGCCGCCGAACAGCACGTAGTGGAAGTGCGCCACGACGAAGTACGTGTCCGTCTGCTGCAAGTCGGCCGGGGGCGACGAGTGCATCACGCCCGAGATACCGCCGATGGTGAACATGCCGACCAGCGCGATCGCGAACTTCATGGCGACCGTGAAGCGGATCTGGCCGCCCCACATCGTGGCCATCCAGTTGAAGATCTTCACGCCGGTCGGGATCGCGATCAGCATCGTCGTGAGCGAGAACACCGCGTCCGCGATCGGGCCCATGCCCACCGAGAACATGTGGTGCGCCCACACGCCGAAGCCGAGGAAGCCGATCAGGATGCCCGAGTACACCATCACGGGATAGCCGAACAGCGGCTTCCGCGAGAACGTCGGCAGTACTTCGGACACGAGACCGAAGGCCGGCAGGATCAGGATGTACACCTCGGGATGACCGAACACCCAGAAGAGGTGCTGCCAGAGCAGCGGGTCGGCGCCCTCGGCGATCGTGTAGAAGTTCGTGCCGAAGAAGCGGTCGAACTGCAGGAACACGAGCGCGATCGTGATCACCGGGAACGCGAGCACCACCAGGAACTGCACCACGAACGACATCCACGTGAAGATCGGCATGCGCATCAGCGTCATACCGGGCGCCCGCATGTTGATGATCGTCGTGATGAAGTTGAAGCCGGCCGCCAGCGAGGAGATACCGAGGATCTGCAGGCCGATCACCCAGAAATCCATGTTGTGCTGCGGCGAGTACGCCTTCGTGCTGAGCGGCGCGTAGCCGAACCAGCCGCCATCGGGCGCCATCGACCAGAAGATCGGCAGCGTGATGAAGATGCCGCCCAACAGGTAGATCCAGTACGAGAACGCGTTCAGTCGCGGGAAGGCGACGTCACGCGCGCCGATCTGCAGCGGGATCAGGAAGTTGAAGAACGCCGCCGACAGCGGCATGACGGCGAGGAAGATCATCGTCGTGCCGTGCATCGTGAACAGCTGGTTGTACATCTCGGCCGAAATGAGCTTTCCATTTGGCGTCGCCAGCTGGGCACGGAGCACGGCGGCCTCGAGGCCGCCGAACACGAAGAAGAACAGGCCGGTGATCAGATAAAGCGCCCCGATGCGCTTGTGGTCCACCGTGGTGAGCCACGACCAGATGCCGGTGGTAGACGGCACGGGCTTGGCTTCGGTGTACGGGGGCGCGGCAGCGATGGTTGCCATCGGTGTCGTTGGTCAGCGGTGACGGTGACTTACTTCAGGGCCTGGAGGTACGCGACGATGTCCGCGACCTCCGCGTCGGTCAGACCGCCGACGTTGACCACCATCTTGGTTTTCGGATCCGTCACACCCTTGCCGAGCGAGGGCATGATGGAGCCGGGCTTCATGTGCGGCGCGCTCTTGATCCAGTACGACAGATGCTTCGCGTCGTTCGGATAGAGACCACCGGCGATCGTGTAGCGCGAACCCACGTGCGTGAGATTCGGGCCAACCGCCGCCATGTTGAACGGCGTACCGCCGATGGCGTGACAGCCGATGCAGCTGGACTTGCCGTAGATCTGACGGCCACGCTCCGCATCGCCCTTGCCGATCAGCGCTTCGTCATAGCTGATCTGGTTCGTGATCGGCGTCTGCGGAATCGTGTACGCGAAATCCTTCTCCAGCTTGTCCTTGGGGAAGACCCACACCGGCACCGGTGCCGCCGGCGCGTCGGCCGGCGTCGTAGCCGGCGCCGTCGTGGCCGCCACCTGCAGCAACGGCGTGCTGCCCGTGCCGGACGGCACCGGAGCCACCGCCGGAGCGGCCGTCGCGGGAACCGCCGCAACCGCCGGGAAGATCGCCGGCTGCTTCTGATGCGCTGCCCACTGCCCGAACTCGTCGGCCGTCACCGTGAACACCCGGAACTTCATGTTCGCGTGCGACGGGCCGCAGAACTCGGCGCAGAAGCCGTTCCACGCCGAGGACGGCAGGTCCTTGTTCGGCGTGAACCAGAGGTAGTTGGTGCGATTCGAGATCAAGTCGCGCTTGCCGCCCATCTGCGGAATCCAGAAGGAGTGCAACACGTCGACGGTCTTGAGCTGAAAGTTGACCGTACGGCCGTTCGGCAGATACAGCTCGTTCGCGGTCGTGATGCCGTACTGCGGGTAGCGGAACTCCCACCACCACTGATGCCCGATCACCTCGACCTGCAGCGCCTCGGGCGCCGCTTTGGCCTGCGTCTTGAAGATCGTGCGGACAGTCGGAATCGCGATGAAGATCAGGATGACGGCAGGAATCGCCGTCCATGTGATCTCGAGCGCGGTATTGCCGTGCACCTGCTTCGGAACTCCGCCGTCGGGACGACGCCGGAACTTGAAGATGGTGTAGACGAGAGCGGCCTCGACGCCGATGAAGACCAGCGTGCCCCAAAAGAGCAGCTTGTCCCAGAGTGCATCGATCGCTGCGTTGTATTCCGAATTCGGATTGAACGTCGAATTCGGATACTCGCCGCCGCACGCTGCGAGCCCTAGGGCCAGAGCGCCCAGCAGCGCGACGGATGCCATCCGCCGCGGGCGGAACGTGCCAACCATGCCGGTTCCTGAGAGAGTGGAGAGCCTCGTGTGACGCGCGGTCGCGCGCAGACAACAAGGGCCGTTCGTGAGACAGCCTTGCGAAGCTAAACCGACGTTTCCGGATGCCGCAAGCAAATCGGAACATCGTGTCCATACTTCCCCAATTTTCTCGATTCGAAGTAACTGTCTTTGCCGATTTTTGGCGGTTTTTGAGTCCGATTCCGGTCCGAACGCCACGCGTTGGACGGCCGCTCGAGTACGCCGACAACAGGCTCCTCGTCGCCAGTTTCCGCACCCGACTCCAGATCGTCCATTGCTCGTGATCCAGAACCGACGTGCCACCTCGCCCCGCGCCGCCGCCGTGGCGCTTCCCTTCCTCCTCCTCTTGGCCGCCTGTCGCGCCTCCGACAGCCCCCAAGCGGGTACCGGCGACGGCACGTTTTTGATCGGCGTGGGAGCCATTCCCGGAAGCCCGGGCTACGATGGCGTCGTGCGTGGCGTCGACCTGGCCGTCGAGCGCCTCAACGCCGCCTCCTCGCTCCGATTCCGCAGCCGCCCCCCGAAGCTCGGCTCGGCCGGTGCCGTCCAGGTGGCGCAGCAGCTGAGTGCAGATCCCGGTGTGATCGCCGTCGTCGGTCACCCGGAGAGTGGAAACACGATCGAGGCGATTCCGGTCTACGCCGACGCCGAACACTCCGGCGCGAATGGCGTCGTCGCCATGTCGCCCACCGCCTCGTCGCCGCAACTCAGTGGCGCGAACCCGTGGTTCTTCCGCGTCGCACCAAGCGACAACGATGCCGCGCGCGTCACCGCGCAGTGGGCCTTCGACTCACTTGGCGCCAAGCGCGCCGCGATCGTGTATCGCAACGACTCCTACGGACGCGACTGGGCCAGCACCTTCGCCCAGGCCTTCACGCGGAGCGGTGCCACCGTGATTGCCCGTGAGCCATACCTGAACGGCGTCACCGAGTGGGATGCGTACGCGCAATTGCTCGCGACCATGCGCCCCGATGTCGTGCTCTTCCCCGGCGATGCCGTCGACGCCCTGGCCTTCATCCGCGCGCTGAAAGCGCACGGCGTGACCGCACCGTTCATCGGCGGTGACGGTGCCGAGCAGATCAATCAGCACACAGAGGCCATCGGCGCGCGGTATGTCGCATTCTTCCGCGCCGATCGCGCCACCAGCCCCGAGGCGCTGTGGTTCCTGTCGCGCTACCGCGAGCGCTTCAAGCAGGACCCCGACATGTTCGCCGCGCTGTCATACGACGCCGCGATCGTCATGGGCCGCACGATCATCAGCGGGGCGCGCACCCGCGCGGCCCTGCGCCTCGCGCTCGAGAAGATCGGCAACGGCGCCCCCTCGGTTGACGGCGTGGCTGGACGGATCGCGTTCGAACGCAATCATGACATCAAAGGACGGAGCGTCGTCATTGTGCGCGTAGACCGCGTGCGTGGCAACGCCGACGCCGCGGCGGACAGCGCCGACGCACCCGATGGAGGGGCGCGCTGATGGCCGTCATCCGGCTCGCGACCATTCGCGTCCGACTGATCGCCGGCTTCGGCACGTCGATTGGCCTGCTCCTCCTCGCCGGCCTCTTGGGGTGGTACGGACTCAAGCGGAGCAACAGCGAGGCGGAAGCCACCGTGCGCGCGCTCGCCGACCGATCCGAGTTCACCGAGCAGGCCACCACGACCGTGCTTCGCGAGCTCGTGGCGGGTTTGCGCTATCTCACGAGCCGTTCGCCTGAAGACGAAGCCCAGTACGTGGCACTCGTGGCCGAGGCCGGAAAGCTGCGTCGGACCGCACTCGATCAGGGCATCCTGCGCGCCGACGAGCGCCAGCGCCTCGAAGCCATCGGCACGTTGCAGGCCGCGATGGAAGTGCGGATTGCGGTCACGCACGCCTGGCAGGTGGTCGGCAACGAAGTGAACGCGCAACGCGTGCTGCAGCAGACCAGTCGCGACATGCAGGCGATCGAGTCCGAGCTGCAGGCGCTGCGCCGGGCCGCGCGCACCGGTGCCGAAGATTCGATGGAGCGCATGCGCGATGGCCTCTGGAGAGCGGAGCTGCTGCTCGCCATCGTCGTCGCGTCCGCCTTCGGCGTGGCGGCCTTCTTCGGGCTCTCCACCGCGCGCGCCGTCACCGACCCGCTTGTGCGACTGCGCGACGAGATGATGGCGATCGGTGCGGGTGATCTGCGCGATCCCGACGTCGATCTCCGGCTCTCGGGCGTCGCGCGCGAGTACGCCGAACTGATCGATGCCATGCAGCAGGCGCGTGAGCGGCTCCGCCGCCTGCTGTCGCGCGTACAGGACGAAGCCGATCAGGTCACCCTGGCGGCTGGGGAACTCAGTGCGTCCGCGTCGTCGGCCGCGGCATCGTCGCAGCATGTCACCACCGCGGTCATGGATATCTCGCACGGCGCCACCGTGCAGCTGAGCGCGCTCAACAACGCCAGCCACACGGTGAAGCAGCTCGCGGAAGCGGGCGCCACGATCGGTGAAGCGGCAGAAGAAACCGATCGCGTGGGCCGCGATATTCGCAGCACCACGAACAACACGCGCGATCAGGTACAGCTGGCCATCGACACGCTGCTTGGGGCGCGCGAAGTCGTGACCGCGTCACGCGCCGAGATGGTCTCGCTGAAGGACGCCACGAGTGACATCGACGATTTCGTGAGCGTGATTTCCGAGATCGCCACGCAGACCAACCTGCTCGCCCTCAATGCGGCGATCGAAGCGGCGCGCGCCGGCAGCGCCGGTCGTGGCTTCGCCGTGGTCGCGCAGGAAGTGCGTGCGCTGGCCGAGCAGAGCGCGAACGCGGCCAACGAGGTTACGGAGAACGTGAAGCGCATCCGGGCGCGCATTGCCAGCGCCTCGAGTGCGGTAGATTCCGGCGCCACCCGCCTCAAGGACGTGGAGACCGTGGCCGAGGGCGTTGGGGAAGCGCTGTCGCGCATCGAACATGCGGTCGCGCAGGTCGAGGGCGCGGCCTCACGCGTCTCCACGGCGGTCAATGCCAATCGTCAGTCGTTGGGCGCGGTGCAGAAATCGCTCACCAGCGCCCGAGACACGGCGGAAGGTCACGCGGCGGCGGCAGAACAGGTAGCCGCCAGCACCGAACAGACCTCCGCCTCCGCGCAGGAAGTGTCCGCCACTGCCGAAATGCTGCAGACGGCGTCACTTCGCGTACGCGGGTTGATCGGCGAATTCAGGACGTAAGTTCGGACACCATCACGCCGCGCTCGGCGAGCATGGCGAAATAGCGTTCCGCCGGCATGCATTCGTCAGGAGTGTGCACGCCGGCGGCGATGGCACCGCTGGCCTGCAGTTGCCCGGTGATGGACAGCGTGTAGCCGGTGGTCCGCATCATGGCGGAGATGCCGTGTTCGGCGTCGTACCGGTCGAGCACTTCCCATGACCGCGTGCCCGTCACGCCGTCTTTGGTGCCGCGCACGACCACCCGCAGTGCCACGAGATCGGGCTTGCCCTTGCGCAGCTTCTCGCCGGCCACCCGCACGAACACATCGCGCGGCACGACCGGCTGTCCCTTCACGTCCACGGCCTCGTTGCCAAGCAGGCCGAGATCACGGATGGCCTCCATGACGCGCGCATGTCCCGGATAGCGCAGCGTCTTGTACTCCATGGTCGGGATGACGCCGGCGTAGCGGTACACCATGGTGGAAAGGCCACCGGCCGTATGAAACGCCTCGAGTGCACCGACCGGCTCGGCGAACGGCACCGTCTCGAGCTCGGAAAGCGCGGTCACGTGCGCCGGCTGTCCGTTGCGCACCACCAACGACTCGGTCGTGTAGTAGTCCACCATGCCTTCGATGGAATACGCGATCTGATAGCCCAGCGGCGGTTCGGGCGTCTGCGGCAGTCCGCCCACGAACAGTTTCACGCTTTCGACGGTGTCGAACTGATCGATGCCGTGCTGCGCGATCACGTTGACCATGCCGGGGGCGAGACCTGTGTCGGGGATCACACTGATCCCCTTGGCTTTCGCGGCGGCGTCGAGCTTCTTCTGTTCCTGAACGATTTCCGTGTTGCCGCCGAGGTCGGCGAAGTGGACGCCCATTTCCACGGCGAGCGCGGCGAGCGGGGCATTGAAGTAGTACGGGATGGCGCTCATCACCGCGTCGCAGCGGGAGAAGACCGCGCGCACGGCGTCGGCATCACGGACATCGAGCGCGATCGCTTCCAATCGCGGGCCGGCGAAGGGCGCGAGAAACGCGGGAAGGGTGCCGACGCGAACATCGGCCAGCACGACCTGCGTGACCGAAGGATTTCTCAGCAGATCATACGTGCACGCGGTGCCTTGCAGCCCCGCGCCGAGTACAAGCATGCGCATGTGGGTGGCTCCAGCAATTTCTAGAGAGGGGGGAGTGTCTATGGATCACAAGCTAATGCCTCCGGCGAGCGAAGGGAGCGACGCCACCGAGTGGCGTTCGCATCTCCTGGTGCACAGCTCACAACTCGCTGAGGTGCTGTCGTCCGTACAGCGGATCGCCGTGATCGGCATCAAACCGGAGATCGTCGGCGGGCCGGCGTACTACGTGCCGGAGTACCTGCAGGCCGCCGGATACGAGATTATTCCGGTGCCGGTGTACTACCCGGACATCACCGAGATCCTGGGCGCACCGGTGCAGCGATCACTCAGTACGGTGATACCGCCCGTCGACATGGTGCTGCTGTTCCGTCGATCGGGCGACGTGGCGCAGCACCTGGGCGAGATGCTCGCTGCCAAGCCGCGCGTGGTGTGGATGCAGCAAGGCATTCAGGACGTCGATGTCGCCGAAGCGCTCGCCAAGGCCGGCATCGACGTGGTACAGGACAAGTGCGCGATGATCGAGCACCGCAACGCGCGGCACTGAGCGGTAGGGACGAGCTACTGCCGCACGCGGTTGCGGCCGTCGGCCTTGGCGCGATAGAGCGCAGCGTCAGCGCGCGAGAACAAGTCTTCGACGTTCTCGATGCGCGCGGCGGGAAACACGGCCACGCCGACGCTGGCCGTGAGCTTGAGTGGCGGATGCTCGCCACCTCGCGCGAATTCGTATTCGTCGACCGCCGCGCGGATGCGCTCCGCGAACGACACGGCGCCGGCCTCGTCCGTTTCGGGCAGCAGCACCAGGAACTCTTCACCGCCATACCGCGCCACGATGTCGCTGCCGCGAATGGTGTCGAGCAGCAGTTGACCGACGTCACGCAGCACGTCGTCACCGACGAGGTGCCCGTAGGTGTCGTTCACTTTCTTGAAGTGATCGAGGTCGATCATGAGCAGCGCCAACGTGGAGTCGTAGCGTAGCGCGCGCTCCATCTCGGCGGTGATGCGCTCGGTGAGCGCGCGGCGGTTCAGCAACTGCGTGAGCGGGTCGGTCTGCGCGAGCTGTTCCAGCCGCGCGTTGTCGGCCATGGTGCTCTCGACCATCTGCGCACGCTGAATGACCGCGACCGCGGCGGTGATCACGGCTTGCGCGAATTCGAGATCATGCGGCCCGAAGCGGTCCTGATCGCGCGTGCGGCGCACGAGGAACACGCCGTACTGTCCACGGTCGACGGTGAACGGCAGCGCGATGACCGACCGGATGGGCACTTCGATGCCTTCGATGCCCCACACATGCCGTACGCCCTCGTACAGCGGATGCGTGTCGAGATCTTCCACCAGCACGGGCTGTCCCGACTCGAGCGCCGCCTTCAACTCCGGATAGCGATCGAGCTGGATGCTGAGATGCTGCAGTCCCGGGTTTTCGAACGCGGCCACCACCACGGCCTGCGAGTCGCCCGGCCGCGCCAGCACCACCGAGCAATGCGACACGCCAAGCGCGCGCGCCGCACGACGCACCAGCAGATGAAAGAGTTCGGTGACCGACAGGTCGCCGGTGACTTCGTGCAGGATGTCCACGAGCTTGCGACGGCTGTCGGCATCCTGCTGCGCGCGCACCAGCGCTTCTTCCGTGCGCGCGAGCGCCATGCGAGTGGAGCGCAGCATGGCCCCCGTACGCAGCTGCGCCTGCACGCGCGCCAACAATTCCTTGGGGCGATATGGCTTGCGGATGAAATCCGCGGCGCCCAATCCCAACGACCGCACTGACGCTTCCTCAGGCGGCTGCGCGGACAGCATGAGCACCGGCAAGTCACGCCAGCGCTCTTCGCTCTTGATCCGCTCGAGCAGCTGACATCCGTCGGCATCCGGCATCAGGATGTCGAGGAGCAGCAGATCGGGCGCGCGCTTCTCGAGCTGTTCGAGACAGGCCATCCCGCCATTGGCGGGAATCACCTCGTATCCATTCTCCTGCAACAGCCAGGTGACGGATTCGAGGACGGCCATATCGTCGTCAGCGACGAGAATTCGGGAAATGGGCATCAGCCGTGGCGATCAGCGAGCGTTGGCCATCACGCGTCGCCACCGCTATCGAGCCCGAGTTCTCCACTCGGCGTATCGCCTTCGGTTCCTTCCACGCCGTCCACGTCGTCCTTGTCGTCGGGAATCACACGGGCCACCGCCTGCACCACATCATGATCATCGAGCGCCACGAGCTTGACGCCCTGTGCCGCGCGACCCGTGACGCGGATTTCGCTCACCCGCGAGCGGATCGCCACGCCCTGACGCGTCATCAGCATCAGCTCGTCTTCCGGCACCACTTCCATGAGCGCCACGACGTCGCCGGTCTTGGCGGTGCGGTTGAGCGTCAGGATGCCCTTGCCGCCGCGCTTCTGCACGCGGTACTCGCTCACTTCGCTGCACTTGCCGAGACCCTTTTCGGTCACGACGAGCAGCGTCGCTTCGCGCTTGATCACGACCATGCCGACCAGCTGGTCTTCAGGGCGCAGTTCGATGCCCTTCACGCCGGTCGTGTCGCGGCCCATCTCACGCACATCGCTCTCGTGGAAGCGCACCGAGAGACCATGGCGCGTGGCCAGCACGACGTCGTTGCTGCCCGACGTCACCTGCACATCCATCAGCTCGTCGCCTTCTTCGACCTTGATGGCCTTGATGCCGTTCGAGCGCGGATTGCTGTACTGCGACAGTGCGGTCTTCTTGACGGTACCCTTGCGCGTGCAGAACAGCAGGAATTCGGTGTCGCTGAATTCGCGCGTAAGCACGATCGCGCGGATGCGCGTGTCGGGCGTGACGTTGATGAGGTTCACGATCGGCTTGCCGCGCGTGTTGCGTCCGGCCTGCGGCAATTCGTGCACCTTGAGCCAGAAGCAACGGCCGTCATCGGTGAAGATGAGCATGTACGTGTGCGTACTCGCCACGTAGAAGCGCTCGATGAAGTCGTTTTCCTTCAGGTCGGCGCTGGCCTTGCCGCGGCCGCCGCGGCCCTGGCGGTTGTACAGCGACAGCGGCGTGCGCTTGATGTAGCCGTTGTGCGAGATGGTGACGACCATCTCCTCTTCGGCGATCAGGTCTTCGATCGAGAATTCGCCTTCATCGCTCACGATTTCCGTGCGGCGTTCGTCGCCGTAGGTCTCCATGAGCTTGAGCAGCTCGCCCTTCATGATCTCCATGCGGCGCGGACGCGACTCGAGGATACCGCGCATCTCGAGAATGAACGCGCGCACTTCGGTGAGCTCTTCCTCGAGCTTGTCGCGCTCGAGGCCGGTGAGCTTGGCCAGACGCATGTTGAGGATCGCTTCCGCCTGCCGCTCGGAGAGCCCGAAGCGCGCCTGCAGCTGCAGGCTCGCCGTCGGCGTGTCGTCGGCCGCGCGGATCATGCGGATCACTTCGTCGATGTTGTCGACGGCGATCTTGAGTCCTTCGAGGATGTGCTCGCGCTCGAGGGCCTTGTCGAGATCGAACTGCGTGCGCCGCACGATCACTTCGTGGCGGTGCTCGATGTAGTGACCGATGCACTGACGCAGCGTGAGCACCTTCGGTACCAGCTGACGCGTGTTCACGTCGGGCACCAGCGCCAGCATGATCACGCCGAACGTGCTCTGCATGGCGGTGTGCTTGTACAGCTGGTTGAGCACCACGCGCGGAATCGCGTCGCGCTTGAGCTCGACGACCACGCGGATACCGTCGCGGTCGGACTCGTCACGCAGCGCGCTGATACCGGTCAGCTTCTGATCGCGCACCAGCTCGGCGATGTCGATGACCAGCTTCGCCTTGTTCACCTGGTACGGCACTTCGGTGATGACGATCTGCGAACGGCCGCTCGATTCCTTCTCTTCGATCACGGCCTTCGCCCGCATCACGATGCGGCCGCGGCCCGTGTCCTGATAGTCGGCGATACCGGCGCGGCCGTAGATGTAGCCGCCCGTCGGGAAGTCGGGACCGCGCACGATCGCGCGCAACGCCGCGCCTTCGAGTTCGGGGTTGTCGATCATCGCGATCACCGCGCTCACGACTTCGCGCAGATTGTGCGGCGGGATGTTCGTCGCCATGCCGACGGCGATACCCGACGAACCGTTCACCAGCAGGTTCGGCACGCCCGAGGGCAGGACACGCGGTTCTTCGAGACGGTCGTCGAAGTTCGGCGCGAAGTCGACGGTGTTCTTGTCGATGTCTTCGAGCATCTCGACCGACATGCGCGTCAGTCGCGCTTCGGTGTAGCGGTACGCGGCCGCGTTGTCGCCGTCCATCGAGCCGAAATTGCCCTGGCCGTCCACCAGCGGATACCGCAGCGAGAACGTCTGCACCATACGCACGAGCGCGTCGTACACGCTGCTGTCACCGTGCGGGTGATACTTGCCCAGTACGTCACCAACGACCGTCGCCGACTTCTTGAACGGACGCCCCGGCAACAGTCCGAGCTCGTTCATCGCGTACAACACGCGGCGATGCACAGGCTTGAGGCCATCGCGCACGTCGGGCAGTGCACGCGATACGATGACGCTCATGGAATAGTTGATGAACGATTCCTTGACTTCCTCGTCGATGAGGCGCGGCAGGATGCGTTCGCGGGCGTTCGGTGCAGTCATGTGACGTCGGGCAGGAGAGACGTGGTCCGAAACTTTGATCGACAGCCTTTAAATGTACACGACCCGAGGCGTAAAAACAACGCGTCGGGTCTGCCGTAACTTCCTGCATTTCAACGACTTAGAAACTCGCCCCGGAGTCAGGAGCCCCAGCTGCGCACGATCGAGAGCAGCCGCCACTCGCCGCCCACCCGGCGCAGCAGATAGGCCGCGCCACCGTAGCTCCCCGTGCCCACTTCCACGCCGCCCCGCTCGCGCGGACGCTTCACCCCGACCAGGGCGTAGTCCTGCCAGATCACCATCGGCGCGACCACGATGTACGACAGCTCGGCGTTCGGATTCTTGGCGCCCACCGCTGTGAAGAACTCGTCGCGGGCCCGCTGCTGGCCCTCCGGCCCGAAGTACGCCTTCACCCGCGGCCGCGGCGCCTTCGGGAACTCCATATCGGCAAAACCGGGCACCACGAAGGTGACCGTGTCACCCATGACGGGCGACGGCAGACAGCCCGGCTTCGTGGGATCGGGCACCTCACCGGTCAGACCGGTCGCCACCGCGCGATGCACGCCGGTCCCGTCCTCATCCCAGCGCGGTCGGTCGATTCCCGCTTCCCAGCCGACCACCACGCGCAGCAGCGCCCGCGCCTGTGACGCTGCCTGCGGCGCTGCCTCTGGCGTCGCCACCGTCTTGCCGGCGCCATACAGCAGCACGGTCTGCTCCATCCGCTCGACCATTGCCTGCAACGCCGCTTGCAGCGCCGGGGTCGTGTCCTTCGGAAAGACGCGCAGGGAGCCGGGATTGCACCGGTCACCAAGGTCGGCCCACGTCGCACGCGCGAGGTACTCGCGGCGCAAGGTGGACAGCTGCTGAGCGTAACCGCGCGTTTCCGCCGCGAGATACGCAGCCGTTGCCGCACTGCTGTCTGTCTGTGCTCCGATCTGCGCAAACGGCGCCACCAACAACCCCACCAAAGCCCACGCCTTCACCGTCATCAAGGCTTGCTCTCTTCGAACTGTCGCGCATTCACCGTGACCGACGTTTTCGCCACGGTCACCGGCGGCTCCGGCATCGGCATCTCGGCGGTCTCGTCTTCCGACGTCTCTTCGGCCAGCTCTTCCGCTTCGTCGGCCGCCGCTTCGGCGTCGATCGCGCGACGCTCGGCCTGATACCGCTGATACCACTCGCGCGTGACTTCGCCCGCGAGCTCGCGATTGCCGAGACCGAAGGAGAGCGACAACGCCAGCGCCACGGCACCGAACAGAATCGCGAACGCCGTCGTGACGATATCCGTCGCGATGCCCAGCTCCTGCAACGCCATGAACACCGCGAGTACGATCACACCGGCACGACCGGTACGCGCCAACCACGGACCGCCATGCAATCCGCCCGCCGACGCCATGATGAGGCCACCGACGAACCCGCCAAGCACGATACCGAGAATGATGATCACGATCGCCGCGATCACACTCGGGATGTAGCTCACGAGTTCGGAGAAGACATTGGCCAGCGATTCGAGGCCGATCGCATTCGCGGCCACGAGCAGCACGGCGAACATCACACACCAGAACAGCAGATTGGCGATGACCTTCGCCGGATTCAGATGCGAACCCGAACGCTCGACGGCTTGCATGACGCCGCCGCGTTCGAGCAGCTGATTGAAATGCATGCGGCGCAGCAAGCGCGCGGTGCCCTTCTCGATCACCTTCGCCACCAGATAACCGGCGAAAAGAATGACCATGGCGCCGAACAGCGCGGGCACGAATTCCCCGAGCAGCGAAAAACTTTGCTCGAGACGTTCGGTGAACGTGGACGTGAGAGCGGCCTGACCCGAATCTGTCTGCGTCGCGGCGGCCGCGAGCTGCAGAGAGTCGGGGAATTGTTGCTGTAACAAAGTCAAATTGAGAGGGGGTTCCTGCGGACCTGCTGGAAAGTAGCGAAACACCCGTCACTACGGAGGGGAGCCCCAACGGGGAGCCCCAAAAGGGGAGCCCCCAAAGGGGAGCCCCGTTAGAGTCGCGTTCCCCGCTTCACGTCAAAGATGACGCTGCGGCGGCACTGCGGGCAGAGGAGCCACTCCCGCTGCCGGTGGTAGCCCAGCCCGAACGACCCGCCGCCGATCGCCCGCTGCGTCATGAGGACCGCGCATCGCGGGCAGAGGGGGATCTCCCCGCTCTGCACCGTCTCCCGCATGGCCTTTTCCTCGGCCGAGGTAAAGCGCGCCGTTTCGGTCACAGCCGCACGACGACTTTGCCGAACTGCGCGCCCGACGAAAGCCGTTCGAAGGCCTTGGCGGACTCCTCGAGCGGCCACACCGAGTCCACGGGCGGCATCAGGTCGCCCTCACGAAAAAGCGCCGTCATCGCGTCGAACTCGGCGTCATTCCCCATGGTCGATCCCATCAGCGTCCACTGATTCCAGAACATCCGCCGCACGTCGAGCTGCACGTACGGTCCGCTGGTGCCGCCACAGGTCACCAGGCGCCCCCGCTTGCCGAGCGCGACCAACGACTGCGACCAAGTCGCTTCACCCACCGAGTCGATCACCACGTCCACACCGCGCTTGTTGGTCTGGGCGCGGATCACGCGCCCGAGGTCGGGGTGGGTGTGGTCGAGCAGGTGATCGGCGCCGAGCGCCTGCGCCCTCGCCAGCTTGTCGGCACTGCTCGAGGTCACCCAGGCCGTCGCCCCGATACGCTTGACGATCTGCAGCGCGGCCAGCGCGACTCCGCCGCCAATGCCCCAGATCAGCACGTGATCACTGGGCTGCACGCGGGCGCGGGTCACGATCATCCGCCAAGCCGTGAGCGTGGCCAGGGGAAACGCCGCCGCCGTCTCGAAGGGAATGGTATCGGGAATGACGCGCACGTTGTCGGCCGGTACGACCACATAGTCGGCGATCGTGCCGTGGCGATGCTCGCCCATGATGCCATACGTGAGACAGAGCGGCTGGTCGCCGTCACGGCAGTATTCACAGCGGCAGCTGCGGTCCACGAGCCCCGGATTCAGGATCACGTGATCACCCGGGGCGATGCCCTGCACCGCGTCGCCGACGGCGTCGATCACCCCCGCCCCATCCGAGCCCAGCACCCAACCCGGCTGAATCTTGACCCCGGGAATCCCGCCGAGCACCCAAAGATCGAGCCGGTTGATGGCCGCCGCTTTGATCCGCACGCGCACACTGTCGGGTCCGTCGAGCGCCGGCAACGGCATGTCGTCGCGGACACGAAGCTGATCAAGGCCCCCATGGGCATCGATCGTCAGGGCACGCATGGTCATGGCGGGTGGGGCAGAAGGTGAACGTCTTCGAGGAATCTCCTCTGCATCGCTCGGAAATGGGAGTGCAGGTCGCGTACCCCCTGTCAGGGCGGTCCGAGGCCTATATTGGGAGGATTGCGCTCCCCGGACTGTTCACTACGACCGTCACGCCACATGTCGTCCATCAAGGTTCCACCGCTCGGCGAATCCATCGTCGAGGCGACCATCTCCCGCTGGCTCAAGAACGAGGGCGACCGCGTCGCCGCCGGCGATACGCTCGTCGAACTCGAGACCGATAAGATCACCGTCGAAGTGCCGGCCCTTGAAGCCGGCGTGCTCACGAAGCGGCATAAGGGCGAAGGCGATGTCGTGAACGTGGGCGACGAACTCGGTGAGATCACGGCGGGCGGCGCTGCGGCTGCCGCGGCACCCGCCCCCGCCGCGGCTGCCCCCGCGGCTGCCCCTGCGGCTGCTCCTGCCGCCCCTGCGGCGAGCGGCGAAGTGAAGGTGTCTCCGGCTGCTGCGCGCCTCGCGACGGAAGCCGGGATCAATCCGGCCGATGTGGCGGGCACTGGTCGTGGCGGTGTCGTCTCGAAGCCCGACGTGGTTGCCGCCATTGCGGCGCCGGCCAAGGCTGCGGCCGCGCCGACGGCTCCGGCAGCTCCCGCCGCGCCGGCCGCCGCTGTGGCCCCGACGGGTACGCGCGAAACGCGCGAGAAGATGACGACGCGCCGCAAGCGGATCGCCGAGAACCTGCTGCTGTCGCAGCACCAGACGGCCCACCTGACGACGTTCAACGAGATCGACATGACGGCCATCACGGCCCTTCGTGAGCGTCTCAAGGATCGCGTCGAGAAGGAACAGGGCGTGAAGCTCTCGTACATGCCCTTCTTCGTGAAGGCGGCCTGCCTGGCGCTCGAGGCGTATCCGGCGGTGAACGCGCAGATCGACGGCGACACGATCGTGTACAAGCACTACGTGAACATGGGCATCGCGGTGGCCAGCGACGCCGGTCTCGTGGTGCCGAACGTCAAGGACGCCGACAAGAAGAGCATCGTGCAGATCGGCAAGGACATCGCGGCCGTGGCCAAGCGCGCCCGCGATGGCAAGCTGTCGATGGATGATCTCACCGGTGGCTCGTTCACGATCACCAACGGTGGCGTGTTCGGCTCCCTGCTCTCCACGCCGATCATCAACTACCCGCAGGTCGGCATCCTCGGACTGCACAAGACGCAGGATCGCCCGGTCGCGATCGACGGCAAGGTGGAGATCCGCCCGATGATGTACGTCGCGCTCTCGTACGACCACCGCATGATCGACGGTCAGCAGGCCGTGTTGTTCCTGGTGCGCTTCAAGGAACTGATGGAAGATCCGGCCGCGATGCTTCTGTAAAAGCGAAGTAAGGGGTACAGAGTAGGGGGTAGGGAGATGGGGCGTACCCCGTACTCCCTACCCCCTACTTCTTACTTCGCAGTCATAAATGCACCACGACGCCCCTAAGCGTTTCCGCCGGGACGTCGGGCTTCACCAGCACGCGTTTCAATGCGAGGATTGGAGTCGCGGCCAGCGATTGAAGTGCTGCACAGTTTGGTAGCTACGCGAATAGCGTGCCGTCGTGCCTAATGACGCGTCGTTCGACGGTCGGTAACGCCGCCCACGACGATTGCTGGCTCCAATGTACGTGCTGCGCCGCCCGGGCCAATGGGGATTTCCGCCCTGCGCCCCAAGCGTTACCTACCCGACGCGTTCGAGGAGGTCGGTAACGGGAAAGCGGAGCAGACAGCCCGACTGCGCATCCATTGTCCTCTTGGCATACCGGTCCAGCAGCTGGATGGCGAGCCGTAGGCGGAACGATGGGACGCTCTGGTCGAGAGGCGGCACGATGCGTAGCGCGACCACGTCTCCCTCGATCCGGGCGCTCAGAGCGAGATCGGTTCCGCCGGGGAGGGAAGCCAGTCTCTCGAGCAAGACCGTCGCCAGGCTTTCCTGGACGGCCGACACCGGCACGCGCACCGGCGGCAGATCGGCGGGAAGGTCAACAACCAACCGCACCAGCGCGGCCTCGGCCGCCGAGGAGGCCACCGCGAGCGCCGGAGCGAGTAAGGCCGTCATCGTGATCGCCTCCGCGTCGGGCTGCTGCACGGTCGGCTCGTCGAGCAGCCGCCGCAGCATGCGCAGTTCCGCGTCGGCGGCCTCGGCCGACTGCCGCGCGGCGCCCAACAACTCTTCCTGGTTCTCGTTCAGGGCACCGAACGGTGTGTCGAGCAGGATGTGCAACGGCAGCTGCACCTCACGAACGCGCTCGCCCATGGACGCCACGATCTGTTCGAGCATCCGACGGTGCTCGTCGGCGCCTGCCTGCGCGTGGGCGATGTCGCGCGCGGCGGCATCACGCACCGACTGTAAGGCCAACGCCAGCGTAGCCGGATCGACTTGACGGGAAATCCAGACCCCGATGCCCATCGCGCCCAGCGCGGCGAGCACGCCGGTGATGAGCACAAGGGTTGGCACCGCCCGCCCGAGCTCGCCCCAGTAGCCAAGCGCCGCGATGAGCAGCATCCCGACCACCGACGGTGCAAAGGCGAGTGCCAGCCGTCCGCGCCTACCCATTCGAGCGATCCTGCGGCAACTCGTGGACGCCGTCCGTCGTTGCCTGCACCTCGGCGCCGACCACCTGCACATCGAGTCCCAAGCGGTTGTGTACCAGCCGATCCATGATCGACGGGCGGATCGTACGCAGCCACCACGGGCGATAGCTCTGACCGATCACGATCAGTGACACACCGTGCGCCATCGCGAACTCGCAGAGCAGACCCGCAACGTCGGCGCCTTCGAGCTTCACGACATCCGCACCCATGCGCTGCGCCATCTGCATGTGCTCGACCAGATGCCGCTGCACCACAGGGTCGATGCGATCGGCGCGCTCATGGGGCGTTTGCACGTACACGCAATACCAATCCGAGTTGAGCCGTCCGGCAATCCGGCTGGCCTTCTGCAGCAGCACGGACGTGCGCGGTGCGCGACTCGCGATGCCGACCATGATGCGGTCGACCGAGGCATGCGCCGTGACGGGGCGCCCGGTCTCGCGTCGCACGATGCCCTCGCGTTCGCGGTCCACCGAGCTCGCGACTTCGCGGAGCGCCAGTTCACGCAGGGTCGTGAGATGCTCTTCGGTAAAGAAGTTCTCGAGCGCCAGCGAAATCTGCGACGCCCGATAGATCTTGCCGTCCATGAGCCGCTGACGAAGGTCGGCCGCCGTCAGGTCGATGTTCACCACCTGATCGGCGCGCGCCATCACCCAGTCCGGCACCGTCTCGCGCACGACGAGACCGAGTGCCTGCTGCACGACCGTATTCAGTGACTCCAGGTGCTGCACGTTCATCGCGGTGATCACGCTGATACCCGCATCGAGCAGCAGGAGCACGTCTTCCCATCGCTTCGCGTGCCGCAGTCCCGGCACGTTGGTGTGGGGCAGCTCGTCGATGATCGCCACGTCGGGATGCCGCGCGAGCAATCCCTTGAGATCGAACTCCTCCAGCATCACCCCGCGATATTCGAGCCGAAGGCGCGGTATCACCTCGAGGTCGCCCAGCAGCTGCTCGGTCTCGTGGCGCCCGTGCGTTTCGATGAATCCGAGGACGACGTCGACGCCGCGCCGCTGCAGCTCGTGCGCCTCCTGCAGCATGCGATAGCTCTTGCCCACACCGGCGGCCGAGCCGAGGTAGATCTTGAGACGACCGCGCACGGGGCCACGCACGAGTGCCATTGCTTCAGAACGTCAGAGCGAGCGAGGTGACGAACAGGCCGTTACGCCGAGCATAGCCCGACGCGTCTCGGCTACTGGGGAAAACGGCTCGATCGGCCGCAAATCCGCGGAGTTCAGTGCGCCAGAGCACGGCCGGCTCGGGCCGGATGTCGATGCCAACGGAGGCGCCATTGGTGCGGAACGGCACCCCGGTGGAGGTGGCCGCCAATACCCCCTCGGGATCGGCGAAACGTTCGACGCGCGCCGACAGTGCCACGGTCGGCCGCACCCACAGGCGTCCGACCAATGTGGCGCCATACCACACATGGTTCGTGCGCGTGGTGGTCACGCTGTCCTGCCGCTGCTGCGCACCGAGGTCGAACTGCGCGAGCACGTCGAGACGATCCGCCACGCGCGAGGTGAGACCTACTCCGTTGAACAGGCGCCGTTGCGCACCGGGCTCGTTGCCGGCATAGCCGTACCACGCGAGCGTCGTGGTTGGTGTGGCCGCCAGATCGAAACGCAGGCCAAGGCTCTTGTCGTCGTTGCTCTCCGAAATGTTCTGCCATCCGTTCACGACATCCACCCGCGCCGTAAGCGCCGGCGTGGCCTGCCACGTGGCGCGCACGCCCGTGGAGTAGTACGGCGAGTAGTCGGCCACCAGCGATCGCGTGTACGTGGGATTGTCGCGACTGACCCAGCCCTCCATCCCCGAGTTCGAGTAGAAGATGCCGCCGTCGATCCACAGGCGCGGCGTGACCTGATAGCCCGCGTACGCTTCCTGGAGCGATCGGGCCAGCACATCGCCGCTCACGACGCCCTGACGCGGCTCGGCCGAGTAGTTCGCTTGCACGGACGTACCGGCCTGCAGCGCCAATCGCCCTCGCACGCGACCACCGGTCACCTTCGCGTCGATGTACGCGAGGTTGATGTTGAACTCGTTGTGACGCGCCGGCTGCGTGGTGAAGGCGCGATCCCGTGTCGGTGGACGATTGACGTCGAAGGCGTAGACCCCGTCGACGAACGCACCGAAGGTGATGCGACGCGACGTGTCGCTGGCTGCCGGCTGCGCACCCAACGGCGCCGCCGCGCCCAGGAGCGCCATCGCGATCGCCGTCGCGGCGCGCATGGTGTGGTCGTACGTCATGAACGATTCCCCGAGCCTGACATCGTGAAGACGCTATCGAGCGCCAAGTTGAGACGGAGCACGTTGACGCGCGGTTCGCCGAGCACGCCGAACTGACGCGGCTCGATCGCACGCACGATCAGCGATTCGACTTGGGCGTCGGCCACACCGCGGGCGCGGGCGACACGGGCGATTTGCACACGGGCGCTGGCGGGCGAGATGTGCGGATCGAGTCCCGACGCGGAGGCGGTCACGAGGTCGGCCGGCACGGATCCACGCACCGCGCCATCGGCGACGGCACTGTCGACGCGCCGCGCGATGAGCGCCGCCAGCGTGCTGTCGGTCGGACCGCGGTTGGTGCCGCCCGACGCCGTGGCATCGTAGCCGTCACCGGCGGCAGAAGGGCGCCCATGGAAATATTCGGGCCGCGTGAAGCGCTGCCCGATGAGCGCGCTGCCGACCACGCGGCCGTTGACGGAAATGGGTGAGCCGCTGGCCTGCCACGGAAACAGGACGTGAGCGAGCGAGGTCACCACGGCGGGATACAGCGCGCCGCAGAGGATGGTGAGAATCACGGTCAGTGCGCACGCGGGGCGTAAGAGCGAGCGGATCATGAGTGTGTGCCGAAGAATGAGATCAAACGAGATGCAGCGTAACCAGCAGCAGATCGATCAGCTTGATGCCGGCGAACGGCACCAGCAGTCCACCGAGCCCGTACACGAGCAGATTGCGACGCAGGATGACCGAGGCCGACGCCGGGCGGTACGTCACCCCACGCAGCGCGAGCGGAATGAGTGCGGCGATGACGAGCGCGTTGAAGATCACACTGGCCAGAATCGCCGACTGTGGCGAGTGTAGCTGCATCACGTTGAGCCGTGACAACACAGGAAACGTGGCGATGAAGACGGCCGGAATGATCGCGAAGTATTTCGCCACATCATTCGCGATGCTGAAGGTCGTGAGACTGCCACGCGTCATGAGCAGCTGTTTGCCGATCTCGACGATCTCGATCAGTTTGGTTGGATCGGAATCGAGGTCGATCATGTTGCCCGCTTCCTTGGCGGCCTGGGTGCCGGTATTCATCGCCAAGCCGACGTCGGCCTGCGCGAGCGCCGGGGCATCATTGGTGCCGTCGCCGGTCATCGCCACGAGACGGCCGCCGACCTGCTCGCGCTTGATCAACGCCATCTTGTCCTCCGGCGTTGCCTCGGCCAGGAACTCATCGACACCCGCCTCCTTGGCGATGGCGGCGGCGGTGAGCGGATTGTCACCGGTGATCATGACGGTGCGAATCCCCATGGCGCGCAGACGATCGAATCGCTCCCGCATGCCATCCTTCACCACGTCCTTCAGGTGAATGACCCCGAGCACCCGCGCTGTGGCGCCCTTGAAGTCGGCGACGACCAGCGGCGTGCCGCCATCGCGGGCGACCTGCTCCACCAGCGCATCGACGTGCGGCGTCGCCGCGCCCCCGTGCTCGCGCACCCAGCGGGACACACTGTCGGCCGCGCCCTTGCGCACCATTTCGCCATCCAGGTCAACGCCACTCATCCGGGTGTGCGCGGAGAATCGAATGACCTCAGCCGTGCGACTGTTCACCGGCATCGTGTGCAGCCGCTGTGCGAGCGAGACGATGCTCCGTCCCTCCGGCGTTTCGTCGGCCTGCGACGCGAGATACGCCCGCTCGGCCAGTTCACGTTCCGTCACACCCGGCGCCATGAGCAACGCGACCGCCTGCCGGTTGCCGATGGTGATCGTACCCGTCTTGTCGAGCAACAACGTATTGACGTCACCGGCTGCCTCGACCGCCCGTCCGCTCATCGCCATCACATTCTGCTGAATCATGCGATCCATGCCGGCAATACCAATAGCCGACAACAGACCGCCGATCGTGGTGGGGATGAGACAGACCAGCAGCGCGATCAAGACGGCCAATGGCACCGCTGCCCCGCTGTAGATCGCGAACGGTTGCAGGGTCGCCACCGCCAGCAAGAACACGATCGTAAGCCCGGACAGCAGGATCGTGAGCGCGATCTCGTTCGGCGTTTTCTGGCGTGACGCGCCTTCGACCAATGCGATCATCCGGTCGAGGAACGTTTCGCCGGGATTGGCCGTGATCCGGATGACGAGAAAGTCTGACAGCACGCGCGTGCCACCGGTTACCGCCGAGCGGTCACCGCCACTCTCGCGAATCACTGGTGCGGACTCGCCGGTAATGGCCGACTCATCGACATAGGCGACGCCTTGAAGCACTTCGCCGTCGCTCGGGATGATGTCGGCTGGAAAGCAAACGACAAGGTCGCCGCGACGTAGCGATGTCGCCGATACCGCCTCGAATTGCGTGATGTCTGGCGCTCCACCATCGGTGGCATCGAGCCGCTTGGCCAGCGCATTCGTGCGCGATGAGCGAAGCGTGCTGGCTTGCGCCTTGCCTCGCCCTTCGGCCATCGCCTCGGCCATGTTGGCGAAGAGCACCGTGACCCAGAGCCACGCCGCCAACTGCCAGGTGAAGCCGGCGTCGGTGCGACCGGCCGCATGATCGCGAAGGGCCAGCAGTGTGGTGATGACACTGCCCAGCAGCACGACGAACATGACCGGGTTCTTGATCATGTGCCGTGGATCGAGCTTTCTGAACGCCCCGCGTACGGCGAGTCGCACAATCGGACCATCAAATAGTGGTCGCGGAGTAATCGACATCAGAACATCCTCCCGGTGTGCATCAGCAGCTGCTCGACGACCGGACCGAGGGCGAGGGCCGGCAAGAAGGTCAGCGCCCCGACGATCACGATGACGCCGGTGAGCAGCGTGACGAACAGCGGGCCCGTGACCGGGAACGTGCCGCTCGTTTCCGGCGCGATCTTTCGCTCGGCCAGGAAGCCGGCGAGCGCCAGCACGGGCACGATGAGCGCGAAGCGCCCGAACAGCATCGACACGCCGAACAGCGTGTTGTAGAAGTCGGTGCCACCACTCAGACCGGCGAACGCGCTGCCGTTGTTCGCGGCCGTCGACGTGAACGCGTACAGAATTTCCGAGAGACCGTGCGGCCCCATGTTGGTCCGCCCCACCAGGCCGTCGGGCAGCAGCACGGCCAGCGCCGACATCCCGAGCACCAGCGCCGGGAAGGCCAGCACATAGAGCATCGCCATCTGGACTTCGCGCGCTTGAATGCGCTTGCCGAGGTATTCCGGTGTGCGACCCACCATGAGCCCGGCAATGAAGACCGTCAGCACGACCATGATCAGCATGCCGTACAGGCCGGCGCCGACACCGCCGAAGATCAGCTCGCCCAGCTGCATGTTCACCATCGTCACGAGCCCGCCGATCGGCGTGAACGAGTCGTGCATGGCGTTGACGGCGCCGCACGACGCGGCGGTCGTGACGGTGGCGAAGAGCGCCGACGCGCTGATGCCGAATCGCGTTTCCTTACCTTCCATGTTGCCGCCGGAATGGCCGGCCAGTTGCGACGCAACGTCGACACCACGCGCCGCGTGGATGGGATTCCCGCGGGCTTCGGCCCAGTACGTCGTACTCACGCCGACGGCAAAGAGCAGGAACATCGCAGCCCAGAGCGCCCACCCGTGGCGCCGGTTGCCGACCATCAGTCCCAACGCGTACACCAGCGCCGCCGGAATCGCGAAGACGGCGAATAGCTGCCAGAGATTGGTCAGCGGCGTCGGGTTCTCGAATGGGTGCGCCGAGTTCGCGTTGAAGAATCCGCCGCCGTTCGTACCGAGCTGCTTGATCGCTTCCTGACTGGCGACGGGTCCGAGCGGGATCGTCTGCGCCGGCCCCTCGAGCGTGGTGACCTGCAGCGACGTGGCGAACGTCTGAATCGTGCCCTGCTGAACGAACACGAGCGCGAGCAGCATGGAGAGCGGGAGCAACACGTAGAGCGTGCCGCGGACCAGGTCA
The DNA here is from genome assembly GCA_963843965.1 of uncultured Gemmatimonadaceae bacterium. Taxonomy (GTDB): domain Bacteria; phylum Gemmatimonadota; class Gemmatimonadetes; order Gemmatimonadales; family Gemmatimonadaceae; genus Gemmatimonas. The sequence goes on from CAWJMR010000034.1 coordinate 87,450, forward strand.
CTCCAGAAATTGCCGATCCGTCCGTTGGCCTCGGTGCCCTTCCGCGCAATGCCGCGAATGAGCGCGAACGCCACACTCAGTCCGACCGCAGCCGACACGAAGTTCTGCACGGCCAGCTGCGTCATCTGCGAGAAGTACGACATCGTGCGCTCGCCGACGTAGCTCTGCCAGTTCGTGTTGGTCACGAAGGATGCTGCCGTTTCGAATGCCTGACGGTCCGGGACCGCGGGCAGCCCATGCGGATTGAACGGCAGGCGATCCTGCACGCGAAGCGCCACGTAGGTCGCGAGCAAGGACACCGCACTGAATGCGAGCAGCGACAGGGCATACTGTCGCCAGTGTTGGTCTTCAGCCGGGTCGACACCGCTCAGCGTGAACACCACGCGCTCGAGTCGCGAGAGCCACCGCGCGCGACCGTCGAACACCGCAACCAGATAGAGACCGAGCGGCTTGGTGACGCCGAGGATCAGCAGTGAGAAGAGGCCAATCTGCAGCCATCCCGTGGTGGTCATCTCAGAAGCGCTCCGGTCGCAGCAGCGAGTAGACGAGATACGCCAGGATCAGCACCGCCAGCGCGACCGTGACCACATCGTCGAGGGACATCGCGGTCGCGGTCATTCGCGTGTGCCCTCGCGCGCGCCCTCGCGGACCCCGTCCTGATTGGCGCGCCCCAGCTGCAGGCATCCCTGCACGTAGCCGGCGAGTGAACTGAAGACGAACAGTGCGAGCAACCCAAAGAGCAGATCGCGCATACAGACCCCTGAATCGGTTCTCGCGCGGATCGACGATCACGAGAGATGATCACTGCCGATCACTGCATCGCGCGGGCGCCTGCCACAGGCGCATCTTCAGGCTATCGCGAAAGCCGAGAAGACCGCACAAAGAAGGAGGGCGCGATGTGCAAAGAATCCGTTAAAGCGCGAACCGGTAGCCGACGGCCGACTCGGTAATGATGAGCGTGGGCCGAAGCGAGTCGACTTCGATTTTTCGACGCAAATGCGCGACGTACACGCGCAGATACTGCTGCGCATCGCCGTGACTGCGTCCCCACACCGCGTCGAAGAGTTGCTGGTGCGTCATCGTGCGTCCGGCGTGCGTGACGAACGCCAGCAACAACGCCCACTCGGTCGGCGTCAGATGGACGGCTTCGCCATCTCGCGTCAGCGTGCGCGCGGCGCGATCGATCGTCAGCCGGCCAATGACGATCGGTGCATCATCGCGCGTGATGGACGGCATGCGCGCCCGACGGAGATGCGCGCGCAGTCGGGCCTGCAGTTCGACGGTGCTGAAGGGTTTGGCGAGGAAGTCGTCGGCGCCCGCGTCGAGGAGACGCGCCATTTCGCGATCCGAGTGGCGGGCCGAGAGCACGATGATCGGCGTGGACGACCACGCACGAATGGACTGACATACCACCAGCCCATCGGCGTCGGGCAGGCCCAGGTCGAGGACGATGAGCGACGGGCGCTCCTCCTGAGCCAGGGACAGCCCGTGCGCGGCGGTCGCGGCCTCGTACACGACGTGGCCTTCGGATTCGGCCGCCGCACGAATGACGGACCGGATCGGTGTCTCGTCTTCGATGATGAGGATGGTGGAGGGCGCCATAGGTCCCTTGAACGCTAGCGCGCGAGACGCGTGCGGCGAGCGGGGACGCGGGCCAGAGCCGTGAAGATCCCACAAAAGATTCACGCGGAATTAGTTTTCGCGCATGACCTCCCCGACTCTTCAAACTGCCGACGTCGTGGTGCTTGGCGGCGGCCCCGGCGGCTACGTCGCCTCGATTCGTGCGGCACAACTCGGCCTCACCGTCACCTGCGTCGAATTCGACAAGACGCTGGGCGGGACGTGCGTGAACGTAGGATGCATTCCCTCGAAGGCACTCCTCCAGAGCTCCGAACACTACGAATGGCTGCGCCTCCATGCGGCCGAACACGGCATCAAGGTCGATGGCGCGTCGATCGACCTGCCCACGATGATGGCCCGCAAGACGGACGTCGTGGCCCAGAACACGAAGGGCGTCGAGTTCCTCTTCAAGAAGAACAAGATCACCTGGGCCAAGGGCTACGGCACACTACAGCCCGGCAATGTGGTTGAGGTGAAGGCGGCCGACGGCACGATCTCGCACTGGCAGGGCAAGTCGGTGATCATCGCTACGGGCTCGGTGCCGGTACAACTGCCGTTCCTCAAGTTCGACGAGAAGCGCGTGCTGTCGAACGTGGGGGCGCTGTCGATTCCGGAAGTGCCGAAGCATCTGGTGGTCGTGGGCGGTGGCGTGATCGGGCTCGAGCTCGGCTCGGTGTGGCGTCGCCTCGGGGCCAAGGTGTCGGTGGTCGAGTTCCTGCCCACGATTCTCACCGGCAACGACGATGACCTGGTAAAGGAAGCCGACAAGATCTTCCGCAAACAGGGGCTCGAGATCCACACCGGCACCAAGGTGACCGGAGCCGACGTGTACGACGACGGCGTGCGCGTGCACGTGGAAAAGGACGGTGTGGCCTCGCATCTCGACGCCGACTACGTGTTGGTCTCGGTGGGCCGCAAGTCCGCGATCGGTGGCATCGACCCGGCGGCGCTTGGGCTGGCGATGGGCGCGCGCGGCGAAATTCTGGTGGACGATCAGCAGAAGTCGAACTTGCCCGGCGTGTACGCGATCGGCGATGTGTGCGGCGGCAAGCTGCTGGCGCACAAGGCCGAAGAGGAAGGCGTGATTGCCGCCGAAGTGATCGCCGGCAAGCCGGTGCACATGCATCATCGCACGATCCCGGGCATCGTGTACACGTGGCCCGAATTGGCGACGGTGGGGCTGACCGAACAGGAAGTGAAGGCCAGCGGCCGCGCGTATCGCGTGGGCAAGTTTCCCTTCAGCGCGAACGGCAAGGCGCGCACGATGGGCGAAACGCAGGGCTTCGTGAAGTTCGTCGTGGACAAGGACACCGACGAGATCTTGGGCTGCCACATGATCGGTCCGAACGTGGCCGACCTGCTCAGCGAAGTCGTGCTGGCCATGGAATACCGCGGCAGCGCGGAAGACATCGGCATCACGGTGCACTCGCACCCGACGCTGAGTGAGACGGTGAAGGAAGCGGCGCTGAGCGCGCTGGGTCGCGCGATACACATGTAGCAAAAAGGGCGGAGGACGCGATGACCGCGCCCTCCGCCCTGTTCGCTTCGCGTGCGGAGGCTTACAGCATCTTCCCGATCGCGCTGCCAATCACCACACCCAGCGCCAGCATGCCGACGCCAACCATGATGAGCAGCATGTTGTTCGACTTGGGCTCGACCATCGAGCTGGTCGCGGTGGCCGTGGCCGTCGCGAGCTTCGTTTCGGTGCGTGCTTCCGGGATCGCGGCCATGATGTTCGCAGCGACGTAGGCCGGGGTCGTCATGCGACGCCGCTGGTCCGTTTCCGCCGAGATCATCTTCCACAAATCCACCTGCTTGGCGTCGGCGCGGCGCGCCTCGGCTTCGCTGGTCTCGCCGTCGAGCCACTGCTGGATCACCAGCGCGGGCCCTTCCGCCGCTGCCATACCGGGAAGCGGCACTTCACGATCTGCCACGGGACGATCAGCAACCGGCGCGGCGTCGCGTTGCGGCAAATCCTGACCGGGGTTCCGGTCGTCGTGCGCTTCATGTCGGTCGAGCATCAGTCGTATTTCTCCTCGAGCAATGTCTGAAGGGCTTCTCGTGCCCGATGCACGCGCATCTTCAGTGCTCCAACAGTTGTACCCAAGAGATCCGCCATCTCTTCGTAGGAGCGTCCTTCAACATGTTTCATGATGAAGGCCTCCCGAAGCGACGGGGCCAACTGCGCGAGGGCTGAGTCGAGGTCCTGCCGCAGTTCAGTGCGGTCGAGATCCTCATCGGGGCTCGCGTAGGTGGAGGGCTGGTCGTCTTCGTCGTAGCTCAGGTGCGTGCGCCGAATATTCTTCAGCCAGTCCTTGCACCCGTTCGCAACGATCCGAAAAAGCCAGGCATCGAATCGACCACGGACTTCACCGAGATGGTGATAGGCCTTGATGAAGGATGTCTGGAGAATGTCTTCGGCTACGTCGGGACTGCCCGTCATACCCAAAGCATGCCGATACAGTGGATCGCTGTATCGACCGATCAGCATCGCGAAGGCATCGCGTTCTCCCGCCAGAATGCGGGAGATGACGTCCTGGTCCGAATCGACGTCTGCGGGAGTGGGTTCTTCTTCCGTCATGGTCACGGCGCTAGGATAACGCCGCATTAACGGTATTGACACCCCTTCCAGCAAACGAAGCGCGAAGAAAGCCGCTGATCGTCTCGTTGGAAGGACGAATGGCCGCGGAGGAGGTCACGCAGGCCGTGCAGGGAGTATCGGCACGTGACGGAATGCACTCCAGTGGTGATTTCGGATGAGTGCGCCATGCGCGTCGAGATGGGGCGGTTCGTAGCGAACACGACCATGTCCCTGCGGCGCGAGGCCGGTGCGTGGCGAGGCATCGCCGCGTTCAACCGCCTGTTGCAGCGCGTCCTGCACGCCGCGCACGACGCCACAGGGCACGCCGACCCGCTCGAGGGCATCGATCCATTCAGCCGCCGGACGTTGCGTCGCCGCGGCGGCGATGGCCGCCACCACGCGGTCGCGGTTCGCCACCCGACCGGCATTGGTGGCGAACTCCGGGTCGCTGGCCATCTCGCCGAGCCCGAGCGCGCGGGCCGCCGGCGGCCACTGCGAGTCAGCCCCCACCGCCAGCACGAACGATCGATCGGCCGCGGCGAACAGTTGGTAGGGCACCAAGTTGGCGTGGGCGTTGCCCCAGCGGCGGGCATCGCGCCCTGAGACGAGCGTGTTCTGCGCGACGTTCGCCAGCGCGGCCAACGCCGACGCCTCGAGCGTGATATGGATCCGGCGATCCTCCGCCGTGACGAGGCGCTCGCGGCCCGCCAACGCGCCCAGCACGGCGATCGCCGCGTCTTTGCCGGTCATCAGATCGACCAGCGCCACGCCGGTCTTCATCGGCGCCCCATCAGGCTCGCCGGTGATGGCCATCCAGCCGCTTTCGGCCTGGACCACGAAATCGTAGCCGGGGCGCACGCTCTCCGGCCCGAATCCGGAGATGGTGCACCACAGCAGTTTGTGATTCTGCGCCAGTAAGAGATCACTATCAAGCCCATACCGAGCCAGTACGCCAGGGAGGAAGTTCTCGATGACGATATCGGCGTCGTTGATGAGGACCTGGAGCAGCTCCACGTCGGCTGGGGCGCGGAAGTCGGCGGCGAGCGACAGTTTGTTGCGATTGGTGCTCAGGAAGTACGCAGACTCGCCATCGGGAGCGAACGGCGGGCCCCAACCACGGGTGTCATCGCCCGATCCCGCCCTCTCGACCTTGATGATCTGCGCGCCAAGGTCGCCAAGGGCCATGCTGCAGTGCGGCCCGGCGAGCACACGGGAAAGATCGACAACTTTGACGCCTTCAAGCGGTAATGTCTTCATGATGTTTTTATGATGATCTATTGAAGGCGTAAAAATTGGCGCAGAGTTTCGCCAAGCACGGCAGGCGGCCCAACCGCCAGGCGCGACCAGACTCCCCTATAATATGCCATTCACCTCGCAAATCACGTCCGTATACCTTGCATAGATGACTGAAAATCATATAGTTACCCCAGTTCTGGTGGACGTGGACCATACTATTGAGGCCTAAGCAGCACCTCCTCTGTAGAAAAGTCGGGCGACCACCTCTACCTCCATTGCTGGCGGAAGGAGTCCGTTCGACCCATGGCCGATTTGCCGCAGGCTGACGACGACACGATCACCGAAGGTGACGCACCTCCTGCCAGTCCGGCTCCGCGCCGTGGCCCTGGGCATCGGGCTGCAGACGCACGCGACACGGCGGCCGAAATGGCGCAGCGCGCGCATGAGATCAGCCTGGAGGCCGGCAGCAAGATGGCCGGCGCCATGCGCGAGGTGATCGGAGCGGCGGCTGGGTTCAGCCCCTTCGCCATCGAAAGCGCGCGCGACCTGATCAACTACATGGTGCGCCGTGGCCAGATGGGACAGGAAGAGGCCGAGGTGCTGATCCAGCAGGCCGAAGCCGCGTACATCGCCAAGCACGGGTCCCTGCCGATTCCCGGCCCGAAGGCTCCGCCGCCCAAGCCGGTACCGCTCGGACAGCTGCCGAAGGCCGTCACGGCGCCTGCCGCCGCAGCTGAAGCGGCCCTCGAGGCGCGCGCCGCCATGCGGATCGAGCCCCAGAAGCCGTCCGACAAGGTCACGTTCGCGCCGCTTCCGCCGAAGCCGGCACCGAAGCCGCCCGCGCCGAAGGTCGAAGTCGTCGAAGCGCCGGTCGAAGTGAAGGCTGAAGCCAAGGTCGAAGCCAAGCCGACCGCGAAGGCGCCGGCTGCCAAGACGGCTCCGGTCGCTCCGGCCAAGACGGCCGCGCCGGCGGCGAAGGCACCGGCGGCCGCTAAGCCGGCAGCGCCCGCAGCCAAGGCTCCGGCCAAGGTGGCCGCTCCCGCCAAGACTCCGGCCAAGGCACCCGCCAAGGCCCCGGCGAAAGCACCGGCCAAGGCAGCGGCTCCAGCGAAGGCGCCGGCCAAAGCCCCCGCAAAGGCTCCGGCCAAGGCCCCGGCCAAGCCGGCCGCCAAGGCTCCCGCCAAGAAGGCACCGGCAAAGAAGAAGTAGTTCGACGTGTTCGTCGCGTCGGCACCGAGTCGCCTCGACTTCGGAGGAGGGTGGACAGATGTCCCACCCTATCCCGAAGAGCGAGGCGGCTTTGTTTGTAACCTCGCCATCGATCGGCGCGCCTGTGTCACGCTGCGCCCGGGCGTCGCCGAACCGGATCGCCTGCCGCTTTGACGCGGCGTTGCGGCGGGCCGGTTACGCCGGGCAGGTCGCGATCACGAGCGACTTCCCCATTGGCGCGGGACTTGGCGGGTCGTCAGCGGCCGGCGTCGCCCTCGCCGCCGCCCTGGCTGCAGCGCAAGGCCGCGCACTCTCCCCGGCGTCGATCGCGGAGTGGAGTCGTGCGCTCGAGGTCGAAGAGCTGGGCATCGCCGGCGGCAGGCAGGATCACTACGCCGCGGCGTATGGTGGCGCACTTGGGCTGACGTTCGGCACCGCCATCTCCGGCAGCGCGGTCGCGGTGGAGCAGATTCCGCTCTCGGCCACCGCTCGAACCGCCCTCGAGGCGCGCATCACGCTCGTGTATACGGGCGAGTCGCGCATCTCCGGCGAGACGATCACCGCCGTGCTCGACGCCTACCGCGATCGCACGCCGCGTGTGGTCGAGGCGCTCGACCGTATGGCCGTGCTGGCCCGCGGCATGCGCGGCGCGCTGCACGCCGCCGACGTCACCACCCTCGGCGCGCTCGTGAACGAGCATTGGATTCATCAGCGGGCGCTGCATCCGCGCATTACCACCGAACGGATCGACGCGCTCGAGCACGCGGCGCGCGCCGCCGGGGCGCAGGGGCTCAAGGCGCTCGGTGCCAGCGGCGGCGGATGCGTGATGATCATCAGTGACGCGGGCGACGCGGCCCGTGTGGTCGAGGCCGTCTCGCCATTCGGTGAGATCCTGCCGTGGCGCGTCGCCACGACCGGTGTAGAGGTGTCGCGTCTCTCGCCCGACGCCTAGACTGTACCTCGTGACGTACCGCTATCCGCTCGATCCCGTCGCGCTGACCGCCTCGCTGGTCGCGATCGATTCGCGCAATCCGTCGCTCGTGCCCGATGGGCCGGGTGAACTGGCGTGCGCGACGCATCTGGCGGCCGTGTTGAATGCGTGGGGCTTCGCCGTGTCGCTGCAGGAGATCGCCCCCGGTCGCGCCAACGTGATCGCCCGCATCGGCCCCACCGGACGCACGCCGCTCATTCTGAACGGGCATCTCGACGTCGTGGGCGTGGATGGCATGTCGCACCCGCCGTTCGCGCCCGAGGTGCGGGACGGCAACATGTTCGGACGCGGCTCCACCGACATGAAGGGTGGTATCGCGGCGATGTGCGTCGCCGCGGCGCGCGCGTCGGCGCGAGGGTCGCTGGCCAGTGAGATCATCATCACGGCCGTGTGCGACGAAGAATACGAATCGATCGGCACGCGCGCGCTGCTCGCGCAGGGACTGCGCGCCACCGGGGCGATTATCACGGAGCCCACGCGCACGGCGATCGCACCGGCGCACAAGGGATTCGCCTGGATCGAAGTCGTGCTGCACGGACGCGCCGCACACGGCAGTCGGTATGACGTGGGCATCGATGCGAACCGCCATGCCGGGCTGCTGCTGGCCGCGCTCGATCGGTACGAAACCGACGTGCTCACGACCCGCGTGCACCCGTTGCTTGGCCGCGCCTCACTGCACGCCTCGTCGATCGTGGGTGGCACCGGCTGGTCGACGTACGCCGAACGGTGCACGCTGCACATCGAACGCCGCACGCTGCCCGGCGAAAGCGGAGAGCAGGCGCTGGCCGACATTCGCGCGCTGTGCGATGACCTCGCTGCCTCGCGCCCGGGCTTTCGCGCCGATGTGTCGCTGGTGTGTGCACAGCCCCCGCTCGATCTCGCGCCCGACGCCCCGCTGATCACCGCGATGCGCGCGGCCTGCACTGCTGGTGGCATCGAGCCGACGATTGCCGGGTTGTCGTGCTGGACCGATGCCGCGCTGTTTGCCGAGGCGGGGATTCCGGCGCTGTGCTTTGGGCCCGGTGATATCGCCCGCGCGCATTCGGCTACGGAGTGGGTAGAAGTGGCCGATCTGGAGCGGGCGACGGAGATACTGGAAGCGGTATGTGCGGGGTGGGGACGGTAGGGCTGTGGGCTGTGGGCTGTGGGCTGTGGGCTGTGGGCTGTGGGCTGTGGGCTGTGGGCTGTGGGCTGTGGGCTGTGGGCCATGGGCCATGGGTGCCAACTCTGACGACTCGAAGTCGCCCACGGCCCACGGCCTACGGCCCATGGCCCACAGCCTCGAGAGCCCATAGCCCACGGCCCAAAGCCCAAAGCCCAAAGCCCCCCGCTACCTTGCAGTCACTTATGCACCTCTCCGTCCTCCAATACGACAAACTCGAGCGCGCCATCACCGATGGCACCCGTCTCCAGCTCTACCGTCGCGGCACCGAGTTTCTCGTTATTCCTGAGCGGCTCCGCCTGCAGAATGGGCGTGAGCTGATCGTGGCTCGTCATCCGAGTACCGGCAGTCTGCTCGAGATCTTCATCGATGAACTGGACGGCATGGAGATCGTGAAGTGAGCGCGAAGTATCCCCTCGTCGCGGTGTTTGCCGACGAGTCGTGTCTTGGGAACGGCAAGAGCGGCGACACGCCCGGCGGACTCGGCGCCTTGATCGAATTCCGAAAGGCCGACGGCACCGTGCAGCGATTTGACCTCTGGGCCTCGGAACCCGACACCACGAACAACCGGATGGCGCTGCGGTCGGTGATCGACAGCTACCAGGCGATGTCGCGGAAGGGCAACCCGCTCTCGGTGCTGTTCACGACCGACTCGCGCTACATCGTGGACGGGATGACGTCGTGGGTGCGAGGCTGGATGGCGCGGGGCTGGAAACGCGCGCAGGGGCCGGTGGAGAACGTGGAGCTCTGGCAGGCGGCGGTCGATGCCGTGGCCATGCACGAAACGCAGTGGGCGTGGGTGAAAGGGCATGCCGGCCATCCGCAGAACGAGTATGCGAACCATCTCGCGACCCGGGCGGCGGCGGTGCAGGACCGCTCCGATGGGCTCGTCGTGTCGTCGTTCGAGGAGTGGTGGGCGGCGCAGCCGGTCCGGGCCAACACCAAGCGGGCCCCACTGTCACCGTTTCCGGAGCCGGACGCCTTTGCGCCCGCCCCCGCGTTACCCGGGGCCAAGACTGCGCGTCGGATGACGTAAGGACTCCGGCGCACGAGTGCCGGTCCAACTCCGGATGCTCATGTTCAAGTATCTCCTCATCCTCGCGATCGGCGTCGCCATCGGGTACGGCTACGGGTGGAAGGACGCGCAAGAGAACGAAAAGAACGTCGCCGAGCGAGTCGTTGATCGCATCGGTGGCGAGACGCGTGAGCGTATGGGTAACGACGTGGACAAGCGTATGGCAGCCGAAGGGAAGTGAGCGTCGTGTCGCGCTCGCTGGACGATCTCGATCGTCTCGCCTTCCGCCTCTCGCGCACGGTTCGGACGCAGTACCCGCATCTCTTGACGCAGGGCTTCACGCTCACCGATCTCGAGGAGCGGCTTCTGCCCTTCCGCGAGGCGCGTCGTGAAATGGCCGACGGGGGTGCCGACGCTTTCGAGCGCGCGGTGCTCCGCCTCATTGCCGGAGAGCGCGGCTATCTGCAGACCGAGTCGGGACTGCAGGCCGCATGTACGCAGGCCCTCGCGTCGCCGTCACCGTCGATGTCGCTGGTGCGTGCTTGGGCGACGACCTCGCTCACGCTGGCCCAACAGGCCACCACGGTCGGCACGGAGCGGATGGCGACGCCGCCCGCGACCGACATCAGCGACCGGTCGGGTGAGTCGAAGCCGGAAACCAAGCCCTGCGGCTGTCGCTTCTGCGGAAACCGACTGCCCGAGAATCGCCGCATGACGTTCTGCCCGCACTGCGGAATGGACCTGACCAAGCGGCAGTGCCCCGCCTGCAGCACCGAGCTCGACGTGAACTGGCGCTTCTGCGTCACCTGCGGTCGCAGCGGCGATCTTCCGGATATCGCGATTCCGATCCGCAAAGCCGGCTAGTTCCGCGCGCCCTGCTGAATCCTGTCGATGACGTGAGGTGTATACTCGTGTATGCCTCACGTTTTGTCTGTCCGGAAATTCGTTCGTCACGCACTGTTCGCCGCATCGGTGCTGAGCTTTGGCACCGCCTGCGCGTCAGCGATTCCGGTGGGCGCGCCCTCGAGTCCGAGCGGTGTGGCCCCGAGCGGAGGTGTGGCGTCGACATCGGTCGCCCAGCCCACGCTGCGCTGGCCGGTGCGCACCGCCGAACACATCGATCTGTGGCTGCATGCGTTCGCGCTGATCAGTGAAGACACCTCGCGCGTGCGACTGTACCGCAACGGCTATCGCGATTCACTGGTCGTGGTGAAGAACCAGCGCAATGTGCTCACGAGCCTCGACGCCAATCGCGCGACCCTCGCCAAACGATTGCCGCTGACCGGCGGGTATCTACAGGCGCAGTTTCTCCCGTTCGAGTTCGCGAACTGGGACGCCATGAAGTATGCGATCGAACGGTTCCTGCAATTCGAGGGCGACCCACGTCGCGCGCCCGATCGCGAAACGCAGGCGAGAGTGGCGCTCATCGCCTCGATGTTTCCGACCGCGGCCGACCGCGAGTGGCTCCGGCTGTTCCTGGCCGGCGTGATCGACGAACAGGAGCGATTCTTCAACGCCGAGCATTCGCGCGTGATTCGCACTCGTGCGGCGGTGATCACGTCGGTGGACAGTCTGTGGCAGCAGGTCTATCGCACGAAGTTCGAGCGCTTTCTGAACAACACGTCGCAGCGTCAGGGCGATCTGCTGTTGTCGCTGCCGATCGGCGGCGAAGGGCGCACCGCGGCCGGGCCCAATCGGCAGACGATCGTGGCCGTGACCTTTCCTGCACGCAGTGCCGATGCGGTGCAGGTGTTGTACGTGCTCGCACACGAGATTACCGGCTCACTGGTAGGCACGGTCGTCGCCGACAACACGACGCCGGCCGAACAGCGCGCCGGCACCGCCGACCGCTATGTATCCATGGGCCAGGTGCAGGCCGGCGCGATGCTGCTGGCCGCCATCGCGCCGGAGCTGCGCGACGGGTATGTGCGCTACTACGTGGAACAGGCCAATATTCGCAGCGCGGGCATGACGGGATACAACGCACTCTTCGACTACGGCTTCGCGCTGCCGCCGGCTATTCGCGAGGCATTGCAGCGACAGATCGACATCATCTTGAGCGGCATCTAGTGCCGACCATCGCGCTTCACGCGTCACCTACCTATGGCTGATATCCCGCGCACCGCGCTCGAGCGCGTGCTGGCCCGCGCCAGCGAACTGCAGACGACCACCTCCGAGGGCGTGGAGAGTGTGTCGGAGGAGCGTCTGCTCGAAATCGCGAAGGAGGTCGGGCTCGATCTGGCGCATGTGCGTCAGGCGATCGCCGAAGAGCGGGCGCGCCTGCCCATGACAGAGACCGAATCGGGTCCGCTGCTGGACAGTCTCGGGCCGGCGTCCTTGGGTGCACAGCGCACGGTGCCCGGGACGCCCGACGACATCCTGCGTCGTCTCGATTCCTGGATGCCGCGCATGGAGTCGCTCTCGACGCGTCGTCGCATCGGCGACCGGCAGAGTTGGGAGCCGCGCCGCGATCCCTTCGGCAACTTTCTCCGTTCGTTCGGCGTGGGCGGACGGCGTTTCGATCTCGTACGCGTCGATCAAGTGACGGCGAGCGTCACGGCCATCGACGGTGCGCGCAGCGTGGTCCGTCTCGATGCCGATATCGCCGGCATGCGTCGTATGCAGCGCAATCAGGTTGTGGCGCTGGTCCTCGCCCTCGGCTTGCTGTATGCCGTCATCGCGGTCCTGGTGCTCTTTCTGGTCAGCGCTAGCGCCGGCACCGGCATTCTCGCCGGACTCACCGCCTTCGTGGGCGGCGGCGGATTCCTCGGCTGGCGCGCCCTGCGTCGCGCCTATCGCAATGCGGTCGACCGCATGCATCTGCGCATCGAGCAGCTCCTCGACGAACTGGAGCAGGATCGCATGAAAGAGCCGCCCAACCTGCTACAGAAAGTGGTCGGGCAGATTACGGCGCGGTAACCAGCTCCAGCACGAACGCCCGTCGGCGCACGCGCTCGACCAGCCAGCGCACCCCCATGTTGCTCATCACCAGCATCGAGCCCGTCATCAGCAACGACTTCACCTCGCGACGCGAGATCTTGACCGATCCGCCCGGCTTCAGCATCGCCGTGCTCTGCACGAGATCGCGCAGCGTGGCGTAGGCCAGCAGCAGCGGCAGGATGCAGAACAGGCGAATCGAAATGGCGCGCCGCGGGATGAGCAGCAGGTACATGCGCGCTTCTTCGAGGTCGTGCCACGCCAGCTGAATCAGCTGCGTGAGCGCTTCGCGGTTCTTGGCGATCAGCTCCGGCGCCAGAATGCTGCTCTGCGAGCTGCCGTGCGCGCGCAGCAGCTCCTCGGGCACGTACACCGAATTCTCCTTCTCGGCATCGACCGCGACATCCTTCAGGATATTCACGGTCTGCAGCGCCTCGGCGAAGGCGCGGCACCGTTCGCGCAGAATGGCGTAGCGTTTGGTGCCGATGCTCGACGAATGCTCGTGCCACAGATCGGTGAGCATGTAGCCCACGGTGCCCGCCACGTAGTAGCAGTACTCTTTGTATTCCTCGACGGTCTGAATGCGGATGCCGTCGGGATAGAGCAGGACGAACTTGCGCATGCCGATCGCCATCTCGGCCACCCACTTCTGCACCACGGCTCGCGTCTTCGGTGGCAGCACCGAGAAGTGCGCGAACACGAGGTCCGCGTTGAGCGTGAGCGAGAGGTGCGCTTCGTCGCCGACGAGTGGCTTCACGCCCTGCAGAAACCGCTCGAGCGCGGTGGCGTCATCGAAGGCCGCGAGGAAATCGTCGAACAGCGCGGCCTTCACCTGCGGATCGACCGCCGGCGCATCTTCGACCGTATCGGCAATGCGGCATAACAGATACGCGTCGAGCACGGCCTGACCGAGCGCCCCGGGCAACACTTTGATGCCGAGTGCAAACGTGCGCGACACCGCCGGCAGAATCGCCTCGCAAAAGCGGGCGGCATCGCGCTGGGCGAGGGCAACTGAGACGGCGGGCGGCAGGGTCATGTCGTGCAAGATACGACGCGTGGCCGTCGTGCGTCACCAAGTCCGGACGGAAGTGCGCTGGAATGAACAGTCCGGGCCGCGAAGGGCCTTGCCGCAGCGGTCGCAGGGGCACGAGGTTCCAAGGGTGATCGAGTCGCCTCCCGATTTCCGTGGTGTGTTCCGCACCGACTTGCTCGCCCGGGCGATGTACGCCGAGGGTGCCGGAATCGCGCGGTGTATACCGGCGGGTGTGGCCGTTCCCGCCGACGCGGACGACGTGCCGGCATTGATGCGCTGGAGCAAGCGCGAGGGCATCGCGCTGATGCCACGCGGTTCGGGAAGCGGGATGGCCGCCGGGGCGGTGGGTCCTGGCGTGATCGTGGACCTGAGCCGGCTGCGACAGCTCGGCCCGGTCGACGTGGACGAACGCCGCATCCGCGTCGGCGCCGGCGCGACGCGAGGAGAGGTTGACGACGCCGCGCGCCGCGAAGGGATGCGCTTTCCGGTGGACCCGTCGAGCGGGGCGTTCTGCACGATCGGCGGCATGGTCGGCGCCAACGCCGCGGGCGCGCGCACGCTCAAGTTCGGCGCCACGAGGCCGTGGGTGCATGGCGTGCGGTGCGTGTTCGATGACGGCACCGATGTGTGGGTCCGCCGTGGTGAGCCGTGGCCTGTCGGCGTGCCGGCCGTGCGGCGGCTCTCCGGTGCGCTCGCGCAGATCAGCGCGCAACTCGGCACCGAGATCCCCGCGTACGCCCTCACGCATGCGGGCGTCCGCAAGGAGTCGTCGGGATACGCCATCGACGATGCGCTGCGTGCCGACGGGCATCTGGTGGATCTGCTGGTCGGCAGCGAGGGCACGCTCGCCATCTTCACCGAAGTCGAGCTCTCGCTCATTCCGGTGGCGGGAGCAACCGCCACCATCCTGGCGATCTTCGACTCGTTGGAAGCAGCGACCGCCTGCGCGGTCGAGGCCCGCATCGATGGTGCGACCGCGTGCGAACTGCTCGATCGCACCTTTCTCGACGTGGCGGCGACCGATGGCCCGACGGGGATCCCGTCGCACGCCGAAGCGGTGCTGCTGATGGAAGTCGAAGGCGAATCCGCAGCGGAGGCGTTGCACGCGATGACGCAGCTGGCCGCGCGCGCCACGCGACATGGTGCCAGCGAGGTGCACACTGCAGTCGAGGCGGACGACGAGCATCGACTATGGGCGTTGCGTCACGCGGCGAGTCCGATTCTCTCGCGCCTCGCCCCGCGACTGCGATCGATGCAGTTCATCGAAGACGGCTGCGTGCCCCCCGACCGGTTTCCCGACTATGTGCGCGGCGTCCGCCGTGCGCTCGATCATTACGAAATGCCCGGCGTGATCTTCGGACACGCCGGCGACGCGCACGCGCATGTGAATCCGCTGGTCGACGTGACGCGCAGCGGATGGCGGGATCGCGTGCACGGCATTCTCGATCGCGTCTGCGAACTCACGGCGGTGCTCGGCGGCACCCTGTCGGGCGAGCACGGAGACGGTCGCTTGCGGGCGCCGCTGATGGACCGTGTGTGGGGGCTCGAAGCGCGGGCGGCGTTCGCGCACGTAAAGGACGCGGCCGATCCCTCCGGGGTATTGAATCCGGGCTGCAAGATCGCGCGCGAGGGCGACCGCGCGATAACCGCGCTCCGGCACGATCCGGAGGCGCCGCCCCTTCCCGCCGCCGCGCGCGCGGCGCTCGACGACATCGAGCGGACCCGAAGCTGGAATCGCTTCCGGCTGGACGGCCTCGAAGACTAGTCCCTGCCATTCTAGGGGACAGATTGTGGAATGCCGCGCCGTTCCGGCAATTGGAAAGTGATAGCACTCCGATCGGCGCCAGAGGCGGTAGCCCACGACGAGTAGCCCGCGCTGAAATAGGCAGACGTGGGACGAAACGAAAGTGCGGATCCAATCGTCTGCTGCCGACACTCGTCATTACTTGTGCTTCATAGACCATTCTCCTCTCCACGTCGCGGGTTCACGCTCGCCGAAGTCCTCATGGTCGTCGCGATCATGGGGACCTTGTTCGTGATCACCGTTCCGAAGATCACGGAGTTGAAGGCGAGGACCGCGCTGCGCGCGAGTCACGAAACACTGGAGTCGGCGTTTGCGACCGCGCGCGCTTCCGCGATGCAGAAGGGCAAGCGATCCACGCTCTCGCTCAGCGGCAACACCGTCGGGGTCAGTGTATTGAGCGGGCTGACGAACACGGCGACGCAGGTCATCCGGCCGCTCCTCTTCAGCTCGACGTTTGGCACCACCGTTTCCGCGATTGGTGATGCGCCGACCACCCTGGCGTTCGACGCCCGTGGTCTGGTGACCCCGGTGCGCGCGACGATCGCGAAGTACCGGATCTCACTCGGCAGCTTCGCCGACACCGTATGCGTCACCGGCGCAGGCGTGGTCTTGCGACGCGGGTGTCGACTGTGAGCGCGGCTCGTCGTGCACGACGCGGCTCGTCGATCATCGAGGTGCTCATCGCCTTCGTGCTGCTCATGGTCGCGATCGGCGGACTGCTGTCAACGTCGAACGCTGTGGCAAAGCAGATGGGCGGCGGCCGTCGTCAGTCGATCGCCGCGGCGGTAGCGCAGTCGCGTCTGGATTCACTCGCCAGCCTGTCATGCACCAATCTGTCGCTGTCTGGCGTGGCCTCCGGCACGCGCACGACGCGGGGCATTCAGGAATCGTGGGTCGTCACGCAAGGCGTGAACACGGCTGTCGTGGCGGTCACGGTGACCATTCCCCGACAGACGAAGCCGGTGACCTACACGACGATGGTGCCGTGCCGATAGTGCGCCCGATTCGACCGCGACGCCGCGGCTTCACGCTCATCGAGCTGCTCATCACGATGACGATTCTCGGGCTGCTCGGCACCATGGTGACCGCCGTGATGGTGGGGCAGCAGCGATTCTTCCAGCGCACGACGCAGCAGATGGACGTGCGCCGCGAACTGCGGACCGCCGTGAACGTGATGTCGGCCGAATTGCGCAGTGTGTCATCGGCGGCGGGTGATATCGTGGCCTTCGATCGGATGTCGATCACCTTCCGCGACGTGCTCGGCTCGTCGGTGGTGTGCGCGACGCCATCGCGCACCCAGATGGATCTCGTGCCGACGAATACCGCCCGGATGCAGCTGTCCAACTTCGCGACCGATCCCTTGGTCGGGGACACCGTGGTCGTGTTGCGTAACGACTCGTCCGGAGTGGCAGGCGAGTACTGGTCGGCGCACCGGATCACGAGCGTTTCGAGCAGCACGAGCACCTGCGCACCGTCGCCGTTCGTCGATGCCGCGCTCGACGCGGGCAAGTCGCGCCTGCGCCTCGCGGTTACGCCGAACCTGCCTGACTCCGTGGTGGCGGGTGCGCCGCTCCGGTTGCTGCGCACCACGCGCTATGCACTGGCAACGCAGTCTTCCGGGGCGTGGTATCTGAGTCGGTCGGAGTTGTCCGGCGGCGCCTGGACCGCGGCGGTGCCGATCGCGGGGCCATTTCTGGCCGCGAGTGCCTCAGGCGCGGGCGGTCTTGGCCTGGCAATGTACGACAGCGTTGGCGTCGCGGTGACGGCCATCGCCTCGAGCAACCGCATCGCCCGGATCGATGTCATGGCGCGCGCGACCGGTGAACGCAGCTCAGGCGTCGTCGGCTCGGGGTCCACCGCTGTTTCTGACTCGCTCCTCGTGAGCATCGCCCTACGGAATCGCCGATGAACGCCCCGAAGTTGGTCCGCGAGCGACGCGGCAGCGCCCTCATGTTCGTGATCATCGCCATGGTGCTGTTGGCTGTGCTGTCGCTCAGCGCCGTGATGGGCACGATGCACGAATTCAAGGCGGGGCGGAACATGCTGTCGCAGCAGCGGGCGCTCACGATCGCCGAGTACGGGTTGAATGGTCAACTCGGCAACTGGACCGCCGCTCGGACGGCGCTGGCGGTCGGTGCCGTCGACTCCAGCAATGTGGTGGTCACGGTCGGCGACACCGCGAAGGTGGCGGTCATGCGTCTGAACGCGACCACGTTTCTGATCACGTCGCTCGGTCGCTCGAGCGTGGGCAACGGACAACTCGAATCACAGCGCCAGGTGTCGATGCTGGTGCGGATGTCGGGGCCGACGATTGCCGCGGGCAGCGCGCTGACGAGCCTCGGAGAAGTCGAGACGCAGGGGTCCGTGGCGATTACGGGCAAGAGTACCACCCCTCCAGGATGGTCCAGCTGCCCCACGTCGCGCGACACCTTTGCCATCAGCGCTCCGCCCGGCGTGAAAGTGGCGGTGCAGAAGCCGAAGTCGCAGGCCGATGGCGGAGTCACGGCAGACGGCAGGCTCAGTGCCCCCAACGCCCTCACGACATTCGGCACCGAGACCTGGGCATCCCTCGTGAGCCGGGCGAACATCACGTACACCAGCAAGTCGAATCCGTCACCCACCGGCACGGCGACGACCTGCTCATACAGTGCGACGAATTGGGGAGAACCGGAGCGCGGTGGTGGCTCAATCGCCGCGTGTCAGAACTACTTCCCCATCATCTACTCGCCCGGCGATCTCAAACTCACGGGCGGTCGAGGACAGGGCCTCTTGATCGTGGATGGCGGGCTCACGATCACCGGTAATTTCGTATTCGTCGGTCTGATTCTGGTGCGAGACGACGTCCAGATCGCCGGCACACCGAAGATGTACGGCGCCCTGATGACGCGCAGCCAAGGCGGTTCGAAGACCGACCTCCAGGGCAACATGAGCTTGAGCTACTCACCCTGCGCGATCAGCCAAGCCATGGGCGCGCAAGCGGTACCGTCGCGATCGAAACATCGTTCGTGGGTACAGCTCTTCTGATTTAGCCGTTATGGTGGCGCCTTAGTGTTGCTGTGATATCACGACTATTCGCTTAGTTCCGTTCGGATCGTCGTCAGGATAGACAGGAGCGCGTCGAGCTGTTCCGGCGACAGCATTGCCATCGTGGTGAGATCCGTGGCGTCGATCTGCGGGTCGAGCATGGCCAAGAGCGCTTCGCCCTGCTTCGTAATCTTGCAGAGCACCTGACGGCGATCCGGACGGGAGCGATCGCGCGTCACCAACTCGGCCTTCTCCAGCTTGTCGAGCAGACGGGTCACGGTCGACCCTTCGTCGATCATGCGATCCCGAATCGCCAACGTCGGCAACCCGTCCTCGCCGGCCCCGCGCAGAATGCGCAGCACGTTGTACTGCGCGAGACTGAGTCCATGCGGCTCGACCACCCGCGCAAACCGACGGCTGACGACCGACGCCGTGCGCATGAGGGCGATCGTCGCCTCCT
This sequence comes from uncultured Gemmatimonadaceae bacterium, assembly GCA_963843965.1. GTDB lineage: Bacteria > Gemmatimonadota > Gemmatimonadetes > Gemmatimonadales > Gemmatimonadaceae > Gemmatimonas. Next base: position 106,522 of record CAWJMR010000034.1, read on the forward strand.
GCGACTGGGAGCGGAAGGGTCGGGATTGCTGGATCTCTTCCTGCAGCGTGCGGCCAGACGTGCGTGCGGGCATGGGGGACGGCTTGGAGGATCGTGCGGGGCGGCGTATCGCCGCCGACGATATTGGCGATATTACGCTATTACTGCACCGCCGCTAGCGCCTCATTCACCCGATTTCTCCGCCATGCCGCTCTCTGACGCCGCGATTCTTCGCGAGCCCAAGATCACCGTGCTCGCTCGTCCCCAGTTCGTCGAGGCCAGCCACCTGCCCGTGCAGTGGATCGGCGAATCCACCGACGGCGAGCGGCTCGCTGAATTTGCCGGCCGCCTCTGCTACATGAGCCAGCGGAATCCGGCCGGCCGCACCACGCGGGATTATCTCGAGAACATCAAGAAGCAGGGGCACGGCAGCGTGCTCGAACATGCGAGCTACTCGATCCTCTTCGAGGGCGTGAGCCGGTCGCTCACGCACGAGCTGGTGCGTCATCGCGCCGGCTTCGCATACTCGCAGCTGTCGCAGCGCTACGTCGACGAAAGCGACGCACAGTTCGTGATGCCGCCGGCGATGATCGGGGACGAACCGCTCGAGCAGGCGTGGCGCGCGCAGGTCACGAGCGCGGTGGAGAGCTACATCTCGCTGGTCGAGTCGCTGATGACGCGGTACGCGTGGGTGGATGACAAGGTGCACCGCCGCAAAATGGCGCGCGAAGCCGCGCGCGGCGTACTGCCGAACAGCACGGAAACGAAGATCGTGGTCACCGCCAACGCGCGCGCGTGGCGCACGATGTTGGAGCTGCGGTCGAGCGAAGGGGCTGAGCTCGAGATTCGCCGGTTGGCAGTGATGGCGTTGCGCGTACTCCAGCAGGAAGCACCGGCATTCTTCAGCGACTTCGAGATCTACGAAGGAGCGGATCGACGGGAAGCGGCACGGATTTCGTACCACAAGGTGTGAGTGGGCCGTGGGCGGTGAGCTATGGGCTGTGGGCTGTGGGCTGTGAGCTGTGAGCCCATAGCCCACCGCCCACGGCCCACCGCCCACGGCCCTAAGCCCTCACGCTTCGATCGCCTCTCTCTCCTTCGCATACTCGGCGACAATCTTCTGCGTCGCCTCATTCGGCACCTGCTCGTAGCCGTTGAAGCGCCGTACGAACTGTCCGTGACCATGCGTCAGTGAGAACAGCTGCGTGGCGTACAGATGCAGTTCCGACTGCGGCACGACGGCCCGCACCACACTGCGATCGCCCGTGGAGTCGGTGCCGAGGATGTGGCCGCGGCGGCCGGAGAGGTCACCGAGCACATCGCCCAGGAAGCGGTCGGGCACCGTGATCTCGAGCAGATCGAGCGGCTCGAGCAGCACCGGGCGGCACTTCGGCGCGACGGCCTTGAAGGCGAGAATCCCCGCCATCTTGAACGCCATTTCATTCGAGTCCACCGAATGGGTGGAGCCGTCGTACAGTTCGGCGCGGAAGTCCACCAGCGGGAAGCCACCCAGCACGCCGCGCGCGGCGGCTTCCTGCACGCCTCGGTCAACGGCCGGGATGTATTTGGACGGAATCACGCCGCCCACGATGGCATCGTCGAACAGATAGCCTTCACCGCGCGGCATCGGACTCAGTCGCACCCAGCAATCGCCGAACTGTCCGCGGCCACCCGTCTGCTTCTTGTGGCGCCCCTGCCCTTCGGCCTTCGCAGTGAGTGTCTCGCGGAACGCGATGCGCGGCTTGGAGAGTTCGGCCTGCACTCCGAATTTGCGCCGCAGCACGGCCATCGACACATCGAGATGCCGCTCGCCCATGCCGCCGACGATCGTTTCGTGCGTCTCGGGATTGTAGTGCACGCTGAATGTCGGGTCCTCGTCGTGCAGGCGATGCAGGCCGAGCTGCAGCTTCTCCTCGTCGCCGCGCACGGCCGCACGCACCGCGAACTGCACCACCGGCTCGGGGAATTCGATCGTCGCCAGCCGGATCGGATGTTCGCGCGTGGAGAGCGTGTCGTTGGTGTGCGTGTTGCGCAGCTTGGTCACGCAGCCGATATCGCCGGCGTGCAGCATACCGACTTCCACGCGCTCGCGTCCGCACGGAATCGAGAGATGGCCCAGCTTCTCACCCACATCGCGCGTGACGTTGTACACGTCCTGACCGCTGCCGATGCGCCCCGAGAGTACGCGGAAGTAGCTCACGTCGCCGACGTGCGGCTCGGCCAGCGTCTTGAACACCAGCGCGGCGAACGGGCCGTCGTCCTTCGCGTGCAGCTGAATGGTGTGATGCCCTTCGGCGCCGGTGAGCGCGTGGATCTCCTCCATCTCGTACGCATTCGGCATGAGCTGCACCAGCTCCGTGAGCAGCGCGCGCACGCCGATCATACTATCGGCCGACGCGCAGAAGAGCGGGAACAGGTCGAGGCGCGCCATCGCGTCCTTCATGCCATGCAATGCCGTGTCGCGATCGATCTCCACACCGTCGAGATAGCGCTCGAGCAACGCATCGTCGGTAGCGCTGATGGCCTCGATGAGCTCCTGACGATAGCGCGCGAACCGGTCGGCGCATTCCGCCGGCACATCGGCTTCCACGAACTCGCCCTTGGCGCCGCTCGTGTACATGTAGGCGCGCTGCGTGAACAGGTTGATCACGCCGCGGAAATTGGCGCCGGCCCCGATGGGGATCTCCACCGGCACCACCTTCGTGGTGAGGCGCTCCTTGATCTGCGCGTAGATACGATCGAAATCGGCGTGCTCCTTGTCCATCATCGAGACGACGAACAGCACCGGATCCTGCTTGGCGACGGCGGCGCGGAACACGCGCTCGGTGCCCACTTCGACACCGCTGGCGCCGCCGATGACACAGAGGGCGCCGTCGGCCGCAGCGATGCCGGCGAGGGCGTCACCCTGAAAATCGAGGGAGCCCGGGGTATCGACGAAGTTGATCTTGCTGTCCATCCATTCGGCGTAGGCGCAACCGAGGGAGATGGAATACCCCCGTTCTATTTCCTCGGGGAGATGGTCGGTGAGTGCGGTGCCGTCACGCACGGTGCCATGGCGCTTGCCCGATCCTGCCGCGAAGCAGAGGGCGTCCACCAGGCTGGTTTTTCCGCTGCCGCCGTGGCCCACCACGGCGATGTTCCTGATGCCGGCGCTATCGTACTCCCGCATCGTCCCCTCCCACTCGAATCCGGACATCCTGCAACCCTCGCGAATCGAGGGTCGTCGGGCGGCACGAGGGTTGGTCGACCGCCCCTGCAAGCGTGCGGCGAGGGCCTGAGGGTAGCAAGAGAGCTCAACCGGACGACCACGTCAGGGAAATCCCTGCCTCGGGCGTTCTAGGGCTCAGGGGCGTTCAAGGGGCGTTCAAGGGGTCAGAGTCGTTGAAACGGGGCGTTCAAGGGGTCAGAGTCGTTGAAACGGGGTTTCAACGACTCTGACCCCTTGAACGCTGACCCCTTGAACGGACCCCTTGAACTCGTTGTCCTGCGGGTCTCGGAAATACATACGGGCCGCGATCACCTGAGGTGTTCGCGGCCCGTGGTCGTGCACTGACGAAGAAAGTGTGAACTCAGTCTCCCTCGACTTCGAAAGTGAAGGCATCGGCCTGCCGGATGGAATCCAGCCAGCTTTCGACACCAGCATCGTCTTCCAGCGACTGCCCAGCTCCGCCGGACGCGACCACATTCGTGGAGGCGAACGAAAAGCTCAGTGCCCGCTCGGTGCCTTCGGGCCAGTCCGGCATTGCCAGTCCAGCCGCGACGCGCCGCAGCGTCGACCCACACGCGCCGAGCAGCTCGGAGGCACGGGCCTCGAGTGTCAGCAACGGTATATCCAGATCCTGCGTGACCAACCGACCCGTCGTTCCATCCCGCCAGGCCGAATCACCGACCGCACCGCGGTCCGGCCATACGCCCAGATGGCGCACGACTCCGGTGTGTGCTTCCAGTCGTTCACTCTCCACGGTGGCCGCGAGGGCCAGCGCCAGAGACTGCGCGTCGGCGACGCCGTACAGCGTTACTACTTCACGCCGCGAGCGGGTGCCGAAGGGAAGCACGGGAATCGAATTCACGTGCGCAACTACCGGCGAATCGCTCGGACGCGCCTCGAGTCGTACGAGGACGTCCATGTTCCTGCCTCCTGTGTGAAAAAAGGTGAGACCTGACAAGGCAACTCGTCGGGCACGTGCGCCGTCCACGTGAATGACTGGCCACCCTGTGATGAGCAACACCAACCGCAACACCAACCGCAACACCAACCGCACCGCGCGTCAGTCGTATCCTTCGCCGATGGCCACCCAGACGGCGCCAAGCAGCGCGACCGCAACTGCCGCTCCAATGGCAACCACGCCGGACGGCGTTCCCGTCACCGCGTAACCAATTCGTAACGTGGACGGCAGCACCCAGAGGGCCAGTACAGCATACCCCGCTGCGGCGAGCAAAGCGGCCGTTATGCGTGTAACACCGCGTAACGGAAGCACCAGCAATGCAAGGAGCACGCCCCAGCCCGTCGCGATGATCAGGTGATGCAGATACCCAAGCGCGACCGAGGTCAGTGGCGCGGCCGACGACGCCACGCCGAAGCGCTCGAGCAGGCCGCGACCGGCGAGGCGGAACACACGCCCGGCTTCGCCCTCGCGCCAGCCGAGGCCGAGCAGAGCGCCGCCGGTAGCGATCGCGGTGAGCGTGCCGGCAGCGAGCGCGGCGTCGATGAGTTGCGTGAAGCGGCCGGGCGCGTTGCCGTGATCCATATTCGAAGAAAGATAAAGGGCGGCGCGGTTAACGATGCCGCGGACCTTCCGTCATAACGGAAGACTTCAGTCGAGGGTTCACGCTTGCCGATTTTCCGCCCGTCTTTCCCCCCCGTCTTGGCCCTCTGTCTGGCCACACTCGGTTGCGCCTCTGCGGCGCCACAGCCCGCCGCCGGTTCTGTCTCCGCCGCGCAGCTCGCCTCCCGCGAGCAGACGGCCGATCAGCAGGTGCATCATGTGCTGAATCGCCTGGCCTTCGGCGCCCGCCCGGGTGACGTCGAGGCCGTGCGGGCGATGGGCGTGGACGCCTGGATCGACCGCCAGCTCTACCCCGAGCGCATTCCCGACGCCGCCACCGAACAGTTCGTGGCCCGCTTCACGTCGTTGGGAAAAACCGGGGAGCAGTTGCTGGCCGACGCGCCCCCGCCGGCCGCCGTACTGGCCCAGCTGCAGCGCCGCGGCGGCACCATGACCGCCGTCGATTCCGCCAAGCTGCGCGAACAGGGGCGCCAGTCGTACGCCTTTCTGGGCGAGCTCGCGTCGAGCCGGGTGGCGCGGGCCGTGATCAGTGAGCGCCAGCTCAACGAAGTGATGGTCGATTTCTGGGAGAATCACTTCAACGTGTTCGCCGGCAAGGATCGCACGCGCTACTTCCTTCCGGAGTACGACGCCCAGACGATTCGTCCCCATGCGCTTGGCACGTTCCGCGAGCTGTTGGGTGCCGTGGCGAAGAGCCCCGCGATGCTCTACTACCTCGACAACTGGCAGAGTGTGGCCGACAGCGGCCGCCCTACGTTGCGCCCCGCGCAGCGTCCGTTGAACGCGCGGCAGGCGGCCCGTCGTGCGGCGGCGGTGCAGCAGCGCCTCGCGCAGAATCCGCAGCTGCAGCAGGCGGCACAGCGCCGGCGCGGCTTGAACGAGAACTACGCCCGTGAACTGATGGAGCTGCACACGCTGGGCGTGGACGGCGGCTACACGCAGCAGGATGTGATCGAAGTGGCGCGCGCATTGACCGGTTGGACGATCGCCCGCGGCGCACAAGGCGGCGGCTTCGCCTTTCGCGGTGAAGTGCACGATGCGAGTGCGAAGACCATCCTCGGCAAGTCGTTCGCGGCAAACAAAGGGGTGGAAGAAGGCGAGGCCGTGCTCGATCTGCTGGCGTCGCATCCGAGCACCGCGAAGTTCATCGCGACGAAACTGGCGCGCCGGTTCGTGAGTGATACTCCGCCGGCGGCGTTGGTGGAGCGCGCCACCGCCACGTTCCGTCGCACGAATGGCGACATTCGCGCCGTCGTGCGCACCATCGTGACGAGTCCGGAGTTCTTCGCGTCGGCGAGCTATCGTGCGAAAGTGAAGTCACCGTTCGAGCTCGTCGCCAGCACGATGCGGGCGATGAATGCGCAGCCCGATGCCACACCGCGCACATCGCAGTTGGTGAGCCGCCTCGGTCAGCCGATCTTCGGCCATCAGGCGCCCAATGGGTATCCGGAAACGGGCGACGCGTGGATGAACACCGGGGCCATTCTCAATCGCATCAACTTCGGACTCGCGGCCGCGTCGGGTCGGGTGCCGGGAATCAAGCTGGCTGCGTGGCCACTCACGGCGGAGTTGTCGAAGACCTCGCGCGAAGCCCAAGTGGACGGGGTGATCAAGGAGTTGTTCGGTGGCGCAGTGAGCTCCGACACGCGGCAGGTGTTGCTGACCGGCACCAATCCGTTTCTGCAGCAGCATGGTGGTGCGAACGACTCCCTGCTCGTGGCCGACGACGATGCGACGATGATGGGTGGCATGGCCGGCGGTATGGCCAGCGGCGACATGACGGCGAATGCACGCAAGCAGGCCGCCAGTGAACGTCGTGCGGCGCGTGCGCCGGTGGCCCAGCAGCAGCAGGCGGCCGGTCGTGCAGCCGTGCGTCCGGAGCGCGGCGGTACGCTCACGCAGTCGATCGGATCGCTGCCGCCGCTCACGGGATTTGCGCAGATCGTTGGCCTCGCGCTCGGGGCTCCTGAATTTCAACGCCGCTGAGCGAGGATCCGATCATGCCTGCCTTCAACAATCCCGTGAATCGCCGGGTGTTTCTCAAGGGCGGCGCGCTGTCGCTGGTGACGCTCGGTCTTTCGCCGAGTTTCCTGCGCCGTACCGCGCTGGCGATGGAGCTGCCGCGCGCCGTGCGTGGCAAGACGCTGATCGTGCTCTTTCAGCGCGGTGCGGCCGATGCGCTGAATGTGCTGGTGCCCTTCGGCGACAAGAACTACTACGCGGCGCGGCCGCAGCTCGCGATTGCCACACCGGCGCGTGTGGGCGGTTCGGCGAATTCGGCGGGGGCGATCGACCTCGATGGGTTCTACGGCCTGCATCCGTCATTGGCGCCGTTCAAGTCGCTGTGGGATCGCGGCATGCTGTCACCGATTCATGCGGTGGGAAGTCCGAGTGCCACGCGGTCGCACTTCGTGGGGCGGCTGGGCAACCGGGAGACGCCCTCGATACTGGCCATCCTGGTGCTCGAGGACTTCGCGATGGCCGCCTACCTGCCGCTGCTGTCGGTGCTCGGCCTTCGGCGGGACTCTCCCGCAGGCTCGCCTCGCCGGGTCCGCGTTGGCCGTCGGCTGCGTGGCCGCCGCCTTCTTTTCGTCGCCAAACGCTGGGGCACGTCGGATCCAGCCAGCACCCTGGGGCGCGCCAGCGCCGCCAGTCGCTGATGCTCCGGGGTGCTTCGGTGGCACCCTCATCGTCGCCGGCGCCTTCCCCGAGCTGATCTCCGCCTCCGCCGCGGTCGGCGCGTTCATCGTCGGGCTGATGCTCACCGGAGACGTGGCCAGAGCCGTCCGCAACGTGCTGGAGCCGCTGCGCGACCTGTTCGCGGCGGCGTTCTTCGTGGGCATCGGCCTGTTCGTGCACCCGGAGGACCTGCTGCCCGTCCTGCCCGCGGCCGCGCTGCTGGCCCTGGTCGGCATCGTCTCCAAGCTGGCGGTCGGCACCTACGCGGCGACCCGGGACGGCGTCGCCTGGCGTGGCCGGCTGCGCGCCGGGGCCACGCTGGTCGCCCGCGGACAAGCTCGCGGCCGCCGCCGCGACCATCGACGGGGCCGCCACGCTGGGCTTCGATGTGACCGACCATGACGGCGTGCGCGCGGCGATCGACAGCTACGAAGCCGTAGTCGGTCCGATCGAGATCCTTTTCAACAACGCCGGGATACAGCACCGGGGCCCGCTCGAAGACTTCCCGGCCGACGCCTTCGAACGACTGATGCAGACCAACATCGCCAGCGTGTTCCACGTCGGCCAGGCCTGCGCGCGCCACATGATCGCGCGCGGCCACGGCAAGATCGTCAACATCGCCAGCGTGCAGACGGCGCTCG
>CAWJMR010000035.1:0-39097 GCA_963843965.1 uncultured Gemmatimonadaceae bacterium
AGGGGGGGCGCTCTGGCTACTGTCGGAGCGCAATTCCCGCCGACACGATGTTGCACCGTCAGTCCTTGCTTCGTGCAATCGTCCCGTCGTTCGCAATCGAGAAACCCCGCACCTACCCGCGAGTCGTACCGTGCCCCTTCGGATACGCGCATCGCGACCACCCGTGCTAATCGTATCGGACATCGAGTCTAACTGACTGTTTGACAAGGGTTTAGCACGTACCAGCGCGCGGCAGCAGATTCCACGTCTTCGTCGAATCTGCCACCGCGCGCTGCGTTTGCGATGTTCTCAGAGGCGTCGGTGCACCGTACGCCTGGGCTGATACGACCGCCCCAGCGCCTCTACACTGCAATTATCACGATTCGCACTGCGGTTATCATTGCTCCCGAAAACACGGTTTTCGGCGTGTTTAGAGCAGAGAATACGAGTATCGTGCTCCATGGCTACGCGTACAGAGCACCCGGGATACGCGTAACGGACACGTTGGCTACGCGTACCGCGCCACATGGCGCAGGGTTGGTCGGTCCAGTGCGCCTTTCGTCGGCGGTCCGGACGACCGTCGCACCGCCGCCGCTGCCCCGACCGGGCCCGCGCGCAGCGTGGCGGTCAGAGGGCCTATTCATGAAGAGAGCGAACACGAACGGCGCCGCCGTTGGCGTCGGCTGAACGGTGACGGTCCTGTGGCCGAGGACGCCTTGGTGCCACTCCGGGCGTAGACGTCGAGAGCAGCGACGTCCTGACACAGCAGCCGTCGAGCGCTTTGTTCTGCGGCGGGATGATGAGCGAGCTCGACAAGATGGCGCCCTTGGCAGACGGTGAGCGCGACGCCCATCGTTCTAGGGTGACTATCCCGCGAGCAGGGCTTCTGCCGCCTCCAGCGCCCTCCACTGCCTCATTCGCTGGCGACAGGTCTTGGAGAGCGGTGCCGCTTCCTGACTCCGCTGTCGATGCGCACACTGCCTTTGCCTCACTCAGTGCACTCTCTGCCTTTGAGCGGGCGGTGATCGTCGACCGCGGGGTACCCGCACGCCTTGTGCAGCGTCTGGCGGCTGACCTTGGCGTGTCGATGGCGGCGTTGTGCACGCTGATCGGCGTGCGCCATGCCACGGTCAGCCGGACACTGAAGACGGACAGCCGGTTGAGTCGGGCTGACAGCGAAGGCGCTTTCGGCATGGCGCGCCTCATCGGGCAGGTCGAGCAGATTGTGCTGGTGTCCGGCGACGGGACTCCCTTCGATGCGGGGCGATGGGTCGCAGCGTTCTTGAACGCGCCCAGCCCCGCCCTTGGCGGTCGCCGGCCTGGCGACTTGATGCGGACGAGCGATGGTCGCAGCGTCGTGTTCACGCTCGTGGCGCAGATGGAGAGCGGTGCGTACGCATGACCAACGCGGACCAGCGCACGGCGCTGCCCGCGGCGGACAACGATGGTGATGCGCGCTCGCGGCGGGTCAAGTCGCGAATGCCTGACGGCAACCTCATCGGTGCGGCGTACCGGACGGCCTTGCAGCGCGAAGAGCGTCTCCACGCAGCGCTGGGGATTCCGTGGCAGGTGTCAGACGGCGCGCGTTCCTTCTTGGTGCTCTTGCCCGGGTTGCCGCGAATGGACGCTGGTCCGGTCGTGCCATGGGTGCCACCGCTGGCCGTGACCTACGACCACGAGCCGTGGATGATTCCAATGATGATGGGGTGGGCCCGCGAGACCCTCGGCTTCACGGTGGCCGACGTCGCCAGCGCGCTCGGGACAACCGCCAGGACACTGGAGCGCTGGTCGCGAGGCGCATCGGTTCCGCGTGGTCGTCACCGGGCACAGCTCGACGCTCTGCAAGCGCTACGTGCGCTGCTGGCCTCGGCCTTCATCACACCGGCGCACGCACTGATCTGGCTGCGGACGCCACCGGGGTTGGCCTACGAGACCTCGCCGCGCATGATGGTGGAGATGGGCGCCATTCGGCCGCTCGTCGCGATCCTCGCCTCGCTCGAGTCGGGGGCGTTCCGGTGAGCCAGACAGCCACGGCATTGGAGAGCGCCGTCGACCCGGCCCGAACCGCAACGCGCGCACGGCCCACACATCAGCGCACGGCGGGACCGCATGCGTGCGCTCTACAGCCCTCGCTGCCGGAGCCGTGCTGTCGACCGACGATCTGTCGTCAATGACTGACTCGGATCCGGTCGACCTCACGGCGAGCATCACGCTCGATACCCGTTTGTGTGCGGCCCTGGTCGCACTGTGGCAGCTCACGGACGTCGGGCAGGCGGCAATGTTCGCCCTCACACCGGCGCAACATGCGCAGTGGCTGTGCGGCCGCGTGGATGCAGCGGTGGTGCATGGTGTCGGCGCGCGTCTCGGGCATCTGCTCGCCATCGATCTCGCTTGGGACAACGACCAATGGAGGCCAACCGCGAACGCCGATTCCGGGCCGGCCTCCACAAGACCGGGGGCCGTCCTCACGCGTCGCACGTCCTTACTCGGAAAGCCTCGCCGCCAGTTCGACCCAGCAGGAGATGACGCACGCGGCGTACGTCTGGAACTCCCCTGTCGTGACGTAGATGTCGTTCCCCGCGAGCGGTCGATCCACCAGCCGCGGTGGCCGTTGGCCCGCGACGACGGGCCATGGATTCCGTCGCGTCGCCCCTTCGCTCGTCCGAGATGCTGGGTGCACGAACAGCAGCGGACAACGCACTCGCAGCTGCTCGGCTGACGATCCAGACCCGTGCTTCACCACGTTGGCGACGAGACGTAACTCGTCGAGTTGTGGGTACGACGGCAATGTCCTGTACGTGATGCCGTTCGCGAACAACCGGTCCTCGAACGCTGTCATGATCTGCCCGGGCTTGAGCAGTCGAATCATGAATGTCGCGTCGTGCGCCTCATGCAGCGTGATGAGTTCCTTCTGCACGAACACCGCGACCTGTTGCTCGAACAGATGGTAGAGACCTGCGGCGGCGAGATTGAGGAGGCCCTGTCGCACCCCAGTCCACCTTTCGTAATGGGCTAATCCTTCGTGATGCGCCAGTTCTGCCGCGTCCGCCATGTCCATGTACGAATCCTCCGATATCAGACGCTGACCGAGACGGGTGAACGCGGCGGATGCGACCTGCTCCGCCTCCCTGTCGACCTGATCGAACGTTGGGAGCAGACGCTCGACGACCGCGGCACTCCACACGGAGAGCTCAGCGGCGAAGGTCTCGGTGAACGTCGATTGCCAGTAGCGTCGATTCCCAATCATGGCCGTCATCAAAGCGTGTTGAATGTCCTGCGCCGAGGAGCGACGGACATGATCGGCACAACGGCCACGTCGGGCCAGTATCGTTCTTCCCGGACCATGCCGCGCCTCCCTACTACGTGACTACGCTGTGACGCTCTCTTTGGTGCAGACGCAGGCGATCAACGCGCTCGCGCGTGCGCTCGCTGACTTCCTCCCTGGTACGCCGCATCCTCGGGCGGACGCGTCGATCTCGTTCCCCGGCGCCGTGGCCGCCGCGCACCTCCACACGCCATGGCCCGGTGCCAGCAAGCACGCGTCGCTCGTGACGCTTTTGTCCGCGGTCGTGGAGCGTGAACCGCAGAAGGTGACGCGCCTGCTCCAAGAGATCGTGAAACGGGCGCTCGTCTACCGTGGCAACAAGCAGCCGCTGACGCGTGATGAGGTCGACGACGTCAATCGGCATCTGGTGGCCCTTGGGATCCGGATTCCCGAGCTCGTGGATCGGGCTTTCCTTGCGTCCCTTCCGGCGCGGCCGCCGACTCAGACGGCGGCGCCACCGGCGGTCGCGGTGCCAGTCACCCCGGCCGGCCCGCGGACGCCGTCTCGCGCGGTGCTCGCTACACTGTTGCTGGAGGTTCAGGGGTTGGAGTCGATGGACGCCAACCAGCGCGGCGTCGTGTTCGAGCGCTTCCTCAACACCCTGTTCCACGCCTTCGATCTCGCTCCCCGCGACGCGTTTCGCCTGCGGGGCGAACAGATTGATGGCAGTTTCGTGCTTGATGGCGTCACCTATCTCGTGGAAGCGAAGTGGCAGGCCACGCGCACCGGCAACCGCGACTTGGCGGCGTTCAATGACCAGGTAGGCGCAAAGGCGGCATGGGCCCGCGGACTCTTCGTGAGCTACGCCGGCTTCACTGGCGACGGCCTTGACGCCTACCGGACAGGCCGCTCGTCCCGCATCCTGCTGATGGAGGGCATGGATCTCTTCTTCGTCCTGTCCGCGGCGGTTGGTCTTCGGGAACTGCTCGCCGCAAAAGACCGTCGCGCCGTTGAAGAGGGACGCGCCTTCGTTCCGGTCACGGAGCTCTTCCCCAACGCTCGACCGTAGCCGGGCACTCCGACGGGTACGCTCGCCCCATATCGGGCCCGACGCATTACTTCATCCGCAGCGCAATGCTTAGGTCGCCGTCGGTCAGACGATACTACCTGCTCGATCCCTTTTGACGGACGAACGCGACGACATCCTGTATGAGCAGCTCCTTCAAGATCTTGGTTGCGGCCGCAGGCGTGAACGACGTGACGTGTGCGAGGTCCGTCGCCCGGAATTCTGTCGCGCATGGCTGCTCGTATCGCAGGGCGCGAAGATGGCCGAGTGTTGCCGGCGTGACGCGCGTACCCGCCGCGCCGTCGACCTCGCGCTTCCAGCACACGTCCGCCATGACCTCGATGAGGTCGGCGGCCGTCAGGGACACGGCCTCGCCCGCGCCACGCTGCGCCCGGCGTTGCACGGCGCGACAACACCTCGACCCACCGCAGACGGTGTCGCGTCGTCAACGATCTCATGCTTTGACCCAGAAATGGGTCTCAAGCAGACTCGACTACAATAGCGCCGGGGTCTCTGTCATCAGTGCTCCCGATGAGACAGTGTACAGTGTGGCGATGATCGTCCCGATCTTCGTCACCGTCCTCATCCGTATCCGTCGGCATGGAGCACCGAGAGCCTACTGCATTCTGGCCCCGGGTAACCGCCGCGGAGCTGCACCGCTTCGACGATGCGGCCGCGCGTTTGCGGCTCACGGCGGACGAGCAGGCGGCCGTCCTCGGGGTGACGACGAACACGCTGCAGCGCTGGCATGACACCGCACCTGACACGGCACCACATCTCGGTCCGACGGCGGTGCGCTTGAGGCATGTGCTCGCCATCGATCTGGCCGCGCAAGACCTCTACAGTCCGGACTCGTCGCTCGCCGCGGTGGAGCTGCGACGTGCGGGGAGCGCTCCTGACGGCATCGGCGCTGCGCTATCATGGCTCAAGCGCGACTTGGAAAGCCTGCTCGCCGTTCGCCACGTGTTCGAGGCGCGCGCGCAGGCGACCAACACCGCCCTCGCCGCCGCGTTCGCCCGCGGCGCGGACATGCTTGAGGCATGCGTGGCCCGGACGGGCGGGGCCTGGACAGCGGCCGACGCCACGGCGCAGCTTGGGATCTCGATGGACACGCTGCAGGCGTGGCAGGCCCAGCGTCTCATCCTCGCGCTCGATTGGCCCGCCACCTACTGGCGCTACCCGGTCGTCCAGTTCCTCCGCCACGGCGCCTCAGGCGGGCGTCTCACGCCGGATCCTGCCATGCGCCCGCTGCTGGAAATCGCCGATGGGCACCTGACCGACAGCGAGCTGTTCGGCATCCTCGCGACACCGCAGCCCATGCTCGCCACTGACGACGGCGAGCCGCGCACGGGCTTCGCGGCAATCGCAGTGGGTGACCTTGACCCGGTGCATGTGATGCTCCGGTGGCTCGTCACGCCAGCAGACGAAGGCGCGCCACCCGCGAAGACGCCTCTCGTTGCGCACGGAAGACGCCGATGACGGCGGCGTGACACTACAGCCGATGTTGCCCGCATGCCGACACTTGCCGAGTTGGTCCTCACGCTGATCACCGATCAGCCCATCTCCGCCGAAGAGAAGCGAGAGGTTGCCCTGCACGTCCTCCGGCTCGTCCGGCAGATCCGTGAATCCACGGCACGCACGAAATACACGCGTTGATGGCAGAGCACAACGCGGCGTCAGGATGCCGCAGGTGCGCACCGGTACGGCCGTCGGGCGCGGCAGCAGATCGGGCGCGCTCCATCGTCGTCTGCTGGGCACGTCGACGACGCGTTAAGCCACCGGCGCGCCGGGGGCCACGGATGCCAGTCCGGGTCGAAGGGCGTGGGGGCCAGTCCGTCATCAAGCGGGTGGACATGCGCATCGTCATCGTCGTGACGGCGGCGCACCGCGTCAGTCCGCTATGAACACATCACCGCGGGCGCGAGTGCGGGCGGCCGCGCCTTGCTCCCGAGCCGCCACAAGCGGTCGATGGCCTGCAGGTACAGCGAATCCTGATAGGGGGACACGATGCCGCCGCCCTGCGCATCGGTCACCTCCACCTCCACGGGCCAGACATCACCTTCGACGTCGGCGAGTGGTGCGAGGTTCCGCCGGAGCGTCTCGCCTCCGTCGCGCAGCAGGTCAGGCGACGCGGCGGCGCGGACCAGAACCGTCAGCCCGCCCTTGCGCTCCCCTATCGCAATGAGGGCCGGCAGCAGCCCTGCATGGTAGATGGCTTCAAGCACGAGCAGGACACGCGTGTCGTGGTCGTCATCCCAGATGACGGCGACGTCGTGCCACGCCGATGTCGCGATGGGATGCAGGTTGGGCGACTGCCACACGGCCGCACGGTACACCGAATAGTGCACGCCGTGCGCATGCGTGCCCACGGGCGCTGGCTGGTTGTACAGGCACTGCAGGAACGGCACCTCAGTCGTCGTCATGACGGACTCCCAGGTCATCGGGGGTGAAGCGGCTTTCGGCCGCGACGCTGACATCGGTCAGATGTCGGCGGACAGGGAAGCTAGCACCCCCGCGAGACGGCCGCTGGCGTCACATCAGGATGCCAGCCATGCACACGCATGATAGGCCAATGCCAGTCCACCCTCCTCGCCCACGCGGTTACATCGAACACGTGTGATTTGGACCACCTGATACATATCAGCGGACCCGACGGCGTTCACGTGAGCGTCGCGCGCGAGAGCGTACGCTCACCCGCGCGCCGCTGTGGACGCCGCCGGCATCCTGTCTCCCGATTCACGAGAACCAGTCATGCGTAGTGCGGGTGTGTACGTCGGCGTCGACCGCCAGCAGGATCCCAGCATTGACGCATTGGCGTTCGCCGGACGCGATGCGCAGGGCATGTGGGCCGCCTTTGCGGACGCGAACGAGGCGGCGGGTCATGCCGACAGTGATCATGTCCTGCTCCTCGGCGCGGAGGCGACCTG
The DNA here is from genome assembly GCA_963843965.1 of uncultured Gemmatimonadaceae bacterium. Classification (GTDB taxonomy): domain Bacteria; phylum Gemmatimonadota; class Gemmatimonadetes; order Gemmatimonadales; family Gemmatimonadaceae; genus Gemmatimonas. Next base: position 7,238 of record CAWJMR010000035.1, read on the forward strand.
CGAGGCGGTGCGGGCGGCGGTGGCCGACTTGCGCGACCGGATTCAGCAGGCGCACTACGACCTCGTCGTTCTCCACTTCTCGTGCCATGGGACGCCCGACGGCGCGCTCCTATGCAGCGACGCGGTCGCCACCAACCTCGCCGCCACAACGCTGCCCATCGCCGAGATCACCGCCGCGCTGCGGCATCTCGACGCCGGGTGTGTCGTTGTGGTGCTGGACAGCTGCTTTTCCGGCATCGCGGCCGGATGCACACCGGACGGTGAGACCGCCGCGTTCGACTCGCTTTTGCAGACCGTCGCCGAGGGCAAAGACCGCGCGGTTCTGTGGGCCGCCGGCCCGACAGGACGCGCGTGGGAGACACCGCAGCTCCGGCATGGCGTGCTCACTCATGCTCTCGTGAACGAGGGATTGTTTGGCACCTTCGTCGCGCGGGATGGTGCGATCACCATCCCATCGCTCTTGGCTCACGCGCAGCACAGTGCGCAGGACCACGCCGCGCGCGCGGGGCGTGTGCAGCGGCCCGGGCTCATCATGCGCATCGACGAAGGACCGTCGTTTCCGCAGTTCGTCGCCGGGCCCCGGCGGGCGCGTCAGCTGGCGGAGGACAATATCCTCCCGGTCGAAGACGACCTGTCGGGGCTTGACGCGTACGGGCTCACGCCGCCCGTCGTCGAGGCCATCCGCGGGCGTCTCGGCGGTGCTGGCGCACGCCTGACCGACCTACAGCGCCGCGCCATCGCGCCGCTGGGCAGTCTTGCCGGGCGGAGTGTTGTCGTAGCCGGCCCGACATCCTGCGGCAAGACCCTCGTCGGCGAGCTGGCGGCCTTGGTCGCGGCGGGACGACGCCTCAAGACCGCGGTGCTGGTGCCCATGCGTGCCCTCGCCCGGGAAAAGTACGAGGCGTTCGACGACGCCTACGGCGCCTTGGGCTACCGCGCCGTGCGGTCCTTCGGCGGCACGGGCGATGACGACAGCCTGATCGCCAAAGGACACTTTGACGTCGCGTTCTTCACGTACGAGAAATTCCGCCTTCTCTTGCTCGTGGACCCACGCCTGCTCGATCAGCTCGGACTCGTGGTGATCGATGAAGCCCACATGATTGCTGACCCAGGTCGCGGTCATGTGGTCGAACTCATCTGCATGGCGCTTCGACAGCGGAGGCTCGGGGCGCAGCCGCTCCAGATCATCGCCCTTTCGGCTGCGGCGGATGATCTTCAGGGATTTGACGGCTGGCTGCATGCCACAGTCGCGCTCGAAAATACCCGTCCGATTCCGCTGCGCGAAGGCATCGTGGCCCCGTCGGGGACCTACACCTTTCGGGACTCCGTCGCGCCGGATGTCATCGGGCGCGACCGGGTGATTCCTCATGTGGTGCCCCCGGTCGGTGGACGGGACGGGACCGGCGCGAAGGCGCGAGGCGAGGTCGTGGCGGCGCTCGTCCCCCAGCTGCTCGCACGCGGCGAGCAGATCCTCATTTTTCGTTCGGCTCGGTGGTCGACGAGGGATCTCGCGCGACGCCTCACCACGGCCGTCAACCTCCCGCCATGCGCTGGCGCGCTTGCCGCGCTCGACGAGGAACTTCGCGCCAGCGACGCCTCGCGCGTGAGTCACGAGCTGCGCGCCGCACTTCAGGCCGGCGTCGGCCTGCATCTGAACGACATGGAGCGGGCTGAGCGTGAAGCCGTGGAGGCCGCGTTTCGGCGGGGCGAGCTGCGCGTGCTGGTCGCGACGTCGGGATTGGCGATGGGCGTCAATCTGCCGGCGAACACTGTCATCATTGCCGACAGCCAACGGGGCAACGATCCGATGCTCGTTGCAGAGTATCGCAACATGGCCGGCCGGGCCGGTCGCTGGATGGGGACGACCACGCACGGGAGCGCGTACCTGATCACTGAGCGTGAGGCGGACGTGGACCGGTTGTGGGCGGCGCTCGTGACGGCGGATGCGGAGCCGCTGGTGTCTCGGCTCAGCCACATGGATGCCGAGGACATGGCGCTCGTTCTCTTGGCCCTCGACCCCACCCCCGTGACCCAGCACGCGCTGGCGCTTCGAGCGGACGAGACGTTCGCGGGATACCAGCGCCGCAGTGATCGTGACGCACGACGCGCCGTGCACGCGGCACTCGAGACGGCCGTCGCCTCGCTGATCACCCGTGGCTTGGTGCGTCTGGTGACCGTCAACGACGAGGCCCACGGCAGCGGGTCCGCGTCGCCCGTGGACGACCGCAACACGCCGCCGCGCATCGTCCTGACGTCCTGTGGCTTGGTGTGCGGGCGTGAAGGGCTGAAGGCTGACTCGGCGTCGCGTGTGCTGGAGGGGGCGCGTCGCATCCATGCCGCGGGTGAACCGCTCAGCCCCATCGCCTTGATTGCCCTCGCACAGGTCACACACGAGCTCGACGACCTCGAGACGCCGGTGGAGTCGCTTGGCGGCCAGGATGGTCAGCGCGAACTGGCGGGGTGGCATACCGACTCCGCGTCGACACTGGGCGCCCAGCCGGCGATGCTGCAGATGCTGCGCGAGGTGGCACCCTCCGACCGCCGCTACCTCCAGCGCCTCAAGCGACTGAACACCATCAGCATGTGGGTTCGCTGGCCGTCCCCTCACAGAAATCGAGAATGCCTTCAGCCGGTTCACGCCGACGTGGAAGGGGGTGGAACCGGTGGCAGGCGTCGTGCGGGGCGCCGCTGAGCGCACGGCGGATGTGCTGCGGGCGGTTGGCAAATTGGTCGCACTTGAGCTGCCAGGTGAGGCGCCGGCGATTGCGGATGCGGTCGCGACGCTGGTGACGCGCCTCGAGCATGGGGTAGAGCGGGAGGCGACGGCCCTGATGCAGCTCGGGCTCCGTATTCGCCGTGCCGCCGCCCGCGACATCGTCTCGGCAGGCATTGCCTCGCCTGATGCCCTCGTGCACGCCGTCCAGTCCGACGATCCGCGCGTCGTGGCTATCGTCGGCGCGCAGCAAGTGCGTCGCTGGAAAGGTGCCCTCGCGCGCCGATCCGGCCACAGCGCCCTCGCGGTATCCCGCGCGCGCGCCGCGCGCACCCTGTTCGACACGGTTGGGGACGCGACGGCCATCTGACGCCCTGCGAACTCGCGACGTTCGCACGGCGAATATCGTGGCGTGGCGCGCGTGCGCCAGCGTGCTCACGATTTGGCACGGCCATAAGAGCGCACTGGCCATCTCACACGTGACGAGTCGGCGTCGTAGTTCTTCTTGATCATCATGCACGCGACGACGGTCAGGGGGCCGAGTGTGTTGTGGGCGCCGCGCTCGGCCGCGTTACCACGGTCAGTGGCCGACTCGACACGGAAGCGTGCAGCTGATTACCCTCACGAGACACATCGCCACCCAAGCCACCTCATGCCGAGCGGGAGCCGTGCCGAGTGACTGATGCTGATCCGGCGCTCGTCGCCAAGACCACACCCGCCGACGCTCTCGCTGACCCGGAGGCGCGACACGGTTCGGTGGTGCTCAACGGCCCGCGCTCCTGTGCGCCCGAGGGGCTGGTGGACGTCGATGAGACTGACGACGATGCGGAGGAGCCGGAGGACGCTGCGACGGGCGAGCCCCTCAATGCCAGCGTGGCGTGGGTGGATGTTGGTACCGGTGTGCCGTCGCGGCGTGCCGCACGAGTCGTCGCCCCGACGCTTGCCATCGACTTCGCGGTGTTGGCGGACCCGGACACCGATCACGAGGCATACCAAGCCGAATGGCGCCGCGTGTATGACTGTTTCGATCCCTTTTTGCGGTCGTACCTCGGTGGTGTTCGTCAGTATTTCGACGCCAACGACATCGTCGACACGATCTGGTCGAAAGTCTTCCGCAAGATTACGCAGTTTGATCCGGCACGCGTTGACGGATTCGCGTGGTGGTTGGTCAGTATCGGGGAGCGTGCCTTCCTCGATGCGGCGAAGAAGGACCAGCGCCGTCTCGACCGTGAGACGACGGCGGTTCTCGATAGCGCGGACGACACACCCACTCACCCGGAACATGCGATGCTTGAGCACCTCTCAGGTGACCCGATCATCGCGGGCAACATCACCAGACGCCAGTTCGAGGCGGCCATGGCCGCGTTACCGGAGAAATCACGTCAGGTCGCGTACTTGCACCTGGTGCAGGGGGTCCCGCACGAGCAGATCGCGGTGCAACTCTCACTGCCGAGCGCGATGGCAAGTCGCAAGCGATTGGAATGGGTGAAGGACAAGGTGCGGGAAGCGTGTCGCGCACCAGGCGGCGCGGGTACTCCTGATGCGTAACTCGGGAGCCCTGGCGTCTGGTCGGTCGCGGGCGCTCTCTGCAGAGCGGAAAGGCTGTGTGCCTCGGCTGATCCGGCTGAAGCAGTGCTCGTCGTAGTTGATCTCGCCGGCGTCCCTGGCCGCGCCCTACCGCCTCGCCGATACTGCCTTGGCAAACTGGTTGTTCTTGCCCTGTTCCACTTTGGAGCCCCTATGTCTCGCCCGATGATGCCGACCCCGACCCACGTGCTACCGAACACCCTAGGTCCGCCCGCGCATCCCCCACACCAGCCGCTGCGTGAGGATGGGGCGCACCGTGCAGCGGCCGCGCCGCGCGCAGGTCACGATGACCCGCCAGGTGAGTCGCGCCGTGCGCAGAGCGCAGCGCCTCTCGCACGCTTTGAACAGCTGCGCGAGCAGGGTGCTGAGGTGCTCCGATTGCAGCGCGCGGCGCACCAGCTGTTCGCCACACGCCACGCGCTCGAATTCGACGGATTCAGCTGCGTGGTCGAGCGTCTCATGCCACAGGACCAAGATGCGCAGCGCCGGCTGGCTGGCGCCATCGGGGTAGAACTTACGACTCTGCTGCACCTCGCTGACGACAGGCTGGATGCCACGGAGGTTCCGCCTCAAGCACTAGTCGTGCTCGCCCGTGCCATGTCGCTCGACCAGACGACGTTTCACACGCTGCTGGGGCGTGATGACCAACGCCACGCTGCACGCACGAACGGGAGCATGCCCCGCAGTGCATCCGCCTTGATCGACGTGTCTGCAGCGCTCGACGCCGCGTGGGCGCGCGATGCCGAGGACGATCCGCAGCCATAAGGTGGACGCGGGATCGGACGCCTTCGTCGCGGACGCTCTGGTGTGGTTGCCTCCTCGCACACTATGGGACGAGCCGGCCGACCACACCGGACACATGCAGCCTGACAGCGCCGGTTCCTGAGCAAGGGACCGGCGCTGTGTTTGTGCAGGCCGCATCACGTGGCATCTCACATTCACCCGTTCGGCGTCGTTGTTCTTCTGAGCGGTATACGGGCCTGCGCTACGCCGGCCACTAACCGAGACCATCAACTCAGGAGCACCGCATGACGACCCATGATTCCACCGCCGTCGACGCCGCCGGCGTCAACCCGCACACCACGGGCACCCCACCCGAGTTGCCGGACGCGCTGCGTGACACGCCGGACGAACGCGCAGACGGGGCCGGCGGGAAGGCCCGCTTCACGATCACCTACGATGACACCGGCGCCCAGGTGGTCGTGGAGGCACCGAACGGCTGGCTCGTGCGCCGCGTGGTCGCCGAAGGGTACGAGCGCCTCGGTGAGATTCCCCGCGCAGGCGACCGGATCGAAGCGAATGGCGCCTCGCTCGACGCCGTGCTCGACCTGCGCGTCAAGGAGTTCGTCGAGCAGGGCATCGCACCGGATCTGCAGCTCAACATCGTCAGCCCAACCGGCGGGGCCCGCAGCTGTGTCCGGAACGACGCAGCGTCGCCACGCCGCTTGGTCGCGGTGTCGCTGCGCACGTCCGCCGCCGCGGTGACGCTGCGCACGTCCGCCGCCGCGGTGACGCCCCGGTACGCTGCGTCGGTGCCGACATGACCCCGACCGGCTCAAGTCCTGTCATGCGTGCGCTCGCGGTGGCCGCCACGACTCGGGATGTCGCGAAGCTGCGCGCGCATCCGGACGCCGCCCGGTACGGCTGGACCGTCGACTATGACGGGGGCGTGCTGGTGACGGTCACCCTCGCGGCGCGCGCCCCCGGGACGGCCACCGCCGACGCCTACACGGTGACGCTCGATTGCGACTCGTATGACGCGTGGCCTCCGGAGACGAAGTTCGTGAACCCGGAGTCGCGCACCTATGTGGTCGGGGCCGACGTGCGGCACCTGCCCGTGATCGAAGGCTTTCCGAACTTTGGCCTGCATGCGCGCTTCCAGGCCTTCCACGACCGGACGCGCGTCGACCAGCTGCTGTGCTTCAGTCTGACGCGCGGCTACTACGACTCGGCGCACACGCCCGAAGCGCACCAGCAGTGGACGCCCGGTCGACACTGGCTGTACTCGACGGTGAAGGTGCTGCATCGCGCCCTGCAGCCGGCACACTACCGGGGGAGGATGCCCGCATGAAGAAGGTCGAGATCTCCGCAGCGCACCGTGCCGCCTTAATCGCCGCCCGTCGTGACGCACGCGACGCGTCGCAGCATCCGCCACACGGGACCCCCACAAAGGTTCTGCAGGTGCCCGAATCGGTTATCGACGAATCCTGGCGCGCGCTCCGCGCGACCGCCGCTCGTGGTTGCGAAGGCGTGGTGTTCTGGGCTGCGCCAGCGGACCAGTATCTGGAGGCCGTGCAGACCTGCACCACCGTCGTCGTGCCCAAGCAGTACGTCTCACCTGGTCGCTACGAAGTCCCACCGGACGCGGTGCGCGCCCTCGGGCGCACCCTCCGTGCCGCCGGACTGGTCAACGTCGCGCAATTGCACACGCACCCGGACCAGTGGGTCGGGCACAGTGCTTGGGATGATGAGCACGCCTTCAGCCTCCGCGACGGGGCGCTGTCCATCGTGTGGCCCGACTACGGCCGGCACTGTGCCACCGCGAACGGCGTGGGGGGTGCACGAATGCCGTAATCGGCTGTGGCGTGCACTCAGTGGTACCGAGGCGCAAGCGCGTGTCCACATGCTGCCTGCCGTCCTCGACTTGCGCATCGAATTCGGCGATGTCGACGGTACTGAGGGAGCAGACACGGACGAATCCGACCATAAGTGGCCAATCGCTGATCGTGGCCCGGGGACTGGTACTGATGCCGTTCCACTCGTCGGCATGCCGGACGGACTGCCCGCCCGGCCCGAGGGTTTCCGCTGATGGCGGCGCCCGTGAAGACGGCAGTCGCAGTCGAGACTGCCCGCGATCTGTCGCCGACCGCCCGTGCGCGAGCCGCACTCCAGTCCCGGCATGCGGACACCCTGCACGGTCAGTTGGCCGCCTTGGACGCCGTCCGTCCTCGCCATGTCATCGTCTCGCTGTCGCTTCACAGTGCTGCGTCCCGAATCGGACAGCACCTCGGTCTCCACCTCGCCAACCTGCTCGGTCGGCTCGAGGGCGTCGTCGGCACGCTGAATGTGCGCATCGACGGTGTGGACAACATCCCCCTGCTCCCCACCATCGATCCACAGCATCCCGACGGGGGCCTCAGTCTCCGCCGCGCCATGCTCGCCGCCGCAGCGATGGCTGCGCCGTCCCGCGTCTTGGACAACGCCGCCGAGTCGGGCACGGCTGAGGCTGAGGACGCAGCAGATCCGATCTACGTCCGGATCGGACGCACGCCCGGTGCGGTCGGTGGCGCGGTGCAGGGCGACGCTCCACCGTGTCACGTCTACGCCGCTGCAACGAACTGGACCGCTGTGGTCGGCCGCGGCGCAGGCCCGGAGTGCGATCTCGCGGGAACACTTCCCTTCGGTGCCCACGCCGCCGCCGCCGTTGCCGCCGCCGAGGTCTTTCGCATCATCCGGGCGCACGGCGCACTGCGTGACGGCCCAGCGCAGGTCCAGTATTCGACGTGGTCGCTCGAGATCCAGCGGCGTGATGCTGACGCGTCACTCACCGCAGGCGAGTCCACCACCGATGTCGGCCCGTCGCTGATCGACCTTCAGCACCGCCTGCCGTCCGGCATCCCGCCGTTTGTGCTGGTCGGGGTTGGAGCCGTCGGCACCGCGTGCCTCACCACCCTCTGGAGTACCGAGCTGCCGCTGGCTGCAGGCGAGCTCGTCGATGGTGACAACGTCTCCCTGACCAACCTTAACCGCTATCCGCTGTTCACGATGGCCGACGTTGGCCGCCCCAAAGCGACGACCGTGGCTGCCCATCTCACACGTGAGGGACCGGCGGCGTATCTCCTTCATGGTCACGATCAGTGGTGGGCTGACTTTCGACGGGCGCACCCGGGACCGCTTCCCCTCGTGCTGTCGGCGGTGGACAGCAATGCCGTCCGACATCAGATCCAGGATGCCATGCCCGCCGTCATTCTGGGCGCCAGCACCCACGACCTGCGTGCCCAGGTTGATCGGTACGACCTGCTGGAAAGCGTCTGCCTCAAGTGCCACAATTCTGTCGAGCCGGTCGAAACCGACCGCGCCATGCGTGAGCGGCTGGTCACCCTGTCGGACGCGTCGCTGCTGGACGAAGCGGATGACCGGGGCGTGCCGCATGACGTGCTGCTCGCATTTGTCGCCGACGTACGCGCCGGCGGCGCAGGGTGCGGCGTCGTGGGGGGAGATGCCTTGGCCAAGCTGCGTCGGTCGCCGGCTGAGGGTGCCTTCGCTGTCTCCTTCGTCTCCGCGCTCGCCGGAACCCTGCTGGCGGCGCAGCTGCTGCGCGAGGCGTATGCCGCAGCTGCCGGCGGGACGGTGGCGCTCGCGGCACCGCACACAAAGGCACTGGTGCAGCTGTGGCGGCCAGATGCGGCCAGCAATGGACGGCGACCGACGACGCGGGATACCGACTGTTGGTGCACACGTCCGGACGTGCAACACGCCTTCGCAGCCCACTGGCGCGATCAGACAGTGTAGCCGCAACACATGGCGCGCCGGTGCCGTATCGCGGTGCTGGCGTCCCCCGTGAGGTCCATCATCGGTGCTGAACCGCGCACCGGCTGGAGCCGTACCCGCCGTCCCTCACGGACCCCGTCTCGTCGTCACACCAGCGCCTAGGTGATGCTATGTCGCTCCCCGCTCTCGCCGTGTCTTCGCTCCACCGAGCGCCAGACGCCGCACCACTGCACGACGCACCAGAATCCAGTCGAGCGCCGCTGGCGCACGCTGAGTCCGTCCTGAACACGTCGCGTGCGAGCACCTCCGCGGCGAAGGCGGATCGCGCGGCCCTTCGCATCCGCATCAAGAGCGCCACAACGGTTGCGCGCGCAGTCGCCGCCCGCGCCGGACTTGACGACGCTGGCGTGCAACGTCTTCGGTCGCTCAACAAAGACGCCCGCCCTGACCGACTGAAGTCACAGGCGACGCTTGCGGCCACGGCCGATGCACTCGAGCGATACGCCGAGCACCTCGCGTTGCAGTTCCCTGATGGCGACGTCGTGTTGCGGCGTGCGCGGGATGAGACGCGTGCCGATCTCGACCGGAAGACGCGCGCCTCACGCGGCAGACCACGCGTGATGCGCGCGGCCGCGAAGCTCCAGATGCCAGTGGTCACCGACGTGGGCGGCGCGATGTCGCCCCTCTCACCGGACGGCGCCGCACCCGAAGGTGCCGCGCTGGTCACGGCGAAGCCGGCGAAGGCGACGAGCGCTCGACGCTTCCCATCGTTGGACGAACTCACAGACGACCAGCGGGCGGCAGTCGCGCAGTTGCGTGACCTGATGACGCGCATGGACGGCGGCATGACGGTCGCGCAGGGATTGGCCTATCTCCACGATACCGCCGGTCTCACACGCCAGCCACGCTGGCTCAAGAAGCTGCGTGCGCGCTGGCGCCGACATGGCGAGGCAGGACTGTACGACTGGCGCTGGGTGCGCGAGGTCGAACCACAGGTGAGCGAAGCCGTTCGCGACCTGACGCTCGCCTGGTACCTGCGCCGCCGAGGTGCTGGTCCCAAAGTCGTGCACGAACTCGTGGCTGAGTCCTGCGCAGAACGTGGCTTGGCAACGCCCAGCTACCCATGGGTCACGCTGTTTCTCCGGAGCCTTCCAGCGGCCTACCGTGTCGTGCGGGAGGACGGGATGGAGGCGTACACGCGTGCCGCGGCGCCGGTCGCCGAGTATTCGCCGACGACCTATGCGAACGAGCAATGGCAGATCGACAACTGCCGGACCGACGTCTGGATTCGCGTGCGCCAGCGCGACGGAAGCTGGGTGGCATCGGAGCTGTGGATCACTGCTGTCATCGATGTGCACTCGCGTGCCATTATGGGGTACCTCCTCTCGACGAAGACGCCAACGGCATGGACCACGGCAATGACGCTTCGGCACGCGATAATGCCAAAAGCGTCGCCAGGCTGGCACATGCGCGGTGTGCCTGCCGTGCTGACGACCGACCACGGCAAGGACTTCACGGCCAAGTCCGTGCGGTCGTCGATTCGCGCGCTCGGGATCCGGTTCGACCTGTGTGATCCGCACTACCCCAACATGAAGGGTGAGATCGAGCGCTGGTTCCGCACTTTTCAAGAGGGTCACCTCGCGAAGCACCCCGGATACAAGCCCGGCGGGATGAAGAGCGCAGAGGCCGCGGCCAAGCACGTGATGGAGCTGCTGACGCTCGACGACCTGAATGCGCGCCTGCTCGCGTGGATCACAAACGTGTATCACACGCGTGTGCACGAGGGCATCAGCATCGGTCCACTCGATCAGTCGCCCGGGACGCTCTGGGAACGGTCTGTGAGGCTGCGGACCGTACCGCAGCGGGAGCTCGATGTGCTCGTGCTCAAGAGCGACAAGATCCGCACGATCACCAACGTGGGCATCCGATTCAAGCTGCCGCAGCATGGGAAAATGGCGTTCTGGCATCCCGCACTCGCGGATATCGCTATGTGGCGCGCGAAGGTCCGGATCCGATACAACCCTCACGATCTCCGCAGCGTGATCGTGTATCGCGCCGACTCCAACGAACGCATTTGCGAGGCGTTTCCCGTGCGACGCGCACCAGGACCCGGTGTCTTCACAATATCGGACATCAAGATTGCGCGGCGGCAAGCACGGCGCGGTGTTGCGGAACGTCTGCAGGACGCAGAAGACTTGCGCCTGCGCGATATGGCGGCCTCACCGCAGGCGTGGGCACAAGCGGAGGCTATCGTCGATCAGGCCGTGGCACCGCGCGCGAACACCGCGTCGCGCGCTGACGGGTCGACGGTGACTTCCGGTCATGGCGCGCGGGCAGCACGAGTGCCGATGCGCCCCGCGACGCCACGCCTCGCGACGACGACGCCGAAGCGCCCGCAGCAAGACTCCGGTGTGCTGTCCATCATGGACCTGATGCAGCGCAAGATGCGCGGACAGGCGTAGCAGGAGAGCACATGGGGCAGCCGAGCCACCGTCCACGCTGGGGGGTGGCCAAGCTGCCGCTGGTAGGATCCGCACGCGCTCTAACGGCGCACGCCCCACCTGCCTTGCGGTGGACAAGTCGGACCGCCCGTGCCTGCCAGAGTGCGGACACGGTGACGGGGTAGGTCGCCCCGCATGTCGCCTCATCTCACATCCGGGCGACGGCGTCGTTTGTCTATCAGCCCCCGGACTCGCCGCCTTCTTCAGCGCGTGTCGGTCACTGGCACGCTGCCTGTGACAACGCAGCGACTTCATCGCTGCGACGTCCTGTCGCCGTCACGGCCCACATCCACCGGAGATCGACGTGTTGCTGCAGATCAACTTCCCTGAGCCGGAACGTGGCAGGATTCTCGAAACAGACGTGATGCGCCAGATCGTGACCCGCACCATGGCTGTGCATCGCGAATCCGCCGTCGTGCTCTGGACGGGACGGACGCGGAACGGCAAGACGAAAACTGCCGGGTGGATGGTCCGAGAGATCGATGCGGTGCACCAGACGAGCCCCCGCGGGTTCCGCGCGGTGCACTACAAGGCCGATGCGATCCACCAGGGGACGGGGAACGAGATGAAGCGTGGCGTTCGGAGCCTGTACCATGCCACCATCGGCACGCTAACCGAGGGCGTGTATCGAAACACGTCCGTCGAAGCGCTTGCCGCCCTGACCGTACAGGCGTTGCGCGCTAGGAACGTGCAGATGGTGTTGGTCGACGAGGCCGGACTACTGTCGCGCGATGCCATCCATGGCATGATCCTCGTGCGCGACATCGCGCGACTGGAGGGCGTCACGCTGACACTCGTCTTCATCGGCGTGGACGACCTGCCCGTCACGATGCGCCGGCTGCCGCAGCGTCGGGCGGGCCGCACATGAAGGTGTGTCATCTCACATCCGGTCGTCGGCGTCGTTTGTCTATCACGCCCCCGGGCGCGCGGCCCTGATCAGCGTGTCTCCGGGACCAGTACGCCGCCGATCACATGAGAACGACGTCGTCGCTGCGGGAGACTGCGGCCATCACAACCCACGCACACTACGCCGGAGATTCACGTGCCGTTCCAGATCAGCTTTCCAGCGCCAGAAGAGGACAAGATCGTCGAGACGGATCTGATGCGTGAGATCGTGACTCGCACCATGGCGGTGCATCGCGGGTCCGCCGTTGTGATCTGGACGGGACGGTCCCGAAACGGCAAGACGAAGACCGCCGAGTGGATGGTGCGCAAGATCGAGGAAGCACACCGGGCGAGCCCGCACGGCTTCCGCGCGGTGCACTACGAGGCTGGTGAGATCGACCAGTGGACGGGCAATGAGATGAAGCGAGGTGTCCGGAGCCTGTACCATGCCACTATTGGCAAGCTGTCCGAGGGCGTGTATCGACAGACGCCCGTCGAAGATCTCGCTGCCATGACCGTGCATGCGTTGCGCGCCAAGAACGTGCAAATGGTGTTGGTCGACGAGGCCGGCGTCCTGTCGCTCGATGCCATCCGTGGCATGATCCTCGTCCGCAACGTTGCGCAGCTGAAGGGGTGGACGCTGTCACTCGTCCTCATCGGCATGGACGACTTGCCCACGAAGATGCGCCGGCTCCCGCAGATTCGGTATCGCATTCACGAGTGGTGCTACTTCCAGCCGTACACGCTCGAGCAGACGTACGGGCTCCTCGCGGCACTCGATCCCCACTTCGCGTCGCTCGATCTGCATCGCCTCGACGACCGACTGCAGGTCGAGTACATGCAGCAGCAGTTCAAGGGGCTCCCCGGCCTGCTCGTCCCCTTCTTGCGCCGGCTACGCCACCAGCACGCGGCAATGCAGGAGCTTCCGATTGACCTGACGTTTCTGCGCGCCGTGCATATGCTGATGGCGCGTGACGAGGCGAGTGCGGTCAGTGACGCCGACGGCGGCTTCGAGGGGGATGACCCGGACGACGTGGAACTCGTGCAGCCGGTCTCGGTCACATCAGCGCCGATGCGTCGGACGCCGCGGACGAAGGCGGCACGGCGTCGTCCCGCGGCCGTAAGTGTGGCAGCCGGGGATCCAGACGCGGCGAACACTGCCGATCTCTTCGACGAGACGCTCGACGGTGACGACGGTGATTTCGATGATGACGGTGATTTCGATGATGACGGCGATGGAGGGGCAGCGTCATGACGGCGCCGCTCACACCCGCGCACGTGAGCAACGTCGTCGTCACACTCAAGCCTGCACATGCCGTCGTGCTCGGGGCACTCGGCGTCGCCAACGTTGCGCTCGGGCGGCCGGTCACGCCAGCGGAGGTCGCGCAGGCACTGACGCTTGGTGATCGGCGCGTACTCATCGCCGCCTATCGCGACGACGGGGTGGGCCTGCGCGTGGCGAAAGTGCTCGATCAGCTCAGGACGCGCGCGCTCATCTTCTCGCCTGGACGCATCGGCAAGGCGCGGTACTACGGTCACCCGCAGTATCTGTCCGGCACCGCCGCCACGCTCCCAACGCACACCGCGCGCCGACAGCGCGTGCTCGCCCTGCTCCGCAGCGCGGTGACGGCGGCCGGGGAGCCCGTCCAGGTGCACGAGGTCGTGACGCACGCTGCGACGCGACCGGACGCACGTGATCTGACGCGCGTGCTCATTGTCCGCGACCTCGGGAATTTGCTGCGCACTGGGGACGTCGTGGTCCACGACACGGTGCGCGGTGGCGCGGTGACCGGTACGAACCTGTATATGCCCGCAGACATGACCCTCGCGTCGCTCCGGACGACGGGGCAGCGATCTGGGCCCCGCTCGTGGCTGCAGGAGGTTGAGGCCACAGTTGCGACCCTGTGGGCCGAGGAGTGCGCCGCGGCGGCGACTGCTGGGCGGCGTCCTCGTCCCGTGACCACACCGGCGGTTCGGGCGGCGCTCGCTGCGCGCGCGACGAGCGGATCCACCTTCGCCCGCGATGGCCTCGCCGATCCGCGGTTGGTGCCGAACGCGATGTTGTCGTTGGCTGGAGGGTCACGCCCGTATCTGCGAGTCGTCGGTGCACCACCGGCAGACGCGGGAGGCAGGTCCAGAGACGACGCGACACAGCCCAGTGCGACGGGCGAGATGCCGGTGGCGCACCTCCCTGGCGCTGCGCTGCTCTGGGTGCCCGCCGCTGTACCTGACAGTGCGCTGGACTCGGCGAACGCGTACGCCAACGACAGCGCGCGACTCACAGAGGCGGTACGGCGCGCGTGCAGGCATCGCGCTGTGCCCGCAGTGCAACGTCGAGCCGTGGAAGACGAAGTCACACGAGACCCGGCGCTCACACCGGCGGGCGCGCAGAGCATCGCACGGCTCCTGTCGGAGCTCGTGCGCGAGCAGCTCGCCGACGGGGCCGGCGGTCGCCAGGCCCGGGTGCACCGTCCAATCCTCGCTGCGGGTCGCGTTGGCGGCGAGACATACTACGTCGTTGGAATTGAGGCCAGCATCGATGGCACCGAGGTGCTCGTTGACGGTGAGCTACCCCGACTCCACCTGGCGCGTGCCTACGTGGCGATGCTTTGCCACGTGGCGAGCTGGCGCGCGCTCGCCGTCGATGATCGACTGAGCGCCATCGCGCAGGCGACCGTGCCGTCCATCGCGTTCGGCCGTGCGCTCGCGCTGCAGGCCGAGGTGGCGGCGCTCCGCACCGACGCGCTCGCGATTATCGAGACGGTCGAGATCATCGAGCGTGCAGTTGGCGCGGGGAGGCTCGATGGCGTCAACACAGTCCGAGCCCATGGGCGTTCTGTGATCGACGCGGCGACATGTGCGTTGACCGACATCGAGGATGCTGTTCGTCGGTTCGGTGGGGCTGTTTGTGACCCGTGCGCGGACAATGACACGCAGACAGCCCGGCACGGTGCCGCCGACGCAGCGCAGTTGCCGGCCGTCGTGGACGGCATCGTCCCTGGCTGGACCGCGGCGGAGCTACTGCCGATTCTGAAGCCGATCTACCCGGCCGCGCAGCGCGTCACAGATCCCATCGAGATGGTTCCGCTCCTCGAGTGGGCCGTCCGCCGGGTGCCGAATCCGGACTTTACGCAGCGGCGGTACGGCGCCGAGTTGTTGTTCGATCAGACTGATGTCCTCCTGTACGCCGCAAAGCAGTGGGGCGGGCATGAGTGCCTCATGTTGGCGGGACTCGCTGAGCATGAACTCGGCTTCCTGCGAGACGTGCGATTTGTTCTCCCTGGCTTGCAGGCGCCCGCATTCGACATCCGACTCGCCGCCGTCGCGTGCTTGGCCTTTCTATGGACGGATGACGCTCGGTCCGCGCTGCGCAGCGTTGCTCTGCATGATCCAGAGCCTGGGGTTCGACGCGCGGCGCTCTGGGCATATGGCTTCGCGCGGGGGACCGATCCCGTTGGACTCGCACATGAGATGCTGCATGACGGAGAGACCCACCCGCTTGTCGACGCGCTGGTGCGTCAGGTTCTCGGCGCGTTTGTTGGGCCGTCCGGCACGGCCGCCGCGGGGACGGACGGCGGGATGTGCCACGGCGCGCAGCCGTGGTGGTCGTGGTAGCCGCGGCATTTGTATGCGTCGGGACGACCGGCAGGGGCGCGCGTCCCTGCGGGCGATCCGGCGTCGAGGGTCACCCTGCGGCCGACGGCTCGTCGACACGAGGCGCCGCGTTGGGTGGCCGGGTGCTCATCGCGCCACGAGTGCGCGACACGGTGCACCACGACAGTGGTCGAGCACTTGGTACGCGCGTGTAGGACCGACGTTGCTTCCGCGTCTCTCATGCGCCGTCGCGCCGCGACGGGTCGCGATGGCAGTGATCACGCACTGCCCGCGGTCGGTCCATGGGTACGTCAACCCGCGGGCGCACCAGGACGCGGTCGAGCGAAACTGAGTGAAACCGTCAGCACACGGGCACGCTGTCGTGTACCGCGAGCGGGTGACGGCCGCGGTACCCACCCCGCGGAGCAGTGAGGCGTCGTGAGGCATCGGAGGCGCCGTGCGTATCCCGCACACGCCATTCTCCATCTTCCGTAAATCCCGAATCAACGCGATGACCGCACCGACTAGCATCTACTTCAGCGACGTCTTCGGCGTCTCCCCGACGGACGTAGCCGGACACGGCGCCTTCGACGTGTCGCTCGTCAGTGATCTACCGCTCTTCATTGATCCATTCTTGCTGTTCCACAGTGAGAGGCCCGAGTATCGGGCGCTGCACGACGGGATCATTCAGTACGTGCGTTTTCTGCGCGACAAGGCCGTCGCCGGCGGTGTCACTCCTGGGTTGCTCAAGGCGTGGTTTATGTTCGGCGAGGTCAAGCAGACCTGGCTCGGGTACTCGCGGAGCGGGAATGGCGGCCTTGGTTTGGGTCCGCGTTTCGCGAAGGCGGCGCACGACGGACTGGAGCTGATGTTCGCCGATTTCGGCGCTGAGAAGGTGACGAAGGGCAGCCACATTGAGAAGCTGTGCCTCTTCACCGATGGCGTGGGCCGGGACAACATCAGCGACTTCACGACGAACCTCATCAAGGAGTACCTCGCCGACTACACGCAGGCGTTCGCGCAGGCGCACATCGCGCCGTCATTGCGCCGACGCGTCGCCGTCGAGAAGGCGCGGTTTAACTACCGCACCGAGACGTGGCAGTCCGTCACGTACGACCTGCCGTTCATGGGCGACGACTACGTCTTGCTTGTCCCTGAGGACATGCTGACGAAGGACGATATCTGGATCAACCGCACGGACCTCGTGCGTGACTACCGCCACATCGTCGAGACGATTCCCGACGATCAGTTGCGCGCATCGATCAACAACTACTTCGAGAAGATCCTGCCGGAGGACTACACGAAGAAGGATGAGGATATAGCTGCGGCACGAACGGCGGTGTCGTTTCCCGCATTGCTCGAGCACTACATCAAGTACAAGGAGGATCATGGCGACGCAGCAGAGGCGCTCAGCGAGGAGAAGGTGCGGGTGTCGCACGCGATGTATATCGCGCAGGTGAAGGCGCTGATTGGGTTGCTGGAGAACGAGACCCATTTCTACGACACGCCAACCGACACGCTCGGCGCGACACGCGCGCGCGTGCTCTATCTCAAGGATGTCATCGAGAACAAGGACGGCTATCGCTGGTTCTATGTCGACGGCAAACCAGTGCGCCGTGAGGTGGATGTGCAGTTGATGTTCCGACTGACGTGGTTCAACACACCGCTGGATGTAAACCGCGAGGTGAACAACGGTCGTGGGCCGGTGGACTTCACGGTGTCGAAGGGGAAGCCTGGCAAGACGCTGGTCGAGTTCAAGCTGGCCAGCAACACGGCACTCAAGAAGAACCTGCAGGCGCAGGCGGAGATATACCAGCGTGCGTCAGACGCGGAGCACGCACTCAAGGTGATCGTGTTCTTCACGGATGCCGAGCGGAAAAAGGTCCTCGACATCCTGCAGGAGATCGGCTTGGCAAACGATCCGCGTGTCATCCTCATCGACGCGCGCGGGGACAACAAGCCGAGTGCCTCGAAGGCATCAAGCGCGGATCTCGACTAGAGAATCAACGGCTCCTCTGCCATTCTCACGCGCGGTCAGGGTGCGGAGGCGCCGAACCAGCGACGCGAGCTCTCCGACGACCGCCGTGATCGCCAAGGTTGTGATCATGTCGAGCGGCGGAATGAACGGCAGAGCTAGGTTCGGCTATCACCGCGGGCGGATCTGGTCGCGACGTGGGATGCGGTCGGGTGGCGTGATCCGGCAGGTGCGGAGTATGCAGGCCTCGGATGGACGCATGAGCGCGATCCGAAGTGTTCTGACCCCCGTTGTGTTCGGAGACTTCACGGACACGCACTTGCGGGTTGCGGATTTGTTCGACAGAATAAAAGAAATGACCGCTGCCCTGCTCGGAACTCTCGAACTCTCCGTTCTTCTCGCGGTCTCCCGGCTGGGCGCCGAGGCGTATGGCCTCCTGGTACGTCGGGACCTCGAGGCTCGCACCGGGCGCGACTACTCGGTTGGCGCCGTGTACACCACGTTGCAGCGGCTCGAGAAGAAGGGCCTGCTCACCTCCCACGCGACCGACCCGCTGCCGGTGCGGGGTGGACGCTCGCGCCGCCACTTCACGCTCACCGGCGCCGGCGCGCTCGCGCTCCGCGATGCCGAGCAGCACGCGGCGTCAATGTGGGCTGGCGTCGGGGCCAGCATGCGCCCGGAGCGCGCGTGACGCCACAGGAGCGCGCGCCAGGAACCTCCCTTCGAGAGAGGCGTCGCACCGAGCCGGTGCCGGCAGCAGAGCGCATGCTCTGGGAGGTTGGCGTCGACCCAGCATTCGCCGAGGCCGTCCTCGGCGACTTGGCCGAAGAGTACGCGGAGCGGTCGATGTATGGCGTCGGCGCCGCACGCTTCTGGTACGTGGGCCAGATCATACGTTCGGCGCCGTACCTGATACGGAACGCCGGGCGTCATGCCGCCGGGCGCACCCGGCTCGCCTTGGTCCTCGCTAGCATGGCCATTGTGGCATCCGCGATAATGATCGCGCTCCAAGCCCGCGACGGTCCACCCGCACGCCTCATCGCCGGGACTAGGGATACGGTCCTTGTCAACTTCATGCGGCCGGTGTCGCTCCCCATGCGGGTTCTCGACGCGGACGGGCGTATTCTGCCCGACACCGGGGTGCGCTACGCATGGGTCGCGGGCGAACCAGTCTCCGTTTCTGCGCGCGGGGTCGTCACGTGCGAACGCCCCGGCGACGCCACGGTGCGCGCCGCGCTCGGATCGATTGCCACGAACCTGCTCCTCCAATGCCGGCCGGTGCGCGAGGTACGTGGCAGTTACTCGGCCGACTTCGTGCTCGGCGACTCGGCGCGGGATCTCGACGTGGTCGCCGTCGGCATGGACGGCGGGCTCGTCACGCTGCTCAGTGCATGGCTGAGCGTCGAGGACAGCACGGTCGCCGGGCTCACTGGCCTGCGCGTCCATCCCCGCTCGCCCGGTGAGACGCGGGTAAACCTGCGTGTGGGCGACCGCACAGCCGACTTCATGGTGCGAGTCTTCGAGCTTCTGCCTTCGCTCGAGGGGCTCCGGTCCGACCAGCGGCTTGTCGCGGCTCAGGTGCGACTCGCGCGGGGCGCGTCCGTCCGCTGGCCGCTGCCGACGGGGCGCTTCTACTTGTCGCTTGTCCCAAAGTCGGACGTCAAGGTAGCACCGACGCTCGCGGTCGATGGTGCGGTGATGTGCAGTCCCGCACTCGAGCCCGGGGTCAATGACACGTGTTGTGTCGCGCGGTTGCCGGGCGCGTGGGTCACGGTTGAAAACCCGCCGCAAGCAGGGGCAACGGCAGCGGCCCCTGTGCTCGTCGGCACACTCACGCTCCACCGGGATCGGGAGCCATGACGGCGATTCGGCGATGCACCAACGATTGCACGTCGGTCGTTCTTTTCTCATGAGCACTCGAACAACGCGACTGCCGGGTGGGCGCAGCGTCTGGCGTGATGCGTTGGCCAAACTGCTGTGCATGGCCATCGTGAGCGGCACCGCGCCGGTCGAGCACGCGCTGTCTCAGTCATCACTTCCGCGCTCTGTCTCGGGCATCGCGGCGGTGGACTCGCTCGTCTCCGCGGAGTTTGCCAAGGACAGTTTTGGCAGTCTCACCGTCGGCGTCGTTGCCGGATCGCAGCTCGTGTGGACGCGCAGCCTGGGGTTCGCCGACGTGAAGGCGCACCGGCGGGCGGACCGCAACACGGTCTATCGGATCGGCTCGGTCACGAAGCCCTTCACCGCCGTCATGTTGATGCAGCTCGTCGCGGCCGGACGGGCGCAGCTGTCCGATCCGGTCGAACGATACCTCCCGGAGGTCAGGCAGATCGCCGCCAAGCCGTCCAGCGCGGCGCCGTTTACTCTCCTGCAGCTGGCGACCATGACGGCGGGGCTCGCGCGCGAGCCTGACGACGCGGGGCCATTCTGGACCGGGCCAGTGTCTACGTGGGAGAAGTCGCTACTCGCCGCGCTGCCGCACACGCGCTACGCGTCACTCCCGGGCACGGAGTATTCGTACTCGAACATCGGATACGCGATCCTGGGGGCCGCGCTCGGGCGGGCGGCCGGCCAGCCGTACGTAGAGTGGGAGCGCGCGCGGGTGTTCCAGCCGCTGGGGATGAGCCGCACACGATTCGAGCTCGACTCAACGATCACGTCGGACTTGGCCGTGGGCTATCAGGTCAACGGCGACGGCACCCTCGACGACACCACCGCGGCCCATGAGGCGAGGAACGGTCGCGGCTACAAGGTGCCGAACGGGGCGATCTTCACGACGGTCGACGACCTCGCGCGCTTCGTGAGCTTCGAGTTGGGGCAAGGTCCGGACAGTGTGCTCGACCGGTCGGTCTTGGACGACGCGTTCGGCGGCTTGGTTGCGACGGACGCGTTCGTACAGAGCGGATACGGGTTGGGATTCATGGCGATGCAGCGTGACGGCTTCCCCGTCCTTGGCCATAACGGGAGCGTCACGGGCTACCGGGCATCGATGTACTACGACCGTCACGCGCAACTCGGTGTAGTGGTCCTGCGAAATGTTATCGGCGGGGCGCAGGATCCCGACCGCCTTGCCGTCGACATCCTCACGACGCTCGCGACGGCGCATCGCGCCGCGATTCAGGCGGACATCAATCGGCGGGTGAAAGCGCAAGTTGCGTCGCCACGCAGCGAGCCCGCCGTGCGGCGAATCATCGAAGAATTGCGAAGCGGAGCGCCCGAGTATGACCGCATGAGCCCTGCGATGGCACGGCAAACGCGCCGTCAGATCACAGCAGATCAGGCTACCATCATGGGTCTCGGCGCGCTCGAGTCTCTCACGTTCGTGAGAGTCGGGGTTGCGGGTCCTGACATCTACCGAGCGGTCTTCGCGAAGGGAACGTTGGAGTGGCGGATCTGGCTCAGCCTCAACGGTCGTGTCGACATCTTCGACTATCGCCCGGTGCCGCTCTCGAAGTGAGGAACGCGACGACCGCTCCTACCCTTCCGCCGGATGTGTGGCCTGGCCAACAGAGTCCGGTCAGTGGACCATCGGCACAGTGGACAAAGGGTCGGGACGAGTCTAGGCCGCTATGTCCTATCGCGGTACCTCTTGCTGCGTGAAGAGCGGCGCGACGAACGCGAAGTCTTGCGAGCAACTCATAACGAGACGCTCCGCGTCATAGACCTGACGCGCGTTGTGGTCCGCCACCACCTCCGACGCGACGTCAGCGGCGTCCCCCGTGGCCAGCGCGTTCGCGATGGCGGTGATCCCCGTGGACATCCACTCTGCCCACGGCAGCGTGAGGCCGACGCGGCGCAGGCGCACGATCTGTGGGGCGCTCGTGGCGAAGGACGCGGCGACGGTCGGACAGAGGATCACAAGACAGAGTTGCGGAGACAACGGCATCGCCATTTCGATTCCCACGGACCGGAGGCCCAACGTCCCGCGCACCTGTTGCACGTCGAGCGGCTGATGGCTCACGCGCGTGACCGGATTGTCGCCGATGACGAACGGCGTCGCGCGCGGTGTCCTCAGTAGGGCCCACGGCTTCTCCGCGAACAGTGGAGCAAGGCTCGGCGCCGTCTCCAACAGCGATAGCGCGGTGTACGCCGCGGACGCAGCCCGCGGCGTGTCAGCGCCCATGGAGGCGAGCACCTGCGCTGGGTCGTGCCCTGCGCGGCGCGCATGGTCGGTAACGAGGGCTCTGAGCTGCGCGTGGACTGTTGCAGTCTCACGGCGTGTCGACGGCGTCCGGACGGTTTGCACGGCGAGGAACACGCTCAGTGCGGTGCGCTCCGCCAGCGACAGGTCGCGCAGGGATTCCGTCGCAATGATGCGGGCCATCACGGGCGCGGCGGCATCCTCGATGGCTCCCAATCCGGGCTCATAAGTCAGCGACAGCGTCTCCGGCGTCAGCTCATCGGCAACACCGTCGGTTGGATGCGCGCGCACGTACGCAAGAAACTCCGCGGTGATTTCTGCCGGTATCCGGTAGTAGTGCTCCTGCGCAGCCGTCGTCTTGACATTCGCGCGATACGACGCGCGACGCTGGAGATCAAAGACGTGGAGCAGATCGGTGCCCGGCTCGGTGAAGCGGCGCAGTACGAACTGCGGCACCACGTGGTGCTTCTTCGTGTTAGAGCCAGACATGGGGCAGGGTGGTGAAATGGATCCCGTGCCCCCGTAGGTCAACCGCCGGTCACGAGCAAAACCGACGAGTGCGGAGAGGGCGCTATCGCTGAGGGTACGCGTCGACACTGTGTCCGTGGTCGCGTAGGGGGCGGCGTATGCTAGCCACCGATGATGGGGACGGGGCCGTCCCCGTGCATCCGACACGGCATGGCACGCCATGACCGATGCGTCGTTGCTCCGCCGTGCTGGCGCGCGCCCTATGATCCCTCGTACAACCGTGTGTGGTCGATGAGTTCCAAGTCGTCGCGGCGTGCGGCGGCATCCTGCACGGCCGCATCGAACGTGTGGCCGAAGAGCAGCAGCTTGGCATGCGCAGCGCGCGGACCGATGCGCGTCCGTGCAACTTCAAGCCGGCGCACGTGCGTCAATGTCAGCGGTTCGGCGACTTTGGCTTCGCCGAGCGCCCGCACGGTCCGTTGTTCTGGATCATCTCCGCCGTCGTCGGCTGCGACCACGACGTCGAGTTCCTGTTCGATGGTCCCGGTGAGCACCGACGTGCCGACATGATCCGGGGTGCCGCCGAGTGTGTGTAGACTCGCAAAGTATGCGGTCCAGTCGCGCGCCATCGCCTCGAAGCAGGGGCCAAGAACGCGTGACCGAAAATGCGGGACCAAGGTGGCCCACAGCGCTGGCGTCTTTGCGGCGGCCCGGGCCCACTGCGGCTGCCAGCGGCGAATGATGGCGTAGTGGAATCGCAGCAGCGGATCACGCGGGTGATACACGGGACGGTTGTTTCGGAGTGGGTCGAGGAGGCGGTCGACCAGCTCCGACGCCACGAGCGTGTTCATCACTGGGTTCAAGGATGATCCTTGTGTCCTCACGGCGTTGCAGATGGCACTCCACGCATGATTTCCGTCGGCAATGGCCGCGAGCACCGCGTGGTACACGTTGAGCTTCCGCGCCTTCGACATCGTGGGATCTTCACCGAAGAGCAGATCGATTTCACCGAGCAGTGGCGCCGCGGGTGACAGGACGCGCTGGCAGATCCAGCGGTCGAAATCGGCCGCGGAAGTCGGCAGATCACTGGCGCACATCTCGCGCGCGTACGCCGCGACGCCACCAATGACGGCATAGGTCGCCACGGCAGTCGGGAAATCGGCGATGCCATGGAGCGTCCGGGCGACCCGAAAATCAAACGGCGCGACGCGCAGGTCGAGGCCGGCACGACCCCTGAGGGGTGCAGTGCCACTGAGGAGCTGGCTCATGACGCTGATCGCCGAGCCGCACAGGATGAGTCGGGTGCGATTTCCGAGTCGTGTGGGTTGCGTCGGACCGTAGAGGCGCTGGAGTAGTGACTCGAGTTCCGGCGTATGCTCCAGCAAGTAGGGAAACTCGTCAAGCACGACGAGCGTCTCGCGGTCTCGGCCAAGCGACAAGAGGGCCGTCATCGCCTGCTCCCACGACTCGAAGGCCAATGGGGCCGGAAGCCGTAAGTGCCGGCCGATCTCCTCACCGAGTGACTGCAGGGCTTCCGCGCTCGATCCGCGGATGGCGTGGTGGTAGAACCCTCCGCTCTCCGCCACCAGCGTTTCGAGCAGCAACGACTTCCCCACGCGACGGCGGCCCCAGACGATCCCGAGCGTGGCGTGGGCGCTGGTGTCGGCCGCAAACGCCTTGAGTTGGGTCCATTCCGTGGCACGTCCAATCATGGTGATGTATGGAGTTGGGTAGTCTTTAATGTCCAGTACATTATAGTATAACATACTAGACTGTCCGGATTACGGGACATTCGGTCGCCCGCTGGACGGAGAACAGCCGATATCGCGACAGACAATATTCTATATTTTAGTATAGTACACTGTAGTAAAGTATACATTATCATAATTGGAACCATGGGTAGGGCTCAAGAGATGTGCGAGAGCCATGTCCCCAAACGCGGCTCGCTCCTCGTCGAGGCCGTCCGCCTGCGACTGACACAACGACTCGTGCTGCGGCCTCATGCGGGGTGCGAACGTGAGGGCGCCACCGCAGCCCATCCTGTCGCCGAACCCGTCGGGCGGGCCACCACGCGACGAGAGACCCCAGCCTGGCGCTGGTCGCGCCTCGGACGCCGAGCGCAGCAGCTGCGACGTCCCCGAAGGCGCACGTGGTGCGACGCTGGTAGGCGACCGCAGCCCTCAAGGACGATGACGACGTACGCCGTCTGGAGTGCGCGCCGCGGCTGGCCGGAACAGCTGTCATGCTGCTAGGCTATCGGCTTCGCCCAGCCAGCGTCGCGCTCGCCGCTGCGCCGGCACACCGCGTCTCTTGCTCCCTCCGATGGCGAACGAAGAGCTACATCAACGGAACTACCTCCCGGGCGGAAAGCTCAAGGGCTCACGCTTCGGGGACTTCGAGGAGCTGAACGTCGGGGCGACGAGCGTCCAACAGCTGAAGACGGCCGGTCTGGATCTGGTCGTGCCGTCTGGCGTGACCTATCCGTTCACCCTGTATGCGGCGCCCAAGCGGCCGCTCTCGGCGAAGCCCGACCGGGTCTTCCTGCGTCGCGATGCCGGCAAGCTGGTGCCGGTCGCGACAGCCGAGCACAAAGCTCCAGCCAAACTGCGGACGCCAGCAGAGTTCACCAGGGCTGCCGAGCAGGGGCTCTATGCGGCCGCATCGCTGAGCGCGACCGTCGCCATCGTCAGTGACGGCAGCCAGTGGCGGTATATCGACGTCAACGGCTCGCTCCGCGAACAACGGCTGGTGTACTTCGCGGAGGCACGAGACTTCGGCCCCGGTGTGCTATCCAACCTCCTCGCGGGCGACGCCGGGGTGCAAAAAGACCCCGCACCGTTGGCCGAGACGGTGTGGCAGAAGATCTGGCAGGCGACGAAAGAGGAGCCGAAGCAGTGCCTCCTCACGTTTGTCGAGATTTTCGTCCTCAAGTTTCTCTCCGACAACCTGCCGGTGAAGACGCTGCCGGAGGCCTATCGGTTCTATCCGCTGCTGGTCGATCCGAAGACCTTCCAGGATCAGCACGGCATGACCGCCATCGAGTATTACGTCTCGAAGATTCGCCCGTTCATCAAGAGCATTTTCCCGGACAACGCGGTCGCGCATGATCCCATGGTGGCCGGGACGTTCGGTCTGACCACCGTGGTGTCGAAGACGTCGGTGATCAACGGGTTCGCGTTCCTCAAGTCGTCCACGGTGACGCTGGCGGGCTTCAACCGCACCTTCCTCGACATCCTCCAGGATTTCCAGAAGTTCGGCGCGTTGACCACCATCGACCCGGAGTTCAAGCTCCGACTGTACGAGACCTTCCTCAAACGCAGCGCGCGTCAGCAGAAGCTGGGACAGTTCTTCACACCACGCTGCGTGGTGCGACCAATGGTCCGCATGGCGCGCCTCGACAAGCTGCCAACCGATGCCGTGGTGCTTGACCCGGCGGCGGGCGTCGGCGGGTTCATTCTCGAGCCGGGCCTGATCGTGCCGGCCCTCGCGAGCAACACCACGTTTGTCAAAGGCCAGCCGCAGCGTCGTATTCGATTCATCGGCGTCGATGTCGACGCCAACACGCACATCCTCGCGAAGGCCAACACGCTGCTCCACTTCGCCGAGGTCCTGCGCGATCCGGCGACGACGATGCCCGCCCTGAACCAGATGATGGCGGAGACGTTCGTGCTGATGAACGAGAACGAGACGCTTGGCGCACTCGTCAATCCGCCACGAGAAGCCGTCGACGTCGTCCTGACCAACCCTCCGTACGTGACGCGCGGCAGCGCCGTGTACAAGGACGAAGTCAAGGAGCTCGGCACGAGTGGGAACGGTGTCGATCTCCGCGACTACTTCGACCGCGCGGGTCTTGGGGTCGAAGCGCTATTCCTCCGCTACGTCACCGGGGCGCTCAAGCCCGGCGGCCGCGCCTTCGTCATCGTGCCGCTCGGGCTCCTCAACCGCACGGATCCGCAGCCGAAACAGAAGCTGCTCGCCGAGTGCAACATCCTGGCCTCGATTGCGCTGCCGCGGAACACGTTTTTCAACACGGCGCAGCTGACCTACATCGTGGTGCTGGAGAAGCGGCACACGGCCGTCGACCCGCGGCCTGACGTGCTTGTCGGCATCGCACGGACCATCGGAGAGACCCTCAACTGGGAGCGCGTGCCTACCCCGGCCGAGAACGACTTGGCGAGTATTGCCGAGCTGTTCGTCCGGGTGACCGAGGGCGAGCAGGACGCGACCGCCGGGAGCGCCGTGGCGAAGGTCGTCCCGGCCACCGGATTCACCGAGAATGACCGCTGGGATGTGACGCGATTCTGGACCGAGGAGGAGCTCGTCGCGCTTGGGCACAAGGAGTCGGCCATCGCCCGCGTGGACTTCATCGATGAGGTCCACACGGAACTCGATGAGATCGTGAAGGAGCTCGCGGTCACGCGGGCCGAGCTGTTGGCGCTGACGTCTGGGACCACTATGACTTTGCGGCTGGACGACGCCGCCAGCTTCGAGGTCCGCTCGGGGACGCGTGTCACCGGCAAGGAGATCCGTGAGCATCCTGGCGACCTCACGATCTACAGCTGCTTCAAGACGGACCGCGAGACGAAGGGGCAGGTCGATGCCGACTTCTTCGTCAAGACGAAGAAGGGCGACATCGAGACCGCGCCCATCGTGACCGTGAACGCCAATGGTGCCAGCGTCGGGCGCGTCTACGTGCGCCGGGATCGCTGCGGCCTTACGGACGACGTCATCGCCGTGGAAGTGAAGCGCGATGACATCGACTTGGACTATCTCGCCGTGGCGCTGCGCGCCGCCGTCGACCGGGGCGGCTTCCTGTACGAGGCGAAGCTGTTCGTGGCGCGTGTCAAAGAGTTGCACGTGGACGTCCCTGTCCGGGCGAACGGGAGCCTTGACGTCGGGCAGCAACAGGCCATCGCGAGCGTGGTGAAGCGGTTCGACGCTTTGCGCACACGGCTGCACGATCTCGGACTGCGCAGCGAGGGGGTACGCGCCGTGTAGCGCACGCACCCGTCGTCGGGATGACTGCCAAGGCGTCAACGCCATCGTGGACGATCAGAAGCGCTGCTATGCGCGTACCCTGCGATGCACACTACGCGTATCGGGCGCCCGGTACGTGTACCACGGGTGCACAGTGCGTGTATCCTGTGCACAGTATCCGTATCTCGGGTGCACACTGCGCGTACCGGAGCGTGCGATGCGGCGACGCCAGTGACATGGCGTGATCAGGCATCAACCACGAAGCCTGCCGCCACACGGTCATCGAGGGCCGTGAGAACACGCAACGTCGTCCGGAACCGCATCGGATCGGCGCAAAATGCCTCCAGCAACACGATCAGTGCGACTGCATGGGGTGTTGGTCGCGGTACGAATATCTGGGATGCGGCGAACGGTGCACGATACTCGTATCCGAGGGGTGTTCGATACGACTCGCCGGTAGGACCCCGCAGAAATGCGGGGTTTCTTCGTTTAGTGTCGCACCAGCGCCTTACTCCAGATGACGATGCTCGAACAGCGCGCGTAGGGGTCCGCGAATCTCGCGGGTGCCTCCCCCGGTGCATACACCTCGACACCGCCTACCTCGGCCAGCGGAATTGCATTGTCCACGTCAGGCACCACGGCAGCAGTCGGTGCGCCGAACCGCGACTGTTCCTTCGTGAACGGCGTATAGCCGGCTGACTTTCTGTACACCGGCATCGCGGTCGGCACGCCGTCGACGAATAGCAGCGGCGTACACTGCAGTGGGCCCGTGATTACAGGACGCCCGGCTTCATTCGAGCCCCATTGCATCAACATCCGAGCCGAGAGCAGAACTTGCGAGGAAAAGATCGCGCCACTTGACGCGATCTGCTCGCGGTCGAGGAAGAATCCCCTTCGCGTTTCTCGACGACGGTCGAATCCGGCCTGCTCCATCGACGCCCGTGCCGACACCGTCACGCCCTCCAGCTCGAATGCCTGACGCGTAAGTGCATAGGTAACGTGCGCCGTGTCACGGTCGAGAAGATCCACGGAATGGCGAGTTGGCGTGAAACCGATCTTGCTGATGGCGACCGAGTACGTGCCACCATGCACCACGTTGACGCGAAAGCGGCCGAGCGAGTCGGTCAGAGCCACGGAGTCGGCCGACCCCGCGCCTAGCACGGCGATGCGTGCGCTCGCCATCGGACGTCCGCCCTCGTCCATGACCCGCCCCACGAGCAGCGCCAGCGCGTCTCTGCCCGCGGTGCTATCCGCCGCGCCGCGTCCCTGTCCGGCGCCGACGATGAAGCTTCGATGCAGCGTCGTGGAGGAATCGCTGAACGCGAGATCGATCGAGCCTGTGGATGCGATGACACTGCTGTCGGGTGCAAGCAGATGGGCGGATCCAGTAACAGTGACGTCCGTCGGAACGCCGCACAGCACATATCGTCCGTCGTCAGTCAAGCTCGCCTGGAGGCGTCGCTCGTCCAGCCGCCGTATCCCCGAATCCATGCTAAGCTCGCGCCAGCTGACGCTCACGTACCCTGCCGATACCGACTGGCCATTCTCCGCGCGGTATACCCGACCGAACAGGACGCCAGACGATTCTTTCAGCTCACCGCACAACGCACGCGAAATCGAGCGAGCACTCGGCACGCCGAGCATCAGCGTCACGTGGCTGCCAGGGTTCGCAATCTCAATTGTGCGCGACACCGCATCGAATCCGAGGGAATCGAGCCGAGGGTGCGAGAAACCGATGAGATAGCGGCCGGCTTCGAGACCGGAGAGTGCAAAGTGGCCGGTGGTGTCGCTCGTCGTCGCGAACCCTTCCGTCCATGGTGTCGCGGCCGGCACGACGCGGATCGCCGCGCTGGGGAGGATGGAACCGGCCAGGCTGTCGTGAACGACGCCACGAATCGTTGCCTGTGCGTGGCATACCATCGGAGCGAAGAACGTGAAGCAGTACGCGAGACGAAGCGCAGCTGTCAGCGCCGACAGTCGCCGGCAGGCACCCAGCGCTTGCGCATGAGATGACGTCATCCCGGTTCTCCCCTCAGGATTGAAGCGCGTGTCGCGCCGGCGTGGCAAGAATCGCCCCGACTTGGACACCATACGATCCTTCTGCGTCGAACAGCAACCGAGTCGCAGTGCCAACAGCGAGTCTGATTCCAAGTTGCAACGAAGATGTCCGGGACAAAAGTACTTTCTGCGAAAATATCGTCACTTTCCGGTGCATGACGGGCACCTCAGGGCCCGATCGCTGCGCGTTCACGACGGACTCGTCCGCAACCGACGTCGGGGGTGGCGCTCGTTGCCTCCCGGGACCACGCTGATGCGCGGCGACGCTTCATACTCTTGACACATACTATGCGGCGATAGTATTCTTTGGTATAGCACCCTCCGAGACCAACGATGAAGCCAAACTGGTTTTACATCCTCCTCGCCCTCGCCCCCGGCCCCCGCTACGGCACCGCGATTCAGGACGACGCGCGTCGACTGAGTGACGGCGCCGTCCGCCTCTGGCCCGCGACGCTGTACGGATCGATCGAGGAGCTGGTGCGACTCGCGTGGATCGAGGAACTCGACGAGTCGGACCGCCCAGGCGGTGGCTCGGGTCGGGAACGCTTCTACCGGATCACCGGGGCGGGACGCGTATCGCTCGAGGCCGAATGCAGTCGACTGGAGTCGATGGCCCGAACGGCGCGCGCGAGGCTGTCGGCGCAGGTGGCCGGCGCATGACGCGCCACGCGGAAGGCGACTCCGCCCAAAGGTTCTGGCACCGCGCGTATCGCGTGCTGCTCCCGCTGCTGCCAAACGGTCTTCGCGTACGACAGGGTGACGCGATGCTCAAGCTGTTCGACCGCGAACTCCGACGCCGCGCACCCGATGGTCGGCGCGCCGTGTGGTTCGCGGGCCTCGCGGGGCTGGCGGACCTGACTGGTCGCGCCGTCAGTGAGCGGCTATCCGAGGAGCGCCGAGAGCTGAGTCCGGCGAACCTCGTGAAGCTGCGGCACACCGCGCTCGCATTCCTCGTGACCAGCGTGGTGCTGACGACACTGTTCGTGGCCAAGGCCGCCGGCGGCCGCGCGGCGTCCGCATTGACTGGTACGGTGTTCGATGCCGTGCTGTTTTCGATCCCGTACACGGCCGCGTTCACGATCCCGATGTCGGTGTTCATCGCGGTGCTGTGGGCGGCCTCCCGCAGGTCGACGATGGAGCTTGGCGGCGATCCATCCCTCGCCGCCGGTGCACCCCGACTCGCACCCGTCATCGGTATGTCGTCCGCTGTCGCGCTCTGCTGCCTCGCCCTGAATGCCGAGCTGGTGCCGCGCGCGAACCTGCGGCTGCAGGCCATGTACGCCGGTCAGCGCACGGTTGCGCCGACTGACCGCAGCATGACCATTCACGAATTGCGCGAGGCTGAGAGACGGCTGGTCAGCGTATCGCGTGCCGCGACGGAAACGGATTCCGACGGCGCCTCGGTTGCGAGCTATGAGGTCGAGATTCAGAAAAAGCTCGCACTGGCCGCTGCGTGCGTGGTGCTGGCACTGCTCGCGGCAGGGATCGCCGGTCGCGCGGCACACATCAGCCTCTGGGCGCAGGCCAGCATCAGCTTGGTCGTCTTCGCCAGCTACTACGTCTGCATCATCACCGGTGAGCGCCTCGCGGATCGTTCGGCCATTTCACCAGCGCTGGCCATGTGGAGTGCCAACATTCTCCTGCTGTTGCTCGCGATGCTCACGACGTTCGGCGCACGTGGACCCCGCGGCGAACGCACGGCCGAGCCTTCCACGAGCGTCTGAAGTCTGCCTCCAAGCGCTCACCCAAGCGGCACGAAGGGAAGCCCCTCGATATATCGGTCGAGCGAGGAGTCGCCTTCGAAATGCGCGCCACCCCACAGGAACAGGCACCCTATCGATGAGCGGCCGAGCGCCGATGCCGTCGCAGGCGCGGGCTGATTCGTCACCAGCCTGAACCTCTCGAGAATATTTCGGTGCCGGGCACCGTGCTGCTTCGGCCGAAATTTCATGGCCTGAATATCTGCGAGGTGCACTTTGACACCGCGCTGGAGCGCGCGAGCGATCACCGTGCCTTGCGAAATGCTATTGCCCAACTGAAACCCGGAAGGGGCGATCGACGCGACGGCAGTCAGCGGGACGCCGCTGGCGGCCGCGATGCGTGCCTTCACCAGTTTCTCCGCGTTGCCTTCTTCTTCGTACATCTCCACGAAAAAGTGGCGCACTACACCTTGGTTGATCAGGTCGAGGGCCAGTTGCCGTCCTTCGGGTTTTGAGTGGTCTTCGCCAATTCCGAGCGCGCCGGCTTCAAGGGTGAGGCGTGCGAAGGCCTCGGTAATTTTTGGCATGGACTCTCACTCGCTGCTTGAATGCCGAGACTCGAAGGGCAATGGGCGACACGGAGCAAGATTCGCGTCCGGGTGGCGTGCTCGCAAGCACGACGCCTGAACATCTGTCGTGCGAATAGCCTGCTCGTATGCTTTGAAGTGGGCTGTGTTCAGCGACCTTCATGTAACAGACTCACCGTCAAC
>CAWJMR010000036.1:0-18933 GCA_963843965.1 uncultured Gemmatimonadaceae bacterium
ATCATGGAACCAGATCGGCCAGTCGAGCGGATCGGTCAGGCGCGCGAGATAGCGGAGCGTCGCGTCCGGCGTATCGGTCACGAGGATCGGGCCGCTGGTGTCGCTCTGCACCATGAACGGCAACACGTCCTCGATACGCGAGACATGCGCCTGCACCGCGAGGCCAAGCGGGAACAGGCAGTCAGCCGGCAGGCGGTACGTGTACGCCCACGGTGCGCGGGTCTGATCGAGCACGGCCAGCGCTTCGTACTTGGTGGCGAAGTCCCACGGGAACTCCTGCAGCGTCAGGTCGCGGAGATGATCCCACAGTTGCCGGACGACCCGCGCTTCCTTCGACTTCTCCTCGAGCGAGGTGATGGCCTGCGTCACACCCACCCGCTGCAGCGCCATGTTCGCGATGCGAATGACGCTGGGGTTCGTGTATGCCGGCACCTCCCGCGTGACGGTGACGACCGTCGGCGTGGGGGTTGGGGTCGGCGTAACGCTCGCGCTCCCGTGCAGGAGCAAGAGCGCCGGAAACGGGGACGAGAGCATCACCATTACACGACCGCCGTCATGCCGACACAGACGTTGTTCGCGTCAAAGTACGCGGTGCGCGTGCCGATGAGGACTGCATTGCGGAACTCAGGATACGACTTGGTGGAGCCACCAACCGGCTGCGACGAGACACCCCACGCCGATAGCGTTTCTTCAGTGCGCATCGCCGCGACCGTGGCCGTCGCAACGGTGGCCTCCGTGGGCGCAGCGGCTGTCACATCATCGACAAACATCGGGACGACACATGGGATCATCGAGACCCCGGTCGGAAGGCCAGAGGCGATAATCGTCAGCGACTTTGCCCCGGTGTTGTTCGCCGTGGTTGGCAGATACAAGTCGTGCACCCCGCCGCCGCGGCTGATGAAGCCCTGGCTCACCCATGTGCCAAGAGTTGCCGTCACCAGCGTCAGGGCGGAATTGGCGGCGTTGTCGCGTGCATAGGCGAGCGAGAGCCCCGCCGCGTTATACAGCACCGTGGCCGGCGTCCCATCTGCTGTCGTATAGAAGAACAAGCGGACGGTCGGCGTCGCGGTCCCGATCTGAAGACTCTGGTTCTGCATGGGAAGTCAGGAAGAGGTTAGGACATCATCCGCACGCGCCGCAGCGCGCCCGGTCCAGCGCCGACTACACCCGTGCCGTCACCTGCTTGTGCAATGACGAGATCGCCCCCGCCACCTTCGACGATGAACTGCAGTCGCGTGTTCGCCATGTCGATCGTCAGGCTGTCGCCGCCGTCCGTGGTCGAACGCACCGTCCACGCGCCAGGCGACCCACCAGAATCCGGTGCGCTTTCAATCGTGAACGTGGACGAAGAGGCCCGCACGAAGCGCAGCCACTGCGGCGTGGCCTTCGCAAAGGTCGTGGCCCCACTCGGCAGCGCGCCGGCACCAGTTGAGTCGCGATAGCGCGACGGAATCCAGTTGCCGCCAGCCGACTGAAGCGCCGCGCAGAACTCCGCGCTTCCCGTCCCTTGCCGCAGGACCAGAATGCCATTGAATGACGACGAGGACGACACGAGAAACGGCTGCGATTGTCCGTCAGCGGTGAACGCGTCAATCGGAGACAGCAGCTTGGCCGTCCCGCTCGAGGTGACGGTGAGCGTGACAGCACCACCACTGACGACCACCGTCCCATCACCAGTGACTGTAGCTGTCCAGCCAGCGGGAACGCTGCTGCCGGGGAACGTCTCATTCAGCATCCGCTATCTCCCGTAGGCCCATGACATTGCCGCGACGAACGTATCAATGGCGCTGATCTTCGCCCCAGGCGTTGAGCCGCCCACCCCTCGCGTCGTGATATCGCCGGTCAGTGCGCCAGTCGTCGCGTTAATGCCGGCCGCCGCCGCATCCGCATATTCCGTTGATTGCGGGTATGCGGTGGCCTTGTTGAACAGCGCGTTCCCGCCATAGAACACGTTCGCCCCGACGTAGCAGTTCGCGGCCTGCCCCCACCCGGTGCGCACCCCTTCCGTCCCATAGACCGCCGTGAAGCCAGCGGGGCCACCGGCAAGACCATCACCTGACCGCATGATCGTGTTCGCCATCCACACGTTGCGCGCATTCCCGCCACTGCCGTAGAACGGGTGCCCGTAGCTGACGGTCTTCGCCGGGGCGATGATCTCCGTCACGCGATCATAGATGAACCCATCCACCGGCCCTTGCAGGCTCCACGGCTGCGTGCTGCCGCCTGCCGCGTAGTAGCCCACATCGCGGAACCGAAGATCGACGGCGGCCACGCGCGTCAGGTCCGTCGTCTCTTCTGTGCCGCGCCCAAGGAAGCTGAAGCCGTTGGCGACGCGGTAGAAGTCATGGCGCAGCACGGCCACATCCTGCGTGGTGTCGAGCCCCCCAGGGTTGCCGTTCTTGATGATCATCGAGTGCGACTGCCCGAGGTCGTCGCGGTGGTTGACGCTCGCGCACTCGAACACCGTCCAGCGCTTCACCTTCTTGCATTCCCAGTTGTTCTTGATCGTGCGGGTCCGGCCATCGAACAGCCCGCCCGGCATCCACTTCTCTCGCTTGGCCGATGCCACACGGTAGCAGAGGATGTCGTGCGGGATGAACGTCGCATCGGTCGGCGCGTCGGCCCCGAACATGATGCCGATGCCCGCCGCTTCCGTCATGACGTTGCGGTAGTACTGGAAGCCGGCACCGTCCCATGCGTGAATGCCCGTCGTCTCGGCATTGAGCGAGATATCCGTGATCCACGTTTCCAGCATGGCGAGCTGCTGCGCTTCCGCACGGATGCCGCGTCGCCCGTCATTCCGGTCGTTGCCGTCGATCCAGCAGCGATCAAAGACGATCTGCTTCGGCATCTGCGACACAGTGGTAGCCGCGTCGTTGTCGATCAGGATGTTCGTGTTCGCATACTCAGCAAGCGCACGCCACCGGATACCAGTGAACGTGATGTTATTCCCCTGCCCCTGCACGCTGAATTGATAGGCGCGCTGGAAGTTCGGCCCATCAAACGTCGCAAAGGAGCCCGCCAGCGACGGCATCGCGTCCGCCGTCTGCCGTGTCGTGGCGGTGATGTAGAGCCGCCGCCCATCGGGGAAGCTCAGGTCGTATTGCTGATCCTGCGTGATCGGTGCCGAGACGGGCAGCACGATCTCCCAGTCGCCCGATCCCGCACGCGCGGTGATTACGGCATTCTTGAAGTCAGTCCAGCCAGTTGATCCGGTCGTGGTCACCGTGATCCGGTTGGCCGAGATGGCTGTGTGCCGTGCCGCGCCGTACCGCTCCGGCGCCCAGTTCCACACGGTCCCCGCAATCGTGCCGGTCGTCTCGTTGATCGTCACGTCATACGTGCTGGTCACGCCACGCGCGTATTCGATCTGTGTGGTGACGCCTGTCGTCGGGTTCGTGCGCGACAGATAGCGGTCTGCCGTGGCCGTGCCGACCGTGTACGGGCTGCTACTGGTGCCCGTGCCGCCGCTGGTCGTGACCGCAATGGAACCCGTCACGGCACTCACTGGCACCGTGAACGTGAGATAGCCGCTCGAGGAGACCGTGACAACGCTCGCCGTCACCCCGCCCACCGTGACGGTGGTCGCTCCGATGACGAAGTTCGTGCCGACGACGCCGACCGACGTGCCAACGGGGCCGACTGATGGCGAGAATCCTGCGATCGTCGGAATATCTGTCGCGACAGTAAAGCTTGAGGCGCTGCTGCCGGTGCCCAGCGGAGTCGTCACGCTGATGCCGCCCGATGTGGTGCCTGAGGCAACGACGCACGTCAGGCTGCTTGTCGACAGCACCAACACGCTCGTCGCAGCGGTGCCGTTGATCGTCACGGACGTGCTGCCCGTCACAAAGTTGGTCCCAGTGATCGTCACCGTCGCGCCAATTGGCGCCGACGATGGAGAGAACCCGAGCACCAACGGCGACGGCCCTGGCGCAACGCCGCCGCTCGCCTTGCGGACTTTCGTCCGATAGAGCGCCATGCTCATCGCCCCACCTCACACGACGCACGCCCAGCCGCCGCGCCTGCCGCAAAGCCGCCAGCAAACCACTTCGACCGCGACGGCGCCTTGAAGGCGTCACGCTGCGCGGCCATCGCTTCCCGTACGGTGAGCGTGGTGCGGGCAGGTTCCATGCGGATCACCGAGTCTTGTTGGCGTGAGAGCGCTTCAGCCGTGCGCAGTTGCGCCGTCAGCGAGTCGCGGACTTCCTGCGAGGCGGCAATCGCGTTCGCACACGACGACGCCAGCGAATCACACGCGAGTTGTTCCGCCGTCAGCGGCAGTGAATCGACGCGCGCATTCTTGGCGGCGAGATACCAGCCGAGCGCTTCGCGGTACTTGCCCTGCTGCATCGCGGCGCGTTCCTCAGCCCGTGCGGTCGCGGCGCGTGCCTGTCCCAAGGAGTCGCGGAGGGCGGACGTGGCCGCGTCGGCGGCAACCTGGCTTGCAGTTGCGGAGGCCCGCGCCAGTGCGACCTCGGACACCCACGTCGCCTTCTCCTGCGTGATGCCATCGTGCTTGCCCTCGGCGTATTTGTTGTGCCCATGCCATGCGATGCCGAGCAAGACACCGAGCGCAATGCCCACGCCCCACGTGATGCGCGAGCCCGCCAGCTTCTTCAGCAGGAGCCAGCTCATGCGGCCGTCCGCAGCGCCAGCAGTCGCGCAGCGACCCGCTCACGCACAAGCGCCACCGGCATCACCTCGCCGGGATCGTGCTTGCGGCCACGCGGCCATGCTTCGTCCTGATGGCCCGTCAGGCGGAACGGCAGGTGCTCGATGGGCCACTGATGCTCGCGGAACAGGCCCGCGATCAGTTCCACCACCATCGCCAACTGCTTCACTGTCACGCGATCCCCGTCATCCGCGGCGATCGCAATCCCATAGAACGCCGAGTTCGCGTCCTCGTAGTCGTGGGCATGGTCGCTCGGGCGACAGACGCCGGCGTGATACGCGCGCGCCTCTTTCGGCGCGACACTCACCACCGTGCCATCGTCCAGCACCAGCCAGTTGTAGGACACCTTGCACGCCGGATCGAATAGCAGCCACTCGAGGCCACTCAGGTCCGTGCCCGCGGTGTAGTGCAGCATGACGCCATAGCGCGGCTGCGTGAGCCGACCCCACGGGCCAGTCTCACGCGCCGTCGCCTTCAGCAACAGGTCAGACAAGGCACTCACGCGCCACGCTCATCGTCGAGCAGTGACGGCGCGCTGGACGTCGGCAGCTTCGGGAGTGGCAGCTTCGGGAGTGGACGCTTCGACTGGAAGCCGACCATGCCCGCGATGAAGCCCACGCCCGTCGCGTACTTACCGAGATCCACCAGCCCAGCATGAAACGGCAGCAACTGGCGCGGCAACATGTCCGGCGTCAGGGCGACCAACACGCTCAACCCGCAGAACGTGCTGATCGCCGCCATGAACAGGCCGCGCTTCTGGTACAACCCAGCGCGGAACAGGCCCCATGCGAAGCGGACCCGTGCCGGAATCTCTTTGGCCCATGCAATCAGTCGTGCAATCATGGCATCCTCTGCGTGGACGTGGTGCCGGTACTGCGGTCCAGCAACGACTCGATCCGCGACAGCCGCGCCCGCAGATCCCCGAACATCAGCGCCACGGCATCCTTTGATTCGCGGGTCTGCACTTCCGTGCGCAGCATCCGCATATCGTCCTGCAGCGTGTCCACCGTCGAGCGCATCGTCCCGTACATCATCCCTGCCGTCAGCAGGGCAATCATCCCGCCTAACCCGAAGGCCACTGACCAGCGGCCACTCGTGTTCAGCGTCGTGTCCTGGTGGACCGTGATTTCGTCAGGCATCTCAGTGAGGAAATGCCAGCACGACGCAGCGTCGCCCCGCACTGGCGGCACACATCAACCCGAGGTAATCGGGGGCTTCTTCTTTGCCAGCGGCACGACGCGCTCCACATACGGAGACGCGTCGCCCACGGCTTCGGGCAAGTCGATGATGGTGCCCTCGAAGCGCACCGCGCACGTCGCGGCATCCGCTCCGATCTGGCATGTCGTGAGCACGCGATACGCCACGGGTTCCATCAGACGATCGCCTTCTGGTTGTCCAGATTGAACGCCGCGATGATCGTGCCCAACGTCGGATTAGAGCCGACCACCGTGTAGCGGAAGCCGTAGTAGCGCTGGCCGGCGCCCGTGGTGTTCGGGACACGCCCGGTCCAGAGCACGGTGTCCGCCGTCAACTGCGCCAGCGTGCGCGACACCGACTGGAGCACGACAATGCTCGTGGTCAGGGCCGCATCCGTCGCGGTGATCAGGTCGATCGTGAGGGACGTCAGCGTGTTGAACGCGGCATCGGTCGAGACGAAGAAGTCCAGTTCTTCGCCCGGTCCCAAGTCGCGCGCCACGCCAGCGTCATACGTGTTCGTGCTGACGGCGGTGGCCGTGATGGCCTGCCCGGTGATCGCGCCGGTGGTCGTGCTGATCGTGCCGGAGCACAGCGCTTCCTTGTCAAACGTTGCCATCGGAATCTCCTGCGGTCGCTTAGGCGACGGCGCTTTCAGTGTTGAGGATGGCGTCGGTCATCCGGATCGGGATGCCACGGAACATCAGCGTCTGCTTGCCGGCGTAGTCGCCCATGCCGAGCAACAGGTTCGACTTGTTCTGCGCGAGGTTGTCGAGTGCCGTGATCACGGTCCGGTTCGCGTAGATGACCGGGGTGCCCATGTTCATGTTCTCGATCTGGTTCACGCCACGCACGAGCAGGTTGATCAGGTTCGGGCCGGTGTAGCCCGAGTCACCCGCGGTCGCCAGCGCCGAGCTGTCGATGTTCGCGATGCGCACGCAGTAGCGCCAATCACGGAGCGAGAGGCCCATGTTCCACGAGAAGCGGGTCTGGTACGCGGGACGGATGGAGCCGTCCGAGTTGGTCACGTTGACCAAGCCGTTGTCCGCGTGCTCGAGGCCCGCCATCGTGCCCTTCGGGTAGAACATGTGCGCGGTCGATGCGCCCCAGACCACCATCCAGATCGAGGTGCGCGCCGAGGAACCAGCCGCGTTCACGATGTTGCGGGCGTTCGCGGCCGACAGCGACGAGTAGCGAATCGACAGGCCGTGGAACTGCTCGGGATCGACCGCCGTGTTCCCGTAGAACAGCGCCGTCGCCATCTTCTGCGTGAACGCTTCGTAGAACGCGGAGTCTTCCGACAGGCGGAACTCAGCGGAGTTGCCGTTGATCTCGACCAAGCGCTTGTCGATGTCGCTGTAGCCCATCATCTCGGCGGCGACGTCGGTCTGCTGCACGGTCGTGCTCTTGGCAGGCTGCACGCCCTGGTTGATCGCACGCCATGCGATCTGCGGCAGGCCGGTGCGGACGGTCGTGAGGTGGCCGGTGGGCAGGTTGCCCTCGAAGAACGGCACATCCTGCGTGACCTGGTTGTTCTTGTTCAGCAGCTCGGTGATCGTGTCAATCGAGCCCTTCGGGTCGAGTCGCTTGGCGACATCAACCAGCGTCGGGTACGTCGCGCCAATGGTTGCCATTGGTTAGGACTCCTTCGTCATGGAGGGATAGAGCGTTTCTGCCGCGGTGCGCTGAGGTGCCCCGCCGCTGGCCGCTCGGATGGTCGTGTCTTCACTCGTGGCGGCGCCGACCTTCGCGAACGCCTTGATCAGCGCCGGGAGGTTGCCGAGCCGTGATTCGTTCAATGCGGCGACCAACTCCTCACCGCCGAACTGGTGGATGGCGCGCTTGGCCGCGTTCAATGCCGCCTCCAGCTTCGCCCCACCGATCTCGGGGTCCGACTTGACGGCCGCCAACCAGCTTTCTTCGCGTGCGGCATCCTGCGCCGCAACGTGTTCCGCGTAGGCATTCACCAACGACTGCGCCGCTTCCGGCGCGAGGTTGGCGGCAGCGAACAGCGGCGTGACCTTCTCAACGAGCGCGGTGTCCAGCACCACGCCCTCAGGGGCCACGAACTCGTACACAGGCGCAATCGGCGTCTCAGCCGGTGCGTCTGCGGGTGCTGCCTCTGGGGCAGCGGATGCGTCAGGTGCCGGGCTCGTGGTCCCCTCGGGGATCGTGGGCGCGTCAGTCGTCAGCACAGTCTCGGGTGCGTCCAGCACCGCAGATTCACTCATCGGGTGATTCCTTCGTCGGCATCGCGTGTTGCTTGAGCAACAGGAGCGCGGACGGGTTGGCAGCTTCGAGCTGCGTGATCAGGATGTTGCCCACGTTCCGCATCCCTTCGTTGAAGGCGGTCGCGTGTGTCTGCTCACCGGCGAACGAGAGGCGGTAGACGCCACACGCGCCCAGCATCTCGTGCATCACGCGGCAGAACGCCGGGATCGCCAGCAGATCGGCGCGGTCCTGCGTGAGTTGCTTGGCCCACTTGGCGACGTCGGCGTGCGTGGACTCGGCGCTCATGCAGACTCCAGGCGATCACGCTCGTGCCGCGCGTTCACCGACTCAATCGCGGCGTCGCTCATGAACACGACGGCGTGAATGGCATCGGTGCGCACCGTGACGTCCGCGCCGTCCATCGTCGCGAACGACACACGCGACACGCCAGACTCCCACGCGTGCAGGATCGCTTCGTACTGATCAGCGCTCACATGCCACTGGCCGTCGCCCTTGCTGTCGTGGATCGCGACGTAGCTCATGCGGCCCTCGATGGCGACAGGATCTGATCGAGGATCGAGCCGTTGCCCGTCTGCGTCTCGCTCGCCGTCTTCGTGGCGTTTGCCACCGACTCCACGGCCTTCGCCTGCTCGGCCATCGCCGCGGCCTGCTGCTGCTGCGCCCGCGCGTCGCGGAGTTCCCGCACCTTCTCGTCCGTGCGGACCATCGTGGGCGGCGCACCGAGCGCGGTCGCGTACTCGTCGATCGACTGATCAAAGTCGATCTTGTCCAGCGCCTCTGGGTTCACTTGCGCCAGGTTCGCCGCGAACGTCGCCATGCGCTCGATGCCACCAACCGCCACGGCACGCTGCGCCTGCGCCAGGATCGAGATGTATTCGGGCCGGATGTCCATGCCCTGCAGCGCATCAGGCGGCGTCGGGATCAGGCCGCGGCGCCACATGATGTCGAAGACGCGATCAATGATCGGGTTCAGCAGCTCGTCGTGCAGGCGCTCGAGCACGGGGCCGAGCATCAGCAGCTTCTCTTCGTGCCGCTCCTCGACTTCCCGCGCCGTGATCTGCCGACGATCCGACTGCGAGAGCATCAGGAACAGGTCGGCGAAGAACGCCGCATTGATCCGGCGTTCATGCTGCACGATCTCCGCGGCGATCGCCGGGATGGCCTGCGGGTTCGGGATGTACGCCGGCGCGAACTGTGCCGCCGCGCCAGTCAGGTACGTGATGCCGCCCGGCAACAGCGTGGCGCCGCTCATCTTGAGTTCCTGCGAGCCCACCATCGGCGGATCGCTGATCTTGTCGATCACGCGCAGCTTACGGTCTTCCAGCTTCTGCAGCGCGCGGCAATCGCCCAGCGCCGACATGCCAGGCGAGTCGCCGTAGACGTCATCCTGCAGCACCGTCCAGCGCGGGGCCATGATCGGCAGCGAGTCGTAGCCGCCGACGCTCAACACCTTGTCCGCATCACCCCCTTTCTCAAGATAGATGGAGACGAACGGCTTGCGCTCCTTCGACACCAGCCCCGGCGCATGGTCCGGGTTCGGGGCAATCAGGTGGATCACCGGCAGATAGGCTTCCGCCCGCGCCGGCGACTCCAGCGCCGCCTTCGTGTTCAGGCTCAGCGAGTCTTCCCCGAAGCGCGCCGCCATCTGCCGCGGCGT
Source organism: uncultured Gemmatimonadaceae bacterium (assembly GCA_963843965.1). Classification (GTDB taxonomy): domain Bacteria; phylum Gemmatimonadota; class Gemmatimonadetes; order Gemmatimonadales; family Gemmatimonadaceae; genus Gemmatimonas. The sequence goes on from CAWJMR010000036.1 coordinate 9,756, forward strand.
CATCGACAACTCGCGGATCAGCGTGTCCACCACGCCACGATGCGACGTCGCCAGCGCATACGACCCCACGGTGAGGGACGTCGCGCGCACCACCGACTCGTCATCTTCGTCCAAGATCATGCAGCCGGTGCCGAACCCACCCAGCTCGTGATACGTGACGGGCAGCGTGTTGTAGATGTTCGAGCGGGCAATGACGTCGCGCATCCGCTGCTCCACCACGTAGAGCCAGCCCTTCACGTCGCCCATCTCGTTGAGATCGGGGTCCGGCGTGGTCAGGCGGAACCAGGGGCGGGCGGGGGACGTGAGGCCGGCCATCATGCCGGACGCCAACGTCTTCGCCGCTTCGGTCCCCGTGTTGTTGATGATCTTGTCATTGCGCTTGGAGCCCGCACGCTGGCGGTCCGACGTCTGGAACCGACTGCGGCGCGGCGCGAAGTAGTCCGCGATCTCCCGCCAGTGCGCATCCCAATTCGACCGCTCGCTGAGGAGCTGGCTGTGCGTGTGCATCACGCGGGAGCGGAGCGCGGTCGGTGACGTGATCATGCGCCGAGCAGCGTCTTCATCGGGGCGGACGGCGCTTGCGGCATCGTGCCGGTCAAGAGCGTCGCGTTGTAGCCGCCCGCCTGTCGCTGCCGCTTCTTCTGGAGATCACGCGCCGCGAGCACACCGCGATCCAGCGCCGTTGGAGCAGGCGCCGGAGCAGCAGGGAGCGTGAGCTTGGGGGCGAGACACATGCGGGGCGTCCTCCGATGCTCCGAAGAACGCCCCGATATCGTGCTAGATGTAGCTTAAGTTAAGTCGTAGTTGACTAGTCGAAGAGCTTGTAGGCTGTAGTCGCCATGCCGACTGCCGGTCGATCCATCTCCTGCATGGAGCGCGGCGGGATCGGTGACGCGAACGTGTAGGCAATCGCGTCGGCTTCGTCGGGTGAGGCGAGCCCGCGCGCCTTCATGTCGTCCTTCGACTCCAAAAACTGCTGGCCCTTCATGTTGTAGAAATACTCAGGCCCGCACAGATCGTCCTCGAGCGCCTGCGTGTCTGGGATGCAGCCGCCGACCAGCCAGTCTTTCAGGTCGCCCCACATCTCCACGCGCTTGTTGCCGTAGCGCACGGGGTCCGTTGCCGCGGCGCCTGGCTGCACCTCGAACACCTCAATGCCCATCGCGCGCAGCAGATCCACCACGCCACCCCCGACGCCGGCGCCGTCGACGAACACCACCGGGTCATCGTTCAGGTTGCGATGCTCGGCGACCAGTGCGGCCACGCGGTTCGCGACCTTGACCAAGTCCTGCCCTTCCATGCGGATCCACGGCCACGAGCGCGCATCACGACCACGCCGGCGACAGATGATCGAGGCGTCGTTGCCGAAGCGGGCCACGTCCACGCCGATCAGCATCCGCTGGCGGCGGTCTTCAACCGCGGGACGGATGCGCGCCTGCGCGACCAGCGACTGTCCGATGAACTGCTCACTGCTCTGGTTCGGGAACTGGCCGAGAATGCGGACCTTGACGAAATCCGAGTCAATGCCGTAGTCGTCGATCCACTTCTGGTGGAGCGTCTTGTTCGGCTTCTTGCACGTCCTGGCGTCGACGTGATAGGTGACCCAGCGGTGCCGCTCCTTGTGGAACAGGCGGTGGAACTTGCCGCTGTTGCGGGTGCCGTTCCCAAACTGGAAGTAGAACGGCTCGCCGTCCGTGAGGCCGCCTTCTGCCACTTCGCTGATGGCGTCAGGGATGGCCGAGGCTTCGTCGAAGATGTAAAAGCTGGTCGAGTCTGCCGCGTGCTGTCCGGCGAACGCCTCGCTGTTCTCCTTCGTCGCCGTCTGCGCGGTGCAGCGCCAGCCTTCCGGGTTCTCGACCGCCACGATCTTCATCGAGCCACGGCCCATCGTCATCTCAAACCAGTCGCGGACGCTCGACAGCTTGTGCCACTTTGCCAGCTCGGGCCATGTCTTCGTCTCAAGCTGTGGGGCAGTCGAGGCGGTCACGGTGCCCTTGCAGTTGGGCCGCGTGGACATGAGCCAGAGGATCAGCCATGCCGTGAGTGCTGACTTGCCGACGCCGTGGCCTGAGACCGTCGCCATCTGGATCGGGTCGACCGGATCGTGCCCATTGAACCCTCGCGCTCGCACCTCCTCGCCAAGCCGCGTGAGAAACTGCAGGTGCCACTCGTCCGGCCCGGTCTCCCGCTCCAAGACGGTGCCAGGCTCGCCCCACGGGAACGCGAACAGCACAAAGCCGAGCGGATCGGCGTAGAAATCGCTGATCGCCTCGGCCAGCGCTGCGTTCTCGTCAGGCGTCACGCTTTGCCACGCGCTCACGCCCCTTCCGCAAGAGGTCGCTGATCGACGCGCCCGCGCTGGTCACGTCCACGTGCTGCTGCGCCTTGCCGTAGCCGCGGTCGGTGGCAAAGGCCAGCGCCTTGAGGTAGGTGTCCGAATCGACGGGCACCATCGCCGTCTCGCCGTTGATCGTCACCGGGATGCGACCACCCAGGATCTCGCGCAGCCGCGCAAGGTGGTCGTCCCGGCTCGCCAGTGACCGCATCATCGCCTTGAACTCGTCCGGTGGTCGGCCGGCATTCGGAGCGCCCTTCGCAGGTCCACGAGCCCGCCTCGGGTCATCTGCGCCCGTAAAACCGCCTGGCACATTTCCTGACTTCTTCCCTGACTTTACTGGTTCTTCCGTAGGTGGCGCAGCCGAGGTGCCGTCCGGCTTCAGGAGGAGAATCTTCTTCGGCTTCACGGCCTTCTTTTTTGCGGTCATGAGATCGTGAGCGAGGGAAGAACGATGATGCTCGCTGGCCCAGGCGTGTCGTAGTCGAGGGGGATGCCGATGCGCTGCACGGTGTGGCCCACCGGCGGCAGCACATACCGCATGGAGATCGTGCTGCCCGTCTCGACGACCTCGATCGCTTCAGCATGCGGGATCGGGGCGTCTGATCGCAGCCAGAACTCGATCCCGTTCTGCATCCGGTGCATGACCGGCAGCGCGTCGATCGGATAGCGGGTGACGACTGGCGACGGCCGTCGCGGCGCTTCTGACTCCTGCAGCACATTGCCGACGCCGTCCACGACCTGCATCGTGACAGTTTCCTTCGCTGCCTCCTCCACCTCGGCGTGCGCCAGTATCGCTTCCAGCCACGCTCCATCGTAGAACGACCCATACGACTTCAGTCCGGGGAGCAACCGCAGCGCGACCTCACTCGGGAAGATCGCGCTCTCTGACCATGAGAGCGCCTCCTCAATCTCCGCCTTCTCCGCCGTCGTGAGAATGATCCTCATCGTGTCCCCTCCGTCAATCGGTAGAGCGCGCCGACGAAGGGCTCGTCGCGTCGCTCGAGGTAGTGGTTCCGGGTCAGCCAGCGCAGCACCGTGCAGGCGTGCTGTCTACTGGTTCCCGTCATCGTGGCAATGGTGAGCAGCTTTACCCGCTGGAAGTCGCGCGTCAACAGGCCCTGCTCGACCAGGAGGACGACGACCGGGAGCGCCAGCTTCGGCGCCCGCTGGTTCTTCGCGATCGTGGCGAGGAGGGGCATCATCACGCCCAACCCGCCAGCAGGACGGTTGACAGTTGGACAGTTGCTTTCCGAGAGTTTTTCCTAAACACACTTCCCCCGATAGTGCTCTTATGACCTACTGTCCTAACTGTCCTAGAGAAGAAGAAGAGTCCTGTAAGCTGTTGAAGCCAATGAGATTGAAAGCCATGACAGTTTGCCATGACAGTGGGCAGGACAGAGGACAGTTGAAGGCGCTTCGTCACAGGCTCAGCTCCTCTTTGGTGGTTACGGACAGTCCGACGCGGTATTTCAGCCCGCCGATCTTCACCACCGAGAAGCCGCGATCGGTCAGCTTCCGTCCAAACGCGGTGCTGCTGACCTCGCTGTCGCCGCGCGCCGAGACCCACTGTTTGTAGGCTTTGTAGACGTCGCTCGCCTGGCACTTGGCGGTCGCATCGACCGTGCAGCGATCCTCGATGAACTCTCCCAACACGTCACTCTCTTCGCGGTAGGAGCCCGTGGCGGCCTTCACAGCGTCCGGGATAGGCAACCCGTCCCGATACCATGAGATCGCGCCTGAGACGGCCCACGCGAGGATGCCGGGCAACTCGGCCCGCAGTGCGTCTTTCAGGGTCCGGTCGATCTCCTCGTCAGGAATCCGCACGGTGAACGGCACCAGCCGCATCCGTGACCAGATGCCATCGTCCCCACCCTTGATCACCGGGCGATGATTCGCCGCCATCCAAAGCGTGAACTGTGGCTTGAACTCGACTTCCTTGGCGTAGAGCTGCCGGGCCGTGATCGTGTCGCCACCCGTGATCGCCTTGAGCATCGCTTCGTTCATCCGCTTGCCTTCGCCGGCCTCGGACGTCGTGACGAACCGCGAGCCTTGCAGCCGCGCCAGGTCCCCGCGCGCCGTCCCACCGCCAGCCGGCGCTCCGCTCTCGAGGAACGTGTCAAACTCGGACTGCACGGCGTAGTCGCCAGCGACCAGCCGCAGCGTCTCGAAGAACGTGCCCTTGCCGTTCCGCCCCGTGCCCCACAGCAGGAACAGGCATTCTTCCCGAATGTGCCCCGTGAGGGAGTAGCCGACCGCGATGCGCAGCATGTCGCGCACCGTGGCGTCAGGCACCACGCGCCGGAGGAACGCTTCCCACTTCGGGCACGCCGCCGTTGGATCGTAGGTCACCGGCGCCAGCTTCGTGCAATCATCGGCGCGGCGGTGCGGTCGCAAGATGCCCGTCCGCAGGTCGATCACGCCGTTCTGCACGTTGAGCGCATCCAGGTCACGATCGAAGTCGTTGGGCGACCGGGCCAGCGCCGGGTCTGACTTCGCCAGCGTCAGGATCTGATCGACCGCGCCAGCCGTGGCACACTTGGCCGCCCACTTGAACAGGTAGGATCGCTGCGTCTCGTTGACGACCGCCGCCGCCTCGTCGCGCAAAGACCGGATCACGGCTTGCGCTTCGCGGTCCGCCGCCAGCGTCTCGTCCGGCGCGAACCGCTGCCCGTCCCACCGATACCACTGCTTGAGCGCCGCCACGTAGCGCATCGAATCCCGCATCCGATCCACAAACCGGTCCCGGTTCCCGAAGTGCGTGCGCGGGTAGGCGGTCGCATCGGCACCCTCAAAGGGCCGATCATCCCCATCACCGTGATCCTCTGGCGGCGCCTCGTCAGGCACGGAGGCAGGCGTCACCGCGACCGCCACCCCTGCGACCAAGTCTTTCAGCGCCGCAACTGTTCCGCCACCATCAAGCCAGTCGGACACGTCCCCTTTCTCGGCCACGCCAGGCAACGCGACGGTGCGCACCCACGAGGCGATCGGTGCCAGCCGCTCCGCGATCCGCGCCATGTGCTGGCGTCCCGGCTCATCGTTGTCCGGCAGCAGGACGACCTTGGCGTTGCGGAAATGCTCGATGGCGACGCTTGGGAAATGCTTCGAGCTGGTGAACGCAGCGCCGCCGGCGAGTGACGTGGCCGTGAGGCCGAGCGCCGCCAGCGCGTTGGCGTCCTTTTCGCCCTCGCAGATGAAGCAGACCTTCCCGCCCTTGAGCCCCGACAGCAGCTCCGGCAACCGGAACCAGATGCGCGGGACGCCGTCCATCTTCCACGTGTAGCCGCCGCCCTGCTGCGGGACGCGCTGCCGAAAGTTCTTCGGGAAGTAGCGGCAGACTTCGTAGACGATCCGGCCTGACTCGTCCCGGTACTCGTAGATGTCGGTGATGCTGTCGGCCGGCTTCTTGGCTTCACTCGGCGGGAACAAGTCCTGCTGCGTCAGCCGGAGCGCCGACACGATCGACTCGAGCGAGCAACCGGCATGACACGTGAGGAGTGCGCGGCCATCGCGGCCAGTGCCGATCGAGAGCGAGTGCCGCGTATCTTCGTGGCTTGGGCAGCAGGCGACCCACCCGTCGCCCTGCTTCGTGACCTTGCCCGCCGTGCCCAGCGCAGACATGACCGTGGCAACGGGGTCCTGCGGACGTGGTGAAGGCATCACGCTACACCCCCGGCAAAGTTCAGCCGAGCAAAAGCGCCGAACTGCCGCGACGCCTCAGCGTCATACGCCAACGCGGCACTCCGTTCTGAATCAAACGTGCCAAGGTGGTACTGCTTGCCACCGAAACGAATCCGCGAAATCCATCTATCTGAGCCCTTCCCACGGCAAACGCCTTTGTACCGGGATTGCACGCCCTTTGCTCGCATGTTTCGTGAATTCTCAAGCGCAGTGCACACCCGAAGATTGCAGCGGCGGTTATCCAAAATGTCGCCGTTCATGTGATCTACGAATTCGCCATCTTCCGCACCCATGATCAGGCGGTGCAGCCTCAGGACGCGCCGACCTCCCCGCCCGCCATTGCGAGCGGACACCCACGACTCGTTGGTCCGAGCATAGCCTGCGCAGTCTCGGCTCCACGAGTAAGAGGTCAGCACATGCGCGTCTTCTTGGTCAATGGCAATTGGGCCTTGTGGCTTCAGGCGCATTAGAGCGTCGCCTCCGGCACATACCCCAACGGCGCACCGATCGGCCGCACATCGTCAGCGGAGAATGCGACCGGCGCCAGCGCGCACGACTCGCACCAGCCCTGCCGAGTGCACGCGAGTTCGTGATCACATCCTCTGCACCAGGTCCACCGACTGATGGCCGCAATCCCTCGGCGCGTCGGGAGCGTCTCGACGTTGTGCTCGAAGTCCAACGGCACTGAGCCCACGAGGAACGCCCAACGCGCATCCTGCCCTTCCACGATCGGACGGAAGCCCGCATCGCGGAGCGCGAACCATGTCGTGAGGAAGTGCCCACCCTTTACATCGGCCAAGTCCTTCACGAGCTGCCGCGCTGGCTTGAGTTCGGCGTACAGCAGCTCCCACCCGTCGAAGCCGGACTCCGTGTGCCGGGAGTGTACCGCGCGCTTGACGTCATGAAACGGCGAGACGGCGCGGAGCCCCCACTGGTACGCATAGGACCCGACCGCATCCAACACGCGGCGCTGCTCATGCTTCGTGAACCGGTGGCCGTGCTCGTAGACCCATCCGGCCGGCGTCACCATGTGGTCCGCCGGCGCTGCGCCCACGGGACGCCACGAGCGTTGGCAGCGATGTTGCACGACGCGCACGACGGTGCGAGCATCGCTTCCCGCTGGTGGTAATCGCGCCATGCCTCACGGCTCGCGTCCACGATCTTGAGCGTCGCGAGATCCAAGAAGGCGCGAATGAGCACGGCCAGCGGGATTGGGTAGTGATCCACGTGGGCGTCAGTCTTCGCGATGGTATTGTGACAGCGCGCGCACTCGAGCGTGTCAGGCCATGCGGCGCGAACGGTGCGGATCTGGCCGCTGACCGCGCGTCGATAGTCGGTGGCGCCTTTCATCGGCGCCCTACTTGTGTTCGGGCCTGCGGCATCGCAGCTTTCCTCGTGTTGTGTGGATCGACGCGCCCGGCCCATTCTTGACGGAGTGGCCGGGCGTCGTCGTTGGTGGCCCACCCGCGCACAGTAGAACGCGGTAGACCGTGGATGTGTACGAAAGCACCGCGAGCGGCAACGCGCAACATCACGCCGCTCGACGGATCGTCGCCATGTACGTGAGCACCATGTCCACGTGCGACGTCTGACAGCGCGCGCCACCCGACAAGCACTCCCCAATCGCGCGCGCGGCAGGCCGGACCCGCGGCGGGGTCTCATCGCTCGCCAGCATCGCGCCACAGCCAGCGCGAATGGCCGTCTCCGCCCGGTGCGGCAGGAGCGCGAGAGTCGCGCGGGCTTTCAAAAGTTCCCGCAGTTGGCGGAGGTTGTCAGCGGTCATCGACGTGCTCCTGAAAAGCCAGCGTGAGCACTTCCGCCATGACGGCGCTGCGGGTCAGGTTCGCGTGGACGGCGTAGCGATCCATCGCGGCAACGATCGGGCGGGGGAGCTTGCTCGAGACACACATCGCGTCAGTTGGCGCGACGAGGCGACGCCCCTTCGGGTTCGGCCAGGTCATTCGATCACCTCAAAGACCACGGAACAGGTAAGGCCCATCGCGGTCGCGACGGCCGTAAGTGTCGGGAGCGCGGGGTGGTGCCGCCCGTGCTCGATGTTGAACAGGGTCTGCTTGGCGACGCCGGAGCGTCGGGCCAGTTCGGCGAGGGACAGGCCACGGTGGAGACGCCACGCCTTGACCATCTCAGCGACGGCGGGTCATCGTCCCCGCTCCCGCTCGTAGACGGCATCTGGTCCAGCGCGGTCGAGTGGATCCGGCGTGCGAACCGTGAGGCGGTACAGTCCGTAGGCGCAGAGCGCGACGACGAGGGCGATGATGGCGTACTCGGTGCGGCGGGTCATGGCACCACCACCATGCGCGAGAGGAGGGCGCGGAGCCGCACTGTCCAAACGTCAGGCGTGGTCATGGGCGGGCCTCGGCGCGAAGCCACGCGGCGTGCGCGGCCAGTCCCTCGGCTAGTGCCTGAACAGCGGTCGCGTCGGTGAAGACCGCGTCGGCCATTGTCGCGTCAAGGGTCTCTGGCTCGTCGTCAACGAAGAACGACAGCACGACCGCCGGGGCCTGCGACAGCAGCGCCCGCATCACGCGGATCACGTCACCATTGTGCTCCGCGACTCGGACCACCTCTGGCGGGGTTCCCGAAGCCAGTTTCGGGAACGTCTCGACGTCCTGCGTCTCGGCGGCCAGTGCGCGGACGGCGGAGCTCTCCTCATCGACACGGTCGAGCCAATCGGCGCTGCTGCGCAACGTCTCAAACGTGGCGTTATCACCTCGCTCTTCGGCTTCGTTGGCCTGCCATCGCACGAATTCAGCGGCCCACTTGATCCCGCCGAAGTGCGCGCCATCCACCGCTGCGCGCAGCCGGTCGTCGGCGGCGAGGAGGACGCGGCACAGGTCGTCCCTCGAGGCATACCGACCGGCCGGCGTGCCACAGATTGACCGAAGCGCCTCTTCGACGGCACCCTGACGCTCCTGCCATGCGCCGAAGTCAAAGCCGGGGTCGCACGACGGCAGGTCGTCGCCGGGTACATGCATCGCTAGCGCCTGCTCCAGCGCGGCGCGCTGCGGGGCGGTGAGGAGGGTCATGGCGTGACTCCGGCGAGACGGTCGGCGAGGGCGATGCGCACGACTCCACCCATAACTCCCCCCAGCCTGTCGGATTTCGTGGGTGGAGTCGCTAGTTTTTCTCCTGCTGTATTGG
>CAWJMR010000037.1:0-40242 GCA_963843965.1 uncultured Gemmatimonadaceae bacterium
GGCAGGCGGCGTGGACGCGCTGCTCACGAGCCTGAAGGAGGGCGCGCGGGCTGCCAGCGTCGACCTGGGGTCGACCATCGGGTCGGCGGTGCCCGGGCTGCTCGGGATCACCGCGAAGGCGATGCTGAAGGTCGCGATCTTCTACCTGGCGCTGGCCACCTACCTCCACCGCGGACGCGAGCTGTCGCCTGGGTCCTACGGTTCGGGCCGCTCCCGCCGAAGCAGCTCACCCGTCTGTTCGAGGTCTTCTCCCAGATGTCCCGCATGAGGATCTTTTACATCGCGCAGATGGCCGACAACGCAAACCTCGAAGACTGAATTCAATGGCGGTTCGATGCTTTGGGGTGTCGGCACCGATTGGTAAATGACTCGCGATTTTTCCTTGACCTCTTCCGGCAGAGAATGAATGCCATGTTCCTGAAGAACCACCAATCGATCGGCAATTTCCATTGAGCGTCTGGCGTCGCGGTTGTTGTGAATGTCCCGGTACAGGTCCGTACCGGTTAGCACCAGCACAATGGGAAGGTCTGGATAATGTTGGCGAAATCGTGCGACCGATTCCGCACCGCGGCCTGCGTGCAGAACAATCAACAAATCGCACTGTTGCGAATCAAAGCTGGTTGCGACCTGCACCCGATGACCAAGCTTTCACAACATCGCCTCCCATCGCGAAGAGGTTACGATGTTGCCGGTGTGAACATTGTTGCCAGAGTGAACATCGGCAAGCGTGGGGGTTGTGATAAGAATCTGCATGGCGGCTAATCATAGCAAATGTTGTCGTGTGGCTTCCAGCACTTGACGTTTTGGTGTGACTGACGAAACGCAGTGTCGCGAACTGACGATGAGTTTACTTCTCAAATGGTTGAATTGATTAATTTCACACACCCCCCAAAGGTGTGCGACGTTTAGCACGTCGACGGTGTGCGATTTGTGCCATATATTGATTTCCGCAACGTCTGGTAACAGCGGTAGTTAGCGTCTGCAGATTCTCGACTGAAATAATGAGCAATTTTCAATTTCCCGGCTGGATTAACAAGGCCATCGTGATGGGCTTGATCGGCCTGTTAGCGGTTGGTGGTTATGTGGCCACAATCGGCTTTTTTGCGACTCATCCTCGAGTGATCAACGTTGGTCATCAGCCTGAGCAGCCAGTTCCGTTCAGTCATAAACTGCACGCAGGCGAGTTAAAGCTCGACTGTCGCTACTGTCATAACACAGTGGATAAAGCAGGGCACGCGGCCATTCCTCCGACCGCAACCTGTGGCAATTGTCACGGCGGCTCGTTGGTAAAGGAAGGTGCGACACTGGCTGCCGTTCATTTGGACAGCAAAAAACTGGAACCGGTTCGCGTCAGCTTGAAGACCGGTGATCCGGTTGAGTGGCTGCGAGTTCGCGACTTGCCCGACTTTGTCTATTTCAATCACGCGCGCTCATGTGAACAGCGGAGTGAGTTGTGTTTCGTGCCACGGTCGAATCGACAAGATGGAAGTTGTCTATCAGCACGAGCCACTAAGCATGAAATGGTGTCTCGATTGCCATCGCAATCCTGAGGCGAATCTGCGGCCGGTCGACAAGGTCACGCAGCTTGATTGGGAACACCCGGAAGGCGTTGATCCGGTTGCATACGGCAAACGATTGCGCGAAGACAACAATATTAATCCACAAGTGAATTGTTCTACATGTCATCGATGAACACTTCGACAAAAAAAGACGAGAGCGGCAAGACTTTTCGCGCAGTCTGGCGAGCTTGAGCAAACGCCCGAGTTTTTGCAGCAATTGCAGCATGAGTTTGGCGAGACCGCAGAGAAATTTCCTGAGGGCGTGTCGCGCCGTCGCTGGTTGCAGTTGATGGGTGCATCGCTGTCGCTGAGCGGCTTGGCCGGCTGTCGTTTCGAAAACGAAAAGATCACTCCTTTTGCGTTTCGCCCGCAAAATCGTGTGCCGGGCGAAACGCAGCAGTTCGCCACGACATTCGAATGGGCAGGCGGGGTGCGGCCACTGGTTGCAACCAGTTTTGACGGTCGTCCGATTAAGCTGGATGGCAATCCGGAGCACCCGCTTTCATTGGGTGCATCAGATGTTTATTCACAAGGCTGCATTCTGCAGCTTTACGACCCCGATCGCAGTCGTGGTATCATTGCCGGTTCGGGTGAAGAGACATGGGAAGGTTTCTCGAAGTGGTTTGACGGCCTTAAAGACAAATGGGCCAGCCCAAATGGCAAGGGTTTTGCCGTGCTGGCAGCGCCTTCGACTTCGCCCAGTCGAAAGGCGGCCAAGGAAGCGTTCCTGAAGAAGTTCAGTGATGCTCAGTGGTTCGAGTATGAATCAGTCTCTGAGGACAATGAGCGGATTGGTTTGCAAAAAGCGTTTGGCAAACCGGTTGTCGCATCTCGCGATTATGCTCAGGCCGAAATCGTCGTCTGCTTGGATGCGGACCCGCTCTATGGTGATTCGCAATCAACAGCCAATACTCGTGGTTGGACGGTCGCTCGCGATGCTGATCAGGGCAAGATGAGCCGAACGTATGTGCTGGAGAGTAATTTTTCTGTAACAGGAACCAACGCCGATCACCGCTGGCCAATACGAAGCCGCGACATCGCCGGGTTCGTTGCAGCGTTATCGAAAGCAGTGGCGGGCTCGGGTGAAACCGGGTCAGGCATCTACGAAAAACGGCTGGCATGATCGCGAAAGATCTTTCGGATCATAAAGGAAGCGGTCTGGTTGTGGCTGGTGCGAAACAGCCGCCGGAAGTTCACGCTGCAGTTGCAAAGCTGAACGCTGATCTTGGAAATAATGGCAAGACGGTCTCGTATCTCGACGACCCGCAGGGCGAGCGACCGACTTCGCTGGAATCGATCTCGGATCTGTCTGCCAAAATGAAGTCGGGTGAAATCAGCTCGTTGATGGTGATTGAGTGCAATCCCGCTTACGACGCGCCAGCGGAACTTGGATTCGTTTCGCTGATGAAGGGATTGAAGTCCGCGATTCAATTGGGCATGTACCGGGATGAGACGGCGAACTTCTGTCAGTGGCATTTGAATTCGGCTCACCCGCTTGAGGTCTGGGGTGATGCGATTGCCCGCGATGGCTCGTACTGCATTGCTCAACCCCTTATTTTGCCGTTGTTTGATTCAAAGTCGGCTGCTGAAGTTTTGACGATGCTTGCCGGCGAAAAAGTGACTGACGGCATGTCGCTTGTGAAGAATGTCTCCACGAAGGCTGTCGGCAAACCGTTCAACTGGGAGTTGGCGGTTCAAAGCGGTTTCGTGGAGAAGAGTCAGTCGAAGCCTGTTGATGTTCAGGTACAGTGCATCGGCTCCAACGGTTGAAGCGAGTGACGGCTGGAAGGCTCCTGAAAAAGTGAGCAACGGCGAATTGGAGTTGGTTTTCACTCCTGGCCATGCTTTGTATGACGGGCGGTTTGCAAACAACGGCTGGCTGCAGGAATTGCCTGATCCGGTAACAAAATTGACTTGGGGAAATGTTGCCTTGATGTCGTCAGCAACAGCGGAGCTGCTCGGTGTCACTCAAGGGAAAGCGGTTCGCCTGAAAGTGGCTGGTGCAGAAGTTGATATTCCAGTCTTTATCCAGCCGGGAAATGCAAATGGAAGTGTAACGGTTGCTGTTGGTTATGGTCGCAAGCTTGCCGGCTTTGTCGGTGGAAGCGTCGAAATGAATGCCGCCTCCGTCGGTGTTGATGTGAATCCGGTTCGACATATTGACGGTTGGAACTTTGCCTCGAAAGTCGTCGCGACAGTGCGAAGCTGGGATGCCGATCTCGCTCATACGCAGGACCATTTTGCGATCGACACACTGGCGTTGAACGAAATTAACGATCGTTGGTCGAGCCTGATTCAGACAGGTGAATTCAGCGACTACCAGGAATTCCTGAAAAAGCATCCGATCGGTGCGCATGACGAAAAGCATGATCATGTCTCCAGCGATGCTGTTCACGGAGATGCTGATAAAGGCAATGATGGCGACGGAGCAAAACACACTGCGGATGATCACACGGTGTTTGCGACCGACGGTGATCACGACGCGGAAGGTCATGAAGGGGGGCACGGCGGGCATCACGCCGGTTGGCCGGAGATGCATCATCACCATACCGCCAAACGTTGATCTTACTCCCAACGACGAGATCCTCACCGCGCTGATCAGTCGGCGATGTCAATCGATTTGAATAAATGCGTCGGCTGCGATGCCTGTGTTCATGCCTGCAGGCGGAGAATGCTGCTGTAGAGCACGGAAATGCGGCCTTCGCGCAGCACCGCATCGAGCTGCTCGTGCACGAGATTGTCACCCCACCCGTTCATCTCGTGCGACGTGGTGGGCGGTCCATTCTCGAACACGAAGTAGCTGCGATACAACTCGTGCGTGTTCGGCAGCGGCGCGAGCGGGCCCGCCACGCGACGAATCTCTTCGCGCACGGTCTTGTGAAAGGCACCGTCGACATCGTGGTTGTGATCGTCCACGAACAGCAATCCGCCGCGCACGAGATACTTGCGCAGCACATCCGCCTCGCGCGTGGTGAAGCGTACCGGCAGGTGCCCGGTGAGAAAGAGCAGCGGGTACGCGAACACCGCCTCGGACGACAACGGCACCGTGACGCCCTGCGGCCGTACCGGAAGCGATGTATAGCGCGCGATCGAGTCGATCACGTTGGCCGGCAGCATCGGCGCCGAATCCCAGTCGCCCGATTCGTACTGGGCCGTAGCGAATACGAACGGCTCCATCGCGGACGCGTCGTTCATCGCGGCACACCGCGCGACCACGCACCGGCCTCGGTGCGAACGACGCCGCCCAGCACGCGTCGGGCACGAACGAAGGCCGCCGTGACATCGCCCTCGCGGGCGAGCACCTCGAGAATATCGCCTACGGCCGCCGCGAACGCCGGCGAATCGCCCAGCGCATCCACGCGCAGCACCGCGAGCGAATCGCGCGCCGCCGATGCATCGCTCACCACCAGCTGCGCGGCAGCGACCAGTCGCACCGCACGGCGCGCCTCACGCGGCGGAAGGGCTTCGCGCGCCCGACGGAGATTCGTCACGCCCGTGTCCTTGCCCGCGAGTCGCACTTTGGCAATGTCGATGATCACCGTGGGTGGTTTGCCGCGTAGATACAGTCGCTCGGCGGAACGCGCCCGTTCGATGGCGGCCAGCGCGAGCCGCATATGCGGAATCGCCGCCTTGGGGTCGCCCTGCTCGAGTTCACGCCCGGCGTCCCACATCGCGTTGTACGCTTCCAAAAGCGGCTGGTTGATCGCGATGACCGGCGAGTCGTCGCCCTCCTCGAGCACGCCGCCGGCATTGCCGCCGGTCAGCGCGAGCTTGCCCTGCTGCTGCTCGACGCCGTGATCATGCCCGTCGCCGGCAGAGTGCGCGTGCTCGCCGCTCACGTCGCCGCTCAGTCGCTGAAACACCACGTCACCGACCGCCTGACGCAGTCGCGCCTGATCGCGCGCGATCTTCGTCGACTCGCTCAGGAGCGTCTTACGTTCCAGCGTCGGCCGCTGCTTCTCGAGCTTTTCGGTGAGCATCAACAGCATGCGCTGACTCAGCAGCGACTTGTCCACCTCCGGCGGCGGCGCGGGCTCGACGGCCACCGAGTCGTACTCCGCCACGCGTGCAATGCGGAATGAGCGCGTCTCGCTGCTGCCGAACTCGCGGTTCGAGGCCGGATGCGCGTCGCGCGCAATCGCCCGCAGGTGCACGATGTCGCCCGCGACCAACTTGAGTGCGGCGATGTCCATCGTCGCGCGGATCGTGCCCGCCCTCTCGCCGGCATACGTGCGTGCACCCATCTGTACCGTGCGCGCGGTGAAGCGTTCGCCGTCGCCCGAACTCACGATGAGTTCGAAGCGGGCGTTCGCGAGTCCGATGTCGTCGCGAACCGAGGCAACGAGAGCCAGCGACCCTTCCGGCGTGCGAAACACGCTGTCGCGCGCCGGCTGCAGCAGCGACACCATCGGAATCGAATCGGCCCGCCCTTCCACCACCAGCAAACGGGACCGACCGCCGCGGTCGAGCTGCAGCGTGACCGGCCCATCGGTGGCCACCGTGCGCACTTCCCATCCGTCGCCCGTCACGGTGGGCAACAGCGCCCGCTGGCGACGCGCGGCCGCGAGTGTATCGGCGGCGGCACCCACCATGCGCTCGATCACCTGCTCCGGCACCGGGCCGGTGCCGCGCAGCTGCACCGTACTGCCACTGACCGCCGCCACGTTCTGCGCGTCGCCCAACAGTTGGGGCGCGCGGCGCGTGTACGCGGGCGCATCGACCCGCACGGTCCATGCTCCCAGCGGGGGAATAGGCGTCGCCATCGCCATATCGCCGGTCACGGCCCGCAGCAGCGAACTCGCCGTGCCGCTGCCCGACGAGCGGACCAACGCACCCAGCACGAGCACCGCGAGCGCACCTCCGGCAAACAGCGCGGGGCCGAGCAACTGATTTCTCGCCGTGCGCCGCAACGCGCGCGGCACATCGGTTCGCGCCACCACCGCGCGCGCCGACGCCTGGAGCAGCGGATTCTCGGAGATCTCCCGCGCTGACAGGTCAACGCGCGATGCATCGGCACCCGAGGTCTGTCGTCCGATCAGCGCCTCGACCAACGTCACCAACGCAAAACTCGCGGTCCCGACGCCAGCGCCGCGCTCTTCGAGCCACAGCGCCGCGCGTACGTCGGTGATGCCGCGTGTACGACGCACCGCGAGCACCCCGCCTACCGCGAGTGCTACGCCCAACGCCACGGCGAACGCCAGTATTGCACGACGCTCCGTGCCGAGTGGCGCACCGCCGCGTGCCAGGCCCACGCCGTCGGCGACCAGCCACGCCGAGAAAACGATGCCGAGTGCCAGCAACGTGGCGCGCGCGAATACCACGCGCGTCAGCACGCGACGTACGCCGCGGACGACGGACAGCAGCGTCGTCTCGCTCATGATGCGGCCGCGCCTGCCGAGTCGCGTCGAACCAGATGTTCAGCCAGCAATGCCACCAAGGCCACCACCAGCAGTGCCGTCGCCAGCCATGCCGGTTGCGTGGTACGCGTGGCCACGTCGAGCGCACGGAAGCGAGTCGCCGATGCCTGCATGGCCGCGGTCGCTGCATCGGCCGTAGCACCCGGCGCACCCGATGGCTCATTCGGCGCGGGCACGCCGATCCCTCCGCATGGGGCCCGCAGCGCCCGCAACAGGCCATCCGCCGCCGGTGAGAGCAGCAGATCGCTGGTCGGCGCTACCGTGATCGCCACCTCGCGCACACACGACGTCCCGCGCGTCCGCTCTACCGCAGCCGCTACGCCGTCGCTCCACCACGCGATCGCGCGCACGCTGTCCGACAACGCCGGCGGCAACGCGGAACGCACCCACGGTGCGACCAACGCGATGCCCGCGGCCACGACGGCACCCACGGAGTCCGCTGGCGGCGCCGCGCGCCACCCCGCCGGCACGCCCCCCACCGGCCAGCGCACCGTCACACGCGCGTTTGTTCGCGCGTTCGCTGCATCGCGAATCGAGTCACGATGCACGACCACATCATCGACATCCGTCGCGGGCATGCCAGCGTCGCTGGCACCGCGCGACGCGAACGCGGCGGCGACGACATCGCTGCCCACGGTCGTCGCGGCACTCACGACACGCACGCGTCCGAAGGCCGCCCCCGCCGACGCGCTGCTATCGTTCGCGCCGGCCAGCGCGGGACGCACCACGCGAATACCCGCCGGCCATTGGTCGCGCCAGGCATCCCAGCCGCGCCGCGAACGCACCATCTCCGGCATCAACACGGTCAGTGACAACGAGGCCAGCGACGGATTGGCCTGTGCCAAGCGCGCCGATTCGCGGATCGCGGCCGCGATCGCGACACCGGGATCGTTCGCGACGCCGGGCACCCAGAGCACGACCGGCGGGTCGGCCTCGGCCACGCGATCGATCGTCGCCGCACCCATCGCACGCGACAGCAGCGCCACAGAATCGGCGCGCGACGACGCATCGATCACGATCAGCGACGACGTGCTCGCCCCCCGCGCAGCGCATCGCGCGCCCGCCAGCGCCGATCCCGCCGCGAGCAACGCAATGACACGCAGCAGCAACAGCGGCAGGTCACTGGGCTTGGCCTGACGTGCGACCGCGCGCGCATCGCGTTCCGGAACGAAGCGCGCCGTCGGCAGCATCAGCACGCGCGGCTGTCGCACCGAGAGGAAGTGCAGCGCGGTGATCGTCAGCGCAGCGGCCAGTGCGACGCCGAAAATCCAGGGCGCAGCGAAGCCGATCATAGCGCCAGCCCCGCCACGACCGCGCGCACGGCACGCGCCGGCGCCACATCGGTCGACACTTCGGTGTAGCCCGCGCCAAGCGCGCGCCACTGGTCGCGCACCTGCGCGCGGAAGGCGTCGAAGCGCGACGCATAGCCGCTCCGCACGTTGGGGCTCGTGACACGCCACACCGCAGCATCTTCCGGATCCTGCGCGCGGAAAATCCCCTCGGGCAGCGTAAGCTCCTCGCGCGCCACGATATGCACGCACTCCAGCATGGCACCGCCGGCCGCGAGCACCGACGCGTTCTTGATCGTGGCCGCATGATCGCCGAGACAGTCGGTCACGAGCACGCAGCGCGCGGTCACGGGGATCTGCATGAGCGCCGTCGCCAACGCACTGGTGCCGCCGGCTCGCACGGCATCGAGGGATCGGGCGATTTCGCGCACCGTGCCGCGTCGCGTACGCGGTGGCATGCGCAACACGCCGTCGGCATGCAGCGCCAGCACGCCCACCGGATCACCCGATGCGTGCGCCACCGCCGCGAGGCCCACCGCGACCGCACACGCCATCCGCCATTTGCTCATCCCGGCTCCCTCGGGGAAGTCCATACTGGCACTCCCGTCGAGCACGATCCATGTGGGCAACAACGCGCGGTCATCGCTCAACCGCACGAAGGCGCGATCGCTGCGCGCCAGCAGCTTCCAGTCGAGCGCGCGCGGATCGTCGCCCTGTCGATACAGGCGATACTCCGTGAACTCACCCGCCGTTCCGCGCTGCCGCGAGCGGTGCGCGCCCGACGGCGCGGCGGCGACGGCACGGCGGGCCGGCCAGCGCACGCCACGCAGGGCATCGAGCAGCGGCCCGTAATCCGCGCTCATCGGTTACCGCGCGATCAGGCCGGCAGCGCGCTGCCTGGCGCTGCCACGTGCGACAACAGCGCCTCGATGATCGGTTCCGCCGACACACCGTCCGCCTCGGCCGCGAAGTTCGGCAGAATGCGATGACGCAGCACCGGCATGGCGACGCGCCGGATGTCGGCCGGCGAGACGGCCGCGCGACCAGCCAGCAACGCGCATGCCTTCGCCCCGAGAATCAGCGCCTGCCCGGCACGCGGTCCGGCACCCCAGCGCACATACTGTCGCACGATATTTGGCGCCGAGGTTTCCTGCGGGCGCGTCGCCCGTACGAGTTTCGCCGCATAAGTGAGCACCAGCTCACTGCACGGCAATTCGCGCACGAGCCGCTGCAGGGCCAACGCGTCGCCCGCCGAGAACACCGCTTCGATGGGCGCGCCGCGCTTGCCCGTCGTCGTGCGCAGAATCGAGATCTCGTCGGCTTCCGTGGGATAGCCCACACGGATGTCGAACAGGAATCGATCCAGCTGCGCTTCCGGCAGCGGATACGTGCCTTCCTGTTCGATCGGATTCTGCGTGGCGAGCACGAAGAACGGCTCCGGCAGCTTCATGGTCTTGCCGGCGGCGGTCACGCTGTGCTCCTGCATCGCTTCCAGCAGCGCGGCCTGCGTACGCGGCGGCGCGCGGTTGATCTCGTCGGCCAGCACGATGTTCGCGAACACCGGACCGTGCACGAAACGGAACGCGCGTGAACCACCGCCGCTCTCCTCGAGAATCTCGGTGCCGGTGATGTCGCTCGGCACGAGATCGGGCGTAAACTGAATACGACGGAACTCGAGCTGCATCGCATCGGACAGCGACTTGATCATCAGCGTCTTCGCCAGACCCGGCACGCCCACCAGCAAGGCATGCCCGCCGGCCACCAACGCCATCAGAATCTCATCGACCACCGCATCCTGCCCCACAATGCGCTTCGCAATCTCACCACGCAGCCGTTGGACGGCCGCGATCAGCGACTCAGGCGACCGTTCGCTCACCGGACCGGCCGACGACGACGTCCCGTCACGAACAGGGTCGATGCGTCGCGCGCCCCTGCCGACTGCAGCGACTGCGATTCATTCGTCACTTCGGCCCCGTGCAGCTTGACCATGAAGCTGTCGATCTGGTCGACGTCCGGAAGCAACAGCGCCATGGCCGCTTGCTTCACGTCTCGCACGCGCGTTTCCGGTGTGGCTTCAACCCGTACCGAATCCCACACTTCGGCCGCCTGCACGCGCACCGTCCACAGCACAGGCGCCTGATCACTCGCGAGCCGCACGATTTCCGGACGTACGCGCAGCGAATTTACAAAATGCGTGGTGCTGACCGTCATGCCACGCCCTCCGGCAGGGCAGCGACGTCGGCCGCAGGCGCAGCTGCCGACACCGCAGGCGCCGGCGGCAACGAGTCGAGAAAGCGGGCCACCTGCTGATCGAACATGTACGTCGATCCGGACACCGACGTACCCGCGTCGGTCACGCGCGCTGCGATCACCAGCTCTTCGCCACCCTGCCCTCGCAGGACGAGGTGCGACGGCCCCTGCTTCTCGATGAACGTTGCGTACACACCGCTGCGGCGCGTGAAGAAACGCGCGGCCATCGCGATGACGTCCGCGATCGGCAGCGAGGTGAGACGTTCCTGCAATTGGCGATTCGACTGCTGGTGCATACGGCTGATCCGGATTGAACGGGAGAACTGGAGAGACGACGGTCGCGGGTCAGAGATCCGCTTCGACGGGGAAGACCAACGTCCACCCGCCCTCGTCTTCTGACCCACTGGCCGATTGCTCGACGCGCATCTGACCGCCAAGGCGTCCGGCCAGAACGGTGGCCAGTGGCTGATCGAGCGCCGTGACCGCCCCCCGCACGCCCGCAAACGGGTCGTACGCCGGACGGCGCGGCATGTCCTGAAGTATACGTGAAGGCACAGACGGAGGTTGATGCTCGGCGCCGTCTGAGGAGGCGTCGCGCCACCCGACCTGGAGGGCGATGAAGCCTCGTCCCAGTCGAACCCCGGTATTCACGGTCCCTCCCTCGATGCAGGCCGACCGTACCGCCAACCCGACCACGAGTTCCAGGAGACGGGACAGCCAATGCAGGTCGCCACGGATCGTGGGCAGAAGCACCGTCGGCTCGTCCACGTGAATGGGCACCATCGGGGCCCGGACGCGCCAGGCCGCCACCGCCGAGAGCAGCGGCTCCCGCGGGTCCACGTCGGTCGCGGCTGCGGAAAAGTCGTCGTGCGTGACGAGGTCGTAGTCGCGTGCCGCCACGGCCAGCGCATGCACCGCCGCCAAGCGCAATGACGCCTCGGCGGTGTCACCGGGCGCCGCCAAGGTGAGCAACGCCGACACCACGTCGTGCACGGTCTGATCGCGCGCCCGTTCCGCGCTGTTCCACACCGCCGCCTGCCGCTCGAGCTGCGCGTTGGCCTCGGCCAGCGCTGCGTTGGCGCGTCGGAGCGCATCGGTACGGCGCGACTTGTCCGTGGCCGCCGCCAGCTGATCGGCCACCACCCGCACCAAGGCGCGTTGCTCGTCGCGCACATGTGTGGCGTCGGCGAAGTAGAACGCGATGGCACCGATCGGACCATCCGCGGTTTCCATAGGGGCGGCGATGATTGACCGGAAGCCGAGCTCCTCCGCCACTTCGTGCCACGCGCCGAGTGACTCGTCGGCGAAGAGATCGGCCACTTCGACCAACCGTCGCTCCGCGACGGCCACTCCACTCGGCCCGTCGCCGACGCGCACACGCAGCGCGCCGATCCAATGGCGGTGCTTCGACGGCCACTCATGCTGCGCCACCGGCCGCAGCAGCTCTCGATCGTCGCCGAGTTCCATCACCAGCGAAAACGCGGCACCGAGGATCGGTGTGACCCGATCGAGCGCGAACTGCTGCACATCACTTGGACGATCGGCCAGCAGAAAGGCGTGTGCGATCTCGCGCACCGCCAACAGTTCGCGCGCATCGCTCACGTCAGGTCGCCCGCGGGCGCTTCGGCGAGAGCGGCCGGACCTCGAGCCGATGCACGAGCATGTGCGGGGGTGCCTCGACGGCGAAGCCCACTGCATCGGCCACGTTCTTAGGCTCCAGCATCCACGTGCGATTCGTACCGGCCGGGAACAAGTCGGTATCCACCGAGCCCGGCGTGATCACCGATACACCGACACCGGCGTCGCGCACTTCCAGCATCAGCGATTCCGCGAAGCCCATCACGAAGTGCTTGGTGCCCGTGTAGCAGGTGCCGCCCACGAAGGTGTTGCGCCCCGCGGTGCTGCCGATGATGCAGACGTGCCCGTGACCGCGCGCCACCATGCCCGGCAGGACGGCACGCGTCACGTGATACAGCGCGTTCACGTTCACGTCGACCTGACGATGCCACTCTTCGGCGGTCATTTCGAGGAACGGCTTCATCACCGCAACGCCGGCGTTGTTCACCAGGACATCGACGTGCAGGCCGGTGAGCCGCTGCGCGGTGGTCAGCGCGTTCTGCACGTCGGCCGTGATGCACTGCACGGCAGCACCGAGTGCTTCGCACTCGGCGGCGACCGCTGCCAGCAGCGACTCGTCGCGCGCGACGAGGATCAGGTCGTGCTTCGGTGCGAGCCGGAGCGCGATGGCGTGTCCGATGCCACGCGAGGCGCCCGTGATGAGCGCCACCGGGCGGGAATTGGCAGAGGGAGTCATACCGGAAAGCTACGCCGTGACTGTGCTCAGGAAAGCCGCCCGACGCAAACCCGTCGGGACACAACCGTGACAGAGCCGTCGCCAAACCGGGACAGTATCGTCGCCGAGTAGTCGCCGACTCGCGGGACCTTCTCGAACTTGAGGCTGCTGGCATGACGCCGGGCAGCGCCCCTCTGTTCCCTCTTTGTGCAACGCATCTCGCTGGCAGCGTGCGCGGCCCTCGGCCTCGCGCTGAGCGCCTGTCGAACCGGGGAATCGCCCCCATCGACAACCAACGCCGACTCCCTCGCCTCGGCCACCGCGACGTCGGCCGCCGATACACTACGACCGGCCGTCGTCACCGCCGCCGTGCTCAACGACTCGGATGATCCGGCGATCTGGATCGACACCGTGAATCCCTCCCGGTCGCTGGTGATCGGCACTGACAAAGGTGACAGCACGGGTGGACTCTACGTGTTCAACTTGGATGGGCGGATTGACAGTGCACGCACCCGCCGTCCGCTCAAGCGTCCGAACAACGTCGATATCATCACCGGCGTGTCGCTGAACGGAAAGTTGATCGACATCGCCGTCGCGGCCGAACGGGGCACGAGATCAATCCGCCTGTTTCGGTTGCCGGATATGACGCCGATCGACGGCGGTGGCATCCCGGTGTTCAATGGCGATACCACGCGCGCGCCGATGGGTATCGCGCTGTATCGGCGTCCGCGCGACGGCACCGTGTTCGCCATCGTCGGCGGCAAAAGCGGCCCGCGCGAGGGGTATCTCTGGCAGTACCGCCTCGCTGATGCCGGCAACGGCACGCTCACGGCGACCCGCGTGCGGTCATTCGGCGCATATAGCGGCAAGAAGGAAATCGAGGCCATCGCCGTCGATCAGCAACTCGGCTTCGTCTACTACAGCGACGAGACCGTTGGTATTCGGAAGTACTACGCCGATCCCGATCGCGCCGGCGCCGCGAAGGAACTCGCGCTCTTCGGAACCACCGGATTCGTCAGTGATCACGAGGGCATCGCCGTGTACCCCACGAGCGACACCACGGGCTACCTCGTGGTCTCCGATCAGCAAGGGCATCGACTGCAGCTGTTCGCCCGCGAAGGCGAGAAGGGCGCGCCCCACACGCACGTCGCACTCGCCACGATTCCGGTGGCAGCACAGGAAACGGACGGCCTCGAGGTCACGGCCCGCGCGCTCTCACCCGCGTTTCCCGAAGGCATGCTCGTGATGATGTCGACCGACAAGACGTTCCACTTCTACGACTGGCGCGACGTCCGCAAGCGCCTTCCTCCCAACTGATGATCTCGATGCATTTGTCGCTTCGCAGCATGGCCGTCGGCCTGCTGCTCTCCGCCGCGCCACTCGGCGCTCAGGGTGTGGTCATCGGCACCGTCACCGACCCGAATGGACGGCCGCTCTCCGGTGTGCTGGTGTCTGTCGAAGGCACCGTCATTCGCGCCGCGACGCAGAACGGCACCTATCGCGCGGTGAACGTGCCCGCTGGCGCCCGCACGCTCACGTTCCGCTACATCGGCTTTCAGGCCGTGTCCAAGACCGTCTCGGTCAGCACGGGTGCCACCGCCACGCTCGACGTCAAGATGAGCGCCGCCATGACGACGTTGTCGGCGATCGAAGTGAAAGGTCAGGTCGCCGGGCAGGCGTCCGCCCTCAACCAGCAGCGCACCGCAGCGACCATCTCGAGTGTCATCGACAACGAGCTCGTGGGTCGTCTCCCCGATCCGAATATGGCCGAAGCGCTCGCCCGCGTGCCGGGTGTTGCCGTCCTGCGCGATCAGGGTGAGGGACGTTTCGTGCAGATCCGCGGCACGAACGCCGACCTCAATTCGATGTCGCTGAACGGCCTTCGCATCAGCTCACCGGAACAGAACAGCCGGCAGCTGCCGATGGATATCGTGCCGTCCGATCAGGCCGCACAGATCCAGATCTCCAAGACCCTCACGCCGGATATGGACGCCGACGCGATCGGCGGCAACGTCAACATCGTCACGCGTACGGCGCGCGCGAATCAGCCGCTGCTGAACGCCACCTTCGCCGGTGGCGCCAACCAGCTCGGCGGCGGTGCCTTGGTCAACGTCGGCGCCAACGCGGGCAAGCGGTTCGGCGCGTCGCAGAAGCTTGGCGCGATGATCGGCGGCACGTACTACAAGAATGAGCGGGCGTCGCAGAACATCGAAGGCGACTGGTGCTCGCAGACGCGCAACTGCGGTGTGGCCCCGTCGCTCACTTCGCTCGATGCACCCAACCTGTTCGAACTGCGCGACTATCCGCAGGTGAACCGGCTGCGCGCAGGACTCAACGGGACGCTCGACTACCTGCTCGCCAACAACAGCAAGCTGTTCCTGCGCGGCACGTTCAACCGCTTCTCCGACGACGAAGTCCGCGCCCGCGCGCGCTTCCGTTTTCGCGGCGGCGGCGGTTCGCGCTGGACGCAGGTGACGCCTGACTCCGGCATTACCACTGGTTCGCAGTTTGATCGCGACATTCGCCTGCGCGAAGTGATTCAGGACATTCTCACGGCGCAGGTCGGTGGCGAACATTTCGCCGGCGACGGTACGGCGCTCGACTGGGCCATCGGCACGTCACGCGCCACTGAGAGCCGTCCCGACGTCCTGACGATGTCCTTCCGTCAGAGCGGCATGACGCTCGGCTACAATTTTGCCGACCCTGATCGTCCGCGCGCCAACGTGTCTGTCGGGTCGTTCGACGATCCCTCACGCTTCGGCTTCAATAGCCTCGTGCGGGAAGTTCGCGATACCAAGGACAATGACATCAGCGCGAAGCTGAACGCGTCGATGCCGGTGGCGTTCGGAGCCTTCTCCGGAACACTGAAGGGCGGCGTTGCCGCGCGGCTCAAGGAGCGCGAAAACACGCTGGCCAATACCACCTACACCAGCGCACTCGGCGCAAACGGCGCGGGCGCGACCGCGGCGACACTCATGAGCGCGCTCACCGCGGAAACGACCGGTCGCACGATCTTCGGCGGCGACTATCAGTTCGGTCGCACGTTTGATCCGACGCGTATGGCCGACTTCATCAAGGCGAATCCGAATGCCTTCACGGTGAACACGCTGACGTCGCAGACCACGTCGGCCGGCGGAACGTTCGCTGTAGGCGAAGACGTGTACGCGGCGTATCTCATGGCCACACTCGACGCCGGCGCGCTGCGCCTCGTACCCGGCGTACGCGTCGAGGCTACGCGTGTGGAGAACACGGCCAAGATCGTGTCGCTCAACGCGGCCGGTACCGCGCTTTCCCGCCCGATTTCGGATACGACGGGCAATAGCAACTACGTCAATGTATTCCCGTCGATCAACGCCACGTATCGCATCGACGAATACACGAACGTGAAGGCGGCGATTACCACGGCGCTCGTGCGTCCGCAGTTCCAGGACATGACGCCGTACGTGAACGTCCAAGCCGGCCAGCAGACGGCGACCATCGGCAACCCGGCGCTCGAGGCGACTACCGCCCTCGCCTATGATCTCATGATCGAGCGCTACTTCCGCTCGGTTGGTTTCGTGTCGGCTGGTGCGTTCTACAAGGACCTCAAGAACTTCATCTTCCCGACGGCGCGCGCGCGACGCACGGACGAAGCGCTCGGCCCGGACGCCACGCAGGTGCTGCAGCCCGTCAACGGCCCCACCGCCAAGCTGTATGGATTCGAAGTCGCGTGGCAGCAGAACCTCACGTTCCTCCCCGGGATGCTCTCGGGGCTTGGGCTGAACGCGAACTACACGTACACGAAGTCGGTTGCCGAGATCCCCGGCCGCGGACGCACCGGCGTGGATACACCGCTGCCTGGACAGACCGGAAATGCCGGCAACCTTGGTATGTTCTTCGATCGCGGTCCCCTGTCGCTGCGCGTCGGCGCGAACTACTCGGGCGAATTTCTCTCGACGATCAACGCGCTGACGCCCGAGGGTGACACGCGCACCCGTGAGCGGTTGCAGTGGGATGCATCGGGTTCGTTCCAGATTCGCAGTGGCATGAAGCTGTTCGCCGAAGCGATCAATCTTTCGAACACGCCGCTGCGCGCGACGGTCGGCGACCGCCTCAACCGCGGTGGTGGCGGAGACGATCCGAGCTACGAGTTCTACAAGCCGTGGGGCATGGTCGGCGTGCGCATCGAGCGCTGAGGTCGATGTGAGGCAGTGCCAATGTTCCATTGAGTGAAAATCGACGGGCCCCGCTCGGCTTAACATCGCCGAGCGGGGCCCGTCTGCAGTTATGAACCCGTTGCCGTACAGCTGATGATCGAGGGATCAGTGCCGTACTGCCGCGCACCAGGAGAGTGTCTCATGCGTCGTTCGATCTATCTCGCCGCACTGCTCGCCGCGTTGCCCTTCGCCGTGGCATCGACCGCGTCGGCCCAGACCGTCAAGCAGGAAGCGAAGGAGCTGCGGAAAGCCAAGCACGAGCTCAATGGCGATCAGCGCGATCGTCGACACGCCGCGAAGGCCGGCGACAGCAGCGCCGTCAAGCAGGAAACGCGGGAGATTCGCGCCGACAAGCGTGATGTGAAGCAGGAACGTCGAGACGTGAAGCGGGCGGTGAAGGACAAGCGCAACCCGTAATCACCCATCACATCGGCGCGGCACTCGATTGAGGCGCCGCGCCGATCTGCGTGAGCTGCGCCTCCAGCAACCGCTTTGCCAGATTCGCGACCGGTGGATTCGGATGGCGTGAGAAGTAGCCAAGCCACTCCCGCGTCTCCTCGCTCTCGTAGCGCGATCCCAACTCGAGCGCGCACGTCACTTCCGCCTGCGTGGTCGCTTCGTCGGCAGTTTCCTGATACACAATCAAACCGAATGTGTACGCCGTGCCGCTGGCCAGCGAATCGACCGCCGGCGGCAATGGAATCGATAGCGCCCGCTCACCGTCCCCGCGCACGAACGCCGGATTGCGCACCGCCAGGCATCCCTGCATCGCCTTCGCGACGCGCGTGCGCACGCTCGGGCCGCACCCGGTGCTCAGCGCGATAGCGCTGAGCACCGTCACGATCCGACGCATCTTCACGGCGTGGCCGTACATCCCGCCACCACCGTGCACTTCGGATCCAGAGCCGGCAGGTTGAGCCGCTTGAGCTCTGCATTCACCGCGGCGAGGTCGATCTTCCAGACGGTCTCGAGCTTCGCGGTATAGCCGCCGAGTTCCTTCGTGAGGATGCTGAGGATCTCGGGCATGTACGTGCCCGGCGGGCCGTCGCCACGCTCCGACATCGACAACAGATTCGCGAGGCGGTTGTTCACGCGGATCGGGAAGTTGAGCGGGTCCTGTCCGCTCTGGTTCTTCACCTGATACACCTGCTCTTCCACGGCCGATGCGTTGGTCTTGAGCGTGCCACCCTTCTCCGCCAGCGCGGCGTCCTGACTGCGCTTGAGGCGATCGGCCAGCTGCTCCTTCACGCGGCGAATCTCGATCACCGCCTTCTGCGCTTCGTTGGTCTTGTCGCGCACCTGCTTGCCGAACGCGTACTGCGCGCGCAGATCGGCGTTCGTGACTTCCGGCAACAGCGGGCTGCGCTGAATCGTCATCGGCGCCGTCAGCGTCTTGCCGTCGGCGGTGAGACGCACGGTGTAGCGACCAGGCGGCAGCGCCGGCCCGGCGGTACCCGCGCCCCACAGGATCATGCCCGGGAAGCTTTCGATGCCCGTCGCGCGCATATCGTAGGTAAAGCGCGACAAACCGGCGGTGAGCGGGAAGGACGACGACGTCCCGCGGCGGCGACCCGCGCCAGCACCAGCCGCCGACGACGCGGTGTCACCCGTGAGCTCGCGCAACACGGCGCCCGTCGAATCCAGGATCGACAGTGTGGCACGCTTCGGCGCCGACTTGAACATCCAGCTCATCGGCACACCGGCGCTGGAGCGGATGCCCACCGGCGGCGCGAACAGATGCGCGTCGGCCGCAAGGACGGTCGGCGTGGCCTGACGCAGCGGCGCGACATTGTCGAGCACCCAGAAGCCGCGGCCGTGCGTGGCGATGACGAGATCGTTCGCTTCCACCACCAGATCGGCGATCGGCGTGTCGGGCATGTTGAGCTTGAGGCTCTGCCAGTTCGCGCCGTCATCGTACGAGATGTACACGCCGTGCTGCGTGGCCGCGTAGAGCAGTCCCTTGCGGGCCGGATCTTCGCGCACCGCGTGCACGTAGTCTTCAGCGCCGAGTCCGTTCACGATCTTCGTCCACGTCTTGCCGAAGTCGGTCGTGCGGAAGATGTACGGCGCGCGATCGTTCAGCAGCGGACGACGCACCGACATGTACATCGTGCCAGCGTCGAACGCTGACGCGTCGATCTGCGACACGCGCCCGAAGTCGGGCATGTCCTTCGGCGTCACGTTGGTCCACGTGAGCCCCCCGTTGCGCGTCACGTGCACGAGACCGTCGTCGGAACCGGTCCAGATCACGTTCACATCCTTCTTGCTCGGTCCAACGGAGAAGATCACGCCGTACACTTCGGGGCCGTTCATGTCACCCGTGATCGGACCACCCGACTTTTCCTGCGTTTCGGGCGCATGACGCGTGAGGTCACCGCTCAGCACCTTCCACGTACGTCCGCCATCCAGCGTGCGCCACAACCGCTGCGACGACACGAACAGCATCTTCGGGTTGATGGGCGAGTACAGGATGGGGAACGTCCACTGCCAGCGTTCCTTGATGTCCTTCGACGGCTCGCCCGAATAGAACCAGGGATACGGGTTCACTTCGCGCGACAGGCCGGTCTTCTTGTTGAACTTGTCGACGTAACCGCCGTTGTTCGTGCCGGCATAGAAGATGTCGGGATCGAGCGGATCGGCCGCGATGTAGCCGGGCTCACCGCCTCCAACCTGATACGACACCGCCATGCCGCCCGCCGCCTGCTGCGGGCCGTTCGGACGGCCGAAGTTCCACTGCGACGGCGTGCACAACGTGCTGTTGTCCTGCTGCGAGCCGCAGATGTGATACGGAATGTGCTTCGTCGTGATCACGTGGTACCACTGCGCGGTCGGGAAGTCCTGCTCGGTCCACTTGCCGCCGGTGTTCATCGTCACCGCGCCGCCGCCGTCGTTGGCGCCGACCAGGTGCGTCGGATCGGCCGGATCGATCCACAGGTCGTGGTGATCGCCGTGCGTGCCGTTGCCGATGCTCGTGAGCGTCTTGCCCGCGTCGGCCGAACGGAACAACGACGTGTTCTGCGCGTACACGACGTCGGCGTTCTTGTGATCGGCGAACAGGTGGGTGTAGTAGAACGCGCGCTGCCGGATGTTGCGGTCGCTGTTCACCAGCGTCCACGTCGCCCCCGCATCGTCGCTCTTGAACAGACCACCGTTGTCATTCTCGATGAGTGCGTACACACGGTTTGAGTTCGCGGCCGTGAGCGCGACACCGATACGTCCCACCAAGCCGGTCGGCAGGCCCTTGTTGCGCGTGATCTCGGTCCACGTCTCGCCACCGTCGGTGCTCTTGAACAGGCCCGAACCCGGGCCGCCCGACGACATCTGATATTCCTTGCGGTACGCTTCCCACATGGCCGCGTACATCACGCTCGGGTTGTTGCGGTCGAGCGCGATATCGATCGCCCCCGACTTGTCATCGCGAAACAGCACCTTGCGCCACGACTTGCCGCCGTCGGTGCTCTTGAACACGCCACGCTCCGCGCTCGGCACGCTGTACTTGCCGAACACGGCCGCGTACACGATGTCGGGGTTCGTGGGGTGGATACGGATCTTCGAGATGGCGTCGACCGTCTTGAAGCCCATGTGCGCCCACGTCTTGCCGGCGTCGGTGCTCTTGTAGATGCCGTCGCCCGGCATGATGTTGCCGCGAATCGCCGACTCACCCATGCCGATGTACACGACGTCGGGATTGCTCTCGCTCACCGCCACCGCGCCCACGGAGGCGCTGGTGATCTGGCCGTCGGTCACGGGCGCCCAGTTCTCACCGCCATCGGTGGTCTTCCAGAGCCCGCCACCGGTCGCCCCGAAATACGCCTCGTTCTTGCGCCCCACCACCCCGCTGGCGGCAATCGACCGGCCGCCACGATCGGGACCGATGTTACGCCACCGGAACGACTTGAGCAGCGTCGAATCCAGCGTGACCGGAGGCAACGGCGCCACGCGGGACGTCGCCGTCGCCGGTTTGGCCGGCGGTTGCACCAGCGCCGCCGGAACGGAAAGCGCCGTGAGAAACAGGAAAGGTCGAAGTGGCAGCATGGTCGGGAATGAGGAGGCGGAGCACCGCGGGGCCGCCCGCATGCGGACGGCACCCCTACGTTGCAGGCTACGTCCCGGGATGGCAACTCGCTGACGCGTCCGTGACGAACCACCCGCATCGTCGTGGATGCCTCCCGTTAACCAGATCACCGCCGACATCATCGACGCGTCGATCCACATCCACACCGACCTCGGCCCCGGCCTCTTCGAATCGGCCTACGAGGAGATCCTGGCCGCCGAACTCGCGCGTCGCGGCCTGAATGTCCAACGCCAGCTCGTCATCCCCTTCGAGTACAAAGGGACGAAGATCGAATTCGGCTTCCGGCTGGACCTCCTGGTCGAGGGACGCGTGCCCGTCGAACTCAAATGCACCGAACGCCCCGCACCCATTCACCAGCGGCAATTATTGACCTATCTCCGGCTCATGAAGCTGCCGGTCGGCCTGCTCATCAACTTCGGCGGCGACCGCCTGATCGACGGCGTGCAGCGGATCGTGAACGGCTACACGGACGAATAGGCCTCGCTGAGCAGCCCGAAAAGATCACGCAGAGAAAAAAGAGGGCGCAGAGAGCGCAGAGAAAACAAAATGATGTTCTCTGCGTTCTCTGCGTCCTCTGCATCTCTGCGTCATCAGTTCCTGCGAACTTCGGACACCGAACCGCTACCCCACCAGCTTCGCCGCCAGGTAGCTCTTGAGTTGACTCACGTCGACCCGGTCCTGCGCCAGGGTGTCGCGGTCGCGCACGGTGACCGTCTGGTCGGTCGTGCTCTGGCCGTCGACCGTGATGCAGAACGGCGTGCCGACTTCGTCCTGACGGCGGTAGCGCTTGCCGATCGAGCCCGACTCGTCGTAGTCCATCGGGAACGCCATGCGCAGGTCGTTCATGATGTTTTTCGCCATCTCCGGCTGACCGTCCTTCTTGGTGAGCGGGAAGATCGCCGCCTTGATCGGAGCGATCGACGGATGGAGCCCCAGCACCACGCGGCCTTCGTCTTCGCCTTCCACCGACTCTTCGCGGTAGGCGTTCACCAGCGCCGCCAGCGTGACGCGATCGGCGCCGACCGACGTTTCGATCACGTACGGCACGTAGCGCTTGTTGTTCAGTTGGTCGTAGTACTCGAGCTTCTTGCTCGAGAACTGCTGGTGCTGCGTGAGATCGAAGTCGCCGCGGTTGTGCACGCCTTCGATTTCCTGGAAGCCCAGCGTGCCGCCGAAGTCGAACGTCACGTCGAACGCGGCGCGCGCGTAGTGCGCGAGCTCACCGGCGCCGTGCTGGTGGAACTTGAGACGCTCCGGCGAGAGACCGAGCGCCAGGTGCCACTCCATGCGCAGCTGCTTCCACTGCTCGAACCACTCCATGTCCGTGCCCGGTTCGACGAAGAACTGCATCTCCATCTGCTCGAACTCGCGCGTGCGGAAAATGAAATTGCCCGGCGTGATCTCGTTACGGAACGCCTTGCCGATCTGCGCGATGCCGAACGGCACCTTCTGGCGCATGCTCTGCTGCACGTTCAGGAAGTTCACGAAGATGCCCTGCGCCGTTTCCGGACGCAGATAGACGATGCTCGCGCTCTCCTCGAGCGCGCCCATGTACGTCTTGAACATCAAGTTGAAGCTGCGTGCTTCCGTGAGCTGACAGGCGTCATGCTGGCCCGGCTGCTTGCTCGGCTTCTGCGGGCAGCGCGCGTCTTCCAGCTTGTCGGCGCGGAAACGGCCCTTGCACGTCTTGCAGTCCACCAGCGGGTC
Source organism: uncultured Gemmatimonadaceae bacterium (assembly GCA_963843965.1). GTDB lineage: Bacteria > Gemmatimonadota > Gemmatimonadetes > Gemmatimonadales > Gemmatimonadaceae > Gemmatimonas. The sequence continues at coordinate 22,787 of CAWJMR010000037.1, forward strand.
CACGAAACCGGCCACGTGACCGCTCGCTTCCCACGTACGCGGATGCATCAGGATCGCCGCATCGAGTCCCTCGATGTCGTCGCGCGAACGCACCATCGCGTTCCACCAGCGATCCTTGATGTTCTTCTTGAGCTCCACACCGAGCGGACCGTAGTCCCACACCGAGCCCGTGCCACCGTAGATCTCGGAGGACTGGAAGATGAAGCCGCGGCGCTTGCACAGCGACACCAGCTTGTCCATCACGTCGGGTTGGGAAGCCATCGGAACCGAAGAGTTGAAGTCAGGAAAGGATATGCCGCACGATCGCGTCACCGTGATCGCGGCCGTTCTCGATGAAGATACGATTCGCCGAAAGCCCGGAGGCGATCACTCCCGCAAGGTAGACACCGTTGACCGGCGTGGCCATCGTGAGCGGGTTGTGCTTCGGGATGCCACTGTCCGGCTCGATGGGCACGCCCACCGCCTCCAGCAATCCCGTTTCCGGGAGATACCCCGTCATCGTGTACACCTGCGTGGCCGGGACGCGCACCTCGCCGTCCGGCCCCGCCACCACCACCACATCAGGTTCGATCGAGACCACGCGGCTCTCGTAGTGCGCCTGGATGCTGCCTTCATGAATGCGCGCCTCGATCTCCGGACGCACCCACGGCTTCACCCCGTTGTCGAGGGTCGCTCCCACGTGCACCATCGTGACGTGCGCGCCGGCCCGGTACATGTCGAGCGCCGCGTCCACCGCAGAATTGCCGCCGCCCACGATCACGACCGGCTCACGCCACGCCGAGTGACCCTCCACGTAGCCGTGACGCACGTGCGGTAACGACTCGCCCGGTACCTGCAGCAGATTCGGACGACCGAAGTAGCCCGTCGCGATGATCACTGCATGCGCCGCCGTCTCCATCACCTCGCCGCTGCGCTTCACACTGCGCAGCAGCCACTGCGCCGCGCGCGTGGGCACCGGCTCACCGGCCGGCGGATCGAGACGCACCGGGCGCATCGATTCCACCGTTTCGTACTGACGCACCGGCACGTCGTACATCGATGCCACGCCGCGGTAATACGCCAGCGCATCGCGACGCGTCGGCTTGTCGGCCGCCACGAGAAACGGCACGCCGCCGATCGAGATCCGTTCGGCCGTACTGAAGAATGTCATGTACGTCGGATAACTCGCGATACCGTTCACGATGCAACCGCGATCGAACACCGCCACCGACAGGCCACCACGAATCGCGGCGATCGCCGCGGCCAGTCCGCAGGGGCCGGCCCCCACGATCGCTACATCGACGAACGTCGTCATCGACGCGCTCATGCGACGACCGCGTGAACTCCAATGATCTGGTCGCGACGGGTACCCACGCTCACATAGGCGATGGGCGTCTCACAGAGCTGCTCGAGACGATCGAGATAGGCACGCGCCGCGACCGGCAGGTCTTCCAGCTTCCGCGCATCCTGCGTGGACTGGTTCCACCCCGGCATCGTCTCGTACACCGGCTCGGCGTGCTCCAGCAACTGGAGGTCGGCCGGGAATTCCGTGTGCACTTCACCGTTGATGCGATAGCCCGTGCACACCAGCAACTCGTCGAGCGTGTCCAACACGTCGAGCTTGGTGATGGCCAGCGCCGTCAGACCATTCACGCGCGCCGCGTAGCGCACCACCACACCGTCGAACCAGCCGCAGCGACGGGCGCGACCCGTGGTCGCACCGAATTCATGACCGAGCGTGCGCACCTGCGTCTGCAGCGGCTCGGCGAACTCCGTCGGCAGCGGGCCGTGGCCCACGCGCGTCGTGTAGGCCTTCACCACGCCCAGCGCGCACTGCAGCGACATCGGCGAAATGCCGACGCCCGTGGCCGCACCGCCCACCGTCGTGTTGCTCGACGTCACGAACGGATACGTGCCGTGATCGATGTCGAGCATCGAGCCCTGCGCACCTTCCAGGAGCACGGCCGCGCCGCTCTTGATTGCACGGTGCACACACAATCCCACGTCTTCGGCCAAGCCGAGCAGACGCGGCGACAGCGCGTCGAGCGCGGAGATCGTGTCGTCCACCGAGGCCCGCAAGTCGGAGCCCGAACGCTCGAGCTGCGCATTCGCCCGCTCCACGCCCGCGGTCACGAGTTCACGGAGCCGCGCGGGATTCCGAAGATCGAGCACGCGCACACCACGGCGCGCCACCTTGTCTTCGTAGGCCGGACCGATGCCGCGACCGGTCGTGCCGATCGCCTTGCTGGCCGCGCTCGCCTTGTCCACGAGCTTGTGGTACGGCATCACGAGATGGGCGCGCTCGCTGACATACAGCCGCCCCTCCACGTCCACACCGTCGGCGATCAACTCGTCGACCTCCGTGAACAGCGTCTCCGGGTCCATGACCACGCCATTGCCGATCGCGCAGCGTACGCCCGGGTGCAGAATGCCGCTCGGGATCTGGTGCAGCACGAACGACTTGTCGCCGATGTGCACCGTGTGACCGGCATTCGCACCGCCCTGATAGCGTACGACCCAATCGGCCTTCTCGGCGAGGACGTCCACCAGCTTGCCCTTCCCCTCGTCGCCCCACTGGGCACCCACTACCACCACCGTACGTGTCGTCGAATCGAACATGCGAATCCCTGGCTCCGGCGGCTCGGTGCCGCGCACAAAAAACGCCCCGCGGACAACCCGCGAGGCGTTGAGGGAATCTAGTTTCCGACCACCGCCGCCGCCATGACCAACACGGCGACCACGAGACCCACTCCCACCTTGGCGGCGGCGGCGACCACTCGTCCCACCAGCGCACCGGTGGCCACCCGTACCGGCGCGCCGCGCGCATCGCGCGCCACCGACAGCTCGGCCACCAGCGCCCCCAGGAAGGCGCCGGCGAACGCGCCGATGAGCGAACCCACCACCGGCACCGGAATGCCCACCATGGCCCCTACTAGGCCGCCAATGACCGCTCCCCAGGAGGCCCGGCGCGAGCCGCCATACTTCCGGGTGTAGCGAGCCGAGATGGTGAACTCGAGCACCTCGGCCACGACGACCAGCGCGCCCGCGCCAGCCATCGTCCACAGGCCGATGCCGCCCAACGGCACCAGCACCCAGTGCAGCAGGGCCGCGCCAAGCATCACCCACAGGCCGGGTAAGCCGAACGGAATCAGGATCAGACCGCCGGCGAGGGCGGCACCGAGCAGTGCCAGAGAGAGCATAGCCGACTTACGCCGGCAACAGCCCCGCTGTTTCGAGACGCGCCCGCACGATGGCGACCTCGTCGGCGCTCGCCGCCAGCAGCGGACTGCGCGGCGGACCGCCATGCAGCCCCACCAGATCCAGCGCCGCCTTGATCCCCGCCGGGCCCATCGCCCCGGCAATGTCCGTCGCCAGCGGCGTCAAACGTGCCTGCAGCGCCGTCGCGCCGTCCACATCGCCCGCACGGAAGGCATTCACCATCTCGCGCACCAGCGGACCGGCGTACAGGGCAATCGCCAGAATGGCGCCCGACGCCCCTGCCGCCAACGCCGGCACCACGGTGGCGCCGCTGCCGGTCAGCACGCGGAAGTTCGGCCCCTGCGATTCGAGATACTGCGTGAAGACCGGGATGTTGCCCGCGCTGTCCTTCATGCCGATCACATTCTCGTGCTGCGCCATCTCGTGCACGAAGGCCGGGCTGAGCACCAGATGCGCATACGCCGGCATGTTGTACAGCAGCACCGGCAACGGACTCGCATCGGCGACCGCGCGGAAATGCGCCAGCAACGCCGGCTCCGTCATCCGCTTCAGGAAGTAGTGCGGTGAGATCACCAGCGCCGCCGTCGCGCCCACGGCCTTCGCGTCGTGCGCTCGCGAAATCGTCTGACGGGTGCTCTCGCTGCCGACACCGGCCAGCAGCCACTTGTCGTCGGGGAGACGCTCACGCGCCCACGTCAGCAGCTGCCGACGATCCTCGCAGTCCAGCAGCGAGGATTCGCCACTCGAGCCGGCGACGAGCACACCGTCGACCCCATGGCCGACGTACGCGTCGATGTTGGACTGGAACGCGGCGCGGTCGAGATCACCCGTCGCGGTAAAGCAGGAGGCGGCGGGCACCATGAGCCCACCAATGGGAGTGTTCGGCATCCCGAAAATGTAATCCGTCGCCCGTTCCGGTGTCCGCACTCCCGTGTCCGTTCCGCGCGCGATCAGCTCCCGAAGAGACTCTCGAACCCGCTGCCGAACACCGCGTCGTTGCCGAGCGGATTCGGACTCGACACCGCCGAATGACCACTCGGACTCGTCGCGATCGGCGGCATCGTCGGCCCCGTGCCCAGCGGATTCGTACCGAGCCCGCTTGGCGTGACGATGGTCCCCATCCCCTGCGTCACCGACTTCGTGCTCCCGGTCGGGCGCGAGGCGATACCGCGCACGCCGGAGGGAGGCGACTGCCGGTTCTTGCCCATGCGGAAACTCAGTTCGAAGTCGGCCGGGTTGGTCGCCGCCGCCTTCGCCACCTCGAACGTCACTTCGTTGCCGTTCACCAGCTCCGTGAGGTGCTGATCGAACGTGCGCATGCCGTACTGCGCGCCATCGGCGATGTAGTCGCGGATCTCGACGATGTTGCCCTCGGCGATGAGATCGCGGATCGTCGACGTCACGATCATCACTTCGCAGGCCACCACGCGGCCCTGACCGTTCGCGCGCGGCAGCAGACGCTGCGACACCACGGCATGCAGCGACTCCGCGAGACGCATGCGCACCACCGTCTGCTCATCGGGCGGGAACATCGCCACGATACGCATGATCGTGCTCTGCGCGTCGGGCGTGTGCAGCGTCGAGATCAGCAGGTGACCGGTTTCGGCCGCCTTCATCGCCGTGTCGATCGTTTCCGGATCGCGCATTTCACCGATCAGGATCACGTCGGGATCCTGACGCAGCGCGGCCCGGAGGCCCATGCGGAAGCTCTCGGTGTCGATGCCCACTTCACGCTGCGTGACCGAGCTCTTCAGGTCGGCGTGAATGAACTCGATCGGATTTTCGAGCGTGAGAATATGCTTCTCGTACGACGCGTTGATCGCATTCACCAACGCGGCCATCGTGCTCGACTTGCCGGATCCGGTCACGCCGGTCACCAGCACCATACCGCGCTCCGTATGCGCGATGCGGTCGAGCACCGGCGGCAGCTTGAGCGACTGGAAGGTCGGCACATTCTCGGGAATCACACGCATCACGATCGAGTGCGCCGCGCGCTGCCGCATGATGTTCACGCGGAATCGTCCGACGCCCGGCGAATGCCACGAGCAGTCGTGGTCTTTCAGCGTGTCGATCGTAGCGCGTTCGGCATCCGACATCATGAAGTGCAACGCAATCGCGCGCGTCTGTTCAGCGGTGAGCGCCTGCTTCGTCAGCACCACGAGGCGGCCGTCGATGCGCGCACGCACCACGTCCCCCGCCTTGATGTGCACGTCGGACGCACCGCGTTCGACTGCCGCCTTGATGATTCGCTCGATCGCCACGATGCCTGCTTAGGAGAGCTACGGGAGGTGTGCGGCCCCCGATCAATAACCCGCATCGAGGTCCACGACGTTGCGCAGCGGTGTGCCCGCCTGCCAACGCCGCCAGTTGTCTTCGAACAGCTCGAGCACTCGCCGCCAATGCTGCGGCGAGACGCCCGATACATGGGGAGTCACCAGCACCTTCGAATGCTGCCAATAAGGATTGTCGACCGGTAACGGCTCCATGTTGAATACATCCAGCACGGCACCACGAACATGATTCCGGTTTAACGCGTCCAGCAGCGCGTCGTCGGAAACCAACGCACCCCGCGCTACGTTGACGACGATTGCCCCGGCGGGGAGCAACGCCAGTCGCCGTGCATCCAGCAAGGCGGCACTGCCGCCGGTCAACGGCGCGGCCAGCACCAGCACGTCGGCATCGGGGAGCTCCGTATCGAGTCCGTCCGCCCCCACGACCCGCGCAAAGCCGTCGGGCGCGCCCAGCTCCGGTCGACGACGGACCCCCACGCAGCGGCACCCCAAGGCCGAGAACCGACGGGCCACCGCCGTGCCGATACCGCCTGTCCCCACGATCAGGACACGATGGTCCGCCAGTTCACGCACGTCAGCGCGCTCGCCGACGCCTCGGTGAATGAACGGCAATTGATTCCAGCTCGATGCCGCCTGCTGCCGTACCGCGAAGTCGAGCCCGCGCACGAAGTGCAGCACCCCGGCCAGGACGGTATCGGCCATCGGTTCGCCGTACACGCCCGCGCTGTTCGTGAACACGACGCCGCTGGCGCGCAGCTCCGGCGAAACCGACGCGCCGACACCCGCCGCCGCGCTGTGCACCCATCGTAGCTGTGGGGCGGCCTGCAGCAACCCCGCCGGCACACCGTAGCCCAGATACGCCTCGGCTCCTGCGATCGCCGCCAGCGTCTCGACGCTGGCCATATTGCTGCCGCTGCCGATCGACTTCGACGGCGACGCGATGTGCACCACGTCCCAGCCATTCGGTGCCGCCGCCGTGATCCGCTCGGCCGCCCACGGCGGTACCCGCATGTGCGGCGACGTGCTCTGCAGATCCACCACCAACCGTCGGTGGCCGGCGTTGCCGGTCACGCGGTGGCGTCAGTCGGAATGGTGACCGCGTCGAGACCCATGTAGCCGCGCACTTCACGCATCGTTTCGCGCGCGATGCCGCGCGCCGTCTCGGCACCGGTGGCCAGCGCCTCGAGCACACGCTGCGGCTCGGCGTCCAGCGCCTCGGCACGACGACGGATCGGCGTGAGCTCCTGCACCATGCCCTCCTGCAACACCTTCTTGCAATCCATGCAGCCCCATCCGGCGGTGCGGCACTGCACATCCACGTGCGCGACCGTCTCCGCACTGCTGAACGCCTTGTGCAGCTGGAAGATGTTGCACACTTCCGGGCGCCCGACATCGGTCTTGCGCACGCGCTGCGGATCCGTCATCGCCGGACGCAGCTTCGCCCAGATCTCGTCGTCGGTTTCCATCAGGCCGATGGTATTGCCCAGCGACTTCGACATCTTCGACTGCCCGTCGAGCCCCATGATGCGACGCGTCGGCGTGAGCAGCGGCTTGGGCTCAGGGAAATACTCCTGCCCGAACTTCGCATTCCACTTGCGCGCCGTATCACGCGCCAGCTCGAGATGCTGTATCTGATCTTCGCCCACGGGCACGGAGTCGGCGCGATACAGCAGGATGTCCGCACTCTGCAGCACGGGATACATGAGCAGGCCGGCGGGAATGCTCTCCACCTTCGACGACTTGTCCTTGAACTGCGTCTGGCGCTCGAGATCGCCGAGCGGCGTGAGCGTCGTGAAGATCCACGAGAGCTCGGTGTGCTCCGGCACATCGCTCTGCATGAACAGCGCGCACTTGGCGGGATCGATGCCGGCCGCCAACAGCGACTTCGCCATGCCCCAGCGCCGCGCGCGCAGCACAGCCGGATCGTACGCGCCGGTGATGGCGTGATAATCGACGACACAGAACAGCGCGCCAGGATGGGTCTCCTGAAGTTGGACCCAATTCTTGACGGCGCCGAGATAATTGCCGATGTGGAGTTCGCCCGAAGGCTGGATGCCGCTGAAGATGCGTGCCATCCTTCAAACGTACCCACCGTGATTTTCTCCAGCAACGCACAGCGCTCCGAATGACTCCGTCCGCACACCCGAAGCGCCAGGACTGGCGCGACGTCGCCATCGCCGCCGCCGACACGGCCGCGCGCTTCATCACGCACGAGGCGATGTCGCACCGCACGCTGGCCTGGGAGGAGAAAAGCGCCACCGACTTCGTCAGCCGGGTCGACGTCGGGGCCGAGGAGCGCATCCGCGACATGATCACGTCGCGCATTCCGGGCATCCGGATCGTGGGCGAAGAGCTGAGCGCCGACGCGCACCCCGACGAGGGACTGGTCGCGATCGTCGACCCCCTCGACGGCACCACCAACTTCCTTCACGGGTTCCCGAACTATTGCGTCTCGATCTGCATCGCGCTCGATGGGGTGCCGCAGGCCGGTGTCGTGCACGACGTGGCCCGCGGTGGCGTGCTGCACGCGACCGCCGGCGACGGGGCCTTCGTAGACAGCAGCCGATTACAGGTGTCGACCACGGTGACCCCGGCCCGCGCCCTCATCGGCACCGGCATTCCGTTCAAGGATGTCTCGCAGGCCGACCTCTACCTGCGGCAGCTGCGACGCCTGATGCCGATCATCTCCGGTGTGCGCCGCGCCGGCTCGGCCGCACTCGACCTCTCGGATGTGGCCCGCGGCCGCTTCGATGGATTCTGGGAGCTGTTCCTGAATCCGTGGGACCTCGCCGCCGGCGTGCTGCTGGTACGCGAAGCCGGAGGCCGCGTCACCGACCTCGAGGGACGCGACGCGCGCCTGACGGGTGGGCCAATCGTCGCGAGTAACGGTATTCTTCACGACTGGTTCCTTGGCATGCTCAACGACGGTGAAACCTCCATCGTCGTTCCCGCCCCCGACCCCGCCTGATCGTGTCTCTCGTCGAATGCGTTCCCAACTTTTCTGAAGGCCGCGACCCTGCGGTGATCGCCGCGATCCGCGACGCGATCGCAGCCACCCCCGGGGCACACGTGCTCGATGTGTCCAGCGATCCGTCGCATCATCGCACGGTGATCACCTTCGTGGCGTCACTCGAGGCAGCCGTCCCGGCGGCCTTCGCCGCCATGAAGGTCGCGCAGGAGCGCATCGATCTCACCACGCATCAGGGGGAGCATCCCCGCATCGGTGCCACCGACGTGGTGCCGTTCATTCCGCTTGAGGGCGCGACGATGGAGCACTGTGTCGCGCTCGCCCGCGAACTCGGGGCACGCGCGTCGGCCGAATTGGGCATTCCGGTCTACTTGTACGAACGCGCGGCCAGCACGCCCGCCCGCGAGAACCTCGCCGATGTGCGGCGCGGGGAGTTCGAGGGGCTCCGCGACGATATCCGCACCAATCCCGCGCGAAAGCCTGACTTCGGGTCGAACGAAGTGCATCCGACCGCCGGCGCCACGGCGATCGGTGCGCGTCCGTTTCTGGTGGCCTACAACGTCTATCTCGGCGACGCCAAGAATCTTCCCGTGGCCAAGGAAGTCGCGAAGGCGATTCGCGGGTCGTCCGGCGGCCTGCGCTATGTGAAGGGACTCGGCATGGAGGTCGATGAGCAGGCGCAGGTGTCGATGAATTTGGTCGACACCGAGAAGACACCGCTGCATCGCGTGTTCGAGATCGTGAAGGCCGAAGCGGCTGCGCACGGCGTCTCTCCCACGTGGAGTGAGATCGTCGGTCTGGTTCCCGAGCGCGTGCTGCTCGAGGCGGGCGCGCGTCACGTGCAGTTGCGCGGCTTCTCCAAGGCGATGCTGCTCGAAACGAAAGTGCGCGAGGTCATCGCCGGCGGCGAAGCGGTCGAGCGCTTCATGACACGCGTGGCCGACGCGTCGCCCACACCGGGTGGCGGCAGCGTGGCCGCGCATGTCGGCGCGCTCGGTGCGGCGCTCGCGCAAATGGTGGCCGGCCTCACGATCGGCAAGAAGAAGTACGCCGCCGTGGAGGAACAGATGAAGCAGCTCACCATTCACGCCTACACGCTGCGCCGCCAACTCTCCGAGCTCGTGCAGCGCGATGCCGACTCGTACGAGCGCGTACGCGCGGCGTACACCATGTCGAAAGAGCCGGAGCACGCCGTGGCGCGCGCCGACGCCATTCGCGAGGCGTTGATCTTCGCGTCGCGCGTGCCGCTCGAGACCGCGCAACTCGCCGTGCAGGTCGCGGCCATCGCCGCCACCGTCGCGGAGCTGGGAAACAGCAACGCGGTGACCGACGCCTGCGTCGCGGCACTGATGGCCGAAGCGGCGTGCAAAGGTGCCGTGCTCAACGTGCGCATCAACGTGGCGTCGTTGGACGAACAGGGCACGGCAACGGGTGCACAGCTCGCGTCGGAGGCGCGCGCCTGTCTGGATGCGGCGTCAGTGCATGCCCGCGTGGCGGAAGCGGCGGCTGAGCGAGCGATGGTACCGGCATGACCAGTCGGCGGCTTGCCGTTCTGTTGGGCGCGGGACTGCTCTTGTCCGGCTGCGCGCATGCCGCGGCCGGCACACCAGCGGGCGCCTCGACGTCATCGGGTGCCGCGCCGTCGGCCTGCGCGGCGGCCAACGGCGTCGGCAAGCTCCGACTACTGCTCACGATGCAACCCGCAGTGCCGGAAACGACAGAAGCGCTCGTTCGCCTTGAAAGCGAAACTGAGCGCTCCAGCGTACGGGTGAATGCCACCCTCGGCACCACCTTCGAACTGCGTCCCGGCACCTACCGCCTCTCGATCACGCTGCCGGGCTACAACAGCGCGGAACGATCGGCCATCATCGACTGCGGCTCCGACAAGACCCTCACGGTTCCGCTGACGAAGAAGCGCTAGCTACCCGAGCGGCTGCGTGAGAATGCGCGGACCATGCTCGGTGATCGCGACGGTGTGCTCGAAGTGCGCGGAACGCTTCGCGTCAGCCGTGACCACGGTCCACTTGTCGCTGAGTGTCTTCGTCTTGGCCGTGCCCACGTTGACCATCGGTTCGATCGCGATCGTCAGCCCCACACTGAGCTTCTTTCCGCGCTTCGGCTTGCCGTAGTTCGGGATCTGCAGCTCTTCGTGCGGCGAGAAGCCGACGCCGTGCCCCACCAATTCGCGCACGACGGAGAAGCCGGCCGCTTCCACGACCGCCTGAACGGCGGCGCCGATATCGCCCACGTGGTTGTCGGGTGTCGCCGCAGCGATGCCTGCATCGAGCGACCGCTTGGTCACTTCCAGCAACCGCTGCGTCTGTTCATCGATCACCCCGACGGGCACCGTGATGGCGGAGTCGGTGTACATGCCCTCGAGCTTGACGCCGAAATCGAGCTTCACGATGTCGCCATCGTTCAGCACACGCTTCCGAGACGGAATGCCGTGCACGATTTCTTCGTTGATCGAGATGCAGGCGCTGCCTGGGAAACCGTAGAGTCCCTTGAACGCCGGCTCAGCACCCGCATGCGAGCGGATGAACGCCTCACAGAGCGCGTCCAGCTCGCCCGTGCTGATACCGGGTCGGACGTGGGCTTTCATGTGCTGCAGCGTGGCGTAGAGCAGCGCGCCACCGCGCGCCATGATATCGATCTCGCGCGGTGACTTGAGCAACGTGGCAGGAGCAGATCCGCCGATCGCCATCAGTACCCGAGCACGTGCAAGGCGCGAGCCTCGACTTCTTCGAGTGAGCCGATGGCATCGATGCGCACGACTCTGGGGCCGTGCTCCTCGTACCAATTGATCACGGGAGAGGTCTGATCGCGATAGACCTGCAGGCGCTTGCGAACGGCGTCCGGCTCGTCATCCTTGCGGCGCACGAGCGTCCCGACCTTTCCGTCGGCCTCGCACGTTTCACCGGGCTGGCGGCCGAAGAACGGACGCTGACACGCGTCACAGGTGGTCCGTCCGCTCAGGCGGCGAACCAACTCGTCTTCCGCGATATCGAACAGCAACACCGCATCGACCTTCCGGCCGAGATCCGAAAGCATGGCGGCGACACCATCGGCCTGCGGCGTGGTACGCACCACGCCGTCGAGGATCGCTCCCTTGGCTGCCGTTGGAGACGCCAGTGCTTCCTTCATGATCCCCATGATGACTTCATCGGGGACCAGATCGCCGCGATCCATGGCAGCCTTCGCTTCGAGACCGAGCGGAGTGCCGTCACGTACCGCGGCGCGGAGTACATCGCCGGTGGCGATCTTAGGAACGTCAAGGCGAGCGGCAAGCCGCTCGCCTTGAGTCCCCTTGCCCGCACCCGGCGGTCCAAGCAGGACAATGATCATGATCTTCCTTAGAAGCCCTGAGTCGCCTGACGGCCGCGGAAGCGCACGCGCCCCTTCTTCATGAAGCCGTCATACTTGCGGAGCAGCAGGTGCTGCTGCATCTGCGCCATCGTGTCCAGCGCCACACCAACCACGATCAGCAGTGACGTTCCGCCGAAGGCAAACGGCACGTTGATCAAGCGCGCGATGACAGATCGGCATCAGCGCAATGGCGGTGAGGAAGATCGCGCCGGGGAGCGTGATACGCTCCACCACCTGCTCGATGTATTCGGCCGTCTTGGCGCCGGGCTTGATGCCAGGCACGAAGCCGCCCTGCTTCTTCAGGTTCTCCGCCAGATCCACCGGATTGAAGATGATGGAGGTGTAGAAGTACGTGAACAGCAGGATCAGGATCGCGGAGAGGACGAAGTAGAGCCACGGATTCGGACCCTGCGGATTGAACAGCTCCGCAATTTCCTGCGCCTTGGCGTTCCCACTGAACTGCGCGATCGCACCGGGAATCACGATGACGGACTGCGCGAAGATGATCGGCATCACGCCCGCCGTATTGATACGGAGCGGGATGAAATTCCGGGCTGCTTCACGCTGCCGTCCGCGGGCCATCGTGCGCTGCGGGATCTGGATGAGGACGCGTCGCGCCGCCACCGTGATCGCCACCACGCCCGCCACCACACCGACCATCAGAATCGCCAACACCACGAGCGAGAGCACCGGCAAGGCACCCGTCGTCACGAAGTTGAACGACTGGAAGATCGACGGCCACATGCGTTCGACGATCGAGAAGAAAATGATCAGCGACGCACCGTTGCCGAGGCCACGTTCCGTGATCTGCTCACCCAGCCACATGACGAAAATCGCGCCCGTGGTGAGGAAGAGCATCATCTGCACCGTGAACCACGGGCCCGGACGCGACACGGCGGCCGGAAGCGACGCGGTGAACAACGCAAACCCGTACGCCTGAATCAGCGCCAGCACGACCGTGAGGTAACGCGTGTACTGCGTCAACTTCTTCCGGCCTTCCTCGTCCTTCTGCATCTTGTCCACGTTCGGCAGCACGGCCCCGGCAATCTGGACGAAGATACTCGACGAGATGTAGGGCATGATGCCGAGCGCGAAGACCGTCGCGCGGGAAAGACCACCACCCACGAACATGTCGTAGAGGCCCAGAAGGCCACCGCCCTGCTGGCGGGTGAAGTAGTCGGTCAGCGCCTGGACATCGATACCGGGAGCCGTGATGTGCGCGCCGATTCGATAGATCACCATACACAGGAACGTGAAGGTGATCTTCTGCCAGAGCTCAGGCGTCCGATAGATGTTGGAGACGGCTTGCGCCGCCGGATTGGGTTGCTGCGCCATGCGCTGGGTTGTCTCCGTCAGCCGTCGATGCGGCCACCGGCCGCTTCGATCTTCGCCTTGGCACCGGCGCTGATCTTCACGCCGCGTACCGTGAACGCGCGGGACACTTCACCGTTGTTGAGCAGCTTCGCCGGACCATGGCCCGAACGAATGAGCCCAGCCGCGATCAGCGTCTCCACCGTCACTTCGTCCCCGGCGACGCCGGTCAGCGAATCGAGGCGCACGACCTGCGCATCTTCACGGAACGGATTCGTGAAACCACGCTTCGGGATACGACGCGTGATCGGCATCTGGCCGCCTTCGAAGTGCGGCTTGCCGCCACCAGGACCGCCATGGCCGGACCGCGCCATGGAGCCCTTGTGACCCTTACCGGACGTCTTGCCCAGGCCGGAGCCCGGACCGCGACCCACGCGACGACGGCCGCGGTGCGAACCCGGCGCCGGCTGCAGGTTGTGCAGGCCGATCTTCTCGACGCCTTCGGCGCCTGAATTGGTAGCCATGTGTTACTCCTCCACCGCCGTCACCAACACCAGGTGACGAACCTGCTTGAGCTGGCCGCGCAGCGAGGCGGAATCCTGCTGCACGACGCTGGCCTGATGATGACGAAGGCCGAGGGCTTCAAGCGTACGACGCATCCGCCACGAATGGCCGATCGCGCTGCGCACCTGCTTGATATGAAGCTTGCCGGTTCCCGGCGCTTCGAGCTTCGGGGTCTTCGCCGGACCCTTCGACGGATGCCATACAAACGTACGGGGCATTATGCCACCTCCGCGGCGTTAGGCGAGGCGCCAACCACGGCGGCCTTGCGAGCATCATGAGTCTCAGTGCGCGACTTGGCGCGCGACCGATAACCGATCGCCGACACGTCGACACCACGTTCCTTGGCGGCCTGTTCGACCGTGATCAGGTGCGTCAGGCCGTCGAGCGCCGCCAGCACCATGTTATGCGGATTGGTCGAACCCAGCGACTTCGTGAGAATGTCGTGGATACCGGCGCACTCGAGCACGGCGCGCACAGCACCACCGGCAATCACACCGGCACCCGGCGCGGCGGGCTTCATGAGCACCTTACCGGCGCCATGCTTGCCGACCACTTCGTGCGGGATCGTCGAGCCCGTGAGCGGGATCTGCACCATCTTGCGACGGGCGGCTTCCACGGCCTTGCGGACCGCTTCCGACACTTCGTTCGCCTTACCGGTGGCAAAGCCGACCTTGCCCTGTCCGTCGCCCACCGCGACCAGCGCGTTGAACGAGAACCGACGACCACCCTTCACGACCTTCGCCACGCGGTTGATCGCGATCACGTTTTCTACCAGATCGCTCTGCTCGCGTTCCTGCGACGGACCACGGCCACCATCGCGGCCACGGCCATCACGGCCCGCGCCCGGTCCACCTTCACCACCGGGGCCACGGCCACGGCCGCCCGGCGCACCACCGCCCGGGCCACCACGTCCACGTCCGGCTCCCGGACCACCACGACCGCCGCCCGGGCCACCACGGCCACGACCGCCAGGTCCACCACCACTGCGGGCGCTGCCACCAGGCGCGCCACCGGTTCCTGCTGCGTTAGCCATGATCAGAACTCCAGGCCGCCCTCTCGGGCGCCATCTGCCACGGCCTTCACGCGGCCGTGATACTGGTAACCGGCACGGTCGAAGACGACCTTCGCGATGCCGGCCGCCTTCGCCTTCTCGGCAACCTGCTTGCCGACGGCGAGTGCACGCTCCGACTTCGTGCCGTTCATCCCTTCGTCGCCAACGGTCATCAGCGTGCGCTGCGTGACGTCGTCCACGATCTGGGCGTAGATGTGCTTCAGCGAACGGAACACCACGAGACGCGGACGCTCCGCGGACCCGCTCACTGCCTTGCGCACGCGCAGGTGACGGCGCTTACGCCGCTCTGCGTTCGTACGCGGGATCGCGATCTTGGCCATTACTTGCCTCCCGCCTTACCGGCCTTACGCCGGATGACTTCACCCTGATACTTCACGCCCTTGCCCTTGTACGGCTCGGGCTTGCGGAAGCTGCGAATCTCGGCGGCACTCTGTCCGACAAGCTCCTTGCTCGCGCCTTCGATGACGACGAGCGTCGGCGTCGTGGCGGTGATCTTCACGCCTTCCGGCGCCTTGTACTCGATCTGGTGCGAAAAGCCGAGCGACAACAGCGCGCCGTACGGCTTGATCTCGGCCTTGTAACCGACACCGGTGATCTCGAGGACTTTCTTGAAGCCCGTCGTGACGCCTTCCACCATGTTCGCGACGAGCGTGCGCGTCAGACCATGCAGCGCCTTGTGGCGCTCTTCATCGGTCGGACGCTTCACGAGCAGTTCACTGCCCTCGTGCGAGATGATCATGTCCGCGGGGAGCACACGGGAAAGCTCACCCTTCGGACCCTTCACACTGATCTTCGACCCGTCGATCGCCACTGTGACTCCGGCCGGAACCGGAATCGGGCGCTTGCCGATACGTGACATCGTTGCGTCTCCTTACCAGACGAGGGCGAGCAGCTCGCCCCCGGTATTCGAGGAGCGCGCATCACGGTCGGACATGATGCCCTTCGACGTGCTGAGGATCGCCATGCCGAGGCCGTTACGGACTCGCGGGATCTCCTGCGCACCAACGTATTTGCGAAGGCCGGGCGTGGACACGCGCTTCGTCTGTCGGATGACCGACTGTCCGCCGTGCGCGTACTTGAGGATCACACGAAGCAGATGCTTCCCGTCTTCGTTCTCGACGGTGCGGTAATCCTGGATGAAGTTGTTTTCCTTCAAGATCCGCGCGATCTCGAGCTTCATCTTTGACAACGGCATGTCGACGCGGCGGTGCTTGGACGCACACGCGTTGCGAATGCGCGTCAGCATGTCGGCAATAGGGTCGTTGAGGCTCATGCTCTCTGAGTTCTCCTAGGGTATCCGCCGGCCGCGCCGGGGACCTGTAGGAAGTGAATAAAAAAATCAGCGACAGGTGCAGCCTTTCAAGGTAGTGGGTTGAGGCTCAGCCACAACTCACCACTTGAACTCTGCACCTGCGACCGACTGGATCCTGCTACCAGCTCGCCTTGCGCACGCCGGGAATCAGGCCGTTCAGGGCCATATCACGGAGGGCGATGCGGCTGAGGCCGAAGTGGCGGAGAAACGCGCGCGGACGGCCGCTCATGTTACAGCGGTTGCGCACGCGGGTCGCCGATGAGTCACGCGGCAGCTTATGCAGCGCGTTCACGGCAGCCAGCTTCTCTTCGCCAGTGCTCTTCGGATTCTGGATGATGGCCTTGAGGGCAGCGCGCTTGGTGGCGTATCGGGCCACCAGTTCCTTGCGCTGCGCGTTGCGGGCCAGCTTGCTCGTCTTTGCCATGTCGTCTGTGTCCGGTTTAGGCGGCGGCCGCGGAGGCCGCCGGCTGCGCCACCTTGGGAATGACCGGCTTGTCGTCGCCGCGGAACGGCATGCCCAGCTGATGCAGGAGCGCCATTGCATGCGCATCCTTCTCCGCCGTCGTCACGAACGTGATGTCCATGCCGTGGATCTGCTCCACCATGTCGTAGTTGATCTCCGGGAAGATCATCTGCTCCTTGATGCCGATCGTGTAGTTGCCACGACCGTCGAACGACTTCGTGCCGAGGCCGCGGAAGTCGCGGATACGCGGGACAGACACCGTCACGAACCGGTCGAGGAACTCCCACATCTTCGCGCCACGGAGCGTCACCGACGCGCCGATTTCCTGGCCTTCACGCAGGCCGAAGTTCGAGATCGACTTCTTCGCCTTGCGACGCACCGGCTTCTGACCTGTGATCAGCGCCAGCTCCTCGACCACCACGTCGAGCAGCTTCGGCTGCTTCACGGCTTCACCGACACCGCAGTTCACCACGATCTTCGACAGCGACGGAATCTGATGTCCGTTCGTGAAGCCGAACTGCGTGGCCAAAGCCGCGCGCACGACGTTCACGTAATGCGCCTGCAGACGCGGCGCCGCCACCGGCAGCCCCGCACCCGCGTGCTCGCGCTTGGTGAAGTCGATCGCCTGACGCGGCTGTCCTGCCTTGCCCGCCTTGCCACCCTTCCCCTTCGCGGCCGCGCCGCCACCCTTGGCTCCGGCTCCGCCCTTCGCGGCGCCCTTGCCAGCTGCCTTACCACCTGCTTTCGCGCCGGCCTTTCCGCCGGCCTTTTCCTTGGTCGCCATTTGCTATGCTCCGGTCAGCGCGCGCGGGGGATGACTTCACCGCTCTTGACGCCGACGCGCTCCTTCGTACCGTCGGTGTCGATGCGCTTCTTCGTGCGCGTCGGCTTGCCGGTCTTCGAATCGAGCA
>CAWJMR010000038.1:0-147284 GCA_963843965.1 uncultured Gemmatimonadaceae bacterium
ATTCATGCAGGTCGAAAAGAACTAATTTATCAATCAGTCATTCCATTGCAGGATGACAGGCATACGCTGTATATAAAGGAGCACTTTTATGGCAAAGAAGATAACCGGCTACATTAAATTACAGGTACCAGCAGGCAAAGCAAATCCTTCGCCTCCTATCGGACCTGCCCTCGGTCAGCATGGCGTCAACATCATGGAGTTCTGCAAAGCATTCAATGCAAAAACACAAGCTGATGAAGGCACTATTACTCCCGTTGTAATTACAGTGTATGCAGACAGATCATTCACATTCATTACCAAGACGCCTCCTGTCCCGGTATTGATTAAGAAAGCTCTCGATCTTAAGAGCGGTTCTGCAGTTCCGAACAAGACCAAAGTCGGGCAAACTGACCAAAGCCCAGGTTGAAGAGATTGCCAAAGAAGAAAATGCCTGACCTCAATGCCGCTTCACTTGAAGCAGCAATGAGGACAGTTGAAGGTACTGCCCGCTCAATGGGCGTTGATATCGCCTAATCGGCACACTATCTATTAATCAAGATCCCTAGAGAGGTTGTATCATGTCAAAAAGCGCAAAGAAACATTCTGAAGCAATGTCTAAAATAGACAGAAACAAGGTTTATCAACTTGGGACTGCCGTTGATGTTGTGAAACAGACCGCTTATGCAAAATTTGATGAGACTGTCGATGTTGCTGTTAAACTGGGCGTTGATCCCCGCCATGCTGACCAGATGGTTCGCGGCGCGGTTGTTCTTCCTAACGGACTCGGCAAAGACGTCCGTGTTCTTGTTTTTGCAAAAGGCGAAAAAGAAAAAGAAGCCCTTGATGCCGGAGCTGATTATGTCGGTGCAGATGATCTTGTTACCAAGATTCAGGCCGGATGGTTTGATTTTGACACTGCGATTGCAACTCCTGACATGATGGGTGTATCGAGGTCCTCGAGGTCGAGCAGAATGTCCTGCATCCACAACGTCGCGCGCTTGCCGACCGTGGTGAGCTGCGCCGGCTGGAGGTGCGTGTAGCCGAGCGCCGGTTCGTCCTTCCACTCACGCGCGAACGCGCCGAGCGCCTCGAGTGAATCGATCAGCTTTTCGCGCAGCAGGTGCAAGCCGCGGCGCATGAGAATGAGCTCCGCGTTGTCGGTAACGAAGCAGCTCGTGGCGCCGAGGTGAATGAACTTCCGGGCGGCCGGCGCGACGTCACCGAACGCATGCACGTGCGCCATGACGTCATGGCGGAACTTCTTCTCGTACACGGCGACCGCGTCGAAGTCGATGTCGTCGAGGTGCGCGCGCATCTCTTCGATCGCGGCATCAGGGATAGCGATGCCGAGGCTCTGCTGCGCTTCGGCCAGCGCCAGCCACAGCCGACGCCAGAGGCCGTACCGCATCTGCGGGCCCCACAGCGTGAGCATGGCGCGCGACGCATAGCGGTCGGCGAGAGGCGAGGCGTACGAGGTGCGGTCGGGTGCGGTCACGTAATCAGCGGAGAGAGAACGACGTCTGGAGGTACTGTCGATTGCGCTCGAATACCACGTACACGGGACCGCGAGCGCCATAGCGGTCGATGGCAGCCGACGCCGCCTCGGCCGAATTCACTCGCGTCTGTCCCACCTGCACGATCACATCGCCGTCCTGCAGCCCGATCTCATCGCGAATCCGATCGGACACGCGATACACGAGCGCGCCGGCGTTCGACGCCACGCCGCGTTCCTGGCGAATCACGTCGGTGAGCGACACCAGCTGCAGTTCGCGCAGCACGGTGACCTTGGGGGCGCTCACTTCCGGTGCGTCGGCGACTTGCAGCGAGAAGCGCTGTTCGCGGCCGCCACGTCGCACGGTCACCGCCAACTGTTCACCGACACGCAGGTCGAGCAGTCGCGCTTCCCAATCGAACGGGTTCTTCACGGGGCGCGTACCGGCGGCGATCACCTGATCACCGGCGCGCACGCCGGCGCGATCGGCCGGAGATCCGGGAACGACGCGCGCGACGATGGCGCCGACGGCCGCTGCTTCGCGCGCGCTCTGCACGTCGGGGGTCTGCAGTCGAATGCCTACCCACGGCTGCCGCACCGAGCCATGATCGAGCAGGTCTTCCACGATGCGCTTGGTACGATCGATCGGGATCGCGAATCCGAGGCCGACCGATCCGCCGCTCGGCGAATAGATCGAGCTATTCACGCCGACCACCTCTCCCGACGCATTCACCAGCGGGCCGCCGGAATTCCCGGGGTTGATCGCCGCATCGGTCTGGATCATGTCGACGTACACGCCGCCGCCGTCGCCGCGGCCGGCGAGATTGCGACCAACGGCGCTCACGACGCCCACGGACACACTGGGCTCGCTGTTGCCGAGTACGAAGCCGAACGGGTTACCGATGGCGATCGACCACTCGCCCACGATCAACGTCGACGAACTTCCCAAGGGCGCCACGGGCAGATCCTTCGCCTTGATACGTACGACGGCGAGATCGTTCGTTTCATCGATGCCCACGACGGTCGCATCGTACGACGTGCCATCGCGCATGCCGATCGAGACCTTCGTCGCGCCCGAGATCACGTGGGCGTTGGTTACGATGATGCCGTCGCTGCGTACGACGAACCCGGAGCCGATACCGGCATTGCGCCGCTCGCCGGTGCGTCCGCCCATGAAGTACTCGAAGAAGTCGACGGGAACCTTCTGGACGGTTTCCGTCTGGACCGTGACGACGGCGGGAGCCACGCGTTCCACCGCGGTCGTGATGGCGGTCCGTCGCGAGCCATCGATGGACTGCGCGGGAACGGGGCCGACCGGCTTCACCGGGGCCGGTGGGAGCGTACGGGCCTGCGCGTTCGACGTGCTGGGGTTCGCCCCCTCGCAGCCGATCAGGGCAAGCGCAACCAGAAGCGTGAGCGTGGAACGCTGGACCATTAGCGGGATTCCCGGGTCACGAGGCATCGGCGTAGAGCTCGGCGGGATACGTCACCTCGCGCAGCGACAGGCCGTGGGCCGGTGCCGGCGCAGGCGTGCCCGAATTGTCAGGTGCGACGAGGAGCCGCGCGATCGTACCGCGCGGACGCCGCCCCTGAGCCACCTCGACCATCGTTCCGACTAGAAAACGCACCATGTGATGGAGAAAACGGTTCGCCGCAACTTCGAACACCCAGCCGCCGTCGCGCTCAACCCACCGTGCATGCTGAATAATGCAGCGGTGGTGATCATCGACCGGCGCCGTGTGAGCGACGGCAAACGCACGGAAGGTGTGTTCACCCAGCACACTGTCAGCTTCTCCCTGTAACGCCGCCGGATCGAGCGGGTGTCGGATCGCCCACTCGTATCGCCGACGGAACGGGGAGCGTGCCGCCTCATCCGTCCCGATAAGATAACCGTATCGGCGCGCGATGGCGCTGCGCCGTGGATGAAATTCCGGCTCCATCCGGTGCGCCTCCGCCACCCAGATATCGTCGGGGAGAATGGCGTTCATCGCCCGGCGAAGCGTGGCTGGCGTCCATCGCTCGGGCACCCGGACGCCGACGCCCTGGCCGTGCGCGTGCACCCCCGCGTCGGTCCGCCCGGCGCCAATGGCGGGAACAGCGGCCGCGCACAAACGCGCGAGGGCTATTTCCATGTCGCCTTGCACGGTGCGGACGACGGGCTGACGCTGCCAACCGGCGAAGCGCCCCCCGTCATACTGCGTTACCAGGAGGATCGGTCGCGGGTCCATGACTCGGGGGAAGCTAGGCACCAGACGCGTTCGCTTCAACTGATTCGCCCTCAAAGGCGCTCGACTATTGCGCTGTCGCGTCCGCTGACGTTTCCTCCACTCGCCATGCCTCCTCGCTCACTTGCTTCGCTGGCGTACGCGTTGTCCGCCACATCCGATCTCGACGGTGCCCTCATCGCTCTGGGGGAGTGCCTCGCCGAGTTGGATCGCGGTGCGTCTGTCGCCCTGCTGCAGTACGACGCGCGCCGCGACATGCTGCGAGACCGGCTCACGCCAGTCGGCGCGCAGGTCCTCCGGACGTCGATGGAAACGACCTTCGATCACCTGCCGGAGGCCGCCCGCGTCAAGATTTTGGCCGGCGGGCCCTTCGTGGACGTGAGCGACCGGTCCGCCGACTACGCCCGCCTATGTGGCTTCACGGCCGCACTGGACGGCGGCATCCTGGCGGTCCGCGGGCTCAAGGTCGAGGGGCTGCTGGGCGCCGTGCTGGCCTTGTACGAGCCACGCAAGATCTTCGGGACCCGCACGACGGAGCGGCTCTCGCCGGCCGTCGCGCTGTTCGATCTGGCCTACGTGCGCCTCGCCGAGCGGGATGCCCGCGAAGAAGCCGTTCGGACGCTCGAGGACGTGACGCAGCGGGTGCACGGGGAATACGTCAGGAAGCTCACGGCGCTGGAAACCGAGCTCCGGGAAGTGCGCAACACGCCGCAGCACATCCCCGCGCTCAATCCGGCGGAGGCGATCGCGATTCAGGCGGATGCGGCGCGGTCGGGCGAAGAGGCTCGGCGGGCCCTGCGCCGGGCCGAACTCGCCGACCAGCAATTGACGTCCGCCGTGGGACAACTCGAGCAGGCGCACGTCGAGCTGCATCGGCGCAGTGAAGCCCTGCGGCAGCGGACCCGAACGCTCTATCTGCTGGACCGTGCACTCTCGCTCGACGCCGAGACCACCGACGCCCGGAAACTGGTGGACGGTCTGCTGGCGTTGGTCGGCGATGACATGCAAGCACAGCGGTGCTCCCTCATGCTGCGGGCGCCCGAGCCGGACTACCTCTATCTCGCCGCCGCGCGTGGCATCGCGCCGAACATCGTGGAAGGGATGCGCATCCGCATCGGCGAGGGCGTCGCGGGCCGGGTGGCCGCGGCGCGAGAGCCGTTGCTCGTTCAGGATGTCCGAGAGGCTTCGCAGCACCCGCTGCTGCGTGACCAGTATTTCACGACGGGAAGTTTCATCAGTTTCCCACTCGTGTATCACGACGAGTTGGTCGGCGTCCTCAATCTCACGAATCGCGCCCAGCGTGGCATCTATACCGACGAAGACGTCGAGCGCGTCCGACTGCTGGGCCTCGTGATTTCGCTCATCATGTCGCGGAACGCGCTCCCTGACCGCTTGCTCGAGTCGATCAATGTCCGCTGAGTCGTTAACGCAGGCGATTCGCCGCTTGGCGGCCCATGAGTCGCTCGATGCGGAGAGCGTGCGTCGGGCGTTCGGCGTCATCATGCGCGGCGAGGGCACGCCGGTGCAGGTGGCGGCGCTCCTGATGGCGCTGCGAGTCAAAGGAGAGACACCCACCGAGGTGGCCGGCGTGGTCGAGGCGCTTCGCGAGGCGATGGTGGTGCTGTCGGCCGAGCGCCCCGACGAGTTGGTCGACACCTGCGGAACGGGCGGGGGGGCGCTAACCACCTTCAACATCTCGACGGCCGCGGCACTCGTTGCCGCCGGTATGGGTGTGCGCGTCGCGAAGCACGGCAACCGGTCGTTTACCTCGCGCTCCGGGAGCGCCGACGTGCTCGAGGCGTTGGGCGTCGTGATCGACACGACACCACCGGCGATGGCCGCCACGCTGGCCGATGCAGGCATCGTATTCATGTTCGCGCCGCTCATGCATCCCGCGCTGCGTCACGTCGGACCCGTGCGGCGGGAGCTCGCCGTCCCGACCGTCATGAACATCGTGGGGCCGCTGGCCAATCCGGCGCGCGCCGGGCGACAGGTGGTGGGCGTGGCGGAACGCGCCCGTCTCGAGCTGCTGGCCGACACGCTCTCGCATCTGGGAACGGTCCGGGCCATGGTCGTTCACGGCGAGCCCGGGTTGGACGAAATCTCGCCGCTCGGTCCGACGCACGTGATGGAGGTACGCGAGGGGCGCGCGACACCGTGGACAATCGACCCCTCGGCGTACGGCATTTCGGGGATCCTGCTCGACGATTTGGTCGGCGGCGATCCGGTGCACAACGCGACGCTGATCGAGAACGTGCTCAGCGGCGGCGGCTCGGTTGGGGCACAGAGTGCGGTACTACTGAATGCCGCCGCGGCGCTGTATGTGAGTCGCGACGCGGGCAGTTACGCGGATGCGGTGGACACGACGCGGCGGGCGATGGCCGACGGAGTCGGCCTCGCCGCGCTGCAGCGCCTGCGCGTGGCGTCCAACGCGACCCGAGGGTAATCGGGTCGCGCGGTCAGTAGCGACGCAACACGCCGACGACGATGCCTTGAATCCGGACGTCGTCTTCATGCACGAAGAGCGGTGACATCGTTTCGTTGGCCGGCTGCAGGCGAATCCGCCCGTCGCGCTCGCGATAGTAGCGCTTGACCGTGGCACCGGATCCGTCGAGCATCGCGATCACCATTTCGCCGTTGTCGGCGGCGTTGCGATCGTTGATGACCACGTAATCCCCGTCCTTGATCTGCTCCTCGATCATCGAGTCGCCGCGCACCTTCAGGACGTAATGGCTTCCGCTGCGACGCAGGAAACCATCCGGCACGGACATCGTTTCACCCGTGTGCATGGCCTCGATGGGGGCACCGGCCGCCACGGAGCCGAGCAACGGCAGCTCTACCGACCGCTGAAACAACTCGGAGGGAAGGATCTCGATGGCGCGACTCTCGTTGTACGAACGCTTGATGTAGCCCTTGCGCTCGAGATTGGTCAGGTGCTCGTGCACCGTTGCCAGCGAGTTATAGTTGAATCGCGACGCGATCTCTTCGAAACTCGGGGCGTATCCGTTCTCTTCGTTGTAGTCGGAGAGAAAGGACAGGATTTCCCGCTGTCGCTTGGTGAGCGGCATGGTTGCTCCACGAAAGGGGACCTACAGACCCGGTCCCCGAATGCAGGCCGAATCCACCAAACGCCACGCTAACCGAACACAGGCCGAAGTGCAAGCATTTTCTTCACGACCGGTGTGGACCTTCCCCTCAGGGACCCTCGGCGACCTCACGCGGGCCTCCCACGAACGGGCCCAGGCCGTCCTCGCCACCATGCCGGAGCTCCGGAGTGCGGCCCGCGATCTCCCGCCGGCCCCCTTCGCTGCCGACGCTTTTGCCACCGCCCTCCGGGGGCCGGCAATCCGGGTGATCGCCGAGGTCAAACGCGCCTCCCCGTCGAAGGGCGCGATCAACCCCGGCATCGATGCGGCCACGCAGGCCGCGCACTACGTCGCGGGCGGGGCGGCCGCCATTTCTGTGCTCACCGAGCCCACCCGCTTCGGTGGAGCGCTCGACGACCTCTCCGACGTCGCCGCACGCGTGGCCGTGCCAGCCATTCGCAAGGATTTTCTCGTGCACCCCGTGCAGCTCTGGGAAGCACGGGTGCGAGGCGCCTCGGCCGCGCTGTTGATCGTGCGTGCCCTGTCGCCCTCCGAGCTGCCCCTGTTGATGGACGCCGCCAGGGAGTGCGGGTTGGCGACGCTCGTCGAGATCCGCGACGAGGCGGAGTTGGAGCGGGCGCTCGAGGCCGGGGCCACCGTGATCGGCGTGAACAATCGGAACCTCGAAACACTTATCATCGATCCGTCCACCGCGCCCACGCTGATCCCGCGCATTCCGGCGTATTGTGTGGCCGTGGCGGAAAGCGGCATGCAGACGGCTGACGATGTCGCCCCGTCCGCGCTCGCCGGCGCCGATGCGATTCTCGTGGGCAGCGCCATTTCGGCGTCGGCGGACCCGGCGGCGGCGGTGCGCGGCCTGGCGGGGATCCCACGATCGACCACGGCGCGGCGGTGAACGTCGCTGACACGAGTGGCCGCGATCAGGCGTCCGCGCCTGACGTCAAGATCTGCGGCCTGACACGGGAGCGTGACGCCGCGCACGCCGTGAGCGCCGGTGCATCCTACGTTGGCGCGATCATGGCAGGCGGTCCTCGGCTGCTCACGCTCGATCGGGCGCGTGCGGTGCTGGGCCCGCGTCGTCACGATGTGCAGCGCGTGGTCGTCTTCGGCGACCAGCATCCTGATGATGTAATCGTCACCGTGCAGGCGCTCGATCTCGATGTGGCTCAGTTGCACGGCGCGTGCACCGCGGCATCCATCGACGCGATTCGTCGCGAAACGGGTCGTGTCGTCTGGCCGGTGCTTCGGGTCGCGGGAACGACGCTGCCCGACGATGCCGTTGCACTCGGTATGTCGGCGGGCGCCGTCGTGCTCGATGCGCATGTCGTAGGACAGCTGGGAGGAACCGGCGTCGCGTTGGATTGGTCCGGACTGCGGGATGCGGTCGAGGCGCTTCGGGAGTCCGTACCGGGGATTCGGATCATCCTCGCTGGCGGATTGCGTCCGCGGAATGTGATCGAGGCCATCCGATTGCTTTCTCCGGACGTCGTAGACGTATCTTCAGGTGTGGAGTCCGAGACGGGTGTCAAGGATCCGGTGTTGGTCGAACAGTTCGTCGCGGCCGTACGCTCGGCCGCAGGGATGCAGCGATGACCATGGTTGATACAACGAACGGCGCGGCTGCGCCGACTGATCGTTTTGGCCCGTTCGGCGGACGATACGTTCCGGAAACGCTGATCCCGGCGCTCGATGCGCTGGAGGCCGCGTTCGATGAGACGCGTCACGACGCGGCGTTTCAGGCGGAGCTCGATGCGCTGCTGCGGGAGTATGTCGGACGGCCGACGGCCCTCTCGTTCGCACCGCGACTGAGCGCGCGCATCGGTGCACCGGTGTGGATGAAGCGCGAAGACCTCTGTCATACCGGTGCGCACAAGATCAACAACACCGTCGGGCAGGCGATGCTCGCGCGACGCATGGGCAAGCGCCGCATCATCGCCGAAACCGGCGCCGGTCAGCACGGTGTGGCCACTGCGACGATCTGCGCACGCTTTGGCCTCGAGTGTGTCGTGTACATGGGCGAAGAGGACATGCAGCGCCAGGCGCTGAATGTGTTCCGTATGCGTCTCCTCGGTGCCACGGTGGTGCCGGTGCTCTCGGGCACGCGCACGCTCAAGGACGCGACGACGGAAGCGATTCGTGACTGGGTTGGCTCGGTGAACGACAGCCACTACATCATCGGCTCTGTGGTCGGCCCTGCGCCGTATCCGCGCATGGTGCGCGAGTTCCAGTCGGTCATCGGACGCGAGGCCCGCGCCCAGATGCTCGCACGCGCCGGCGCGCTCCCGAAGACGGTGGTGGCATGCGTCGGCGGCGGCTCGAACGCGATGGGGATCTTCGCCGGCTTTGTGGACGACGCTGGAGTGCAACTCGTTGGCGTCGAGGCGGCAGGGGAAGGACTGCACACCGAGCGTCACAGTGCGTCGATCACGCGCGGAACGCCCGGTGTCTTGCACGGGTCGCTGAGCTATCTGCTGCAGGATGCGAACGGGCAGGTGCATCCGGCGCACAGCATTTCGGCAGGGCTTGATTATCCCGGTGTCGGCCCCGAGCACGCGTGGTTGCACGACAGCGGTCGCGCCGAGTACGTGTCGATCGACGACACCGAAGCGCTGCGCGGCGTCGCCTTGCTGAGCCGACTCGAAGGCATCATCCCGGCACTCGAAACGGCGCACGCGGTGGCATGGATCGAGCGGGAAGCAGGGCGCTGGTCCGAGCAGGAGCCGGTGCTGCTGTGCGTAAGCGGCCGCGGTGACAAGGACATCGGCACGATCAATCAGTACACGCTGCCCGAGGTATGACGACAACTGGGCACGAAGTGGCCGTCTCGCCGCAGGCGGTGGCGGCGATCGAGGATGCGTTACGCGCATTCGCGAAGGCACTTCGTTCCATTCAGTTGTACCTGCCGAACAATCCGACGCGCGCGGCGGCCATCGAGCAGGCGCGTGCGGCATTCGGCAAAGTGTGGCGCGTCGCGAACCCGCTCGAGATCCAGATCAAGGAAGCGTCGTTCGTGTGGGAGGAGCGAACCGTCTATCTGGATGCGGAGCGCGGCACGGACGGGTTGCCGTGGCTGCTGTATCGCGATGGGTTGCGGTCACTGCAGCTGCACAGCGGCTTCGAGACCACTGACCTCGAGGCACTCCTCGCCATCCTGCACAAGGCGCGCACCGCGTCACCGGATGACGACGATCTCGTGACACTCCTGTGGGTCGCTGACCTGGCGACGATCGAGTATCGACACGTCGAACACGATGCGGTCGGTGACATGCCGGTCATGACGGGTACGGATCGCCCGGGCGTCGCGGTGTTCGCGGCCGGCGTGGCGCCGTTGGCGGTGCCGTCGGCGGAATCGGCCGCGCCCGGAGAGGGGCCGCCTCCAGCCATGGTCCGCGTGGAAGACTTCGACACCACGCTGTACTTCCTCGACACGCGTGAAGCGACGTACCTGCAAGAGGAGTTGAAGCGCGAGTACGCCGAGGACCATCGCAAGCTCGTACTCGCGAGCCTGTTCGATGTGGTCGAAGGGCAGACGATGGTAGATGCTCAGCTGGAGGCGCTACGAACGGTCGACCAGCTGTTGATAGAGTTTCTCACGCTCGGGGAGTACGAACTGGTCGCGATGGCGTTGCGCGAGGCCTCATCGGCGTCGCGACGGCTCACCGGAGACGAGCGGGTGCTGACGGCGCTCCGTGATCTGCCGGCGCGCTTGAGTGAGCCTGCCGTGATGACGCAGCTGTTGCAGGCGCTCGATGAAAGCGCGCGCGCGCCCGTGGCATCGCTGCTCGAGGGGCTGTTCGTGGAGCTTCGGCCATCGGCGCTCGAGCCGCTGGTGGCGTGGCTCGGTGTCGCGACCGCCTCGCCGGCGCGCGCGTCGATCGAACGCGCCTCGGCACGATTGGCCGGCGCGCACACGACGGAACTCGCCCAGCTGCTCGAACATGAGAATGAGTTCGTGGTGCGTGGCGCGCTGCGACTGGCCGCTCAGCTGGCCACTCCGGCGGCTGTCCCCGGCCTGGCGCGCTTGCTTCGCGGCCGCGACCCGAAGCTGCGCGTCGAGGCACTGAGTGTGCTCGGCGAGATCGCCTCACCGGCCGCGCTGCAAGCCGTCGAGCGTGGCATCGACGACAGCGATCGCGATGTGCGCGTCGCCGCCTTCCGCGTGATCACAACGCGACTACATGCCGCCGCGCTGCCTCGACTACTCGACGCTGTGCGGCGCAAAGAGCTGCGCTCGGCGGATCTGAGTGAGAAGATGGCGCTGTTCGAGGCTTTCGGCAGCATGTGTGGCGATGCCGGGGTGCCCGAACTCGACACGTTGCTGAATGCACGCGGACTGCTGGGCGCACGCGAGCCAGCAGAGCTCCGTGCGTGTGCCGCCCGCGCGCTTGGCCTGGTCGCGTCACCGAAAGCCACGGCGGCGCTGCAGCGCGCCGCCGATACGAAGGATGTCGTCGTGCGCAGCGCGGTCGCGCGCGCTATGCGGGGCACCGCGTGACGGTACCGCTTCCGTCCACCGGGAATGATCAGTCGGGCGAGCCACAGGCGCAGCGAACCGCGCGCGCATTCGTCGTGGCGTTGCATGGCGCGGTACGCGCGGTGCGGCTCTATCCAATCGAGAACAGCGCGGTGCAGAAGGCGATCGCCGAGCTCGTCATTGCCGCCGAGCGCGTCGAACTGGCCGACGGACAATGTCGTTTGCGTCGGATCGGCGATTATCTGTTCGTCAACGAAACGCGACTGCGCCTGACGCTCGACAATTACGCGGCGGTCGCCTACGTACTCGGCCTGCTCCGCGAAGCAGGGCTCGGCGGTTTCGCCGTCATCGCCCCCACGACGTCGCGGGTCTGGGTTGTGCTGCTCGCGTTCCTGCAGTCACCGCCGCTCGAGTATCCGGAAGAAGATCGACTTCAGCAGCTCGCGACGCGCGTGGAACAGGCCGGCGTCGATTGCTTCGAGTTCTACCCGCCCGTTGACGAAGCGGACCAGCAGGAGACGGAACTCGACGCGAAGGAACGCGCCCGTCAAACGTATGTGCGGTCGCTCGATGTCACCCGCGATGTGATGACGTCGGCGCGACTCGGACGGAGCGCCGGCCTCAAGCGGGTCAAGCGTGCGGTGCAGGGAATCGTCGATGCGATCCTCACCGATGCCGCGTCGCTGATCGGTTTGACCACCCTTCGCGAGTTCGACGAGTACACGTTCGTGCATAGCGTGAACGTGAGCATTCTCTCCGTGGCACTCGGCCGCCGGCTCGGTCTGACCAAGCCGCAGCTGTTGGACCTCGGACTTGCCGCGCTGTTGCACGACATCGGCAAATCGCGCGTACCGCTCGAGCTGCTCAACAAGCGCGGCGCGCTCGACGACGGCGAGCGCGCCATTCTGCAGACACATACCTGGCAGGGCGTGCTCTCGATGTTCGCGATGCCGACCGGTTCGGCGCGTCCGTGGCGCGCCATGACCACGGCCTACGAACATCACATGCGCATTGACCTCACCGGCTATCCCAAGCCGTTGCGGACGCGTCGGCTCACCTTGTACAGCAAGATCATCGCGGTGGCGGACGGATTCGACGCCGCCACCACGACGCGCGTGTATCAGGACGTACCGTGGACGCCGGCCGACGTGTTGCGAGGCATGCGAGACAACACGCGCCTCGGACTCGACCCCGTGGTCGTGAAAGCGTTCATCAACCTGACGGGCATCTATCCGGTCGGCACGCTCGTGGTCCTCGACTCCTTCGCGCTCGCGATGGTGGTCGCGGCCAATCCCGATCCGACCGCGCTGTCTCGGCCGCTCGTACGCATGATCACGGATGCCCAAGGCAACCGACTTCAGGATCTTCAGATCTACGACCTGACATCCTGCGACGCGTCCGGCCAATTTGCATATACCATCATTCGGACCGAGGACCCTCAACGCTATGGCATCAACATCGGTGATTACTTCGCCTGACGTATCCGTCCCGTCCGCCTCACGGCTGTCGGCGCGTTTTGCCGCGCTTGCCGCCGAAGGGCGTCGGGCGCTTGTCTGCTATGTCACGGCAGGGCATCCCGACCCCGAGCAGAGCGTCACGCTTCTCCGTGGGATTGCCGCGGCTGGCGCCGACGTGATCGAGATCGGCGTACCGTTCTCTGATCCGATGGCTGACGGACCTGTCATTCAGCAGAGTTCGCAGATTGCCCTCGACCATGGCGTGAGCCTCGAGCGCACGTTGGAGATCGTGCGTGAGGCCGCGCTCGACGTGCCGGTGGTGTTGTTCAGCTACCTCAATCCCATTATCGCCGGTGGACCGGATGTGCTCGCGCGCGCGCGCGCTGCCGGTGTCGACGGCGTGCTGGTCACCGATCTGCCGGTCGGCGCCGATCCCGCGCGCGAAGCGTGGTTCGGTGAGAGTGGACTCGACTTCGTGCGCCTGGTGGCGCCCACCACTCCGGCCCCGCGCATGGCGGAGATCGCCCGTCACGGCGGCGGATTCGTGTACCTGATCAGCCGGCTCGGTGTGACCGGAGAACGGGCGTCGCTTCCGGACGACCTTCCGGATACGGTGGCGCGGCTCCGCTCGTCGACGTCACTCCCGATCTGCATCGGCTTCGGCATCTCGACGCCGGAGCAGGCCAAGGCGGCGGCACGGTTGGGTGACGGCGTCGTCGTCGGCAGCGCGCTCGTGCGCGCCGCCGGACGTTCCGTGCAGGAGGCCATCGACCTGACGGCGGCGCTGCGCGCTGCGATCGACGAAATCTGAAGCACGCTGTGACGTCTGATTCGCTCCGCAACGGGCCGCGCCTCGAGCTGCCGGCATGGTCGATCGTCACCGATAAACGGCGCGCGCATATCGGGCGCGTCGTAGCGCTGTTACGTTCGTGGGCCGAGGCGCTCGCGCTCCCGGCGGCAGACGTGCAGGCCTGGGTGGATGCCGGCACGTGGCACGATGCATTGCGCGACGCCGATGAGCCTATGTTGCGCGCGGCGACCGGCGACCACACGCGTCCGTTCGGCATGCTGCACGGTCCCGCCGCCGCAATTCGACTCGCTGCACTCGGAGAGTCGCGGCAGGACGTACTCGATGCGATTCGATGGCACACCGTCGGTCAGCCCGATTGGTCGCGCGTTGGTCGCGCCCTCTATATGGCCGATTTTCTCGAGCCGGGTCGCTCGTTCATGCAGGCCGATCGCGCGTTTCTTGCCAGCTGCGTACCACTCGCGTTCGATGATGTCTTCCGGCAGGTGGTTCGTATGCGGATCGAGTGGGCCATCCGCGAAGGGAAGGGGCTCGCGCCTGAGACGGTCGCGCTCTGGGACGCGGTGCGATGAGCCTCTCGCCCGGATGGCCGTCGATGCCGGAGCCGGATGCGCCGCGGCGCAAGCGACGCGGTTGGGTGATTCTTGCGTTGGTCGCCGTGGTGGCGATCGGCGCCGGCGCGGCGTGGTGGCAATTGAAGGACACGCCCGTCCTCGCGTCGGCGAACGGCACGATGGCGGCCGTCGATGACTCACTCGCGCGCGCTCCGGGCGATAGCCGCGTGCGGGTGCGCGTGCTCAACGCCTCCGGCACGCGCGGCTACGCGCGGCGAGCCACTATTGAACTGCGCGATCGCGGATTCGACGTTGTCGAATACGAGACGGAGCGGGGCAAGCCTCGCAGTGGAACGCTGATCGTGTCACATACGGGCCATCGAGACTGGGCCGAACGGCTTCAGCGCGCGTTCGGCACGGGCACGATCGAGTCGCGCCCGGACTCGTTACGCTACGTGGATCTCACTATCTTCGTGGGTCGCGACTGGAAGCCGTCGACCGAGACGCTCCGTCCGTAGCTGACCACAGGCGGCGGCGATATCGAGGCCGCGACTGCGACGAACCGCTGTTTCGACGCCACGTGCGCGTAACGCCCGCGCGAAGGACGAGATCACCGAGGCGGACGACGGGACGAACCCCATCGTGCCGCCGGGGTGGAGCGGAATCAAATTCACGAAGGCGCGGCATTCGCGTGCCAGCTGCGCCAGCTCCGCGGAGTGCGACGGCTGGTCGTTGACGCCGCCCAGCATCACGTATTCGAACGTCACGCGTCGATCGAACTTTGCCGCCGCGGCGATGACGTCGGACAGCGGATACTTCGTGTTGACCGGCATCAGCGATTTGCGGAGCTCATCGCTGGGCGCATGAATCGAGATCGCCAGTCGGAACTGCTCGGGACGCTCGGAGAGCGCCACGATGCCCGGCAACACGCCGACGGTGGAAATCGTGATGTGGCGCGCACCAATGCCCAGCGCGCGGGGATCGTTGAGCAATGAGAGCGTGGGATCAACCGCCTTCCAGTTCATCATCGGCTCGCCCATGCCCATGAACACGATGTTCGTGGGAATGATCGGCGGCGACAACAGCCGAAGTTCGCGCACTTGTCCGGCGATTTCCGATGGCGTCAGGTTGCGCTGAAAGCCCATGGCGCCCGTCGCGCAGAAGGCACACTGCAGCGCGCATCCGGCCTGCGACGAAATACAGAACGTGATGCGGTCGCCGTCAGGGATGGACACCGTCTCAATCAGCTGACCGTCGGCCATTCTGAACAGAAACTTTTCGGTGCCGTCGGTCGATGTCTGGCGCGTGGCGAGTTCGAGCTGCGGAAGCGCGAACGATTGCGCGAGCGCTTCGCGGAGCGCTTTGGGCAGCTCGGTGATCTCGTCGAAGGATCGGACCGGACGCTGCCAGAGGCGCGCAAAAATCTGCGCCGCCCGATACGACGGTTCACCGCGATCGCTCAGCCACGCGAGGAGACGCGACAGGGCAGCATCGGGTGCAAGGTCGAGCAGGTTTTCGGTCGCCATCGTGTCTGACATCATTCCTTGAGGATCGAACTGAGCGTGAACTGATAAACGGGTCCGAGCCCGGAGATGCCTTCCTCGCGTGCGACGCCGACCACGTACCGTGCATAGTACACCGCCAGCCCCGAGCGGATGCGCGTGACCGAACTTCCGCCGGCCGAGGCGCGCACGATCGCGGCACGGGCCTCCAGGCGGTCCAGTCGCCCCGACAGGAACGGTCCGCGTTCCGTCGCCCCGCGATTGACGTTGTTCTGGCTGAGTCCCAGCCGAAGCTCACGCGACGCCGAATCGCCGATCACCCGGGCGTCGACCGCCGCCACGAAGGCCGGTCGATCGTCGATCTCGCGACCGGGACGCCAAAGGAAGCTGGACAGGGCGAGGCGGGCGTTCTGCCATGGCAAATCGTGGACGACGACACCGAGATCGGCTGCGATCGCCGTCTTCACCTCTTGGTCGGCGCGACCTTCGCGCCAGCGCGCCGCCAGCCCGGCCGTGACATGCGGCATCAGTGTCTTCGCCGCGGTGGCACTGATCAGGACGCTGGCGTAGCTGATGTCGCCGACGCTCTGCGGATCGCTCTCAGTGCGCACCAGGCCGGCAACGGACGTTCGGGCCACCGAGAAACCGACTGTGGTGCCCGACGCACGGCGAAACGCCGCGGAGAGCAGTTGCCCGTCCACGCCTTGCTGCGCGCCGGTCGACAAGGACGCGACCCCGAGGCGAATCCGCTCGCCTGGCCGGAGCGCCGACGCCGCCGGATTCCACAGGCCGGCACCAGGCTCGGCCGCCAGCGCCGCGGGCTCGAGCACGGCGCCGAGCGGGAACTCCCAAAGATCGCGCGCGGGCACCGGCTGCGCGGTGAGCCCGCGGGCCCAACAAAACGCAGCTATCCCGCAGATGAGCAGGCGTCGCATAGGGCACACTAACGGCCCTCGCCTTGGCGGGTCAAGCGAATGCCCTCGGGCAATCGCTACCGAGACAGACGTAAATCGTTTAACTTTCATCGTTTGCGGCCGTTCACCGGCCCTTGAACTTCCCTGATTCGCCCCGTCCGGAGCGCCGCGCGTAATGTCGTCTTTGCCAGAACAGTCCGTGCTCGCCACGTCCCTTCGTACCGACACCTGTGGCCTCCTGCGCGTGCAGGATGTCGGTCGCACCGTTCGCCTTGGCGGATGGGTGCACCGGAGCCGCGATCTGGGCGGCCTCGTGTTCATCGATCTGCGCGACCGCACCGGTCTGGTGCAGTTGGCCTTCGGGCCGGCGTGGAGCGATGCCGAGACGCTGCGCATCGCCGCGGCCGTGGGTGTCGAGTCGGTCGTGTTGTGCGAGGGTGAAGTCGTCGCCCGTGAGCCCGAACGGCAGAATCCGGATATGCTCACCGGCACGATCGAAGTGCGCGTGACCTCGCTGCGTGTGGTCGGTCCCGCCGTGACGCCGGCGTTGCCGGTGGCCCGCGGACGCGGCGAAAAGATGGCGGCCGAAGAACTGCGCTTGCGTCACCGCTATCTCGATTTGCGCCGTCCGGAACTGCAGGAGAATCTGGTGCTGCGTCACCGGCTGCTGCAGGTCTCGCGTCGGTTCCTCAGCGATCGCGGCTATCTCGAACTCGAGACGCCGATCCTCACCAAGCCGACGCCGGAAGGCGCGCGCGATTATCTCGTGCCGAGCCGTGTGCATCCGGGCGAATTCTACGCGTTGCCGCAGTCGCCGCAGATTTACAAGCAGCTCTTCATGTGCTGCGGCTTTGATCGCTACTTCCAGATCGCGCGCTGTTTCCGCGACGAGGATCTTCGCGCCGATCGGCAGCCGGAGTTCACGCAGATCGACATCGAAGCGTCGTTCATCGAGCGCGAGGATATTCTGGCGCTCGCGGAAGGGCTGATCGGTGCGCTGTGGACCGAAGCGGGCCACAGCATCCCGGCGCACTTCGATCGCATGAGCTATCGCGATGCGATGGAGTTTTACGGCTGCGATCGCCCCGATCTGCGATACGACCTCCGGCTCGCCGACTACACGGCGGTGTTCGCGGGCCTCGACTTCGCGGTCACCACGGGCGCCATCGCCAACGGTGCGCGCGTGCGCGGACTGATCGTGCCGGGCGGTGCCGCATGGAGCCGCAAGCAGGTGGATGAATTGGAGGCGCTCGCGAAGAGCGCAGGCGCGGGTGGTCTGCTGCGTCTGCGGCACGCCGACGGCGCCTACGACGGCCCCTTGGCCAAGTTCCTCACCGACGACGCGCGTGCGGCGTTCGCGCTCGCTGATGGCGATCTCGCCCTGTTCGTGGCCGCGCCCGATCGGGTGTCCAGTCCCGCGCTCGATCGCGTACGACAGGAGTGCGCGCGCCGGCTCGACGTGGTCGACGACAAGTTGCAGCGCTTTATCGTGGTGATGGACTTCCCCATGTTCGAGGAAGATCCCACCACCGGCGCGCTCGCGGCCGTGCACCACCCGTTTACGGCGCCGCATCCGGAAGACATGCAAGCGTTCCCCGACCAGCCGGCGCGTTGGCGCGCGTTGGCCTACGATGTCGTCTTGAACGGCACGGAGCTCGGCGGCGGCAGTATCCGGATCAGCGATCCGGCCATGCAGTCGCGCATGTTCTCGTTGCTGGGCATCGGCGATGTCGCCGATCAGGAGCGGCGTTTCGGCTTCCTGCTCGAAGGTCTCCGGGCTGGTGCGCCGCCGCATGGCGGTATCGCCTTTGGCTTCGATCGGATCGCGATGCTGTTGTCGGGCGCGCCGTCGCTGCGCGACGTGATTGCCTTCCCGAAAACCACCGCCGCGCGCTCGCTCTTTGAAGGCGCGCCGGTGGCGGTACCGCCGGAAGATCTGGCAGAGTTGCACCTCGCCGTTACCGGGACCGACGCGTGACCGGCAACGATCGCGCACCCGAGACGGCGACGACGCGCGTCTCGGTCGAAGGCGCGGACATGCAGATGCTCGCCGGAGCCAACGACGCCAATCTCGTGGAGCTTGGGCGCGCCACGGGCACCCGCGTCGCGCTGCGTGGCGACAGCCTCACCATCACCGGTGATCTCGACAACGTGACCCGCGCAGAGCCCATCGCCACGGCGATGGTCATGCTGGTGCGCGAGGGGAAGACCCTGAGTGCCGACGACGTGCTGCGCTTGTCGCTGACCGAACGTCCGGCTGACGCACCGGCGGCGACCAACGGCGCGCTCGTGCTGCCCGGTGCGCGGCGCGGGGTTCAGCCGAAAACGCCTGGCCAGGCCGAGTATCTCAAGCAGATCGGCGAGCACGATATCGTCGTTGGCGTCGGCCCGGCGGGCACGGGCAAGACGTATCTCGCCGTCGCCGCAGCGGTCGACGCCCTCATGCGGAAGCGCGTGCGGCGCATCGTACTGGCGCGTCCCGCGGTCGAGGCGGGTGAGAGCCTTGGCTTCCTGCCGGGCGACATGCAGGCCAAGATCGATCCGTATCTGCGACCGCTCTACGATGCGCTCGACGACCTCATTCCCGTGGAGCGCCTGCAGAAGCTCATCGAGACGCGCACCATCGAAGTGGCGCCGCTGGCCTTCATGCGCGGACGGACGCTCAGCGATTCGTTCGTCATCCTCGACGAGGCGCAGAACGCGACCGGACTGCAGATGAAGATGTTTCTCACGCGTCTCGGTGTGAACTCGAAGATCGTGATCACCGGCGATAAGACGCAGGTCGACTTGCCGCGTCGCGAAGACTCCGGGCTCATGCAGATCGAACGCATTCTGCACGGGATCGAGGGGATTTCGTTTCACTACTTCACCGACGCCGACGTCGTGCGCCATCGTCTGGTGCGTGACATCATCCGCGCGTACAACGCCGATGCGGCGGGCGCATGAGTCGCGTGCGTGAGAATCCCCGGGCCGTGTCGGTGCAGGCCGATGGTGTTCGCGTGCCGGTGGCGGCCGACCGTCTGGTCGAGTTGTCGCGCAGCGTCCTTCGCGCGCTCAAGGTGCCCCGCGCCTTGATCAGCGTGACGTTTGTCTCGTCGCGCACCAGCGCCACGCTCAACCGACGGCATCTCGGCCATCGGGGACCCACCGACGTGATCACGTTCGCGTTGGGAGCGGATCCGGCGGGCACCGTCATCGCCGACATCTACATCTGCCCCGACGTCGCGCGCGTGCAGGCCAAGGACTTCGGGGTTGGTGTGCGTGAAGAGATTGCACGCCTCGTCGTGCACGGCATGTTGCACGCCTGTGGTTGGGAGCATCCCGAAGGCGAGGAACGGATGACGTCGCCGATGTGGCGACGCCAGGAGCAATTGCTGCATCGCTTCTGGATCACGCCGACCCGCACCGCATGAGTGTAGTCGCGTGGGGGCTGGCGACCGGCGGTGCCGTCGTTGCCGCACTCGCCGCCGTCGCCGACGGTGCGCTGCTCTCCGAGCCGCCGCTGTCGTCGATACCGGTCGAGCGTTCCACGCTCGCGCCCCCGGCTCCGGTGGTGCCGCGACCTGTGCCCTCGCGCGAACGGACGCACCGCGCCCTGGCCTTCGCGCGCGTACTCGGACATCTCGCGGCAGGATCCGGTATCGCCGTCGGCTTAGGCCTGTCCGGTCGCGCGACGCTGTCCA
The DNA here is from genome assembly GCA_963843965.1 of uncultured Gemmatimonadaceae bacterium. Taxonomy (GTDB): domain Bacteria; phylum Gemmatimonadota; class Gemmatimonadetes; order Gemmatimonadales; family Gemmatimonadaceae; genus Gemmatimonas. Next base: position 20,196 of record CAWJMR010000038.1, read on the forward strand.
CGGTCGCCTTGCTCTTCGGTCTGGGACTGGTCGTGGTGCTCGCCGCCGAAACCACCGCACGTGTGGTCGGCGATGCGCTTGGCGAAGATGCCGAAGATCGCCTGGCTTGGTTTTCCAACGGGGCGGAGAAGCTCCTCGCGCCCGTCGTGCGCTTGGGGAACTGGGTTGAAGCGGCATTTGCCGAAGTGGTATCCGACGCCGACGCCACGATCGAGCGTCGCGAAGAAGCCGCGGCCCAGTTCCGTGAAGTGATCACGAGTGAAGCCGACGTGTCGCGCGACGAGCGCGACCTGCTGCTCGGTGTGTTCGAGTTCGGCGAGACCACCGTCGAGGAAGTGATGGTGCCGCGCGTGGACATCGTCGGCATCGAACAGGAGACGCCGTGGTCGGAAATGCTCGACCGCGTGCGCAGCGCGCAGCATTCGCGGGTGCCCGTCTTCGAGGATACGATCGACGAGATCGTCGGCATCCTGTACGTGAAGGACCTGCTGCCCTCCGTGCTCGCCGACCAGGAGCCGGACGGTGGATGGCAGACGCTGCTGCGTCCGCCGGTGTTCATTCCGCCGTCGAAACGCATCGCCGATCTCCTGCGCGAGTTTCGCGTGGCTGGTCGACACATTGCCGTGGTGGCGGACGAGTACGGCGGCACCGCTGGCCTGGTGACGATCGAGGACGTGCTCGAGGAGTTGGTGGGTGAGATCCGCGATGAGTACGACCAGGAGGAACGGCAGGTCGAAAGTGAAGAAGGCCTGCGCTTCTGGGTGTCAGGGCGCCTCACACTCGATGATCTGTCGGAGGCGCTGTATCACGACTTCCGACGCGACGACGTATCGACCGTAGGCGGGCTGGTGCTCGAGTTGCTGGGGCGCGTGCCTCGCGCTGGTGAGACGCTGGCGGTAGGACCGTTCAAGGTGATTGTCGAGCGTGTCGTGCGCCGCAAGATCGAACGGGTCTATCTCGAACGCGTGCAGCCGCTTGATGCGGTGGCGGGAGAGAGCTGATGCCGTTGCTTCTCACGCTGCTCTCGGTGGCGATCGTAGCCACGCTCACACTGTCCGCGACGGCGGTTCGGGCGGTGAGCCGTCTGTGGTTGCGACACTGGATCGAGCGGCGTCACGGCGGCACGGGCGCGATGGCGCGCTACCTCGAGCGTCCGGCCCGGCTGCTTCACGCCGCGGCCACGGCGAGCATGCTCACCGTGTTTGCGACCGGCTCCATGATTGCCATGGCCGATGGACTTCGGGCCTGGGAATTTTTGGTCGACGTACTGCTGTATCTCACGTTGCTGGTGCTCGTGGGGCAGTTGCTGCCGCGCGCGGTGGGTCGTCGCTGGGCACCGCAGCTCGTGCCGGTACTCGTGCCACTGCTGCGACTCGTCGATCTGCTCTTGACGCCGTTTCATGTCGTGGCCGATCTCGTGCGGCGTATCATGACATCAGGGCCGGCGTCGGCCACCGACGACGATGCGCGTGAAGGGCTGGAGGAGCTGCTGCGCGACGGCGCGTTTGACGACATCAGCACGACCGAGGAGATGGCGATCATCTCCGGCGTCGTGCAGTTCGGCGACAAGGTCGTGCAGGACGTCATGTCGCCCCGCGCGAAGATCTTCGCGTTGCCGGACGGTTTACCGGCGGCGGAGTTGGCGTCGCGGGTCGCGCAGGCCGGCTACAGCCGCGTGCCGATCTATCGCGATACGCCCGATCAGATCATCGGTATGGTGCATGTGTTCGACGTGTTCGTGAGGAGTGGTGAAACGTTACCGCCGATTCGTCCGGTCACCGTCACGACGCCCACGAAGTCCGCAAAAGAATTGCTGTTCGAGCTGCTGCGCTCGCGGCGACAGTTGGCGATTGTTCAGGATGACGCGACGGTCGTCGGGCTGGTGACGCTCGAAGACCTGCTCGAGGAGTTGGTGGGCGACATCCGCGATGAACACGACGACGAGTGACGATGACTGAAGCGATGGCTCGACTGATGGAGCAGTTCCGTGCCGGCAAGCCTGCGGCACTCGCGCGTGCGGTCAGCATTGTGGAGAATCACCGCCCGGGCTTCGAACAGATTCTCTCCAACGTGCATCCCACGCTCGGGCGCGCGCGTCGCATCGGCATCACCGGCCCGCCGGGCGCGGGCAAGAGCACGCTCACTACGCGCTTGGCCCGACGCTATCGCAACGCGGGATTGCGCGTCGGCATTGTGGCGGTCGATCCCACGTCGCCGTTTACCGGCGGTGCACTGTTGGGCGATCGCATCCGGATGGAAGAAGTCGCGCTCGACCCGGGCGTGTTCATCCGCTCCATGGCGACGCGCGGATCGCTGGGCGGATTGGCCACGGCCACGCGTGAAGTGTGCGATGTGCTCGATGGTTTCGGGATGGACGTGATCTTGCTCGAGACCGTGGGCGTGGGACAGAGCGAACTGGATATCTCCCGGGCCGCCGACACCACGCTGGTGGTACTCGTACCGGAATCGGGCGACTCCATCCAGACGCTGAAGGCCGGCGTGATGGAAATCGCCGACGTCTTCGCCGTGAACAAGGCGGATCGCCCCGGCGCGGATCGCCTGCGCAACGACATCGAACTGATGCTCGGCCTCCGGGCCGGCGCGACGATGCAGAACGTTCCGGCCCACCATGGCGTAGACCTTCGGAACCTGCCGGACCGGGACGCCCTTCGGGACGCCATGAATCCGGCGCGCGCCGCCCGTGCCGCCGCCCAGGCGGAACAGCCGGAGCAGTGGACCCCGCCGGTGCTGCGCGTCATCGCCGCCCAGAACGAGGGGATCGACGAGGTCGTCGACGCCCTCGATCGACACGTGCGCTATCTTGAAAACAGCGGTGAGCTTCGGTCCCGTCGACGGGCTCGCCTGCGTGAGCGGGTGATGGAAGTGGTGGAACAGCAGCTCCGTCGGCGCTTGTGGCAGGATCAGGACACCCTCGCCTGGGTGGATGAACGACTCGATGCGCTCGAGGCTGGCTCGCAGGTTCCTTTTGCGGTGGCCGATGCCCTCCGGGCTCGCAGTGCAGCACTTCTCACCGGCGCCGAATACGCGCCGCTTCAGGATGGATGAGCGCATGACGACCATTCAGGAACTCGAGGATGTAGTCCGCCAGCAGCAGGAAGAGCTCGACGGATTGCGCCGTGAAGTCGGTCAGTGGCGGCAGCAGTACGACACAGGCCGCAAGCGAGACATCGCGTTCGCCAATTCCGCGAGCGAAGTGCCGCCGCTGTACACGGCGCTCGACCTCGAGGACACCGCCGGCTCTGCCTTCGAGCTGCCCGGTCAGTGGCCGTTCACGCGCGGCATTCATCCCACGGGCTATCGCGGCAAGCTCTGGACGATGCGCCAGTTCGCCGGCTTCGGCACGGCGCGTGAGACCAACGCAGCGCTACAAGTTCCTGCTCGTCGCAGGGACAGACCGGCCTGTCGGTGGCGTTCGATTTTCCCACGCTGATGGGGTACGACTCCGACCACTCGCGCTCGGAAGGCGAGGTCGGCAAGTGCGGCGTGTCGATCTCGTCGCTGGCCGACATGGAGACGCTCTTCGAGGGCATTCCGCTCGACAAGGTGTCCACGTCGATGACCATCAACGGTCCGGCGATCATTCTGCTGTGCTTCTACATCGCGGCCGCCGAGAAGCAGGGCGTGCAGCGCCGACAAGCTGCAGGGCACGGTCCAGAACGACATCCTGAAGGAGTACATGGCGCAGCACGCCTGGTGCTTCCCGATCGAGCCGGCGTTGCGTCTGATCGTCGACGTGCTTCGACTGGTGCGCCAAGCACACGCCGAACTGGAATACGATCTCGATCTCCGGCTACCACATCCGCGAAGCGGGCGCCACGGCGGCGCAGGAACTCGCGTTCACGCTGGCCGACGGCTTCACGTACGTGGAGCGCGGCGTCGCGCGCGGCCTCGATGTCGACGACTTCGCGCCGCGCCTGTCGTTCTTCTGGGACATCCACAACGATTTCTTCGAGGAGATCGCCAAGCTGCGCGCCGCGCGCCGCATCTGGGCGCGTCACCTGCAAGGAACGCTACGGCGCGAAGAATCCGCGCTCGTGGATGATGCGCTTTCACTCGCAGACGGCGGGCGTCACGCTCACCGCGCAGCAGCCGACCAACAACGTGGTGCGCGTGGCCTATCAGGCGATGGCCGCGGTGCTCGGCGGCACGCAGTCACTGCACACGAACTCGATGGACGAGACGCTGTCGCTGCCGACGGAAGAGGCGGTGCAGGTGGCGTTGCGCACGCAGCAGATCCTCGCGTACGAGACGGGCGTGCCAAACGTGATCGACCCGCTCGGCGGCTCGTACTACGTCGAAGCGCTCACCGATCAGATGGAACAGGAAGCCGAAGCCCTCTTCGCGCAGATCGATGAACTCGGCGGCGTGGTGAAGGGCCTCGAGGAAGGCTGGTTCCAGAAGAAGATCGCCGAGAGCGCCGCGCGTCAGCAGTGGGAAATCGAGCAGCGCCGCAAGCTCGTCGTGGGTGTGAACGAATTCGTCACGGACGAACCCGAACTCACGATCCCGATTCTGCGCATCGGCGAGTATGCCGAGACAGAGCAACGCGAGCGACTTGCGGCGCTGCGCGCGTCGCGGGACAACGCGCTCGTCACGGAGCGACTCGATGCCCTCCGGAACGCAGCACGGGGCACCGAAAATGTGGTGCCCCGCATTCTCGACTGCGCGCGCGCGTATTGCACGCTGTATGAAATTCGCGCCGCGCTGGAAGACGTGTTCGGCGCGTACCGCGAGCCGGTGTTCTTCTAGACCCGGTCAGTCGGCCAACAGGCGTTCCAAGGCAGCCAGGTCGCGGAGAAACGACGAGGCCTGGCTGCCGCTCATCTGGGCGGGATCGAACGCGCGTGAGCCGGAATGCTTCAGCAGCATCGTCTGACGCGCTGCCGTGACCGCGTCGTTCCAGTCCACGATCTTCATCGACCATTCCGCGAAGTCGCGCGTACTGATCTCTTCGACACTCAGCAACTGACAGTTCGAGTGTCGAGGATCTTTGGCGATGTGATGGTACAGCGCGTTCACGGCGAGGCGCTCTCCCTCGAGCGCTTGCAGGAACTGACCGCCGCCGTAGCAGAGAATGCCGGTAATCGCGCGTTCTCGGTTAGTCTCAGCCGCGGTATCCATGATGGTCATGAAGTCGCGGTAGCGCAGGTCGTCACGCGCATCGCTGGCATAGATCAGACGGATTGTATGCATCGCATTCCCGCTCACGTTCGAGACCGGTCTTCCCGTCGGCGACCCCGGCTGAGGGATGGCTGGCGACTTGTGTGAGACCGTGGGGTTATCTAGCGTGTCCTGATGAAGACGACCAGCCCTTGGTGGGCAACCCACTTTGACGCGCAGTACCTCCACGAGTACGAGCCCCTGTTCAATCTCGTACAGGATCGTCGCGAGGTCTCGCGTCTGCTCGACGTGCTCGAGTTGCCCTCGGGTGCACGCGTGCTCGACTGCCCCTGCGGTCAGGGGCGCCACGCGCACCTGTTGGCCGAAGCGGGCTTCGATGTCGATGGACTCGACTACTCCAAGCCGCTGCTGGAGGTCGCCAAGCGCCGAGGCACGGGCAAGACCCTGCGCTACACGCAGGGCGACATGCGGAAGCTCCCGGCCAAGTGGACCGGGCGATTCGATGCCGTGGTGAACCTGTTCACCTCCTTTGGCTTCTTCGACGATCCCTACGACGACCGGAAGGTCCTTGCCCAGTTCGCTCGGGTGCTCAAGCCGGGTGGCGTGCTGATCTGGCACGGCGGCAGTCGTGATGGGGTCATGGCGCGATTTCTGGCTCGTGACTGGTGGAGTACCGAGGACGGGACAGTGTTCGGTCAGGAGCGTCGATTCGACCCGTTATCGGGCTTCCTCGAGATCACGTCGACCTGGCGCGGGCCGAAAGGCGATGGGGAGCGGACGCACCGCATCCGCCTGTACTCCGCGTCGGAGCTGGCGGCCCGCATGCAGGAGGTCGGTCTGGTCGTCGAGCAGGCGTTCGATGCGTGGACCGAGCGCCCGTTGACGCGTAAATCCAGCGAAATGCTGCTGGTGGCGCGTAAGGACGGGTGAGTAGCTTGAAGGGCTGCCGCGCGGAATCCTCGCGTCGGCGGCGCCCGCCCCCGGGTCCATTCCCGTTTGCCCTCCGATGACTCGACCGATTCGCGTGCTCGTGGCCAAGCCTGGCCTCGACGGCCATGATCGCGGCGCCAAGGTGGTGGCTGCCGCGCTCCGTGACGCCGGCATGGAAGTGATCTACACCGGCCTGCACCAGACTCCCGAAATGATCGCCTCGGCGGCCATTCAGGAAGACGTGGACGTCGTGGGCCTCTCGATTCTGAGCGGCGCCCACATGACGCTCTTTCCGCGCGTCCGTGATCTCCTCGTTGAAGCAGGACGCGACGATATCCTGCTCACCGGCGGTGGGATCATTCCGAAGGAAGACATGGATGCCCTCCAGCAGCGCGGCGTAGCCCGCCTGTTCGGTCCGGGGACCAGCACGCAGGACCTCGTGGAGTATATCCGCGACTGGTTCGCGTCCCGTCAGCAGCAGGACGCGTGAGCGGGCGGCTACGCCAGCTCGCTGACGACGTTCGCGCGCTGGAAGCCCGCCTCCGACTCGGGGGCGGACCGGACAAGATCGAGAAGCAGCACAAGCAGGGAAAGCTGACCGCCCGCGAACGTGTCGAGCGCCTCGCCGATCCGGGAACGCCGTTCCTCGAGATCGGCCTGCTGGTCGCCTACGACCGATACGAGGGGCAGGCACCCGGTGCCGGCGTGATTACCGGCATCGCGATCGTGGACGGTCGTGAGGTGGTCGTCGTCGCCAACGACGCGACGGTGAAAGCCGGCTCGTGGTGGCCCGAGACGATCACGAAGATTCTGCGCGCGCAGGAAGTCGCCATGCGCTGCCGGATCCCGATCATCTATCTGGTCGACTCGGCCGGCGTGAACCTGCCGTATCAGGGCGGTGTGTTTCCTGGCCAGTTCGGCGCCGCGCGCATTTTCTACTACAACTCCATCATGCGTCGGTATCTGCGGATTCCGCAGTTCTCCGCCGTGATGGGGCAGTGCGTGGCCGGCGGGGCTTATCTCCCCGCGCTGAGCGACGTGATCCTGATGGTGAAGGGCACGTCGTTCATGGGATTGGGTGGTCCGAATCTCGTAAAGGGTGCGACCGGGCAGACCGTCGATGGTGAGACGCTGGGCGGCGCGATCACGCATACGGAAATCTCCGGCGTGGCGCACTACGCGCTCGACGACGACACGCAGTGCCTCGACAAGTTGCGCGAACTCGTGGCGCGGTTGCCGAAGCCGTTTCGCAGTGTCCCCGCGACGTATCGCCCGCCGGCCGTACCGCCGTCGGCGCTGTACGATGTGCTGCCTGCGGATCATCGCATGTCGTACGATATGCACGCCGTGCTCAAGGCCGTACTCGATGACGGCGCGATCGATGAGTTTCAGCCGCATCTCGCCAAGGAAATGATCTGCGGCGACGCACGCATCGAGGGCATCCCGGTGGGCATCGTGGCCAACCAGCGAGGCCTCATCAAGGGGCGCGCCGGTGAACGCCCGCGGTTCGGTGGTATCATCTACGCCGAGAGCGCGGAGAAAGTCGCGTACTTCATCGAGCGGTGCGATCGACAGGGTTTGCCCATCATTTTCGTGCAGGACGTTTCGGGATTCATGGTGGGTCCCGACGCCGAACACGAAGGGATTATCCGCGCCGGCGCGCGCTTTGTCGAAGCGATGGCCTGCGCCCGCGTTCCCAAGATCGTCCTTACCGTCAACCACGCGAGTGGCGCCGGATATTACGCGATGGCGGGACAGGGCTTCGATCCCGACTTCATCTTCAGCTGGCCGACCGGCCGCATGGCGGTGATGGAGGGCGAAGCGGCTGTCGGCGCCGTGCATGGCCCCGCGCTCGACGCAGCGAAGAAGGCCGGCGTCGATCCGTCGGCTGACGTACTCGAGTCGGCGGCGCAGATGCGTGCGGACTACGAAACGCAACTCGATGCCCGCTACGCCGCCGCGCGTGGCTTTGTCGACACGATCTGCTATCCCGAAGACACCCGCACGATGTTGGCGCTTGCGCTGCGTGCGGCGGCCCAGAATCCGGGTCCGCATCTCGGTGCCTTTGTCCTGCCCCCCATGCCGACCTACGGCGCGCCGGTTCCCGGCACGGAGTACTGATGTCCGATTCATCGCGCGTGGTGCGCGTAGCCAGCGGTCAGGGCTTCTGGGGCGACTGGCTCGAAGCGCCTCGTCGTCAGGTGGAAGGTGGTCAGGTCGACTATCTGATGCTCGACTACCTCGCCGAAGTCACGATGTCCATTCTGCAGAAGCAGAAAGAGCGTGATCCGCGCATGGGCTACGCACGCGATTTCATCGGGGCCATGGAGAGTGTATTCCCGGCCGTCGCAGAACGTGGCGTGAAGGTGATCGCGAATGCCGGCGGGGTGAATCCGGTGGCCTGCGCCGAGGCGCTGCTCGATGCCGCGGCGAAGCACGGTGTGCGCGGAAAGATCCGCATCGGCGTGGTCACGGGCGATGACATTCTCGCGCGGCTCGACGATCTCATGGCCGCCGGTCACGAGCTCAAGAACATGGACACCGGTGAGCCGCTGTCGACGATCCGCGATCGCGTGATGTCGGCAAACGCGTACATCGGGTCGGATCCGATCGTCGAAGCGCTGGCGCAGGGGGCCAACGTTGTCGTGATCGGTCGCAGCACCGACACCGCGCTGACCATGGCGCCGCTGCGGTACGAATTCGGATGGGCGCCGGACGACTGGAACAAGATGGCTTCCGGCATCATCGCCGGGCACATCCTGGAGTGTGGTGCGCAGTCGTCGGGCGGCAACTGCATGCACGAGTGGCGCACGATTCCTGACATGGCGAATGTCGGCTATCCCATCGCTGAAGCGTCCGAAGACGGCACGTTCGTCATTACCAAGCACGCGGGCACCGGTGGCCGCGTGAGTGTGCCGAGCGTCTCCGAGCAGTTGGTGTACGAGATGGGTGATCCGCACGCCTACATCACGCCCGATGTCGTCGCTGATTTCACCAGCATTCAGCTGGCGCCCGATGGCGAGAATCGTGTGCGCGTGCATGGCATCACCGGCGGACCGCCGACGCCGTTCCTCAAGGTGTCGATCGCGTATCGCGCCGGCTACAAGGCGGTGGGATCGCTGGTGTACTCGTGGCCCGACGCAATGGAGAAGGCGCAGATGGCGGATCGCATTCTCCGCGAGCGTCTCGATAACCTCGGGCTCAAGTTCGATCAGGTCCTCACCGAGTTCGTCGGCGCGACATCGACCCACGGCGCGTTGGCCGGAGACGGCCACGAGGCACCGGAAGTGATGTTCCGCATTGGCGTGCGCGGGGAGAACCGCGCCGACATCGAGCGCTTCACTCGCGAGATCGTGCCCTTGGTGCTGAACGGCCCGCCGAGCGTGACCGGCTTCGCCGGTGGTCGCCCGAAGGTTGAAGAGATTGTGGCCTACTGGCCTGCGCTGCTCGACAAGCGAGCCGTGTCCACCGCCGTCACCATCATGGAGTAACGGCCATGCACATTCGCTTGCTCGATATCGCACATGCCCGAAGTGGCGACAAAGGCGACACGGCCAACGTCGGCGTGATCGCGCTCAAGCCGGAGTGGTATCCGACCCTCGTGAAGTACGTCACGCGCGACCGCGTGGCGCAGCACTTCGCCGGTCAGATCAACGGCGGTGTGGATCGTTTTGAACTGCCCAACCTCCACGCCCTGAACTTCTTGCTGCATGGCGCCCTTGATGGCGGCGGCACGTTGTCGCTCAAGACCGACGCTCAGGGTAAGGTCTATTCGACCGCGCTCCTGCGCATGGTGATCGACGTGCCCGACGCCGAGGCCGTCGCGGCAGGGCTGCCGGCCTTCGCATGATGGCCCTGCGTTTGGCCCTCATTGGTGCCGGTGTCATGGCGTTCGTCTTCGCCCTGCGCACCGGGACCGAGTGGGTCCGCTGGGTCGGCATCGGCTGTCTGGCCGCGGCGCTGATCATTCGGCTGGTCGAACGCCTCCGCTCACGGCCGCGGTAGCGGCCGCGGTAGCGAGCGCGGGATTTCCCACCGGGCCACGGGGACAACCGCGTGATTTCCCGACCGGGCCACGGTGACAACCGTGTGATTTCCCGACCGGAAGCCGGGCGGTGGCGAACGTGTGGACGGTCGGGGAAGCGGCTCGACGAGAGCGATCGAAGCGGTGCTTCCCCCGCCGTCCGTACGTTCGCCACCGCCCGGCTTCCCGTCGGAAATCAAGCGTTAGCCACCGTGGTTAGGTTTAAGGGATGTCTCGCACCCCCGTCCCTGAACTTCTCGCCCCGGCCGGCACGCTCGACGCCGTCCGTGCGGCCGTTGCCAATGGCGCAAACGCCGTCTACCTCGGCGCGTCGATGTACAACGCCCGCGATGAAGGCGCCCAGCTTTCGCTGGATGAGCTCGCCTTGGCCTGCGCGATCGCGCATGCCCGCGGCGCCCGGGTGTACCTCACGTTCAACGTGCTCATCAAGCCCGAAGAACTCGGGGAGGCACTCGCCTATCTCGGCGAGTGCGTCGATCGTGGAATCGATGCGGCCATCGTGCAGGATCTGGGCGTGGTGCGGCTCATTCAGCAGGTCTATCCGCAGCTCGAGGTGCACGGGTCGACGCAGATGACGGTGCACGACGCGGCCGGCGCGCGGGTCATGCAGCGACTGGGCGTGGAGCGCGTCGTGCTGGCGCGCGAGAACACGCTCGAAGACATCCGGGCGATCCGCGCGGCGGTCCCGGAGCTCGGCCTCGAAACGTTCGTGCACGGCGCGCTGTGTATTTCCTACTCCGGCCAGTGCTTCATGTCCGGAATGATCAGCGAGCGCTCCGCGAACCGGGGCTCCTGCGCCCAGTCGTGCCGCAAGGACTACACACTCACCGACGAAGCCACCGGTACCACGCTCGACAGCGGGTACCTCATCTCGGCGAAAGATCTGGCGGCACACGATCACCTCGAGCAGCTCGCCGAGCTCGGGATCGGCTGCCTCAAGGTCGAAGGGCGCAAGAAGAAGCCGGAATACGTCGCGACCGTCACCAAGGCGTATCGCGGATGGCTCGATGCGCTGGCGCGCGGAGAGCGCGAGCTCGCACCGTCGATCGAAGAAGTCGAGCCGCTCGTGCAGATCTTCAGCCGCGGCAACACCGGCGGCATGTACGGTGGACGCGAGGGTCGCGAGTACATCACACGCACGCAGCCCGACAATCGTGGATTGCCCATCGGCAAGGTGGTCGGTCATGAGGGCGCGGAACTGATCGTCGAGACCACGCACGCCGTGGCCGTGGGTGATGGACTCGGTTTCGAATCACCGGAGCTGACATCGTCGGCCACAATGGGTGGGACCGTGCAGAGTGTTCGCCACGTGTGGACGCGCAACGGTACGCATCGGCAGGTGGTGAGCGTTCGTCTCAGCGCCGCGCGGTCGCGGGTGCCCGACGGATGGCGTGTCGTGCGCACCAGCGATGCCACGCTGCTGCGCAAGGCTCAGGAATCATTCGCCAGCGTGGCGGTACCCGAACGTGTCGGCGCGCGGCGCATCGACGTGCGCGTGTTCGGCCATAGCGGCGGCCCGCTCAAGACGATTTGGAATTCCGGCGAGATGGAAGTCACGGTGCGCGGCGAAGTGCCGCTCAGCGTGGCCAGCAAACGCTCGCTCGATGTTCCGCAGCTGCGTGAGCAGCTCGGACGCCTGGGCGGTACGGCCTTCAAGTTGGGCACGGTCGACGTGGCCGGTCTGGCTGACGGATTGTTCCTGCCGGTGAGCGAGCTGAATCGCATCCGTCAGGACGCGGTCGCGCAGCTCGAAGAGCAGCTCGGCTGGGCGCGTCAGAGTGATCTGGCGGTGCGTGAAGCGCGCATCGCCGAGGTGGTCGACACGGTTGCCTCATCGGTGCCGGCGGCCGTCACGGACGCGTCGTTCGCGTTGCGTGCCATCGTGTGCGATCTCGACACCGCGCGTGAGGCCGCCGCTGGTGGTGCGACGGAGATTGTGCTGGATCCGTTCCTGCGCCATCCCGCGCCGCCACTCGCCCGCGTAAACGCGCTGCGCGAGGAACTGGCCGCGGCCGGCGTAAGTCTGCGTTTACGCACGCCGACGATTGTGCGTCCCGAAGAGCGCAAGCGCCTCGACAAGTGGCTCGCACTCGATCTGCCGTTGCTCACCGGCCATCTGGGCCTGCTCGCCGAGTTTGGCGGGGCAGGGCGTGACGTCATCGCGGATTACGCGACCAACGTGTTCAACCAGCACACCGCGCAGCTGTTGTTCGAGCTCGGGGCCTCACGACTGGTCGCGTCGATCGAGCTGACCACGGAGGAACTCGGACAGCTCACCGATCCGTGGCGCGGGCGCAATTTCGACGTGCTCGTGTACGGGCGTACCGAGGGCATGACGATCGAGCATTGCGTGCTCTCCGCGGCGTTCGATCGCGAGCCGACCACGTGTCGTGACCTCTGTGTGCAGAAGCACACCAACGTGTCGCTGACCGATCCCGCCGGCTACACCTTCGCGGTGGCCACCGACTCGGCATGCCGCAACCGACTGCTGCATTCGCGCCCGATCGACGGGTCCGAGTATCTTCCCGATCTGTGGGCGCAGGGCGTGCGCGGCTATCAAATGGTTTTCAACGTTCCCGGTGATCCTGTGCAACAGATCGTTCGTTCGTATCGCGACATGCTCGATGCGCTTGCCGGCAACGTGTTGCCGGAGCTGACGGCGACCCGCCGTCTGCTCGACGGCGCATTCACGCGCGGCCATTTCGCGCGGGCGGTCTGACATGAAGCGCCTGTTTCGCGCCCTCATGCCGCTGTTGCCCATCGGACTGGCCGTCCTCGCCGTGATCGACGCCGTCACGGCGTTTCAGTCCGAACGCATGGGACGCGGCGCGTTCAAAGTGGTGAGCGTGCTGGTCTGGCTGTTCATCGCCTACATGCTGTTCGAAACCAACAAGCGCATCCCCACCGACGACAAGTAAGTGGCGTTGGTGTGATGGCGCGCGCGTGCATTCGATGACGCGCGTGTGGGGCCGCTGGGCTAGCGTGTGGCATGCCGCTCGCACGCACGACCTCTGCCGGGTACGGCACGCTGGAACTCGCTCGCGCCACGCTGCGCGAGACGTTCGGGTATCCGGATTTCCGGCCGCCGCAGATTCGGGCCGTGCAGTCGGTGATCTCCGGTCGCGATGCCCTGCTGGTGCTCCCCACCGGCGGTGGGAAATCGCTGTGCTATCAGGTGCCCGCGCTCATTCGCGAAGGGCTCACGGTGGTGATCTCGCCGCTGATCTCGCTGATGAAGGATCAAGTCGACGCGCTCGAGCGCAAAGGTGTCTCGGCGGCGTTCATCAACAGTACGCTCAGTGTAAGTGACGTCGCGGACCGCATGGCGCGTGCGCGCGACGGCTCCCTCCGGATGCTGTATCTCGCTCCGGAGCGTCTGGAGGCCGGCCGCACGCTGCAGAAGCTCGTCGAGGTGGGCGTGCGGCTGCTGGCCGTCGACGAAGCGCACTGCATCAGCGAATGGGGACACGACTTCCGGCCGAGCTACCGGCGAATCGGACTGATTCGCGAACGTCTGGGCACGCCGCAAACCGTCGCCCTCACGGCGACCGCCACGCCTGAGGTCCGGAAGGACATCGTGCGTCAGCTCGCGCTGCGCGATGTCGAGGTGGTCGTGGCCGGCTTTGACCGCATCAATCTCACGTACTACGTGACGCCGGTGCGCACGCAGCCCGACAAGGACCGCGCGGCCATCACGCTGCTGCGCGCCACGGATGCGCCGGCGATTGTGTACGCACCAACGCGCAAAGCGGTCGAGCGCGTCACGTCGGTATTGGTGCGCGGGCGGATCAGAGCCGTCGCGTATCACGCCGGCCTGGACGACGCGCTCCGCCAGCGTGCGCAGGATGCGTTCATGCAGGAGCGCGCGCGCGTGATCGTCGCCACGAGCGCGTTCGGCATGGGCATCGACAAGCCCGATGTGCGGCTGGTCGTGCATCACGCGATGCCCGGCTCTCTCGAGGCGTATTATCAGGAGGCGGGACGCGCCGGTCGCGACGGCCAGCAGAGCACGTGCGTCTTGTTGCATGCGTATCCCGATCGATTCACACACGAGTTCTTTATCGGCTGTGCGCATCCGGAGCGCTCCGTCATCGAGCGCACATGGCACGCGTTGCGGTCACTCGCCGACCGTGATGGCGTGGTGGCACTCACGGTCGAGGAGCTGGCGCAACGCCTTCCCACGTCGCTGGGCGCGCGAAAGATCGGGGCGGCGCTTCGTGTCTTGACGGCGGCCGGTGCCTGCACGACGGAGGCGCCCGCGATGGGTCGCGTCGCGGTCCGGCTCCTCGCGCGTCCCGAGCGGATCATTGGCGAACTCACGGGCGCTCGAGCGTTCGATCGGGAGGTGCTCCGGGCGTTCTGGCGCGCGGTCGGCAGCGAACTGGAGCAGGGTGCCGCCATTGATCTCGATAGACTGCCTGGAGGGCTCGGTGGATCGATGGCGCTCGTCCCTGTTTTGGAGCGGCTGGCAGCGCAGCAGTTCGTCACATGGACACGAACGGGGGCCGGCGTGCGCCTCGATCCGCGCGCGCGTCGCGCGAAAGGGCTGCCCGTGGATTGGTCGGCGATCGATCGGCGGCGCAAATCCGATCTGAACCGACTCGACGCAATGCAGCGATATGCGCAGACGCGCTATTGCCGAAGAGCGTTCGTCCTGCGCTATTTCGGAGACCCCGAAGTGTGCTCCCAGTGCGCTGCCTGCGATCGATGCTTGGGCACCACTGAAGACCTTCCCCCGGCCAGTCCGAAGCAGTCCGTTCGTGGCCGGTCCCGCCCGCTCTGACCTCGACGTCTTCCATGGACGATAGTCTTTATTTCAACGAGCAGCATCTCGCCGTGCGTGACATGGTCCGCAGTTTTGCGCGAGAGCAGGTTGCCCCCGTCGCCTCTCAACACGATGAGGACTCGACGTTCCCCTGGGTGAATGTGAAGGCCATGGGCGAACTCGGACTCCTCGGTATCCCGTGGTCCGAGGACGTCGGTGGCGCCGGATTCGACACGATCAGTTTCATGATCGCGATCGAGGAGCTCGCGAAAGTGTGCGCATCGCATTCCATCACGATCAGCGCGCACACGACGCTGGGCACGTCGCCCATCGTGAATTTTGGTACGAAGGCGCAGATCGAGCAGTACGTGCCGCTGCTGGCCAGCGGCAAGGTGCTTGGCGGCTTCGGCCTCACGGAAGAGAGCGCCGGCAGCGATGCCGGCGGCACGCGTACGACGGCCGAGAAGAAGGACGGCTACTATCTGCTGAACGGCTCCAAGCGGTTCATCACGCACGCCGGTGTCGGTGAAGTGTTCGTCGTCACCGCGGTGACCGATCCGTCCAAGGGCACGAAGGGCATTTCGTCCTTCATCCTGAACAAGGAGAGCTGCGACCTCGAGCAGTGCCGTGTGCTGGGCGTTGGCCATGACGACTCGTTGAAGCCCATGAAGGGCTTCACGTCGGGCAAGAAGGAGAACAAGCTGGGCTGGCGTGCGTCGGACACGCGCGAGTTGTTGTTCGACAACGTCGAAGTGCCAGCGGAGAATCTCCTGGGCACCGAGGGCCTCGGCTTCATCAACTTCATGAAGACGCTCGACGCCGGGCGAATCGGCATCGCCTCGCTCTCGATCGGCATCGCGCAGGGGGCGCTCGAGGAGTCGCTCAAGTACGCGTCGGTCCGCAAGCAGTTCGGCGCGGCCATCGCCACGTTCCAGGGCATCCAGTTCCAGCTGTCCGACATGGCGACGGAGATCGAAGCCGGCCGTCATCTGGTGTACCACGCGGCCTGGCTGGCGCAGCAGGGCAAGCCGTTCGGCAAGGAAGCCGCGATGGCCAAGCTGTTCTGCTCGGAGCTGGCCATGCGCGCCACGATCAAGGCCATTCAGATCCACGGCGGGTACGGCTATACGAAGGACTACCCGGTGGAGCGCTACATGCGCGACGCGAAGATCTGCGAGATCGGTGAAGGCACGAGCGAGATCCAGCGCATGGTGATCGCGAGGCACCTGCTGAAGGGACTGATGGACTGAGTCACCGGGACGGACCGCCTTCGATGTATTGCGGGAGACGTTCGGTCTCGTGTACTCTTCCTTGGTAGTCCGTTTTGGCAGGACCCCGCAGTTTCCGTAGCCGTCGCTTCCGGCGCCGGCGGCCCGTGCGACTCACGGGCCGTTTGCGTTTGTGGCGGGGGCGGATCGGCGCCAGCGTGCAGCCATCCGACGCCCTCCACACGTCCCACCGCACGACACGCCCTGTGTGTCGATCGCGGGTAATCGCGTTTGTCCTGAGGCCTGCGCCTCCCGCCGCTACCGAAGCGCGGGACGGTCCGCGGTTTTCGGGCGCGACTCGCCCGTCCGATCAGTCGTGCTGGCTGGGGGAGCCCCGTGACGTCGTCCGTGTCGCCGCCGCCTGGCGCGCTCGGGCAGCCTCTGTTCGATCACCGTGTTCGTCGCCGCATCGGTCCAGTGGAGTCGCCACCGCCGGGGCGCGCGGCACGTCAGAATGAAGCGAGAAATCCTGGTGAACGCGACGCCGCGCGAGACGCGCGTCGCCATTCTCGAGGACGGCCAGTTGGTGGAGTTGCTGGTAGATCGACCCGATGCGCGTCGCATGGTTGGCGACGTGTATCTCGGGAAGGTCGAAGCCGTGCTCCCCGGAATTCAGGCCGCCTTCGTGAACATCGGTACCGAAAAGTCCGCATTCCTGCACGCCGCCGATGTGGTGGTCGAGGATGCGCCGGTCGCCGACGACGAAGATGACGAAGAGGACGAAGCCGGGGATGATGCCGGCGGCGGCAGTGCCGGCGGCGGTCGTCGCGGACGCCGCGAAGTCCGGCCCATCCAGGACCTGCTGAAGCGCGGTCAGGACATCCTCGTTCAGATTACCAAAGAACCCATCTCCACGAAGGGACCGCGCGTCACCGCGCAGGTCTCCTTGGCCGGCCGGTTCCTGGTGTACATGCCGTTTGCGTCCAAAGTCGGCGTGAGCCGCAAGATCGACGAGCGGTCTGAGCGCCAGCGGCTCCGGGCGATGGTCTCTGAAATGCTGCCCGACGACGTCGGCGGCGTGATCATCCGCACCGTATCCGAGGACGCGACCAAAGAGACGTTCGAGCGCGAGCTCAACACGCTCATCAACAACTGGAAGCGGATCAAGCGGAAGACCCAGTTCACGCGCGCGCCGGCCCTGGTGCATCGCGAAACGAACGTGACCCGCGGCCTCGTGCGCGACCTCTTCAGCGCGAAGGTCGAAGGCGTCACGGTCGATTCGCGGCAGGTGTTCAACGAGATCACGGAGTACCTCACCGGCATCGCCCCCGAGCTCGTCGAGCGCGTGAAGCTGTACGAGGACACCGTGCCCTTGTTCGACAAGGCCGACATCGAAACGGAAATCCGCGACCTGTTCAAGCGTCGCTGTGATCTGCCCAGTGGCGGCTACCTGATCATCGAGCCCACCGAGGCGCTCGTCTCGATCGACGTGAATTCCGGCCGCTACACCGGCAAGCGCGACCCCGAAAAGACGATTCTCAAGACGAACACCGAGGCCGCCCGTGAGATCGCGCGGCAGCTGCGGTTGCGCGACGTCGGCGGCATCATCGTCTGCGATTTCATCGACATGGAAACGCAGGGCAATCGCGACAAGGTGATTCACGAGCTGCGCACGCATCTCGGTCGCGATCGGGCCCGGACCAAGGCGCATGCCGTGTCCGACCTGGGGCTGGTGGAGATGACGCGGCAGCGCGTGCGCCAGAGCCATTGGCAGAGCATGACCGAGTCGTGCCCGACGTGCAGCGGAACCGGCCGGGTGTTCACGCCGGAAACGATTGTCCGTCGGACTGAGCGGGCCGTCCGCCGCATGTCGGCGGAGGGACGCCGGGAACCGGTGATCCTGCGGCTTCACCCGGAGGTCGCGCTGCACGTGCTGGAGCAGGAGCACGACTTCGTGAAGCGCCTGGAAAAATTGGCCGGATTCCCCTTGGAGCTGCGAGACGATCCGCTGCTCCGCCCGGACGAAATCAAGCTCGTGATGCGCGGCGCCCAGCGGGATGTCACGCAGCAGTACGCTCTGGCCTGAAACCGGCCGGAAATTCACGTCCACACATGCGCCTGAGGCTGGTCTCAGGCGCTTGACAGCTAAAGCGAAGCCCGATAAGCTTTAAGGCTACGTTTGAAGCCTGCAGAATACGATTTAACAGATAGAGCCATGAGCTACGCGATCATTCGCACCGGCGGCAAGCAGTTCCGTGCCGAGCCGGGCAAGTCCCTCAGGATTCCCTCGCTGCTGGGCGAAGCCGGCACGGCCGTCGAGTTCAACGACGTCCTTATCGGCAACGACGGCAACGGTGTCCGCATGGGCGTGCCCACGCTCAGCGGTGCCAAGGTCACCGGCGAGATCGTGAAGCACGGCCTCGACGACAAGATCATCGTCTTCAAGTTCAAGCGCCGTAAGAACTATGCCCGCAAGCAGGGTCATCGGCAGAAGTTCACGGAAGTCCGCATTAACGAAATCACCCTCGGCTGATCGCCGGCGGCGCGCCTCACTGGCGCGCCTCCTTTTCCGGAGTAAGAGCAATGGCACATAAGAAAGGCGTCGGCTCATCACGCAACGGTCGCGATTCGAATCCGAAGTTTCGCGGCATCAAGAAGTACGGTGGTGAGTTCGTAACGGCCGGCAACATCATCGCGCGTCAGTGCGGTACGAAGTGGCATCCCGGCAGCAATGTCGGCATGGGCACCGACTACACGATCTACTCGCTCGTCGATGGCGTCGTGCAGTTCCAGCACCACAACAAGAAGAAGTACAAGATCAGCGTGCTCCCCGTCGAGTTCGTCGAAGTGACGGCCGAGGAGACGGTCGAGGCCTAAGCCTCACCGAACGCTCGCGGTATTCAGGAAGCCTCCGCCTCGCGCGGGGGCTTCTTGCGTTTCTCCCCCCGTAACTTCCGGACGCCGCTTCGCGTAGGTTCTCTGCATCACTCACACTTTGCGGAGAAGCGAGCCATGGCGATCTGGGATAAGGTCAAGCAGGGGATCGATAAGGCCGGCAAGGCCGCGCAGGACGTCTTCGACGAGGGCAAGCTGCGCCTCGACGCGTATCGGGCTCGCGAACAGGCGGACAAGGCCGCTGAAGCGCTCGGATACGCCGTGTTTCGTGCGGCGGATGCGGGGGGCGAGTTGGCGGCCGATGCGCGCGACCGGCTCATCGCGGCCATGCGGGCGCTCGACGCTGAGGCGCGTCGCCTGGAGACCGAATTGGCCGCGGCGCGCGCCGCCAACGGCACGACCGAGTCTGACCCACCCGCCGGATCGGTGCCTACCGCGCCCGTGCAGCCGCCCGTACAGCAGTCCGCGCCGCCGACGGATCCTCAGGGATAGAACGCCGCGCGGATGGTCGCCGGCACGTCCGTGCAGAGGCCGTCCACGCCCCAGGACGCGAGCAGATGCGCGCGCACTGGATCGTTCTCGGTCCAGGCGATCACCTTGGCCCCCCGCTCGTGGGTTGCGGCCACGAGCGCTTCGTCGATCAGATGGGTGTATTGCCACAGCGCATCCGGTGCGGTGGGACGAAGCATGCCGGCCGGATCAATGAGATACGAGTCGGATAAGAATCCGATGTCCGTCGACGGACGAATCGTCCGGACCGTGGCGGGAATGCGGTGGTCGAAGGAGTGCACCGCCGTCCGCACGGTGGGGTGGCGGTCGAGCAGGGCAGCGACCGCCGCCTCGATGCGTGCGGCCTTCACCTCGACGTAGACCGTCGCCTGTGTGCCGACCAGATCGAGCACATCGTCGAGGAGCGGCACGGGATGCCCGCCGCGGAGCCGAGCGGAGCGGAGTTCTGGCAGGGTCAGATCGCGGATCGCTGCCGTGCCTCCGGCGTCGCCCCCCCGCTCCAGCGAAAGCACCGGGTCATGGTGCACCACCACATAGCCGTCGGCTGACCCATGGACGTCGAGCTCGATGCCGTCGGCCTGTTGCTCGAGGGCTCGGGCGAACGCGGCGAGCGTGTTCTCGAGGCACTCGCGTGACGAGCCGCGATGGGCGATGATGTCTGGTATATGCATGTCTGCTCCTCTCGTCACGTCGTCGTCGCCCGATTTCCAGCCTGGCCTGCTCTGGCGGCCAAGCTGTGCTGCGGGGCGTCGTCTGGTCAATGGCGTGGCACGGCCTTAACGATACCCGCCGGGCGTCGTCCAATAGGTCGAAGCGTATGATCCAAGCCGAACAGACCGATGACGCGTCCGTCGATAGCGCCCTCATAGCGCAGTGGATGGCGGGTGACGAGCGGGCCGCGACGGCGATCGTCGAGCGGCACGCGGGCGCACTGGCGCGTTTCGCGGTCCGGTTGGGCGTCGACGAGGATGTCGACGAGTTGGTGCAGGATACGTTCATCAGGGCATTTTCGGCGCTCGATTCGTTCCGGTCGGACAGTTCGCTTCGCACGTGGCTGTTCACCATCGAACGCCGGCTGGTGATCGATCGGCGACGATCGACGGCCAGACGGGGGCGCGAGGTCGAGGTAGACGACGGTCATGCGGCCACCGAATACGACGCGCTCGACGCCTTGGTGGCAGACGAAGCCGCGCAGCGGATGGCGTCGGCGATCGGTCGATTGACACGCATGCAGCGTGAGGTGTTCACGCTCCGTGTGCAGGAGGGGCGGAGTTACAAGGAGATCGCGGAGATCCTCGACAGTTCCGAGGGCGCCGCCCGGGTGCATTACCACAACGCGATGCGAGCTGTGAAGGAGTTTCTCGATGACTGAGTGCCGGACACCGGAGATGCAGGACCTGTTGCCCGACTATGTGTCGGCGTCGCTCGATGCGACCGCCGCGGCATTGCTGGAGCAGCACCTGTCGATCTGCGACCCGTGTCGCGACGACATCGCCGTGTTGCGCCTGGCGCGCGCGGTTCGCCCGAAGGCCGTGACCGTCGATGTGGCGCACATTGTCGCGAACCTGCCGCGTCCCACGCCGACCTTGAGACTCGTGCGCTCGTCCGGTGACACATCGCCCGAGACGTTGCCGTCCCGGGCAACAGCGCCCGCCACCGTGTCGCGTCCTCGGCGCCGCTGGTCGGGATCCGTCTGGCAGGTGGCCGCAGCGGTCAGCGTGATGATCGTGGGTGGCACGTCACTGATCGTGTCGCGAAACAGTCCGAACAGCCTCACGGGGGCCCGCTCGAACGAGGCTCAGTTGGCCGAAGCCGCCGAGAGCGCCCTGTCGCGGCCCCCCGTATCGGGTGCGCTGCCGTCAGCGACGCTGGCCGTGCTGGATTCGCCGGCGAACATCGGCAGCGCCGGTCGCGACTCGAAAGTGTCGGTGTCGTACGGCGACCTTGGTGATTACTCCGAGGCCGAGCTGCAGCGCATGCTCGATCGCCTCGAAAAATGGGATGGCACCAGCTCGTCGGAGCCGTTGCCGACGTTGCCTGTGGTTTCGACTTCTGGAGGTTCCGCACCATGATGATGCCGCGATTCCGCTGGCTGGTCGCCGCCGCGCTCTTCGTGACGATCGGTTCCCCGATGGCAGCGGTCGCGCAGGGCGCACCGCCCCGCGCGACCGATCGTCCGGGGGCGCCGCGTATGAACGACCAGCAGCGCGAAGTGCTCGAGAAGCGCTTCAAGGAGCGCATCGATGCTATCGTCAAGGAGCGTCTGCGTCTCACGGACGACCAGCAGGTCAAGCTGCGCGAGGTGGCGTCACGAACGGAGGAATCTCGGCGCGTATTGCGTCATGAGGAGTTCGTGCTGCGCATGTCGCTGCGAGAGGAGATGAAGGCCGGCGAGAAGGCCAACGAGGCCAAGCTCGGCGAACTGCTCGACCAAATGCCTCGCTTGGAACGTCGAAAGCTGGACTTGATGGAGTCGGAGCAGCGCGAACTGGCGAAGTTCCTCTCGCCGTCGCAACGCGCGCGCTACTTCGGACTGCAGGATGAGCTGCGCCGGGGCATGCAGGACCTGCAGCGCCGACGTATGGGTATGGACGATTCGACGTCCGGCCCGGCTGACAGTCGCGGCTACCGGCGTCGCGGTACGCCGCCGCCGATGTAAGGACCCCCCGTGGCGTCGCTTTCGCCAACCGTGTACACTTGTCTGGGCACGGATGGTGTACGCCCAGATGGCGGAACTGGCAGACGCACGGGACTCAAAATCCCGCGCCCGCAAGGGCTTCCGAGTTCGACCCTCGGTCTGGGCATAGCTTGAGCGCACGCCGTGATGTCACACGGTTCGCCGTACGTTTCGAACAACGCTGTTGAGTTGTCGTGCGTACTTGGCGATGTTGGAGGCAGGGCAGCGGCTGTACGCGGGCCACTGATGGGGTGTAGCTCAATGGCAGAGCACTCGACTGTTAATCGAGCGGTTGTAGGTTCGACTCCTACCGCCCCAGTTGTCGCAACATAGAACGCCCGGTTTTCCTCTCGGAAAGCCGGGCGTTTTGTGTTTCCGGCGTCATTCGTTGCCAGTGGCCGCTCGCCTCGCTTGCCGCGCCCGCTGGTGAATGCCTAGCTTCCCGTATTCTGATGGTGCACGCCACACGACCTACGGCTGATCTGCCACCATGCGGCATCGCCGACCCCCTCTGCGCCGATTGCGTCCATGCCTTTTTCGCTCCAGCTCAGTCACGCCGCTCCCGCCTCGATCGACTCGCCATTGTTGGCGATCGTGTTGTCGCAGGACCCGTCACTCGACGACGCCGTACGCGGGGTCGACACGCCGCTGGCCGGCGCGATCCAGCGGTCGATCGCCCGTCGCGATTTCCGTGGCGGGCGGGACGAGACCATGCTCTTTGTCGGTGGCGATACCGGGGCCCAGCGCGTGTTGCTGGTTGGTCGTGGATCGGCGCCGCTGACGCGCGCCACTGCCCGTCGTGCTGCGGCCATCGCGGCCCGGCAAGCTGGCAAGCTGGGAACAGGCGCGATGCACATCGTGCTCTCCGGCGCGAACGCGAACGCAGACGCTATCGAAGGACTCGCCCTGGGAGCGGCCGCCGGAAGTTGGGCGTATCCCGACCTGCAGACCCAGCCGCCCGAAAAGGATCGTCGGGCGCGTCTGGAGTCGGTCACGGTGCTCGGGGCCGACTCAGATGAGGTGCGGGCGGGCTTCGCGGCCGGTGCCGCCGTGGCAGAGGGGCAGGCGATCGCGAAGCGGCTCGGCATGATGCCCGGCAACGTGTGCACACCCGAGACGTTCGTCGAAGTGGGGCGCGAAATCGCAGCGCGGCACGGGATGACCATCACGGTGCTGGGACGCGCCGAGATGGAGCAGGAAAAGATGGGGTCCTTCCTGTGCGTGGCGCAGGGGACGCCCGAGGAGCCGCGTCTCGTCGCGCTCGAATATCGTGGCGGCGCGCCGGATCAGCAGCCCGTGGTGCTGATCGGCAAGGGACTCTGCTTCGACACCGGCGGCATTTCCATCAAGCCGGCGCCGGAGATGGAGTGGATGAAGTTCGACATGTCGGGCGCGGGCGGGGTGATGGGCGCGATGGAAGCCATCGGCCGTCTCAAGCTGCCCGTCAACGTGGTGGGCATCATCGGATCGACCACCAACATGCCTTCGGGCACCGCCGTGAAGCCCGGTGACGTGGTGCGGGCCTCGAACGGCAAGACAATCGAGATCATCAACACCGACGCTGAAGGTCGTCTCGTGCTGGCCGATCTGTTGGTGTTCGCGAAGCGCTTCAATCCGGCGATCGCCATCGATGCGGCGACGCTCACGGGTGCCATTGTGATCGGCCTCGGCGCGAATGCCGTCGGCGTTTTCGGCAAAGACCAGTCGGCCGTGGACGAAGTGCTGGCCGCCGGATCGGCCGCGGGTGAGCCCGGATGGCCCCTTCCGCTGTGGGATGAGTACAAGGAGCAGATCAAATCCGATGTGGCCGACCTGAAGAACACAGGCGGCCGCGCGGCGGGCTCCATTACCGCTGCTCTCTTCCTGCAGGAATTCGTGGACGGTTATCCGTGGGTGCATCTCGACGTGGCCGGGACGGCCTATTCGCAAGTCGATCTGGGCTGGATCCCGAAGGGACCGACGGGTACGCCCGTGGGCACGTTCGTCGAAATCGTACGGGCGCGCGCGCGTCGGTGATCCGCCACGCTCGGCTTATGGCCGCCAGCCTGCTGGCGGCCATCGCGGTGCCGGCGTTCGCGTCGGCACAGGTTCGTCCCGACTCGGTACGGAAGGACACGGTGCGGGTCTCGGTGCCCGTGCCCCCGCCGCCCGGCGTGGACACGCTTCCGAAGCGCATCATCGCCAGCGACTCGGCCGTCTTCCGGCGCGAGGTCGCACGTACGGACAGCATCAAACGCGCGATCGCGGCGGATACCATCAAGGCGCCGCTCGCGCGCTTCGAGCGGCCGGATGATTTCGAAACGTCGACGCGACTACGGTTTTCGCGCGACCAGATTCTCTCGTCGGGAGCGGTAAACCTGGCGGATCTCCTCGATCGCGTGCCGGGCGTCACCACGTATCGCAGCGGATGGATTGCGGGCGTGCACGCGGCCTCGTTCGCCGGTGACACGCGTCGTCTTCGTCTGTTCGTCGATGGCGTCGAGATGGATGCGATCGAGCCACGCAACGGCGGCACGATCGATCTCACCGACGTGCAGCTGTGGACGCTCGATGAGTTGGTGGTGGAACGGGCGGCCGGCGAAGTGCGCGTCTGGATGCGCACGTGGACCGTCGAGCGCACGACACCGTACACGCGGGCCGACATCTTCACGGGTGACCTCAACACCAACGCGTTTCGCGGCCTGTTCGCGCGCCGGTGGCGCAACGGCGTGCTCCTTCAGCTCGGTGGATCGCAGGTGGCGACGCAGAGTGGACGTGTGAATGCGTTCACCGGTGCGGAGAGCTCGGCCGGACGCGGTGACGGCACCGTGCAGGGGTTCATGGCCCGCATGGGCTGGTCGAAGCGTCGGGTCAGCATCGATCTGTTCGCGAACGCGACCGCACGTGAACGCGATCCGCACACGGCGCGCGAAGGCTTCACCGACCTGCTGTCCTACAAGGGCTCGCGTCGCGACGCGTATCTGCGCGTCGGCTACGGTGACACGCTGCGGGGATTCTGGTCGCAAGCGATCATCGGCGTCGTGCGCACGCGCCTCGACGGTATCGGCGATGCCGCAGAGGCAACCGACTCGACGCCTGCGGTGGTAACGGACACCATTCGCGGACGCACCCAGCAGCTGCTGGCGGCGGGGTATCGCACGTCGCTCTGGTCGGTGTCGATGACGGATCGCGTGCGTCCGATCGACGGCATCGCGTTTCATGCGCCCGCGGTACGCGGACGACTCGGCGGCTCACGCTATGCGATCGGTGCGTTCGCCGAAGAGAACGGAGCGGACTCCACGCGTCGCATCGATCTGTCGGCGCGTGCGCAGCCTTTCTCGTGGCTGATCCTCACCGGCGCCCAGAGCACACGCACCCCGGACTCAGCGACCGGTCGCGTGAGTGGCAACACGCTGCGCGCCGAGGCCGCGCTCAAGGTTGGCCGACTGTGGGTCGGCGGCGGCGTCATTCGGGACAAGGCGAATCGCTTCGAGTCACCGGTCATTCTCGGTACGCCCGTAGCACTCCTGTCGTCGGTCGACGCGCAGGGCGTACTGGTGTCGGCCGCTGGACGGCTCTACAAAGACGTGCGACTCGATGTGCAGGCGATCCGGTGGGACGGATCGCAGTACAATCGACCGCAGCTGCACGTACGTACCGAGATTGCGTTGATCAGTGATTGGCGCCGTCGATTCCCCCGCGGTGAGTTCTCCATCAACGCGCGCATCTGGCATGAGCTGCGCGACGGCGTGCCGTTCTTCTACGGCACGGCCGAGGGCAGTAGCACGCCTGACGTTCGCATCACCGAGCGCGCCAATGTCATGACCGGCCTGCTCGAACTCCGCATCCAGCGCGCCACGCTGTTCTACCAGTACCGCAACCTGACCGGCGGGGCGTACGAACAGATTCGCGGCATCACGATGCCGCCGGCGGTGCAGATGTACGGTGTGCGCTGGGAGTTCTGGAACTGATGCGGTTGACCTGCTTCGACGTGCGCGTTTCATTGCCCATCGCATGATTCGCTCAATGACGGGCTTCGGCCAGGCGGAAGGCACAGTCGGCACCTCCCGGGTGCTGGTCGAAGTGCGCACGGTCAACCATCGGTTCTTCTCGCCGAGCATCAAGTTGCCGGGCGCCTACGGGCGCTGGGAGACCGAGGTGCGCGAGGCGATGCGCCTCAAGGTCAGTCGTGGGCACGTGACGTTGACGGCTCGCAGTGAGCGCTTGGCCACGCAGGCCATCGCCATCGATGACGAGCGCTTTGCGGCGGTGGTCGCACAGCTACGTGATCTGCACGATCGGCATGGCCTGACCGGAGGCGTCGATCTCGCCACCGTGTTGCGGATGCCTGATGTCATGTCGGCGCCGCGCGAGGAGGAGGACACCGGCACGGTGGCCGACCTGGTCGCCATCGTGGAGCGGGCGCTCGATCACCTCGGGCGCGCCCGTGGCGAGGAGGGCGCGCGGCTCGCGACGGTGTTGCGCGAACGATTGGACCTGGTGGACGCGGCGCTGCAGCGGATTGCGCTCCGGGCGCCCGAACGCCTGCTGGCGCAGCGGGATCGCCTCCGGGCGGCCGTGAAGGAGCTGGCCGAGGGTCTGGCCGTGGATGAGACCCGATTGGCGCAGGAGATCGCCATTCTGGCCGATCGCATGGACGTGAGTGAAGAGCTCGATCGGTTTCGATCGCACATCACCGCCTTCCACGCCGTCCTCGCGGATGCCGATGCGGGCGGGGAACCGGTGGGCAAGCGATTGGGCTTTCTCCTTCAGGAAATGCTCCGGGAGGCGAATACCACCGGCAGCAAGGCGGCCGATGCCGCGATTCTTCACGACGTGGTTGGCGTGAAGGAAGAGCTGGAACGCATCCGGGAGCAGGTCGAGAACCTCGAGTGAGCCCATTTCCGGTCATCCTGTCCGCTCCCTCGGGGGGTGGAAAAACCACAATTGCGCGTCGCGTGCTGGAGCGGCGGGCCGATGTGGGTTATTCTGTTAGTTGTACCACGCGTGCTCCTCGGGATGGTGAGGTGGACGGGCGTGACTATCGCTTTATCAGTCTCGAGGCGTTTGCTGCCGCGCGCGACGCGGGGGAATTCGCCGAGTGGGCTGAAGTGCACGGCAATTTCTACGGTACCATGCGGTCCGAAATTCAGCGGGTGCTGAACGCCGGGCAGCACGTGCTGATGGACATCGACGTGCAGGGGGCACGACAGTTCCACGTCGCGTTTCCTGATACGGTGCTGATTTTCGTGCTGCCGCCGTCTGGCGAGGTGCTGAAGTCTCGGCTCTCGGCGCGTAAGAGCGAGAATCGCGAGCGGTTGCTCGTGCGCTTGCGGAACGCCCGTGCGGAGTTGGGGGAAGTCGGACGCTATCACTACGTGGTGGTCAACGACGATCTCGAGCGCGCGGTCGATCAGGTGAGTGCGATTATCGATGCGGAAGGACTGCGGCACGACCGGGTACATGAAGTCGAGGCGCAGGTCGAGGCGCTCATCGCGCAGCTCGAAGAGGAAATTCACGTTTTCAGCAAGGGCGACTGACGCATGCAGGTTTTTACTCCGTCCGACGTGTCGAAGCACGCGGCCAACAAGTATCTGAGCGTGCTCATCGCGGCAAAGTTCGCGCGCGTGCTCAACGAATTCCCCCGCGATCGTTCGGCGCACGAGAAGAAGCTCACGACGCGTGCGCTCGAAGAGCTCGCCCACGGTGAGATCGAGTATCGCGTGGTGCCGCGCCGCCGTCCGGGCTGAGTTCACGCCGCTTGCTGGACCCCGCGCCGCGCCGTGACGATCGTCCCGGCGCGGCGCCTTTTCTCCCCCCTCAGCGTCCTCGCCTGCTCCTGTGCGTCCCTTCGACCGTCAGCGCATTCTGCTCGGGGTCACCGGCGGCATCGCGTCCTACAAGGCCGCGTGGCTGGCGCGCCTGCTGACGCAGGCTGGTGCCGAGGTCGACGTGGTTTTGACGCGCGCGGCATCGGAGTTCATTGGCGCGATCACGTTCGAGGCGCTGACCGGTCGACCGGTGCATACCGCGCTCATCGCCCCGGGACACGCCCTCGACCACATCGCGCTTGCCCGCGCCGCGCAACTCGTGGTTGTCGCACCGGCCACCGCTGATTTCCTGGCGCGCGCCGTCGGTGGGCACGCGGACGATCTGCTGTCGGCCTGCTTGTTGGCGACGACCGCACCGACGCTGCTCGTGCCGGCCATGAACGACCGCATGTGGGCGCATCCCCAGGTGCGTCGTAACGCTGACGCGGCGCGCGAGATCGGCTATCACGTGCTCGATCCCGACAACGGCGCGCTGGCGGTCGGCGAGGGCAGTGGACCTGGGCGCATGCCCGAGCCAGAGACCATTCTGGCGTATTGTGCGCGCTTGCTCGAGAAGCCGACGGTGCTGGAAGGCCGCTCCGTTGTGGTGACGGCCGGTCCGACGCGCGAACCCATCGATCCCGTGCGCTTCCTGTCGAATCGGAGCAGCGGAAAGATGGGCGTCGCTATTGCCGCGGCGGCCTGGCGACGCGGCGCGGATGTCACATTGATCGCCGGTCCGCTCGATATCGCCACGCCGCCCGGCGTGCGGGTTGTCACCGTCGAGACGACGTCGCAGATGCGCGACGCGGTGCTGCAGGCGCTGCCTGGCGCCGCCGCACTCGTGATGGCCGCGGCACCTGCCGACTTTACCGCGGCGGCACCGGCGAGCGCGAAGATCAAGAAGGCGTACGCCGGCGATTCACTCGCGCTCGTCCGTACCGATGATATTCTCGGCACGACCCGGGCGTCGCGCCCGGCGTCGTGCGTGACCGTGGGCTTCGCGTTGGAAACGGGCGATGCGCGCAGCGAGGCGCGTCGCAAGGTGACCGACAAAGGGCTCGACTTCATCGTCGCCAACGACGCCCTCGAAGAGGGTGCCGGCTTTGGCGTTGATACCAATCGCGTGACGATCGTGCATGCGGACGGCCGCGAAGAGCAGTTGCCACTCCAAAGCAAGACGCAGGTGGCGGATCAGATTCTCGACCGCATTGAGGGGCTGCTGCATGGACGCTAAGGATCGACTCCGCCGGTACCTCGAGCAGCGTCGCGAACTGGGTGAATCCGAGCTCGTGCTGGACAGCCTCTCCATCGAGGACGTGATGAAGATGGTCGGCGCGAAGTCGTCCGCGCCGAAAGGTGCCGACGTTCCTGCGTCGCCAACGGCGAAGTCGAGAGTGCGCGGGCCGGCGGACCGGGATGCGGATGCGCCACCGCCTGACGAGCCGAACGACATGGCGCACGACGTCGTGCACGACGCGCCGTCGGCGCCCGTCACGCCGCCGCCCGAGCCCGGCGTGCGCTTCGATCGAGGCGCGACCACCGATTGGCGCGAAGCGCTGCGCAATGCCGGTGCGATGCGCCCCAGTGATGCATCGTCTCCGCCGCCCGTCGCGGCGACGGCCTCCTCCTCGACTGGCGCCGGCGCCGCCCAACCGGCGGCCGCGGCGAGCACTCCGGCGATGGTGGATACACCGGTCAAGGATCTGCCGGCGTGGTTGTCGGCGCTCGAACTTCCTCTCGGGATTGAAGCGGGTCGGCTGCGCGTGATCGATGCCGCACCCGAGGTGGCCAGCCTGCCCACTCTTGAGGAGATCGCCGAGCACGTGGCCGGCTGCACACGCTGCGCGCTGTACAAGTCTGCGAAGCATCACGTGCCGGGCGAAGGCAACGCGCGGGCCGAACTGCTTTGCGTAGGCGAAGCGCCGGGTGCGAACGAAGATGAACAAGGCCGCCCATTCGTGGGTGAGGCCGGCCAGTTGCTCACGAAGATTCTCGGCGCGATTCAGTTGTCGCGCGAAGACGTCTTCATCTGCAACGTGCTGAAGCATCGGCCGCCGGGAAACCGCGACCCGTTGCCCGACGAAGTGGTCGCGTGTCAGCCATACTTGCTGCGTCAGATCGAACTCGTGCGCCCGCGCGTGATTCTCGCGCTCGGTCGCTTCGCGGCGCAGACGCTGCTGCAGACCACGACCGGCATCGGTGCACTGCGCGGTCGCATCCATCGCTTTCACGGCGTGCCTCTCATCGTGACGTATCATCCGGCGGCGTTGCTGCGCAACGAATCGTGGAAGCGTCCGACGTGGGAAGACGTGAAGCTCGCCCGTCGCATTCTCGATGCATCGCGCTCCGCCAGCGCGGACACTACGGCACCATGACCAGTCTCGTCGTTCCCAATGCCGCTGTACCGGCCGCTCGCGATCCGTTCAAGGAACGCCGGCCACCCTGGTCCGAGGAGGCCGAGCAGGCCGTGCTCGGCGCCATGCTGCTCGACGCCGACGCTGTGATGCGCGCGGCGGAGCATGTCGATGACACGATGTTCTACCGTGAGGGACATCGCCGACTCTTCCGCGCCATGATCTCGATCACGGAGCGCGGCGGCGTCATCGATCCGCTCACGCTGGCCGACGAGCTGGAACGCCGTGGAGAGCTCGAGCACGCGGGTGGTCGCGAGTATCTCGGGTTCCTGCTCGATGCGGTTCCGACGGTCGCGAACGTGGAGTACCACGCCCGCATCGTGAAGGAGCGCGCCTTGCTGCGCCGACTCATCGAAGTCTCGACCGAAATCGTCTCGGAGGCGTTCGAGGGGCGCACTGCGGCGGCGGATCTGCTCGACTCGGCCGAGTCACGCATCTTTTCGTTGAGTCAAACCAGAGAACGGACCGGCTTCTCGCGCATCAAAGAGCTGCTCTGGCCGGCCATGGAAAAGCTGGAACTGCTCGCGCAGCGCGAGGCCGCGATCACGGGTGTGCCAAGCGGGTTCAACGAACTCGATTTCATGACCTCCGGTTTTCAGCCGGCAGATCTCGTGATCGTGGCCGCACGTCCATCCATGGGTAAGACCGCGTTCACGCTCAATATTGCGCAGCACGCCGCGATCACGGCCAAAGTGCCGGTGGCCTTCTTCTCGCTCGAAATGAGTAAGGAGTCGCTGGTGCAGCGTATGCTGGCGTCCGAAGCGCTCATCGACGCGCAGGCGCTGCGTAAGGGCGGTAGGGCTCTCGACGAATCGATGCCACGTTTGGCGCAGGCGGCTGGTATCCTGAGCCATGCGCCCATCTTCATCGACGACACGCCCGGCATCACGCTGCTCGACATGCGCGCCAAGGCGCGTCGACTCAAGTCCGAGCACGATCTCGGACTCATCATCGTCGACTACTTGCAGCTCATGACGGGGCCCGCCGGCGTCGAGAACCGACAGCAGGAAGTCTCGCAGATTTCGCGTGGCCTCAAAGCCCTCGCGAAGGAGTTGGGCGTGCCGGTCGTGGCCTTGTCACAGTTGTCGCGTGCCCCGGAACAACGCACCGGCGACGACAAGGGACGTCCACAGCTCTCCGACCTTCGTGAGTCGGGCGCCATCGAGCAGGACGCCGACGTGATCATGTTCATCTTCCGGCAGGAAGTGTACGCCGAGCGTGACGAGAACGGCCGACTGAAGGATCCGGACCTCGAGGGACGCGCCGAGATCATCATCGGCAAGCAGCGAAACGGACCGATCGGCAGCGCGCGGTTGTACTTCCACAAGCAGTACACGCGCTTCGACAACTTCTCGGCACGACAGGCGCCGAATGATTTTGGCGGGCCCAAGAACGACTTCGGCGGTCCCAAGCTCGTGAAGGGCGCCGACGATTTCGGCGGGACGCCGTTCTGAGGCCGCGCTAATGGCCAAGGCGAAGACGGTGTATCGCTGTACCGAATGCGGCGCGGAGTTTCCCAAGTGGGCGGGACGCTGCGAGAGTTGTGACGCGTGGAACACGCTTGGCGAGGAGATGGTCTCCACCGCGCCGACCAGCAAGCGCACGGCGGCGCGCAGCGTGCCCGGCGTCGCCGCCGCGACCGTCATGCTCGGTCGCGTGACGGCGGCCGATACGCCGCGATGGACCACGCAGCTGAATGAGTTCGACTTTGTGCTCGGTGGTGGCCTGGTACCGGGCAGCATGGTGCTCGTGGGCGGCGAGCCCGGCATCGGTAAGAGCACGCTGCTGCTGCAGGTGGCCGCCCGACTCGAGACCGCCGGTCTGGCCACGTTGTACGTGTCCGGCGAGGAGAGCGCGCTGCAGGTGCGTCTGCGCGCCGACCGACTGGCCGAAGATGCGTCGTCGGTCGCGCTGCTCACCGAAACGTCACTCGAAACCATTCTCGCCACGGCGGCGCAGCCGGCGGTCGACGGTCGGCGCATCAGTGTGCTGATCGTCGACTCGATTCAGACGGTTCATACCGAGCTGCTTGAAGGCGCGCCGGGGAATGTGGGGCAGGTCCGTGAGTGCGCCGCGCGCCTCATGCGGTTCGCGAAAGACACCGGCACCGCCGTGTTCGTGATCGGACACGTCACCAAGGGCGGCGGGATCGCCGGACCGAAGACGCTCGAGCACATCGTCGATACGGTGCTGTACTTCGAAGGTGACGGGACGCTCGATCATCGCGTGTTGCGCGCCACGAAGAATCGCTTCGGCTCCGTCGACGAGATCGGTGTCTTCCGCATGGTCGGCACCGGACTCGTTCCGGTGGAGAATCCGTCGGCCCTGTTTCTCGGCGATCGCCGCGACGTGGCGAGTGGCAGTGCCGTCTGCGCGCTCATGGAAGGCACGCGTCCGGTGCTCGTGGAAGTGCAGGCGCTCGCTGCACGGGCCGGCTTCGGCACTCCGCAACGCGTCGCGAACGGCATCGACGCGCGTCGGTTGGCGCTGCTCTTGGCCGTGCTCGATAAGCGTGGTGGCTTTTCGTGCGCGCAGCTCGACGTGTTCTGCAACATTGTCGGTGGCATGCGCGTGCAGGAGCCCAGCGTTGATCTGGCCATTGTCGCGGCGATCGCGTCGAGCGTGGTCGACAAGCCGCTCCCGGCGCAGGCGATATTCCTCGGCGAAGTCGGGTTGGGAGGCGAAGTGCGTCCGGTGTCCCAGGTTGAGCGACGACTGGCCGAAGCGGCGAAACTCGGGATGACGCGCGCCTACCTCTCGGACCGCGCTATTCCGCGGCGTGTGCCGGGCGACATCACGCTGGTTGGCGTGCGGACGTTGGCGGATGTGCTACAAAAAACGGTCGGCAAGGATGCAACATGAGTGAGTCGCCATGAGTGAGTCGCCAGCAGCGCCGCGTCGCGTGATTCCGCCGCCGGTGATTGCGTCGCGCGGCGACGAGTCGGTGACACCGGACGGCGTCGTTCGCGACGTCGGTGTGGTGATCGTGGCCGGTGGGTCCGGATCGCGTACCGGAAGTGCAGAACTCAAGCAGTTTCGCTGGGTGGCCGGCAAGCCTGCGCTGCTGCACAGCGTGCAGTCGTTCATGGCGCGCCCCGATGTGGCGATCGTCGTGGTCGTGCTTCCCAAGGCATACGCGGCCGATCCGCCACCGTGGTTGTTTCAGTGCGACGTCGACCGACTGTTGGTCTCGGTGGGCGGCCGCGAGCGACACGAAAGTGTCGTGAACGGACTCGAAGATCTGCCCGAGGACGTCGTCATCGCCGTCGTGCACGACGCCGCGCGACCACTGGTGACCGATGCCACGATCGACCGCGTGATCGCCGAGGCCCGCAAAGGGCACGGTGCCGTCGCGGCGCTACCCGTGGTCGACACGTTGAAGGAAGTCGACGCCGACGGCCGCATCGTGCGCACGGTGGATCGCACCAGTCTCTGGCGCGCGCAGACACCGCAGGCGTTTCCGCGCACGATGCTCGAGCAGGCGCACATCGCCGCGCGTCGCGATGGCGTCGGTGCGACCGATGACGCCGGATTGTGCGAGCGTCTGGGGCTGCCCGTCGTCGTGGTGCGCGGCAGTGAGCGTGGCATGAAGATCACCGAGGACGTCGATTTCGCTCGCGCCGACGCCCTCAGTCTGCTGCCGGAGTAAGCCGCGGTGACCGTGCATCGCGAAGCGCTCACCGTT
Organism: uncultured Gemmatimonadaceae bacterium; assembly: GCA_963843965.1. Taxonomy (GTDB): domain Bacteria; phylum Gemmatimonadota; class Gemmatimonadetes; order Gemmatimonadales; family Gemmatimonadaceae; genus Gemmatimonas. The sequence continues at coordinate 54,259 of CAWJMR010000038.1, forward strand.
CCGTTCTGGTCTCCGGTCGAGGTCGAAGCGGCGCTGCGTGATGCCATCGTGCACCTGAGTGAACGGCGCGTCCTCGCGTACCCTACCGAAACAGTCTACGGGTTCGGCACGGCCGTCGATCACGAGTCGGTGGAGGCGCTGGTGCAGATGAAGGGGCGGCCGCCGGGAAAGCCGTTCCTGTTGCTCATCAACGATCCGGCGCAGATCGCGCGACTTGATCTGCATCTGCCGACGTATGCATCGACGCTGGCTGCGCGGTTCTGGCCCGGTCCGCTTACGTTGGTGCTCCGCGGCGGCGATCATCGCGTGTCGCCGCGGTTACGCGGACCCGAAGGCGGCGTGGCCGTGCGCTGGACCCCGCACGTCGGGCTGCAGCGACTGCTGACGGCCTACGGCGAGCCGATCACGAGCACGAGTGCGAATCGGCCCGGGGTTCCGCCCGCGATGACGGCCGCTGAAATTGTACAGCAGTGGCCCGAGGCGATTCACCGCGGACTGCTGCACGTGCTCGACGGCGGTCGGCTGGCACCGTCACGATCGTCGACCGTGGTGGATTGCACCGGCCGACGCGCGCGCGTGATCCGACCCGGTGTGTTGACAGCGATCCAGCTGCGTGAATGCGTACCGGATCTCGTGGGCGATACCTAGCATACGCCGAGGGGCGCGCAACGCATGCATCTGCTCTTCGTCTGTACCGGCAACACCTGTCGCAGTCCGCTCGCCGAGGCGATTGCGCGGCGGATGATCGCCGATCGTGACATTCCCGATCTCACCGTGGGCAGCGCCGGCACCAGTGCGTGGGCCGATGCGCCGGCATCCGATGGCGCGCTGCTGGTTGCGCTCGAACACGGGATCGACCTCGGCGATCATCGATCGAGGCCGCTGGCGCAGGAAGTCGTGAGCACCGCGGACGTCATTCTCACGATGGGCCCGCATCATCTCGACCGGGCTGAGGCGCTTGGTGGCACGGGGAGGTCGTGGCTGCTCACGGATTTTGCCGGAGGCACCCCTCGTCCGGTGAGTGATCCGTTCGGCGGTGACCTCGACGTGTACCGCGCCACGTTCGTGGAGCTCGAGCAGGCCATCGGCGCCGTGCTCGACCGGATTGTCGCTGATCGCTCCCGCAGCGCCCACTGAGTCGTTGCCCGTGACGGCGCAACATCGGGAGCACGTGGTCCGCGCGGCGCAGCGCCCGTCGCGTCTGGTTATTCTTGGACACCCGGTGGCGCACTCACTCTCGCCGGTCTTCCAGAACGCTGCGCTCCGCGCGGCGGGGATTCCGCTCGTGTATGACCGCGAGGACGTCGCGCCCGATGCACTCGCGGCAATGCTGCGACAACTCGCGGCGGAGGGTGCTGGCGGCAACATCACGATTCCGCACAAAGAATCCGCGGCCGACCTGATCGCGCGGTGCACGCCGACGGCACGTCGCGTCGGCGCCGTCAACACGTTCTGGACGGAGCACGGCGAACTTGTCGGGCACAACACGGATGTCGATGGTGCGGCGGCCTCGATTCGTGCGCTTCTGCCCGCCGTCGCCGACGCTGCACGAGACACCTCCGTCGTGCTGCTCGGTGCCGGGGGGTCAGCCGCAGCGACGCTGATAGCGTTGCACACGCTGGGCTATCATCGCATCACGATCGTTGCGCGGACGACGGCCCGTGCGCAGGCATTGGCTGAACGCCTCGCCATACCGGCGCATATCGTTCCGCCCGACGCGATCGCGCGTGTCACCGTCGATGCGGGTCTCGTCATCAATGCGACGCCGATCGGCTTGCGCGACGACGCGTTTCCGGTGCCGGTGGCCACGCTTCCCGACGACTGTGCCGTCTTCGATTTGGTGTATCGCCGCGGACTCACCCCGTGGATTGCCGCCTGCCGTGACGCCGGACGTCGCGCCGAAGATGGGCTCCGCATGTTGGTGGAGCAGGGCGCCTCGGCATTCGAAACGTGGTTCGATGTGCCAGCGCCGCGTGACGCAATGTGGGGTGCGCTCAACGCCGCGCCCTCGACCTACGACCGGCGATGACCGGTCGCAATGTCGCGCACGGGCGCGCCGCGCTCCCGTTCGCGGCGATGGCGCGGGCGGCGCGCGAGACGATCCGTGGCATGATCGACCTGCTGCTGCCATCGGCCTGCGCCATTTGCCGGGCGCTGCACCGGGCGGACGCCGATGGCATCGTCTGCCAGGCGTGTCTGGCGCGGGTGGTGCGCCTGGGTTGGCCCCAGTGCGGGCGCTGCGGACAGCCGCGGCTCTCGGCGTCGATTCCGCTGCCGGTCGAGGCCACGCCGTCAGGGGTGATCCCGCCGTGTCGCTGGTGCAGCCGGCTTGCACCGACCATCCGTGCCGTGCGCTCCGTGTGTCGTATGGACGAGGGGACGGGCGCGGCGCTGGTGCACGCGCTCAAGTACGACGGCTGGCACGCCGTCGCGAAACCGATGGCCCGACGCATGGCCCGACTGGAGTGGCCGCCTGACGTCGTCCGCGAACGCACGGCGCTCGTACCGGTGCCGCTGTCGCTCACCCGGCAGCGTGAACGTGGCTATAATCAGGCGGAACGGCTGGCCCGTGCCCTATCTGCCGAATGGCGGATACCAGTATGGACCGACGTACTCGAGCGCAATCGCAACACCAGATCGCAGGTGCGGTTGACACCATCGGAGAGGGCGAGCAACGTTTCCGGTGCGTTCGTGGCGTCAGGTCTCGTCCGTGCGCGTCTCCGGGGGGCACACATCGTGCTGGTAGACGATGTGATCACCACGGCGGCGACGATCAACGCGTGCGCTCAAGCCCTCGCTGACGGCGGTGCGCGCATCATCTCCTGTGTGACGTTCGGACGGGCGCCTGAACCGGGCGACCGTGCCGTTTCTGACTACGACTTCATCCGGAACTGACACGAATGGCTATTCGCGTAGGCATCAACGGCTTCGGCCGCATCGGCCGCCAGGTGCTTCGCGCCGCCAAGCAGCAGGGCGTCGCTGACCTCGACTTCGTTGCCATCAACGACCTCACCGATACCGCCACGTTGGCGCACCTGTTCAAGTACGACTCGGTGCACGGGCGCTACGACGGTGAGGTCAGTCATGATGCCGAGAGCATCACGATCGACGGCGATCGTATCCGCATTCTCGCCGAGCGCGACCCGGCCAAGCTGGGCTGGGGCGAAATGGGCGTCGATATCGTCCTCGAATCGACCGGCCGATTCACCGTGGCCGCCGATGCCAAGAAGCACATGGACGCTGGCGCCAAGAAGGTCATCATCTCTGCACCGGCCACGAACGAAGACATCACGATCGTGATGGGCGTGAACAGCGACAAGTACGATCCGGCGTCGCATCACATCATCTCCAACGCGTCGTGCACGACCAACTGTCTCGTGCCGATGGTCAAGATCATCCGTGACAACTTCGGTTTCGTGCACGGCTCGATGGTCACGATCCACAGCTACACGAACGACCAGTCGATCCTCGATCTTCCGCACAAGGACCTGCGTCGCGCCCGCGCGGCGGCAGTGTCGATGATCCCGACGACGACCGGTGCCGCCAAGGCCACGTCGCTCGTAATTCCGGAAGTGAAGGGCAAGATCGACGGTATCGCCGTGCGCGTGCCGACGCCCGATGTGTCGCTCACCGATCTCACCTGCGTCGTCGAGCGCAAGGTCACGAAGGAAGAAGTCAACGCGGCGTTCAAGAGCGCCTCGGAATCGTCGCTCGTCGGCATTCTGGGCTACAGCGAAGTGCCGCTCGTCTCCATCGACTATGTCGGCGATCCGCATTCGTGCACGCTCGATGCGCTCAGCACGATCGTCATCGACGGCACGCTCGTGAAGATTTCCGGCTGGTACGACAACGAGTGGGGCTACTCGTCGCGCTGCGTCGACCTGCTGCGCTTCGTCGGCGCTCGCCTCTAAGCGTTCCGGCGTTCGTCGTCGTTCGTTAACCCGTTCGCGTGTTCGTTCACGAGCCCCGGTGCCTGCGTGCCGGGGCTCGTGCGTCGCTGGACCGTTCGCACGCGCCCTCACTTCCGTCGTAATTTCCCGCCATGACGACTCGCACCATTCGCGATCTCTCCGCTGCTGACCTTGCCGGCAAGCGCGCCCTCGTGCGCGTCGACTTCAACGTACCACTCGACGACGCCGGTGCGGTCAGCGACGATACGCGTATCACGGCGGCGCTGCCCACGATCACGACGCTGCTCAACCAGGGCGCGAAGGTCGTGCTGCTGGCGCACTTCGGACGTCCCAAGGGCGCGCCCGAAGCCAAGTACTCGTTGGCGCCAGTCGCCGAGCGACTGAAGCAGTTGCTCCCGCGCCCGGTGCACTTTCTGGGCGAGACGATCGGCGCCGCGGCCGTCGCGGCCACGCATGCGCTGCCCAACGGGGAAGTGCTGCTGCTCGAGAATACGCGCTTCCTCGCTGGCGAAGAGAAGAATGACGACGCCTTGTCGCGGCAGCTCGCGGAGTTGGGTGATGTGTACGTCAACGACGCGTTCGGTGCGGCGCATCGCGCGCACGCCAGCACCGCCGGCGTGGCGAAATATTGCAAACCGGCTGTCGCTGGATTGCTGATGGAGAAGGAGCTCGCGTATCTGGGCGGCGCACTCGCCGCACCCGAACGTCCGTTCGTGGCCATTCTTGGCGGCTCCAAGATCTCCGGCAAGATCGACGTCGTGGAGGCCCTGCTGCCCAAGGTCGATCACCTGCTGATCGGCGGCGCCATGGCGTGCACGTTCTTCCGCGCGATGGGATGCGAGACGGGTAACTCGCTCGTCGAGCCCGATCGACTCGACATGGCGAAGGATTTGCTCGCACGCGCCGGTGACAAGCTGGTGCTTCCCGTCGATGCGGTGATCGCCCCGTCGATGGACGCCGGCAGTTCGGCGCGCGTCGTCGCACGAGAGTCGATCCCTGCCGGTGAGGCGATGTTCGATATCGGACCGGCCAGCGTGGAGCAGTACCGTGCCTTGATCGAGTCGGCGCGCACCGTGCTGTGGAACGGACCGATGGGCGTCTTCGAAAAGCCGCCGTTCGACACGGGCACCTTCGCGGTGGCGCGGGCGATGGCGGTGGCGACCGATCACGGAGCCACGACGATCATCGGCGGCGGTGATTCCGCTGCTGCGGTTGCGGAGGCCGGACTCGAGTCGAAGATGTCGCATGTCTCGACGGGTGGCGGCGCGTCGCTCGAGTTCCTCGAAGGGAAGGATCTGCCGGGCGTGTCCGCGCTCGATCTTCGCTGAACGTTACCGATCGTCGATCCGCGTCCCGTACTCACCCACCTTACCGGTCACTTACCGCTCATGCATCACAAGCCCGTCATCGCCGCCAACTGGAAGCTCAATCACGGTCCGACCGACGCGAAAGCGTTTCTCCAGCGCTTCCTCGCGCAGGCGCCGAAGATGAACGACCGCACGCTGGTGTTCTTTCCTTCGGCCATTACGGTGACGACGGTCGTGGATGGATTGCGCGAGCGTCCGGACATCTGGGTCGGTGTGCAGAACGTGCACTCGGAGGCGCAGGGTGCGTTCACGGGTGAGAACTCCGTGCTGATGGCGCGTGACGTCGGTGCCCGCGTCGTGCTGGTCGGTCACTCGGAGCGTCGGCACGTGTTCGGCGAAACGGACGCGATGACGACGAAGAAGATGGCGTTGATCTGTCAGGCCCGTCTGGTCCCGATGCTTTGCGTCGGTGAAACGCTGGACGAGCGGGAGGCGGGGGCCACGGCGTCGGTGGTCGAGCGTCAGCTGACGGCCGGGCTGGCCGAGCTGGACGACAGTCAAGCGGCGGGGATCATGCTCGCCTACGAGCCCGTATGGGCCATCGGCACGGGACGTACAGCCACACCTGAGGACGCCAGCGCCATTCACAGCGTCCTGCGTGCCGCCCTCGGCAGCCGACTCGGCGAAAAGGCGGCGGCTGGCATTCCCATTCTGTACGGCGGATCGGTGAACCGCGGAAATGCGGCGACGCTACTGGCGGCACCGGATGTGGACGGCCTGCTGGTCGGCGGCGCCTCACTCGATGCCGACAGCTGGGCGAGCATCGTCCGCAGCTGAGTCTCGCCCCGTACCCATCCAATCCGTCGCAACTGTTGGGTGGGGAAGGACTTGCCTCGGCACATCCCCTCAGCCATGTTTGAAGGCTGGCGCGGCTTTCGCGCACTCTGAACGCACTCGATTCCGGCTTCGTGACATGTACACGTTCCTGCTGACTCTGCTCATTCTCGACGCGATCATTCTGGCGATCGCCGTGCTCCTTCAGTCCGGTAAGGGCGGTGGGTTGGCGGCGAGCTTCGGCGGGGCCAGCTCGTCGTCCGATTCCGTGATCGGTACGCGTCAGGCGGGCAACCTGCTCACGAAGGCGAGCTGGTGGTGTGGCGGTGTGTTCCTCGGCCTCGCGTTCATTCTGCAGATGATGTCCTCGCGTGGAACGGCGCCCAAGTCGGTACTCGACAAACTGGCCACGCCCACGACGCCGTCGTCCGCGCCCGCTGGTGGAGCCGCTCCGGCCGCCCCACTGACGCAGCAGCCCGCCGCTCCGGCCGCGCCGACGGCACCCGCCAAGCAGCCGTAACCGACGCGTGAGCACGTTGCCTCCCAAGGGGTTCCTCCTCCTCGAGGACGGAACCCTTTTTCTCGGCCGACTCGTCGGACCGACTACGCCCACCGTGGCGGAAGTGGTGTTTACGACCAACATGACCGGCTACCAGGAGGTCTTCACCGACCCCTCGTATTGCGGTCAGACGGTCGTGCTCACGGCGCCGCAGATCGGCAATTACGGCGTCAACACCGAGGATCCCGAATCCGCGAAGCCGCAGGTTGCCGGCGTTGTGGTTCGTGAACTCTCTCCGACCTACTCGAACTGGCGCGCCACCGGCGGCCTTCGCGAATGGCTCGAGGAGAATCGGGTTCCCGTACTGACCGAAGTCGACACGCGTCGCCTCACCAAGCATCTCCGTTCAGCCGGCGTCATGCGTGGCGTGATCGGGCTCGGTGAGACGCCGTCACGCGAAGCGCTGGCCGTTCTGGAAGGCTGCCCGAGCATGGAAGGGCTCGATCTGGCCACGGTCGTGTCCACCCGCGAAGCGTACTCGTGGGGTAAACCCGACGCGACGTACCACGTCGTGGCCTACGACTACGGGATCAAGCGGAATATCCTGCGTCTGTTCGAGGCGCACGATTGCCGCGTGACCGTGGTGCCGTCGGACACGCCGGCCGACCGCGTGCTCGCGATGAATCCGGACGGGGTGTTCTTGTCCAACGGTCCCGGGGATCCGGACGCCGTGACCTACGCGCCGGCCACCATCCGCGAAATCGCGGCGACCAAGACGCCGATGTTCGGCATCTGTCTCGGACATCAGCTGATCGGTTTGTCCTTTGGGGCGCGCACCGAGAAGATGCCGTTCGGACATCGGGGCGGAAATCAGCCGGTCAAGGATCTGGCGACCGGGAAGGTGCTGATCACGTCGCAGAACCATGGATTCGCCGTTGTCGGGTCGGTCGATGGGGTCGAGGGGGCACCGGAGCTCGCGATTACCCACGTGAACCTCAACGATGGTACCGTCGAAGGGCTGCGTCACCGGACCCTGCCGATCTTCGCGGTGCAGTACCATCCAGAGGCAGCGCCGGGACCGCACGATGCGGTCCCCCTGTTCGATCGGTTTCTCGAGGCCCTGAGAAATCGTCGTCAGTGAAGTGACCCAAACGCTTGACTGATAAGCACTAAGGTCATACGTTCGCTTCCTTCACTTGATCTTCGATGCGTGCCGGCTGCTCCCGAAACTGGGACGGCACGTCGACCCCTTGGTAGAGTCCATGACGAAAGCCGATCTGGTTGAGAACGTCACGGCGCGTATCGCGCGGACGGCCGGACCGACCATCTCTAAGAAGGATTGTGCGCGGGTGGTTGACGCCTTTCTTGACGCGATCAAGGAAGCCCTTCAGGAGCAGAAGAACATCGAAGTGCGTGGTTTCGGCACCTTCAAGATCAGGCAGCGCAAGACGCGCATGGCGCGCAACCCGCGCACCGGCTCGCCTGTCGAGGTGTCGGCGCGTCCTGTTCCCGTGTTCAAGCCGAGCAAGGAATTGCGCGCCATGGTGGCCGGCGTGGACGAGAGCATGCTCGAGGACGAAGAAGGCGACGAGATGAACGAGGCGTAATTCGCCCTCGCTCTGCCGTTGCATCGTCAGACAACGCCCCGCCGCGCATTACGCGAGCGGGGCGTTACTGTTTGTGTCACTGACGGAACCGAACGCGGTGCCGAAGGCTATCTTGTACACGACATGAGCATTCCCGTCCTTCTCTTCGCGTCGTACGCCGACGCCTTTGGCGCTCGCCGCCTCGAGGTGCCTCTCGAGGCGCCTTGTCAGGTGGCCGACCTCGTGCGTGTCATCCGCACCATGCCCGGCGGCGATCGTTTGCCGGCGGCGCCACTCGTTGCGGTGAATCGCACCTGGGTGCGCGAGGACGTGGCGGTGCAGGTCGGCGATGAAATCGCGCTGATTCCACCGGTGGCCGGCGGATGACGATGTCAGCGAGTGGGGTGCTGCATGTCGCCATCGTGACGGCGCCGATCGACGTGGGCGCGTTGTTGACTCGTGCACAGGCGCCCGGCGTCGGCGCCGTATCGTTGTTCCTGGGCACCGTGCGCGACCTGAACGACGGTCGACCGGTGAGCGGAATGGAGTACGAGGCCTACGCACCGATGGCCGAGTCCGAACTGCGGGCCATCGCGGAGGAAACGTGTGCGCGTATTGTCGGCTTACGGCTGGTGGTCGAACATCGGGTCGGCACACTCGAGATCGGCGAGTCCAGTGTCGCCATCGTCGCCGCGCACGCGCATCGCGCGCAGGCGATGGACGGCGCGCGGGATGTGATCGAATCGCTCAAGCAGCGCGTGCCGATCTGGAAGCGCGAGCACTACCTCACCGGTGATCGCGAATGGATCGATCCGACGAAGGTGCGAGCATGAGCGCCCCCGTCGAACCGACCCCGGTGCAGGGTGAGTCGCACGATCAGTTCGGTCGGAAGATCGAATATCTGCGCATCTCGGTCACGGATCGCTGCAACTTCCGCTGCCAGTACTGCATGCCACTGGAAGGGCTCCCGTGGCTGCCGAAGGCGGAGATCCTGCGCTACGAGGAGATCGCCGAGGTCGTGCGACAGCTCGCGCCCATGGGGCTGCGACGGCTTCGCATCACCGGCGGCGAACCCACGATCCGACCGCAACTTGGCACCTTGGTGCGCATGTTGCGCGAGATCCCCGGGATCGAGGATATCGCGCTCTCCACCAACGGCGTGAAGCTGCCGACCATGGCCGCTGAATTGGCCGATGCGGGTCTCGATCGCGTCAACATCAGCGCCGACTCGCTGCGCCCTGACCGCGTCGTGAAAATCGCGCGACGGGATCTGCACTTCGATCTCGTCGCATCGGCGAAGGCTGCGCAGGCCGCCGGTCTCGGCCCGATCAAGATCAACGTGGTCGTCATGCGTGGCATCAACGACGATGAGATCGCCGATTTCGCGGCGCTGACCCGCGACAATCCGTGGCACGTGCGCTTCATCGAGCTCATGCCGGTGGGTGAACTGCGCGAACTGACCTTCGATCATGTCGTCCCGACCGACGAGGTGCTGGCCCGCGTCCGTGCTGTCGACGCGCTGCAGCCGGATTCCGGACCGGCACGCGGGAACGGACCTGCGGTCTACTACCGCTATCCCGATGCCGCCGGCACCGTCGGTGTGATCACGCCGATGACGCACACGTATTGCGAGCGATGCAACCGGGTGCGGCTCACCGCCGACGGGCGTCTGCGCACCTGTCTGTTCGGCGATCACGAAGTGGTGCTCCGCGACGCGATCCGGAACGGCACCCCGCTCGCTCCGCTGTTCCTTCAGGCGCTCGCCGAGAAGCCGAAGGCGCACGAGCTGCTGCAGATGCGCGTGGGCGGGCTCAGAGCGCTCAGTCAGGTCGGCGGCTGACCGCTGGGCCGGCGTTCTCGAAACGAGCGCGGCCGCTCGTGTTGCTCGCGTCGGTGCAGCCCTCTATGTTGCGAACGCTGTCCTCTTCGCAGCGACGATGTGCAGCTAACCGTCTAACCACGATTTAGCCGGCGCGTCGTCCTCCGCATCATTCCACTTCGCTCGGACACCCGTTCGGAGAACCGGCACAACATGGTCAATAAGATCACGGTCGTTGGCGCGGGCAATGTCGGCGCCACGACGGCGCAACGCATCGCCGAAAAGTCGCTTGGACGCACGGTGGTGATGGTCGACGTCGTCGACGGCATCCCGCAGGGCAAGGGTCTCGACCAGTGGGAGTCGGCGCCCGTCGAAGGCTTCGACACGCGCGTCATCGGCACGAACGGCTATGAAGAAACGGCCGGATCCGACATCGTCGTCATCACGGCGGGTATCGCCCGCAAGCCGGGCATGTCGCGTGACGACCTGCTGAACACGAACGCGGGCATCGTGAAGTCGGTGTCGGAGCAGATCAAGGCCACGTCGCCGAATGCGATCGTGATCGTGGTCTCGAACCCGCTCGACGTGATGTGCTACGTCGCGAAGCAGGTGACGGGCTTTCCGCGCGAGCGCGTGATCGGCATGGCCGGCGTGCTCGATACGGCGCGCTACCGCTCGTTCATCGCCGAAGCGCTCGACGTGTCGGTGCGCGACATCCAGGCCATGGTGCTGGGTGGACATGGCGACACGATGGTACCGCTCATCTCGTACACCACGATCAGCGGCATTCCCGTCACGCAGCTGATGCCGCGTGAGCAGCTCGACGCGATCGTGCAGCGCGCGCGCGACGGCGGCGCCGAGATCGTGAAGTATCTCAAGACGGGCTCGGCGTACTACGCGCCGTCGTCAGGTGCGGTGGAGATGGTCGAGGCGATCGTGCACGATCGCAAGCGCATCCTGCCGTGCGCCGCGTGGCTCGAAGGCGAATACGGCCTGTCGGGCCTGTTCCTGGGCGTGCCGTGCAAGCTCGGTCGCAACGGTCTCGAGAAGATCCTCGAAATCGACCTCACCGACGATGAGCGCGCCGCGCTCGAACGCTCCGCACAGGCCGTGCGCGAGCCGATGTCCGTGATCTCTCTCTGATTTTCTGACGGGACCGGCGCGATCACCACGGTGAGCGCGCCGGTTTCTTCTTCTGACCCCGCCTATGTACGTTCTCTCGCGTTTCTGGCAAAGCACGATCGGCAAGAAGATCGTGATGGCGGTGACCGGGATCATCGGGATCCTGTTCGTCATCGGCCACATGTCCGGCAATCTGCTCATGTTCAAGGGGCAGGATGCCATGTATCACTACGCGCTGCTGCTGCGCACGAGCATGCCGCTGCTCTGGGCGGTGCGGGCGGCCCTCATCGCCGCTGTCGTGCTGCACGCGGTCGCCGCGTATCAGCTCACCATGATGTCGCGCGCCGCCCGCCCGGAAGGGTACGCGGAGCGCCGTCCGCAGGTCACCACGTTCGCCGCGCGCACGATCCGCTGGGGCGGCGTGTTGTTGCTGGTGTTCATCGTGGCCCACCTCCTCCAGCTCACGATCGGCGCGATCCATCCGGATTTCACGCATCTCGATCCGTACAACAACGTGCGCATCCTGCTGTCGAATCCGCTGATGGCCGCGTTCTACGTGCTGGCGATGGCCGCGCTGGGCTTGCACTTGTATCACGGCAGCTGGGCCGTCGTCCGCACGCTGGGTGTGGCGCGACCGTCCGCGCATCCGCTCAAGCGCCGTCTGGCGCTGGCCATTGCGATCATCGTCGCCGCCGGTTTCATGATCATTCCGATTGCCGCCGTGCTCGGCAAGTTTGCGCCGGCACCACCGCTTGCCGAATCGTCGGCGGCCACTGCGCTGGCGACGCCTGCTGCGGAGACCCACTGATATGCTCGACCTGAACGCAAAGACGCCGAGCGGTCCCCTCGAACAGAAGTGGGACCAGCATCGTTTCTCGATGAAGCTGGTGAACCCGGCCAACAAGCGCCGGCACAATGTGATCGTCGTCGGCGCCGGCCTGGCCGGCGCGTCGGCGGCGGCCACGATGTCGGAGCTCGGGTACAACGTGTCGTGCTTCGTGTACCACGACACGCCGCGCCGGGCGCACTCGATTGCCGCGCAGGGTGGTATCAACGCCGCCAAGAACTATCAGAACGACGGCGATTCCATTCGCCGGCTGTTCTACGACACGATCAAGGGCGGCGACTTCCGCGCCCGTGAAGCCAACGTGTACCGTCTCGCGCAGCTGTCGGTGAACATCATCGATCAGTGCGTCGCGCAGGGTGTGCCATTCGCGCGCGAGTACGGCGGCCTGCTGGCCAACCGCTCGTTCGGAGGCGCCCAGGTATCGCGTACGTTCTATGCCCGTGGCCAAACCGGACAGCAGCTGCTGCTCGGCGCGTACTCGGCGCTCGAACGTCAGATCGCGCTCAAGGGCGTACAGATGCACACGTTCGAAGAGATGCTCGACGTGGTGGTGGTTGACGGGCATGCGCGCGGCATCGTGACGCGCAACCTGCTTACCGGCAAGATCACGTCGCACGCCGCGGATGCCGTGGTGCTCGCGACCGGCGGGTACGGCAACGTGTTCTATCTCAGCACGAATGCGATGCTCTCGAATACGACCGCCACGTGGCGCGCGTACAAGAAGGGCGCGGCGTTCGCGAACCCGTGCTACACGCAGATTCACCCCACCTGCATTCCCGTGAGCGGCGACCACCAGTCGAAGCTCACGCTGATGTCGGAGTCGCTGCGCAACGACGGACGCGTCTGGGTGCCGATCAAGCGCGGTGACAACCGTGCGCCGTCGGCGATTCCGGAAGCCGAGCGCGATTACTATCTCGAGCGCAAGTATCCGAGTTTCGGCAACCTGGCCCCGCGTGACATCTCGTCGCGCGCCGCGAAGGAAGCCTGCGACGATGGTCGCGGTGTGGGCCCCGGCGGACTGGGCGTCTATCTCGACTTCGCCGACGCGATCAAGCGTCTGGGCAAGAACACGATTGCCGAGCGGTACGGCAATCTGTTCGACATGTATCAGCGCATCACGGACGAGAATCCGTACGAGCAACCGATGCGCATCTACCCGGCCGTGCACTACACGATGGGCGGCTTGTGGGTGGACTACAACCTGATGAGCACGATCCCCGGCCTGCACGTGGCCGGCGAAGCGAATTTCTCGGATCACGGCGCGAACCGGCTCGGCGCTTCGGCGCTCATGCAGGGATTGGCCGACGGCTACTTCGTGCTGCCGTACACGATCGGTGACTACATCGCCGGAACGAAGCTCGCGAAGGTCGACAACACGCACGCCGAGTTCAAGGCGGCGGAAGAGTCGGTGCGCGCGCAGACCAAACGCTTCCTCGACATCAAGGGCAAGCGCTCGGTCGACTCCTTCCACAAGGAGCTTGGCAAGATCATGTGGGAGCACTGCGGCATGGCGCGCACGAAGGAAGGACTCACCGAAGCGCTGAAGTTGATTCCGGCGCTGAAGGAAGAGTTCTGGAGCAACCTCAACGTGCCCGGCAGCGGCGACAATCTGAATCAGGCGCTCGAAAATGCCGGACGCGTGGCGGACTTCATCGAACTCGGTGAACTGATGTGCCGCGACGCGCTCGAGCGCGAAGAGTCGTGCGGCGGCCACTTCCGCGTGGAGTACCAGGAGGCGGGCGAAGCGAAGCGCAACGACGACGACTTCGCGTACGTCGCCGCGTGGGAGTTTGCCGGCGAAGGCAAGGCGCCGATTCTCAACAAGGAACCACTGGTGTACGAGAACGTGCACCTCTCCACCCGGAGCTACAAGTAATGAAGCTCACACTGAACGTCTGGCGTCAGCCGGCCTCGCAGGCTCCGGGCAAGCTCGAGACGTACACGCTCGATGGCGTCAGCGCGGACATGTCGTTCCTCGAGATGTTCGACCTGCTCAACGAGCAGTTGACGATGGAAGGCAAGGTGCCGGTCGCCTTCGCCCACGACTGCCGGGAAGGGATCTGCGGCTCGTGTGCGATGATGATCAACGGGCAGGCGCATGGCCCGTGGGCTGGTGCGGCCACGTGTCAGCTGCACATGCGTGCCTTCAAGGACGGCGACATCATCACGGTCGAACCGTGGCGCGCGTCGGCGTTTCCTATCGTGAAGGATCTGGTGGTGAATCGCAGGTCGTTCGATCGCATCATTCAGGCGGGCGGATACGTGTCGGTGAACACCGGCGGTGCGCGCGACGCCAACTCGATCCTCATCGGCAAGGACACCGTCGAAGAGGCGATGGACGCCGCGGCCTGTATCGGGTGCGGTGCCTGCGTGGCGGCGTGTCCGAACGCGTCGGCGTCGCTGTTCACCGGGGCCAAGATCACGCACCTCGGCATGTTGCCGCAGGGGCAGCCCGAGCGCGACAAGCGGGCCATCGCCATGGTCGAGCAGATGGACATCGAGGGCTTCGGACACTGCACGCTGGTCGGTGAGTGTCAGGAAGCGTGCCCGAAGGAGATCAGCATCGACGTGATCAAGAAGATGAACCGGGATTACCTGGTGGCGAGCGCCAAGCGGCAGGAGCCCAAGGCGGGCACGGCCAGCTGATCGGCCGGGTGCGCTGAGCAGCCCGGAACGGGGGTGTGTTGCTTCGGCAACGCGCCCCCGTTTTTTGGCGTATGTTGGGGTATGCGCGATCGTTCAGTACTCCGTTCCTCGGCCTGCTGCTGGCGGCCCCGTTTACGCTGGCGTGCACCGAGCGCGCGCCCACGCTACACGCCGGTAATGCCGAACGCGGCCTCGCACTGATGACCGCGTTCCGCGATTCGTTACCGGAGCACAGCGGCAATGCGCTGCGTTGCGTCAGTTGCCATCTCGACAACGGCACCCGGCCGACCGCGATGTCGTGGCAGGGAACCGCCGCGCGCTACCCGCGCTACCGGTCGCGTCCCGGCTACGAGGAATCGCTCACGCGCCGCGTCAACGAATGCATTGCACGAAGCCTGGCCGGGAAGATGCTCCCGGAGGACGGTCAGGAGATGCGCGACATGCTCGCCTACCTCGAAACGATGCGCTCGTCGCCTCGTCCGGCGCCGGTCGACTCCGTGAAACTGGTGGGTGTGGTCGCGCGCGGCGAAGTCGGGTATGCAGGGCAGTGTGCCCGCTGCCACGGTGCGAATGGGGCGGGGCTTCCCGCCATGGCGGCACCGGCGGTGTGGGGCGGTGACAGCTACGCGATCAGTGCCGGCATGGCGCGGCAGTACACGTTGGCCACGTTCGTGCGCCACAACATGCCGTTCGACCACGCCGACACGCTGTCGGCTCAAGAGGCGGCAGACATCGCCGCGTACGTCCTTACGCAGCCGCGCCAAGATCATCCCGGGAAGGAGCGTGATTGGCCCAAGGGTGATCCCCCGGTCGACGTGGCCTATACGACTACGGCTGCGGCCGCCGCGGGCAAACCGCTGCCGGCTGAACGCCCGCTGCTGCCTCGTCGTGTTTCTCCGGATTCACTCATCTCTCGCCGCTGAGCACCGCCATGACGCACGACACTTCCTCGACCTCGGGTCGTCGCACGTTTGTTTCACGCTTGGTGACCGTCGGTGCCGCGCTCGGCTTTGCGGCACCGCGTTCCGCCGATGCGCTCGAGCGGCCGACGGCGGCCGATGATCCGTGGATCGCCCGGCTCAAGGGTAAGAGTCGGGTCGTCTTTCACTCGCATCTGGCCAGCGACGGTATCGCGTTGCGCTGGGCGCAGACCTTTCTCGATACGCAGAAGAGCGCGTATGGTCTCACCGATGCCGACAGCAGCGTGGTGGTGGGGCTGAATGGCCGGGCCATCGGCTTGCTGTTCAACGACGCGATCTGGGGAAAGTACCCGATCGGCGAGACGCTCCAGATGCCGGGCTCGCGGAACGCGAACGCCGCGCTGGTGGCACAGCTTGTCGCGCGTGGCGTGATCATTCTGGCGTGCAATAATTCGATCCGCGCCTCTGGGCAGCGGTTCTTGCCCGAGGCCCAGCGGGGCGATGCCGCGCTGCGAACGGCCTTTTCCGAGGAGGCTCGGGCCAATCTGCTCCCCGGCATCGAGGTGGTGCCGGCGATGATCGTGACGCTCCAGCAGGCCCAGGACCGCGGCTGCCGCTACATCTACGGCGGCGGCTGAGTCAGCCGCCGCCCAGCCAGGTCAGATGCGAGGCAGCGTCACGCCGCGCTGCTGCTGGTACTTGCCCGCCTTGTCCTTGTAGGACATCTCGCACGGCTCGTCGCTCTCGAAGAACAGCACCTGGGCGATGCCCTCGTTGGCGTAGATCTTCGCCGGCAGCGGCGTGGTGTTGCGAGATCTCGAGCGTCACGTAGCCCTCCCACTCGGGCTCGAACGGCGTGACGTTGACGATGATGCCGCAGCGCGCGTAGGTGCTCTTGCCGACGCAGACCGTGAGCACGTTGCGCGGGATGCGGAAGTACTCGACCGTGCGCGCCAGCGCGAACGAGTTCGGCGGCACGATGCAGACGTCGGCCCTGGAAGTCCACGAACGACCTCGGGTCGAAGTTCTTCGGGTCGACGACCGTGCTGTAGACGTTGGTGAAGATCTTGAACTCGTCGGCGACACGCGATGTCGTAGCCGTAGGACGACAACGCCGTACGAGACGACGCCCGTCGCGGACCTGCGGTCCTCGAACGGCTCGATCATCCCGTGTTCGCGCGCCATGCTGCGGATCCAGCGGTCGCAGAACAGAGCCCCATGATTGACGGGAGGGTGGAGGGTGAGGTGCCGGATGACGACCCGGTCCACTCGTAGCGCACGATCGGCGCGTCCCTCCTCCCGTCTCCGGCGGTACATCGGACGGCACGCTACAGGAAGTCGCCACCGGTTACCTCGCGAACAGCCTTCGGCACTTGCCGTTGAGCGCGGGCGGTCCTCCTGGTACTTTCCGCATGCGCTTGTGAATTCTTTCACGACAGACTCGCCTTGCGCGCCTTCGCCCTTCCATGCAACGGACGTATCTCCCGGTTTTGCTCATCGGCTTTGTGGCGGTCAACGCCGTGCTGATCCTTGGCTTCTCGCATCTTACGTGCGCCCGGCCCACTCCCGTCAAGCAGGAACCGTACGAATCGGGGATGGCCCCTCGGCGACGCGCGCGAGCGGTTCTCGGTCAAGTTCTACATCGTCGCGATGCTCTTCATCGTCTTCGATATCGAGACGGTGTTCATGATCCCGTGGGGCGCCTACTACCGGCAGCTCTCCTGCGCCGTGCCCCTGGTCGACGGCGCCTGTCCCGTCGGGCAGCTGTCGTTCTTCGGCCTCGGTGAGATGCTGGTGTTCACGGCCATCCTCGTCGTCGGGTACGTCTACGTCTGGAAGAAGGGAGCGCTGCCATGGGATTGATTTCTCCCGCGGACCACCGTCTCGTACAGGCGATCCGGCGCGCAGGATGGCTGGGTCACCACGCGCCTCGACTTCCTGGTGAACTGGGCCCGCGCCGACTCGTTGTGGCCGATGCCCTTCGGCACCGCCTGCTGCGCCATCGAATTCATGGCGACCGCCGCGAGCCGCTTCGACCTCGCCCGATTCGGCATGGAGCGACTCAGCTTCTCGCCGCGCCAGGCCGACGTGCTCATCTGCGCCGGTCGTGTGCCCTTCAAGCTCGCGCCGGTGATTCGTCGCATCTACCAGCAGATGCCGCAGCCCAAGTGGGTGATCTCGATGGGCGCCTGCGCCTCCTCCGGCGGCATGTTCGACAATTACGCCGTGGTGCAGGGGATCGACACGATCATTCCGGTGGACGTGTACGTGCCGGGCTGTCCGCCGCGTCCGGAAGCGCTCATCTACGGCATCATGATGCTGCAGAAGAAGGTGATGCAGGAGCGCATGACGGACACCACGCGCCACGTGGAGATCGTGCCCGACACCGAGAGCCAGCTGTACATTCCGCCGTCGCGCATCGATGAGCTGTCGGAGCCGTTCGGCAACTCGGTGCATCAGACCCGGTCGGCGCCGTGACCGCGCCGATCGTCCCCGTGGTCGAGAGCGGCACCCCGACGGTCACGCTGCAGGCCGCGATCGCGTCCGACGCCAACGGCTCGCCGATCACGCCCACGCAGATCGCGCATCGCGGGGGGCCGGTGAATCCGTCGGCCGCGACGCTGGTCGCGCGGTTCGGCGCTGCTGTCGTGCGCACCGAGGTCACGTGGGGTGAGACCACGGTCTTCGTGACGAACGAGGCGCTGCATGAGATCGTGCGCTGGCTGCACGACGAGCCGAGAGCGCTACGACTATCTCGTCGACGTCACCGCCGTCGAGTACCGCGATGCCGATCGGCCGATCGAGGTGGTCTGGCATCTGCGCTCGATGCCCATCGCCGCTTTCTTCGCCTCAAGGTTGAGCTCCCGAAGGGCGCACGCTGTCCGTCGCGTCCATCTGGACATCAGCGGCGCCGATTGGCTCGAGCGCGAGTGCTACGACATGTTCGGCATCCGCTTCGAGGGTCATCCCGACCTGCGACGCATGCTGATGTGGGAGCAGTACAAGGAAGGCTTCCCCTCCGGAAGGACTTCCCGCTGCGCGGCCGGTTCAGCCGCGCCGAGCAGCTGAAGCAGGCACTCGCGGCCAATCCGGAAGCCCGCTACTCGATGGAAGAGCTGTCCATCGCGGATGCGTTCGATGCCTTGCCGGAGACATGAAGCCGACTCGACGTGCGGGCGGCGACGTGAAGGACGGGACGAACAGGTGGGCGAGTGAGTCCACGCGCACGATCGAAGTCGCCCTCTCCACGACGGGACTCGACGCCCAGGGCAGGCCGTAGCGCGCACCGCTCACGCTGGGCGGCGAGGCGGTCGCGCTCGAGGCCCGGATGGTGCCCGAGCCGGAGATGGACGCCGAGCACATGCTCATCAACATCGGCCCGCAGCACCCGGCCACGCATGGCGTGCTCCGGCTCGTGCTCGAGCTCGATGGCGAGACGGTCGTCCGCTGCATCCCGCACGTCGGCTACTTGCACTGCGGGTTCGAGAAGATCGGCGAGTACCGCCAGTACAACCAGATCATCCCGTGGACCGATCGCGAGGACTACCTGAACTCGAGGCAACAACGTCGCCTTCGTGCTCGGCGCGGAGCGGTTGTTCGGCATCGAGATCACCGAGCGCTGCAAGGTGCTGCGCGTGATCGCGATGGAACTCTCGCGCATCATCTCGCACCTGGTCTGGCTCGGCACCACCTGGATCGACATCGGCGCCTTCACGCCCTTCCTGTGGATGTTCCAGGAGCGCGAGAACGTCTACAAGCTGCTCGAGGGATGGATCGGTGCGCGGCTCACGACGAGCGGGACGCGCGTCGGCGGGATGTCGGCGGACATGTGCCGACGGTTGGACCGACGGCCTGCGCGGCTTCCTGCGCCGCTTCCCGAAGACGCTCGAAGAAGTGGACCGGATGCTCAACACGAACGCGATCTGGGTCGGTCGCACGGTGGGCCTCGGCGTCATGTCGCCGACGGAAGCGCTCAACTACGGCCTCTCCGGCCCGATGCTCCGCGCCTCCGGTGTCGCGTACGATGTCCGCAAGGACTTCCCGTACCTCGACTACGAGACCTACGACTTCGACGTGCCGGTGGGGACCAACGGCGACGTCTACGATCGCTTCCTCGTCCGCCAGGAAGAGCTGCGGCAGTCGGTGCGGATCCTGGAGCAGGCGCTCAAGCGCCTCCCCGAGGGTCCGGTGAACGTGGACGACCCGCGCGTCATCCTGCCGAGCAAGACCAAGGCGACGAGCGAGATGGAGTCGATGATCCATCACTTCAAGCTCGTGATGGAAGGCCCGCGTCCCCCGATCGGCGAGTGCTACGTGCCGGTCGAGAGTCCCAAGGGGAGAAGGGCTACTACTTCGTCTCCGACGGCACGGCCAAGCCGGTGCGTTGGCGCATCCGGCCGCCGAGCTATGTGAACCTCTCGGCGATCTCGAAGATGGTGGAGGGCCACCTGCTCTCCGACGTCATCGCGATCAACGCCTCGATCGACATCGTGATGGGAGAGATCGACCGATGAGCCACGGACCCTCCGCGCCCGGCACGGCGGCGAGCGCCCACGCGCACGACGCCCCGTACGTGCCCGTCTTCACCCCCGGTTCCGCGCGCAGCAAGGAGCTCGCGGAGCTCATCACGCGCTATCCCGACAAGCGCGCCACGCTCCTTCCCGCGCTCTGGATGGTGCAGGAGGATCGCGGCTGGATCAGCGAGCAGGCGATGATGGAGGTGGGCGACCAGCTCGGCTGCACCGCCGCCTACGTGAAGGGCGTGGTGACGTTCTACACCATGTACCACCAGCATCCGGTGGGGAAGCACTTCATCCAGGTGTGCACCACGTCGCCCTGCCTCTGCGCGGGCGCCGACAAGGTGGTGGAGGCCTTCCTGGAGCACACCGGCTGCAAGGAACTCGGCCTCACCTCGGCCGATGGCAAGTACACCGTGATCGAGGTGGAATGCCTCGGCGCCTGCGGCTTCGCGACGCCGGTGCAGATCAATGAGGATTGCGTGGAGAGCGTGACCCCGGAGAGGGTGCCGGAGATCCTGACTGGACTGAAGAATGGGCTATCCCCACAAGAGCCATCCCCGCGAGACCCCGATCCTCTCCAAGCACTTCGGAGAGCCGGAGGCGCGTACCCTCGACGGCTGGAAGGCCCGCGGCGGGTACAAGGCGCTGGCGCAGGCCCTGCATATGGAGCCGCGCGAATCCAGGACATCGTGAAGGCGTCCGGCCTGCGCGGTCGCGGCGGCGCCGGCTTCCCGACCGGCCTCAAGTGGTCGTTCATGAAGGGCGACGGCAAGCCGCACTACCTCTGCTGCAACGCCGACGAGTCCGAGCCGGGCACGTTCAAGGACCGCGAGATCATGCGCTGGACGCCGCACGCCCTGATCGAGGGGTGCGCGATCGCCGCCCACGCGATCGGCGCGGAGACGGCCTACATCTACATCCGCGGCGAGTTCACGGAGCCCATCCGATCGTGTGGAGGGCGATCGTGGAGGCGTACGCCGCCGGCATTCTCGGCAAGAACGCGATGGGTTCCGGCAAGCGGGTGGACGTCAGGGTGCACAAGGGCGCCGGCGCGTACATCTGCGGCGAGGAGACGGCCCTGATGAACTCGCTCGAGGGGACGCGGGCAACCCGCGCATCAAGCCGCCGTTCCCCGCGGTGAGCGGACTCTTCGGCAAGCCGACGACGATCAACAACGTCGAGACGCTGGCCGCGGTGCCGCACATCCTGAACAACGGCGCCGAGTGGTACAAGGCGATGTGCCCGTCGAACCCGAAGAGCACGGGGAGCAAGCTGTACTCGGTCTGCGGCAACGTGGCCGCCGGGCAACTACGAGGTCGTGATGGGCTTCTCCTTCAAGGAGTTCCTGTACGACCTCTGCGGCGGCCCGCTCCCGGGCCGGAAGTTCAAGGCGCTCATCCCCGGCGGCTCATCGGTCCCGACGATCACCATCGAGGAAGCCGAAGCCACCGTCATGGACTACGAGGGATTCGTCGCGCAGGGCACGATGCTCGGTTCCGGCGGCGTGATCATCTTCGACGACGCGCAGTCGATGCCGCGGCAGCTGGCCCGCATCGCGCGCTTCTACGCGCACGAGAGCTGTGCCCAGTGCACGCAGTGCCGCGAGGGCACCGCCTGGATGACCAAGATCCTGGAGCGCATCGTCGCGGGGCAGGGCACCTTCGAGGATCTCGACACGATCTTCGACCTCTCCGAGGCGATGACCGGCAAGACCATCTGCGTGCTGAGCGACTCGTGCGGCGCGCCGGTGGTGTCCGGCATCAACAAGTTCCGCGGCGAGTTCGAGGCCCTGATCAGGGCAGGCGGAGTTCGACCGTTGCCGTGGGAGCGCGCCTTAGCATGGCCGACGTGAAGATGGTCAACCTCACGATCGAAGGGCGCCCGGTCAGCGTGCCCGAGGGCACCACGATCCTCGAGGCCTCCAAGACCGCCGGCGTGCTCGTGCCGCACTACTGCTACCACCCGGGGTTCCCGATCGCCGGCGTCTGCCGGATGTGCCTGGTGGAGGTGGAGAAGATGCCCAAGCTCGCGCCCTCCTGCGCCACGAACGTGGGCGAGGGGCAGGTGGTGCACGTCTACTCCGAGCAGGCGCTGGAGGCCCGCAAGGGCGTGCTCGAGCTCCTGCTCATCAACCACCCGCTCGACTGCCCGATCTGTGACCAGGCCGGGGAGTGCGAGTTGCAGGACTACACCTTCGGGAAGGACGCGCCGACTCGCGCTACCGCGAGCCCAAGCGCTTCAACCCGGTCGAGGATTTCGGCGGCGACGTCCTCTACGTCACCAACCGCTGCATCCTCTGCACGCGCTGCGTGCGCTTCATGGATGACATCCACCACGAGCCGGTGCTGAACGTCTCCGAGCGCGGCGACCGCGCGGTGATCGGCAAGGCGAGCGACCACGACTTGACGCAGCCCTGGGCCGCGAACGTGATCGACCTCTGCCCGGTGGGCGCGCTGGTCTCCAAGGACTTCCTGAACAAGGCGCGCGCATTGGGAACTCGACCGCACGGCCTCGGTCTGCACCGGATGCAGGCAGGGGTGCAACACGATCCTCGAGACGCGCGACAACGTGGTGGTCCGCCAGAAGCCGCGCTCGAACGAGGAAGTGAACCAGTACTATATCTGTGACGAGGGCCGTCTCGGGTACCGCCGAGTTTAACCGTCGGGATCGGATCGACCGCCGCTTCGTACCTCGCGCCGACGCGCTGGCGTCGCCGAGTGGGATGATCGCGATGCAGCGCCGCGCTCTCGTTCACGGGATCACTCGTCGTCGTGGCGTCCGCCGATTGTCCAATGAGGCGCTGTACCTCTTCGAGCGGGTGATGACCGCCGTTGACGGCGCGGGGGTGTTTCGCCTCGCCCGCGGCGTCGAGGCACCACTCCCCGGCGCGGCCGATCTCGCGCTGCGCAGCGAGCGCGCGGCCAATCCACGCGGCCCGCCTGCTCGGTTCTCCGAGACGGATTCGATCGGGACGACGCTCGGCGACGGCGACGCGTTGCTCATTGTGGGTGACCAACTCGGCATCGGCTCGGCCGATCTCGACCGCGCCTCGTCGATCGTGTACATCGGCACGGCCTTACCGGCCTCGCTGGAGGCACGCGCGGCGGTCGTCCTGCCGATCACGAACGTCGTGGAGGAAGAGGGCACGCTGACGAACCTGCGTGGACGCGTCCAGCGCTTCCTGCAGGCCAAGGCGGCGCCCGGTGTCGCGCGTCCACCTGGTACGTGCTGGCCGATCTGCTGAAGGCGGTCGGCGGCGAGGGACGCTTCTCTCTGCCGGCCGAACGTCTTCGCCGCCCTCGCCGCGACGCATGCGTCGTTGCCGGGTCGATTACGAAGCCCTCGGGCTCGCGGGCTCCCTGTGGTCGAGTCGGGCGCGTCGGCCGACCGCGCCGAGGTGACCGCATGATGATCCTGCGCTCGTCCCCTTACTCGACGTCGTGAGCTGGTCCCGCGACCCGATCCGCAGCAGCAGCCGCAGGCGATCGGCGCGTACATCCTCGCCAGCGCCATCAAGATCGTCGTGGTCTTCGGCCTGTACATGCTCGGCGTGCGTATCTGACGCTCGCCGAGCGCAAGCTCGCCGCGTGGTTTCAGGATCGGCGTGGTCCGAATCGGGCGGGTCCCGGTCGTTCTTCCAGGCCGTTGCCGACGGCATCAAGAATTTGGTGAAGGAAGAGACGAATCCCGGCCGACGCCGATCTTGGCTCTTCTGATCGCTCCCGCGCTGGCCTGTTCCGGTTGCGATGCTCACGTGGGCGGTGCTGCCGATCGCCTGGTCGACGCCGAGCGCCGTGGGGGCTGATCGATCTCGTCGTCGCCGCTGCCGGTCGGGTTCCTCTTCACGCTCGCGATCACCTCGCTCGGCGTGTACGGGATCGTGCTCGCCGGCTGGGCATCCAACAACAAGTACGCACTCCTCGGCGGCCTCCGCGCCTCGGCGCAGATGGTGAGCTACGAGATCGCGATGGGGATGAGCACCGTCTGCGTCCTGCTCCTCGCGGGGAACGTCTCGCTGAACGAGATCATCATCCAGCAAGCCACGATCGGGTGGAACATCTGGGTCCTGTCGATCGCCGCCTTCCTCTTCCTCGTGGCCGCGTTCGCGGAGACCAATCGACTCCCTTTCGACATGCCGGAAGCCGAGTCGGAACTCATCAGCGGGTATCACACGGAGTATTCCGCGATGAAGTTCTCGATGTTCTTCATCGCCGAGTACGCCCACCTGGTCACCTCGTCCGCTCTGATGGCCACCCTGTTTCTGGGAGGTTGGGACATCCCGTTCTGGAGCGGAGATGATGCCTTCTGGTATCAGGGGATGTTGATCGCCGGGTTCGATGCCTTGGGCGCTCCGGTGGCGGCGAGCCCAGCCTGGTGGAAGACGCTTCTGACCCTGATGTCCTTCTCGGTCAAGACGCTCTTCTTCGTCGTCGTCTATATCTGGATCCGTTGGACGGTTCCGCGCTTCCGCTATGACCAGGTGATGAGCCTAGGCTGGAAAGTCATGCTGCCGATCTCCTTGGCCTACACCCTTCTGATTGGCGCGACGATTCTCGTTCTCGATCAGTTGGGGGTGGCGTACGGGTTCTTCTTCGGGCTCGTTCTGACGGGGGTCATGGCCGTGTTGCTCGCTTGCTCGTGGGCCTCGTTCGTCTTTGTGTTGGATCGCGGCCGCATCATCAAAGGGCGCGGCTAGGAAGCGTCCACCGGCGCGCACCTGCGGCGGCGCGTGTCAGCGTGGTTCAAGGAGCGCGAGCGGAATAGTGGCAATCACGGATCGCTGAAGGGTGCGTCCGACGCCCCCGCGCGCAGGTGATGGATCGGCCGGTCGAGCGGGTGAGCTATGTGCGCGCGACGCTCAAGGGGCTGGCGCTCACGCTTCGGCACCTCGTGGACCCGCACAAGGTCACGGTGCAGTATCCCGAGGAGCGGTGGGACATCTCGCCGCGCTGGCGCGGGACGCATCGGATGCTCACCACGGAGGACGGCAAGGCCAAGTGCGTCGCCTGCGGCCTGTGCCCGACCGTCTGCCCGGCGAACTGCATCAAGCTCGTGCCGGGCGAGGACGAGCACGGGGAACCGCTATCCGCTCGTGTTCGAGATCGACGAGTTCCGCTGCATCTTCTGCGGCTATCTGCCAGGAGGTCTGCCCGGAGGAGGCGATTCACGTGGGTCGCCACTACGAGAACGCCGAGTACAATCCGCGAGCGGTTCGTGTACGACCTCGAGCGCCTGACGGCGCAGACGCACCCGGTGAGTGAGCTGTGGGATCCCGCCGACCCGAAGGGTGAGTGATGGGTAACGAGTTCTTCTCGCTGTTCATACGTTCACGTTCTACCTCTTCGGCTGATCGCGATGGCGTCGTCGCTGCTCTTCGTGACGCGCAAGAGCCCGGTGGCGGCGGCGCTGTGGCTGGTGTAACGTGATGTTCGCGCTCGCCGCCCTGTACGTCCTGCTCGACGCGCAGTTCATCGGCGCGATCCAGGTGCTGGTGTACGCGGGCGCGATCATGGTCGTCTTCCTCTTCGTGGTCATGCTGCTCAACCTCGGGCATCCGGAGGAGATGTCCGACATCCGGGGCACGGCGGCCAGGTCTCGCCGGCGCCGTGGCTGTCGCGCTCGTGGCCGAGGTGATGACGCTGAACGGCCGCTCGGTTGTGCACGCTGCAGCACGATCGTCCCGCGCAGTCGCGCTGGCGACGGTGCTCAGCGGGACGACCGGCGTGATCGGCGCCGATCGCCGCGCCGCTCTTCACGGAGTATCTGCTCGCCTTCGAACTCACGAGCCTGCTGCTGCTCGTGGCGATCATCGGGGCGGTCGTCATCGGCAAGAAGCGGGGGCTAGCCCCATGCTCGCCGAGTCACTCGCGCTGTCCGCGCTCCTGTTCGCGATCGGCGTCGTCGGCGTGCTGACGCGCCGCAACGCGATCATCATCTTCATGTGCGTCGAGCTGATGCTCAACGCCGTGAACCTCTCGTTCGTCGCGCTGCGCGAGCTGTACGGAGCCACCGGGCAGGTGTTCGTCATCTTCGTGATGACGTCGCCGCGGCCGAGGCCGCGGTCGGGGCTGGCGATCATCATCGCGATCTTCCGTCACGAGACGGTGAATCTCGAGAACATCAACCTGCTCAGGGGCTGATCCAGGCCCCGAGATCCCCAGACGGGACATCCGCTGGCCGACACCGTGGCGCGGTTCGTCTGGCTGCTGCCCCTGCTGCCGCTGCTCGGCTTCGTGCCAACGGCGGGCGTCGATCTACGGCGGCGGCCGGATCGGGCCGGACGATCCGTCCGCCGCGCACGGTCACGACGACGCGCACGACTCAGGTCACGGTCACGAGGCCGGACACGGCGACGTGGCCCACCACCCGGCTCGTCACCGGCACGCCGCGCTCGTCCTCGATTGGGCCTGGCGTGCTCGTCGCCGCGTTCGGACTCGCGGTGGCGATCTTCGCCGCGATGCGCGGCGTGGAGATGCACGCGCCGTCTCCAGACGTTGTTCGAGTGGATGCCGGACGGGCAACCTTCGGTCGACTGGCCGCTCTCCAGCTCGACCAGCTGTCGATGGTGATGGTGCTCGTCATCACCGGCGTCGGCTCGCTGATCCACGTCTTCAGCGTCGGCTACATGCAGGACGATCCGGGGTACCCGCGGTACTTCGCGTACCTGAACCTGTTCGTCTTCTTCATGCTGGTGCTGGTGCTCGGCGCCAGCTATCCCGATGCATGTTCGTCGGGCTGGGAGGGCGTCGGGCTCTGCTTCCTACCTGCTGATCGGCTTCTGGTTCAGCGAGAAGGCGAACGCCGACGCCGGCAAGAAGGCGTTCATCGTGAACCGCATCGGCGACTTCGGCTTCCTGGTGGCGATGTTCCTGCTGTTCGCGAACCTCGGCACGCTCGACTTCGCCGGTGTCGCACGCCGCGCCGGCAGGCTGCCGGTGGACGGCGCGCTGGTCACGGCGATCTGCCTGTTCCTGTTCCTCGGCTGCGCGGGCAAGAGCGCGCAGATCCCGCTCTACGTCTGGCTGCCCGACGCGATGGCCGGCCCGACGCCGGTGCTCGGCGCTGATCCACGCGGCGACGATGGTGACGGCGGGCGTGTACCTCGTGGCGCGCGCCGCGCCGTTTTCTCGCGCGCGCCGGTAGCGTCGCTGACGGTCGCCGCTCGTCGGCGCGCTGACGGCGCTCTTCGCGGCGACGATCGGCGCTCAAGCAGTGGGACATCAAGAAGGTGCTGGCGTACTCCACGGTCTCGCAGCTCGGCTACATGTTCGTCGGCGTGGGCGTCGGCGCGTACACGGCGGGCGTCTTCCACCTGGTGACGCACGCCTTCTTCAAGGCGCTGCTGTTCCTCGGCGCCGGCTCGGTGATCTACGCCATGCACCAGGCGTATCACCACACGCATAACCACGACGACGCGCAGGACATGCGCAACATGGGCGGACTGGCGAGCACATGCCGGTCACCTTCGCGGCTGATGTGGATCGCCACGCTGGCGATCGCCGGCATTCCGCCGTTCGCCGGCTTCTTCTCCAAGGACGAGATCCTCGCCTCGGTGTTCGCCCGGGCGCACGGAGTCCGCTCGCCAGCGCGACGTGGCTCGGCATTCCCGGCAGCACCGTGCTCTACATCGTGTACGGCCTGGGCTGGCCGCGGCGCTGCTGACCGCGATCTACATGACGCGGATGATGCTCTACACCTTCCACGGCCCGAACCGCACCGGCGAGGCCGAGCGGGCGACCTGCACGAAGCGCCGGGCATCATGACCGGCCCGCTGGTGGTGCTCGGGCCCTGACGCTCGTCGGCGGCTGGCTCAACCTGCCCGCGCTGATCCCGCTCGGCCCGGTCGGTATCCTTGAGCACTGGCTCGAGCCGGTCACTGGCAGCAGTGCTGCGCGGTTGACTGGCGCCGGTCATCTCGATCATGGAACGGAGACGATGCTCGTCGCCGTGGCCACCACGGTCGCTGTGGTCGGCATCGTGATTGCGCTGCTGCGCTACCGGAAGCCGATCGCCGACAAGGCGCACTCGCCGGTCGATGATAGTCTGCTGGCGCGTGCGTACCACGTGGATGGACTGGTGGACGCGATCATCGTGCGCCCCATCTCCGCGTTCGCCAATGTGGTGCTCACCCGCGGCGTGGAGACGGGCGTCGATCGCGCGTTCAGCGCCGGCGGATCGATGTTGTCGCGGACCGCAGCCCTCGTGGGCAGCAAGTTGCAGGATGGAGACGTGGGAAAGTACGCCTGGCTGTTGGCCGCCGGTGCGCTCGCGCTTCTGGCTGCCCTCACCCTGAGCTGACCGATGCGCGATTTCCTTCTCTCAATCGGAGCCGCGCAGTGGGTCCTGCCGGCTATGCTGCTGTGGCCCATCGCCGCGGCGTTGCTGGTGCGCTTCGGCGGGCGCGACATGTCGCGCAACGAGCACGGCGTTGAAGCGCCGAGTGGCGGGCCGGACGCCCGCACGCTGACGTTGGCGGCACTGTCCATCGAAGCGCTGCTCAGCCTCGTGCTGTGGGTGACCTACGATCCGTCCGTGACAGGATGGCAAGCGCGTGTGGATCTGCCGTGGCTGACGGACATCGGTGCCACCATCAGCCTCGGCGTCGATGGGCTGTCGCTGCCGATGGTGGTCATGACGGCCCTTGTGCTGCCGCTCGCGTTGCTCGGCTCGTGGAACAACGTGCGCGTTCGCACGCCGGCCTTCGGCGCCCTCGCGCTGCTGCTCACCACGGGACTCATCGGCGTGTTCGTCACGCTCGACCTCCTCGCCTTCTATCTGGCGTGGGAGCTGATGCTGATTCCCACGTATTTCCTGATCGGCGTCTGGGGCGCGGCGGGGCAGTCGCGCGCCGGCCTGCGCTATGTGCTGTTCACGCTGGTCGGCTCGCTGCTCATGCTGGTGGCGATCCTGGCCCTGTGGACGCTGGGCGGTGGTGCGTCGTTCCATATCGATCAGCTCATGGAACTCACGCTGACCCCGCGTGCGCAGCTCTGGATGTTCGGCGCGTTCTTCCTGGCGTTCGCCGTGAAGTCGGCGTTGGTGCCGTTCCACACGTGGTTGCCGGACGCGCAAGGCGCCGCACCGACCTTTGCGGCGGTCACGCTCGGCATCAAAGTGGGCGCGTACGCGATCCTGCGTTTTGCCATTCCGCTGTTTCCGGCGGCCGCCATGGAGCCGACCGTGCGTGGCACGATCCTGGTGCTCTCGGTGATCGCCATCGTGTACGGCGCGCTGCTCGCCATGTCGCAGCGTGATATGAAGCGGATGGTGTCCTACAGCTCGATCAGCCATCTCGGCTTCATCATGCTCGGCTGCTTCGCGCTCACGCAGCAGGCGGTGCAGGGGGCCGTGGTGACGATCGTCAACAGCGGTGTCTCCACGACCGCACTCTTCCTGCTGGTCGGCATGCTCGAGGATCGGCGCGGCACGACCGACATGGCCGGTTTCGGCGGAATCGCCAAAGTAGTCCCGATGTTCAGTGTCATGCTGACGCTCGTGATGCTGTCCACGATCGGCCTGCCCGGTACGAACGGGTTTGTCGGAGAATTCCTCGTGCTGATCGGTACCTACGCGGAGCGCCCGGTGCTCGCTGTCATTGCGACCAGCGGTGTGATCTTCGCGGCGGCGTATGGTCTGCGCGCGTTGCAGCGCGTCCTGTTCGAACGGATCGATACCGCCAAGAATGGCGCGCTCACCGACTTCACGGGCCGCGAGCGCGTGGTGATGGCGGCGTTTGCCGTCGCGATCATCTACCTCGGCGTGTCACCGCAGCCTATGCTGCAACGCATCGAGGGCGCCTCACAGAACATCATCGAGTCGGTGCGTTTCGGTCCGAACGCCGCGACTTCGCTCCCCAACGTCTCCGTGGTCCGCTGATGGGCGCTACCCTTTCGGCCGGCGCGCTCTTCCGCGCGTTGGCTCCCGAACTCCTGCTGTCCGCCGGCGCGATGGTCATGCTGCTGGCCACGGTGTGGAATCCGCAGAGCAATGACGCGGCCATGGCGGAGGGCGCCGAGAAGACGAGCGCCTTAGCCCGTTTCGGCGTGGTGCTCTGTCTGCTCGTTGGCTTGGTTGTGATGATCGCATGGGGAGACGGCGTGAACGGCACCCCCGATCAGCGCATTGCCGGCGATGGCTTCCGCTGGGCCATCGACCTGGTGATCCTGCTTGGCACCGTGTTGTCGCTCATCCTGCTCGACGCCGAACACCATCGCAGCGCGGCCTTCAGTCCGGAAGTGCCGGTACTGATGTTGCTCGCGGCCACCGGCATGATGGTGCTCGCCGCTGCCCGCGATCTGATGTTCGTGTTCCTCGGCATCGAATTGATGTCGCTCGCGATCTACGTGCTGGCCGGTGTGAACCGTCGCAGTGCGAGAGGGGCCGAGGCGGCGGTGAAGTATTTCCTGCTTGGATCGGTGTCCTCCGGCTTCCTGCTGTACGGCATCGCGCTGATTTACGGGGCCACCGGCAGCACGCGTTTGGTCGACATCGCACAGTGGGTGTCGGCACAGCAGAACCTCGGGCCGATGTTCATCGTCGGTATTGGTCTCCTGCTCGTCGGCTTTGGCTTCAAGGTGGCCGCCGCACCGTTCCACCTGTGGACGCCGGACGTCTACGACGGCGCGCCGTTGCCGATCACGGCGTTCATGTCGGCCTGTGTCAAGATCGCCGCATTCGCCGTCTTCGCACGCGTCATGATCGAAGCCATGCCGGGAGCCGCGTCGCGCTGGCATTCGGCGATGTGGTGGCTGGCGGTGGTGACGATGGTCGCGGGTAACGTATTCGCGCTGTCGCAGAAGAATCTGGTGCGATTGCTCGCCTACTCCAGCATTGCGCATGCAGGCTATCTGCTCGTCACCATTGTGGTGGCCTCGACCGCCGGCACGACGGCGCTGGTCTTCTATGCCGTGTCCTACACGTTGGCCACGATGGGTGCGTTCGGCGTGTTGATCATCATCAACGCCGGGCGCGATCGGTCACCCACGCTCGATGACATCGCGGGCCTCTGGTTGGTTCGACCGTGGCTTGCGGTGTCGATGGCGGTGTTCCTGTTGGCGTTCATGGGTATGCCGCTGGTGGGAGGCATGGGCTTCTTCGCCAAGTGGTATCTCCTTCAGGCCGCATTGCAGGCTACGACGCCGCAAACCATTCTCGCTGTCGTCGTGGTGCTCAGCAGCGCCGTCTCGGCGGCGTATTATCTGTCCGTTATCTCGGCGATGTTCATGCGCCCACGTCCGGAAGGGCACCCTGTGCCGTCCACCATTCCGATGGCGCAATCGTTGATCACGGTCACCTGTGTCGTGCTGCTGGTGCTGGGCGTCTATCCCACGCCCATGATCGAACTCGCCCGTCGCGCACTCCCGGGGACCGCCGCGTCTGCCGGTGTGCCGACGTCGAACGGTGCGCCGAGGCTACAGGCCGCGAGCCTCGTCCGTTGAGTGCATTCGTTGCGCGCGGCGTGACTTCATTCCCGACTTTCGTCACTCTCCGATAATGTCCATCAGTCAGACGATCTTCCGGCAGTACGACGTCCGTGGCATCGTAGGCACCGACCTCACTGAAGAAGTGGCCTATGGGCTCGGGCGCGGCTACGCGGCGTATCTCGATACCCACGGCATCAAGGGCGCCGTGGCCGTCGGACGCGATAATCGGCCAAGTGGCGACGCGCTGCGCGACGCGCTCGTGCGCGGGCTCACCGAGTGCGGCGTTGACGTGGTCGACGTGGGCGTCGTCCCGACCCCGCTGCTGTACTGGACGCTACATCACGAGCCAGTCGTCGGCGGCATTCAGATTACCGGCTCGCACAATCCGCCCGAATACAACGGCTTCAAGATGTGCGTCGGCACGGGATCGCTGCACGGGGAAGAGATTCAGGTGCTCTACCGGCTGATCGTGGGTGGCGTGTTCCCGACGGGTGACGGTGCGGTGCGCCATGTGCCGGTCATCGATCGCTACGTCAGTGACATCGCCGCGCGAGTGGGGCGGATCACGCGCCCCGATGGCTCGACGCTCCGGGTCGTGTACGACTGTGGCAACGGCGCCGCGGCGCTGGTTGCGCCGCAGTTGATGTCGGCGCTCGGCATCGACGGGATCGGCCTGTTCACCGAAAGCGACGGCACGTTTCCCAATCATCACCCCGATCCGACGGTCCCCGAGAATCTCGAGGACTGCATTTCGACGGTGAAGGCGAGTGGTGCGGAGATCGGCGTGGCGTTCGATGGCGATGCCGATCGGATCGGTGTGGTGGACCGCGATGGTCGGATCATCTGGGGCGATCACATTCTCATCCTGTACGCGCGCGACGTACTCGCCCGCACCGGTGCTGGTCAGCCGATCATCTTCGACGTGAAGTGCTCACAGGCGTTGATGGACGGCATCGAGCAGGCAGGCGGCGTACCGGTGATGTGGAAGACGGGACACTCCCTCATCAAGGACAAGATGAAGGAGATGCACGCGCCGATTGCCGGCGAGATGTCCGGGCACATGTTCTTCACCGAAAGCTTCTACGGACACGACGACGCCTTGTACGCGGCGGCCAGACTGCTGCGCATCATCGCCGATTCCGGGAAGCGCATCGACGAACTGCTGGCCGATGTACCGCCGTTCGTGTCCACGCCGGAATTGCGCATCGACACCGACGAGGAGTCCAAGTTTGCGATCGTCGCCCGGGCCGCCGCGCATTTCAAGGCGACCCACGAGGTGATCGACGTGGATGGCGTTCGCGTGCTCTTCGGCGATGGCTGGGGACTCCTGCGCGCCTCGAACACACAACCGGTGATCGTCGCGCGATTCGAGGCCAGCTCGGCCGAGCGACTGGCCGAGATTCGCGGCGTGATGGAAGGATGGCTGCACACTCAGGGCGTTTCGCTCTGATCGCGCGAATGGATCGCTGAGATGGGCGCACGCGGCGGGCTGATTTTCGGTCTGGCGATCGCCGCCGCGTTGCTCCTGCTGGGGCGCGCGGTGACGGCGCTGCTCGTCGATCACGCGTGGTTCACGGCGATGGGAGTGCCGGCGCTCTTCTGGGAACAGGTCATCGATACCGCGATCCTGCAGGGTGGGGCGTGGGTCCTCGGGACACTGTTCGCGTTCGCCAATTTGCACGCGGTGCGTCGCACGATTCGTGCAGTCGCAGTGCCGTCGCGCGTGGCGAATCTCGAGCTCACTGCGATGATCTCGGGCCAGCGCCTCCTGGCGGTGACGGTTGTGCTGGCATTGCTGGTCGGCGGTGTGCTCGCGATTCCACTCACGAATTGGGTGGACCTCGCCCTGCTACGCCACGGCCTGCCGTTTGGCGAGATCGAGGGCGTGCTGGGGCGGGATCTCGGCTTCTATCTGTACTGGTTGCCGATCGAGGAGACGCTCTACCTCTGGTCGCTGGTTAGCGTCGTCTCGATGACGGCGTTGGTGGTCGTGCTCTACGCGCTCACGCGAAGTCTTCGCATGGAAGGCCGTCGTGTCGCTGCGTCGACGCATGTGCGGCGCCACCTCAGTGCGTTGGGTGCCGTCGTGCTGTTGCTGCTGGCCTGGAGCTATCGCCTCGACGCCTTCGATCTGCTGCGACAGGGCAGCGGGCCTGACGGGATGTTCCTCAGGGTCGATCATCGCGTCACGCTGCGGATGGACTACCTGCTGTCGTTCGGCAGTGCGCTCGCGGCGCTCGTCGTGCTTCGGACCGGTTGGGTCGGTCAGCTGCGCGCCGCGTTTCTCACCCTCACCGTTATCCTGATCGCCGCGCTGGGCTTGCGGCATGCCGCGCCGGCCGTGCTGGCCCGCACCAGTCTGCTCGGCGATCCCTCCACGCGAGATCTCGATTACTTCGCCTCCCGCGCCCTCTACAGCCGGCGCGCGTTCGACGTCGAGGGCATGCGGGTGGTGCATCGCGACAGTGGCGCCGCGTCGCTCACGCGCGTGCAACGCGCCGATCTGCCGGTTCGTCTGAGTCTGTGGGATCGGGGCAGCCTGGCGACGGCCATGCCGGCCACGCGTGCGCCCGAAGGCGAGCCGCGCGATGACGCGCCATCGGAGCCGCCGATGGTCGACGTGTCACCGTTGGGTTGGACGGTGGTGGGCGATCGCACGACCGCGTTGGTGGTGCGACGGCCCGTCGGTAGCGCCGAGGGCTGGCTGGTGTCGGCGGTCGATGCCACGCGTCCGACGGTGCGAGACAGCCAGGTTGAGTTCGCGCAAACGTCCGACGATTATGCCGGCGACGAGCCGCTGGTCGGCCCCGGACTGCGTGGCGCGCGTCTTATCGATGCCGAGCACGCCCGCGGGGTGCGCGGCGTGTCACTGACCTCGCTGCGCACCCGGATCGCACACGCGTGGGCTCTCCGCGACCTCTCGTTGCTCGATGCGGACACGAGCGCCGTTGAGCCGCTGCTCGTGACACATCGGGACGTGCGCGAGCGAGTGGAACGGCTCGCGCCGATCTTCGTGCAGGGCAATGACGTCTTGCCGCTGGTGCACGAGGGTCGCCTGTACTGGACGCTGCAGCTGTATAGCGCGTCGGATCGTTATCCGCTCAGCCAGCAGTGGCAGTTGGCGACGGGCGTCTACAGCTACTTCCGCTTGGCAGCGACCGCGATCGTCGAGGCGTCCAGTGGTCGCGTGCGCCTCGTCGCCGCGCCCCGACCCGACGCCCCGACGCGGACGTGGATGACACGGCTTCCGTCGCTGTTCGCGACGCCGGGCGAGTTGCCGCCGGCACTGGTGGCGCAGCTGCCGCCGGCGAGCGAGAGCGCGGTGGCGCAGATCAAGACCTTTGCCCGCTTCGGCTCCAGACTCGAGGGCACGGTCATCCGCCAGCTGCCCGACAGCGCGCTGGTGGGCGGTACACCGCCGCCGCACTGGATCGGTAACGAGCGAGAACGGTTGGTGGCGTGGAGCGTGCCCCTACTTGATGGGGGCGACCTGATCGGCGGTGTCGTGACCGCAAGCGGCGGCATTGCCCGGCAGACCTGGTGGGACTCGACCACGATCCCCCGGCAGCGTTGGCGAGCGGTGACCGAGCGCATGCAGGCGGCGCTCGACAGTGCGCGCAGCACGATGCCGGATGGCACCCGTCGAGAACCGCGCATTCGCGCCGGACGGGTCACCACCGTGATGACGCCGACCGGTCCGTTGCTGGTGCAGCCGCTGCTCTGGAATCGCGCCGAGGGCAGCGCCACCATCGCGCGCCTCGTGGCCTCAGACGGCGTCCGGCTCGGCGTCGGGAGCACGTTGGTCGAGGCATTGGGACGGATGGGCGATATCCCGATGCCACCGGCACTGACAGCAGGGTCAGGAGAGGAGGGCCCGTCGTCGGATGCGGCCCGCCGCTGGTATGCCGCCATGCGTGACGCACTGCGACGTGGCGATTGGGCGAAGTTCGGTGCAGCGTTTGATAGTCTGGGCCGCGTATTGGAACGACCGCCGCAATGAACGCGGCCGTGTCGGGCATCGCCGGTTCACGGTGCCTGGCACGTACGGGCGCGCTTCGCACGACAGGCGGGTTGCTGTCGTCGGGCACGACCACCTAGCATTGAACCGATGACATTCCTCGATTCGGAGAACGCGTGAACCTACACGAGTATCAGGCGAAAGAGCTGTTGCGGGCGGCCGGTGTGCCGATCCCGCCCGGCGAGATCGCTACGACGCCGGAACAGGCGGAAGCCATCGCGCAGCGCTACGGCGCAGCGGTGATGGTGAAGGCGCAAGTGCATGCCGGCGGACGTGGCAAGGCGGGCGGCGTGAAGTTCTGCCCGACGCCGGAAGCGGCCAAGGAAAAGGCGACCGCCATTCTCGGCATGACGATCAAGGATCTCGTCGTCGAGAAGGTGCTCGTGACCGTCGCGGCCGACATCGGCTCTGAAGCGTACGTCGGCATCATCGTCGACCGCGCGACCAAGAAGCCGGTGTTCATGGTGAGCGCGGCCGGTGGCATCGACATCGAAGAAGTCGCGGCCAGCACGCCGGAGCTGATCCTGTATCACCCGGTCGACACGCGCTACGGCCTGTTGTCGTTCGAAGCGATGCGCATGGGTTTCTTCCTGTTCAAGGACGTCAAGCTCGCGCGTCAGGCCGCGAAGATCATGCAGCAGCTGTACACGGCGTTCATGAACGCCGGCTGCTCGCTCGCCGAGATCAATCCGCTCGTGCTCACCCCCACGGGTGAACTTATCGCGGTTGACGGCAAGATGGTCATCGACGACAACGAACTCGATCGTCGCCCCGACATCGCCGCGCTGCGCGACGAATCGTCGGAAGCGCCGAGCGAAGTCGACGCGCGCAATTCGAACCTCACGTTCATCAAGCTCGACGGCAACGTCGGCTGCGTCGTGAACGGCGCCGGTCTCGCCATGGCCACGATGGATCTCGTGAAGTACTACGGCGGCGATCCGGCCAACTTCCTCGACATCGGCGGTTCGTCGAATCCGGAGAAGGTCGTGAACGCGCTGCGCATCATCACGTCCGATCCGAACGTGAAATGCATCCTGTTCAACATCTTCGGCGGCATTACGCGCACCGATGACGTGGCCAACGGCATCGTCACGGCGACCAAGGCGAATCCGCTCAAGGTGCCTATCGTGATCCGTCTTACCGGCACCAACGAGGAGATCGCCGTGAAGATTCTGCAGGACAACGGCTTCTCGGCATCGAACGACATGGATGCGGCCGTGCAGCGCGCCGTGGAACTCGCGACGAAGGGAGGTGCCGCGTGAGCATCTTCATCGACAACGACACCAAGCTGATCGTGCAGGGCATCACGGGCCGCGACGGCTCGTTCCATGCCAAGCAGATGATCGAGTACGGCACGCAGGTCGTGGCCGGCGTGACGCCGGGCAAGGGCGGCCAGACGTTCGAAGGCACCGTGCCCATTTTCGATACCGTGTATGACGCGGTGCAGGCCACGGGTGCCAACACGTCCGTCATCTACGTGCCGCCGATGTTCGCGGCGGATGCGATGATGGAAGCGGCGGCCGCGGGCGTGAAGCTCATCGTCTGCATCACCGAAGGCGTGCCCGTGCTGGACATGACCAAGGTGTATCCGTACGTGAAGGAACATGGCGCGCGTCTGATCGGCCCGAACTGCCCGGGGCTCATCACGCCCGGCCAGTCCAAGGTCGGCATCATTCCGGGCCGTATCTGCATGCCCGGCAATGTCGGTGTCGTCAGCCGCTCCGGCACGCTGACCTACGAAATCGTCAACCAGCTCACGAAGGCCGGCATCGGTCAGAGCTCGTGCGTCGGTATCGGCGGTGACCCGATCAACGGCACGAACTTCATCGATTGCCTCGCGGCATTCGAGGCGGATCCGCAGACCAAGGCCATCGCGATGATGGGCGAGATCGGCGGAACCGACGAGCAGGAAGCCGCCGCGTTCATCAAGGCGCACATGAAGAAGCCGGTCGTCGGCTTCATCGCCGGTCAGACCGCTCCGCCGGGCCGCCGTATGGGCCACGCCGGTGCGATCATCTCCGGCTCGGAAGGCACGGCTGCGGAGAAGATCGAGTCGTTCCTGGCTGCCGGCATGGGCGTCGCCCAGCGTCCGGTGGACTTCGTCGACCTGATCAAGGCGCGTCTGGCGTAATCGCGCCAGCACGAGGGAAGGGAGCGGGGCGGATCACGACGGTCGTGATTCGCCCCGCTTTCTTGCGCCCCACCCCTGCGTGCCGCCCACGCGCGCGCGCAGATTCCCCGCATGCCTATCACGCCGCAACGCCTCGCCGATCTGCTTGTCGCCTCGCGCGTCGTCATGCCCCTGACGGCGAGCACCGTCGCCGATGCGGCGGAAGCGCTGTGCGTCTCGCTGGATCGGAGCGGGGCACTCTCAAACGCGGACCTGCTCCGCGAGCGGATCGAGGAAGCGCGGAGCGAAGACATCGTGGGGCTCGCCGACCGGGCGTTCGTGCTGCACTACCGCACCGACGCGGTCCGGGATCTGGTGGTGTCCATCGGGGTGGCGCCGAAGGACGTCGTCCGCGTGCTCGACGACGACGAACTGCAGCGGGCCCGACTCGTGGTGCTGGTGTGCGCCCCGCCGCGCCAGATGGCGCGGCATCTCCAGGTGGTTAGCGCGCTGGTCCGGGTGCTCTCCAATCCGACGAGTGTGGCCGCGGCGCTGGCAGCGGAGAGTCCGGCGCAGCTGGTGGCGCTGCCCCAGTTCACCGGGAAGGAGCTGCCGGCCCAACTCACCGTCCGGGAGCTGATGTCGGAGCGTCCACGGACGGTCGGCCCCGAGGCACCGCTACGAAGCGCGGTGCTCGAGATGCTGCGGGCCGGCCTCGGCGGACTCCCGGTGGTGGACGAATCGAACCGGGTCATCGGCATGTTGAGTGAGCGTGAGCTCTTGCGGGATCTCCTGAGCCATTATCTTCCCCGCGCCGGGGGTGTGAACGCACTCCAGCCGCCAGCCGCGGCGCGGCGCACGGTGCGCGACATCATGACCCGTCAGGTCTTGTGTGTGGCGCCCGAGCAGCCGCTCGCCGAGGTGGCGTCCCTGATGCTCAACAAGGACGTCGACCGGGTACCTGTCGTGAAGGATGACCGCTTGGTCGGCTTCCTCACGCGCGGGGACATCGTTCGCAAATTGATCGGATCCTGACTCATGGCTGGTCGTCGCACTCTTACCATCGTCAAGCCGGACGCCTTCGCCAATGGCAAGGCCGGCCTCATCATTGCGCTGCTCGAGAAGTCGGGCTTCACCATCAAGGCAGCGCGCGTCATGCACCTCACCACCGCGCAGGCGGGTGAGTTCTATGGCGTCCACCGCGAGCGCGGGTTCTTCGGCGAGCTCGTGGAATTCATGACCAGCGGACCGTGCATGCCGCTCGTGCTCGAGCGCGATGACGCGGTGGCCACGCTGCGCACCGTGATCGGTGCCACCGACCCGGCCGAAGCGGCCGAGGGCACGGTGCGGAAGCTGTACGCCGAGTCGAAGGGACGGAACGCGATCCACGCGTCCGACTCCGACGAGAATGCCGCGATCGAAGCGGCGTTCTTCTTCGCCGGCACGGACGTCCTCGCCAGCTGAGCGGCAGGATCGCCTAACTTGTGGTCGGTGCGCTACTTGGACGTACCGGCCGGGGCGGAAAAAGGGAGCGGGAGCCCTTGTGTCTGAGGGGCTCCCGCTCTACGTTACACGGCTATGCTGTGCTTTGACATCCGGAGTCTGGAAGCCCGTGCTGAGAGCGTGGACGGAGTGCTCGACACATCGGATCCGGTGTGGGAAGCGGACGACACGCGCCCGGCTGGTGCCGGTGTGCATGTGACCGGCCGACTCTCTGCTGCAGGTCACGGTCGCTTTTATCTGAGCGGCCGGCTGGAAGGGGCGGCAGTCACTGAGTGCAGGCGTTGCCTGACCGAAGTGACCGTCGCTGTATCGGAAGACGTGCATATGCTGTTTGCGGAGTCGGGTCTCGATGACGCAGACGAACAGGACGTGTTTCCGATCCCCGCTGGGGCGCGAGAGCTCGATATCCGTCCCGCAGTGCGTGAGGAATGGCTCCTGGCCGTTCCGGCGTTCGCGCTCTGTCGGGAAGATTGTCAGGGCTTCTGCGCGACCTGTGGTGCCGATCGCAATACGGGAGCATGCACCTGTGCTCCATCAACTGATCCCCGTTGGGCCGGACTGCGCGATCTGCGTGGTTCCGACGCCTAAACGGTTCTTCTCGTCTCGAACGTTCAGGTCAGAGTCCCATGGCCGTACCGAAGCGCCGCACATCTAAGCGGCGGAAGCGCGCCCGCAACACCCATAAGGTCGCGCCCGCCATCGTCATTCAGTCGTGCCCGCAGTGCGGCACGATGAAGCGCCCGCACCGCGTGTGCAACGAGTGTGGGTTCTATGCGGGTGAGCAGCGGGTAACTGCGCAGGAAGCGTAAGTTTGGCGCGCATCGCCGTGGATGCCATGGGGGGTGACTTTGCCCCCCGGGCCCCCATCGCCGGCGCACTCCAAGCGCTTGGAGCGCTGCCCCCGCAGCATCACATCGAACTCGTAGGACAGACCTCGGTCATCGAGGCGGAACTCGACGCGCTGTTGCGCGGCGATTTCGCTTCGCTGGCGCACGTCCGTGATCGAATCGCGATCGTCGACGCGCCAGAGGTGATCGCCATGACCGACAAGCCGACCGTCGCCCTCCGGGGCAAGACCAATAGCTCCATGGTCGTCGGCATCAAGCGCGTTGCCGATGGCCACGCGCATGGCTTCGTCTCGGCCGGGAATACCGGCGCGCAGATGGCCGCGTCGCTCGTGCACCTCAAGTTGCACACGGGCCTCACCCGCCCGGCCATCGGCACCATCTTCCCGACGGCGAAGGACCCCATCCTGGTGCTCGATTCGGGCGCCAACATGGATTGCTCGCCCGAAGAACTCGTGCAGTTCGCGCGCATTGGCACGGTGTACGCCCGCGCGCTGCTCGGTCGCGACAATCCGGCGGTGGGTCTCCTGTCCGTCGGGGAAGAAGCCGAGAAGGGCAATGCGGCCGTGAAAGACGCGCACCAGCGACTGCTCGCGGCGGGACTCAACTTCCTCGGCAACGTCGAGGGACGCGACATCCCCAACGGGAAATGCGATCGCGGTGTCATCGACGTCGTGGTCTGCGATGGCTTCACCGGCAACGTCCTGCTCAAGTTCTACGAGAGCATCGGTCCCATGCTCATCGGGATGGTCGCGAAAGTCGCCGGGCTCGACGCCCGCGAAATCGCCCGCTCGCTCACGCAACTCGATGTCGATGAACAGGGTGGGGCACCGTTGCTCGGTGTGCGCGGCGTGAGCATCATTTCGCACGGCAAGAGTTCGCCGCGCGCGATGGAGAATGCCATCATGGTCGCGCTC
This sequence comes from uncultured Gemmatimonadaceae bacterium, assembly GCA_963843965.1. GTDB lineage: Bacteria > Gemmatimonadota > Gemmatimonadetes > Gemmatimonadales > Gemmatimonadaceae > Gemmatimonas. The sequence goes on from CAWJMR010000038.1 coordinate 95,086, forward strand.
CGCGCGTACGAGTCCGGCATGACCGAGGAGATCGGTCGTCGGCTCTCGGAATCCATGCCAACCACGTCCGGTAGCGCTGCATGAAGCGTCCGATCGCCTACATCGCCGGTACGGGTCACGCCGTGCCGAAGAACATCATGACCAACGCTGATATCGCAGCGATGGGGCTCGAAACGAATGATGAGTGGATCGTCGACCGCACCGGCATCAAGCAGCGGCATATCGCGAAAGACGGTGAGACGCTGACGTCGCTGTCCGCCGACGCGTCGCGCATGGCCATGGCGCGCGCTGGCGTGCAGCCTGGCGAAATCGATGTCATCATCCTCGGTACGGCCTCGCCGGATCACCTGCTGCCGGCCACGGCGGTGGAGATTCAGACGGCACTCGGATGCACGCGCGCGGCCGCATTCGATATTTCAGCCGCCTGTTCGGGATGGCTGTACGGCGCGATCATGGGCGAGTCGCTCATCGCGAGCGGCTCGGCCGACACCGTGCTCGTGATCGGCGCGGAAAAGCTCAGCACGATCGTCGATTGGACCGATCGGAATACCTGCATTCTGTTTGCGGATGGCGCCGGTGCGACCGTGCTGCGCCGCAATAAGGAGCGGGGCGGTACGAAGGGCGTGTTGTCGTCGTTCATGCGCTCTGATGGCGCACTCGCCGAACTGCTGTGGCGTCCGGCCGGCGGTGGCGCCGAGCCGTTTTCGCCCGAAGTCTTCGAGCAGAAGCGGCACTATGTGCGCATGGCGGGCCGAGAGGTGTTCAAGCACGCCGTGCGGTCGATGGCAGAAGCCACTGATCGGGCGCTCGATAGCGCGCGGATCACCGCCGCCGACGTCGATCTGCTGATTCCCCATCAGGCCAACGTGCGCATCATCGAAGCCACGGCGAAGCATGCCGGCATCTCGATGGACAAAGTGTTCGTCAACGTCGATCGCTTCGGCAATACCTCGGCGGCCTCGATCCCGATCGCGCTCAGCGATGCGGTAGAGCAGGGGCGCGTGAAGGAAGGATCGACCGTGCTTTTCGCGGCCTTCGGCGCCGGCTTCACGTGGGGATCGCTGGTCGCTCGCTTCTGAGCGCCACGTCCTCCGAACTCGAGATCCGGAACGACATGGAATACGTGCTGCTGCTGCCTGGTCAGGGGTCGCAGAAGGTGGGCATGGGCAAGGATCTTTCCGAAGCCTTTCCCGCCGCTCGCGAGGTCTTTGAGGCGGTCGATGACGCCGTCGGCGCGCCGCTGTCCACACTCGCCTTCGAAGGCCCGGCGGACGAACTCACGCGCACCCTGAACGCCCAGCCGGCATTGCTGGCGCACAGCGCTGCGGTGTGGGCTGTGGTGAAAAGCGCGATCGGTCCGCAGGTGCGCGCGGCGGCCGGCCACTCGCTGGGCGAGTTCTCGGCCTACCACGTGGCCGGGGCGATCAACGTCGCGGCCGCTGCGCGCATCGTGCGCCGGCGCGGCACGCTGATGTACGAGCAGGGGGTGGCGCGCCCGGGGGCGATGGCCGCGATCCTGGGCGTGCTTACGGCGTCGATCGACGACATCTGCCGTCAGGCCAGCGCCGAGCGCGGCATGGTGGTGCCGGCCAATTACAACAGCGATGAGCAGGTCGTGATTTCCGGTGAGGTGGCCGGGGTCGAGCGTGCGATGGAGCTGGCCAAGGAAGCGGGCGCCAAGCGCTGCCTCCCGCTGCCGGTCAGCGGTGCGTTCCACTCGCCCCTCATGGAGCCGGCCGTCGCGGGACTCGGCGAGGCGCTTCAGGCGGAATCGTGGAGCGATCCACAGGTGCCCGTCGTGGCGAACGTCAACGCCATGCCTGTCACGTCGGCCCACGTCGCCTGTGATCTACTCGTGCAGCAGCTCACCGCGCCGGTTCAATGGACGCGCGTGAGTCGCTTGCTGGTCGAGCAGTACCCCGACGCGACCTTCGTCGAAATCGGCAGCGGCGCGGTGCTTACCGGCCTGTTGCGACGCCTCGCTCCGTCGGTGAAGACTCTCTCGTGCGGGACCGTCGCCGAGGTCGAGAAGTTGCTGGACCTCGCCGGCAAACCCGCCTGACGTTGTCGAACTCCTATCCTACGACTGCCTCATGAGCGGCCTTCGCATCGATCTGACCGGGCGCGTGGCGCTGGTGACCGGCTCCACCCGCGGCATCGGTCGCGCCATCGCCACGACCCTGGCGACGGCCGGCGCGCGCGTGGCCGTCACGGGACGTGATCAGGCCCGCGCCGACGCCGCCGCACAGGAAATCGCCGCCCAAACCGGCGTCGAGACGCGCGGCTACGCGGCCGACGTATCTGAGACGGCGCAGGCCATCGCGCTCGTGGAGGCCGTCGAGAAGGATTTTGGGCAGCTGGACATTCTGGTCAACAACGCCGGCCTCACGCGCGACAACCTGCTGATCCGCCTGAAGGACGACGACTGGGATGCCGTGATCAACGCGAATCTGCGCGGGGCCTTCGCGACGTGTCGCGCCGCCTCACGCGGGATGATGAAGCGCCGCTACGGCCGTATCATCAACGTGGCCAGCGTGGTCGGTTTGATCGGCAACAAGGGGCAGGCGAATTACGCGGCCAGCAAGGCGGGCTTGATCGGCATGACCAAGTCGATCGCCAAGGAGCTTGCCTCGCGCAACATCCTGGCCAACGTGGTGGCTCCCGGCTTCATCGACACCGACATGACGGCGGCGATGACACCGGAGGCCCGCAGTGCGCTCAGTGCGGGTATTCCGCTCGAGCGCCTCGGCAGCGCCGAGGACATCGCGAGCATGGTGGCTGTGCTCGCTTCAGACTTGACCAGTTATGTGACCGGTCAGGTGTTCGTGGTGGACGGCGGTATGGTCATGTAGGTTCGCGAGCCGCTCGGGACGGACTTTGCGGTTCTTGCCGTCAAGCCCTCCCAGCGACGCCCTCGCATGGCTAAGTTCCCCACTCTCAACTACTCCAACATCCCAGAGGATCGTTCCTATGTCGGATCACGCGTCGAAGATCAAGGATATCATCGAAAAGGAGCTCGGAGTGGAGCGCGAGAAGCTCACGCCCGAGGCGAGCTTCATCGAAGACCTCGGCGCCGACTCGCTCGACATCGTCGAACTGGTCATGGAGTTCGAGAAGGAATTCAACATCGACATCCCCGATGAGGATGCCGAGAAGCTCCGCACGGTCGGCGATGCGGTGGCCTACCTTGAGGCGAAGGTCGCAGGCTAATGCGGCGGCGGGTCGTCGTTACGGGGCTTGGTGCCGTTACGCCGGTCGGCAACGACGTGGCGACGACCTGGCAGTCTTTGCTCTCGGGAGTCTCCGGAGGCGCTGACATTACGAAGTTCGATGCGTCCAAGTATTCCGTGCGGTTCGCGTGCGAGGTCAAGCAGTTCGACCCGCTCGCGTACATGGATCGCAAGGAAGCGAAGCGCGCGGACGTCTATGCGCAGTACGCGGTGGCCGCATCAGTGCAGGCGGCGGCAGACGCGGGCATTGTTCCGGGGGCCATTGACCCGGAAACGATGGGGGTCATCATCGGCAGCGGCATCGGCGGTATTCGAAGCTTCGAAGACCAGCACGATGTCTACCGCACGCTGGGCCCCAGCAAGATCTCGCCGTTCTTCATCCCGATGTTCATCGGCGACATCGCCGCAGGCATCGTCTCCATGCGGTTGCAGGCGAAGGGTCCGAATTACGCGACCGTATCGGCGTGTGCCTCGAGCGCGCATGCGATCGGCGATGCGTTCCGTATCATCCAGTATGGCGATGCGGACGTGATGTTTGCCGGCGGTTCCGAGGCGGCCGTCACGCCGATGTCGATCGGTGGTTTCGCCAACATGGGCGCCCTCTCCACGCGCAACGATTCGCCAGCGTCGGCGTCGCGTCCGTTCGACAAGGATCGCGATGGTTTCGTGATGGGCGAAGGTTCAGGTGTGGTCGTGCTCGAGGAACTCGAGCATGCCCGACGTCGCGGTGCGCGCATTTACGGCGAAATTGTCGGCTACCGCGCCACGGGTGATGCCTATCATCTCACCGGGCAGCCGGAAGCGCACGAGGGGCTCCAGCGGGCCATGCGTGGCGCGCTGAAAGACGGCGGCCTCGCGCCCACGGATGTCGACTACATCAACGCCCACGGCACGTCCACGCCGCTCAACGATCCCAACGAGTCCAAGGGCATCCAGGCGGTGTTCGGCGACCACGCGCACGTGCTGTCGGTCAGCTCGACCAAGTCGGCCACGGGGCACATGCTCGGCGCGGCGGGTTCGGTGGAGTTCATCGCCTGCGCCTTGGCGATGCGTGACAATATGGTTCCACCCACGATCAACTACGCGACGCCGGATCCCGAGTGCGTGCTCGACTACACCCCGAACACGCCACGGGCGCGGGCGGTGAATGTGGCGATCTCGAACAGCTCGGGTTTCGGTGGTCATAACGTCTCGATTGCACTCCGACGGTGGCACGACTAGGCCCGTCGGGGCGTTCATCGAGGTGAAGGTCTGCGCGAATGGTTCGCGCACTTGCCCGAGTACGCCCTGATGCCTGTCACTATTCCGTTCGATCTCGATCGACTCCGTGATCCCGCGCTGCGCCCCATCGGGGAGAAGCTGCGCGCCGGCGAGCGTTTGTCCATCGACGATGGTGTCACCCTGTTCCGCTCGCCCGACCTACTCGGCGTGGGCGCCATGGCCGATGCGGCCAACCGTGCCCGACACGGCGATCGCGTCACCTTCGCGTCGAATCAGCACATCAACCCCACCAACGTCTGCGTCCTACGCAAGACGTGCGTGTTCTGCGGGTATGCGCGACTGCCCAAGGAAGAAGGGGCATATCGATACAGCATCGAGCAGGTGCTCGCCGAATCCGATCGCGCCGACGGCTCCATCACGCGCGAGTTCCACATCGTCGGCGGCCTCGATATGGAGGCGGGCCTCGAGTACTACCAGACGATGTTCCGTGCGCTCAAGGCGCGTCATCCGCAGGTGCACATCAAGGCCCTCACGGCCGTCGAGATCGCGCACATCGCGCGCATCGAGAAGATGAGCCGCGAAGACGTGCTGATCGCGCTGCGTGAGGCCGGACTCGATACGCTGCCCGGTGGCGGCGCGGAGACGTTCAGTGCCGCCGTCCGCGACGTGATCGCCGACAAGAAGCTCGGCGGTGCCGACTACATCGACGTGCATCGCACGGCCCACAAGCTCGGCATCCGCTCGAACTGCACGATGCTGTACGGACACGTGGAAACGATCGAGGACCGCATGCAGCATCTCAACATGCTGCGTGACCTGCAGGATGAGACCGGCGGCTTCCTTGCCTACATCCCGCTCGCGTATCACCCCGATGACAATGAGCTCGGGAAGACGCTCGGTCGGGAAGGCACCTCGACCACCGGCTTCGACGATCTGCGCAACCTCGCGGTCGGACGCCTCTTCCTCGACAACTTCGAGCACATCAAGTCGCACTGGATCATGGTGTCGACGCCGGTGTCACAGATCTCGCTGCATTTCGGCGTGAACGATATCGAAGGCACCGTGGTGCGTGAGAAGATCTATCACGCGGTCGGCGCCCACACGCCTCAGGGTATGACGCTGCCGCAGCTGCTCGGACTTATTCGTGGCGCTGGCAAGGTGCCGGCGGAACGCGATTCGTTCTATCGCATCCTGCGCGAGTTCGAGCCCGACGAGACCGGCGCGATCGACGAGTCGACCGAGCCGCTCGCTGGCGCGGTGGGCTGAACGATATGCTGCGCGTCGGGCGCATCCCGTACATCAACTGCTTCCCCGTCTACGGCGCGATCGATCGTGGGATCGTGCCGCTCGACGGCAGTCTGATCACGGGGATACCCACCGTGCTCAACCGGTTGATGGCCGAAGGCGAACTCGATGTGAGCGTGGTGTCCGCCGTCGAGTACGCGCGCGATGCGAAGCGCTATCTGTTGTTGCCGGAGCTCGGGATCACGAGCGATGGCCCGGTTCGCAGTGTGATGCTCTTCAGCAAGCGTCCTCCCGCGGAGCTCGGTGGACTCAAAGTGATCGTGAGTCGCAGCTCGATGACGTCGGTGGCACTGCTCGAGCTGTTGTTCGAGAACGTGTGGCGCTGCCGTCCCGAGTTCGTGCTGGGCGACGCCGAGCTGGCGGATGTCGAACGGTTCGAGGATGAGCCGCATGAAGCACGATTGGTGATCGGAGACGCGGCACTCAAACTCTTCGACCAGGCCAATCGCGGCGGTGCGTGGGCCGTGCGTTATCCGTTTCGCGAGGATCTGGGCGGCGTCTGGAAATCGTGGACGGGACTGCCGTTCGTGTTCGCGGTCTGGGTTGCGCAACGTCGGGCGCCGGTGCATGAGGCGCTGTCGGCGCATGCATCGTTGATCGCGTCGCGCGACTGGGGGCTGGCACACATCGATCAGCTGTCGGCGCAGGCGGCGCTCGCCACCGGCGTGTCGCGCGAAGCCTGTGCCGAGTACTTCTCGGGACTGGATTACCGTTTGTCGTACCCGCACCTCGCGGGTCTCACCGAATTCTTCCGTCGACTCGTACTGGCTGGGCGCGTGCCTGATGGCACGCTCGCCTTTCTGCCGGCCGCGTGATCGACTTCCTGTGTGCTGCCGGTCGCAAGAGAATCATCCATGCGTGACCTTCTCGATTTCTATACCAACGCTCCGCTGCTCGAACTCGGCATGGAAGCCGATCGCGTGCGTCAGGCGAAGCATCCCCATGGCGTGGTCACGTACATCGTCGACCGCAACATCAACTACACCAACGTCTGTGTAGCCGACTGCGGATTCTGCGCCTTCTATCGCCGACCGAAGAACGGGGAAGGGTATACCCTGTCGTTCGAGCAGATCGGCGAGAAGATCGAGGAAACAAAGGCCCTGGGCGGAGTGCAGATCCTGATTCAGGGCGGCCATAACCCGTACATCCCGTTCGAGTGGTATCTGGATCTGATGCGCTATATCAAGCAGCATCATCCGATTCACATTCACGGGTTCTCGCCCAGCGAAGTCGATTTCTTCGCCACGCGTTTCCGCATGGAGGCGCGCGACGTGATTCGCGAGCTCAAAGCGGCCGGTCTCGATTCGATTCCCGGCGGCGGCGGCGAGATCCTCGTGCAACGTGTCCGGGACATCGTCGCGCCCAAGAAGGCTGGCGCCGACCGGTGGCTCGAGATCATGGAGCTCGCGCACAATGAGGGTATGAAGACCTCGGTGACGATGATGTACGGCATCGGCGAGACGCTCGCCGAGCGCATCGAGCATCTCCAGCGCGTGCGCGATCTGCAGGCGCGTACCGGCGGCTTCACGGCGTTCATCACGTGGCCGCTGCAGCCGGAGAACACGCCGTCGATGTCGCACATGCCGAAGACCGATGCGGTCACGTATCTGCGTACGGTGGCGATTTCCCGCATCGTGCTCGACAACGTGCCGAATCTGCAGTCGAGCTGGGTCACGATGGGCATGAAGGTCGGTCAGATGGCGCTCAACTACGGCTGCAACGATTTCGGATCGTTGATGATCGAAGAGAACGTGGTATCGGCGGCCAACACGACGCATCGCACGACCGTCGACGAGCTCGATCGCCTGATTCGCGATGCCGGATTCACGCCCGCGCGCCGCCGCCAGGACTACTCGCTCATCACCGGTGGTGCGCAGGCTCACGCAACGGTGGCGGCGTGAGCACGACGCTGCCCGTGCGTGTTGGCATCGGGTACGACTCGCACCGGTTTGGCGAGGGTGGGCCCATGCGCTTGGGCGGCATCGATATTCCGGCCGACATGCACTGCGCGGGTCACTCCGATGGCGATGCCATCTGTCACGCCGTCACTGACGCGCTCCTCGGCGCGGCGGCGCTCGGTGACATCGGCGAGATGTTTCCCGACACCGATGCCGCCAACAAGGGGAAAGATTCCACGGTGATGCTCTCCGCGGCCGTAGCACGGCTGCACCACGCCGGCTGGCGCGTGGGCAATGTCGACATCACCGTGGTGACGCAGCGTCCCAAGATCGGTCCGCATCGTGCCGCCATCCGGGCACGTCTCGCGGAGCTGCTCGATGTGACGGACGTCGACGTGTTCGTGAAGGGCAAGACCAACGAGTTGATGGGATGGATCGGGCGCGAGGAAGGGCTGGCTGTCATGGCCACCGCGACCGTCCTGCCGCGCCACTGATCCGATACTCGGCGGCGGCATCGCCCATGCATCGGGTGGGTGTATGACCGACATTCTTGCCTGGCTCTCCTCGCTGCCGGAGCCGCTGCTCTACGGGGCGCTCATTCTTGCGGCCTTCGCGGAGAATATTTTTCCGCCGCTGCCCGCGGATACGGTCATCGCGCTTGGCGCATTCGTGGCGGCGCGCGGCAACGGTAGCGCCGTCGGTGTCTGGACCGCGACCATGATCGGGAATATCGGCGGCGCCATGATGATGTACGGTCTGGGGCATCGCTTCGGGCTCCCATGGCTCATGCAGCGCTTTCCGTCGTTGTTTCCCGACGGCGCAACCCAACGCATGACCGAGCGTTTCAAGACGCAGGGGGTGCTGGCTGTCGTCGTGAGCCGCTTCCTTCCCGGTGTGCGGGCCGTGGTGCCGCCGCTGGCTGGCGCGATGAATATCGGCGCGATGCGCGCCTTGTTCGCAATGTCGCTGGCGTCCGGTGCGTGGTATGGACTGGTGTGCGTGCTGGCCTTTCGCGCGGGAGCAAATGCCGACGCCCTCCTGGCGCGGATCGCCGGTCAGCAACGGACCGTCGGTTTGGTTGCGGCCGCGATCGTCGTCGTGGCCGTGGCTGCCGTGTGGTGGCAGCGATCGAGACGTCGGTCGTGACGGCACCGCTGCCGACCCCCTCACCCGAAGAGCAGGCCCTGCGTCGAGGCTTTCATCTCCTCGCATTCGAGGATGCGCTGGCGCTCGAAGAAGGCGCGTCGCCGCGCACGATCGAGGCGTATCGTCGTGACGTCATTCGTTGCGCGGCGTTCATGCGCGATCAGGGCATTACGAAGGCCACGGAGATCACGCCGGGCGCGTTGCGTGAGTTCGTCTATCACCTGAAGGATCTCGGCCTTGCCGGCACGTCGATCCGCCGGAACATCTCGGCGTTGCGCACCTGGTTCCGCATCATGCTGGCCGAAGGATTGGTGACGCATGATCCCACCGAGCGGCTCGACACGCCGGCGCGATTCCGCACGCTGCCGGAGGTACTCAGCGTCGAGGACGTGTTGAAGCTGCTGGCCGCGCCCGGCCTCGATGAACGGCTTGCGTTCCGCGATCGCGCGATGCTGGAACTGGCGTATGGCGCCGGCCTCCGCGTGTCGGAGTGGATCGGATTGGCGCTCAAGGACGTGCTCCTCGAAGAGGGTTTGGTGCGCGTGTTGGGTAAGGGCAGCAAGGAGCGTCTCGTACCCATCGGCCGCTCCGCAATCGGTGCGGTGGCCGTGTACGTCCGCGAGCTGCGCCCGGTACTCGAGCGCGGAGAGGGGAAGGGCATCCTGTTTCTGAACGGACAGGGGAAGCCGCTCACGCGCATGGGAGCGTGGAAGATCCTCCGGAAGTACGTCACGATGGCCGGGATCGAGAAACCCGTCTCACCGCACACGCTGCGGCACTCCTTCGCGACCCACCTGCTCGAGGGGGGTGCCGACCTCCGCGCGGTGCAGGAGATGCTCGGGCACGCCGATATCGCCACGACCCAGATCTACACGCACGTGGACCGCGAGTATCTTCGGAGTGTGCACCGCCAGTTCCATCCGCGCCCCTGACCTCGACGTCCATGCTGCTCGTCATCGACAACTACGATTCGTTCACGTACAACCTCGTGCAGTACTTCGGCGAGCTCGGTGAAACGCTCGAGGTGCACCGCAACGACGCCCTCACGGTCGATCAGGTGGGCGAGATGGCACCCGATGCCATTGTCGTGTCACCAGGGCCGTGCTCGCCGCGCGAGGCGGGCATTTCGGTGGATGTGATCCGTCGATACGGCGGGGAGATTCCGCTGCTCGGCGTGTGTCTCGGCCATCAGGCGATCGGCGAGGCGTATGGCGGTGTGGTCACGCGGGCCAGCCGGGTCATGCACGGCAAGATGTCACAGCTGGTGCATGACGGGACGGGACTCTTCGCCGGGATTCCATCGCCGTTCGGTGTGATGCGCTACCACTCGCTCATCGTGGAGCGTTCCACGCTGCCGGCCGAGCTGCAGGTGACGGCTGTCGCGGTCGATGACGCCAACGAGATTCACGCCTTGCAGCATCGCACGCATCCCGTCTGGGGCGTGCAGTTTCACCCGGAGTCGATTCTCACCGAGCATGGGCGCGATCTGCTGGTGAACTTCCTCGCGATGTCGCGCGCGTTTCGCGCCACGTCGGTCTAGGGCGCGTCGCTCTCCGGCGCGCCCACAGCGACCGTCGGTTCCTTGGGCTTGATCACCAGCGACAACAGCACACTCCCAACGAGCAGTGTGCCGACCACGCCGAGGGAGATGCCGATGCCCAACGGCCAGATCTCCGACAGCAGCATCTTCGTGCCGACGAAGGCGAGCACCAGCGCCAGGCCGTATTTGAGGAGATGAAACTTGCCGATCACGCCGGCGAGCACGAAGTACATCGACCGCAGGCCGAGAATCGCGAACACGTTCGACGTGTACACGAGAAACGGATTTCGCGTGACGCCGAAGATGGCCGGAATGGAGTCGACTGCGAACACGACGTCGGTGGTTTCCACGAGTGCCAGCACGACGAACAGCGGCGTGGCCACCAGCCTTGCCGCCTTGCCGTCAATGACCTCGCGCACGAAGAAATGCTCGCCGTGGAACTTCGTCGTGATCGGCAGGAAGCGCCGCACGAGCCGGATCACGGGATTCGACTCCGGTTCGATCTCGCTCTCTCCGCCGAAGGCCATCTTGGCTCCGGTGAACACCAGGAACGCGCCGAACACGTAGATGATCCAGTGGAACTGGGCGATCAGGACGGCGCCCGCGCCGATCATGGCCCCGCGCATGAACAGCGCACCGATGATGCCCCAAAACAGCACGCGGTGCTGGAGCTCAGCGGGAATGCGGAAGTAGCCGAAGATCAGGATGAAGACGAACAGGTTGTCCACGGACAGCGCCTGCTCGACCAAATAACCGGCGTAGAACTCCAGCATCGACTGGCGCCCCATCGACGACCCGACCCAGAGTCCGAAGCCGATGGCGAGGGAAATCCAGACCGCGCTCCATCCCAGCGCCTCACGGACGGTCACCGCGTGGGCTTTCCGGTTGAAGACGCCGAGGTCGATCGCCAGCAGGGCGAGCACCATTGCGTTGAACGCGATCCACCACCAAGTCGTCGGCATGCAGGGAGCGAAAGGGTGAAACGACGACCTGTTTGCCTTCAGGCGCCAAACTGCGTATCTTAACTGGCGTGAAATTTGCTGCAACCACGCCCAGTCCAACAGGACAATGTCAGTACTCGCGGTGATCCCGGCGCGCCTTGGCGCGACCCGTCTTCCCCGCAAGCCGCTTCGCCTCCTCGCCGGCGAGCCGCTCATCGTCCGGGTCTACCAGCGTGTCGTCGCGCTCGCCACCGCCGACCACGTGGTCGTGGCAACCGACCACCCAGAAATCGCCGCGGTCTGCGATTCCCGCGGCATCCCGGTCGTGATGACGCGGGACGACCACCCCAGCGGCACCGATCGCGTGGCCGAAGTCGCCGCCCGGCCGGAATTTGCGCACTTCGCCGTCATCCTGAACGTACAGGGCGACGAGCCGTTCGTGTCGCGCGAGGCGCTCGCCGGCGCCGTGTCGATCGTAACCGACGGTCGGGCGCCGATCGGGACGGCGGCCGTTCCCCTTCCGGCGTCGGCGCTCGCCAGACCCGATGTCGTGAAAGTCGTGCGTGGCGATGACGGCCTCGCCCTCTATTTTTCGCGAGCACCTATTCCGTTCTTGCGCGACCCGGCCGACGCCGGGGCGCAGCAGGAGCTGGCCCGTCAGCATGTAGGTGTATACGCGTATACACGCGAAGCCCTGCAGTCGTGGGTTGGCTGGGCGCCGCATCCGCTGGAACTCGTCGAACGCCTCGAACAGCTGCGCCCGCTCGCACACGGTCTCACGATCGGCGTAGCTGACGTGCCCGCGGCCGAAGGCGGTATCGATACCGAAGACGATCTTGAACGCGCGAACCTGCGCTGGCACGCTCTCCAAACGAATACGCTGTCGTGACGCACCTGACGCGACAGTTTCCTTGTCCCACCTGCGCGAGAACCCGCTGATGACCACCAAGAGCACGAACGCGAACCAGACGACCACGCCGAAGTACATCTTCGTGACCGGTGGTGTCGTGTCATCGCTGGGGAAGGGAATCGCCGCCGCGTCGCTTGGACGGTTGCTCGTCGAACGCGGGTTTCGCGTGACGATGATGAAGCTCGATCCGTATCTGAACGTCGATCCGGGCACCATGTCGCCGTTTCAGCATGGCGAAGTGTTCGTCACCGACGACGGCGCGGAAACCGACCTCGATCTCGGACACTACGAACGCTTTCTCGACCGGCCGCTGTCGCAGGCGAACAACATCACGACGGGTCGCATCTACTCGAACGTGATCACCAAGGAGCGTCGTGGCGAATACCTCGGCTCCACGGTGCAGGTGATTCCGCACATTACCGATGAGATCAAGGGCGCGGTGAAGCGGATCGCACCGGGTAACGATGTCGTGCTCGTCGAAGTCGGTGGCACGGTCGGTGACATCGAATCGCTGCCGTTCCTCGAGGCGATCCGTCAGTTCCGCCGCGAGGTGGGCAAGGAGAATGCACTCTTCGTGCATCTCACACTCGTGCCGTACATCGCCGCCGCAGGTGAAGTGAAGACCAAGCCCACGCAGCATTCGGTGCGCGAGCTCATGGAGATCGGTATCCAGCCCGACTTCCTGATCTGCCGCAGCGAGAAGCCGTTGCAGGACGACGTCAAGCGCAAGATTGCGCTCTTCTGCAACGTGGATTTCGGCGCGGTGATCGAGAGCCCGGACGTGCCGACGATCTACGAGATTCCGCTGTCGTTCGAACAGCAGGGCTTCGCGGAACGCGTGATGGAGCGGCTGCGCCTCACGGCACCGACGCCCGATCTCACGAACTGGCGCACGATGGTGCAGCACATCACCAAGCCGCACACGCGCGTGAAGATCTGCGTGGTGGGCAAGTACACCGACTACATCGACAGCTACAAGAGTGTGCAGGAAGCGCTCATCCATGGTGGCATCGCCAATGACGTCGGCGTCGACCTCGCCTGGACCTCGAGCGACCTGTTCACCTCACCGGAACGGGCGCGCGAGATTCTGTCGAATTATCACGGCCTGCTCGTGCCGGGCGGCTTCGGCGTGCGCGGCGTAGAAGGCATGGTCGAGGCCATTCGTGCGGCGCGCGAGCTGTCGATTCCGTTCTTCGGGATCTGCCTTGGCATGCAAGTGGCGATCATCGAGTTCGCACGCAACGTGCTGAAGCTCGACGACAGTCACTCCAGTGAGTTCGCACCGGAGTGCAGCGATCCGGTGATCTCGCTCATGGACTCGCAGCGCGACGTGACCGATATGGGCGGCACCATGCGCCTCGGCGCGTATCCGTGCCGCTTGCAGCGCGGATCGAAGGCGGCGGAGGTGTACGGACAGCCCGAAGTGAGTGAGCGCCATCGTCACCGCTACGAAGTGTCGAACCGGTACCGCGATTCGTTGATCGAGCATGGCATGCGCTTGAGCGGTCTCTCGCCCGACGATTCGCTCGTGGAGATGATCGAACTCCCCGGTCATCCGTATTTCATCGGCTGTCAGTTCCATCCGGAGTTGCAGTCGCGACCGCTGCGTCCGCATCCGCTGTTCGCGGGCTTTGTCGCGGCGGCTGAGCGCTACCATCACGCGCAGGAACAGGCCGTGCAGCCGTCGTTGGCGCACGTGAATCAGTGACTGACGACCACGCCACCATGACCACATCGCTCTTTCCCGCCGACCGTCTCTTTCTGATTGCCGGTCCGTGCCAGCTCGAGGATGACACGCTCAACTTGCGCGTCGCCGAAGCGCTGGCGCGATTGGCCGAGCATGTGCCGGGTGGCGTCATCTTCAAGGCCAGCTTCGACAAGGCGAATCGCTCGAATGTCGACGGGGTGCGCGGTCCGGGGCTCGAGGCCGGACTGGCGGCGCTCGAACGCGTTCGCGCAGCGACCGGATTGCCGATCCTCACCGATGTGCACGAAGCGTCGCAGTGCGCCATCGCGGCGGAAGTGGTGGATGTGTTGCAGATCCCGGCGTTCCTCTGCCGGCAGACCGACCTGTTGTTGGCCGCCGGAGCGACCGGAAAGGCGGTCAATGTGAAGAAGGGGCAATGGATGCACCCCGAGGGCATGCGTGGGGCGGTGCGTAAAGTCGAAGCGGGCGCGACGCTCGCGGCCGTGGAAGCGGGCGCCCTTGCCGTCACCGAACGCGGCACGTTCTTCGGCTATGGTGATCTGGTCGTCGATATGCGCAGCTTTGCGCGCATGCGCGAGTCCTGCGAGGTCCCCGTGATCTTCGACGCCACGCACAGTGTGCAGCGCCCCGGTCAAGGCGCTGGCGGTACGAGTGGCGGCGCCCGTGAATTCATACCGCCGCTCACACTGGCCGCGATCGCTGCCGGCGCGCAGGGGCTCTTCATCGAAACGCATCCCGATCCGGATCACGCGCCGAGCGACGGACCGAACATGCTCCGGCTCGATCAGATGACGGATCTCATGGCGCGCGTGGTCGACATCTGGGATCGCGTGCGTTCGTGATGGCGGATGCGACTCCGGCCCCGGCCGATGTGCTTCCTCCGCTCGTGGTCGATGCACCGCGCATCGAGCCGACGCTGGCGCGACGTATCCGTGTCGTCGGTCTCGATGTCGATGGCGTGCTGACCGACGGTGGTGTTTATCTCGGTTCGGCGAAGTCAGGCGGGGCCGATGTGCCGTTCGAGCTGAAACGATACGACATTCAGGACGGCCTCGGCATCCAGCTGCTCCGGGACTGCGGCCTCAAGGTCGTCATCATCACCGGCCGCGTGTCGGACAGCGTCGCGCAGCGGGCACGCGAGCTTCGGGTCGATGCCGTAGTGCAGGATCCGGAAGCGCGAAAGCTCACCGCGCTGACCGCGATCGTCAGCGACTTCGGCTGCACGCTCGACGATGTCGCATTCGTCGGCGACGATCTGCCTGATCTCGCGGTGCTCCGTCGCGTTGGACTGCCCGTGGCCGTCGGAAATGCGGTCGCCGAGGTGCGTCGCACCGCGACGCTGCAGTTGCAGGCGCGCGGGGGATATGGCGCGGTGCGCGAGTTTGCGGAAGCACTCTTGCTGGCGCGCGGCCAGTGGACGGACGCCGTAGAACGCTATGTCGCCAGTCGCAGCCTGCCTGCGTCGGCACCCGAGGACGCGCGTGAGGACGCGCACGCATGACAGCTGAACTGATCATCGAGCGCGGTCGCCGCGTCTTGAATCTCGAGGCCGCCGCGTTGGCTGACGTCGAGCGCACGTTGGGCGGGGACTTCGCGCGCGCCGTGCAGCTGTTGGCGGCCTGCCGGGGACGTGTCATCATTGCCGGCGTCGGGAAGTCCGGGCTGGTCGGCCGAAAGATGGCTGCAACGTTCACGTCCACTGGCGCTCCCGCGATGTTTCTGCATCCGGTGGAGAGCGTGCACGGCGATCTCGGGATCGTCGGCGCGGACGACGTGGCCATTCTGATCTCGAAGAGCGGCGAGAGTCAGGAGTTGCTCGGACTGATCGACGCGCTCTCGCGCCTCGGTGTGCGTATGATCGCGATGACGGCCGACCGTTCGTCGCGCTTGTCGAGACACGCTGACGTCACGCTGGATCTTGGCGTGCGCGAGGAAGCGTGCCCGCATGATCTCGCGCCGACCACCAGTACCACCGTCACGATGGCACTCGGCGACGCGCTGGCGGTCGCGCTGATGGAGGAGAAGGGCTTTCGCGCCGAGGATTTCGCCCGCTTTCATCCGGGAGGATCACTCGGTCGGCGGTTGCTCACGCGGGTGAGCGACGTCATGGTGTCGTCGGATTTGCCGGTCCTCGACCGCGCCGCGACCATGCGCGAGGCGATCGTCCTGCTGGCCGAGCGCCGGGGAATTGCCGTGGTCGTGGAACATGATCGGGTGTTGGGGGTCGTCACCGCAGGCGACCTGACGCGTTTGCTGGAGCGCCATGCGGACGTGTTGTCCGTGCCCGTCGCGTCGGTGATGACCACCACGCCACGGATGGCGCACGATCATGAACTGGGGAGTGCTGTTGTGCACCGCATGGAAACGCATGGCATCATGGCGATGCCGGTGCTGAATGAGCAGGACCATCTCGTCGGGATCGTGCATCTGCACGACCTGATGCGTGCGGGCGCGGCATGAAGTGGCGCACGGTTGCCGCGTTGAGTCTCAGCGCGCTGGTGCTGTCTGCCGCCGCCTGTCCGAACGCGAAAGGCAAGACGCAGGTCAAGGCCAAGGCCACCAAATCAGCGATTCCTGATTCGGCCGATCAGATCATCTTCGGCTTTCGCACCTTCCTGACGGACCAAGGCATTTCGAAGGGTGTGCTGCTGGCGGATACCGCGCTGTCCTATGACGACGCCACGCGGATGGAGCTGCGCCGGGTCAACGTCACGTTTTACACGTCAGTGGGTATCAGGGATGGTGTGCTTACCGCCAAGGCGGGCACGTACAACCTGCGGCTCTCGCGCCTCGATGCGCGCGGCGACGTGGTGGTCGTTCGCGATGATGGAAAGCGGTTGACGTCCCAGCAGCTCGTCTATGATCAGGTCCGCAACCAGATCTTTACCGACAGCACGTTCGTCCTGAACGAGCCGTCACGTACGTTTTCGGGCCTTGGATTCGAGTCTGATCCGCAGCTCACGAAGTTCCGCTGTCTCCGCAACTGCAAGGGCCTCGCGCCCGTCAAGATTCCCACCAAGTAACGCGTGACTCCTCGACGCTCGCGCATTCGCGCTATCACCGTGCTCGGTACGGTCTCGCTGCTGGCGATCTTCGCCGGTTGCCGCGGAGCGCGCCGTGGGACGACGTCGGTCACGCCCGCGACCACGGTGGCGGTGTCCGACAGCGCGCGCCGGGCTGGTGCGCGGGCGGATACTGTGCGCGCCGACTCGGTGCGTGCCGACTCGCTCGCGGTACTGGCGAAGGCGGCGGGGAAGGACAGTGCCGCGACGCGCGATAGTGCAGCGCTCGCGAAGGCGCGTGAAGACAGTGTGGCCGCAGCGAAGAAGCGTCCGGTGAAGAAGGCGGCGTCGTCTGCCGCTACGAGGAACTGCGTGCTGGATTTCGCCGACAGTCCGCCGGAAACCCGTTTCCTCTATTCACGGCTTCCGGACAGCACGGCGAACACCTTCATCGGTGGTGGATTCGTTGGCCGTTGCCAGGGCGAGAACAACCGGATCAGCGCCGACAGCGCCGAACAGTTCGAGTCGGCCGGTATCGTCAACATGTACGGCAACGTCGTCTACGAAGAGCCGAACAAGTTGCGGGTCACCGCGGCCCATGCGACCTACTTCACGCGCGAAGGGCGCTTGTTCGCCGACGGCGGCGTCGTCGCGACGCAACTGGCGACGGGAAGCACGTTCAGCGGACCGAACATCGAGTACTACCGGGTCATGCCCGGTCGTCCCGTCGCGAAGCTGGTCGCACCGAATCGGCCCACGGCGCAGCTCATCGAGAAGGACAGCACCG
This sequence comes from uncultured Gemmatimonadaceae bacterium, assembly GCA_963843965.1. GTDB lineage: Bacteria > Gemmatimonadota > Gemmatimonadetes > Gemmatimonadales > Gemmatimonadaceae > Gemmatimonas. The sequence continues at coordinate 112,774 of CAWJMR010000038.1, forward strand.
GCAAGGCGGGACAGCCCACGATCGTGACGGCGGATCGCTTCGAAGATGTCGGCGATACCCTCGTGCTGGGTTGGGGCGATGTGATCATCACCCGGGAGAAGATCATCGGGCGTTCGGATTCACTGGCCTACAACAAGATCACCCAGCTGGCGCGGCTGGTGCGCGCGGCGCGCATTCGCAGCCTGGATACGTCGCAGGCGTTCACGCTGAATGGTGATACCATCGACCTGTTCACCACCGACAAGAAGCTTGATCGCGTTTTCGCGCTGCACAGCGCGACTGCCACCAACAAGGATCTGGTGATCAACGCCGAGCGTATCGATCTGCGTCTCAAGGAGCAGAAGATCGACGAAGCGTATGCCTTCGGCAAAGGGCGCGCGCGCGCCAAGACGCCGCAGCAGGATGTCGAGGCTGACTCGATGCGTATCGTGCTGACCGACCAGCGACCGCGTGAAGTCCGCGCGATCGGGGGCGCCGTGGCCAAGGGCGTCGCGGACACGCTCAAGATCAAGTCGACCGATCGTGACATGCTGCGTGGCGACAGCCTCTTTGCCTACTTCGACACCGCGCAGGTGGCCACCGACACGAGCAAGCAGACGCGAATCAAGGAGATCCGCGCCTTCGGAAACGCCAGTTCGCTCTTCCAGATCGCCTCGAAGAAGGGCCCGACGGCCCCGCCGGCGCTGAACTACGTGCGCGGCCAGCGCATCTTCGTGCAGTTCGATACGGGCTCTGTGCGGGATGTTCGAGTAGATTCCTCTGCGTCGGGTCTGTATCTCGAACCGGCTCCGGACAGTCTTGCCGACAGTACCGTTCGGAAGCCGCCTGCCAAGAAGCCTCCCGTCGTCCCGCTCGCCCCGCTGCCGGAGCCTCCCGCTCCGATGTTCGTTCCGATGTCCGCCGCCGTCGTCACCATCTCTCGCCGACCGTCATGACCGATTCCGCTTCGCCCACGCCGACGTCGCTCGAGGAAACCCTCGCGCTGGTCGATCGTGTCGTGCATGGCGACCGGTCGATGGCGCTGGCGCTCGGTGCGGTGATCGAGGCGGCAGACGCCCATGGCTCGGCCGCACTGCACGCCATCGCCGGTCGGTACATCGAACAGCACGCCGACGGACCGCGGCTCCCGATGGACGAAGTCCGCGCGCATCTGGCCACGGCGGTCCTGCCGCGGCTGGCGGCTGGCGGGGTGCTCGAGATCCCCTCGCATGGACTGTCGTCGCCCGAGTCCACTGTGCAGGTGATTCCGTCACTGTGGACAGCGCTCCGAGCACATCGCGCCGATCTTGCGCGACAGCTGAAGGCGACCGGCGAGTTTCCGCGGGTTGGCCGTACGCCCACGCCCGCCGCAAGTCTGCCGGTCACCGGCGACTCGGTGCTCAGTGCTGAGGGATTGGTGAAGGCCTATCGCGGCCGTCGCGTCGTGAACGACGTGGCCTTGAACGTCGCACAAGGCGAGATCGTCGGTCTGCTGGGACCCAACGGCGCCGGAAAGACGACCACGTTCTACATGCTGGTCGGCCTCATCGAGCCGCAGTCGGGACGCATCAAGCTCGATGGGCAGGACATTACCGGCATGCCGATGTATCAGCGGGCACGTCACGGCATCGGGTACCTGTCGCAGGAGCCTTCCATCTTCCGGAAGCTCACCGTCGAGCAGAACATTCTGGCGATTCTCGAAACGCTTCCGCTGTCGGCCGCGGAGCGGAAGGAGCGCCTCGAAACGCTGCTCGACGAGCTCAGTATCAAGCATCTTCGCAGCAGCCGCGCCTTCCAGCTGTCCGGCGGGGAACGCCGTCGTCTGGAGATCACGCGGGCCTTGGTGACGCAGCCGAAGTTCATGATGCTCGACGAGCCGTTTGCCGGTGTCGATCCGATCGCGGTGCACGACATCCAAACGATCGTGGCCGGACTGCGCCACCGCGGCATCGGCGTGCTCATCAGTGACCACAATGTCGAACAAACGCTGGACATTGTGGATCGGGCTTACATCATGTTCGATGGGCAGGTAAAAGTCTCTGGCACCGTTCGTGAACTGGTGTTCGACGACACGGTCGCCGAGATCTACCTGGGGCCGACGCTTACTGCGCGACTCCGCGCGCGTTTCGCTGAAGCTGATGAAGAGGTGGTGACGTCATGAGGCCAGGTCTCCAACAGAGCACCGGACTCCGGCAGGAGCTCAAGGTCAATCCGCGCCTGTATCAGGCGATGGATTTGCTGTACATGCCCTTGCTCGACCTGCAGCAGCACCTCAAGCAGGAGCTCCTCACGAATCCGTTTCTCGATCTCGTGGAGCCCGAGGACGAAGACGAAGAATCCGCCGACGCGGACGAGGTGCCGGAGGCGCAGGATCTGGCCGAACCGGAAACGGCTGTCGAGTCGGAGCCCGAAAAGACCGGCGACGACGACGTCGACTGGGAAGCCGTGTTGCTTGACGGTTTCGAGACGGGCGGACAGCGGGAAGAGCATGAGCAGCGTGAGTGGTACGAGCCGGTCACGGTCGACACGAAGCATCTGTCGGATCATCTCACCGAACAGCTGTCGCTCATCGAGATGTCGCCGCGCCAGGCGATCCTCGCCGATGAATTCGTCGGCAACATTTCCGACGACGGCTACCTCGCCTGTCCGCTCGAGGTCATCCAGCGTGGTGTGAACGAGTGGCTCGCCGCGGAAGCGGAAGAGCGCGACGCGGAAGTCGCGCCCTTCAGCGACGACGAGATGCAGGCGATGCTCAAGATCATTCAGGAGCTCGATCCGCCCGGCGTCGGCGCACGCGATCTTCGCGAATGTCTCTTGCTGCAGTTGCGCGCCGCCGGCCATCGGGACTCGATGGCGTATCGGCTCGTCGAGGAGTCGTTCGAGGAGTTGATCTCGCACCGGTGGAGCGAGCTGTCGAAGCGGTTCGGTATCAGCGCGCAGGAAGTGCAGAGCGCGGCCGATGAAATCGCCAAGCTCGATCCGAAGCCCGGCCTGCGCTACAGCGCCGGCGGTGACAACTACATCATCCCCGATCTCGTTGTCGACAAGATCGATCAGGCGTACCACATCTTCCTGAACGACGGGAATCTTCCGCGGCTCAAACTGTCCCGCGCGTATCAGGAGATCGCCCGCGACAAGAAGAAGTTCGACACCGAGAGCAAGGACTTCATCGCCAGCAAGCTGAACTCGGCGAACTGGATGATTCAGGCCATTGAGCAGCGTCGGCAGACGATGCTCAAGGTCATGCACTACATCGTCGATCGGCAGCGCGACTTCTTCGAGCGTGGTGTGCAGGCGCTGCGTCCGCTCACCTTGCGTGAAGTGGCCGAAGCGGTGGGCATGCACGAATCCACGGTCAGTCGCGTGACCAACGAGAAGTTCGTGCAGACGCCGCGCGGCGTCCTGCCGCTCAAGTTCTTCTTCTCATCAGGACTCGCCACCAGCGACGGTGACGACGTATCGGCGCGCGGGATCAAGGATCAGATTCAGAAGTTGGTGTCAGGCGAGGACACCAAGAGTCCGCTCACCGATCAGGCCATCGTCGAGATCCTGCAGCAGACCGGTGTGCAGATTGCGCGTCGTACGGTCGCCAAGTACCGTGACCAACTCGGCGTGCTGCCTGCCCGCATGCGCAAGCGCGTCTGATCCGCGCGCGCGACTGAACGCGATCTCATCTCTCTCCGAATGGCCGTCTCCGCTCGTCCGCTCCGGCGCGTCTCCCGTTCGACGTCGACTCCTGTCGTCGACGTCAGCGTCCTCGTGCCCGCGAAGGACGAGGCAGGCAACCTAGCGCTCTTTCTCGAGCTGTGTGAAGCGACCTTTCGCAACGAGTCCGCCCGCTACGAAGTGGTCGTCGTCGATGACGGATCGACCGACGGGAGCTGGGCGTTGCTGCAGGAGCTGCGCACGCCCTATCCGTTTCTGCGGCCGGTGCGTCACCGTGCGCAGCGCGGTATCGCCGAAGCGCTGCGCACCGGATATCTCCAGTCGCACGGGCGCGTGCTGGTGTTCTATCCCGCCGATTTGCAATTCAAACCCGAGGATATTCCGCGGCTGGTGAACCCGATTCTGGCGGGTGAGTCGGACATGGTCACGGGATACAAGCAAGGAAAGTACGAAAAGGCGTTCGTCTCGGGCATCTACAACAAGCTCAGTCGTACGCTCTTTCATGTGCCGGTGCGCGATCTGAACAACGTGAAAGCCTACCGTCGCGAGATCATGGCGGCGCTGCCGATGCGTCCGGATTTCCATCGGTATATGATCGTGATGGCGGCGGCGCAGGGCTTCACCGTGACCGAAGTGCCGGTGCCGCTTTATGCGCGTCACTCGGGCCGGTCGAAGTTCGGCTTGTCACGCATCCCCATCGGGGTGCTCGACATGCTCGCCGTCTGGTTCGAACTCAAGTTCGGCCAGAAGCCGTTGCTCGCGTTCGGCATGCTCGGCGTGGCGTTGTTCGCCCTCGGTGTGTTGTCCGGTCTCGGCGCGCTCGTGTGGCTGGCGATTACCGGCCAGGGGCAGCGATGGGTGTGGACGGTGATCCAGACCTGCCTCATGCTCGGCTCGATCTTCTTCGCCACCGGTTTGCTCGGCGAGCAGATCGCGCAGCAGCGATCGGAGGTGCGCGAGTTGCGCCGCGAGCTCGACGACTTGGCCAGCGCGCAGCAGGACGAGGATGCCGACGACGTCACGACCAGCGTGGCGTCCGGCGTCGATCGCGACCGCCGCTGACGGCCGGCGCTTCGGTGCCTCGCGCCGCGCGCGTGCTGTTTGTCACACACAATGTGCCGCGCTTCGACGGCGACGCGGCCGGTTCGTTCGTCCTGCGACTGGCCGTGGCGCTGCAATCGGCCGGTGCCACGGTGGACATCATTGCACCGGGTGCTGCCGGCCTTGCCGACGAGGCGACACTCGAAGGCGTGCGAATCCATCGCGTGCGCTACGCGAGCGATGCGCGGATGACGCTCGCGTATGCCGGCAACATGGCCGAGCAGGTCATGGGATCGTGGGGGGGGAAGGTGGCGCTGCTGGGGATGCTGCGCGCTTTACGCCGTGCCGTGCGCGCGCAGCTCGACGCGGCGGCGCGCGCGGGCACGCCCTACGACATCGTGCATGCTCACTGGTGGTTCCCGTCGGCGCTCGCGCTCTGGCATGCGCGGCGCGACGGTGATCCGCCACTCCTGATCACGATGCACGGATCGGACGTGCGGCTGGCGCAGCGTGCCGCGCCGGCGCATCCCGTCATGCGTGCCGTGCTCGGTGAAGCCGCGATTTGTACGGCCGTCTCGGGATGGCTCGCCGACACGGCGCGTCGAATCGCGCCCGACGCGACGATTGCGGTGTCGCCGATGCCGATCGATGCGCGACACTTCGCGCTGCCCGCCGACGCCACGGCCGCACGAAGCGGGATTCTGTTTGTGGGCCGACTGAACGCGCAAAAGGGTCTCGCCAACTTGCTCGACGCCATGGTGTCGCCGGCGATGCGCGCGTACGACGCACGGCGCGACGGCGGGCCGACAACACTCGATGTTGTTGGCGACGGTCCCGACGCCGGTGCATTGAAGGCGCGCGCTGCGGCACTCGGTCTCGAAGACCGCGTACGCTGGTATGGCGCGCTGCCACAGCCTGCACTGGTGCCGCTGTATCAAGGCGCATGCGCTCTGGCCATTCCGTCGCGCGAAGAAGGACTCGGATTGGTGGCGGTCGAGGCCCAGCTGTGCGGCACGCCCGTCGTCGCGTATGCGGACGGTGGACTGATCGACGTGGTGCGTCCAGAGCATGGTGGGACCCTGGTCGCCGTCGGCGATACGCCGGCGTTGGGCGACGCGCTTGCTCGCCTGCTGTCCGACAAGACGGTAGCTGCGACACTCGGCATGACCGCGCGGCAGGAAATGCTCGTCCGGTTTTCTCCAGCGAGTGTGGCCGACCGCTACCTCACCCACTACCAACAGGCTGCGCGATGACGCAGGCGTCACGTTGGCGTGAGCGCGGCGTGTTGCGTCATCCCGCGCTGAAGGTCTCGTTGCTGCTGCTCACGGGCGTGTTTATCGCGTGGGCGCTGCACGGTCAGTGGACGGAAATGCGCGCATCGGCGCGTGGCCTCCGGGTAGAGTGGCGCTGGATCGCGGCCGCCAGCGCCACGGTGCTTGCGGTCTACGCGCTGCTCATTCAAAGCTGGCGCGTCTTGTTGCGTGGATGGGGTGGTGAGCTGCCGTATCCCGCGGCCGTGCGCATCTGGACCATCGCCAATCTCGGTCGATGGATCCCGGGAAAAGTGTGGTCGGTCGGCGCGCTGAGCGTGCTCGCGGCCCGCGAAGGCGTGTCAGGAGCCGCTGCCGCCGGTGCGGCCGTGCTCGGAACGCTGCTGAATATCGGCGCGGGGTTTGGCGTTGCCGTGATCATGGGTGCCGAGGGACTCGACACCGTGTATCCCGGCTTTCGCATTGGTGCCATCGTCGCGACCGCGGTGTTCGTCGCCGGCGTGCTGGCACTGCCGCGGCTGCTGCCACCGGTGCTCGGGTGGTTCGCGGCGAAACGCGGCGTGCCGCTGGCCAGCAAGCAATTGTCAGCGCGCACACTCTGGGCTGCGGCGGCCATGAACGCCGCATCGTGGTTGGGGTATGGGATAGCGTTTGCGCTGTTCTCCCGCGGCGTCACTCCGCGGATCAGTAGCGATCCGGCCCTCTTCATCGCAGTTTTCACCGCTTCATACCTCATCGGGTATCTCGTCCTGTTCTCTCCAGGGGGACTGGGATTCCGCGAGGCGGCGCTGACCGTTTTTCTCGTGGGTGTCGGCGCCGCAGGGCAGGGGGACGCGGTCATCCTCGGCGTCACGTCACGACTCTGGCTCACGGTGCTTGAAGTGCTACCGGGGCTCGTCAGCCTGCTCTTCCTCCCCGCCTCGCAGCGCGCGGCCCTGCAGCGCGCGACGTGAGCTGTTCCGCTTGGAACGCGCTCACCGATCACCCTTCCAGTCTTCTCGATGGCCCGCACTGACGCGACGAATGTAGCGCCCCCGGCACCTCGCTTCCCGTTCGCCTGGGCAGCACTCGTCTGCTTTGTCGCGACGATGCTGCTGGCGTGGCCGGCACTGGGTGGAGCGTTTCTCGTCAATCCGAATTCGGATCAGTACATCGCGGGCTATTCCTTCCGTGAGTTCGCCGCACGCGCGCTGCGCGATGGCCAGGGGTTCCCGCAGTGGAATCCGTACCAGTTCGGCGGCATGCCGTACATCGCGGCGATGCACGGTGACATCTTCTACCCGACGTTCCTGCTGCGGTTGGTGCTGCCCACCGACATTGCGATGACCTGGGGCTTCGTGCTCCACATGCTGCTGGCCGGCGTCTGCACGTTCGGATTCCTCCGGGCGGCGGGTGTCCGGTTCCAGAGCGCCCTGGTGGGCGGGATCGCGTATCTGCTCAGTGGTGCAGTCGCCTCGTACGCGTCACCGGGTCACGATGGAAAACTGTTCGTCAGCGCGCTGCTGCCGGCCGCTCTCTGGGCGCTGGTGCGCGGTATGCGCGACGGCCGACGCGGCGCCTGGGGGCTGCTCGCGTTGATCGTCGGGCTGGCGGTGCTCTCGCCACACCCGCAGCTGCTTCAGTACATGCTGCTTACGTGTGGCGGCTACGCGCTCTTCCTCGCGCTCCGCCCGTGGAGTCTCCCCTCAGAATCGTCGGCGCCCGTGCGCGACGCGAGCCCGTCGCGTCCACTCCCACGGTTGGCCCTGGCGCTGGGGGCCGTCGTGCTCGGCGCGGTGATCGGCGCAGTGCAGTATCTGCCGGTGCAGGAGTATGTGCCGTGGTCCCCGCGCGCTGGCGGCAAGGGCTACGACTACGCGACCAGCTTTTCGTTTCCCCTCGAGGAAACGATCAACATATATCTGCCGCAATTCTCGGGCATTCTCGAGCACTACTGGGGACGCAACGGCATCCACTTTCACAGCGAGTACGTCGGTGCCTCGGTTCTGGTGCTGGCCCTTTTCGCGTTCGGCGGCGGGCTCGCAAACCGCCATCGGTCGCACGCCTGGTTCTGGCTCGCCGCGCTGATCGTGTCGCTCGTCTGGGCCTGGGGCGGCAACACACCGTTCTATCAGCTGGTGTACGCGGTCGTCCCAGGCTCGAAGTTCTTCCGCGCACCAAGCACGATTCTCTACGTGACGGCTTTGGCCTGCGCGGTCTTGGCGGCGTTCGGCGCGGAGCGGGTGCTCGCGGGCAAGGGCACCACCAGATACGCGATCGGCTGGGGTTGCTTTGCCCTGCTCATCGGCATCCTTGCCACCACGGGCGGCTTCACCAACTTCGCCATGTCGATTCTTGGCGATGCGCGGGGCGACCTCATCGAAGCGAACTCGGCCGCTGTAGTCGCTGGCGCCTGGAGATCGGCCGTTGCCGTGTTGGCACTGGTCGGGCTGATGGTCGCGGTCGCGCGCGGCAAGCTGACGGCTCCGGTGGCCGGCTGGCTGCTTGCCGCCCTGGTCGCGCTCGACTTGTGGAGTGTGGAACGGAATTACTGGACGTTTTCGGCCCGAGCCGAACAGCTCTACGCGGAAGACGACATCATTCGGTTCCTCAAGTCGCAGACCGAACCGTCCCGTGTCATCGCGATTCCGCTCGGCGACAACATGGCACCGCATGACCCGTTCGTGCTCGGCGACGCACTCATGCACCACGGGATTCGCGGGGTCCTTGGCTATCACGGCAACGAGCTCGGTCGATACCAGGAACTCTACGGCAAGAGCGAGGGTTTCCAGTCCATCGCCAATCCGAATTTCTGGTCGCTCACGAACGCGCGGTTCTTCTACACCAACACGCCGGGGCTGCCATTTCAGGGAGCGAAGTTAGCCGCCGGCCCGGTGCGCAACGCCGCCGGAACGATGACCTATCTGTACGAGCTCCCCGGTGATCACCCGGCGGCGTGGGTGACGCCACTGATCGTGAAGCTCGACGATCCGACCACGAAAGCGACGGTGCTCAACCCGTTGTTCGACGTGAAGCGGGTCGCGATCTTTGATACGACCTCGAGCATTCAGGCCAGACCGGTGAACTCGCCGCTGCCCGAGCCGGTGCCGTTCGGCGTCGAGGTCACGAAATACCAAGCCGGGGCGATCGACATCACCCTTGGCGGACCAGCGCCAGCCGGCAGTGCGTTGGTTGTCTCCGAAAATTTCTATCCGGGTTGGACGGCGACGGTGGACGGCAAGCCTGCCACGATTGCCCGGGCCGACTATACACTTATCGGCGTCGAGCTGCCGACGGGCGCGAAGTCCGTGCAGCTCCGCTTCGACAGCGCACCATATCACACGGGGAAGTTGTTGACTTTGCTGGCACTTGGCGCGGCGTTGCTCTGGTGGATTATCGGGTTCGCGCTCGACCGAAAGGCCGTGCAATCGGCCAACGTTCTCGAAGCCTGAGGCGAGACCCGTGACCCGAATTCCGACTCCGGCGCGTGGTTCGCTCGCGCTTGGCGAGCGCGCCCTCGTGATTGTCCCGACGTACAACGAGAGCGAGAATGTCACCCGCATCGTCCCGCTGATCCTCGCTCAGGATTCGCGGCTCGACGTACTGGTTGTCGACGACAACTCTCCCGATGGTACGGGACAGCTTGCCGATCAGCTCGCCGCGGCCGATCCGCGCGTGCATGTCCTGCATCGGGCAGGGAAGGAGGGACTGGGCCGCGCGTATCTGGCCGGGTTCAAGTGGGCGCTCGAGCGCGACTACGCCTTCATCTTCGAGATGGACGCCGACTTTTCCCACGATCCGGGCCATTTACCCGAGTTTCTGGCGGCGATCCGCGACACGGACTTGGTACTCGGCTCGCGCTATCGCGACGGTAAGGTCACGGTCGTCAACTGGCCGATGACGCGGCTCATGCTATCGTACGGCGCGAACATCTATGCCCGCGCCGTGACCGGTCTTCGTCTTGGTGACGCCACCGGCGGCTTCAAGTGCTTCCGTCGGGAAGTCCTCATGGCCATCCCCCTCGACCAGGTCCGGTCGAACGGGTACGCCTTTCAGATTGAGATGAGCTTCAGGGCATGGAAGCGCGGATTCCGCATTGCTGAGATTCCGATCGTTTTCCACGATCGCACCGAAGGCGAGTCGAAGATGTCCAAGCGGATCGTTCGTGAAGCCATCTGGATGGTGTGGCGCCTCCGGTGGTGGGCCATTACGGGGAACGCATGATGACGCCGGCGTCGACGCTGCGCGGAATTCCGTTCGCGAAGATGACGGGATCTGGCAATGATTTCGTGTTCTTCGACGGCCGTGATGTGTCGCTCGAACGTGTGACATCACCTGAGATGATTCAGGCTATCTGCAACAGGCACAACGGGATAGGCGCTGACGGTATCGTCGTGCTCGAACCGGCGCGTCCTGCGGCGGATGTGCGGATTCACTACTTCAATAGCGACGGCACGCCAGCCGATCTGTGTGGTAACGCGACGCTGTGCTCTACGGCGATGTCCGCCATGCTGGGCCTCGCCGCCGCTTCGGGAATGACGCTCACCACGCCGGCCGGCCTCATTGCGAGTCGAGTGGAAGAGGGCGTTCCCGAGATCGACCTGCAGCCGGTCGGCGCGATCAGACCGACGATGCCGATCGACCTGAGCGAGGGTGAAGCGCGTATCGGCTTCGCGGTGGCTGGGATTCCGCACCTCGTGATTCTGTGCGCGGACGCTGATCGGGTCGATGTGGCCGGCCGCGGTCCGCTGCTGCGGCGGCACGAAGCGTCGGGGCCCGCGGGCGCCAATGTGAATTGGGTGTCGCCGCTGGCAGGTGGCCAATGGCGGTACCGGACGTTCGAGCGGGGCGTCGAGGGCGAGACGTTGGCCTGCGGCACCGGGGCCGTCGCGACCGCCGTGCTGTTGACGTCCTGGGGCCTCACGACCGCATCGACGGTCACGATCCGCACCAGCTCCGGTCGCGACCTCGAGGTGCGCTTGACGGCGACGGACGCGGGTTTCCAGCCGACACTGCGTGGCGAAGGCCGCTTGGTATTCCGCGGCGTGATCGCATCGATCTGAGGGGCCGTCGCGCCTCGGTGCGGCGAGCTGACCAGTGGTTGCGCGCCGCGCGGACTCATGCGGCCCATATCACACAATCCATGTGGGAAGGTGGACAGCTTTACGGTTCGTGAGGTTTCGCCGGCCGTCGGGGTGTGCAGGGAAAGCCTAAGGCGTTTCTGGGCAGAGGGTTACGCCGTTCATCCACAGCTCGATGGAGAAATCCCCAAATTGTTTCCCACAGTTATCCACCAACATAGGTTTACATAACATGTATTATGCGCATATATACCAACGCCCATTACCCACAGACTGACCCTATTGGGTCGTCTTCTGGACGCCTTACTGTCGCATTCCTGGTCGCATCCCTGCCAACAAACAAAACGGCGGCCCGGAGCATATCCGGACCGCCGCCAACTCCAGTCTCACAAATCTTCGCTGTTTCAGCGCATCCACATCGCACCGATACGCGACGACGCGCGACGATCGCGATCAGTTCTTGCCGGCGCCGGCCAACTCGCCAAGGCGCACGTTCGCTTCCTGCGCGGCCGGACTGTCGGACTTCGCGAGCTCTTCCCAGATCTTCCGGGCTTCCGCGTTCTTGCCGGCCGCCATCAAACTGCGGGCTTCGGACGCCTTGTAGTTGTTCTTGTCGTTCTCGAACTTCGCCGCCGCCGAGGCCTTGCCGTAGTGCGTCGCCGCATCGGCCAACTTGCCCTGAAGCTCGTAGCCGACCGCGATCATCGATTCCATCGACGCCTTGAAGTCCGCGCTCGCGCTGCCGGCCGACTTCTCGAGCGACGCGATTCCTTCGGCGTACTTCTTCTGCTCGAACAATGTCTGCGCCAACAGCAGCGCTGCCTGCTGGCCAGAGGCCGTGCCCGAGTAGCTCTTGGCCACCTTGTCGAGCGCCTTCGTGGCCTCGTCAAGCTTGCCTTGGGCCATCGGTGCCTGGGCGGCGTACAGCGCGGTTGACGCCTTCGCGTTCTGGCCCGTCGAGTAGCTGCGGTAGCCGAAGATCGCGAGCGCAGCCACGGCGATGCCGCCGGCCGCCATGCCGATCGGACGGCTGTTCGACTGGAACCAATCGCCAAGCTTCTCCATCGGATCGTCGGAGAGGCTCGAGGAGGACGACGCGGAACGGGACGACTGGGCCATGCGGAAGACCAGCGATGAGGGGCGAAGAACGAAGCGGACAGAGTTAGCCTTACAACATAGTGCCCCACGCCTCCGGAGTGTATGGGGGCGCGCGGATTGCCACGGAGAAGGATGTCCCCGGCAGGGATCGAACCTGCGGCCTGAAGTTTAGGAAACTTCCGCTCTATCCAACTGAGCTACGGGGACCGTACCGCATGGCGTGTCCGCCAAGCCGTCGTTGCGAATCTCGCCGATCGGTGCGCTGCGCTCAAGTCTGCGCGGGTGTTCTCATGCTCAGAAGGTCACCACGGCGTGGACGTCGCGGCCCGGGATGTTCGCTCGACCGTGAAGAAATCCGAGTTCGACCAGCACCGAGACGCCGACCACCGAGCCGCCGAGCCGTTCGATCAGACGGCAGGTTGCGGCGGCCGTACCACCGGTGGCCAGGACATCGTCGACCACGAGGACGCGAGCACCTGCCCCGACAGCGTCCATGTGCATCTCCAGCACGTCGCTCCGGTACTCGAGGTCGTACGATTCACGTGCCGTTTTCCATGGCAGCTTGCCGGGCTTCCGCGCCGGTGCGAATGGCACGTCGAGCTGGAGCGCCATCGGCATGCCGAACAGAAAGCCACGGCTCTCCACGCCGACTACGTGCGTGACACCAGCTCCATCAAACGGCGCGAGCATCGCTGGAATGATGTCGCGCATCAGCGCCGGATCAGCCAACACCGGCGTGATGTCCTTGAAGAGAATACCTGGACTCGGAAAGTCCGGGACATCGCGAAGCGTGGCCGACAATCGAGCGATGAGCGTAGCAGTCATGCTCGCCAAGATATCGTAGCCCGCCCGTTATCGCTCGATCGCGAACGGCGTGGGTAGGCCCACCGCGTCGAAGCTGGTGAGCTCGCGACGGATCACATCGGTGACGGTCGAATGTCGCGGACCGATGTTGAGCCCGCGTTCCAGCGCATCCAGCGCCGTGGCCTCACCGGCGGCCACGAGGACGACGGCTCCATCTGGCTCGTTCCGGACCCATCCAGCGAGCTCGAGCGCACGGGCCTGCTCGCGCACGTACCATCGGAAGCCAACGCCCTGCACTTCCCCCTCCACCCGATAGCGGCGAACCGCCAGCGCCATTACCGACGGACGCCGAGCAGTGCGGCGAGCGCTGCGGCCAGCGCAGCGGCATCACCGAGACGGGGCTCGTAGCCAGCCAGCGAGATCTCGCCGTCGCGAACACGGCGGGCGAGCAACTCGAGTGCCCGCGCGGCGGCCTCAGCGCTCTCATCGCCCGCTCGGCGCGCACGATCTGCCCACGGCTCGAGTGCGCGAGTCGATCCCGGCGTCGGTGTACGCGTCGGTAATGCCGAGCGCTCTGTCTGCACGGGCATGATGTCGATCATGTCGTCGTCACTCCAGGCCGGTAGCGGCTCGGGCGACGAAGATGCGTCGAACAGGCGGGCCGCCTCGCCGGACTCGCTGGCGATGCCTTCGTGATCCCGCAGTTCATCCGCGAGCGCCCGCATCTGCTCGGCGGCTTCGTCCAGCGCCCAAGCGTCAGAGGGCGTCGGCGCCTCCGCAGCTGCCTCGGTCATCGGCCATTCGGTGGCGGCGACTGCGTCCTCGACTATCGCCTCCGCTGAGGGCGGCGTAAAGGACGCAACCGGTTCGTCGATCGCGAGCATCGGCATGGCCGGCGTCGACGACAGGAACGCGTCGATCCAAGGCAGCGACGGAGCCTCCGGCTCGCTCGGCGCCGCCGGCTCCACGATCGAAAGGGCCGCGAGCCCGACCGTTTCGTCGATGATGCCCTTCATGCCGAACGGGGGCGTGACGAAATCATCCTGCGCCGTCGAGCTCAACGGCGTGAAGTACGCGGGTGTGGGATACGACGGCGGCATCTCCAACGCCGGCATCTCAGACGTAGGCGTGGCCTCCACCGACAGCGGCGTCACCGAGAGCGGCGTCACGGAGAGCGGCGTCACAGCCCGCGGTTTTTCGAGCGCCGGCTTGCCGCGCCACGGCTCGGGCACATAGGGGCCGACCTTCATTCGCACCACGTGCGACGCACGGCCAACCGAAGCGCTCCCCGTTTGCGGAAACGCGTACGGCGCGTGCTTCGAGCGCAGGTCTGCGCTGTCGGATGGAGTCGAGGAAGGTGTGGACATAGCGTGGTCAGGCCGTGAGTGCCGAAGATGCGCTGCGACGCAGGCGCACGCAAACGCGCGCAGCTGCCGGGTCCGTCAGGCCGGCCAACCACCGGCCCCAATCAAGGGGACGAAGCGGACCGGAACGATGTCACGACCTTCCAGCTTTCCGTTCCGCTTCACGAACAGCGTCAGCATCTGTTCGTCCCTGTCGCCGATCGGAATCAGCATTCGTCCGCCTTCTGCGAGCTGTTCTTCCAAGGCCGGAGGAACATGCGGCGCGCCGGCGCTGACGACGATCCCGTCATACGGACCATACTCGCGCCAGCCGAGCGTGCCGTCACCAAGCAGGATCGAGACGTTACGCACGTTGGCTTGCTGCAGAATCGGTCGCGTCTTGTCGAGGAGCGCCGGAAAGCGTTCGATCGAGAACACCTGCGCCGCCAACTCCGACAGCAGGGCCGTCTGATACCCGGACCCGGTGCCGATCTCGAGCACCTTCTCCTTCCCCGTGAGCATCAGTTGCTCGAGCGCACGCGCGTGCACATACGGCTGCGAGATGGTCTGCCCGCTGCCGATCGGCAAGGCCGAATCCTCGTATGCGCGATGGCGCACCGTGGGCGGCACGAACAGATGCCGTGGCACCTGATCGATCGCTCGCAGCACGGCGAGGTCGCGAATACCCTTGTCCTGGAGCGCCTCGACGAGTCGTCGACGCGCGCCGCGGAACTCCGGCTCTACAGTGGACGCCACCAATCCGTCGCCGTGTCGAGCACATCGCGGTGCGTGAGGTCGAGGTGCAACGGGGTCACCGAGATGTAGCCGTCGTGGACGGCGCGAAAATCCGAATCGTCCGGACCACTCCACTCCACACTGCCACCGCCGATCCAGAGAATCTCGCGGCCCCACGGGTCCTTCATCTTCGTGATGGAGTCGCTGAACACGCGACGGCCAAGTCGTGTGAGGCGAACGCCTTTGATCTGGTCGCCCGCCACGTTCGGCAGGTTCACGTTCAACAAGGTCTCGCGCGGAAACGACGTGAGCGACATCAAGTGCTTCAGCAGGTCGCGCAGTACATCAACCTGCGTCTCGAGCAATGCATCGGCGCGCAACACGCTGCCGGCGAACGAGACGGCGATCGAGGGAATACCGAGCGCCAATCCCTCCATCGCGGCCGCCACGGTGCCGCTGTACAGCACATCTTCGCCCATGTTCGGACCGTGATTGATCCCGCTGATCACGTAGTCCGGGCGCGCGTCGAGCAGCGCCTCGCAGGCGAGCATCACGCAATCGGTTGGCGTTCCGTCCACCTGCCAGCGACGCTCGCCGAGCCGCACCGGCCGCAACGGATGATGCAGCGTGAGCGAATGGCTTGTCGCGCTCTGTTCACGATCGGGGGCCACGACACTGAGCTCACCAAGCGGGAGACAGGCCTGCTCGAGCACGCCCAACCCCTTGGCGAGAATGCCATCGTCGTTACTGAGGAGAATGCGCATTGGATCGGGTGAAAGGCAAAGAACAGAAAGCGCGCGGGATGCGCCTGAGCGAGTTGCGCCTTAGCGGGGACGCGGTGCTGGACGGTCGTCGAGAATGGCCTGCAAATCCGCCAGATCGCGCTCGATGCTTTCGAGCGCTTCAACTTCGAGCGCCGCGCGAGCCGCTGGTCGCAGCGAGCCGCCTTTGCGGTGCTCATCGAGCTTCTGGCGCGCGCCGTCGATCGTGTACTTCTCGGTATACAGCAAATGCTTGACGAGTAAAATCAGCTCGACCTCGCGCCGGGCGTACACGCGGTTGCCGCTCCGATTCTTGGCCGGGTTGAGCAGTTTGAACTGGCTCTCCCAGTAGCGCAGGACGTGCGGCTTGAGATCGGTGAGTGAACAGACCTCACCGATGGAGTAAAACTCCTGGATCGGCTCGCCGCGGGGCGCTGCCACCTCAGTCGCGCTCCGCGCGCAGTTCGCGCGCCATCAATTCCGTGACCGCTTCGCGCGGGGCCTGCCCTTCGAACAGGATACGATACGTCGCATCGATGATCGGCATCTCCACGCCGGCACGATCGGCAAGCGCCTTTGCGCTTTGCGCGTTCAGCACGCCCTCGGCGACACTGTCCTTTCCGGCCAGCGCGTCATCGAGAGACTGCCCCTGCCCGATCGCCACGCCCAGGGCGCGGTTGCGCGAGAGTGCGCCCGTGCATGTGAGCACGAGATCACCCAGTCCCGCGAGGCCGGCAAAGGTCTCGGCGCGTGCGCCAAGCGACACGCCGAGGCGCGTCATCTCGGCCAGACCTCGGGTCATCAACGCCGCGCGCGGATTGTAACCGAGTCCCAGCCCGTCGAGGATGCCCGTCGCCACCGCCATCACATTCTTGAGTGCGCCGCCGAGTTCCACACCGACGACATCGTCGCTGGTGTACACGCGGAAGGCGGCCGCGCTCATGGCGGCTTGCACCAACTTGGCTGCGTCATGCGACGCGCACGCGGCCACGACCGCCGTGGGCTGTCCTTGCGCCACTTCAGCCGCGAAGCTCGGTCCGCTCACGGCGACGACGTCATGGCCGAGCGCTTCCTGCGCCACCACGTCCGTCATCAACGCCAGCGTTTCCCGTTCGATACCCTTGGTCGCAACCGAGAGCACGGCACCGGGCGCAATCGACCCGGCACATGACGCCACAACCGCGCGAAGCACGTGTGACGGGGCGGCGTAGACCACCAATCCGGCACCCCGAAGCGCGACCCCCATGTCGCTGCTGGCAGTAAGCCCCGGCGCGAGCGCGGTATTGGGAAGGAACCGCGGATTCTCATGCCGGGAGTTCACCGCCTCAACGACATCCTCCTCGCGGGCCCAGAGTGTCACGCGATGTCCGTTGCGCACGAGGCGATCGGCGATCGCCGTGCCCCACGCGCCGCCACCGATCACGGCGCACGCAAGCGTATTCTCCATTACGCGCGTCCTCCAGCAGAAGGCGACGACGAGCTCCGTCCCACGCGACGTTCTTCTCCGCGGCGCAGCCGGCCGATGTTGTCCCGGTGCGTCCAAAACACGAAGGCGCCGACCGCCGCGCTCACCAGCACCAGCGGCGTGACCGCACGCTGCTGCAGCAAGAGCGTAACGGGAAGTACCACGGCACCGACCAGTGATCCGAGCGAGACATATCGCGTCATCGCCACCGCGATCACGAAACCGATGATCGCGCAGAGCGCGGGAATCGGAGCCAGCGCGATGAAGACGCCGCTCGCCGTCGCGACGCCTTTCCCGCCACCTTTGCCCATCAGGAACACCGGGCGCACATGCCCGAGGATGGCCAACAGGCCAAACGCCGCGCCCCACGGCCAACCCGTGGCCACGCCGATCGCGCCGGGGAGCAGCAGCACCGGTACAGCGCCCTTGAGACCGTCCGCGACGTACACGAGCAACCCCCACTTCCACCCGAGCGTACGAAAGACATTCGTCGCGCCCAAGTTGCCAGATCCTACTGTCCGCAGGTCGACGCCGTTGGCCTTTCCCACGAGGTACGCCGTGGGAAAGGAGCCGATGACGTACGCGGCGAGCAACGCCGCGGCCTGGGCGATCATGGGACTCACGACTCGCGCTTGCTCCGCATGATGATGCGCATCGGCGAACCGGTGAAGCCCCACTTGTCGCGCAACTGATTGTGGATGTACCGGATGTAGTTCTCCGGAATCAGCTCAGGATGATTGCCGAAGAACGCGAACGTCGGCGGAGCGGTCTCCACCTGCGTCGCATAGTTCAGCTTCACTTCGCGACCCGCCGCCTGGGGCGGCTGCAGCTTCGCGATGATCTCCTGCAGGGCATCATTCACCTGCGACGTGGAGATGCGGCGCGTGCGCTGCTCCTGCACTTCCAGCGCCATGTCGAGCACCTTGTTCACGCGCTGGCCCGTAAGCGCCGACGTGAACAGAAAGGGCACGAAGCCGAGATACGGCACCTTCTCCACGGCGTCCTTCCGGAACTTGGCCGAGCTCTTGTCGGTCTTGTCGGCGTACAGGTCCCACTTGTTGATCACCATGATCAGGCCACGGCCGGCTTCCCACGCCAGCGTCGCGATCTTGAGATCCTGGTTCTGCAAGCCTTCCGTAGCGTCGACCATCAGGATGCACACGTCCGACGAATCGATGGCGCGACGGGTGCGCAACGCCGAGTAGAACTCGATGCCGTCATCGATCTTCGACTGTCGGCGCAGGCCGGCCGTGTCGACGAAAATGATGTCCTTGTCGTGGTAGCGCATCGGCGCGTCGATCGAATCGCGCGTGGTGCCCGATTCGTCGTTCACCACCAGACGCTCCTCGCCAAGCAGCTTGTTCACGAACGACGACTTGCCCACGTTGGGCCGGCCGATCACCGCAATACGCACTGCTTCCGACGGCACTTCGTCCGTTTCGGGGATGGCGGCGACGACCGCGTCGAGCAGGTCGCCCGAGCCCTTACCGTTGGCCGCGGACACGGGATACACGTCGGTCACGCCGAGACGATAGAAATCGTAGAAGTCAGCGCTATTGGGATCATCGACCTTGTTGGCGACGAGTACCCACGGCTTCTTCGCGTGACGCAGAATGTCGACGAGGCGCGCATCGCTGGGATGCACGCCGACCTTGGCGTCCACCACGAGCATGAGGAGATCGGCTTCATCGATCGCCTGCATGACCTGCTTGCGGATGGCGACGTCCATGGGCTCGTTCGAATCTTCGACGAGTCCGCCGGTATCGACCAGCCAGAAGTGGTGGCCGGCCCAATCGGCCTGGCCGAAATGACGGTCGCGGGTCGTGCCCGCTTCCTCGCTCACGATCGCGGACGCTTCGCCGACGATACGATTGAACAGATGGGACTTCCCGACATTGGGACGTCCGACGATGGCTATGACTGGAAGACTCATGCGGCTGGTTGGAACGCCGCGTCACCTTCCGGGACCAGCGCGTCTATGAAATCGTACGAAGGATATACCGGCATCGGCAGCGATTCTCGCACCGCCACGAACGACTCTTCGTCGAGGAAAAGTCCATCGTCGTTGATGCACTCGGCGGGAATGAGCGCGAGATCGAGATCGTGCCGGTCAACAAGCGCCTTGCGAATATCGGCGCCCACCAGCAATCCGGCGGTGGTCGTGGTCGGACCGAACAACGAGTTCTCCATCGTGATGAGCGAGAACTCGGCCCCGGTAGCTTCACGCAGCAGGTCGAGCAACTCGGGCATCAACGGCGTCATGGAGACACCCGTCACGACACCGATCTTTTTGCCGTCGAGGCGGGGTAACTGCGACAGTCCGTCGCGCACACGGGCCCGCAACGACGTCACGGCGCCAACCCCGTTCTCGATCTGCGAGAAGTCGCCGTAATGCTCCATGTCGGGGAGCGGCTCGTCGGACAGCAGGTACAGCTCGTCGGATCCGAATACCCAGCGGTCGCCGCGCTCCGCCAAGCCACGCTCTTCCCAGCGGTGCACCGTTTCGAGCAAGCGACGCGCGTTGACCGCGTCCATCGACTTGCCGTTGTACAGGTGCGAGAACTGGGTCACGCCAACGGGAACGAGTGCCACCGACATCACCGCGTCTCCGAGGTTCCAGAGGTCGGTGAGGGACTGCTCGAGCACGTCGCCATCGTTGAGGCCCGGCACAATGACCATCTGCCCGTGGAACTGGATGCCACCCTCGGCGAGCCGCGTGAGCTGGTCCACGATATTCGGGACACGCGGGTTGTTGAGCAACACCTTTCGCGCTTCCCACGGTGTCGCATGAACAGACACGTACAGCGGCGACAGGCGGTACTCGAGAATACGCGCAATGTCCTTCTCCTTCACGTTCGACAACGTCGCAAAGTTGCCGTAGGCGAAGGACAGACGGTAGTCGTCGTCGCGGATGTAGAGGCCTTTCCGGAGGCCCTTGGGGAGCCCTTCGATGAAGCAGAACTCGCACCGGTTCGCGCATCGACGCACGGTGGGCGGAGCAAGCTCCACGCCCATCGGTTCGCCGCCCTCACGCTCGATGTCGTATTCGACTTCCGACCCATCGGGCAGCCGAGCTGACACGATGAACGCCTCATCGGCCGTCAGGAACTCCCAATCAAGGAAGTCTTCCAACGGCCGTTCATTGACGGCGAGGAGTTCAGTGCCAGGAACGATGCCGATTTCGTCGGCGATGCTCCCCGGCTGCACACGTGTGACGCGAACCATGACCCGGGACGAAAACGGGGGAAGAAGCCCAAAGGCCTTCCCCCGGATGACAAGGGGCGGCAACCGTAGCGCTGCCGCCCACTTGAGAAAATATACGAACTGTGAGGTCCGAAGTCAATTTAGAACATGGACTTACTTGAGCGGCGCATAGCGATACGCGACGGCTTTCGGCGCATCGAGCTTTACAGAGAAGGTCGTGTTTCCGCCCGCATCGACCGGTCCGATTGCCACGTCCTTCGTCGCCACGACCGCACCAGCCGCATCGAGCAGCTCCAGCTTCATCGTCCACGAGGCCGACGCGCTGCCCTCGTTGTTGACGGTACCCTGCACCGAATACGCGTTGCCCGACTTCTGCGCGAGCGTGATATCGACCCGGGGATTCGTCTTGGTCTGCTTGTCGAGATAAAACAGCACCGAGTCGTTCGCCGTCTTCTTCTTGGCCGCGTCGGACTCCGCCCGCGCCTTCAGCTGCCAGAGCCCAGCCATAAGCCGATAGCCGCGGTCGAAATTGGGATCGACTTCCACGAGACGGGTCACCACCGGTGCCATGCGCTCGGTGTCCTTGAGCGTGAAAAGCACGTTGGCGTAGTTCAAGAGCGCGAGCCGGTGATACGGATTCTTCTTGAGCCCGTTCTCGAACAGTTTCGATGCATCGGCGTCGTGGCCGGTGGCCGCCGCGTTCGATGCCGCCTCGAACAGCTGATCGGCCGAAAACTTGTCGGGCGCACTCAGCATATCGGCGAAGATGGCCGTGACGGCAGCGGTGTCACCGGACAGGCGAACCGCCCGACCCAGGGCCTGGGCCGCGTTGGCATCTCCCGGCGTGTCCTTCAAGTACGCTTCCAGCAGCGCGCGAGCGGCTTTGATCTCGGCATCCTTCTTTTCGCCGGCGGCTTCCGCCTCGGCACGGGTCAGGCTGATGACGGCCAAGTTGTAGCGGCTCTGCTGCTTCACCTTGGAGTACAGCGTATCGGAGCCGGACAGCGCGATCACCTTTTCCATGGCGATCATGGCGCTGTCGATCTTGTTCTGCTTCTGGTATACCGCCGACAGCACGTTCCACGGACGCGGATCCGTGCCCGCGACCTGCAACGACAGGTTGGCGAAATACACAGCCGAATCGTTCTGCTCCGCAGACATGGCGGCGATCGCCTTGTTGAGAATCTCTCCGAAGAACTGCGCACGGTACGGGCGCACCTTCTCCTTGCACTGCGGCAGCATCGACTCGAGGGCCGTGGCCGCAGAATCGAGGGCGAGCAAGAGATTCTGCGTGCCGGCGGTATTCTGCGTGAAGCCGACGTCGCCGCGCTTCATGACCAGACTCGCGTTCTCGCGCTGCAGCCACTGCGCATACGTGCGCAGCAGCATCCACTGCCGTCCCGCTTCATTCTTGATCTTCGACGGGTCGTCGGTGAGCACGCGAATCGAGTTCTGCAGGTGCTTGGGCACCTCGTCGGCGCGCTTGGCGGCCGCCGCGGCGATCACGTACTGCTTCGCCCCATTCACCTGAAAGGGGCTGCTGTCGTTGATCTCGCACGCGCCCTGCGCGCCAGATGCGATCGGCATCCCGGCGCTGAGCACCGTCGCGCTCACAAGCGCTGTAAACATCCGAGCCTTCATCACTGCTCTCCTCGTAAGTGCATAGATAGCTACTGCGTCGTTGTACCCCGATGCGCGCGCAGGTTCACCGCGCGCCTCGTCCCACCTGTGCAACACCGATCGCGCGAAGTATAGACGTCGTGCGCGATCAGGCGCGGTATGAAGCGCCGCTGCCGGTATTGAACACCACAACTTCGGCATCGGCCGACAGCGTGCCCGCCGTCACCGCATCGTGCAGTACCGACAGCGCGCAGCCACCCTCGGGGGCCGCATCGATACCGGTCGCGGTGGCGAGGCGCAATGTCCAGTCCCGGATTGCCTCCTCCGTCGCGGTATCGGCGATGCCGTTCGTCTCGCGCAGCACCCGGAGCAGCAGGCGGTCGCCAAGCGGCGACGGCACCCGGAGTCCGCTGGCGTAGGTCACCGGATCGACCCACGGCGTGGCCCGATCCTCATTGGCCGCGAAGGCGCGGGCGATAGGCGCGCATCCCGCCGCCTGCGCCACCACATAGCGAGGCTGCTTGGCCCCGTCGGGCAGCCAACCACCAGCCATGAGCTCGTTGATCGCCTTCCAGATGCCGATGGTCCCCTCCCCTCCGCCGGTCGGATAGACCAGCGCGTCGGGCAATCGCCAGCCAAGCTGCTCTGCCATTTCGAAACCCATCGTCTTCATGCCTTCGACGCGGTACGGCTCACGAAGCGTCGACACGTTGAAGTAGCCCGATTCGGCCGCGTACGCGATCGCGAGCTTGCCCGCGTCACCGATGTGGCCATCGATCCGCACCAGGGTGGCGCCGAGCGCCTCGATGGTGTCGAGAATCGGGCGCGGCGTCGTCCGCGGGGCGAACACTCGCACGGGAAGGCCCGCTGCGGCGCCGTAGGCCGCGAGTGCCGCACCGGCATTGCCGGCCGTCGGCACCACGAGCCCAGGATACCCCTGGGCCTTGGCGCGCGTCACGGCGGCGCTCATGCCACGGGCCTTGAACGACACCGTCGGATTCTGCGATTCGTCCTTTATCCAGAGGCGCCGCACGCCGGTCGCGGCAGCCAGCGCGGGTGCCTCGATCATGGGCGTCAACCCCTCGCCGAGCGACACGGGCACTTCGCCGGTCTCGAGCGGCATGAACGGCGCGTAGCGCCAGGCATCCCAGCGATCGGCCAACGGTGTCCCCTTCGGCACCGGCGCGTAGTGCGCGAAGAGGGGCTGTCCGCACGCGCCGCACACGGAGGCGCGGTCGCGATCGGCTGCCGTATCGCACGCGGAGCAGCGCAGAGTCCAGGTCGCAGAAGTCATTCTTCGGGGGTCGAGTCGGGAGGAACGTCAGAAGTCGGAACGCTGGGAATATCCGACGGAGTCTCGCGGGAGGGAACGCCCAGCGCGGAGAGCAGCCGTGCTGCGGAGCCGGGGCCGAAGCCCGGTACGGCCGCGATCTGCTCGATCGTGGCCTCGCGAACTCCCTGCACGCTGCCAAAGGCCGTGAGAAGCGCCCGGCGTTTCGTGGGACCCACGCCGGGAATCTTCAACAGCTCCGACGTGATCGTACGCGCCGCGCGCTTCTGTCGCTGAAACGTGACGGCAAAACGGTGGGCCTCATCGCGGGCCTGCTGCAGCATGCGTAACGCCGGCGAGCGACGCGGCAGGCGCACGGGATCGCTGCGACCCGGCAAAAATATCTCTTCGTCGCGCTTGGCCAGACTGATCAAGCCGATCGAGGTGATCCCGAGCGCATCGAGCGCGGCCCGTGCGGCGCCAAGTTGTCCCTTACCGCCGTCGATCACGGCAAGATCGGGGAGGACCAGCTCTTCGGTGACGCGACGCGTGAAGTATCGCGTGACGACTTCATGCATCGACTTGAAGTCGTCGTTGCCCTCGAAGATCGCGATCTTGAACTTGCGGTACTCGGCGCGCTTCGGGCGGCCGTTCTCGAACCAGACCGCGCTTGCCACGACATCCGTGCCCTGCGCGTGGGAGATATCGAAGCACACGAGCGAACGC
This sequence comes from uncultured Gemmatimonadaceae bacterium, assembly GCA_963843965.1. Lineage (GTDB taxonomy): Bacteria > Gemmatimonadota > Gemmatimonadetes > Gemmatimonadales > Gemmatimonadaceae > Gemmatimonas. Next base: position 136,817 of record CAWJMR010000038.1, read on the forward strand.
GGCAAGCGCGGAAGCCCCAGCTCCCGCTGCAGTTCGTACACGGGATCGACGGCGCGTTCATCGGCCTCGAGCGCGGCCAGCTTGAACTCCTCGAGCAGGTGCTGCGCGTTCTTGTCGGCAAGGTCGACGAGCGCACGACGCGGTCCGCGCTGCGGGATCCGGATCTTCGTGCCGTCAAGCGAGGCTTCGAGCGACTCGCGATCCTCGAAATCGAACGGCACCAGCAGATCCGCCGCGCGGGCCTCCGCCGTGCGATACCACTGCGCGAGGCAGGCGCCGAGGACGGCGCCATCCTCCTCGTCTTCGGCGTGCTCCACCAGGCGGTGGTCACGCGCCAGCAGCTTGCCGCCGCGGATCCGCATGATCACGACACAGGCGTCCTCCCCGTCGCGCGCATAACCGACCACGTCGCGGTCGCCGCCTTCGACTTCGAGTACAACCGTCGGCTCCTCCATCTTCTCGAGATGGCGCAGCGCATCGCGCAACTCGCCCGCGCGCTCGAAGTCGAGACGTTCCGACGCGTCCATCATCCGCTCGCGCACATGGCGCACGACATCACTCGTGCGTCCGTCGAGAAACCAGACGACTTCGTCGATCATCGCGCGATAGTCATCTGTGGACTGATAGCCGACGCACGGCGCCTGACAGCGCTTGATGAAGTAGTCGAGACACGGGCGTTCCGGTGCCTCCTTCGGCAGGTTGTAGTGACAGGACCGCACCGTGAAGATCCGCTTGACCACATTCAGCGCGCGACGCATGGAGCCGACGTCCGTGTATGGCCCGAAGTACCGCGCCCCATCGTCCTGAAGCCGACGCGTGACGATCACACGCGGGAACGGCTCCTGCACCGTGACCTTGATGTACGGGTACGACTTGTCGTCACGGAGCGCGATGTTGAAACGCGGATGATACTCCTTGATGAGCGTCGCTTCGAGAATCAACGCGTGCGCTTCACTTGGCACGACGATCGTATCGAGCGCCCGGACCTTGCGCATCAGCCCGCGCGTTTTCGGACTGCTCAGGTGATCCTGCGCCCAGTAGCTCTTGACGCGCGAGCGCAGTCGCTTCGCCTTCCCAACGTAGAGCACCTGTCCATCGGCATCCTTCCACAGATACACGCCAGGTGACTCGGGGAGGTGCGGCAACTTCTGCGCGACGCTGGCCGGCATGCCGCGCGCAATGGCGGCGCTGGTCCAGTCATCCTCCGGTACCAACAGCGCATCACTGAGCCGCTGATCGTGCTCGGCACTCATGCGCTCACCTTGCGTACCGGGAGGCGGAGCCACCGCGCTGCTTCCGCGGAGCCCATCGCCCACGCAACCACCAGATACGTCGCACCGAATCCTGCGAGCACGGGAACGCCAGCGAACCGCGGATGCATGCCGGGAAACCAACGCTCCTGCGCCCCGCGCAACAGCGCCGACAGCAGCCCTGCCACCAACGAGGCGAACGCGATGCGACGCGTCCCCTGCCACATGGCGGGCGTGTAAAGCGTTCCCAGTCGCTGCCGCAGCCCGCGCGACAGGATCGCGAGGTTGACGTACGAACCCATCGCCGAGCCAAGCGCGATTCCCGCGGCGGCCATCGGCAACGAACGCATCGGGACCGCGATGCCGATAGACACGGCAGCCGACACGATGATGCTCGCGATGGAGGCACGGAGGGGCGTGCGATAGTCCTGCAATGCGTAGTATGCCGATCCGAGCAGTTTCACGGAACCGAAGCTCACGAGGCCGACCGCGTATGCCGCGAGCACCCAATGCACCGATTGCTGTTCGGCCGGGCCGAACCGTCCGGCGCGATATAAAATGCCGACGCAGTAGTCGCCGAGCGTGATGAACACGACGGCGCTGGGCACGATGTAGAACAGAATGCGCTGCCAGCCGCCACGAAGGCGTTCGAGCAGCGCCTCGAGCGCGAGTGTCCCACTGTCACGCGCGAACTCCGGCAACGCCGCCGCGGCAACCGACACGCCAAACAGCGACACCGGCAGCATCGCCAGCGTGTTCGCGTATGACATGTTGGTGGCCGCGCCATGCGGAAGATACGACGCGATCTGCAAGTCGATGAACGACGAAATCTGTACGACGCCGAGCGCCGTCACGACCGGCAGAATATTGCGGAGCGTCTGCATGACGCCCTCGGCCGACCGATCCAACGACGGACGGATCGTTCCGACAAGACGCAGTACTTCGGGCAGCTGCGCGGCGATCTGCAAGACCGCGCCACCGAGCGTCGCCCAGGCCAGCCAATAGGCGAGCGTCATCGCATCGGGAGCGCGCTTCCCCCACACCAGCAACAGCGCGATCTGCGCAATCGACCAGAGTGCCGCACTCGCATACGACCAGAAGAACCGCCGGTGCGAGTTCTGAATCCCGAGACACCAGCCACTGAGTACCATCAGCCCGGTCATCGGAAACAGCACACGCGTGAGACGCGTGGTCAACGCCTGCGTCGCAGGATCGAAGCCCGGCGCGAGCACGGTCGTCAGAATCGGCGCGGCCGCGATGCCGGCCAGCGTGAGCAGCGACACCGCGACCAGCAACAAGCCGAGGACGGCGTTGGCCAGCGCCTTCGCCGCTTTCGGGTCGTCGCGCACGAGCATGCGGCTGTACACCGGCACGAACGACGCGGACAATGTCCCTTCACCCAGCAGGTTCCGCACGGCATTCGGAATCTTGAACGCCGCGTTGTACGCGTCCGACGCCGCTCCCGACCCGAAGTAGTACGCGAAGGCCGTGTTCCGCAGGAGCCCGACGACACGACTGATCAGGATGCCCGCACCAACGACGAACGCGGAGCGTCCGCCCCCGGCATCACTCATGAGTCGGCGCGCGTTCCATGCACGAGCGACTGCGCGTGCGGTAGCGACGCGTCACGAAGGCGAAGCAACAGACCGACGCCGAATCGCGCGAGATACGGAAGCAGATTGAGCACGCGCTCCGGCGACTTTCCCATCGGACGCAACGACGCCCGCACGTAGGCGAGCTCGCGCATCGCGTCGACTTCGTTTCGCTTCACGCCGCCCAGTACGCGGTGCTCGAACTTGTCGATGCGGTGCGTGAGGTCGCGCGAAAGGCCGGCGATCACGTCGTGGCTGACCGGCGCACCGGCACCGTCGACACTGTCGCGCAGCGCACGGAGCTGCGCGTCGATCGCGACTCGGAGCCGCTCGAGCGTGTCGCTGATGCCGTCGTCGAGCAGGCGCTGTGCGAGCTGCTGTTCGGCGGCGTGCGGATCGCGAAGAATCGCCTCTGACAGTCGAAGGCGGTCGAGGGCGCGATACGCATCGCCGTCGATCACTTCGCCGGCCCAGCGCGGAGACGCCACTGGCGCGGGTGCGCCAAGCGCTGACGCGATCGGCGAGACCTGCGCGAAATACGCCAGCTCACCCGGCCCCGCGAGATACGTCAACGTCGGCAGCAGCGACCGCTCCAAGACCGGACGGAGGAGCACGTTCGCGCCAAGGGTACCGGGTTCCGCTTCACGGGCGACCGTGGCCGCTTCCGCCACCGGTACCCGCACGCGCACGCGTTGGACACCGTCACCGTTCGACACCAAGCCTGTGTGAAATACCAGTGACAGGCTGTCGATGACGTCGACTTGCGGCGCGTAGCCGGCGGTCTCGATCGCTTGGGTACGGGCCGACAACGCTTCCGAGACAGAAGCCGCGGACGTGAGCGCGTGGCGCAGAAAGCGATCCGACGCAATGCGAAACGCCGGATGCGACGCGTCGAGTACCGCGATGCCGAGCGGTTCGAGCAGCGACCGGAGCAGCTGCACGTACGCCGCGCCCACGGTGGCGTGCGGCACATACGCCGCATCGACGGCGTCGAGTACGCTCGCCTGCGCGGCGGAGCCGCAGGCGGTGGTGAGCGCGGCTCGGGCAGCGGTCAGGTCGCCGAGCGGCACGTCGGCCATGGCGACGCCTTCAGTGGGCTGTCCCGAGAGTGACAGCGACTGGAGGCCACGTGCCGTCGCCACGTGGGTGACCGCGGCCTCCATCCAATCGGCGTCATCGGTGGCGGCCCAGAACACGGGTGCCACCGGCATGTCGATCGCCGCCGACAACTCGTCCGCCAGCGCCAGCGCACTCAGCGCCTTACTCCAGGTATACGCCGGCCCACCGAACAGGCCGGGCTGCTGCCCCGTGGTGACGACGACGCCACGAGCGGCGGCCTGTGCCAGGCGATCGGCAGCGGCTCCAGTGGCCGCGAAGGCCGGCGCCAGCGTCGTGAGCCAGTCAAAGCCGTCCAGTGAGGCACGCACCTGCAACGCATGGGCGCGCCACGCTTCCGGCGAGTTGGGCCGATGGGAGTACCACTCCGCGCCGACGTCGCCGCGCTGCACCGCTTGAGAAAGCGAGCTACCACCCAGCTGGGCCGTGCGTACGATCACGCCATCTACCGACATCGGAACTGGTTCACGGACAGTCACGCCCTCTGCTCACTTGTGGTACGGTTCGCCTCGAATGATGGTGCCCGCCCGGTACAATTGCTCCGAGAGCACCAGCCGCGCTACCTCATGCGGCAACGTCCATGGGGCCAGCGATAATCGGCGGGCCGCCCGGCCGCGGACGGACTCGCCGAGACCATGCGCCCCGCCGATCACGAAGGCCACGCTACGCGCCTGTTCCCGCTGATCCTGCAGCCAGCCGGCGAATCGGGTGGAGTCCATTGATTCCCCACCCGGATCGCACGCGACGATCTGTGCATCGGCCGGGATGCGCTCGGACAGACGCTCAGCCTCTCGATCCATGACCAGCGCCGGCGTGAGTCCGCGTCCCGATTCCTCTTTGACCTCGATCACATCGAGCGGCCAGTAGCGCGCCGCTCGCGTCTCGTAGTCCCGAATGGCATCGGCCAGCCCCGCGTGGCGGGGCCGGCCGATTACCAGCAGCGTGATCCGCATGATTCCGGATCCGACGCCGCGTCACCACTCACGCGTAGATGCCGCGCAGACGATGCACGGTGGCCACGCGACTGATCGACAGCATGTACGCCGCCGTGCGCATGTTCACGCGATGCTGCTTCGAGAGCGAGAGGACATCCTGAAAGCTGCGGGTCATGATGCCACCCAGTCGCTCGTTGACGTCGGCCTCCGACCAGAAGTAGCCCATGCGATCCTGCACCCACTCGAAATACGACACCGTCACGCCGCCCGCGTTGGCCAGAATGTCCGGGATCACGAAGATGCCCTTCTCGTCGAGAATCGGATCAGCGGCGGCGGTGGTCGGACCGTTGGCGCCTTCGCAGATCACCTTGGCGCGGATACGGGCCGCATTCTTCGTCGTGATGACATTCTCGAGTGCGGCCGGCACCAGCACGTCCACGTCGAGCGTCAGCAACGTGTCGGCGTCGATCATCTCGGCGCCGGTGAAGCCCTCGAGCGAGCGATGCTTCTGCACATACGCAATCGCGGCGTCGACATCGATGCCCTTCGCGTTGTAGAACGATCCGGCCCGATCGCCGATGCCCACGATCTTGCAGCCCTCGGCGGCCATGAGCTTGGCGGCCGTGGATCCGACGTTGCCGAAGCCCTGCACCGCGACCGTCGCGCCCTTCATCGACAGTCCGAGGTGATCGAGCGCCTCGCGCGTCACGAGCATGCAGCCACGACCCGTGGCTTCACGGCGACCCTGCGAGCCGCCCATCTCGATCGGCTTACCCGTCACGACGGCGTTCTCGGTGCGTCCCACGTGCATGGAGTACGTGTCCATGACCCAGGCCATCACGCGCTCGTTCGTATTCACATCCGGTGCGGGCACATCGGTGTCGGGCCCGAGCAGGGAAATGATGCCCTTGGTGTAGCGGCGCGTCACACGCTCGAGTTCACCAACGCTCATGGTGAGCGGGTCGCAGATCACGCCGCCCTTGGCACCACCGAAGGGCAGATTTACCACGGCGCACTTCCACGTCATCCACGCGGCGAGCGCCTTCACTTCCTCGAGCGTCACCTTCATGTCGAAGCGGATGCCGCCCTTGGCCGGACCACGCGACGTGTTGTACAACACGCGGTAGCCCGTAAACACTTCCACGTCCCCGTTGTCGAGCTGCACGGGCACCGAAACGATCAGCTGCTTTTCAGGATTGCGAAGAATCTTGTAGATGCCGGGCTCGAGGTCGAGCAGCTCGGCGGCGCGGTCGAAGCGAGACATCATCGCTTCGAACGGATTCTCTTCGTTCAGGAACCTGTCCTTGTCCGGGCGGACAATACTGTCCGTCGGCAGGCGGAGGAGGTCGATAGCCATTTCGCCAGGTATTTTAGGCCGGACTCAGCCGGCGGTGGGAGTGGTGGCCCTGCGCGCCGCCAATACTCGGGCGATAGCCTGATCCAGTATCTCGGCGCCTTGCTCGACCACCACAGTCTGGGAAACATACCAAAGCGCGGCCCCGGCGCGAGGCCAAAGCGGCACCAGTTTGACGGCATCTTTGAGGGTACAGAGCACCTCGACTGAGGGATCGGCCCGTGCCACGATGTCCGCCAGGTCGCCGGCTCCGAAATCGTGATGGTCCGGATACACCGCGTGATGCGCGACCACGGCCCCTGCGGCCTCCATCTGGCGCCGAAACGCGTCAGGGTCGGCGATCGCACTGACCAGCAGGAGTTTTCGCCCCCGAAGCCACGTCAGGTCGTGCTGCAGGCCGCGTGGCACCCCCGGTCCGCCAGCGATTGTGGCGGCAAGGCGGATGGTACCCGGGGCCAACCGTACCTGCGCTATAGGCACACCCGGCGCCGCCGCGCGGATCGCCTCCCGGACGGCCTGCACGCGCTCGCCAGCCGCCGCCTTGACGGTGATGACCGCCACCGACGCGCGCGTCAGGCTTTCGAGCGGCTCCCGAAACGGTCCGCTCGGTAGCAGGCGAACGGGTTCCCGCCACGCATCCGCGCTTACGAGGACCACATCCACCACGCGCGACACTTGGCGATGCTGGAAGGCATCGTCGAGCACGGCGCAATCGCACTGTTTGCTCCGCGCCGTCACGAGCCCGATGGCGCGCTCGGGCGCGACCACCACCGGCACGCCGGGCGTCAGCAGTCCGTGCACGCGCCACTCATCGTCCCCGTAGCCGCGCAACACCAGCGCCGGCGCCGCTCCCGCTGCCTTCAGCCGCGAGACGAACCAGGAGGCGACCGGCGTCTTCCCGGTGCCTCCCACCGTGAGATTTCCCACCGACAGCGCGGGCAGCGCGGCGGCGGGGACCGCGTGGTCGCGCACGCGCGCATCGTACCGCGCATTGCGACGCGCCACGATCGCGCCGAAGAGCCAACTGAAGGGCGTCACGGCGGTGCGCACGAGACGCGCGCCAACCGCGTCAGCACTCCAGACGTACGAGACGAACGCGCGCCCGCCGCTCCGAAGGCTCATCCCGTCACGCGCTCGCCGCTGCGGCAGCGAGCGCTTCCACATGTGCGACCGCGTCGCGCATCCGCTGGGCGAACTCGTCGGTGCGCGCGGCCACCGCACGCACGTCCGCATCGCTCAACAGCACCGGTTCGCCATACTCGATCGTCACGCGCGCGAAGGGCTTCGGAATCTCGAAGCCGTCCCAGCTCCGCAACTGCCACTTCCGATCGACGTGGGCCACGAGCGATACCACCGGCGCCCCCGCCCGATGTGCGAGCACCAGCGCGCCCGCGGCAAAGCTGTGACGCGGGCCTCGCGGTCCATCCGGCGTGATCGCCATGTCGGCACCGCGCTTGAGCACCTGCACCGCCTCGAGCAGCGCCCGCGTGCCACCGCGTGACGATGATCCGCGGACGCCGAAGAATCCGAACGTGCCCACGATGCGCGCGATGATCTCTCCGTCTTTGTGTTCGCTGATCATCACGCCCGTAGGCTGACGGTGCGCCCACAAGATCGGCAGCATCTGGCCGTGCCAGAGCGTGAGCACGACGCGCGGGTCCCCGGGCTTGCGATCAAGCAACGCCTGCCGGCCGTGCACTTTCACACGCCACGTCGCCCCCAGCGCATACAACACCCACGTGCCAAGCGTGATCGCGACTCGCGTGCGCCAGTCGAAGGCGGCCGCCGACGTGCGCGGCGCGGCCGGCTCGCGATCGGGCACGTTGCATTCCGGCACGTCGCGGTCGGACATCACGCCGGCCTGGCGGCGACGAGCTCACGAATCATGTTCGCCACGCGCTCGGACGCGCCGGGTGTGCCCAGCATACCGCGCACTTCGCCGAGTCCAGTCTCCGCTTCCGCACGCGCCGCGCTGTGCACATCGAGCAATGGCATCAGTGCATCGGCCACTCGACTCGGCTCGAACGCATCCTGCACGAACTCGCGCGACACCTCGCGGTGCGCGACCACGTTGACCAGTCCGATGTGCGGGATCTTCACGACGCGACGCGCGATCGCGTACGTAATGGCACTGGTGCGGTACCCGATCACGTGTGGCAACCCAGCGACCGCGGCTTCGAGTGTGGTGGTACCGCTCTTGAGGAGACCGGCCGTGGCCGCGCGCAGCACGTTGAACGATGCGCCATGCACGCGTGGGAACGGACAGTCCGCTTCGCTGATCTGCACCGTCGGCGCGACGCTCACGACCACGTGCAGTCCCGGAATGCGCGCCTGCAACAGCGTGGCCGTTTCCATGAACGGCTTCAGATGGCGCGCCAATTCCGCACGCCGCGATCCAGGAAACACCGCGAGGATGGGCCCATCCGCGGGAAGTCCAAGGGCCGCGCGTGCCTCCGCCTGCGTGGGCAACGACTGGGCGCGATCCAGCAGCGGATGTCCCACGAACGTCGCGTCCACACCGTGACGACGCAGCAGTCCTTCTTCGAACGGAAGAATCGAGGCCGCCTTCGTCACCACACGGGCCAGCTTCGGTAGGCGGCCGGCGCCCCACGCCCACACCTGCGGCGTGATGTAGTACAGCACCGGTACCCCGGCCTTCTTCGCGACGTCCGCGACCTTGAGGTTGAAGCCGGGATAGTCGAGCAATACCACCAGCGCCACGCGTCCGCTGTTGATGCGCTCACGCAATCGGCCGAGCAACGCATAGTGCTTGGGAATGTGCCGGACGACTTCGGCGAAGCCCATGACCGCCAGATTCTCGACATCCTCGATGATCTCGACACCGGCGGCGCGCATGTGGCCGCCGCCAATGCCGACCATCTTCAACTCCGGTGACATCACGCGCAGCGCTTCCGCCACTTTCCCCGCGTGCAAATCGCCGGACGCCTCACCGACGACGAACAGAATCTCACGCACGTGCTGACTCGTCGGAGGCGCGCATCACTTGCTGCGCCGCTTCGATCGCCGTCACGATGCGGAGCGCCGCCTCGAGCGCTTCGCGCCCTTCCTCACCGGTCACGGCAACGGGATTGCGTCCCGCGATCGCACCGAGGAACTGCGACAGTTCGAGCACGAGCGGCTCGCCCTCCGGTGCCTCGAGGGGCACTCGCTCCACGAACTCCTCGATCGCTCGGGGCGCGCGCGCGAGCAACATCGGATCGAAATCTCCGCGCAACCGAAAGAACTCGCCGGTCCCCGCCGCGAGATCGAGCGAGATGTAACCGCTGCGCTGAAAGATGCGGAGCTTCCGCAGCCGCTCCCGGGAGACACGGCTCGCGGTGATGTTCGCCACGGCGCCGTTGGCAAAGGTGAGGCGCGCGTTGGCGATGTCGATCTGCGGCGTGAGCACCGGCATGCCCATGGCCTGCACGTCCGCCACGCGAAGTCCAACGAGCGTGTGAACGAGATCGAGGTCGTGGATCATCAGATCGAGCACGACCGCCACATCGGAGCCGCGAGGGTTGAATGGGGCGAGTCGGTCGCTCTCGATGAAACGCGGCCCGTCGACAAAGGGCATCGCTGCACGAACGGCGCGATTGAACCGCTCCACGTGACCGACTTGCAGCAACACACCAGCCGCGCGCGCCCGCGCGAGGAGATCGTCGGCTTCCGCCAGCGTGACCGTGAACGGCTTCTCGACGAACACGTGCTTGCCACGATCGAGCGCAGCCGACGCCACCGCATGATGCGCGGTCGTCGGCACCACGATCGAGACGGCATCCACGTCGTCCAGCATGGCGTCGAGCGACGGATAGACACGGACGCCGTGCTGCGTGGCCACTTCGGCCGCGCGACCGGGATTCTCATCGACAAATCCGGCGAAGCGATCGCCGCACAGATCGCGAAGGATGCGCACATGGTGCACCCCCAAACCACCAGCGCCCACCACGCCGACGCGCGGCGCGTCGCTCTTCGAGAAGGCGCGCGACTCCGGGGTCATGATCGTGGTTCTCAGAATCCAACCCCTCGCTGGCTCGCTTCGATGAAATCGAGAAAGTGCTGTACTTCAGGGAGCATCGCCAACTCGGCGCGCGCCTTCTCGACGCCCTGTCCGAGGTTGAGATCGGAGCGGAAGCAGAAGCGATACGCGCGCTTGAGTTCACGGACCACGTCTTCGTCGAAACCAGCAATACGCAACCGAACCAGTAGAGGACATAACAA